>NZ_SSOD01000045.1 GCF_004801305.1 Pseudothauera rhizosphaerae | reverse complement strand
CGATCTGGTCGAAGTCGGCCCGCCGGTCGTGCTCGATGCCGGCCGGCGTGATGATGTGATGGACCTGGCCATCGATCAGGCGGCTGCCGATGAAAATCCCACCCTGTTCGGGCCACGGCTGGCCGATGACAGGCGGGGTGGTGCTGGTGGTGGTTTCGCTCATGGTGTGCTCCTTGGTTGAAAGGGTCGAATGGGTCATGTCGCTGCCCATGCAGGCCAAGCTCCTGCGCGTGCTGCAGGAGAAGAGCTTCGAGCGGGTGGGGGGCAACGCCACGATCCAGGTGGATCTGCGCATCCTGGCGGCCACCAACCGGGACCTGCGGGCGATGGTCGCGGAGGGGCGCTTCCGGGAGGACCTCTACTACCGGCTCAACGTGTTCCCGATCACCATCCCGCCGCTGCGGGAACGGGGCGGGGACATCGTGGCCCTGGCCGACCACTTCGTGGCGCGCTTGTCGCTGCCCATGCAGGCCAAGCTCCTGCGCGTGCTGCAGGAGAAGAGCTTCGAGCGGGTGGGGGGCAACGCCACGATCCAGGTGGATCTGCGCATCCTGGCGGCCACCAACCGGGACCTGCGGGCCATGGTCGCGGAGGGGCGCTTCCGGGAGGACCTCTACTACCGGCTCAACGTGTTCCCGATCACCATCCCGCCGCTGCGGGAACGGGGCGGGGACATCGTGGCCCTGGCCGACCACTTCGTGGCGCGCTTCTCGGCCGAGCAGGAAGACCTGATGCTGGCCTGGGTCACGGCCCGCGAGCACTTCGTGCAGACCGGCGGTCTGGACAGCATCTACTGGTCGCGCTCGTTCCATCACGGCTGGCCGTGGGCTGTGGGTTTCGAGGACGGCGACGTGAGCTTCACCCGCCGGTACGGCGAGTTCCGCGTCCGCCCCTTCCGCAGCGTCATCGCTTCGTCGCTTTAACCCTTCGCGGGCGTAGCCCGCCGACGGCATATCCGTCGCCCCGTCTCCCTCCTCTCGGCCGGCCGTGCTGCGAACGCAGCCACGGCTTCTCCATCCAGCTCAACGCCGGGCAGGCCAAAGGCCGGGCCAACGGCACGGAAACCGTGTGGGACAACACCCTCATCACCGCCACCGACACCCTCACGGTCACCTCCGGAAGAGACACCACCCTGAAGGGCGCGCAGCTCGCGGGCGACACCGTGCTCATGAACATCGGCGGCGACCTGCTCATCGAAACGCTGCAGGACGTGAGCCGCTACACCAGCAAGCAATCGAGCTCGGGGCTCGACCTCTCCCTGTGCATCCCGCCGATCTGCTACGGCTCCTTCGTCCAGTCCGCCGCCTACACCA
>NZ_SSOD01000044.1 GCF_004801305.1 Pseudothauera rhizosphaerae | reverse complement strand
TGGTGTAGGCGGCGGACTGGACGAAGGAGCCGTAGCAGATCGGCGGGATGCACAGGGAGAGGTCGAGCCCCGAGCTCGATTGCTTGCTGGTGTAGCGGCTCACGTCCTGCAGCGTTTCGATGAGCAGATCGCCGCCGATGTTCATGAGCACGGTGTCGCCCGCCAGTTGCGCGCCCTGCAGCGTGGTGTCTCTTCCGGAGGTGACCGTGAGGGTGTCGGTGGCGGTGATGAGGGTGTTGTCCCACACGGTTTCCGTGCCGTTGGCCCGGCCTTTGGCCTGCCCGGCGTTGAGCTGGATGGAGAAGCCGT
>NZ_SSOD01000043.1 GCF_004801305.1 Pseudothauera rhizosphaerae | reverse complement strand
GCGTACTCCAACTCGGAAAAGCTCGATTGCATCGGCCCACGTCCTGTCATTCGAACACAGCCTCCATTATCTCAAGCGCATCTCTGTGCCGGGGCGCCGGCGGAGGAATAAATCAGCGATTCCCTAGCACCATACCGAGCGGCGCCCACTTCCGAACGGGCGGAGTGGTGCTACCCCGGTGTGGTTGCTCCTTGTTCATTTGAAGCAAAGATTCCGCTACAGTATTTGCTTGGTCTTTAGTAAGCACAGTTCTCTCCGGTGTTTATTGCCTAACGAGCACCAACCCGCAACCGTTCAGAAAGAACTGATTTGACCGCCGTGTGACGGCAAGCGTTGATGACAACAGGTCTGGACCTGCGCGGGGCGTGACCGATTAATTCAAGGGCGGCTGCATCAGCGCCGGCTAACGAATGGGTTCTCCGCGTGCGTCCTTCATCAGGGTCCGCAGCCACTGAAGCGCTGCAAGAGTGACCGTTTGTAGTCTGGCCAGTCCGCACCTTGTTGTTCTCGCCTTGTTTGCAGATCACTCGGAAGGTATTTGTTTGG
>NZ_SSOD01000042.1 GCF_004801305.1 Pseudothauera rhizosphaerae | reverse complement strand
TCGGCCATGCCCGAGGTGTCGGCCCAGGCATCGAGCAGTTGGTCCAGGATCGTCCAGCGCGCTTCCCGCGTGCTGGCCTGGGTGAAGTCTTCGAGCAGGCCGGCCAACTGCGGGGAGAGGCTGGCCGCTTCGCGCAGGTCGCGCACCCGGCCCGAGCCCACCATGTCCGGCAGGGCCGCGGCCTGTTCGGTGATGGGTACCGTGTCGGTGAATTCCCGGTAGAAGGGGTTGCTGGCGAATTCCAGGTTGCCCGCCGTGCCCAGGCTCACGTCGCCGGCTTCGCCGGTGCTGCCGTCCGTGCGGGTAAAACTGGCCGTGGCGGTCTGCACGTTGCCGCCGGCGAGGGTCTTGTTGGCGTTGGTGGCATTGAGAGAAATGCTGGCGATGCCCGCCTCGGCCAGCGAGATCAGTTCGCCTTCGTCGGACACGCCGTTCTGGTTCAGGTCGCGCCACAGGCGCACGTGGGCGAATTGCGCATCCGCCGCGTTGAAGAGGTTGTCGCCGTTGCCGTCCAGGTCCTTGAGCGCGGCAAAGCCGTTGGCGGCTTTGGTGCCGTTGGAGAGCACGGTATCGACGCCGAAGAGTTCGGCGCCGGAATCGATGCTGCCGTTGCCGTTGCGGTCGAGCACGAGCAGCGCGTCGTCGGCCTTCACCCAGCCCGTGCCGGT
>NZ_SSOD01000041.1 GCF_004801305.1 Pseudothauera rhizosphaerae | reverse complement strand
GGCTTTGAAGATACTGGTTCCAGTCAAGCGCGTGGTCGATTACAACGTCAAGGTGCGGGTCAAGGGCGACGGCACGGGCGTGGACATTGCCAACGTCAAGATGAGCATGAATCCCTTCGACGAGATCGCGGTGGAAGAAGCGGTACGTCTCAAGGAAGCGGGGGTGGCCAGCGAAGTGGTGGCGGTGAGCTGCGGCGTGGGCGCCTGCCAGGAAACCCTGCGCGCGGCCATGGCCATCGGCGCCGACCGGGGCATCCTGGTGGAAACCGACGTCGAACTGCAGCCCCTGGCCGTGGCCAAGCTGCTCAAGGCCCTGGCCGACCAGGAAGGCCCCCAGGTAGTGATCTGCGGCAAACAGGCCATTGACGACGACGCCAACCAGACCGGGCAGATGCTCGCCGCCCTGCTGGGCTGGCCGCAGGCCACCTTCGCCTCCAAGGTGACCCTGGCCGACGGCAAGGCGAGCGTGACGCGCGAAATCGACGGCGGCCTGGAAACCATCGAACTCAAGCTGCCCGCGGTGATCACCACCGACCTGCGCCTGAACGAACCGCGCTACGCCACCCTGCCCAACATCATGAAAGCCAAGAAAAAGCCCCTCGACACCGTGAAGCCGGCCGATCTGGGCGTGGACGTCGCTCCGCGCCTGACGACCGTCCAGGTCAGCGAGCCGCCCAAGCGCAGCGCCGGCGTACGCGTGGCCGACGTGGCGCAACTCATCGACAAACTCAAGAACGAAGCGAAGGTGATCTGAGATGGCGATCCTGGTCATTGCTGAACACGACAACGCCAGCCTGAAGGCGGCCAC
>NZ_SSOD01000040.1 GCF_004801305.1 Pseudothauera rhizosphaerae | reverse complement strand
GCCCGCAGGTCCCGGTTGGTGGCCGCCAGGATGCGCAGATCCACCTGGATCGTGGCGTTGCCCCCCACCCGCTCGAAGCTCTTCTCCTGCAGCACGCGCAGGAGCTTGGCCTGCATGGGCAGCGACAGCTCGCCCACCTCGTCGAGGAAGATGGTGCCCCCGTCGGCCTCCTCGAAGCGCCCCTGGCGCCGATTGACCGCGCCGGTGAAGGAGCCGCGCTCGTGGCCGAAGAGTTCGCTCTCGATCACGCTCTCGGGCAGCGCCGCACAGTTGAACTTGACGAAGGGGCCGGAGGCGTTGGGGCTGTTGTAGTGGATGGCGCTCGCCACCAGCTCCTTGCCCACCCCGCTTTCCCCCAGGATCAGCACCGTGGTCTTGGAGCGGGTGACCTTCTCGATCAACCGATACACCTCCTGCATGGCCTTGGAGTTGCCGATGATGTTGGAGGGCTTGAAGCGGCTTTCCAGGGCCTGGCGCAGGCGCCGGTTCTCGTTCTCGAGGGCGGCGTTGTGGACGTGTTCCAGCAGGTGCAGTTCCACGGCCTGGGCGGTGGCCGCGGCGAGGATGGAGAGGATCTCGGCGTCGAGCTTCAGGAGCTGGCGGTTGTCGTAGGGGCGCTCGGCGCTGATGGTGCCCATGACCTTCTTGCCGCGCATGATGGGTACGCACAGGAAAGAGAGGCGCCGGTCGTCGCGCTGGGTGGCGGTGCGGTTGAGGAACGCCGGCTCCTCGGAGATGCGCGGCACCACGATGGGCTGGCCGGTCTCGACCACGCGGCCGATGATGCCCTCGCCGGGGGCGTAGATGCCGCGGGCGGCCTCCTCCTCGGTGAGGCCGACGCTGCGGTGGATGAAGATGCGCCCGGAGTCGGGTTCATACAGGCTCACCATGCCGCGCAC
>NZ_SSOD01000039.1 GCF_004801305.1 Pseudothauera rhizosphaerae | reverse complement strand
GCAGCACGTTGTGCTTGGTCGAGGACGTGTCGCGGTCCGAACCGATCGTGTCCTGGCCGTCGCCATGCCCGAACAAATAGGTGTCGTTGCCCGCGGCCCCGTACAAATGGTCGTTGCCGGCCCCGCCATCGAGCACGTCGTCACCGGCTTCCCCGTACAGCGTGTCGTTGCCTTCGCCGCCGTACAGGTGGTCATTTCCGCTGCCGGCACTGATCGAGTCGTTCCCGCCCTGCCCGAAAATCTCGTCCCCGTCCGCCGTTCCGGCAATCCGCCCCGAACCGACAATCAGCCCCAGCGCTTTGAGGTGAGCCTGTGTGCCCGCATCGAGCGGCACTTCGCCCGCCCATGCCACGATCCGCTCGGCGCCGCTCCACCCCAGCGAAGCCAACGCATCGCCCTGGTATTTTTGCAGTTCGACCAGACCGAGCAATCCGTTGGCCGGGTCGTTGGCATACGCTTCGTCGAGCATCGCTTCCATGGCCGTGAAATCGAACTCGATCCCGTCTTCGCCTATCGTGAGCTGCACGGCGTCCAGATAGGTTTGCAGATGCCCCTGCACGGCCAGCGCCTCATACACCGATTGCTTGAGCGCGTCATACCCTTGCTGCAGGAAATCCAGTTGCCCCTGGGAGTACGACACCAGGAGCACCCGTTCCGGCCAGCCCAGCAGAATCGAGCCGCCGCCCGACGAACCCTCCGACAGCCCACGCACGCCGGCTTTGAGCGCCCCGCCGGCCGTCTCGGGCAGGTCGAAGAAGTATTGCCCGTTGAACGCTTCGAGCACGTGGATCTTGGTGCTCCATGCGGCCACGGCGTTCCGGAATTCCTGCGTCAGCAGCTCGTTTTCCGCGTCCGGCACGTAGCCGCTTTGCTGGATGTCGATCCGGTCTTCGGCCGGTATCAGGCTACGTGTGACATTGCCGATACTCTGGTAGAGGAATCCGAACTGGCCCGGCTGCCTTTCGTCCAGGCTTTCGGCCATGCCCGAGGTGTCGGCCCAGGCATCGAGCAGTTGGTCCAGGATCGTCCAGCGCGCTTCCCGCGTGCTGGCCTGGGTGAAGTCTTCGAGCAGGCCGGCCAACTGCGGGGAGAGGCTGGCCG
>NZ_SSOD01000038.1 GCF_004801305.1 Pseudothauera rhizosphaerae | reverse complement strand
GGAATCGCTGATTTATTCCTCCGCCGGCGCCCCGGCACAGAGATGCGCTTGAGATAATGGAGGCTGTGTTCGAATGACAGGACGTGGGCCGATGCAATCGAGCTTTTCCGAGTTGGAGTACGCCGCCAAGAAGAAGCAGACGCGGCGCGACCGGTTCCTCGCTGAGATCGATGCGGTGACGCCGTGGTCGGCGCTGGTGGCCGAAATCGAGCCGTTCTACCCGAAGGGCGAAGGCCGCGGTCGGCCGCCGATCGGGGTGGGACGGATGCTGCGGATGTACGTCGCTCAGCAGTGCTTCGGGCTGTCGGACGAAGGGATCGAGGACGCCCTCTACGACAGCCAGGCGATCCGCGGCTTCGTCGGCGTCGATCTGGCCCGGGAAGCGGCGCCGGACGCGACCACGCTGTTGAAGTTTCGCCGCCTGCTGGAGACGCACGGGCTCACGTGCAAGATCTTCGAGGTGATCAAGACGCACCTGGCCGAGAAAGGCTTGATGATGCGTGAAGGCACCATCGTCGATGCGACACTCATCGCGGCGCCCCCTTCGACCAAGAACCGCGCCAAGGCGCGCGATCCCGAGATGCACCAGACGAAGAAGGGTAACCAGTGGTACTTCGGGATGAAGGCGCACATCGGCGTCGACGCTGAGTCGGGCTTGGTGCATGCGGTGGTGGCCACGGCGGCCAACACAAGCGACGTGAGCCAGACGCACAAGCTGCTGCATGGCGAGGAGACCGAGGTCCTTGGCGACGCGGGCTACCAGGGCGTCGAAAAGCGCAAAGAGAACCGGGACAACAAGGCGACTTGGCACGTCGCCATGAAACGCAGCAAGCGCAAGGCGCTGCCGGCCAACCGGCTCGGCAAACTCCTCGACAAGCTCGAGCGGGCGAAGGCGAGCATTCGCGCCAAGGTCGAGCATCCGTTCCACGTGGTCAAGAACCTCTTCAAACACAAGAAGACGCGCTACCGCGGGCTGGCGAAGAACGAAGCGCAACTGTTCGCGCTCTTCGGGCTGGCCAACCTGTTCCTGGCGCGCCGACCGTTGTTGGCGCTCCAGGCCCGAGGTGCGTCCTGATGGGGCACCAAGGAGCAAAAACGGAGGGCAACAGCCCGAGGACGACCCGATCGGAAGCGAAAAACGCCATCAAAGTCGAAAGCCCGTCACTGATACGCGCTCGAAATCGGTCCGCGGGCATTTGTTCAGCACTTCC
>NZ_SSOD01000037.1 GCF_004801305.1 Pseudothauera rhizosphaerae | reverse complement strand
GCGGATCATGGCGTTCAGACGAATGAGGAGGACGCGCATGCAGGCGACGAGGGCGACCTTGGGGCACTTGCCGCGCTCGCACAGCGTGTTGTAGCGACGCCTGAAGTCATCGTGTTTGCGGATGACCGAGAGCACGGCCATGTAGAGCACGCGCCGGATGGCCGAGCGCCCGCCCTGGATGCGGCGTTTGCCGGCGTGTTTGCCGCTGTCGTTGTTGTAGGGCGCCAGGCCGACGAGCGCGGCGATCTGGCGTCGGTCCAGCCGGCCCAGCTCGGGCAGGTAAGCGATCAGGCTCGAAACGGTGACGGGGCCGATGCCGGCGATGGCGCCCAGTTGCTTGGCGCGCTGGGCATCGGCGGTGCGTGCGGCCTGGGCAATGGCGCGCTCGAGTTGGCCGATCTGCCCCTTGAGGTGGTCGATGCACGCGAGCAGGCTGTCGCGTACCAGCGCCGAGCGCGCCTGCACCAGGCGCCGGCGCTCGTCGTCGCGGTGTTGCACCAATTGCTCGCGCCGCTGCACCAGATCGCGCAAGGCCTCGAGTTCGGGCGACGGGCTCACGGCCGCCGGAGACTCGAGGACCTGCGCCATACGCGCGAGCACGGCCGCGTCGATCGGGTCGGTCTTGGCCAGTTTGCCCAAGGCGGTGGCGAAGGCGCGTGCGCGCCGCGGATTGATCCGCAGCACCGGCAGACCGGCCGCACCCAGCGCGCTCATCACCCCGCGCTCATAGCCTCCGGTGGCCTCGAGCACGATCCGCTGCACCGCCCTGTCGGTAAGGCGCGCGAGCAATTGCCGATAGCCTGCGTCCGAGTTGGGCACCTCGAACTGCGCTTGCTCGGGCGCCACCCAGACTGCCAGTGTCCGCTTGGACACATCGATTCCCACCCAGCACGTCATGGTCAAAACCCTCGTAGAATGGCCAACGAGAGACTCTGGCCTGGCCCACGCTTGTGAAATTCGAGTGTCGGCTCGATCAACTGTTCGGGCTTGAACCAGAGGCAGGCGGGTGGCAGCTTGGGCTCCCACACGTGCTTTGCGCACCCCGGCCTGGCAGCTTGCCACCCGCCGCTCTCACCCACGATCCTACGGGGTATCGCAGACACAAGCACGTCATGGTCAAAACCCTCGTAGAATGGCCAACGAGAGACTCTGGCCTGGCCCACGCTTGTGAAATTCGAGTGTCGGCTCGATCAACTGTTCGGGCTTGAACCAGAGGCAGGCGGGTGGCAGCTTGGGCTCCCACACGTGCTTTGCGCACCCCGGCCTGGCAGCTTGCCACCCGCCGCTCTCACCCACGATCCTACGGGGTATCGCAGACACAAGCGG
>NZ_SSOD01000036.1 GCF_004801305.1 Pseudothauera rhizosphaerae | reverse complement strand
ACACGACAGCCTGCTGCAACTGGGGGCCGCGCTGGCCGGCGCGGCGGTCGGCACGCTGGCCGGGGATACCCAGGGGGCGGCCACTGGGGCCAGTACGGCCTTCGTGGGGGTGACGAACAACTATCTCAAACACCAGGAAGTCGATCAGCTACTGCAAGATTTGCGCAAATGTGGCAACGACAACGAATGTAAAGATGCTCTGCTAAAAGATGCGATTGCGTTGAGCAACAGCCGTAACCCCTACGAACTGCTCGACCCCTCCCTGAACAGGGATGCAGCCTTTGCCGAACTGATGCTGCAATGGGCCGCCAGTGATATGGACTACGGCATGATCTCCCTGCGCCGCCTGGGTGACTTGGCCGCCATCAATGCCGATCACTTGGGTATGGCGGACAACACGCCGGTGCTGACCTCCGGCATCAGCCAGGACGACATCAACCGGCAGACGATGCTCAACAACTGGCACTACGGGCAATCGACCAGTTTGTCCGAAGGATGGCTCACTTTGGGGGCTGGGGGTGTAACCGGAACTGGCTTGCGTTGGGTCGGATATGCAGCGTTGCCGGCAATACAGAAAGTTGGTGCCGCTGGACAAGTTGCTGTACATGCAGCGCGGACAGAGGCACAACTGCTGCAATTTGGGTATCGGCAGTATGTAGTGCCAAGTGCCTTGGCCGCGTGGACATCTCCTGCTGCTATATGGGTGTCCAACCCTGCAAATGTACAAAATCTAACTGACTTTACATTGGGTGTCTTTAATTTGGATCCGAATGCTCCTACAACCAATGCCGGTCGTGTTGGGGCTACTCTCAATATGCTCTATCAAGGTGGTAGGTGGATGGCTAAGGAATAGAATAAATAAAGGATACGCTGGTGAACGAAAAATATCGTACTGTTTTAAATATTCTCATGGCGCTATTGGTTTTGGCGCTATCTGTTTTCTTGTATAAAGGGGTTCCTCTTTGCAAAGGGGCGATATGTGTAAATATTGATGAATACAGGTATTCGTTGTCAGGTTTTGTGTTTATTTTGTTTTTTGATATAGTCTATTGTCTTGCAAAGAATATTTTCTTTGGTAGGTCGTTGTATAGAGTGGTTTCTGCTTGCTTTTTGTCTGTATGTCTGGTTGTTGGTGTTTGTATGGTGATTGGACTGTTTGAATTTGGTAGAAATTCTAATATGTATGATTTTGAAGGAAATGACGGTTTTTTTCTGCAAATGGTTCTTGTTGGGGGTGCGATGGTCTTTTGGTCGATTTATAGGTTTATTAAGAAATAGTTTCGCTCTGCGAGTATTCTGCAAAATAGTGGTGTCAATCTAAAAGGCCAAAGGGGTCGTAGTCATTTGATTTCCGAAGACATCACCCTCACCGCGCAGCGCGACCTCCACCTGCAAGCGGCGGCCAACACCAGCACGCTGCGCAACACCAACAAAAGCAGCAGCGCCGGGGTCGGCGTCACCTTCGGCTTCGGTCAGCAAAACGGCTTCTCCATCCAGCTCAACGCCGGGCA
>NZ_SSOD01000035.1 GCF_004801305.1 Pseudothauera rhizosphaerae | reverse complement strand
TTCTCCTGGAGCGAGCTGGTGCCGTAGCCGATGCTGCCCATCGAGGAAGTGAAGCCCGAGCGGGACTCTTTGCGGTAGCGCGTTTCGTTCTGGAGGTCCTGGGCGGTGTCGAGGATGACGTCGCGCACGGCGGTGAGCGCGAGGGCTTCATCGCTGACTACCATGCTGGCGCTCACCGTGAGGTCGCGGCCGACCATCACGGTGAGCGCCCCCGCGTTGGTGAGGGACCGGGCGCTACCGGCTGCGTCGAGGAGGCACGTCATTTCGGCTCTTTTGATTCTTCCGGCTTTGACATTCCAGAGCGAACTTCGCGCTCGCCTTCCGGCAATTCGGGGGAGTCTCCGTAAAGCTCTTCACGGGTCAGATCGGGACGGTCATACCATTGGCCGATTGCGCTCTTGCGGGCGCGGCGGCGTTCGATGAAAAGCGTGATCGGCGCCGCAATCGAGGTCAGGATTCCTGTTCCACCAATGATGACCGTCCACAGCCGTGTCCAGCTTTGTCGTCCCGCATCAATGGGAAGGAGGGAAAATCCTAGTAGGCCACGGAGCCAATTAAAAACCTCTTGTGAATTCCACATAACATATGTCAAAAAAATTGAAACGCACAGAGCCCTAAAACAGCCTGGATATGTGGTCCAATCCATAAATTTCCCCGGACCAACCGGATCCCACTCATAAAGCCTGCGCAGAATACATTTCTTCGTCATTTTCCATCCCCTTGCTCTGAATCGCGGAACGCGGGGATGTTCGATACTTCCTGTTCAATAATACGTCCAGCATAGTTCGGATAGGGATTCGGCCTGACGTTTTGCAACAGGATCGGCACCGAAGGATCGTATGGCTTGTTCCCGATGAATAGAGGTTGGGTTTTCTGCAAGTGACCAGAAGCCCAGCGGCCGATGACCGTCCCAGATCCACCAAAAAACGCCCCCTCAAAAGTCGAGCCAGACACGCTCTTATTCTCCCCATACCACCAATTCGTCAGCGCCGTATTGGTCCCGCCCACCGTACCGCCGAGTGCCGCGTTGCCGAGAATGGACTTGCCCGCCAGAGGATAGGCCCAAACGCCCGTACCGCTGGCAATGACGGTTTGGGCGAAACGATATTCGTCCTGTTGGCCTGTGTAAATCTTGTACGTCTGCCCGGCCACATCGAACCCGCCGCCCAGCCCCGAGCCCACGGCCACACGCCCGAACGTCAACGTGCCTCCCGTAGCCGTGAAGGCCACCAAAGATTCCAGAGGATAGACAGCGGTAATACCTTCGGCCTGCGCGTAGAACGCTCTCAATTCAGCAATGCTCGCTTTCTGGTCCGGACCGCAGATGCGCGGTGGCGCGCAGGAGGCATTCAGATCGGCCAGCACCGTCTTGATCCATTCGGACTGGAATACGCTGTTGCAGTTGCCGGACAGCAGGCAGGCTTCCGCCTCGTCCCTTTGCCTGACGTCGAGATCGGCGTATTCCTGCTCGATCGCTTGACGGCCTTCCTCGGACTCCGCTTCGGCAAGCCTCTCCTGTTTCTGTTTGATTTGTTCGTGGGTCAGATAGTTGTTCGTCACCCCCACGAAGGCCGTACTGGCCCCGGTGGCCGCTCCTTGGGTGTCCCCGGCCAGCGTGCCGACCGCCGCGCCGGCCAGCGCGGCCCCCAGTTGCAGCAGGCTGTCGTGTTCGCCCTTGCGCTTGACCGCTTCTTCCGGGCTGATCCCCGCTTCGTTGTAGTCGTAGCCGT
>NZ_SSOD01000034.1 GCF_004801305.1 Pseudothauera rhizosphaerae | reverse complement strand
CGGCCAGCCTCTCCCCGCAGTTGGCCGGCCTGCTCGAAGACTTCACCCAGGCCAGCACGCGGGAAGCGCGCTGGACGATCCTGGACCAACTGCTCGATGCCTGGGCCGACACCTCGGGCATGGCCGAGAGCCTGGACGAGCGCAATCCCGAGGAATTCAGCTTCATCTACGAAGCCTTCAGCAACATAGACCGTTTGGGTCAGTGTCATTTGGGATCTTGAGATTTCAAATGACAATGGCTTTTTTATTGATTGTGGGGCCGTTTTATGAAGTTTAATCCAAGCCTATATGTAAATTCATCTCACCCGGCTTTGAAAGAATTTTGGTGGATGATGAAAGGAACGTTCATTGCATCGGCTTTGTTGTCTGCGATGGCTTTTATTTCATCTAAGATCGGTTTAACCAGAAGTGAAATATATTTGTCGTTTATTGGTTCTGTTGACGACAAATTCCCTGGTATTGGATCGATTGTGTTTACATCTCCTGATCCGTTGTCGTGGAGATTGTTCTTTGTCTTGCTCTGGATTGTTGTCCCGTATTTTGCTCTGCGACTTGCCGTGGCTGGTCTGAAGTCGCCAAGGTCGGACATGGCGCCGCTAAAACTATTGGTTATTGTGATATCCGCATCGGTTTTCGGTGGGTTGGTTGTCTGGACGATGCTTTTTAGCGAAAAGCCATCCGTCCCGATGGTTGTGAGTCGAGGGAGCGGGCTTATATATCTGCTCAACTACAATTACATCAGTCTGTGTGTTGGGGGGTGGATATTTATGGTTTTTATCGTTTTTTGGGTTGGGTTTTTGCCGAAATTGTTTCGCGACGCTTTCTTTGGGTTTGTTGACTTCGGAGGCAAAAAATGAGTGATTATGAAAACACATCTATCGGGGCGCTTGTCAATGCATGGAGCGGCCTTTCTTCGGCCTATCTGGCGGGATTGTCCGGGGCTTATGCGAATCTTGCAGAGCGATCATCCTCTCTTTACCTAGATGAGGCGTCGCGCTATCAGGCAGTTGTAGACGCACACAGGCAGGCTATCGAGGAAGCAGCTTCATGGGCAAAGGCGTTTCGTGATAATGCCATCGCAAATGGGGAAAAAGGAATTGCTAAAGTTTCAGAAAAATGGGCTGACTATTTTGATGAGCGGGCTTCAACGCTTTCTGATCCAGTCCGGCAGGCAGAGACCAAGTTGTCCGATCTAACAAGGCATATATCTGAATCGAATGATGCGCTTGGTCGTGCAGTTCCGAAATTGGGAGACCTCGGGCGCTTTGCAGGGCCGATAGCCGATGGGTACGGGATGTATAAGGGGTGGCAAGATTATGCAGAAACGGGAGATACGACGGCACTATCGAAAAGCGCCTCTGGAGTCCTTGTTGCAGAATTGGGTGCATTGATTGGCGGTGCTATCGGTGTTGCAGTTTTCGGTGCGAGTGCGTCGATGCTGCTGCCCGTAGTGGTGGCGGCAGGAGTAGGTGCGGCTGTTGGATCATGGCTTGGTAACGAGTATGGAGACGAGTTCCGGGATTTCGTGAGTGATGCTATAGGGGATAAATTAGACCCATTGTTTGAGATGATTGATCGTATCGTAAATACGTTCTTCGGCAACGCCCGCGCCTGGCAACCCGTCCGAGTCGACCCTCTTGTCCTGGACCTCGACGGCGACGGCATCGAAACGCGTGGCATCGACGGCACGATCCTCTTCGATCACGACGGCGACGGCATCCGCACCGGCACGGGCTGGGTGAAGGCCGACGACGCGCTGCTCGTGCTCGACCGCAACG
>NZ_SSOD01000033.1 GCF_004801305.1 Pseudothauera rhizosphaerae | reverse complement strand
TGGGGGACCTGGCAAAGAAGTACGACTGGGAGGAAGGCTCGCCGCAGAAGCTCGCCCTGCATGGTCTCGTCGGGCTGATCTCGGCCAAGGTGGGCGACGGCAATCTCGCCGCGGGTGCCCTGGCCGGCGCCGGACAGGAACTGCTCGCCAAGGAACTGTCCGCCTACCTCAAGGAAAACGGCTACGACTACACGCAGATCGACCTCGCCGACCCGAGTCTGAGCGCGGAGGAACGCAGCGAGCGCCAGGCGGAATACGACCGGCTCAAGGGCGGACACGACAGCCTGCTGCAACTGGGGGCCGCGCTGGCCGGCGCGGCGGTCGGAACGCTGGCCGGGGATACCCAGGGGGCGGCCACTGGGGCCAGTACTGCGTTCGTAGGGGTGACAAACAACTTCCTGACCCACGAGGAATCGTCCCGCCGCCTGCGTCTGAAGGACGAAAAGAATGCCTGCACCGACGACGCTTGCCGGGCAGAGAAGCAAATGGAAATCGACCGACTGGACCGGCTGGACGGTTGGCGCGATCAGCAGATCGAACAAGCCTGCCAAAGCCCGGCAAGTCCCGCTTGCCAAGCGTGGACGACGGCCATTCAGTACGCCGCACAAAGCTACCGCGGACAGTTCGGCAATGACGTTGATGTGGCCGAACGGGCCAGCGTGTTGAACAAAGCCTTCGAATATCAACAGACAGCCGACAACCCATTCCTGCAAGGCGTTGGCAAAGGGCTGCTCAAACTGACACCGCCGGGCTTGGTGGTCGTAGGTCTGGGCGCTGCCGCCATGACTGTGCAGGCCGTTGTGGAAAACGGCGCCACCCAGACCTTGATTGACATCGCCCAAGGCATCGCGGACTTGCCTGCTGACCTGAAGGCGCGGCTTAACAGTTCCGACCCCACCGTCCAGGGAGAGGCGCTGGTCGATCTGGTGGCGCTCGGCACCGGTGTGACGGTCGGTACGGCTGGTGTCGGCAAGGTGGCAGTGAACAAGCTGGGGCAGAAGCTTGATGAGCTTGCTGCGGCTAAGGTTGAAGCTAAAGCGTTGGCCGAGCGTATGAAGGAGATTGCCATTCACGCTGATGATAATCGGCTTGGAGATTTGGCGGAGAAGATTGCAGCAGCAGAGCGCGCTGGCTGGAAAACCGCTGAGGGCAAAACTTTATGGCCCCCGGAGAACGGTAAGGTACCCGGTACAGAGCGCATAATTGAAATCAATGTTGGTGAGAAGTTGGATAGATATGGGGGAACAGGAAAGAACTCAAGTTTCCTGGCGCCTTCAGGGACTCCTGTTAGTCAACGAGCTTTGCCAGACGCGACAGATCTTTCTCTCAGAGATGAGTATATTGTGATGAAATCATTTAAAGTGGAAGAAAGCCGGGCTACGCCATGGTTTGGCAAAGAGGGAATGGGGGTGCAGTTTGAGACTACGCTGGGTACTGGAATGACAATTCAAGAACTGGTTGATGCTGGATATCTAATTAAAATTCAGAAATGAATATGAAAACAATTTCCGTTCCAGAATATGTAGAGAACTGGTTCAATCGCCCACTGAGGCACCCGAGCCCCAGGTTCGATGCAGTGGAAAGAAGTATTGAACGCGTTTACCTGCTAATAAACGAAGCGCTCAAAGATCTAGATTGCCCGAATTGGGAAATAGCTGGAACACGATACCACTCGCCAAAAGATATAGAGCCATATGGGTTTGAAAGGGTGGACGACAAATTCTATATATATTCAGAGGAGCGTGGGCAACGTAAGCCAATAGCGATATTTAAGAGTCGTAACAGGGCGGCGGAATACTTTGTCTGGCTCGTTTCAGATGGGAAACGGACAATAGATTGGAGCTTGTTCATGGATATGGAGCTTTAAGGCAGCGGAAAGGACTGGCAGTATCAAAGGGGTGGAGTGATTTACTTTCAAAAGTACCAATTTTTGAGACGAATCGGTCGGGGGCTCAACCATGATTAGAGCGCCATGGGGAAATCAAGAGTACTGGGATGCTAGGGTTAGGTTTGATGAGGAGGTCGTTGTCGAGAATTGAACTTTACTTGAACAGCCTAGTAAAAATCCTGCTTACGATCCACAGTTTTCCTTCAATCTATCAGAAAGACATCAACGCCTGATTTACCGGCGTTACTCCCGAGGCGATTCAATCCGCGAGCTAAGTCTGTAAGAATCAAAGGGGTCGTAGTCATTTGATTTCCGAAGAGATCACCCTCGCCGCGCAGCGGGACATCCACCTGCAAGCGGCGGCCAACACCAGCACGCTGCGCAACACCAACAAAAGCAGCAGCGCCGGGGTCGGCGTCACCTTCGGCTTCGGTCAGCAAAACGGCTTCTCCATCCAGCTCAACGCCG
>NZ_SSOD01000032.1 GCF_004801305.1 Pseudothauera rhizosphaerae | reverse complement strand
TCGATCAGGCGGCTGCCGATGAAAATCCCACCCTGTTCGGGCCACGGCTGGCCGATGACAGGCGGGGTGGTGCTGGTGGTGGTTTCGCTCATGGTGTGCTCCTTGGTTGAAAGGGTCGAATGGGTCAATGGGTGAATCTGCGGAAGGGGCGGACGCGGAACTCGTAGTCCCGGTGGCTGGTGAGCACGCGGCCGTACTCGAAATCCACAGCCCACGCGTAGTCATCGCCGCGCGGCGTGCTGCTCCAGTACCAGCCCTCTTTGCCGAAGAGATGCGGCACGTTTGCCAAGGCGACCATCAGTTCACGCCGCGCTGGCAGGTAGAAATCGCAGTGCCCGTCTCGCTCGTAGTTGCTGGCCAGTTTGGCGGCCGGCGATTCGCGCAGCGCGTTGGTGTTGCTCAGACCGTCCCACTGCGAGAGGTCGAGCGCGCCGCTCGGCCCCCATGTGGCACTGCCGATGTCCTCTTCCTGGGCCGTGACCAGCCCATAGAGCACGCCGTCGTCGCCATGGATGTCGCCGACGTAGACGCCGCCCTGGCCGGTGAGGTATTCGCCGATCCTGCTGCGTCCTGCGCTGGGAGGCTGCTGGGCGGTCTGCAGGCTCTCGATGAGGCGCTGGGCGACGATGTGGGCGGGCAGGGCGAGCGAGGCCCCGCCGCCCAGTTCGAACTGGATGGTGTTCATTTAGTGCTCCGTGGTGGTTTGGTGGTGGTGGGGATGCGCTTAGCGACCGGACACTCTTGCGAATGCGTCTTGGCAGATGCTCGCCCTCCGCATCCCCGTTGATGGATCAGTCGAGCCCAAGCCCGCCCTGGCCGCGCTGCTGGCGAGCACGCCCGCGCGCAGGTGCGTCCTGCTGCTGCCGTGCGCCGTCATCCAGGTTCGCGATGGCCGCTTCGATCTGCTGGCGCTGTGCGTCCGGCAGGCCGCGGGCGAGGTCGCGCGCCAGGTCGTAGTCGCCGGAGCGCACCGCTGCGTGGGCGTCGGCGAAGCCGGGCGAGTCGCCGGATTGCTGCTGCGCGTTGCGGTCGATCAGTTCGCCGGTTTCGGCATCGACTCGCTCGGCGGCAGGTGCCGCGGTCTGCTGCGGGATCGTCACGGGCTGGCGCTCTTCGATCTGAGGATGTTCTCCATGCTCGCCGGCAGGGTCGTCACGTAGAGCGGACAGGTCGACGGCGAGCTTTCCGTCGGTACCTTGCACCAGGTCAAACGTATCTTCGGCCTCGTCGGCGGTCATCAGGCCCATGGAGAGTTCTGGTGCGTAGGCACGGACCCACCACGACCCGGCGCGGTACATCAGCATCTGCTGGGGGATGCTCTTCCACTTCGATCCGTTCTTGCTGTACCAGCCTTCTTCCTTGGCGATGCCGATGGTGATGTCGGCGCCGACAAGTTTTTCCCCGGTGCTCTTCTCGATGGCCCAGCCGCGGCAGCCCCAGGTGTCGGCTCCGCGATCCCCGAAAAACTCGAAGCGGATGGCGGTGAAGCGTCCGCACATGTTCGCGGTGGCGATCAGGTACTGCGAGGACCACGTGGGGCGCCCATGCACGATCACGAGGTTCTGCATGACCATCAGAGGATCGCCGTTGATCCGCTGAGCGAGATTCAGGGCGATCATGCAGTTGGCGACGTTGTTCTGGTACTCGCGCGGCACCAGCGTCGAGGACGCGAAACCCTTGGCGATGCGCTGCATCAGCTCGAAGCTCTGCAGGTCGAAGAAGCCGGCTCGGACGGCCGGCATGCTGGCTTCCTGCGGTGCTCGAAGTGCTGCGAGGTTGGTGGGTTGGGTGGCAGTTGCGGTCATTTCATGCTCCGGGTCAATCGTGGAAATGGCAGGTCGCATGCCGCGGGCAATACTTCGGCGAGCACAGCAGCGACTTGGGGTTGGGGTAAAAGCGGCCGGTCTTGAACATTTCGGCGGCGAACTCGATCAGGCCGGGGTTGTCCTGATCGCCGACCATCACGCGCTTTCCGTTGCGGATCGTCCCTGTGGCGATTTCTGGCATACCCTTGGTCTTGAGGCCGATGATTTCCGCGTCGTCGGTGATTGGCTGACCGGTGGTGTGCTCGTACAGCAGCTCGTAGGTGCCGATCTGCGGCCCGTGGCCCTGTGTGACGGCCGCCCCCTGGCGCACTGCGGTGGCACCGCTCTTCAGGTCAGCGATGCCGACGCCGCCACCCACGGCCTTGCGAATGCGTGCGCGGTCCATCGTGCCGGTCAGGCGCACGATCACGCCGTCTCCGCAGTCGATGTCGAGCGGCTTGGTCTCCATCTCAACGGCCACGAAGTCGTACTTCGGCGACACGTCGGTGCAGTATTTCGACACCAGCGTCAGCCCGACGCGCTCGGCCTCCGGCATCGTGATGTCGTCGCGGCTCGGGTCGAATTCGTTTTCCGGGGCACGCAGCTTGTCGATC
Source organism: Pseudothauera rhizosphaerae (assembly GCF_004801305.1). Lineage (GTDB taxonomy): Bacteria > Pseudomonadota > Gammaproteobacteria > Burkholderiales > Rhodocyclaceae > Pseudothauera > Pseudothauera rhizosphaerae. Next base: position 1,007 of record NZ_SSOD01000032.1, on the reverse strand, counting down.
ATTGCGCCGGCCGCGTCGTCGGCGGTGATGCCTGAACCGTCAAGGCGCGACTGGTCGAACACCGCCGTGCCGGCGTGGATTGCCGTTCCGAGCGCGGCGCGCAGGCCAACCACGTTGCGCAGCTTCAGGAGGTGGATACCCTCCCACCGGTATGCGCAGTCGAAAAGGCCGGCCCACGACGATGCGCGGACGGTGAAAGGGGCGTTCACGCTGCCACCTCCATCAAGTGCATGACGATGGCTGGCGGTGCAGCCAAGAAGACTGCGGCGCACACGATCAGGTCGCGCTTGGCGTGGATGCTCTTCACGGACAGCAGCAGCCGCCCGCGCAGAATCAGTTGTTGTCGGCGAAGCCGTGCGATGAGCGCGTCGCCGTAGGAGTCAGGCCCGGTTTCCGAGCGTCGATCCTCGGCGTGCTGGAGCTGGTGTCTGACAATGGCGAGCCGCGCGCGGCGGGCGATGGTGGCAAGGCTCATGGCTCAATCCCCCATCCGTGCCCGCATCGCGTCTTCGGCGTCCTCGCGTTCCATCTTGGCGAAGTCATCGCGCGCCTTCTCTTCGGCCCAACGGCCGAGCACGCGGCGTACCGCGGCGTCACGGACCTTGAAGAGCTTCATGGCGTCGCGCTCGGCGTGCGCCTCGTCGATGGCCTTGTACTCGGCGTCCGTCAGTTCCCAGTGCGCAGCGGAGATGCTGGCGGGGTCGGCCAGGTACTGGTCGAGCAGCGCTGCGGCGGTGATCTGGATGGCGTCTTCGCGGTCGGCGTCGATTTCCGCGTCGTAGCGGGGGTCTGCGTGCGAGCTGATCGGTCCCCAGGTGATGCGATCACCGGGTCCGTACTGCGTGGTTTGCTGCATGGTCGGCTCCAAAAAGAAGCCGGCGGCTGCGTTCGCAGCACGGCCGGCCGAGAGGAGGGAGACGGGGCGACGGATATGCCGTCGGCGGGCTACGCCCGCGAAGGGTTAAAGCGACGAAGCGATGACGCTGCGGAAGGGGCGGACGCGGAAC
>NZ_SSOD01000031.1 GCF_004801305.1 Pseudothauera rhizosphaerae | reverse complement strand
GGTATGAGTTAGTCTGACGATGACCTACTTTCGCGAGGGGAACCTCACTATCATGGGCGCGTACTCGTTTCACGGACCTGTTCGGGATGGGAAGGGGTGGGACCGAGCAGCTATGGTCGTCAGACTGTGACGGGTAACAAAGGGGAGGGGAGTAGTTCTGGGGTGGTGATTGTTCTTTTGAGTTCTGGACTTGGTGTTGCAAGGTTATAGGATCAAGCCACACGGGCAATTAGTACGGGTTAGCTCAACGTGTTGCCACGCTTCCACACCCCGCCTATCAACGTTGTGGTCTTCAACGACCCTTCAGGGGGCTCGAGGCCCCGGGGAAGTCTCATCTCGAGGCGAGTTTCCCGCTTAGATGCTTTCAGCGGTTATCTCTTCCGCACTTAGCTACCCGGCGATGCGACTGGCGTCACAACCGGTACACCAGAGGTGCGTCCACTCCGGTCCTCTCGTACTAGGAGCAGGTCCCCTCAAACTTCCAGCGCCCACGGCAGATAGGGACCAAACTGTCTCACGACGTTTTAAACCCAGCTCACGTACCACTTTAAATGGCGAACAGCCATACCCTTGGGACCGGCTACAGCCCCAGGATGTGATGAGCCGACATCGAGGTGCCAAACTCCGCCGTCGATGTGAACTCTTGGGCGGAATCAGCCTGTTATCCCCAGAGTACCTTTTATCCGTTGAGCGATGGCCCTTCCATACAGAACCACCGGATCACTATGACCTGCTTTCGCACCTGCTCGACTTGTCGGTCTCGCAGTCAAGCCGCCTTTTGCCATTGCACTATCAGTACGATGTCCGACCGTACCTAGGCGACCTTCGTACTCCTCCGTTACCTTTTGGGAGGAGACCGCCCCAGTCAAACTGCCTGCCATGCACGGTCCCCGACCCGGATTCACGGGCCTGGGTTAGAACCTCGACGACACCAGGGTGGTATTTCAAGGACGGCTCCACCGGAACTAGCGTCCCGGCTTCATAGCCTCCCACCTATCCTACACAAGTCCCGTCAAAGTCCAATGCAAAGCTACAGTAAAGGTTCATGGGGTCTTTCCGTCTTGCCGCGGGGAGATTGCATCTTCACAAACACTTCAACTTCGCTGAGTCTCAGGAGGAGACAGTGTGGCCATCGTTACGCCATTCGTGCAGGTCGGAACTTACCCGACAAGGAATTTCGCTACCTTAGGACCGTTATAGTTACGGCCGCCGTTTACCGGGGCTTCGATCAAGAGCTTGCACCCCATCACTTAACCTTCCGGCACCGGGCAGGCGTCACACCGTATACGTCATCTTTCGATTTTGCACAGTGCTGTGTTTTTAATAAACAGTCGCAGCCACCGATTCTCTGCGGCCCCTTCGCCCTTCGGCTGTTCGCCTACAAGCTAACGGGGCATACCTTCTCCCGAAGTTACGGTATCAATTTGCCGAGTTCCTTCTCCTGAGTTCTCTCAAGCGCCTTGGTATTTTCAACCTGCCCACCTGTGTCGGTTTGCGGTACGGTCGATTCTAGACTGAAGCTTAGAGGCTTTTCCTGGAAGCAGGGTATCAACCACTTCGGTCCGCAAGGGACCTCGTCATCACGCCTCAGCTCAGCCCGACGGATTTGCCTATCGGGCACGCCTACACGCTTAAACCGGGACGTCCAACACCCGGCCGGCCTAACCTTCTCCGTCCCCCCATCGCATCTAGAACCGGTACAGGAATATTGACCTGTTTCCCATCGACTACGCATTTCTGCCTCGCCTTAGGGGCCGACTCACCCTGCGCCGATGAACGTTGCGCAGGAAACCTTGGGCTTTCGGCGAGGGTGCTTTTCACACCCTTTATCGCTACTCATGTCAGCATTCGCACTTCCGATACCTCCAGCATCCCTTACGAGACACCTTCGCAGGCTTACGGAACGCTCCCCTACCACGTGCCAAACGGCACATCCGCAGCTTCGGTTCATGGCTTGAGCCCCGTTACATCTTCCGCGCAGGACGACTCGACTAGTGAGCTATTACGCTTTCTTTAAAGGGTGGCTGCTTCTAAGCCAACCTCCTAGCTGTCTGGGCCTTCCCACCTCGTTTGCCACTTAGCCATGCATTTGGGACCTTAGCTGGCGGTCTGGGTTGTTTCCCTCTTGACAACGGACGTTAGCACCCGCTGTCTGTCTGCCGTATATCACTTTGCGGTATTCGGAGTTTGCTATCGCGGGGTAGATCGCAGTGACCCCCCCAACGATTACAGTGCTCTACCCCCGCAAGTGTCCGTACGACGCACTACCTAAATAGTTTTCGGGGAGAACCAGCTATTTCCGGATTTGTTTAGCCTTTCACCCCTATCCACAGCTCATCCCCTAACTTTTCAACGTTAGTGGGTTCGGACCTCCAGTACCTGTTACGGCACCTTCATCCTGGCCATGGATAGATCATCCGGTTTCGGGTCTACGCCATGCGACTATTTCGCCCTTATCAGACTCGGTTTCCCTACGCCTCCCCTATTCGGTTAAGCTCGCCACATAACGTAAGTCGCTGACCCATTATACAAAAGGTACGCAGTCACCCCACAAGGAGGCTCCCACTGTTTGTATGCATGCGGTTTCAGGATCTATTTCACTCCCCTCCCGGGGTTCTTTTCGCCTTTCCCTCACGGTACTGGTTCACTATCGGTCGATCACGAGTATTTAGCCTTGGAGGATGGTCCCCCCATCTTCAGACAGGATTTCTCGTGTCCCGCCCTACTTGTCGCACGCTCAGACCCGCCACCTTGTTTTCGCATACGGGGCTATCACCCTTTATTGCCGGACTTTCCAGACCGTTCTGCTAACAAGATGGTTTAGTCGTGCAGGCTGCTCCGTGTTCGCTCGCCACTACTTACGGAATCTCGGTTGATTTCTGTTCCTGCAGCTACTTAGATGTTTCAGTTCGCTGCGTTCGCCTCCTCAGACCTATGGATTCAGTCTGGGATGACCCCAAAGGGCCGGGTTTCCCCATTCGGACATCGCGGGATCAATGCTCCATTGCCAGCTCCCCCACGCTTTTCGCAGGCTTGCACGTCCTTCATCGCCTGTGATCGCCAAGGCATCCACCACATGCACTTAGTCGCTTGATCCTATAACCTTGGACCCTCCCCTCAACTTGCCGGGAAGGCCCGCCGCCATAGCCTCAGAACTCGTTTGTGCGCCACACCCACCGCCGGTTCGCAAGCGGATATGGCTCGAATGCAATCACAACCCATGCACCCGGCGGCTGACATTGCCCCGCCGGGCACACGAACTACTACCTTTCCACTTTGTTAAAGAACGAACCTCTTCACGACCATTGCCGTAAGGGGTGAAGCCTGATCTCATTCCAGATCACGCTTCACACCTCACCTTTTCAACACACTGCCCGCCGCCGGCCACTGGTGGAGCTGGTCGGGATCGAACCGACGACCCTCGGCTTGCAAAGCCGATGCTCTCCCAGCTGAGCTACAGCCCCCCGTGCTTGAAACGATGGTGGGTCTGGTTGGGTTCGAACCAACGACCCCCGCCTTATCAAGACGGTGCTCTAACCAGCTGAGCTACAGACCCGCGGTATGTGTGTGTTGCGAGGCTCATGCCACATGGACAACCGATAAGCTGTGGGTACTTGAACGCTGTGATCCGTTCTCTTGAAAGGAGGTGATCCAGCCGCACCTTCCGATACGGCTACCTTGTTACGACTTCACCCCAGTCATGAATCTCACCGTGGTAAGCGCCCTCCCGAAGGTTAAGCTACCTACTTCTGGTGAAACCCACTCCCATGGTGTGACGGGCGGTGTGTACAAGACCCGGGAACGTATTCACCGCGACATGCTGATCCGCGATTACTAGCGATTCCGACTTCACGCAGTCGAGTTGCAGACTGCGATCCGGACTACGATCGGCTTTGTGGGATTGGCTCCACCTCGCGGCTTGGCAACCCTCTGTACCGACCATTGTATGACGTGTGAAGCCCTACCCATAAGGGCCATGAGGACTTGACGTCATCCCCACCTTCCTCCGGTTTGTCACCGGCAGTCCCACTAAAGTGCCCAACCGAATGATGGCAATTAGTGGCAAGGGTTGCGCTCGTTGCGGGACTTAACCCAACATCTCACGACACGAGCTGACGACAGCCATGCAGCACCTGTGTCCAGGCTCCCGAAGGCACCCCCGCCTCTCAGCAGGGTTCCTGGCATGTCAAGGGTAGGTAAGGTTTTTCGCGTTGCATCGAATTAATCCACATCATCCACCGCTTGTGCGGGTCCCCGTCAATTCCTTTGAGTTTTAACCTTGCGGCCGTACTCCCCAGGCGGTCGACTTCACGCGTTAGCTGCGTCACTCAGTGCGTTACCGCTCCGAACGACTAGTCGACATCGTTTAGGGCGTGGACTACCAGGGTATCTAATCCTGTTTGCTCCCCACGCTTTCGTGCATGAGCGTCAGTACAGGCCCAGGGGGCTGCCTTCGCCATCGGTGTTCCTCCACATCTCTACGCATTTCACTGCTACACGTGGAATTCCACCCCCCTCTGCCGTACTCCAGTCGTGCAGTCACAAGCGCAGTTCCCAGGTTAAGCCCGGGGATTTCACACCTGTCTTACACAACCGCCTGCGCACGCTTTACGCCCAGTAATTCCGATTAACGCTCGCACCCTACGTATTACCGCGGCTGCTGGCACGTAGTTAGCCGGTGCTTCTTCTGTCGGTACCGTCAGCAACGCCCTCTATTCAAAGGCGCCTTTTCTTCCCGACTGAAAGAGCTTTACAACCCGAAGGCCTTCTTCACTCACGCGGCATGGCTGGATCAGGGTTGCCCCCATTGTCCAAAATTCCCCACTGCTGCCTCCCGTAGGAGTCTGGGCCGTGTCTCAGTCCCAGTGTGGCTGATCATCCTCTCAGACCAGCTACGGATCGTCGCCTTGGTAGGCCTTTACCCCACCAACTAGCTAATCCGACATCGGCCGCTCCAATGGCGCGAGGCCCGAAGGTCCCCCGCTTTCCCCCTCAGGGCGTATGCGGTATTAATCCGGCTTTCGCCGAGCTATCCCCCACCACTGGGTACGTTCCGATGCATTACTCACCCGTTCGCCACTCGCCGCCAGGCCGAAGCCCGCGCTGCCGTTCGACTTGCATGTGTAAAGCATGCCGCCAGCGTTCAATCTGAGCCAGGATCAAACTCTTAAGTTCAATCTCTGCAAAGTACTCAAAATCATCACTGACTTTTGCGAGCACTCGAATCATTGTGAAACCCCTGCCCCGAAGGGCAGCGACCACAACACCCAAGCACCCACACTTATCGATTGTCCAGGTTTTTAAAGAACCGCTGCGCGGGCAGCGAAGAAGCGAAAGTTTGACCCATACAACTACTCCCGTCAACCCCCTCCAGCGCCCCAACTCACCACCCAGACACCGGAAGTACCGCT
>NZ_SSOD01000030.1 GCF_004801305.1 Pseudothauera rhizosphaerae | reverse complement strand
CGCGGCCGATGATGCCCTCGCCGGGGGCGTAGATGCCGCGGGCGGCCTCCTCCTCGGTGAGGCCGACGCTGCGGTGGATGAAGATGCGCCCGGAGTCGGGTTCATACAGGCTCACCATGCCGCGCACCACCTTCAGGTGGCGCTGCATCAACTGCAGCAGGATGTCCAGGATCTCCGGCAGCTCCCCCGTCTCGGTGGCGATCCGGCTCATCTCGTGCAGCAGCGGGAGGAGGTCGGTGCGGCATTCCCCCAGGTCGCACTCGCACAGGTGCGGCACCTTTTTCTCCGCCGGCTCCACGGCGATCACCTTGCGCGCCAGGGGGGCAACATTGCTTCGTTCGGTCTGCATGACTGTTCTTCCTGTCGGGGCCTGCTCAATACCGTACCGGTTCTGCCTCGTTCGTCTCCGCCCTGCCGGCCAGCGTGTGGCGGTGCAGCAGGTAGCGGAAGCCCGTGGCGCCTCCGCCTCGTTCGATGTGGTGCTGCAGGGCCCGCACGGCTTCCTGGCATTCCCTTTCCACGGCGCGGTAGAGCGCGACGAGCAGCATCCCGTCTGCGGTCAGCTCCGTGCCGCCGCCGCGCCGCCCCCCGGTCACCCGGCGCACCAGGGGCACCCCGGCCAGCCTGTTCATCGTTTCCAGCGTGTCCCACGCGCCCTTGTAGGACATGGGCACCTCGCGCGCGGCGCGGCTCAGCGCCCCGGTGGCGCCGATGGCTTCGAGCAGGCGGATGCGCGTTTCGGTGAGCAGGGGCTCCCCCGCTTCCGTGCTCAGGGAGACCCGTCCCTGCAAGGCCTGATCCATAACGGTGCGCAGGCGGGGATGGCATGCACCGTCGAGGTTGTTTTCCGGATTTACTATAGTCGTTTCTATATAGCGATGGGCAAGCGAAAAATCGGCTGAAGACAGCGACGAATCACGCTTCTTGCCGTTCCGGTCCATGTCGTACTCCTTGATCCTTGCCTGCGCTTGTCGCTATTTCTCAAGCAAGAGTGGTGCCTGCCGGCGCGGACCCCTTCAGCCCCCCAACTGGCGCGCCGCCAGTTTGCCCAGTGTCACCAGCGCGTGGATGTGGCGCTCGGTGAAGGGGTAGCAGCCGGACAGGCGCAGGTGCCGCGTGTAGCGCCCGGAGGCGGAGAACAGCGTGCCGGGGGTGATGCTGATGCCCCGCGCCAGGGCCTCGTCGAAGAGCTTGTTGGTGTCGCAACCTTCGGGCAGTTCCACCCACGTCAGGAAGCCGCCGGTGGGTTCGGTGGCCCGCGTGCCGGCGGGGAAGACCTCGTCGATGAGGCCGCGCAGGCGGTCGATCTGCCCGGCGTAGGTGCGCCGCAGGCGGCGCATGTGCTGGGCGTAGCCGCCGGTTTCCAGGAAGGCCCCCAGCGCCTCGCAGGTCACCTCCGGCTGGGCCACGGAGGAGCAGAACTTGAGGTCGGCCACCTCCCGGTGGAAGCGCCCGGCCTCCATCCAGCCGGCGCGGATGCCGGGCGCCAGCGTCTTGCTGTAGGAGGAGCACAGGATCACCCAGCCGTCCCGGTCGAAGGCCTTGGCCGCGGGCGCCAGCGGCGTGGCGTACTGTATCTCGGCATATAGCGCGTCCTCGATCACCGGCACGCGGTATTCGTTGGCGAGCGCGGCCAGGCGGCGCTTGGATTCGATGGGCATGCTGGTGCCCAGCGGGTTGTGCACGTTGGGCAGCGCCACCACGGCCTTGACCCGCTTCTCCGACAGCAGCAGTTCCAGCGCGTCCATGGACATGCCGTTGGCCGGATGGGTGGGCACCTCGATGATGCGCAGGCCCAGGTGCTGGGCGAGCGGGATCAGGTTGAAGTAGGTGGGCGACTCCAGCGCCACCGCGTCCCCCGGCCGGGTCACCGTGCGCAGGGCGAACTGCAGCGACTCCATGCAGCCGTTGGTCAGGATCACGTCGTCGGCGGTCATGGTCACGCCCAGGTCCAGCGCGTGGCGGGCGATCTCCCGGCGCAGGCGCAGCGATCCGGGCGGCATGGCGTAGTCGTTGATCAGTTCCGGGTGGCGGCGCGCGGTGTCGGCCAGCAGGCGGGCCAGCCGCTCGCCGGGGTAGAAGTCGCTGCCCTTGGGGCAGGCCAGGGACAGGTCCACGTTGTCCGCGTTGGATTGGGCTGCCACCACGGCGGCGATGCGGTTCAGCACCGCGGTTTCGGCCGGCTTTGCCTTGGTGGGCGTGGCCGCGGGCTGCGGCCCGGGGGGCGCCGCCAGGCGGGAGCGCACGAAGTAGCCCGACTGGGGGCGTGCCTCCACCAGTCCCCGCGCCTCCAGGTGGCGGTAGGCGGCCAGCACGGTGTTGATGCTGAGTCCCCGGCTGCGGGCGGCTTCCCGCACGGAGGGCAGGCGCGCGCCGGCGGGCAGGCGGCCGTCGCCCATGGCGCCGCGCAGCTCGTCGGCGAGGGATTGATAGAGCGGGGTCTGGGTGGCTTCCATGGCGGGGATACAGAGTGTGGGGGGAGGGGTGGTCACAGTTTTCTGTTCGGAAAACTGTGACCAGTATAGATGATGGTTTCTGGCTCTGTAACCGTAAAACGCTCCGGCGCAGAATCCTCCCCCACAACCACCCCGCCGGAGCACGCCGCCATGATCGACCTGCCTCTGATGACCTACGTCGCCACCCTGTCCGTCACCCCCGGACCGAACAACCTGATGCTGGCCTCCAGCGGGGTGAACTTCGGCCTGCGCCGCACGCTGCCGCATCTGGCCGGCATCAGCGTCGGCTTCGGCGTGCAGATGCTGCTGCTGGGCGGTGCGCTGGCCTGGGTGATGAACTGGCTGGATGCGCTGCGTCCGCTGCTGGTGGCCGCGGGCTGCGGCTACCTGCTGTGGCTGGCCTGGCGCCAGACGCGGGCCGGCCAGCCGGGCGCGGGCGGGCAGGGCCGGCCGCTGGGTTTCGTCGGCGCGGCTCTGTTCCAGTGGGTCAATCCCAAGGGCTGGATGATGGTGCTCAACGTGGCGCTGCTCTTCCTGCCCCGCGGCGCCGGCTGGGACGCCGCGGCCACGCTGGCGCTGCTGTGCGCGCTGGTGAACCTGCCCTGCATCGCCCTGTGGGCCGTGGCCGGCGACCGCCTGCGCCACCGCCTGCGCGAACCGCGCCTGCTGGCGCTGTTCAACGGCACGATGGCGGGGATGCTGGCGGCGACGGCGCTGTGGATCCTGGTGGACGAGCTGGCGGCGGTCGCCTGAAGGCCCCGGCTCAGCCCGCGAGCAGGATGCGGTAGCGCAGCAGATCCTCGTCCGAGAAGCAGCAGAACAGCACCTGTTCCATGTCCGGCATCCGGGTCAGCGTGTCGCGCACCGTGGCGACCGCCACGCGGGCGGCCCGGTCGGGCGGATAGCCGTAGATGCCGGTGCTGATGCCGGGGAAGGCGATGGAGCGGATGCTGCGTTCGGCGCCCAGTTCCAGCGCGTGGCGGTAGCGCGCCGCCAGCAGGGCCGCTTCACCGCGCATGCCGCCCTGCCAGATGGGGCCGACCGCATGGATCACGTATTTCGCCGGCAGGCGATGCCCGCCGGTGATGCGCGCTTCGCCGGTGGGACAGCCGTCCAGCGTGCGGCATTCGGCGAGCAGCCCCGGTCCGGCGGCGCGGTGGATGGCGCCATCCACGCCACCGCCGCCCAGCAGCGAGCTGTTGGCGGCATTGACGATGGCATCGACGGCAAGCGTGGTGATGTCCGCCCGCAAGGCCTGCAGGCGTGTGGCGACGACGGTCATGGGCGGGCTCCTCCTCTCCGGTTGCGGCGTTCGTGCGCCGTCTTCTGCCAGCATAGCCCGGGCGCTTCAGCGTTGCATCCAGCCCTGAGCCGCCAGCGCGTCGCGCACGCGGGCGGCAATGCGTGCATAGCCCGCGGCGTTGGCGTGGATGCGGTCGGCGCGGTAGTCCTCGTCCGAAAGGGTTTCCGCCACCGCGGCAGGCACCAGGGCGAGCCCGTTCGCCCGGGCGATCTCCTCGTACAGCTCGTGGTCGGACAGGGCACCCAGCGCGGCGGCGCCCAGGGACAGGGCGGGAATCGCCACCAGGGCCACGTGGCCGGTGGCGGCACGGCTCTCGGCGACGATGGCGCGGATGTTCTCCCGCGTCGTCTCGGCGGGCACCTGGCGCAGGAAGTCGTTGCCGCCGATGGCCACGATGACCGCATCGGGCTGGTATTCCGCGAGCAGGCCGGGGAGCCGTCCGCGGGCGTCGGCGGAGGTGTTGCCCGGCACGCCGGCGTTGATCACGTTCCAGCCCGTGTGCCGGGCCAGCCCCTCCGGCCAACCCTGGCCGCGGGGTGCGCCCGTGCCGGCCACCAGGCTGTCGCCCAGCACCAGCACCGAGGCGCCGTCCGGCAGGGGGGCGAAGCGCGGGCGGTCGTCGGCGCAGCCGCCGAGGAGGGCGAGGCAGAAGAGGGCAAAGGCCAGGAAAGGGGAGATTCGTCTTGCGTGCGGCATGGGGGAGAGGATGGGAAGACGGGGTTGTCATTCTATCCGCCGGGGGCGAACCGGGGCGCGGGCCGGCGTACCATGGGCTCGGCCCCGCCACCGCACGCCTTCGCCATGACCTGCCCGCTGATCCTTTTCGGCGCCTTCGACCGCCACAACTTCGGCGACCTGCTGCTCGCCCGCTGCGCCATGGCGCGCCATCCCGGGCGCACGGTGGTGGCCGCCGGGCTGGCGGCGCGCGACCTGCGCCGCTGGGGCGGGCAGCGCGTGCGGGCGCTGGCCGATGTGGCGGCCGAATACCGCGACCAGCCGGCCGACTTCCTGCACGTGGGCGGCGAGATTCTCACCACCACCGCCTGGGAGGCGGCGGTGATGCTGCAGCCACCCGCCACGGCGGCGCGCCTGATCGCGGCCTGCCGCAGCGATCCCGCGGCCGGCCGGGCGTGGGCGGCGCAGTGGCTGGGCTGTGATGAGGGCCTGCCCTACGTGCGCGCCGCCCGCAGCCTGCCGGCGGCGTGGCGGGTCGGTTTCGAGGCGGTGGGCGGCGTGGGCCTGGCCGCGTTGCCGGCCGAACTGCGTGCCGAGGCGTGCGAAGCGCTGCGGCAGGCGGCCTTCTTCAGCGTCCGCGACGGAGTGACCCGCGCGGTGCTCGCCCGCGCCGGGCTGGATGCGCCCCTGGCCCCCGATCCTGCCGCAGATTGCGCCCGGCTCCTGGCCGCGCCCATCGCCCGGCGCGGGGTGGGGGGCGAACCGGCCCGCATCGCCGCGGCCCTGCCGCGCCGGCTGGCGGTTCAACTTGCCGCGGCCTGGGGCGACGACGGCACGCTGGCCCGCGTGGCGGCTTCGGTCGCAGCCACCGCCCGGGCGCTGCGGGCGGGCGTGGTGCTGTTTCGCGCCGGCCTCGCGCCCTGGCACGACGATCTCGCCGTGCTGCAGCGCCTGGCCGCACACATCGGCGCCCGCGACGCGGCCTTGCCCGTGGCCCTGTTCCGCTCCGCCCACGTGTTCGACATCTGCGCACTGCTGGCCGGCGCCGCGGGCCACGTGGGCACCAGCCTGCACGGTTCCATCGTGGCACACAGCTTCGGTGTGCCCGCCCTGTGTCTCGTGGAGGAGGTCGGCGCCAAGGCCGCGGCCTGCCTGGACACCTGGCATCCGGCGCCGCGGGCCTGGCTGGCGCGGGCCGAACTTCCGGCGGATGGGTGGGTGCTGCTGCCCGGCTGAGGGGCGGCCGTTTGGCCGGCAAGCGCCGAGGCAATCGGTGTTGTTGTGCCTTTCGGCACACGCTGCGGAGTTCCCTGGTGGCGCTGGCTTCGGCTCCGCTCAGCCAGCGCCACCGCACCCTGAGCGAAGCCGAAGGGAGCGAAGCCGAAGGGAGCAAGGCGCAACGTTCGGCCTTGCCGCCCCCATGGCCGCCTGTCGCACCTCGCGCAGTTTCATTGGGCGGGTGCCGCTCGGCGGCCGGTTCAGACAGCCGGCCGCGTCAGCCAGGCGAGAATCCGCCCCATCAGCCCGTTGATCGCGGCATAGCGCGCAGGCGGAGCGGAAAGGAGGTCGCTTTCCGCCTGCACGAAGCGCGCCGGCACCAGCTCGTCGCGGCAATGGGCGACGATCTCCCGCGCCGTTTCGGGCGTGGTCTCCAGGTGGAACTGCAGGCCGATGGCCCGCTCGCCGTACTGGAAGGCCTGGTTGGCGCAGGCCCGGCTGGAGGCCAGCCGAACGGCGCCGGGCGGCAGGTCGAAGGTCTCGCCGTGCCAGTGGAACACCTCGGTCGATGGGGGAAAGGAGAACAGCGCGCCATCTCCGCCGCCGCCCGCCAGACCTTCCACCGGGAACCAGCCGATCTCCTTCTCCCCGTTGGGGCGCACCGCCGCACCCAGTGCGGCAGCCATCAACTGGGCGCCCAGGCAGATGCCCAGCACGGGCGTGCCGGCTTCCATGGCGGCGCGCACGAAGCGTTTCTCGTCTGCCAGCCAGGGGTGCAAGGGCTCGTCATTCACGCTCATCGGCCCGCCCATGACCACCAGCAGGTCGACGTCGTCCGCTGCGGGCAGGGCGGCGGATTCGAAGAAGCGGGTACGGGTCGCGGCGTAGCCGGCTGCCTCCAGCCAGGGGCCGATGCTGCCCGGGCCTTCGAAGGGAACGTGCTGGAGGATGTGGGCGCGTTTTCTCATGGTCTCGGGCGTGGAAGGAAGGGGCTGGTGGGCGGTGATGCGCATTTTGCCGCAGGTCCACGTGACGTGGCTCTGCAATGATTCTGGTCTATAACGAACTTACATCGGTTCCAGGCATAACCAACCCCCGGCATCGGCTATCCATGGCCCTTGCCGGTTCAACAACAGGAGGTCGTCATGGGTTTTTTCAGCACCATTCTCGCCAAACTCGGTATCGGTGAAGCCAAGGCCGCTCCGGCCGCCGCCCCGGCGGCAGCACCGGCAGCAGGCGCTACCGCGACTGCGGCGCCGGCCGCGCCGGTTGCCATCACGCTGGTGGACGTGGAGGCCCAGCTGGAGAAACTCGCCGCGGCCAACCCGCAGAAGCTCAACTGGCGCACCTCCATCGTGGACCTGCTGAAGCTGCTGGACATCGACAGCAGCCTGGCCGCGCGCAAGGAACTCGCCACCGAACTCGGCTGCCCGGCCGACAAGATGGGCGATTCCGCGCAGATGAACATCTGGCTGCACAAGACCGTCCTGACCCGCATCGCCGCCAACGGCGGCAAGGTGCCGCAGGACCTGCTGGACTGAGGAAGCAGCCCTCCAACCCCAACGGAGCACTCTCATGCAGATCACCGACATCCTCGCCCAGATGGGCGGTCTCCAGTCCGTAGCACGGGAACTGGGCGTCAATGAATCGCAGGTGGCTGCAGGAGCCGACGCGCTGATCCCGGCCATCCTGGGCGGCTTCAAGAAACAGGCCCAGGCCCAGCCGACGGGCCTGGAAGGGCTGGGCGGCCTGCTCGGGCAACTGGGCGGCGGCGGTCTGCTGGACGACGTCCTCTCGCCCCAGCCCACCCACGTGGACCGGGGCAACGACGTACTGGGCCAGATCTTCGGCTCCAAGGACGTGAGCCGGGCGGTGGCCACCAACGCCGCCGCCCAGTCCGGCCTGGATGCCTCGCTGCTCAAGAAGATGCTGCCCATGGTGGCCATGCTCGTCGCGGGCTACATGCAGAAGCAGGGCGGCGCGGCCCAGGCCGCTCCCAGCGGCGGCGGGCTCGGTGGCCTGGGTGGATTGGGCGGTCTGCTGGGGGGGCTGCTCGGCGGCGGCAAGTCCGGCGGTCAGGCTTCCGGCGGCGGTCTTGCGTCCATGCTGGACCTGGACGGCGACGGCAATCCGCTGGACGACATCCTGAACGTGATCGGCAAGATGCGCTGACCGGCCGCCACCGCTTTCCCTGATCCCCTCGACAGGTTCGGGACAGGCTCTGCCGAAGGGTTCGCCCTGAGCCGGTCGAAGGGCTCAGTCCGAATGGTGTGGGGGCGATCAGAGAGTTCCCAAAGCCTGCTCCGCCGCGTACCGCGCGTGGAGCCAGGTCGTGTCGAAGAGCGGGACTTGCGCATCGTCCGCCGAGACGAGCAGCGAGATTTCCGTGCAGCCGAGAATGATGGCCTCCGCGCCCCGCGCCACCAGTCCGGCCATGATCGCCCGGTAGTCCTCCCGGGATTCGGGAACGATCCGGCCCAGGCACAACTCCTCGTAGATCACCCGATGCACCCGCCGCCGCTCCGCCTCGTCGGGCACGAGGACCCGCAGGCCGTGCCGCTCCTGCAGCCGGTCCCGGTAGAACGGCTGCTCCATGGTGAAGGCCGTCCCCAGCAGACCCACGGTGCGGAAACCCGCCGCCCTGACGGCCGCGGCCGTCGGATCGGCAATGTGGAGCAGGGGAATCCCCACCGCCGCCTCGATGGCCGGCGCCACCTTGTGCATGGTGTTGGTGCACAGGACGACGAAATTCGCCCCCGCCGCCTCCAGCCGCCGCGCCCCCTCCGCCAGCAGCCGGCCCGCAGCATCCCAGTCCCCCGCATGCTGCATGCGCTCGATCTCCTGGAAATCGACGCTGTACAGCACCACCCGGGCCGAATGCAGCCCGCCGAGGTGCTCCTTGATGGTTTCATTGACGATCCGGTAATAGGGAATGGTGGATTCCCAACTCATGCCGCCAAGCAGGCCGATGGTTTTCATGGGTGGAGATTACCGTGGGAGTGTTACCGGATTGAGCCGTCCGCGGTGACGGCCTGAATCAAGTCGAACGGCCTCCGCGAAACCCGGGGCGGTTCACTTTTGACGGTCCGCTTGACTACCGAGTTAGAACTATTTTTGGAGTCTTGATTTGAAACCTTTCCAATCAAGACTCGCGATGGGAAAGAACCTGTTGGGAGCTTTGCCAGTGAAAGCCACCCATGCAAACAAGAAGCACACATAGGAAATGACAATAAAACCAAAAACATCGTTAATGGACAATGGGTGTGCGGATGGAAAAGGCTTTTCACCATTCAGAGCTGCCTGAATGGAGAAGGCAGATATATAGAGGGCAAGAAGTGTCCAGGCCCATGCAAGGGTACGTATAAAGGTTGAAATGCGTGTGTTTTGCATAGCGTTCTAACGTTTGAATTCACCGGACTGCGCGGTTTTTCGCGCAGGTCCGGTGGAATGATGGGTTAGCCGATTTAGTTATAGAAAAGAACTGAAGCGGAGCCTAAACTCTTCATCGATCTCCCTGACTCTGCCCGACTTTACTTCAAGAAGCATCCGCCGGTTTGCATGGTAGGACTCGACCGAGCCGTCTTCCAATGTGAAATCGATTACCAATCGGAAATTCAAAGGCAAATTTACGCCCGGTGGCTCTATGAAACTCTCGCTCGTAAGCCACTTCAATAGTGACTGGGCGAGATGCCTATCCAAAATATCGGTCCTGACCGAAGCAGACTTTCTTACGTCTGAGGGGCTAAGTGCGTGTCTTGTCTCTACCTCCCATGGGACAAGGAAGACGGTCGCTGTACGGACTTGAGCAAAAACCGAAGTTGAAGCAAGAAGTAGAGCAATCAAGAGAGTACGGGCTGTGGTGTGCATGGCGGCTAACGTGGAAGTGAGGGGCAGCCGGAGCGAAGCGGAGGGAACCACAAGCGCAGCTTGTGGCTGTCCCTCTCGACGTCATGTTAGGGAATCGCTGATTTATTCCTCCGCCGGCGCCCCGGCACAGAGATGCGCTTGAGATAATGGAGGCTGTGTTCGAATGACAGGACGTGGGCCGATGCAATCGAGCTTTTCCGAGTTGGAGTACG
>NZ_SSOD01000029.1 GCF_004801305.1 Pseudothauera rhizosphaerae | reverse complement strand
TGAAACGAGTACGCGCCCATGATAGTGAGGTTCCCCTCGCGAAAGTAGGTCATCGTCAGACTAACTCATACCAAAACCCCCGCCAGCACAATCCGCTGGCGGGGGTTTTTGATTTAGAGGGGCGGAAAACGGCGCCAGGCTTACAGCCGGCCGCCGCGACGGAGCGGCTGTCGGTTCGTCAGAGCAGGAACAGCGTGGCGAGGCCGAGGAAGATGAAGAAGCCGCCGGAGTCGGTGAGCGCGGTGATCAGCACCGAACTGCCGATGGCCGGGTCGGCACCGAGGCGGATGCGGATCATCGGGATCAGCACGCCCGCGGTCGCAGCCAGCAGCAGGTTCAGGGTCATCGCCGCGGTCATCACCAGGCCGAGGGAAACGCTGCCGTACAGCCACCAGGCCAGCACGCCGAGCAGCCCGCCCCACACGATGCCGTTGAACACGGCGACACCGACTTCCTTCTTGAGCAGGCGGTTGCGGGCGCTCTGTTCGACCTGGCCCATGGCGATGGCGCGCACGATCATGGTGATGGTCTGGTTGCCGGAGTTGCCGCCGATGCCGGCGACGATGGGCATCAGCGCAGCCAGGGCGACGAGCTTCTCGATGGAGTTCTCGAAGGCGCCGATCACCCGCGACGCGATGAAGGCGGTGACCAGGTTTACCGCCAGCCATGCCCAGCGGTTTTTCACCGAATCCCACACCGAGGCGAAAATGTCTTCTTCCTCGCGCAGACCGGCATGGGCGAGGATCTCGTGCTCGCTCTCCTCACGGATGAAGTCGACCGCGTCGGCGACGGTCAGGCGGCCGATGACCCGCTTGTCGGCATCGATCACCGGTGCCGAGACGAGGTCGTAGCGTTCGAAGGCCTGGGCAGCCTCGCTGGCATCGTCGTCGGGCTGGAAGCTGATGACGGGCTCGCGCCGCATGACCTCGCTGACCTCCAGTTCGGGGTCGCTGATCAGCAGTTTTTCCAGCGTCAGGATGCCCTTCAGGTGATCGTCGCGGTCGACCACGAAGAGCTTGTCGGTGTGGTCGGGCAGTTCCTCGAAGCGGCGCAGGTAGCGCAGCACGACCTCGAGGGTGACGTCCTCGCGCACCGTCACCATGTCGAAGTCCATCAACGCGCCGACCGAGTCCTCCGGGTAGGACATGGCCGCGCGCAGTTGTTCGCGCTCCTCGCTGTCGAGGGACTGGAAGACGTCCTGGATGACTTCCGGCGGCAGGTCCGGCGCCAGGTCCGCGAGCTCGTCGGCATCGAGGGTCTCCGCCGCGGCCTTGAGCTCGTGCGTGTCCATCGTCTCGATGAGCGACTCGCGGACCGCGTCCGAGACTTCCAGCAGAATCTCGCCGTCCCGCTCCGCCTTGACCAGATCCCAGACGAACAGGCGCTCGTCGAGGGGCAGGGCTTCCAGGATGTAGGCGATATCGGCCGGATGGAGCTCGTCGAGCTTGTGCTGCAGCTCGGCCACGTGCTGCTTGTGCACCAGGTTTTCGACCAGATCGTGGCGCGGCATGTCCTGCCGATGGACGAGGCCTTCGACCAGCTTGTGGCGCGCCAGCAGGTCCTGCACCTCGCGCAGGTGCTGCTGCACGTCGTCGGGATGGCGCTCGTCTTCGGGGGTCATGGGCGTGGGCGATTCGATGCGGTGGCGGTTCAGGGCAGAGCCCTGCGAATTCTACGGCGTTCGCCCCGCCGGTGCGACCCCGAAATGATGGCCGGAAGCGGCGTTCCGGCTACGGAATGCGCGAATAATGCATGCGTGCGCGAACACGTTCGGCATGCGCCGCGAGTTGGGCGCCGAAGCGCCGTTCGTAGCGTCGCGGGTTGGGCAGCATGACCGCCAGACGCGCGGCCTCCGCGGGGCCCAGGCGGGAGGCGGAGAGGCCGAAATGGTGGCGTGCTGCGGCTTCGGCACCGAACACGCCGTCGCCCCATTCGACCACGTTGAGGTACACCTCGAAGACGCGCCGCTTGCTCCAGGTGCTTTCGATCATCACCGTGAGCACCGCTTCCTGGGCCTTGCGCAGGTAGCTGCGCGACGGCGACAGGAAGAGGTTCTTCGCCAGTTGCTGGGTGATGGTCGACCCGCCGGACGCGGTGCGGCCGCGCTCCTTGTTGCGTTCGAGGGCGCGCTGGATGCCTTCCCAGTCGAAACCGTAGTGTTCCATGAAGCGGTCGTCCTCGGCCGCGACCACCGCGCGCTTGAGATGCACCGAGATGCGCTCGTAGGGTACCCATTGGTGCTGCAGCTCGGCATCGGGGCGCTTGCGGCGCAGTTCCGTCAGGCGCAGCTCCATGAAGCTGGTGGTCACCGGGTCCGCGTGCTTCCACCACAGCACCCAGCCGAAGAACCAGAGCTGGGTGAGCAGCAGCAGCGCGACGAGGACGGCCAGCGCCCAGTACGCCCAGTGCAGCGGTCGTTTCATCCCTGGGCGATCTGGCGGCGCAATTGGGCGAGGACGGCGGCGGTCTCGGGCCGGACACCCCGCCACAGCAGGAAGCTTTCCGCGGCCTGCTCGACGAGCATGCCCAGGCCGTCGGCGACCGCGGCGGCGCCGTCCTGGCGGGCGGTGGCCATGAAGGGCGTGTCGCCGGAGCCGTACATCATGTCGTAGGCCGGCGCGCCCGCGGCGTAGAGGCCCGGCGGCAGGTCCGGTGCCTGGGCCGACAGGCTGGCTGCGGTGGCGTTGATCACCACGTCGAAAGACGAGCCGGCGAGTTCTGCGAAGCCACATCCGGCCGGTTGCGGCCCGTTTGTGCGGTCGGCGAAAATGCGCGCGAGTTCGATTGCCTTGGACGCGGTGCGGTTGGCGATCACCAGCGCGGCGGGGTGTTCCGCGAGCAGGGGCAGGATGGCGCCGCGCGCAGCCCCCCCCGCACCGAGCAGCAGGATGCGGCGGCCGGTCAGCGGAACGCCCAGGTTGTGGGTCAGATCGCGTACCAGGCCGGCACCGTCGGTGTTGTCGCCGAGGATGCCGTGGTCGTCGAACAGCAGCGTGTTGACGGCGCCGGCGGCTTCGGCGCGCGGCGTGCGCCGATCGGCGAGGGCGAAAGCCTCCAGCTTGAAGGGCACGGTCACGTTGAGGCCGCGTCCGCCCGCGGTGCGGAAGGCCGCGACCGTGTCGGCGAAGCCGTCCGGTGGGGCGAGCAGGGCTTCGTACTGCAGTTGCTGGCCGGTCTGGGCCGCGAAGGCGGCGTGGATGGCCGGCGACTTGCTGTGGGCGATGGGGTTGCCGACGACGGCGTAGCGGTCCATGGCGGGTCAGTTGGCGCGCATCTGGTCGGCCTTGGTGAAGGTCCAGGTGCGGGTGATCTCGAGCAGGTCGGTATCGCTGCGGATGTCGGGCGGGAAGGGTGCGAAGGGTGCGGCGAGGCGGATGATGCGCTGGGCCGCGTCGTCGAGGATCTTGTGGCCCGAGGAGCGCACGATGTCCACCGCATCGACCGAGCCGTCGGCGCGAATGATCACGGTCAGCATCAGGCTGCCGTACAGCTTGCCGCGCGCCGCATCGGGGTAGTTCAGGGTGCCGATGCGCTCGACCTTGAGGCGCCAGTCCTCCACGTACTGCGCGAAGCGGTATTCGCGCGCGCGGGCGCCGATCTGTTTGCGCCGGGGGCGGCGGGAGTATTCCTGCAGGTCGCGCTCGATCTGCGCTTCGAGGCGGGCCATGGCCGCGGCGCTGTCGAGCAGGTCTACGCCGGACACTTGCCGCGGGGCCTCGGCCGGGGTTTCGCGCGGCGGCTCGGTGGTCAGCCGGGCCTGCGCCTGCGTCCTGGTCAGCGTCTCCTTGCGCGGCGCTTCCACGCTCTCGGCGCGGCGCTGGGCATTGATCATGGCGTCACCCTCGCGGCGGGTCTCCTGCGGCGGCAGCGGCGAGCGCGGGCGCAGGTTCTGCTCGGAGGTGCCGCCGCCGTCCAGGTTGGCCTGGGCGAGCACGTCGGCCTTGTCCGGCGCCTTGGCGTGGCGCGCGTTGACCAGCACCACCTCCAGGCCGCGGTCGCGGTTCGGCTGCTTGTCCGCCTTGGGCATGGTAAAGCTGACGGTGAACAGCGCCGCGTGCAGCGCGAGCGAAACGGCGAACGCGACCTTGATCAGCGACAGCGAGCCGACCGCTGCTGCCACCCGTGATGCCGCGGCGACCCGCGACGCCGCCGGGGCCTTGCCGGCGGAAGGGTGGCGGGGGGGAGTCGGGCGTCGTTTTTTCTGCATGGGCGGATTTTACGATCCTTCGAAGATCGACAGACCGTTCTCCCCCGGTTCGGGTTCGGCCAGCGTGGCGACGTAGCGCGCATGCACCTCCACGTCCAGCAGGTCGCTGCCCTCGACGGCCAGCTTCACGCGGCTGCCGGGGTATTGCAGCGGCAGCGAGGCGACCTTGAACATCAGCGGCACGCTGTCCAGGCGGACGAGATTGTCGCGCACCACGACGGCCTCGACTTCCTTCACCGCCTGCTGGCGCAGCCAGCGCACGCACCAGTAGCGTTCCATGTGGCGCTGGAACTCGGAATAGGCGGCGTAGGTGAGTTCGAAATCGCGCAGCGCGGCCATCAGGTCGGTAGACTTGGGCGCAAAGGCGGGCTCGCCGCCGGAGAGCACGGCGATGATCTGCCACTGGTTCACCAGGTCCACGTAGCGGCGCAGGGGCGAGCTGGACCAGGCGTAGCAGTCCACCCCCAGGCCCTCGTGGGGGCCGGCCACGGTGGCCATGCGCACCTTGCCGCCGCTCTGCACGCGGTACAGGCCGGGCACGTTCACCTCGTCCAGCAGCTTGCCCCAGGTGGAGTTGGCCAGGATCATCAGTTCGGCCACCAGCTTGTCCATGGGCGAGCCGCGCCGGCGCTGGCCGATGCTCACGTAGCCGGGGCCGTCCGCGGTCTCGGTGTGCCAGTCCACGTAGAAGCTGTGGTCCACCTGGTTCTGGTTGGCGGAGGCCTTGCCGCGCCCGGCTTCCAGTACCGTGGCAAGATCCCACAGCACGGTCAGTTCGCGCTTCCATTCGAAGTCGGGGCCGCCGTGGTGCAGGGTGTGCTCGTTGAACACCGGCTCGATGTCGTGATGGCGCAGGTTGGCGACGATGGGCACGATATCGACGCGGCTTTCCTGCGCCGCCACCGAGAGGTCGGCGTTCACGTCTAGGTACAGCGACACCGCCGGGCAGTCGCGCCCGGCGGCCAGGGTGAAGGTCGTCACCACCTCGTCGGGCAGCATGGTGATCTTGTTGCCCGGCATGTAGACCGTGGACAGCCGCCGGCGCGCGATGGCGTCCAGCGCCGAGCCGCGGGCGAAGCCCAGCGCCGGCGCGGCGATGTGGATGCCCACCCGCCAGCCGCCGCCCGCGCGCGGGGTCACCGAGAAGGCGTCGTCGATCTCGGTGGTGGTGGCGTCGTCGATGGAGAACGCGGCCACGTCGGCGCGGGGCAGGCCGGCCGGCAGCAGCGGCGCCTCGAAGGGCGGGAAGTGCACGCCTTCGGGGAAGTATTCGAACAGGAAGCGGTTATGGTGCAGCTCGTAGCTGGACGCGAGCGCGCCGCACTTGAGCAGGAGGCGCGGCGCGGACAGGCCGGCGTCCACGCAGGCGGCTTCCAGCGCCTTGACCTCGGGGCGGTTGCGGTCCGGGCGGTAGAGCAGTTGCGGCAGCATGCCGGCGAACTCGGCCGGCAACTGGCCGCCCAGCAGTTCCTCGCGCATGCGGTCGATGGCGGCGGCCTGCTGGCGCTTCTTCTCCAGCCCGGCCAAGGCGGCCTGCAGGATGTCGGCGGGTGCCTTGCGGAAACGGCCCTTGCCCTTGCGGTGGAAATACATGGGCGCCGAATGCAGGCGCAGCAGCACCGCGGCGGCTTCGACGGCGGAGGGCGGGTGGCCGTGGTATTCGGCGGCGAAGTCGGCGAAGGCGAACTCCTCGTCGCCGCACACTTCCCACAGGAACTCGGTGTCGAGCTGTTCGGCCTCGGCTTCGGCGCGGGCGAGCAGGTCCGCCGGCGCCGGTTCGCGGAAGCTCAGCAGCACGCTGGCGCGCTTGAGCTTGACGCGCTTGCCGTGGGTGGTCTCCACCTGCAGGGAGGCGTCGTTATCAGCGAGCACGGTACCGGCCTTGAAGGCCCCGTCCTCCTCGAACAGCACGAACATCGGAACCGCCGGAAATTGAGCAAGCCCGATAGTTTAGCGGATTCGGGGCTGCCGGTCCGGCTCATCGGCCGGAGCGGTCCGCCGCAGCATGTCCGCCGAATAGAGGGCGAGGGCGGCCCAGATCAGGGCGAAGCCGATCAACTGCCCCCCGTCGAAAGGCTCGCCGAACACCAGCACCGCCAGCAGGAAGTTCAGCGTGGGTGCGATGTATTGCAGGAAGCCCACCGTGGCCAGGGGCAGGCGCTGCGTGCCCACCGCGAACAGCATCAGCGGCACCGCGGTGAGCACGCCGGCCAGCGGCAGCAGCCAGTCGGTGGATGCCCCGCGGCCGAAGGCCAGCGTGCCGTGGGCACCCAGCCAGGCCAGGTAACCCAGCGCCAGCGGGGCGGTGATCAGCGTCTCGACGAAGAGGCCACTCACCGCGTCCACCGGCGCGCGCTTGCGCAGCAGGCCGTAGAAGCCGAAGGTCAGCGCGAGGAAGAGCGCGATCCACGGCGGGCTGCCGACCTGGACGACGCGCCACAGCACGCCGGCTGCGGCCAGCCCCACCGCCAGCTTCTGCAGCGGGCGCAGGCGCTCGCCGAGGAAGATTCGGCCCAGCAGCACGCTGACCAGCGGGTTGATGAAGTAGCCCAGGGCGGCTTCCACCAGGCGGCCGGCGGAAATGGCCCACACGAACACCAGCCAGTTGCTGCCGGTGAGCAGCGCGGTGAATGCAAGCAGGCCCATCAGCCGGGGCTGGCCGCGCAGGCGGGCGAGGCCGTCGAAACCACGCCACAGGGCGAGCAGGGCGGCGAGGAAGAGCGCCGACCACAGCACGCGGTGGGCGACCACTTCCACGGGCGGCACGCTGCCCACCGCCTTGAAATAGATGGGCGCAAGCCCCCAGGTGGTGAATGCGGCCAGTGCCGCGAGCACGCCGGTGCGTTGGCGGTCGGCCGTCTGCGCGGGCGTCATGGGTTGGCCGAAGCGATCAGGGCCACCGCTTCGACGGTGTAGCCGTCGCCGCTCCGGTGGACTTCCAGTTCGAGGGCGACTTCGGCCCGCAGCCGCTGCTGCATGGTCGCGGGCAACTGGGCCAGCGCTTCGGCCGCACCGCCGGCCAGGCTCAGGAAGGCGTCCCAGTAAGCCGCTCCGTCGTCGAAGCGGCATTCGAAGCGGCAGGGTTCGATGCGGATGTCGCGGAAGCCCGCATCCGCCAGCGCGGCCCGCAGCAAGGCCGGGTCGCCATAGCGGAACACGGACGGGCGCGCCACGCGGGGAGCCGGCAGCAGGCGCGCGATGCAGTCCTGGGCGCGGGCGATCAGCGGCACCTCCTCGGCGCGGCCCCATACGGACAGCGCCAGCCGGCCGCCCGGACGCAGCACGCGGCGCATCTCGGCCAGGGCCCGGTCCGGGTGGGGGAACATGAACAGCGCCAGGCCGGCGAGGACGTGGTCGAAGGCGGCATCGGGCAGGCACAGGTGTTCTGCGTCCGCCGCGGCGCAGGCGAGCACGGTGCAGCCGTCGGCCACGGCGCGGCGGGCGCCTTCGGCCAGCATGCCTTCGGCGATGTCGCTCGCCAGCACCCAGCCGCCGGGCGCGACCCGGGCGGCGGCCTCGCGGGCGAGCAGGCAGGGGCCGCTGGCGAGATCGAGCACGCGCTGGCCGGGCGCCAGCGCGGCGGCGTCGAGCAGCGCCCGGCCGAGTTCCTCGCGCAGGTGGGCGCCGTCGGCATAGGCCGCGGCAATGCGGTTGAAGCCCTTGCGTTCCAGCGTCTTGAAGCGGCGGGCGTCGAAGGCGGGGGTGTCGCTCATGACAGTCCGGCGAAGGCGAGGATGTCGTCCAGGTAGTCGTTCCAGCGCGAAAAGCCGTGGTCGCCGCCTTCCAGCACGGTCTGGCGGGCGCCGGCGTACTTTGCCACCGCGTCGCGGTAGTCCAGCACCTCGTCGCCGGTCTCCACCAGCAGCCAGAAGTTCTGCGGGCGCGTGATGCACGGCACCTCGATGGCGCGCAGTTCGTCCAGGTGGGCGCGGGTCAGCTCGAAGCGCTCGCCGGTGTACAGGTTGTCCTGCCAGCCCAGCCAGGGTTCGAGGGACAGGGCGGCGACCACGGCGGGATTCACCAGCACCGCGCGCAGGTCGTGGCGTTCGGCGAGCCAGGTGGCGTAGTAGCCGCCCAGGGAACTGCCCACCAGGGTGGGGGTGAGCTCCGGGTACGCCTTGCGGGCGCGCGCGATTTCGGCTTCCAGGCGGGCGATGGCCGCGGTCGGGGACACCGGCAGCTGCTCGCACCAGAAGCGCCCGGCCAGGCCGCGGTCGGCCATGTGCTGCCGGAGGGCGGTGGCCTTGATCGAGGCGGGAGCGGAGCGGAAGCCGTGCAGGTAGATGATCATCGCCGGAGCATGCACGAAGTGGCTGTAAAGACGGAAGTCTATCCGCCGCGGACGGCCGGCGACCGGCACAGTTTGCGTGCCGGCGGCCGGGCCGCCGGGTTCCTCATGCTGCGGTGAGTTCCTCCAGCCGGGCGAGCCAGATCAGCGCGGCGGCGCTGTCGCTGCCGCACATCTCACGGCTGGGGGCGAGGCTTGCGCACACCGCCGGACGGCGCGGGTCGCCGAACAGGCGGCACAGGCCCCGTTCGTCCAGTTGCACGCAGCGCACGCCGGCCGGTTTGCCGCCCTCCATGCCGGGAATGGGCGAGGAGATCGACGGCGCGATGCAGCAGGCGGCACAGCCGGGGCGGCAGTCCATGGCGGCTGTTTCCTCTATTTCCGCGCGGTGCTGACCGCCTGCCACCAGGCCAGCACGGCGTCCACGTCGGGCGGGAGCAGTGTCGAGTCGCCGCCGGTGAAGGTCTGCCAGTCGGGCACAAAGCGTTCAGCCACCGTGGTGAGCAGGGGTGTGCCGCGTGCGGCGGCCAGGCCCATCTCGGCGCGCAGGCCGCTGCCGCCGGCTTCCTGGGCGCCGAACTTGTTGAACAGCACCAGCTCCGCGCCGTCTTCGATGGCATGCCGCACCGCGACCGCCGCCCGGGCCAGCGCGCCGGGGTCCAGCCGGCACGCCTCCGAACCGCTGCCCAGATTCTGGGTGATGCTGAAACGCGCGCCGGTGCTGACGTCTTCCAGCTCCATCTCGCAGGATTCGTCCGGCGCGTCGCGTGCGTCGCAGGTCACGACTCCGCCCACTGCCACGCCGCGCGAGGCCAGCGCCGCGGCCGCCGCACGCATGACGGCGCCCACGTCCAGTGTGGGCGGATAGACGACGGCGGCGATGGGCAGGGGAGCGGTGCTCATGGCGGATGAACGCGGACGGCGGGCGTCCATTGTCGCACCGCGGCGCGACGGGCCCAATCCCCTGCCCGTTGCAGGGGAAATCCGCCGCCGGGACGGAAAGAGCCACCCATATGCTTGACAGACGTCCGGGTGTCGTCTTCAATTGATTCATTAGATACGCTCGTTTGATCGAATCATGCCTTCACGCAAAGCTCTCCATTCCGTGCGCGAACCCGCGCTTGCCTACTCCGTGGCCGAGACCGGGGGGGCCAGCGTGCTCGCCTACCTGCATGCGGACTCTGCGCTCGAACGTGACCACATGGTGCGGGGGGGGTTCGAACCCGCCTCGCTCGATGCCTTCGCCAGCCAGTTCGGCCGCAGCGGGCGCAGTCTCGCGCAACTGCTCGGCGTGGCGCCGGCCACCTACGACCGCCGCGTGCGCGAGGGCAAGCCCCTGTCGCAGGACGATTCGGACCGTATCGCGCGCCTGATCGAGGTCGAGCGCGCGGCGATCCGCGTGTTCGGCGACGAGGACGCGGCGCGGCAATGGCTGGCGTCGCCGGTGCCGGTGCTGGAAGGCGCGGTGCCGATCAGCCTGCTGGCGACCACGCCGGGCCATCAGGCGGTGATGAACGCGCTGCGGCGGATCATGGCGGGCACGGCCGCCTGATGGCGACCCTGTGGCGGCTGGCGCAGGACTGGGTGGACCTGGACAGCGGCGCCGTGCTGTGCGCGGCGGAGGATTTCTCCTGCGCCGGTGCGGGTGCCGCGGCCGTGGGCGGGCGCTGGAACAGCGTCGGTTCGGCGGTCATTTATCTCGCCGACAGCGTCGCCCTGGCGCAACTGGAACGGCGCGTGCATACGCCCTACCGCCCGCCGGCCGGGCAGGTGCTGGTGGAGGTGGACCTGCCGGCTTCGGTGCTGGCCGCGGCCCGCATCATCGACCCGCCGGCCGGCTGGGACGCGTCCAATACCGACTGGAGCGTGGGCCGCAGCGCCGCCCAGGCGCTGGGGGACGCCTGGCTCGCGGAAGGGGCGACCCTGTTGCTGCGCGTGCCTTCGGTGGTAGTGCCGGTGGGCTGGAACTACCTGCTCAATCCGCGCCACCGCGACATGAAGAGGGTAACGACCCGGCGCATTCCCTACGCGCCCGATGCGCGGCTGTGGTGAGGCCGGGCCCGGCGGCTACACGTTCCGGTAGACCTCGGCGCCGCTCCTGACGAATTCCACCGCCTTCGTCTCCATTCCCTTCGTCAGCGCCTCGTCCTCGGCGATGCCTTCCCTGGCCGCGAAGTCGCGCACGTCCTGGGTGATCTTCATGCTGCAGAAGTGGGGGCCGCACATGGAGCAGAAGTGGGCGACCTTGGCGGATTCCTTGGGCAGGGTCTCGTCGTGGAATTCCTTGGCCTTGTCCGGATCGAGGCCGAGGTTGAACTGGTCTTCCCAGCGGAACTCGAAGCGCGCCTTGCTCAAGGCGTTGTCGCGGACCTGCGCGCCCGGGTGGCCCTTGGCCAGATCGGCGGCGTGGGCGGCGAGCTTGTAGGTGATGATGCCTTCCTTGACGTCCTGCTTGTTGGGCAGGCCCAGGTGCTCCTTGGGCGTCACGTAGCACAGCATCGCGGTGCCGTACCAGCCGATGGTGGCGGCGCCGATGCCGCTGGTGATGTGGTCGTAGCCCGGCGCGATGTCGGTGGTGAGCGGCCCCAGGGTGTAGAAGGGCGCTTCCTTGCACCATTCGAGCTGGAGATCCATGTTCTCCTTGATCAGGTGCAGGGGCACGTGGCCGGGGCCTTCGATCATCACCTGCACGTCGTGCTTCCAGGCGATGTCGGTGAGCTCGCCCAGGGTACGCAGTTCGCCGAGTTGGGCGTCGTCGTTGGCATCGTAGATGGAGCCGGGGCGCAGGCCGTCGCCCAGGCTGAAGGCCACGTCGTAGGCCTTCATGATTTCGCAGATGTCCTCGAAGTGGGTGTAGAGGAAGCTTTCCTTGTGATGCGCCAGGCACCACTTGGCCATGATGGAGCCGCCGCGGGACACGATGCCGGTCATGCGGTTGGCGGTGAGCGGGATGTAGCGCAGCAGCACGCCGGCGTGGATGGTGAAGTAGTCCACGCCCTGCTCGGCCTGTTCGATCAGCGTGTCGCGGAAGATCTCCCAGGTCAGTTCCTCGGCTTTGCCGTCGACCTTTTCCAGCGCCTGGTAGATGGGCACGGTGCCGATGGGCACCGGGCTGTTGCGGATGATCCACTCGCGCGTTTCGTGGATGTTCTTGCCGGTGGACAGATCCATCACCGTATCGCCGCCCCAGCGGATGGACCAGGTCATCTTGTCGACCTCTTCGGCGATCGAGGAGCCCAGCGCCGAGTTGCCGATGTTGGCGTTGATCTTCACCAGGAAGTTGCGGCCGATGATCATCGGCTCGGTTTCCGGGTGATTGATGTTGGCCGGGATGATGGCGCGGCCCCGCGCCACCTCGTCGCGCACGAATTCAGGCGTGATCTCGGCGGGGATGGCGGCACCGAAGTTCTGGCCCGGGTGCTGGCGGGTCAGTAGGGCGGCCATCTTCTGGCCGGTGGGGCCGGCGTTCTTCAGCGATTCGATGTACTCGGCGCGGCGCAGGTTCTCGCGGATGGCGATGAACTCCATCTCCGGCGTGACGATGCCGCGGCGGGCGTAATGCATCTGGGTGACATTGGCGCCGGCCTTGGCGCGCAAGGGCTTGCGGTGCAGGCCGGGGAAGCGCAGCTCGTCGAGCTTCGGATCGGCGGCGCGCTGGCGGCCGTATTCGGAGCTGAGGTCGGGCAGCACCTCCGTGTCGCCGTGCTCCTCGATCCAGCGCTGGCGCAGCGCGGGCAGGCCGGAGCGGATGTCGATCTTCGCCTGCGGGTCGGTGTAGGGCCCGGAACAGTCGTACACGGTGATGGGCGGATTCGGCTCGGCGCCGAAGGAGGCCGGGGTGTCGGACTGGGAGATTTCGCGCATGGGCACGCGGATGTCCGGGCGGCTGCCCTGCACGTAAATCTTGCGGGAGTTGGGCAGGGGTGCGACGGCGGCTTCGTCCACGCGGGCCTGGGTGGCGATGAAGTGGTCCTTGGCGTTCATGAATGCTCTCTCCTGGGGTGTGGGTTCTTGTGGGAGCGGGCTTGCCCGCGATGAGCGGCTTTCTGCGCCATGATCGCGGGCGAGCCCGCTCCTACAGTGCGCGCCTCGGCCACAGTGCGTGGAAATGGTGGACCGGGCCGTGGCCGCTGCCTACCGCCAGTTCGTCGCCATGGGCGATGGCGTCCAGCAGCCACTGGCGGGCCTGGCGCACGGCGGCTTCGGTGCCATGGAAACTGCCCGCGTGCTGGGGCAGCAGCGCGGCGATGGCCGAACTCAGCGTGCAGCCGGTGCCGTGGGTGTTCTTCGTTTCGATGCGCGGCGCGGGCAGCTCGATCATGCGGTCGCCGTCGAACAGCAGGTCGATCACCTCATTGCCCGGCAGATGGCCGCCCTTGAGCAGTACCCAGCGTTCGCTCGAAACCGGAAGGAGTTCGCGCAGGCGTTCGGCGGCGCGGTACATCTCCTTCACCGATTCCGGCGCGCGCTGCTCCAGCAGCACGCCAGCCTCGGGCAGGTTGGGGGTGATCACGAAAGCCAGCGACAGCAGGGCCTCGCGCAGCATGGCGATGGCCTTCCTCTCCAGCAGCGTATCGCCGCTCTTGGCGACCATCACCGGGTCCAGCACCACGTTGGCGGCCTGCCAGTGGGCGAGGCGCTCGGCTACCGCGGCGGTCACCTCCGCGCTGCCCAGCATGCCGATCTTGGTGGCGTGGATGGCCACGTCGGCGAACAGGGTGTCGATCTGCAGGCGCAGGAAATCCACGGGCGGCACGTGCACGCCGGTGACCGCCTGGGTGTTCTGCGCCGTGAGCGCAGCGACGACGCCGCAGCCGTAGGCGCCCAGCGCCGAGAAGGTCTTGATGTCGGCGAACACACCCGCGCCGCCACTCGGGTCGATGCCGGCGATGGACAGTACGCTGGGGATGCGGGAGGGAGACGTGCTCACGGCCGGACCTCCCGGTGCGGGACTGCCGGAACGAAAGCGGAAGGACGGACTGCAGACATGGGACGCGTTTCCCTACGCCGGTGCGAGCCGGATCAGGTTCCAAGGGTCTCTCTCAGCCCACCGGATACCGGACGTCGGTGGCGGGCACCCCCAACGGTGAATGCGGGACGATACTGGATGCCCCCGCCGAAGGCAAGGCGGAGGGGGCGACGGACGGGCAGCGCTCAAGAATCTCCGCGCGCGGCCGAAGACTATGTTCGAGCCGATACCGTTTTCCGCACAAACGATGACCAGCCCGACCTCCCGCTCCACCCTCGCCGCCCTCGCCGCTGTGCTCGGCAGCGTTGCCTTCGTCCCGGACGTCCACGCCGACGCATGGGCCGTGGTGATGCACGACAACAGCCGGCGGGTGGAGATCGACCGCGGCTCCATCATCGACGCCGGCGGCGCCACCAAGGTCGCCTGGGGGCGCGCGGTGATGTCCGCGGAGGAAGGGCGCCGGGTTGGTTACACCACGGTCAAGGCCCTCAACCGCTACGATTGCGCGAACCGCGCCTTCTTCACCGTCAAACGGGTCTATCTGGACGAGGAGCACCGCGTGCTGCGCGAGGAGACGGTGGTGGACCAGAACGTGGTCATGGTGGCGCGCAACAGCGTGGACGAACGCATGTGGCGCGAGGTGTGCCGGCCGGCCAGCGCGGCCGAACTGGCCCAGGTCGCCCGCAAGGCCGCCGAGGCCGTAGAGCCGGTGAGTGCCGCGGCGGGCGGGCGCACGATCCGTGTGGATAGCGTTGCCGACGACGGCGTGGACGCCATCGAGCGCACCATCGCCAGCCGGCAGCAACAGATGGCCGCTGCGCCCGCTGCGGCGCCTGCCCCGCGTGTTGCCGGGAAGGGTGCCAGGAGCAAGGCGGCCGGCAGCGCGCGGTGGACCTACGATGGCGCCACCGGCCCCGAGACGTGGGGGCGGATGCGCCCCGAATGGGCGCTGTGCCAGCAGGGCCGCCGGCAGTCGCCCGTCGACCTGCATGACGGCATCGGCGTCGAACTGGAGCCGCCGCACTTCGATTTCCGTCCCGCCCGTTTCCGCGTCGTCGACGGCGGGCACACCCTGAGCGTGCAGGTGGGCGAGGGCATGGGCATGGAAGTGCGCGGCGTGCGCTACGGGCTGGAAGGCCTGCGTTTCCACCGTCCGTCCGAGATTCGTATCGACGGTCGGGCCAGCGACATGGCGGCGCATTTCGAGCTGCGCACGCCGGAAGGCCGGCGGGCGATCCTGGCCGTGCAGCTCGAACGCGGCAGCGAACCCAACCCGGCGCTGCAGGCGGTGCTGAACAACCTGCCGCTGGAGCGTGGCGGGCATTACATGCCGGCCGCCTCCCTCGATTTCGCCGCCCTGCTGCCGGCCGGCAGCGGGCACTACCTGTTCATGGGTTCGCTCAGCCAGCCGCCCTGCACCGAGGACGTGCTGTGGGTGGTCATGAAGCAGCCGCTGCCGGTGTCCGACGCGCAACTGGCGATCTTCGCCCGCCTGTACGCGCCCAACGCCCGTCCGGTGCAGCCGGCGAACGACCGCCTGGTGCTCGAATCGCGCTGAGGGCGCCTTTCAGTCCTTCGCGAGCGCCTCGCCGAGGAAACGTTCCAGGCGTGGATGGGTGGTGAAGGCCACGTTGAGCCGCAGCCACGGGCTGGCCTGCATCTGCGGGCGGAACAGCTTCCCCGGCGCGAGCATGATGCCGGCTGCGGCGGCGCGGGTGGCCAGCGCGGCCACGTCGTCCACGCCGGGCGGGCGCGCCCACAGGAAGACGCCGCCCTTGGGCTCCAGGTAAACCTCCAGGCCCGTCCGCTCCAGCATCCGCAGGCTGGCCTCGGTGGCCTGCGCCAGCCGGCCCTGTAGGCGTTCCACGTACTTGCGGTAGTGGCCGTCGGTGAGCATCTGGTAGATCAGTTGCTCGTTGAATTCGGACGAGCTCACGCTGGTGAGCGTCTTCACGTCGGTGAATTCCGCCGCCAGGTCCGGGCGCGCGGCCAGGTAGCCCACGCGCAGGCTGCCGGACAGGGTCTTGGAGAAGCTGCCGACGAAGATCACCCGGTCGAGCTGGTCCAGGTTGGCGAGCCGGGTCGTGGCGTGGGGGTGGAAGTCGGCGTAGGTGTCGTCCTCGATGATGAGGAAGTCGTGCTTCTCCGCCAGTTGTAGGATGCGGAAGGCCTTGGCCGGGGAGAGGTTGGCGCCGGTGGGGTTGTGCAGCACCGAATGGGTGAAGAACACCTTGGGGCGGTGATGGGTGAGCAGTTCCTCCATCTGCGCCACGTCCGGCCCGTCCGCCTCCCGCGCCACGCCCACCAGCTTGGCGCCCTGCAGGCGCAGGTTGCCGAAGAAGTTGAAGTAGCCGGGGTCGTCCACCAGCACGGTGTCGCCCGGCTTGATCAGGTGGCGGGCGACGATGTCCAGCGCGCGGGTGGCGCCCTCGGTCAGCACGATCTGCTCGGGCGGCGCGCCGATGCCGAACTCGGCCAGCTTGATCTGCAGTTGCTGGCGCAGGGGCAGGTAGCCCTGGGCCGTGCCGTAGGCCGTGAGCCGCGCGTCCGGCCGGCGCGAGACGGCGCGCAGGTGGCGGCGCAGGCCCTCGCCGTCCAGCCACTCGCAGGGCAGCCAGCCGGCGCTGGCCTTGATCTGGCCGGGGCTGTCGTCCAGGGCCTGGCGCATCAGCCAGGCCACGTCCACGGCCCGGTCCACCGGCGCGGGCAGGCGGTTCTCGCGCCGTTCGTTGCGCGGCGCCACATAGAAGCCCGAACCGCGCCGGGAGCGCAGATAGCCCAGCGCCACCAGCCGGTCGTAGGCCTCCACCACCGTGAAGCGGCTCACCCCCTGGGCTTCGGCCAGGCGCCGGATGGGCGGCACGCGCATGCCGGGGCGCAGGATGCGGTCCTCGATCTGGTTGCGGATGCCGCCCACGATCTGTTCCACCAGCGGCGTGGGCTGGCCGTGTTCGAGGCTCAGTTGCAGCATGGGTGTCTCCGTGGGAGCGGCCAAATTGTCATGAAGTGTCTTGGTAGGTCTGTGGGATTGTCAAGGGCAGTAACGACGAGCGCGTGGGATATTGGCAATGCCATCAACAACTTGAGCAGGGCCGGCAACCTAGTGTGGAGGTGGTTTTCATTCAAATAAGACACGCAGAACCACCAAGGTGAATTTCTACTCTCGAGCTGATTGGAAATTTACATTGAATAATCTAATGGCTTATGATAAGACATGCTTGCTTACGTGGTTCGAAGGACAGAAGAATAGGTGGCGGCCCCAATAGAGGTCGCAGATGAGTTGGCTATTGAAAGTACCCAAGGGTTCAATGTTTGACGCTGCCGAGCGTCAAACATCATAAAGGGACGGAACATGGCTGCTGGGAGGGATTGCCTGGTGAGGTTGCCGAATGTCGCACCTTGTAGCGTCTTGCGACGAAGAATCAACGAAGCACGAGGTTTCACCTTGCTGGAACTCCTCGTCGTGGTCGCCATCATCGGCCTTCTGGCCGGATACGTCGGTCCGCAGTATTTCGGGCAGATAGGCAAAGCGGAGGCTCGCGCGGCAAAAGCACAGATAGTCGCCTTCGAGACTGCGCTTGACCAGTACCGTCTTGATGTTGGCAGTTACCCGTCTTCCGAAAATGGGCTGAATGCCCTCATCAAGGCGCCGGCGGGCGTCTCGAAATGGGCAGGGCCGTACCTCAGGAAGGACAAGGAAATATCGTTCGACCCATGGGGTAACCCGTACCAGTACCGCTTCCCTGGCGAACATGGCCAGTTCGACCTTTTCTCTTATGGGCGGGACGGCCGTGTCGGCGGTGAGCGGGAAGACGCCGATATCACTAACTGGTAATCATGGCGTCCTATCGAGCGAAGGTCTTCAGTGAGGAGACCGGCCTGGTTCGACGACAGGTGGATGCCACGTCGCGTTCGGAGGCGCAGGCGAGCCTCCAGCGGGCTGGGTTCCGGGTCGTGTCCATTGCCGAATCCGATCGGTGGCGCGTCAGCGGAGCGTTGTTCGCTAAACGGCTCGATCACACGCGTTTTGCTCAGGAGGTATATACCCTTCTGGATGCGGGTCTTTCCCTGACCGAGGCGCTACAGGCACTTAGGAGGTATGACGTGGGGGATGAGGCCGAGGCCATCCAGCGGGTGCTTTCTGCCTTGCGCAGCGGCAAGCGCTTCTCCTGTGCAATCGAGGAGGCGCGGCCTAGTGTGCCGCCACTGCTCGTCGGGTTGGTGAGCGCGTCAGAGCAGACTGGCAACTTGAGCGAAGCGTTGGGGCGCTATGTGGCCTACCGGGAGAAGGTCGACGGGGTGCGCAAGCGGTTGTTCACGGCACTAATCTATCCGGCGCTGCTCATGAGCGTGGGCGTGCTCGTTGTCATCTTTTTACTCGGCTTCGTGGTGCCGCGCTTTGCGTCGGCTTACGAAGGCGTCGTTCAGAATGTACCTCTCGTGTCACGCTTGATGATCGAGTGGGCGGCAATGGTCCGTGAAAACGGCAACTGGCTACTTGCAGGCACGTTCGTCGGAGTATTTGTAATGGTGAGCCGTGCAAGGCGGGCACTCGCGCGACGGGGTCTCGCGGGCGTGGTCGCATGGCAACCGACGTTGCGGGCGCGTACCAGAGATTACGATCTGTCGCGCTTCTATCGCACGGTCGGGCTCCAGATGCTCGGCGGCATCCCGGTCGTTCGCGCGCTCGAGATGGCGGCCGACTTGCTGCATGGCGCAGACCGGGATGCGGTGGAGATGAGTGTTGCTGACTTGCGCGGCGGGCTGTCGATTACCGATGCCCTGACGAAACGCGGGCTTGCTCCTCCAGTTGTGTCCGATCTCCTGCGCGTGGGTGAGCAGTCGGGCCAACTCGGTCCGCGCATGCTTCGCATAGCGGATTTCCTGGACGAATCCGTTTCGCGTTGGATGGAGGCATTCACCCGGTTGTTCGAGCCGCTGGTCATGCTTGGCCTGGGTATCTTCGTGGCCGGTATCGTCGTGTTGCTTTATCTGCCCTTGTTCGAACTGGCGGAGAACATCCGGTGATCGCGTTCCTGGAGAGCCGTTAGGATGTACGCTGACTATTTTGCCGAGCGGGCCGGCATGCCTGCGTCGCTCCTGACCATGCTTCCGGCCTTCGGGGCCATCCCCTTGGCCGAGGCGCGCATACATCGGTGCGTACCGCTTCGGGATGCCGCCGGCAGTCTTATTGTAGTGGCCTCTCCGTCAGATCGGATGAAGGTGATGCAGTGGCTGGACGGGCGTGTGGATGAACCGTACGCCCTCATCGAAGCGCCCGCCGAAGCGGTCCAGCAGGCTCTGGAGCACCATGCGGCCTCGACGAAGGCGCTCGATCTCATTGGCCTTTCCCACGGAGAAGAAAAAGGGGGGCGGGATGTGGCCGAGATACTGTCGCTCGACCGTATCCAGGAAGAAGCGAGTTCCACGGTCAGGCTGACCAATTCCATCCTTTACGATGCCTACCGGTTGGGGGCGAGTGACATCCACTTCGAGACCACCGTGCAGGGGTTGCGCGTGAAGTATCGGCTCGACGGCGTGCTTGTTGTCGCGAGCGAGTTTCCGGGTGTGCAGCGTGCCGAAGAGGCGATTTCGCGCCTGAAGATTATGTCCGAACTCGACATCGCCGAGCGCAGGGTTCCGCAAGATGGGCGCCTGCGCGTCACGATCGAGGAGCGGGATATCGACATCCGCGTATCGATCATGCCCAGCATTCACGGCGAAGACGCGGTGCTGCGCATTCTGGACAAAACTGCGCTGATGGACCATCTGCGCAACCTCACACTGGAAAGCCTCGGATTCGCGCAGCCAGACATCCAGCACTTGCGCAGGCTGGCTCGCGAACCGTATGGCATGCTGCTTGTGACCGGCCCGACCGGCAGCGGCAAGACCACGACGCTCTACGCCATGTTGAGCGAGATCAACGACGGTCGCGACAAGATCATCACCGTCGAGGATCCTGTCGAGTATCAACTGCCCGACGTTCTTCAGATACCGGTAAACGAGAAGAAGGGACTCACGTTTGCGCGCGGGCTGCGCTCCATCCTGCGGCATGACCCGGACAAGATCATGGTTGGCGAGATTCGCGACCCCGAGACCGCGCAGATCGCGGTGCAGTCGGCCCTGACCGGGCATCTGGTATTCACGACGGTGCACGCCAACAATGCGCTGGACGTAGTGGACCGGTTTCATCACATGGGCGTCCCGCTGCACAGCTTCGTGACCGCCCTCAATGCCGTGCTCGCCCAGCGGCTGGTCCGTGTCAACTGCCCGCGCTGCAGCGCCCCATACACGCCGGCTACCGAACTTCTGGACGATTCGGGTATCCCCGCCGACGCCGTCGGATTCGACTTCCGCCGCGGACGCGGCTGCGAATGGTGTCGGGGTACCGGTTACAAGGGACGGCGGGCTGTTCCGGAACTGCTGCGTCTCGATTCGGACATTCGCGAAGCCATCGTCGACCGGATGCCGCAACGGCAATTGCGGGAGCTGACCCGCAAGCGTGGCATGCTGCCCCTGCGCGAGGCAGTACTCGAACTCGTGCGGCAGGGAGAAACGACGCTGGAGGAAATAAACCGTGTCACTTTTGTGGAGTGAGCGTACCGTGGCTTATGTCGGCCCCATCGAAATCGGCGCGACTCACTGCGCTCGGGGGCTGCGGGGTGCGACTCTCTATGCCAGCCTGCCGGCATCGCCGTTGCGCGATGGGTGGCCGCCGCTACGTGAACTCCTCGCAAGTTTCCCGGCACGGCGCGGCATGGTCGACGTTCTCCTCGCTTCCTCGCTGGTCCGGTTCATGGTGATACCCAGCGATGCCACGATCGATTCGCGCGCCGAACGTAGCGCCTATGCCGAACT
The DNA here is from genome assembly GCF_004801305.1 of Pseudothauera rhizosphaerae. Lineage (GTDB taxonomy): Bacteria > Pseudomonadota > Gammaproteobacteria > Burkholderiales > Rhodocyclaceae > Pseudothauera > Pseudothauera rhizosphaerae. Next base: position 1,500 of record NZ_SSOD01000029.1, on the reverse strand, counting down.
GCTGTTCGAGCGCGAGTTCGGTATGCCCGCGGGTAGCTTCATACTGCAACTTGCGGACGATGCGCTTGACCGCGCGGCTCTAGCCTGTGCGATCGACCGTCATGCCTTGGAAATGACCATTGACGACTGCGGCGGTGCCAGCCAAGTACGCACGGTGGTGCCGCTCTTCGTGCAGGTATTCAACGAAGTGTGCCGTTTGCTGACTACCGGGGCACTCGCCATCGCCGAGGCCGGCCGGATCACGTTGGGCATCTTCGCGGGGGAGGAATGGCGTACCGTTGCCTCCAGGGCATATGTGCCTAGCGATAGAAGCATCCTCGCGAAAATGCTCCAGGACTACGCACCCGTTCTGCCTGAAGGAGGGAACTGCTACCTGTTCGATCCTGCAGAGCGGCTCGGTAGGGACGTGCCCGAGCCGTGGACGCTGCACATCATTCCCGCTGGCAACGCCTCGTTTCCCTTCGCCGCGTGTGGACTAGTCCGATGAGACGGGTTGTCATCGACTTCTCCCCGCTGCCCAGGCGTGGATACCGGCTCGACGCGGCACTTCTAATGCTCGGGATCGCTGCCGTCGGGTTGACCGGCTGGTGCTACGTCCTCCTCGACGAGCGCAACGAAGCCTTGACGGATCGCGCCGGAGCGCTGCGGCGCCAGATTGAGCGCACGAGGTTGGTCTGGGCCGAAGCGGGCGGGGCACCAAACGCGGCGCGACCCTCGTCCGTACAAGCACGGACGAGCCAGGATTGGTCCTCGCTTGTTCAGCGGATCGAACGCTCGGTTCATGACGAGGTTACTTTCCTCTCCCTGCAGGTCGGCACCAAGGGCTCAGCCATCGAAATCCTGGCCGAGGCAAAGAACAGCACCGCCATGTTTGCCTTCATGGGCCGCCTGGCCCATGAAGGCGGCTTTGGTCCGGTCGCGTTGCGCCACCAGGAAGTCGCGTCCGACCATCCCTATAAACCAGTGCGCTTCAGCCTGACAGTGGGGTTCGATTACGACGATGAATGAACTGAAGGCGCTCGGCCCTGCCGGTCTGCTGGGGATTGGCCTGATTTGCTTCGCATGCTCATTTGCGCTGGGCAGCGTATGGCCGATGTGGACGGCATACGGGCGCCTTCAGGTCGAACTGGATGCGCTGGAGAATAGCCACGCTCAACTGCGAACGTCCCTGCGAACGCTCGGCACCGGCCCGATGGTGGATGGAACGGCGCAAAGACTGCCTGAAATGGGAGAAATCCATCTACGCCTTCAGGCAATTCAGGCCATCGCCGTCGAGGAAGGGCTGGAACTGGCTCGTGTAGGTTACGGCATGGAGCACGACGGCGCGTCCGGCGAGATGCACTACACGGCAACGCTGCCCATACGGGCATCTTAGGAAGTGCTGAACAAATGCCCGCGGACCGATTTCGAGCGCGTATCAGTGACGGGCTTTCGACTTTGATGGCGTTTTTCGCTTCCGATCGGGTCGTCCTCGGGCTGTTGCCCTCCGTTTTTGCTCCT
>NZ_SSOD01000028.1 GCF_004801305.1 Pseudothauera rhizosphaerae | reverse complement strand
GTGGTGTCTCTTCCGGAGGTGACCGTGAGGGTGTCGGTGGCGGTGATGAGGGTGTTGTCCCACACGGTTTCCGTGCCGTTGGCCCGGCCTTTGGCCTGCCCGGCGTTGAGCTGGATGGAGAAGCCGTTTTGCTGACCGAAGCCGAAGGTGACGCCGACCCCGGCGCTGCTGCTTTTGTTGGTGTTGCGCAGCGTGCTGGTGTTGGCCGCCGCTTGCAGGTGGATGTCGCGTTGCGCGGCCAGCCTGATCTCTTCGGCCTGGAGCTTGGCCGCGGCCATCTGGAGGTCGGTCTCGGTGGCGGTGAGGTCGATCGTCTTCGCCTGCAGGTTGGTGCCGGTGACCGTGCTGGTCCGGCTGTCCGATTCGGACTTGCTCTTGCTGGTGCCGACATAGACCTGGACGCCGAAGGCCGCGCCGGTGGGGGCGTCCTTCTGGGCCGCTTCGCCGGCCGCGGTGGTGGTGGTCGATACCCCCTGGCTGAGCTTCCAGCCGTCGTAGCCGGCCTTCAGGGCGAGGGCCCCTTTGAGGCGGTCGTTGTCGGTGTCGCGCGCGCGTTCGACGGCGTCGCCGAGGGCGGCAATGCGCCCGCCGATGAGGCCGGCCGCGCGCGCGCCGAGGGTGAAGCTCTTGGTCTTGGTGACGACGTGGCTGGATGCTTCGCCGGCCACGGCCTGCAGGTCGATCGCGTTGCCGGAGACGGTGATGGCTTCGCCCGCGAGGAGGTCGGCGCCCTGGGTGGTGACGTTGCCCTGGCCGGTCTCCTTGTGCTGGTCGTCGAGGCCGGCGCGTACGGTGAGGTTGCCGCTGTTGGCCGAGAGGAGGCTGGTGCGGTACTCGGTGCTGGAGCCGGTGCCGTCCTGGCTGGCGCTCGTCTTGCTGTAGATCGTGGTCTTGCCGAAGAGGTCGGGCGAGAAGCTGTGCCCGCTGCTCTTGCTCTTGAAGTGGGTTTCGGTGTGCTGCGTGTCGGCCGCGGCGAGAAGGTCCACGTTGCGACCGGCGAGCAGCGTCACGTCCTGGTCCGCAAGCACGGCTCCGGCGCGGATCACGGTGTCGCGACCGCTGGCGATGGCGACGTTCTCGCCCGAGAGCGTGCTCGTGGCCTGGGTGACGGTCCGGCTCTTGCCGTTCTCCTGGAGCGAGCTGGTGCCGTAGCCGATGCTGCCCATCGAGGAAGTGAAGCCCGAGCGGGACTCTTTGCGGTAGCGCGTTTCGTTCTGGAGGTCCTGGGCGGTGTCGAGGATGACGTCGCGCATGGCGGTGAGCGCGAGGGCTTCATCGCTGACGACCATGCTGGCGCTCACGGTGAGGTCGCGGCCGGCCTGCAGGTCCACCGTGCGGCCGGCGAAGCTGCTGCCCACGCTGGTGTCCGCTTCGTATTCGAGCCGTTCGGTCTTGGTGCTGCTGCTGAAGGTGCCGCTTTTCTTGGTGCGCCGTGCGGATTCGAACGCGTAGGTCTCGCGCCCGGCCTCCAGCGTGAGGTCATTGCCGGCCGCCGCGGTGAGCGCCCCCGCCTCCGAACTGACGGTGGCCGCGCGGGCGGTGAGGTTGTTGCCCGCGGCCAGGGTGAGGTCGCCGGCCGCTTCGATCTGGGTGCCCACTTCCCGCGTGCCGCCGTGGGCGACGTAGTTGCGTGAGTTGCGCACGCTGCGGATGTGGTCGGCTTCCGTGACGGTGGAGAGATTCAGGTCCCGGCCCGCGGTGACGAGGGTTTGCCCGTCCGCGCCGGCGTTGTGGATGAGCGCGCCGGCCAGGGTGAGGTCATTGCCGGCCGAGGCGAGCAGGATGCCGGCGTCCCCCGTGACGTAGAAGCCGGCCACGCGGTCCAGGTTGGTGCGGCTGGCCCGGCTCGCGCCTTGTGCGGCGGTGCTGCTGTGCACGGTGCTGGCGGCGGTGAGGTCGCCCCCGGCGCGCGCGACGAGCGCGTCCCGCGCGATGATGCTGCCGCCCAGGTGGGTGAGGTCGTTGATGGCATCCAGGCGCACCCCGTCGGCCGCCAGCGTGCCGCCCAGGTTGCGGAGGTTGTCCGCGTCGAGCGCGAGCAGGCTGCGCCCGGCCACCGTGCCGCTGTTGGTGAAGTCGCCGGTGAGGTCGATGCGCACTTCGTTGCCGGCCATCAGGCCGGTGCTCGGTTCGAGGTCGCCGGGCCGCACCTGTACGTACACTTGCGGCACCAGCGCACGGGCGGTGGTGCCGTCGGGCAGGGTGACGGTCTGTTCGACCAGCCAGACGATGTCGCTGGTGAGCTGGGCGATCTGTTCGGGCGACAGGGCCACGCCGGGGACGAGCTGCAGTGCTTCGGCGAAGGTGACGCCCGCGTTCATCAGCGCCAGGTATTGGGATTCGTCGTCGGCGTAGCCGGCAAGGTAGCGCCGGCCGGTGAGCTGGGCGATCTGTTCGCGGATCAGGCGCTGTTCGTAGAAGCCGTCGCCCAGGCGCTTTTGCGTGTCCGCCGGATCGAGCCCGAGGGCGTCGAGCAGGTAGGTGCTGGACAGCCATTGCCGGTAGTCGGCGAAGCGCGGGTCGGTTTCGATGAGGTAGCCGCCCTGCGGGTCGGGGTTGGGCTGGAACAGCCCGCCCAGATCCAGGCGCAGTTGGCCCACGGGAAGCGTGGCCACGCCGGTGCCGGGCACGGTGCGTTCGGGCAGGGCCGGTTCCGGCACCTCCAGGTCGGGCGCGCCCTGCTCGGGCAGGTCCGGGTTCGGCTGGGCGGCCGGCGGGGAGGCGCTGGGCGACTCGGCGTCGCTGCCGGGCGCGCGGGCGTACTCCACCACTTCGCCGGCGGGCAGCGCGAAGGTCTCCAGGGTTGCGGCCGGGTTGTAGGACCAACTGTCGATGTCGTAGCAGCCGCCGGAGCTGCTGCAGCTCTTGTGGCCGTCGTAGTCGTAGAAATAGGCGGTGCCGCTGTAGGTGGTGATGCGCGTGCCTTCGCTGGCGAGGTTGTCCAGCGTGGCGCCGGTGATGTCGAGCGCGCCGCCGGCGATGATGCGGCTGTCCTGGTTGGTAACGTTGCCCGTCAGGCGCAGCCCGCCGCCGGACCGCAGGCTGCCGGGGCGCGATTGGTTCACCTTCGTTTCGGTGGTGGTGCCGCTGTAGACGTAGCGCCGGTACTGGCGGAAGCGGTAGGAGCCGACGTAACGCCATTCCGTGTGCACGTCGCCGATCTTGGCGCCGGGGTAATCGGCCGTGTCGAGCAGCACGCTGGTGTCGCTGGGGGTGAATTTGTCGTAGTGGGTGGTGCCGACGACGGACTGCTTGGTGGTCAGCCCGGCGTTGAGGTTGCGCAGGGTCTGTGCGGCAATGTCCAGGTTGCCCAGCGCTTCGATGGTGGCGCCGGTGTTGGTGAGGGTGTCGGCCGAGCCGGTGGCCCGGCCGTCGGCGTCGAGCGCGCCGCCGATGGCGAGGTCTTCGGCGCTGAAGATCTGGGCGCCTTCGTCGTTGACGAGCGTTTGCGCGCCGATGTCCAGGCGCTCGCGGGCGGCGATGACGGGTTTGTCCTCGCCCTCGGCACGTTGTTCGAGCGCCGTGGCGGCCAGCGCGATGTGGTCGCCGTAGAGGCGGCCGGTGCCCAGGTTGTGCAGGCTGGCGGTGTCGACGCGGACGCTCTGGCCGTCGATGAGGCCGCAGTTGGTGAGGCTGGCGCTGGCGAGCAGGCGGGTCTGCCCGCCGACGATGCGGCCGGCGGCGCGGTTGTCCAGCGTGGCGGCCTGCAGATACAGCGCTTCGCCGGCGAGGAGTTCCGCTGCGTTGGTGAGCGTGCCGGCCGTTTCCAGGCGGAGGTCGCCGTCGGCCTGCAGGTGCCCGGTGTGGGTGTAGTCGCCGATGAGGCGCAGGTCGATGTCGCCGGTACTGAGGATGTCGCCGTCGCCGGTGAGGCCGTGGCTGTCCACGCTCAGTGCGTCGGCGGCGGCCAGCGTGCCGCCGGTGTTGGTGACGGCCAATGCCTTGGCGGCCGCGCCGTCGCGGAGGGTGAGATTCCCGGCGGCGATCAGGCCCCCGCTGTTGTCGAGCGTGCCGTGGCTGGTGATGTTCAGCGCTTCCACGGCGCGGATGGCGCCGGTGCTGTTGTCGAGCTCGTGCGCGGCGATGGCGACCGTGCGGCCTTCGATGCCCTGGTCCTCGCCCCGGGTGCCGGTGTTGGTGAGGCGGTCCGTTTCGATGGTGAGCGCGTCGGCCGAGCGGATCAGGCCGCCGGCGTTGTCGAGGGTGGCCGCGGCGAGTTGGAGGGCGCCGCCGGCGAGCAGGGCGGACCGGTTGGTGATTGTGCCCGCGGTGCGCAGGTCTGCCGTGCCGTGGGCCTGCAGCCAGCCGGTGTTCGCATAGTCGTCGATCAGGCGGATGTGGAGGCTACCGGCACTGAGGAGGTCGCCGTCGCCGGTGAGGCCGCGGCTGTCTACGGTGAGCGCGCCGGCGGCGGCCAGGGTGCCGCCGGTGTTGGTGATCTGCAGGGCCTTGGCGGCGGGGTCGGTGTCGCGGAGGGTGAGGCTTCCCGCGGCGATCAGGCCCTCGCTGTTGTCGAGCGTGCCGTGGCTGGCGATGTTCAGCGTCGTCTCGGCCTGCATGCGGCCTGCGCGGTTGTCGAGGTCGCGGGCGGCGATGGAGACCGTCTTGCCGCCGATGCCTTGGTCCTCGCCCTGGGTGCCGGTGTTGATGAGGCGGTCCGTTTCGAGGGTGAGCGCGTCCGCGGAACGGATCAGGCCACCCGTGTTGTCGATGTGAGCCGCGGCGAGCTCGAAGGCCGAGCCGGCGAGCAGGGTGCCGTGGTTGGCGAGCGCGCCGCCGGCCTGCACGCGGGCCGTGCCGCCGGCCTGGACCCAGCCGGTGTTGGTGTAGTCGCCGGTGAGGTGCAGGTGGAGATTGCCGCCGCCGAGCACGTCGCTGCTGGTCAGGCTGCGGCCTTCCACGGTGAGGTTGCCGCCGGCGGCCAGGGTGCCGCCGGTGCCGGTGATCGCCAGCGTCTTGACGGCTGCGCCGTCGCGGAGGGTGAGGTGCTGCCCGGCGGCGATCAGGCCCTCGCCGTTGTCCAGCGTGCCGCCGCTGGCGATGGCAAGGGTGGTGTCGGCGCGCATCGCGCCGGCATGGTTGTCGATGTGGTGGGCGGTGATGGAAACCGTCTTGCCGCCGATGCCCTGGTCCGCGGCCAGGGTGCCGGCGTTGATGAGGCGGTCCGTTTCGATGGTGAGCGCGTCCGCGGAACGGATCAGGCCGCCGCGGTTGTCGATTCCGTCCGGGGTGTGCAGCGTGATGGCGCCCTGTGCCTGGAGGGTGCCGGTGTTGAGGAGGCGGCCGTCGACGCTGAGTACGACTTCGCCCGCGGCCGCGCCGATGCGCCCGGCGTTGCGCACGCCCAGGCCGGCTTCGGTGCCGATGAGGTGGATCTTGCCGGCGTACATGCCGCCCAGGGCGGCGACGTCGAGGGCGAAGGCGGCGGGGGCCGCGCCGTCGTCCGGGGTGATGGGGGTGGCGGCGGTCTGGTGGCCGGCGGCGTCGATGTCGATGCGGTTGGCGCCGGTGGTGACGCTGAGCGCGTTGGCCCAGATGCCGGCGTTGGTTTCGACGGCGCGCGCGATGATGTCGGTGTAGGCGGTGGCGGTGTCGTCCAGGCCCTGGCCTTCGATGCGGATGGTGCCGCCGCCGACGCGGTAGCCGAGCAGGTTGCCGCCGTCGACGAGGGGGGTGCCGGTGGTGAGCGTGCTGCGGCTGGCGTTGATGAAGCCGCAGCCGTCGCAGTGGATGCCGGCCGGGTTGGCGATGACGACCTGGGCGCGGCTGCCGGCGACTTCGACGTAGCCATGCAGCAGGCTGGGATTGGCGCTGTTGACTTCGTTGAGGATGATCCGGGCGGTGCCGCCGGCCAGGTGGGGGTTGCCCTGCACCCAGCCGCCCAGTCGGGTCTGGACGTTGGTGCGGCTGTTGTTGAGGATGGCGCCGCGCCCGTCCACGTCGAACTGGCGGTAGGTGTTGCGCGAGACGCCCGCGGCGCTCGGTTTCTGGATGTCGACCAGGGGTACGCCGTTGGCCGTGTGCGAGACGGCGGGCCGCTGCCCGGCCGCGGCGGCGGGGTCGGCGACGATCTGCGCTTGCAGCGGGGGGAGCCAGACCACGCCGCCCAGGGCCGCCAGCAGCCTGAACGCGACCGGCCGCAGGGTGGCAATGAGCGCGCTGGCCGGGGCGCCGCCGCGGGCCGGGGCGGACTTGCCGCGGCACCGCGCGGTTTCGGCCACGGCCATCAGCACGGCGCGGGTCTTGTTGAAGACGACTCTGAAGCAGCGCTTGTTCATGGGGGGCGACCTCTTTTACGGGGGGTCAGAATGACCAGTGGAGGTTGAAGCCGGCGGTGGTGCCGGCGGTTTCGAATTGGCGTGGCTTCTCGAGCGGACGGCCCACGAAAACGTCGTAGGCCAGGCCGCGGTAGCCGCCGCGCAGGCCGAGCACGGCGCCGGCAAGCCGTTTTCCGGGCAGGAACTCGCTCGACTGCCCGCCCACTTCGCCGTAGTCCAGGCCCACGTAGAGTGACTGCCCGCTGTCGCCGAGCAGGACGGAGAGTTCGTTGCGCGCGAACCAGCCGTTGTCCGCGCTGAGGGTTAGTTCGCCGTCGAAGCCGCGCACGGTGTAGCGGTTGCCGATGGAGAAGCGGTCCTGCGGGGTGAGCGGGGTGTAGTTCTTCTGCCCGCGCAGTTCGGCCCGGTAGCTCAGCGCCTGCCGCCCCCAGGGTGCGGCGACGGCGAAGGGCTGGGCGAAGCCGAGTTCGGCGGTGACGATTTCCATGCGCGCGCTGCCTTCGCCGGCGTCTTCTTCCGGCGCCCTGAGCGCGTCCAGGGCACCGGTGCCGCGCCGGTAGGCGATGCTGTAGTCCAGCAGCGCCTGGCCGATGTACCAGCTCTGGTTCAGGCCGAGTTCCCAGCCGGCGGTGCGCCGCCGCTGCACTTCGATTTCGGCGTCGTCGACATAGTTGGACGACTTTTTGAAGAAGCCGCGCAGATGGATCTGGGTCTTGTTGATGGCGTTGCGGTAGACCAGGCGGGTGAGCCGGATCTCGGCGCCGCGGCTGTAGCCTTCGTAGAGGTAGGACTGGTTGATGCCGGCCACGCGCTGGTGGTAGTCGTGGCCGGAGGCGGTGAAGCCGAGCAGCCAGTAGCCGTAGGGCACGGAGTAGTGGACGGCGTAGCCTTCGGAGCCGCGCCGGCCGCGTTCGCCTCCGCCCAGGTCGTGGTTGTAGTTGACGTAGAAGAGGTCGTGCACCGTGAGCAGGTTGTCGGCCGACAGGGTGATGCCGCCCTGGTATTTGCCGGTGGCGTCGGAGCCGCTGTCGTCGGCGTTGAGCGTGAGGCGCAGGGGCCGGCGCTGGCGGTAGACGATGACGATGTCGCTTTCGCCCGGCCGGGCGTCGGGGCCTGCGGCCGGTTCGATGCGGATGTCGGCGTCGGCCGTGGGCGCACGCTTGAAGTTTTCCAACCCCTGCTCGATGTCGCGCAGGTCGAGGATGTCGCCGCGGGCGATCGGCACGGCGTTCCACAGGGCGGCCCGCGGGCTGCTGCCTTCGGCGAAGCGCACCTGCCCGACCTTGCCGGGAATCACCGTGAGCTGCAGTTCTCCGGTGGAAAGGTCCTGCGGCGCGGCCAGCACGCGCGTGGTGACGTAGCCGCGCCGGATGATCTCGTTCTGGATGCGCTCCATGACCAGGTTGATGCCGTCCGCGCCCAGGCAGCGGCCCAGGGGATCGTCGGCGGCGTTGGCCGGGTTGGAGAGGGCGAAGCCGAAGCGTTCGGCGCCGTCGCCGACGAGCACGATGCGCCGGATGGGGAAGCACGGCGTTTCGCCTTCCGGCAGCAGGCGCGCCCCGGCATCCACCGCGCGGCCGGACAGGCGCACGTCCGGGCGCGGCTCCAGTTGCCGGCGCAACTGGCGGCTGCGCTCTTCCTGCAGGGTGCGTTCGTGGGCGTCCAGCTCCGCCGGGCTGGCGGAAACGGCAAGAGCGGGGGTTTGGATGAGGGCCATGCAGCAGGCAAGCAGGCACGGACCGTTGTTCCAGTATTTCCGGGGCATGGCGCAGGGCGGCTGGGAAGAATCGATCTTCCGATAGGCAATGAGCCCTGACTTATATTACAAATCGTTTCAAATCGTCAATTGGCATTTATTCCGGACGCTTGACGGCATGCCGTCGGCGAATCCGGCGCCAGGTACGGCAGCAGCACCGGCGCCATGTTGCGCAGGATGCTCACCGGCAGCGCCGAGGTGAAGCGGTGGCGGGCCGCTTCGGGGCCGGTGACGTAGGCGGTGACGGTGCCGAAGTGGCGTTCGCCCAGGTAGAACACGAAGGTGGCGGTGCGGTTGAGCGCCACGCCGGCGCCGCGGGCCTGGCCGCGGGCGTCGGTGAGCACGATGCGGTTGTCGCCGGTGCCGGTCTTGCCGCCGGCCGGCAGCGCCGTGCCGTCGGCGAGCTGGTAGGTGCCCGCGAGGCGGCGCGCGGTGCCGGTTTCCACCACCTCGGAGAGGGCGTTGCGCAGTGCCTGTGCCACCTCGCTGCGCATCACCCGTTCGCCGTCCGCCGCGCGGCGGGCGAGTTCCACGTCGTAGGGCGTGTGGGCGGCGAAGCGCAGCCTGTCGATGCGCACGCTGGGCAGGCGCACGCCGTCGTTAACGATGATGCCCATCAGTTCCGCCAGCGCTGCGGGGCGGTCGCCGGAACTGCCCAGGGCGGTGGCGAGCGAGGGCACCAGATGGTCGAAGGGGTAGCCCAGGCGCGCCCAGCGGCGGTGGATGTCGAGGAAGGCTTCGACTTCCAGGATGGTGTAGATGCGCTGGTCCTGCGCGCTGCGCGCGCGCGTGGCGAACAGCCAGCGGTAGACGGCCTGGCGCTCGGCGGCGCTGGCGGCCACCACGTCGGCGAAGCTGGCCTGTGGGTGGGTGCGCAGGTAGCCCACCAGCCACAGTTCCAGCGGATGCACGCGCGCGGCGTAGCCCTGGTCGGGCAGGTCGAAGCGCCCGGGCGCGTAGCGCGCGTACAGTTCCGCCAGGCGCCGGTCGCCGACGCGCTCGGCGGCCAGGCGCTCGCGCAGGGCGGCGGCGAAGGCCGCGGCGTCGGCGGCGGGGTTCAGGTAGCGCCACGCGGCGGCGAGGCGGTCCGGGGTCTGGCGCAGGCCGTCGAGCAGGGTGGCCTGCATGTCGTCGGCGGGCTTGCCCTGGTATTTGCGCCAGAAGCGGCGCAGGAAGACCTGGCCCTCGCGGTCTGCGAAGCGCGCCAGGTATTCGCTGCGGCGCGGATCGCCGTCGTCTTCGAGCAGCCTGGCGGTGCTGCCCGGCACCTGGTACATGGTGTGGCGCACGATGTCGCGCATCAGGCGCACGAAAGGCAGGTTGATGGAGGCCTGCAGCGCCTCGCGCACGGTCGGGATGCGGTTCTCGTCCTCGCGGCGGAAGTTGCCGAAGCTGTGCACCCCGCCGCCGGTGAAGAAGACTTCGCCGGTGCTGGCCGGGTAGCGGCGCTCCAGCGCGGCTTCCAGCATGGCCGGCAGGCTGCGGTCGGCGCTCGCCAGCAGGTGGTCGATGGCCCAGCGGGTCAGGTTGTCGTGGCGGTCCACGGGGGTGGCGCGCAGCGCCGCGTCGGGCAGGTGCGCCAGGCGCTCGTGCAGTTCGGCGACGATTTCCAGGTAGGTGGCGAGCACGCGCAGCTTGGCGGTGGAGCCCAGTTCCAGCTTGCTGCCTTCGTTGATGTCGAAGGGCTGGTCGGTGGTGTCGGTCTGCACGCGCACGCGCGCGCCGCCCGGCGCCAGTTCGAACAGGGTGAAGCTGTAGCGCACCTCGGAGAGGCGCGCCGGGTCGAGCAGGCGCTCGCCGGTGAGATTCAGGGCGCGCACCCTCGGCAGGTCGTACAGGCCGGCGAACCAGGCGCCGACCGCTTCCTGCAGGTCGCGCTGCAGCGTGGCGGAGACTTCGAGATCGAGGCGGTCCAGTTCGTAGAGCGGCAGTTCGAGCAGCATGGACAGCCGGCTGCGCACCGCGGCGGCGCCCTTGCCGGCATCGACCGGCGCGATGGGCGGATCGCGGTAGGGGTTGCGGAACTCCAGCCGCGCGGCGAGCGCGGCGTCGCGCAGGGCCGGGGACAGCAGCCGTTCCTCGGTGAGCAGGCGCAGGTGGCTGTCGGCCAGTTGCTCCAGTTCGCCGCGCCCGCCGCCCAGGTACCACGACGGGCGGCGATGGGCGATCATCAGCGCGAGCACCTGGCGCAGCGCCAGGCCCTGCTCGGCCCGCAACGCGGGATCGGGCGACGGCGGCGCGGCGAGCAGGCGGTTGACGGCGTCGAAATCGGCGCCGAACCACACCCACAGCCCGTCGCCCAGCCCGTTCACCTCGCCATGCACCGGCGCGGCCGCGAGGGGCACGGTGTTCAGGTAGTCGAGCACCACCCGGCGGCGAAAGGGCAGGGTTTCGCGCCCGTCCTGGTAGGCGCGCACGCTGGCGGACACCATCTGCCGCAGCTTCTCCCGCGGCCCCGGGGTGACGCCGTTGGGCGAGTGGCGGTACTTCTCGATCTGCGTCGCCAGCGTGCTGCCGCCGGGCGCATCCATGCCGTCATCCACCACCCGCGCGGCCCGGGCGAACAGCGCGCGGGAAAAGCGCCCCCATTCCACCGCCGGGTTCAGCCAGGGGCGGCTGGCATCCAGCAGTTCGCGGTTCTCGATGAACAGCAGGGTCTGCACCACCAGCGGCGGAATGTCGTCGAAGCCGCGATAGGCGATAAAGGGGTAGTCGAAGCCGTACAGGCCCGCGGCACGGCAGTCCTGGATGCGCAGGCCGGTGCGGGTCTTCTCCCGGTAGGGCGGAAAGTAGCCGTGGCCGACGTAGTCGAACAGCGCGGCGGAGAAGTAGGCCTGGTGGGTGAATTCGTAGCCGCGCGCGGCCAGGCGGTCGATGAGGCGCGGCAGTTGCGCGTAACCCAGGCGGCGGTCGAAGGGGCCGTGCGCGGGGTAGAGCGCCGCCAGTTCGGGCCGCTGGCGGATGTGCAGGCGGTAGGGCGAGAAAGGGACGTTCTCCAGCACGCGGAACAGGCCGGCCGAAAGCGTGGCCCGCGCCGGCCAGCCGCCACCGCGCGCGGTGCGCGGGTCCACCACCTGCGGGCGGCGCGGATTGCCAGACGGCGGCGCGGGCCGCACCTGCACCGGCGGCACGATGCGTCCATCATGCGCAGGCAGCAGTTCGTATGCCAGCGACGAGGCGTAGCGGCCGAGCAGGCGCGACTGCTGCCAGGAGATGCGCGTCTCCACGAGCACGTACGCACCCGCACCCGCCACGGCGAGCAGCAGCAGGAAAGTCGAGAGACGGCGATCTGGGCGAGGAGGCGGGGCGTCGGGGGCGCGCATGTGATCGGGATGCGGATCGCTTTTTGGGTTCGATTGTCCCCCCGTCGTTCGCATCGTTTCGTGTCGAGGCGCACATATTCCGTTGCGTTGTGCCCGACGACTGTAACAACCGGAAACGCTCGCACACTGCATGGGCGGCGGCGCGGTGCGGGCACACCCCGAAAGCCCCGGAGGCGCTACCATTGCGGCCTTGTCCCCGCCTCGGCGCCCCATGTCCGTCCGCCTTCCCGCCCGCCTGGAACTGCTCACCCACCCCGCCGCCGCGGCCGGTGTGGTGGGCCGCATCGGCGTCGAGGTGGACCGGGCCGCCGATGGCACGCTGCTGCTCGCCTACACGCTCGCCCACGACGGCCGCCTGCGCGTGCCGCCCGCGGCACTCCCCGGCCCCGCCGACGGCCTGTGGGCGCACACCTGCTGCGAGGCCTTCGTGGCGGTGGCGGGCGAACCCGGCTACCGCGAATTCAACTTCTCGCCCTCCGGCCAGTGGGCGGTGTACGACTTTGCCGACTACCGGGAACGCATCGACGCCATTGCCCCGCCGGCGACGCCGCTGATCGAGAGTGACGCCGCCTGCGACCGGCTGCAGCTCGCCGCCCGCATCCCCGCCGCCCTGCTGCCCGCCGCCGCCCCCGGGCGCCTGCTGATGCTGGGCCTCACCGCGGTGGCCGAGGACGCGGACGGCCGCCTGCAGTACTGGGCCCTGCGCCACCCCGCCCCACGCCCCGATTTCCACGACCGGCGCGGCTTCGCGCTGGCCTTCGCCCCGGAACGCCCATGACCCGCACCCTGTTCGGCCTCGACCGCCTGCTCGCCGACCCCGCCCTGCGCCGCCCGCTGGCCGGCCGCCGCGTGGCGCTGCTGGCCCATCCCGCCTCCGTCACCGCCGACCTCGTCCATGCCCTCGACGCCCTGGCCGCCCTGCCCGACCTGAAGCTCACCGCCGCCTTCGGCCCCCAGCACGGCCTGCGCGGCGACAAGCAGGACAACATGGTGGAGTCGCCCGACTTCCTCGACCCGCTGCACGGCATCCCGGTGTTCAGCCTCTACGGCGAGGTGCGCCGGCCCACGGACGCGATGATGTCCACCTTCGACGTGCTGCTGGTGGACCTGCAGGACCTGGGCTGCCGCATCTACACCTTCATCACCACGCTGCGCTACGTGCTGGAGGCCGCCGCCCGCCACGGCAAGTCCGTGTGGGTGCTGGACCGCCCCAACCCGGCCGGCCGGCCGGTGGAAGGCACGCTGCTACGGCCCGGCTGGGAGAGCTTCGTGGGCGCCGGCCCCCTGCCCATGCGCCACGGCCTGACCATGGGCGAACTGGCCCGCTGGTTCGCCGCCACGCTGGAGCTGGATGTGGACCTGCAGGTGGTCGACATGGCCGGCTGGCAGCCGGACGCGGCGCCGGGCCACGGCTGGCCGCTGGGCGAACGTACGTGGGTGAACCCCAGCCCCAACGCGCCCAACCTGTGGATGGCGCGCTGCTATGCCGGCACGGTGATGCTGGAAGGCACGACGCTCTCGGAGGGACGCGGCACCACCCGGCCGCTGGAACTCTTCGGCGCGCCGGACGTGGACGCCCGGGCGCTCCTCGCCGAGATGCGAGCCCTGGCCCCGGACTGGCTCACCGGCTGCCGGCTGCGGGAATGCTGGTTCGAGCCCACCTTCCACAAGCACGCCGGCAAGCTCTGCAACGGCATCCACATCCACGTGGAGGACGGCGCCTACGGCCACGCCGCCTTCCGCCCCTGGCGCCTGCAGGCCCTGGCCTTCAAGGCCCTGCGCCGCGTCGCGCCCGGCTATCCGCTGTGGCGCGACTTCCCCTACGAGTACGAGCACGACCGGCTGGCCATCGACCTGATCAACGGCTCGCCGCTGCTGCGGGAATGGGTGGACGACGCCGCGGCCGAGCCGGGCGACCTGGACGCCCTGGCCGCCGCCGACGAGGCCGCGTGGCGGGAGGCGAGCGCGCCCTTCCTGCGCTACGGCTGAGAATCCGCCCCGGCAGGAGCAATACGGTTCAGTCAAGCAAATCGCATCGAATTCCTGCCCCCTCTCCCCTTGTGGGAGAGGGCCGGGGAGAGGGGCGCCCCGCAGGGGCGTAAGGCAGTTCGTGGCGACCCGGCTGACGCATCCCCCTCTCCCCAACCCCTCTCCCGCGAGGGGAGAGGGGCTTTTCCAGGCTTGACTGAACGGTATTGCCCCGGGGCGGCCCGACGCGAAGCGCCATGCAGACCGGCTCCGCACGGTCTAGGCTGGAAGGCAGGAAAAATTACCCGTTCGGCACATTCCCCGGAGGATCGCACCATGGACAAGATGGAGACGTACGGCCAGCTCGCCGCGACCTACGCCACCGAGATCGGCCTCAAGGTACTGGGGGCCATCGTCTTCTGGATCATCGGCCGCTGGCTGATCGGCCTCGCCGGCCGATTGGTGCAGCAGGCGATGGCGCGCCAGAAGGTGGACCCGACGCTGATGCGCTACGTCGGCAGCTTCCTCTCCGTCACCCTGAACATCGTGCTGGTGGTGGCCATACTCGGCTACTTCGGCGTGCAGACCACGACCTTCGCCGCCCTGGTGGCCGGCATCGGCGTGGCCATCGGCGCGGCCTGGGGCGGGCTGCTGGGCAACCTGGCGGCGGGCATCTTCCTGGTGGTGCTGCGGCCCTTCAAGGTGGGCGATTTCATCAGCGCCGGCGGGGTCATCGGCACGGTGAAGGAGATCGGGCTCTTCGCCACCACCGTGGACACCATGGACAACGTGCAGACCATCATCGGCAACGGCAAGATCTTCGGCGACACCATCCAGAACTTCACCGCCAACCCCTACCGCCGCGTGGAACTCAAGATACAGCTCGCCGGCAACGCCGACCACGTGGCCGCCGCGCAACTGCTGCGGGAGAAGCTGCTGGAGGTGCCCAACGTGCTGCCGGAGCCGGCGCCGGAGGTGGAAATCCTGGATTTCACCCTGGTCGGCCCCATCCTCGCGGTGCGGCCCTTCTGCCACAACGACCACTACTGGCAGGTGTATTTCGACGGCAACCGGTTGATACGGGAAGCGCTGGCGGCGGCGGGCTTCCCGGCGCCGACGCCGTCCCAGGTGGTCATCGTGCAGCAGCCGGCGTAGTTCAGGCGCCTGCCGGCGCGCTCCCGCCCGCCTGCTGGGCGGCAATGTCGGCGCGGATGGCGTCCATGTCCAGCGTGCGCGCGCCCTCGACGACCTGCTCCAGCGCGCTCGCCGGCAGGGCGCCGGATTCGCGGAACACCATGATGCGCTCGCGGATCACCGCCAGCGTGGGCACCGAGCGGATGTTGAACACCGCGGCCAGTTCCTGCTGGGCGTCGGTGTCGATCTTGCCGAACACGATGTCCGGGTTGGCTTCGGCGGCGGCTTCGAAGACCGGGGCGAAACTCCGGCACGGCCCGCACCAAGTGGCCCAGAAGTCGAGAAAGACGATGGGGTTGTCGTTGATGACCTGCTCGAAATTGTCGTCGGTGATTTCTATGGAGGCCATGACCGCCGCTCCGTGGGGTTGGGGTGAGCGGCCATGCTACTCCACCGTGCCGGCGTGCGCTCAGGTCGGGCGCACGCCGCGCACCTCGTCCAGCACGGCGAGGAAACGGGCGGTGAGGGGCGCGGGCGCCCGGTCCGGCCAGGCCACCGAAAGGGGAAAATCCGCCCCCGCGTCGCTCACCGGCAGGTAGCGCACGCGCGGGATGCGCACGCAGGACAGGGGAGCGGGCAGCAGGGCGAGGCCCAGGCCGGCGGCCACCAGGCCGATCTGCGTGGTGGCTTCGCGCGCGGTCTGCACGATGCGGGGCACGAAGCCGGCCGCGCGCGCGAGGCTCTGCAGCATGTCCGGCAAGCCGGTGCCGGCGCCCGGCGGGAAGGTGATGAACTCCTCCTCCGCCAGCTCGGCGAAGCTCACCACCTCGCGCTGGGCCAGGCGGTGGTCCGCGCGCATGACCAGGCGCAGGGGGTCGCGCCCCAACTCCCGCAGCGCGATGCCGGGCGGCGTGGCATCCGCGCCCACCCGCACCAGGCCCACGTCCAGCTCGCCTTCGGCCAGCGCGCGGAACTGGACCGCGGTGAACAGTTCGCGCAGCTGCAGGCGGACCTCCGGGTGGCGGCGGCGGAAGGCGGACAGCAGGTCGGGCAGCATCTCGCTGTAGGGCAGGGAGGAGGTGAAGCCGACGCGCAGCTCGCCCACCTCGCCCGCGGCGGCACGGCGCGCGTCCTCCGCCGCGTGCCCGGCGCGGGCGAGGATGGCGCGGGCGTGGTCGAGGAAGCGCCGCCCCGCCTCGGTCAGCTCCACCTTGCGCCGCGTGCGCTCGAAGAGCCGGGCGCCCACTTCCTCCTCCAGATCGCGGATTTGCATGGACAACGGCGGCTGGCCCATGTGCAGGCGTTCGGCGGCGCGGGTGAAGCTGAGCGTCTCGGCGACGGCGACGAAATAGCGCAGGTGACGCAATTCCATATATCTACCAAACGTATCAATACACGCTTTCGAATATATTGGACTGCCCTCACGGCGGCAACCTAGGATGCGCCCATGCCCCGCACATCCACCGTTCCGCTCGTCCCGGCCGGCTCCGCCGCCGGGGCTCCGCCCGTGCCCCCAGCGCGTCTCGAAGCCGGTACGCCCGCTTTCCGCCGCGCCAATCTGGCGCTCTTCGTCGGTGGCTTCGCCACCTTCGCCATGCTGTACGCCACCCAGCCCATTCTGCCGCTGCTGGCGGGGGAGTTCGCCGTGAGTCCGGCGCGCGCCAGCCTGTCCGTGTCGGCCGGCACCGGCGCGCTGGCGCTGGCGCTGATCCCGGCCAGCATCCTGTCCGACCGCTACGGCCGCAGCCGGGTGATGAACATCGCGCTGGCGCTGGCCGCGGTGCTGGCGCTGGCGGCCGCCTTCGTCACGGACTTCGACCAGTTGCTGGTGCTGCGCGCCCTGCTCGGGCTGGCGCTGGCCGGCCTGCCGGCCGCGGCCATGGCCTGGCTGGGGGAGGAGATCGCCCCCAACGCCCAGGGCCGCGCCATGGGCCTGTACATCGCCGGCAACGCGCTGGGGGGCATGAGCGGACGCTTCCTCGCCGCGCTGCTC
Source organism: Pseudothauera rhizosphaerae (assembly GCF_004801305.1). Classification (GTDB taxonomy): domain Bacteria; phylum Pseudomonadota; class Gammaproteobacteria; order Burkholderiales; family Rhodocyclaceae; genus Pseudothauera; species Pseudothauera rhizosphaerae. The sequence continues at coordinate 9,133 of NZ_SSOD01000028.1, read as the reverse complement.
ACGGACTTCGCCTCCTGGCGCATCGCCCTGGGCGTGCTCGGCGTGCTGGGCGTGGCCGCCGCGCTGGCGTTCTGGCGCTGCCTGCCGGCCTCGCGCCACTTCAGCGCGCGCCCGGCCACGCCGCGGCGCATCCTGCGCGACGTGGTCACCATCTACTGCGACGCGGGCCTGCCCTGGCTGTTCACCACCGCCTTCCTGATCATGGGTGCCTTCGTCGGGCTCTACAACTACCTGGGCTTCCGCCTGCAGGCCGCGCCCTTCGGGCTGGGCCAGACCGCCGTGGGCGCCATCTTCCTGCTCTACCTGCTGGGCACCTTCGCCTCGGCCTGGGCGGGGCAACTCGCCGACCGCATCGGCCGGCGCAACGTGCTGTGGATCATGACCGTGGTCATGGCCGCCGGCCTGCTGCTGACGGTGAGCGAACATCTGGCGGTGGTGATCGCCGGCGTGGGCGTGTTCACCTTCGGCTATTTCGCCACCCACACCGCGGCCAGCAGTTGGGTGGGCAAGCGCGCCCAGGAGCGCCGCGCGCTGGCCGCCGCCCTCTACCTGTGCAGCTACTACTTCGGCAGCAGCGTGCTCGGCACCGTGGGCGGCTTCGCCTGGAGCGCCGGGCAGTGGCCCGGCACAGTGGCCATGCTGCTGGGCTGCACCCTGCTCGCCCTGGCGGTGGCGCTGTGGCTGCGCCGGCTGCCGCCGGCCAAGGGCTAAGCCCGGCGCCGGCGTGCCCAGATCACCACGCCGGTGGCGCTGAGCAGGGCCACCGCCAACCCCATGCAGGAGATCAGGATGCGCCCCGGCAGGCCCAGGATGCGGCCCGAGTGGAGCGGGAATTGCGCCTGCATGAACAGGTCGCCCGCGCTGCCCGCGCCCGGCACGTCCTCGCCGAGGAGTTCTCCCGTGCGCCCGTCGATGTAGAGCCAAGGATTGCCCAGGCCGCCGTCGGCGTGCTCCCGCCCCGGCGCGAAGAAGCCCACGCCATACAGGCCGAAGCGGTCGGCGTAGAACACGGCGCCCGGCGGCGCCGTCCAGCCCCGCGCACGGGCTTCGGCCGCGGCCAGCGCGATGGCCCGCTCGCGGCCGAAGGCGGGTTCGATGGGCGCATCCCGCGGGGCGGGGTCGCGCACTTCCCACGGCATCGGGGTGACCGGGGAGAACAGGGAGACCACCGGCTTCATCATCTCGCGCCCCAGGTTCATGGATACCGAGGTGACGGCCAGCATGAGCAGCAGCGCCCAGGTCCACACGCCGCCCGAGCGGTGCAGGTCGAAGTTGAGCCGGGGCCAGCCCTGGCGGAAGCGGAAGGCGAAGGCGTTGCGCCAGCGGCGCCGGTTCGGGAACGAGAGCCGCAGCGCGACGAAGCAGTCCAGTATCCACACGATCGAGACGATGCCCATCACCAGCATGCCCAGTTTCAGATCGCCGATGTCCGGAATGTGCAGGCTGTAGTGCAGCTTGTAGAGGAAGGGCAGCAGGTTCTCGCGCGACAGGGAGACCGCGCCCCACTGGCGCGTGCCCTGCACTGCGCCGGTGGCGGGGTCGATGGCCATCTGGTTGAAGCCCGGCTCGAAGCGCCTGCCGGTGACCGGGTCCACGCGCGCGGCCACCCCCATGCCCAGGGTGTGGCCGGGCTCGATGGACAGCGGCAGGTAGCCCACCCGCAGGCGCGGGTCGGCGGCCTCCACGCCGGCGGCCAGTTCGAGCGGCGTGCGCACGGCCGCCGCGGCGCCGCTGCGCGCCTCGAACAGATGGGGGTTGAGCCACTCGTCGAGTTCGTGGTCCCACGAGATCAGCGCGCCGGTGAGCCCGGCGACGAACAGGAAGGGCGCGATGAAGAGGCCCGCCCAGCGGTGGGCGGCGGCGAGCAGCGGGCGCATCGCCGGACTCCCTACCAGCGGTAGGCCGCGGTGGCGAACACCTTGCGCTCGTCGCCGAAGTAGCAGAGGCCGTAGCCGCACTGGCTGTAGTAGGTCTTGTCGGTGACATTGCGGGCGTTCAGGGCCAGGCTCCAGCGCGCGAAGTCGTAGCCGATCATGGCGTCGAACACGGTGTAGGCGGGGACCTTCCTGGGCGTGGCCTCGTTGTAGCCCCTGTTGGAACCGACGTAGCGCGCCCCGAGCCCCGCCTTGAAGCCGCCGGCAAACCGGTAGTCCGCCCACGCCGACGCCTGGTGGCGGGACACCGGGTTGGCCTGTTTGCCGATCTCGTCCGGGTTGCTGCTCCGGGTGACCTCCGCCTTGGGGGTCAGGGAGTAGGACAGGACCAGGTTCATCCGCCGGACCGGCTGGATCTGCGCTTCGAATTCGAGACCGCGAACGGTGACTTCGCCGCGCTGCTTGGGGACGTAATAGGCATCGTAGGTGATGTAGTTGCGCCGGCGCAGATCGAAGGCGGCCACGCTGTAGCTGTCGCCGCGGCCCGGCGGCTGGTAGCGCAGGCCGATCTCGTACTGGCGCCCGGTCTCGGGGTCGAAGGGTTTGCCGGTGAGCGGGTCGGTGGCCACGTTCGGCACGAAGGATTCGGCGTAGCTCACGTAGGGCGCAAGGCCGTTCGGGGCGAGATAGACGAGGCCGGCGCGACCGGTGAATTGCTCGTCGGTCTGGCGCGATTCGGCATTGCCGAGGCGGTCGTGGTTTTCCACCTTGGCCCAATCGTAGCGCCCGCCCAGGGTGGCGACCCAATGGCCGCCGAACTTGATCTGGTCCTGCAGGTAGAGGCCGGTCTGCCGCAGCTTGATGTCGGAATCGGCATAGGGGTCGGGAATGGCGAGGCGGGTGCCGTAGGTGGGGCGGTAGATGTCGATCGAGGACGCGGTGACGCTGTAATAGGAGGCTTCGTCGAAGCGGGTTTGCTGGTGGTCCAGGCCGATCAGCAGGGTGTGCTCCGAGCCGCCGAATTCCAGCCGGCCCTCCGCCTGGTTGTCGATGACGAAGCTGGAATCGTCGGACCGGGTGCCGTTGACGGTCAGGTAGCGCCGCCGGAAGTTGGCGGGATTGTCCGGGTCGCCCGCATCGACCTGGACGAATCTTCCCGTCGCGGCCTGCCAGTAATCCACCTCCATGTGGCTGTAGCGGGCGTTCTGGCGCAGGGTCCAGGTGTCGCCGGGGCGGTGTTCCAGGATATAGCCGAGCATCCACTGGTCCTGGTCGAACTGGTTGAAGTCCGGTTCGCTGAGGTAATTCGACGACGGAATCCTGCCGTTGGGATTGGGCAGCAAAGTGCCCGCCTGGGGCGCGACGCGCGTGTAGACGCCGCCGCGGTCGCGCATGAAATGGGACAGCAGCGTGAGGCTGGTGTCACCGGAGGGCCGCCAAGTCAGGGAAGGAGCGATGAAATGGCGGTCGTCCGCCATGTCCCCGGCCGGGAATTCCGCATCCTTGACCAGCGCGGTGAGGCGGTACAGCAGCTTGCCGTCCCCGTCCACCGGGCCGGAGAAGTCGCCGGCGACCTGCTTCCGGGAATCCTCGCCGACCTGCACCTGGAGTTCGCGCAGGGGCTTGTCGGTGGGGCGCTTACTGACGACGTTGATCACGCCGCCGGGGCTGTTCTGCCCGTAGAGCACCGAGGACGGGCCGCGCAGCACCTCGAAGCGTTCGAGGTTGTAGTTCTCCGTGCGCCACACGCTGAGGGAGCCGGTGTTGCGCAGCGGCAGGCCGTCCAGGTAGGTGCTGGCGTAGCCGTCGAAGCCGCGCAGGTAGATCCAGTCGTAGCGCGAATCGGTGCCGTAGGGGGCGATGTTGATGCTGGGCGTATAGCTCAGCGCCTCCTTGAGCGTGGTGGCGCCGATGGCTTCGGCGTAATCGGCCGTCACCACGGAGATCGACTGCGGCGTCTCGATGATCGGCGTGTCGGTCTTGGTGCCGGTGGCGCTGCGTTTGGCGGCGTAGCCCTCGACCGGGCCCCAGGCGCTTTCCCCGCCGGTTTGCGCGGTGACGGTCACCGGGGCCAGGCGGGTTTCCCCGCCGGCCGGCGCGGCCGCGCGGCGCAGCAGGTAGCCGCCGGCCTGGGGCACCGCCTCCAGGCCGCTGCGGCCGAGCAGTTCGCGCAGCGCGCTTGCCGTGCTGTAGCGGCCCTGCAGGCCGGGGCTGTGGAGGCCGGCGGTCAGTTCGGTGGAGAAGGAAAGCAACAGGCCGCTTTCCACGCCGAAGCGCTTGAGGACTTCGGTGAGGCCGCCGGCCGGGATGTCGTAGTGGCGGCCTTCCGCCTCCTGCGCGTGGAGCGGCGCGCCGGGCTGCACGGCGGCCACGGCGGCCATGCCCCACAGCAGGCCGTGGAACGCTTTGGCCAGGATGCGCCGGCGGCGGGTGGCGCGGGTGGCGGGTCTGCCCATGTGATTCCCCTTTCGATGAATGGCTGGAAAACGACGGTTTCGTTATCCATGCCCCGCGAAAAGGGAATCGGGATCACCGAGAGCGAAAAAAAAACGGCTCGGGTCACCGGCGCGCTGCGTTCAGGCCATACGATGGGTTGCCGTCATGCTTCGACAGCACCGACACCTGCTGCGCTGGCCGCCGCATGCAAAGGTCTGTCCTTCGTGGCGATCGGGATCTGAAGCCGCAGGGCGAGTTCGAGGTAAGCGGCGTCGTAGCAGCTCAGATCGTAGCGCAGCGCCAGAGCGAACAGTTCCGCCGGGCCAGGGGTGTCACGGTCGATCTCGATGGGCAGGCTGCAAACCTGCTCGATGACCTGTTGCGCCTGGGCGGCGGCAAGGCGATGGCGCTTGCAGGCGGTACGGAGAACGTTGGCGAATTCCAGTTGCCAGAGTGCCGGTACGACCGCCCGGTCTTCCTCGAGTCGCATGGCGATCGCGTCTGTGTAGGGTGTCGCCTGGTCTTCCAGGAACCAGCCGGCGACAACGGAATTGTCCAGGACGAAGGGCATCAGTCGCGCCCTTCCTCGATGGCCTCCCGAAGATCCATGCCCAGGCTGACGCCCTGGCGGAGTTCGCGGAGCCGCGCGAAGGTACCGGCGACCCGTTGGCGCTGCGACTGCGCCGACGCCTCGGTATCGACGGCGGCGACGATGCGCGCGATGGCCCGGCCGCGGCGGGTGATGGTGACCTGTTCGCCGTGCTCGACTGCGGCGAGCAGTTCCGAAAGCCTGGTCTTGGCCTCATAGACGGGGACGGTCCTCATGGCGGCGCTTCCTGATCGAGTTGGTTAGCCAGATTATAGGCGCGATCCCGCCGGAGCATTTCATCCTGTCAGGAGTTCCGGGCCGGCAGCCCGATACCGTTCGGGCTGAGCCCGTCGAAGCCCGGTCGCCGGCACCGCCCTTCGACGGGCTCAGGGCGAACGGGGGGCTTGCGTAATCGCCGGGCCAACATGGCCTCCCAATATCCTTCTCCGGTTCACGCCGGCACCACCTCGTACGCCTCCCCGCCCCACCAGCGCCGGCGGCGGAGCACCCGCACCGGCAGCGCGGCGGCCAGCAGGTCGAGGACGCGCTCGGGATCGGCCAGGGGGTAAGTGCCGCTCACCTTCAGCGCCGCCAGGGCCGGGTCGCACTGCAGCGGGCGTCCGCTCAGGCGGGCGAGTTCGGCGATGAAGACGGGCAGCGGCATGTCCTCGGCCACCAGGATGCCGCGGGTCCAGGCGGCGTCGGCTTCGCTGGCCGGGGTGGGCGGTCCGGCGGCGCGGTCGGTGAAGCGGGCCTGCTGGCCGGCCGTGAGCACCAGCGGCTCGGCGTCCGGGGCGTGGCGCGGGTGGATGGCGACGGCCCCGGCATGGACCGCCACGTGGCTGGCCGCCCCGGTGCGCACCGTGAAGCGCGTGCCGAGCGCCTGGGCACGGCCGTGGGGCGTGTCCACGAAGAACGGCCGGCCGGCGGGGTCGGGGGCGGTGAGGACGTGGATTTCCCCCTCGTGCAGGATCAGATGCCGCACTTCGGCGTCGAAACGGATGTCGAGGGCGCTATCCGCGTTGAGGTCGATCCGGCTGCCGTCCGCCAGGACGATGTGGCGGCGCTCGCCGCGGCCGGTGCGCTGGGCGGCGAGGAGCGTCGGCAGGCGGGGGGAGTCAGCCGCGATCCAGGCCGCGCCGCCGCCGGCCAGCAGCAGCCCCAGGGCCTTCAGGGCGCGCCGCCGCGATTTGCGCGGCGCCAGGGCGGCGTGGGCCAAGACGGGCGGGAGCTGGCGCAGGCTGGCGCCGAAGGCTTCGATGCGGGCCCAGGCCTGCCGGTGCTCGGGGGCGGCGTCGTGCCAGCGCCGCCAGCGCGCGCGCAGTTCGGGATTGTCGCCGTCGGCCTGCAGCTCGATCAGCCACAGGGCCGCCTGCCGGCGAACGTCCGGTTCGGCCTCGGGGCGGTCCGGCGCGGCGGACTCAGAGGGCGGCATCGGCGAAGCAGCAGGCCACCAGGGCCTTGGCCACGTAGCGCTTGACCGTGGGCACGGACACGCCCAGGCGGGCGGCGATCTCGGTCTGCGGCAGGCCGTCGAGCTGGAAGAGCAGGAAGGCGCGGCGGACCGCGGCGCCGAGGGCGTCGAGGCGGCGGTCGATCTCGATCAGGGTTTCGAGCATCAGCGCGCGGGCTTCCGGCGACGGCGCCTCGGCCTCGGGCAGGCGGGCGAGGGCTTCCAGCCAGGCCTGCTCGATCTTCTGGCGGCGGAAGTGGTTGGCCACCAGCCCCTGGGCGACGGTGGTCAGGAAGGCGCGGGGTTCCTGGATGGCGACCGGCTCGTCGCGGCTGAGCAGGCGCAGGAAGGTGTCGTGGGCCAGGTCGGCGGCGCGGTGGGTGCAGCCGAGCTTCCTCCGCAGCCAACCGTGCAGCCATCGGTGGTGGTCGGCATACAGGACGTCGATCTGCTGATGTGGGGTGAATTCGCTGGCGGCCACGGTCCTGCCTCTGCTCGGCGGGCCGGAGGGAAAGAGTCGACCCAGAAATAATGAGAATTGTTTGCATTCTATCGGGCACGCTGCGGGATGGGCAAACCCTCCGTCGGTCACCGCGCTAATATTCATCTGGCTGCGCCGGCTGCCGCCGAAGGCGGCGGGCCGGTAGCCGCACACAAGGATCGCTCCGCCGCGAAAGCGGTCAACGGAAGTGTTCCCCATCCCGCAAAGGGGCCAGCCATGCATGCCGCCATAGGGCCGATAGCCGTCCTGCTGCTGACGCTGTGCTGCAGCGCGCCGGCCACGGCGCAGATCTACCAGTGCGTGGACCCGCGCACGGGCCACACCACCTTCACCGACCAGCCCTGCACGCCGGGCCAGACGGCGGCGGAGATCGCCGTCGAACCGAACACGGTGGACACCTCGGGCAGCCGCGAACTGATGCTGCGCTATGAGATGGAAGCCCTGCGCGCCCGCGTGCGCGAGCTGGAAACCGCGCCGCCGCGGATGGAAGCCGGCCTGCAGCCCGAACGCATCGACTCCTTCTCCTGCGCCCAGGCGCAGCGCGCCTACGAACTGGAAGCCGGCGCGCTGAAGCAGAACGAGGAGGCGATCGAGGCCAAACGCGCGGCCATGTACGGCGCCTGCGGCCTGCGCGAGCCGGACCGCATCGAGATCGAGCAGGAGATCGTCGTGCCCAGCGTGCTGCGCCGGCAGCACCGGCGCGGCGAGCCCTCATGGCGGGAGGAACCGTCCTGGCGTCGCGAGCCTTCCTGGCGCAGGGAACCGACCTGGCGTCGGGAACCCGCTCGACCGAGGGAACCCTCCCGGCCCGCGCAACCCTCGGGCTCGGGGAGGATGGGTTCCTCCGAACTGCTCCGATAGGGCATCGCCAGCGTAAGATCGCGGCTGACCCCTTTCCCGGAGTACGCCCGATGTTTCTCGCCATGAACCGCTTCCGGATCGCGCGCGGCCACGAACAGACTTTCATCGACCACTGGCGCCAGCGTGAAAGCTACCTCGACCAGGTACCCGGCTTCGTCCGCTTCCATCTGCTGCAGGGGCCGCAGACCGAGGAATACACCCTGTTCGCGTCCCACACCGAATGGGAGTCGGAAGAAACGTTCGAAGCCTGGACGCGCTCCGAGGCGTTCCGTCTGGCGCACGCCAACGCCGGCAAGAGCCCGCGCGAGATCTACCTGGGGCCGCCGCAGCTCGAACTGTTCAATTCGGTGCTGTAGGCTGCGGCGCTCAGGTCTCCCCGCGCCCGACCCACTTTGGCAGCGTGGGCGGCTCATAGGCGGCGAAGCGGTCCAGCAGCGCCGCCGGGTCGTTCTCCACCACCAGCATGTCCCGGTGCTCCGCACGCACGAACTGCTCCGCCGCGGCATGGTCCAGGAAGGCCATTAGCGCGTCATAGTAGCCGGCCGCGTTGAGCAGGCCGCAGGGCTTGCGGTGAAAACCGAGCTGGCCCCAGGTCCAGATCTCGAAGAGCTCCTCGAAGGTGCCGATGCCGCCGGGCAGGGCGACGAAACCGTCCGCCAGCTCCGCCATCAGCGTCTTGCGCGCGTGCATGGAGGGCGTCACGTGCATCTCGGTGAGGCCGGCGTGGGCCAGCTCCTTGCGCATCAGCGATTCGGGAATCACCCCCACCGCCTCGCCCCCCAGGCGCAGCACCTCGTCGGCCACCGCGCCCATGATGCCCACGCTAGCACCGCCGTACACCAAGCGAATGCCTCGCGCCACCATGGCGGCGGCCAGGGCGCGGGCGGTTTCGGAGTACACTGCGCTGCGCCCGCTGCTGGAGCCGCAGTACACGCACAGGGTTTTCAACGTCGTCATGGCTGGGTTCCCGAATCAGATGGGCCAGGCAAAGCGCCGGCCGGCACCGCGCATCGCCTGTTAACGGAGCTAACCGGCTCGCCGAAGCGAAGCTTTGGCGAGTCCAGCGACCGAAGGGAGCGTCGTTAAGCACCATGTTAGGAAAACCCACGAGCGGAATACCACAACAATAAACCGCCCAGTGCAAGCATACCTACGGTGGCCGCCAAAAAGCGTGGTCGTATCTGCCTGTCAAAGTAGGCACCGAGTAATGCGCCAGTGAGCATTCCAAAACCCATACCGGGCATAGCGTGACCTGTAGCGAATATACTGAAAATTGTTCCCGCACCCATGCCTAGGGAAGTGCTGAACAAATGCCCGCGGACCGATTTCGAGCGCGTATCAGTGACGGGCTTTCGACTTTGATGGCGTTTTTCGCTTCCGATCGGGTCGTCCTCGGGCTGTTGCCCTCCGTTTTTGCT
>NZ_SSOD01000027.1 GCF_004801305.1 Pseudothauera rhizosphaerae | reverse complement strand
CCCTCGTCGCCTGCATGCGCGTCCTCCTCATTCGTCTGAACGCCATGATCCGCGACCAGACCACATGGAGAACGGGCGACCCCCTGTAAGCCTGAACGACAAATCTGCTGCAGACAGTTGCTCCCACTGAGGCGGGCTACGTCCCTCCGTCGAACGCCTCCAGCACCCGCAGCAGGCTGGACGTATCATCCCGCCCCCAGCCGCAGGCCATCAGGGCGTTGAGCTGCTGCCAGGTCTGCGCGGCGACGGGCAGGGGCGCGCCCAGGCGTTCCGCCTCATTCATCAGCAGGCCGAAGTCCTTGTGGTGCAGGCGGGCTTCGATGCCGGCGGAAAAATCCCGCTCCACCATGCGCCGGCCCATGACCTCCAGCACTTTCGACGCGGCCGAACCGCCCATCAGCGCGGTGCGCACCGCGGCCAGGTCCACGCCGTGGGCGCGGGCGAGATGCATGGCCTCGGCCCCGGCCTGGATGGCGTTGACCATGATCATCTGGTTGCAGGCCTTGGCCACCTGTCCTGCCCCGGCCTCGCCGATGTGTACGATGCGCCTGCCCAGGGCTTCCAGCAGCGGACGCACCTTCTCCAGCACCGCGGCCTCGCCGCCGGCCATGATGGCGAGCGTGGCCTCGCGGGCGCCCTGCTCGCCGCCGGAAACCGGCGCGTCCAGCCACCCCAGCCCTCGCTCGGCGTAGCGGGCGGCGAGACTGCGGGCGACCGCGGGGGCGATGGTGCTCATGTCCACGTGCACGGCGCCGGGGGCGAAGCCGTACGCCAGGCCGTCCGGCCCGAAGGCAAGCTGCTCCACGTCCGCGCTGCTGGTAACGATGGTGATCACCGCCTCGCAGCGCGCCGCCAGCGCGGCCGGCGTGGCGCACACGTGGGCGCCTCTCGCCGCCAGCGCGGCGGTGGCTTCCGGCCGACGCGCCCACACCGCCAGTTCGTGCCCGGCCGCGAGCAGATGGCCGGCCATGGGCGCCCCCATGACGCCCAGGCCGATGAACCCGACCTTCATGCGCCCTCCCCGCCGCTCATGCGTTCCAGAAGCTTCAGCATGGCGATGGAGTCGTCCTCGCCCAGGCCGCTGCCCACCAGGGCGTTGAACATCTGCGCGGTGGCGGCCGAGGACGGCAGCGCGAGGCCCAGGCGATGCGCCTCTTCCATGACGATGCGCATGTCCTTCTGGTGCATCCAGGCCTTGAAACCGGGCTTGAAGTTGCGGTCCAGCATGCGCTGGCCGTGGTTTTCCAGGATGCGCGAGTAGGCAAAGCCGCCCAGCAGGGCCTCGCGCACCTTGCCCGCATCCACGCCGCTGCGGGTGGCGAAGTTGAGCGCCTCGGCCACCGCCGCCACGCCCACGCCGGTGAGGATCTGGTTGCAGGCCTTGGCGACCTGGCCGGCGCCGGAAGAGCCGATCAGCGTCACCGACTTGCCGATGGCCTCGAAGGCGGGCTTCACGCGCTCGAAGGCAGTGGCGTCACCCCCCACCATGATGGTGAGCGAGCCGGCGATGGCGCCCACCTCGCCACCGGACACGGGCGCGTCCAGCATGGCCACGCCGCGCTCGGCCAACCCGGCGGCGATGCGCTGAGCCGCGGCCGGGGCGATGGTGCTCATGTCCACGTGGATGTGGCTGCTGCCGGCCCCGTCGGCCACGCCGTCCGGGCCCAGGGTGACCTGCTCCACGTCCGGCGCGTCCGCCACCATGCTGATGGTCACCGCGGCGCGGCGGGCCACCTCGGCGGCGCTGGCGCAATCGCCGGCGCCGGCTTCCTGCAGCGGCTGCATGGACTCGCGCCGGCGGCTCCACACGTGCACCGTGTGGCCGGCCTTGATCAGGTTGAGCGCCATCGGGCGCCCCATCAGCCCCAGGCCGATGAAACCGACTTCCATTCCGTTCTCCTCTCTGGCTGGCAAGGGTGTTCGGGCGGATAATCGCCCGCATGACCTACGCCCCAATCATCAAGGAAATCGGCCGAGGCGCCAAGGGCGCGCGGCCGCTGGACGCCGCCGCGGCGGAAGCCGTGTTCGCCGACATGCTGGACGGCAAGGTGCCGGACCTGGAACTGGGCGCCATCGTCATGGCGCTGCGCATCAAGAGCGAAGCGGCCGACGAACTGCTCGGCTTCAAGCGCGCGCTGGATGCGCGCACGCCCCAGGTGGCGGTGCTGTCCGGCCCGCGCTGCGTGGTGCTGCCCACCTACAACGGCGCGCGCCGGCAGGCCAACCTGATGCCGCTGGTGGCCCTGCTGCTGGCGCGGAAAGGCGTGCCGGTGCTGATCCACGGCCGCCACGATTTCGAAAGCCGCACCAGCCCCTTCGAACTGCTGGCCGCGCTGGACATCCATCCGGTGGCCGATGCCACGGCGGCCGGTGCGGAACTGGCCGCCGGACGCATCGCCTGCCTGAAGCTCGACACCCTGCTGCCGGGGCTGGACCGCCTGCTCGCCCTGCGCCTGCGCATGGGCGTGCGCGGCACCGCCCACACCATGGCCAAGCTCGTCGATCCCTGCCGCGGACGCAGCGTGCGCGTGGTGGCGGTGACCCACCCGGAGTACCTGGAGCGCATGCACCATTTCCTGTGTGCGGACGGCGGGCACGCCATGCTGCTGCGCGGCACCGAGGGCGAAACCTACGCCAACCCGCGCCGGCGCCCGGAGATGAAGGTGTTCGAGGACGGCGCCGCACGCGTCGCCTGGCCCGCCGAGGAAGGTGGCGCCCCGCCGCTGGCGGACCTGCCGGACTGCCCTGGCGTGGCGGACAATGCCGCGCTGATCCGCGCCATGCTGGAAGGACGCAGCCCCGTTCCCGCCCCGGTGCGCGAGCAGGTGGAAACGCTGGCGGCGCTGGCGCAGGCATGAACGGAACTACTCCCTCCCCTTCAAGGGGGCGCAGGCGGGGTTTCGCAGAGCACTGCTCTGCGCCGCCGGAGCGGCGGAGCGAAGCGGAGACTCCCGGGCTGAGCAATTCGCTCCCTCCCCTTCAAGGGGAGGGCTGGGGTGGGGATGGGTTCATTGCCGGGCTGAACGGAAACCCATCCCCCTCCTGACCTCCCTCTTGAAGGGGGAGGAACGAAGTGCCCCATTTCCGGCGCCGACAGCCTAAAATGAGCAGCTTTAACCGACCGGAACCCGCGCCGATGCTCTCGCGCCTCTCCGCCCGTACCCTCTTCCTGCTGCTGTTCCTGTTCTGCGCCGGCCTGCTCGGCTTCGGCCTCTACCTGCAGCATTTCCGCGGCCTGGAGCCGTGCCCGATGTGCATCATGCAGCGCTACGCGCTGGCGCTGGTGGGCCTGGTGGCGCTCGCGGGCGCCCTGCACGGCCCGCGCAACGGCGGCGCGCGCATCTACGGGGCGCTGATCCTGCTCATCGCCATCGCGGGGGGCGGCGTGGCGGCGCGGCAAAGCTGGATCCAGCTCTACCCGCCGGCGATCCCCGAGTGCGGCCCGGGACTGGAATACATGCTGGAAAGCTTCGGCCTGACCCAGGCCCTGCCGATGATCTTCCGCGGCGCGGGCGACTGCACCGCCATCGACTGGACCTTCCTCGGCCTGTCCATCGCCAACTGGTCGCTGCTGAGCTTCGCGCTGATCCTGCTGCTGGCCGGCCACCTGATCGTGCGCCGCCAGGTCCGGCGCTGGTACTAGCCCAGCACCTGCACGATGGCGCCGCCGATCTCGTAGCGCCCGCCCCCCAGGGCGTGGCAGCGCTTGACCTCCAGCCGCGCCACCAGCGGCGCCGCGCCGGTAGGTGAGCTCACCGACACGCGCAGCACTTCCGCCTCGCCGGGCACGTAGGTGGACCGCAGCGTCATGCCGCCCACGCTCAGTTCGACGCATTCGGCCTCCACCGTGTCGCCGCCGGGCAGGTGGATGGCGGCGGGGCAGGACATCGGGATGCGCCGGTCCAGCCGGCGTTCGGGCGGTGCGCTGCGGTCGTTCATGAGACATGGCGGCGGAATGGCGACCGGGAGATTGTAGCCTCCCGCGCCGGGATTCCGTCATCGGCACACGATGCCGCACAAGAACCAAAGGGCGGCCCGCAGGCCGCCCCTTTCGCACATGCGGGTCCGCTTCCGCCCTATCGCCCCTGGATGGATCCGGCGGGAAGGGCCTCGCCCGTACCGTTGCCGGGCTGGGGCGCGGCGTACCCCGCCGCGCGCATCGCCTCGGCGAACACCACCTCCTTGTCGATCTGCAGCGGACTGGGCCCTTCGGGCGGGCAGATGGATGCCGGGTCGTCGGGGTTGCCTTCATATCCCAGGTCGGCCGGTGCGGGCAGATCCTCCCGCGCCACATTCAGCGCGCGCAGCAGGTGGCCCATGCCGGCCAGCGTGCGCGCCTGGGCGACGAACTGGTCCGTGGCGGCGGCCACGTAGGCGCGCCGCGCCTGGAAGTATTCGTTCTCCGTATCCAGCAGGTCGAGCAGCGTGCGCTGGCCGATGTCGAACTGGCGGCGGTAGGCTTCCCGTGCCTTCTCGATGGACAACTGGTGCTGGTCCAGGTAGCGCAGTTGCTCTTCCAGGCGCTGCACGTCGTTGTAGGCGATGGACAGGGTCTGGCGCAGGTCGCGGCAGGCCTTCTCGCGCAGATCCTTGGCCTGGTTGAGGGCCTCGCCCGCCTGGCGTATGCGCGCGGCGTCCGAACCGCCGCGGAACAGGTTGTAGGTGAGCACCAGCGCCACCACGCCGTCGCGGGAGGTGCCGCTGACGTTCTCCAGGTTGCGGTCCACTGCCTGGCTCGCGCGCAGGTCCAGGCGCGGATGGTAGGCGGCGCGGCGGGCATCCACCTGGGCCTGGCCGGACTGCACGTTCTGCTGCGCGGCGGCGAGCGCCGGGCTGGCGGCGAAGGCTTCGCGCAGCGCGCCGGCCACGCCCGCCGGCAGGGGGCCGCTGCCCAGCCGCGGGCCGGCGGCGGGCAGTTCCTCCGGCGGCGTGCTGCCGACGATGCGCTGGTAGCGGGCGCTCACGTCGTGCAGGTTGGAGACTTCCGTGAGCAGGTTGGATTCGGCCAGGGCCAGGCGGCCGGTGGCCTGCTCCAGGTCCACCCGGCGGCCCACGCCGGCACCGGTGCGCTCGGCGATCTGCTGGTGGATCTGGCGGTGCTGCACGTAGTTTTCCTGGGCCAGGCGCACCAGTTCGCGGTAGCGCAGCACGTCGGCGTAGGCGCGCAGGGCTTCCAGTGCGGCATTTTCGGACGCATCCACCAGTTCGAAGTAGCGCGCCAGCTTGGCGTGCCCGAGGCGCGCCACTTCGCTGCGGGTGAAGAAGCCGTCGTACACCATCTGGTTCAGGGACAGGGTGGCGTTGCGGTGGGAGTAGCTGTCCGTGCCCAGCCCCGGCCGGGTGCGGCGCTCGCGCCCGGTGCTGGCGGTGAGGTCCAGTTGCGGCAGATAGCCGCCGCGCGCCACGTCCTGCTCCTCCTCGGAGGCGCGGAAGGCATGCCAGCCGGCCTGCACTTCGGGGTTGGCGACCACGGCGCTGCGGGCGGCGTCGCGCAGCGCTTCGGGAACCTGGGCGACGGCCAGCGCGGGCAGGCTCGCGCACACCGCCGTGGCGATCACTTTACGGAACATCGGCATGGCTTTTCCATCGGGAGGTGAATTCGGCCGGCCAGGGCGCCCAGCCGGTGCTCAATTTGGGTCGAGAAATGATAGGCAGGAGTCACTGCAGCCTATGCCAACTATTCGATGCTTTCCAAAAAAAACCACGGCCTGGCGGCCCCGCAAGGCCATAATTCGGCGATCTCGCCTTTCATACGGGTCCGATGCGCCGACGTCGTCCGAACGATCCCGCGACAGCCTCGCGACAGGGCATCGCGTCCAGGTTCAGCGCCTGGGCGGCGTGCTGCCTGGGCGCCGTGCTGCTGGCCGGCGCCGGTATGGCCGCGCCCGACTTCGACCGCCTGCGCCAACTGGCCGTATCCCGCTACGGTGCCCAGGCCGGCAGCGGCGTGGACGCCTGGCGCGCGATGATGAGCGACGCCGCCGCCCTGGAGGAGACGGCCCGCCTCGAACGGGTGAACACCTTCTTCAACCGCCGCATCGCCTTCGAGGACGATGTCGTGGTGTGGTCGGAGAAGGACTATTGGGCCACGCCGCTGGAAACCATGGGCAAGGGCGCGGGCGACTGCGAGGATTTCTCCATCGCCAAGTACGCCACCCTGCGCGAACTGGGCATCCCCGACGAACGCCTGCGCCTGATCTACGTGCGCGCCCAGATCGGCGGCCCCCAAAGCGGCGTCAGCCAGGCCCACATGGTGCTGGGCTATTACGCCACGCCGGAATCCGAGCCGCTGATCCTGGACAACCTGGTGGGCGAGATCCGCCCGGCGGCGCGCCGCCCGGACCTGTTCCCGGTGTTCAGCTTCAACAGCGACGGGATGTGGGTCGGCGGCGCTTCGGCCTCGTCGGCCGACCCCACCACCCGGCTGTCGCGCTGGCGCGACGTGCTGGAACGCATGCGCAGGGAGGGGCTGCAATGATCCCTGCGCCCCCGAATCACCCCCTGCTTCACGGTCATGGCGGCCTCCCCTCCACGACCGTGCAGGCCGCCCTGACCGTTTCCCTCACCCCCGGCCCCTCTCCCGCAAGCGGGAGAGGGGAGTTTCGTGAGCCGCTTTGCGGCTTTCGCGGTATCGGAGCATTCAAGCCATGTCACTGATCAAGCAACTGTGGATCGCCATCTTCGTGGTCATGACCCTCGCCTTCGGCAGCAGCCTGGTGGTGAGCACGCTCTCGGCGCGCCACTACCTGTCCCAGCAGGTGTCGCTGAAGAACGTGGACAACGCCACCTCGCTGGCCCTGGCGCTGTCGCAGATGCCCAAGGACCCGGTCACCGTGGAACTGCAGGTGGCCGCGCAGTTCGATACCGGGCACTACCGCCTGATCCGCCTGGCCGACCCCCATGGCCAGGTCATCGTGGAGCGCGGGAACGACGGCGATGCCATCGGTGCGCCGGAATGGTTCGCCCGCCTGGTGCCCATCGAGACCCACCCCGGCATCGCCCAGGTGCAGGACGGCTGGCGCCAGTACGGCACCCTGTCGCTGGAAAGCCACACCCGCTACGCCTACCAGTCCCTGTGGGAAGGCACGCTGCTGCTGCTGGTGTGGTTCGTCGCCGGGGCGGCCATCACCGGCATCGCCGGCACCCTGCTGCTCAAGTACATCACCCGCCCGCTGGGACGCGTGGTGGAACAGGCCGAAGCCATCGGCGGGCGCCGCTTCGTCACCACCGAGGAGCCCAACACCACCGAGTTCCGCAGCGTGGTGCGGGCCATGAATGCCCTGTCCGAACGGGTGCATGCCATGCTGGCGGAAGAATCCCGCCGTCTGGAACAACTGCGCCGGCAGAGCCAGTGCGACGAACTCACCGGGCTCGCCAACCGCACCCATTTCCTCAACCTGCTCGACGCCGCGCTCACCCGCGACGATGCGGAAAGCGGTGGCACGCTGGCCATCGTGCGCCTGCGCGACCTGGCCGGCATCAACCGGCAACTGGGCCGGCAGGATACGGACCGCCTGCTGCGGGACATCGCCCAGGCCCTGCAGACGCTGGCCGAAGCCCATTCCGGCTGGGAAGCGGGGCGCCTCAACGGCAGCGACTTCACCCTGCTCGCCGGCGGGGCCGCCGATGCCGATGCGGTCGGCGCGGAACTGGGCGCCGCCCTCCACCCGCTGCAGGACCAATGGCAGGCGCGCATCGCCGTGGCGCTGCCGACGGGCCTCAGCGCCTACAAGCCCAGCGAGGGCCGCGGCGCGCTGCTCGCCCGCATCGACGGCGCGCTCGCCGCCGCCGAACAGGCCGGCGAGCGCGCGCTGCAGGTGGCCCCGGCCACGGGCGAAGCACCCGTCCACGCCAGCCTGGCCGACTGGCGCCGCGCGCTCGATGCGGCGCTGGTGCGCGACGGCGTGCAACTGGCGCTCTACCCCGCCGTCGCCACCGACGGCTCGCTGCTGCATTTCGAAGCACCTATGCGCCTGCGGCTCGATGGTGAATGGCAGCGCGCCGGCTACTTCATGCCGTGGGCGGCCCGCCTGGGGATGATGGGCCGCCTCGACGCCGCCGTGGTGCGCGCCGCGCTGGACCGCATCGCGCAGGAAGGCCAGCCCATCGGCATCAACCTCTCGCCCGAGGCGCTGTGCGACGCGAACTTCCGCACCGAACTGTTCACCATCCTGCAGGAGCGCCCCGCGCTCACCGCCAGGCTGTGGATCGAGGTGCCCGAATACGGCGTGCTGCGCCACCTGGCGGAGTTCCGCGCCCTGTGCCTGGCGCTGCGGCCGCTGGACTGCAAGCTCGGCATCGAGCACGTGGGCCACCGCGTCGACCGCATCGGCGACCTGCACGACCTCGGCCTGGACTACATCAAGGTGGATGCCTCCATGGTGCGCGGCATCGACACCGACACCGGCAACCAGAACTTCGTGCGCGGCCTGTGCGTGGTGGCCCACGCCATCGGCCTCGTCGTCATCGCCGAAGGTGTCGGCAGCGACGCCGAACGGAACACCCTCGCCACCCTGGGCCTGGACGGCGCCACCGGCCCCGGGGTGGAGTGGCCGGGGAAGGATTCGTAGGTTACCCACGGCCGCTCCTTCCCCTTCAAGGGGGGATAGGCGGGGTTTCGCAGAGCATCGCGCTGCGCCGCCGGAGCGAAGCAGAGATTCCCGGGTTGGGGTGTATGTACTCCCTCCCCTTCAAGGGGAGGGTTGGGGTGGGGATGGGTTTATCGGCAGGCTGAACCGAAACCCATCCCCCTCCTGACCTCCCCCTTGAAGGGGGAGGAAGAAAGCGCGGCTCTCACACCAGCTTGTCGTCCTCGTCGAGCAGGTTCAACTGGCGGATGGACGCCCGCGCGCTGCGGCGCGCACTGAGTTTTTCCTGCGCAGGCTCCGGCAGATCGGTGAAGCGGATCACCCCGCGCTCGATCAGGAGATCGATGACGTCCTCCAGCACCCGCACCAGCGCGAGGTCGGAAATGGCCAGCTTCTCCCCGCTGACCAGCCCCTGGCAGAACAGCACCACCTCCGGTTCGTGGCCCGTCATCTTTTCCCACTCCGGTCCCTCGGACTTCAGGCTCGCGGCCGTGATGTGCGCCTCTTCGTCGCGTTTGATGTAGATCATCGGATATCCCCAAGGCAAGGCCCTTCCCGCCGGACGGCGGGAAGGGCCTCGCAATCCTGCATACGCTTACAGCTTAATCGACGATGAGCTTGTTGGCAGCCTGCAACTGTTCGAGCGTGAGCTGCACACCTTCCAGCACGATCACCTGGTCGGCCACGCCGGCATCGGCAAATGCTCCGCTGGTGCTGACCTGGACCACGGTGTTGCCGCCCTCCTGGCCCACTTGCAGGTAGTTGCCCAGGTCCTCGGACGTCCCGTCGTAGTTCTGGAGCAGGTCGCGCAGGTCGAGGGCATCGCCCTGATCGAGGCTGAAGTCCTTCACCGTGTCGGTGGCCGGCGCAGCGGAAGTGCCCGCGTCGGCCAGATTCCACTGGAACACGTCCGCACCGGCGCCGCCGTACAGGGTATCGTCGCCCTCCCCGCCGATCAGCGTGTCGTTGCCGCCCTGGCCGTAGATGATGTCGTTGCCGGCACCACCATCCAGGACGTCGTGGCCGCCGCGGGTGTCGCCGGCCACGTTGAACTCCTCGTGGTGATCGCGCAGGTAGGTATAGATGTCCGCATCCGTGGGCGGCTCGCCGTTCAGGGCCTGCAGGTAGGCCTTGAGCGCCTTGACGCCGGAGCCGTCGGGCAGGCTTTCCGGCCTGCCGCCCAGGGAGCTCCAGTCCAGGCCGTCGGTGTTGATGACGTCGCCGAAGATGATGTCGTCGCCGGCGCCGCCATAGACCGTATCTTCACCCGCCGCTTCCAGATCCAGCTCGGACGAACCGCCCTGCAGCGCGGCGGCCAGGTCGTCGGCGGAATGCACGATGTCTACCGTACCGCCCGGGCCGGTCACGAGGTCCGGGCTACGCTGTTCAATATTGTCGATGTCCACCCGGTAATCGTTGCGGGACGAATTGTCTTCGACCGTGAACACGAACCGGTAAGTACCGGCGTCCACACTGTCCGTAGTGACCGTGCCGTCGCTGTTTCGGGTGCCGGAAGATACCGTCTCCCAATCAGCCCCATTCAGGCGCTGGACTTCCCACCGGAAGGAGTCGCCACTGCTGCGGCCGTTATGACCCACGTCGAACCGGAAATGGGTGCCATCCACCACCACCTCGAACGCACGGCTCTCGACTATCGCCGGCTGACCGCCATTATCGGAAGTGTCATCGATGCGTAGATTGCGGTTGTAGGTCCCCTGGAGGGAAACCACCCCATCACTACCCTCCCGCACCGTCCAGTCACTCAATGCCCCGAGCGGTCCCGGACCACCACTGTTGAACGTCGCGAGGTCGGTAGTGACCGTACCAAAAGCAACACTGTGTTGCCCCGTCACATCGGTGTTATCGAAGAACTTCAGGTACTCCTCATTGATACCCTCGCCAATGCCGATGGCCTTGACCGTACTGATGTCGCCGAGCGCCTCGAAGGCGTCGATGGACTGGCGCAGCGTCTCGGCGTTGGTCGAACTGCCGCTACCCCCCTGGCTGCTGCCGTCGAGGTAATAGGTCGGGTCGCCGTCCGTGAGGAAATAGGTCAGGTTGTGGTCCGCCGCGGGCTGGCTGTCGAACCATTCGACGGTCTCGTTGAAGCCCGCTTCGTAGTTGGTCCCCCCGTTGGCCCGCAGCGCGTCGATGGCGTCGTAGAGGTCATTCAGGTCATCCTCCCCGAAGCCCTCGATGCTGATCTTGACCGACGTCTGGCTGTTGCCCGCGAAGCCGATCAGCGCGATGTTGATGGTGCCGTCATGCCCCGTGAGGCTATCGACAAAGTTCTTCAGCGCCGCCTTGGTCAGCGCCATCCGGGTCGAGTCGCCCATTCTGTCGCCCATACTGCCGGAGGTATCCACCAGCAGGGCGATGTTGTAGCTGTCCCCCGGATTGTCGATGATCTCGGAGCCGCCCTGGTCGGCCAGCACCACGTCGTTGCCGCCACCGGCCACGATGGTGGAGTCGTCGTTGTCATTCTTGAGCAGTTGCTCCTGGGAAAGCGCCACTTCCCCCGCACCCACCAGGTTCTCGAAGTTGCCGCCGGAAACGGAGGAGATGGTCACGGTTTCCGCGCCGCCTTCCATGTCACCGGCCCCGTAGGCCACGGTCACGCTACCCGAGCTGGCACCGCCGGCGATGGTGATCTGCTGCCCGTTGGACAGGTTCACCGTCACCGGATGGCCATCGGCCGCGGGTTCGCCGAGGGTCACGGTGAATTCCACCGAACCGCCATTGATGGGCACTTCGCCGGTGTTCGCAGTGAGGGTGGCGGAAACGGCATCGATGGTGTCGGCCACCGTCACCGTGGCGGTATCGGTGGTGTCCAGTGCCTCGAAGTTCCCGCCCGTGGTGCCGGTGATCGACACCGGGTAGCTGCCGGCGTCCAGATACACGTCTTCGGCGTTGGCCACTGCGAAGGAGGTGGACGTGCCGGTGGTCTGGCCCACGCCAATGGTGATCGTGGCGCCGTTGCTGAGCGTGATCACCAGCGGGCTGCCGGTCACGGCCGCGCCCACCGTGGCGGTGATGGTGGCCGTGCCGCCCTCGGCGGCCGTCGCGTCGCCCAGGGTGATCGCGGTGGTGTCGGTGGTGTCGGTAATCGTCACCGTGGCCGTGGCGGGGCTGATCTGCAGGTCTTCGAAAGTGGCATCCGGCACCGTGGCGCCGGTCACCGACAGCTCGACGGTGTCGCCGTCCTTGTAGACGTCGTCGCCCTGCGCCGGTAGTTGATACTGGGCTTCGGTTTCGCCGGCCGCGATCGTGACCGTGTCGCCGTTGCTCAACGTCACAGTGAGATTCTTGTCGAGCGCCTGGCTCACGCTCACCGTGAAGCTCGGCTGCTGGGCTTCGGTCACGTCGCCGTCGCTGACGATGCTTACCGTCACGGTGTCGGTAGTGTCGCTCACCGTGACCGTGGCGGTGTCGCTGATATCCAGCGCTTCGTAGTTGCCGCCCGTGGTGCCCGTGATGGACACCGTGTAGCTTTCGCCGTCGTTGTAGACGTCGTCGCCCTGCACGGCGAACGCGGTGGACGTACCCGTGGTTTCACCCACGCCGATGGTGATGGTGGCGCCATTGGACAGGGTGATCACCAGCGGGCTCTCGGTCACGGCCGCGCCCACCGTGGCGGTGATGGTGGCCGTGCCGGTGCCTTCGTCGACGCTTACGTCGGAAAGCGTGATCGCGGTGGTGTCCGTAGTGTCGGTGACCGTCACCGTGGCGGTGTCGCTGGTGTCCAGTGCTTCGAAGTTGCCGCCCGAAGTGCCCGTGATGGACACCGTATAGCTTTCGCCGTCGTTGTAGACGTCGTCGGCCTGAACGGCGAACGCGGTGGACGTGCCCGTGGTTTCACCCACGCCGATGGTGATGGTAGCGCCGTTGGACAGCGTGATTACCAGCGGGCTGTCGGTCACGGCCGCGCCCACCGTGGCGGTGATCGTAGCCGTGCCAGCGCCTTCGTCCACGCTCACGTCGGAAAGCGTGATCGTGGTGGTGTCCGTGGTATCGGTCACCGTCACCGTCGCCACCGTCGGGTCGAACACCAGGTCTTCGAAAGTGGCATCCGGCACCGTGGCGCCGGTCACCGAAAGTTCGACGGTGTCGCCGTCCTTGTAGACATCGTCGCCCTGCGCCGGCAGTTCGTACAGTGCTTCAGTGGAGCCCGCCACAATCGTCACCGTGTCGCCGTTGCTCAGCGTCACCGTCAGGTCCCGGTCGAGCGCTTCGCTCACCTGCACCGTGAAGCCCGGCTGTTCGGCTTCGGTCACGTCACCGTTGGCGACAATGCTCACCGTCACCGTGTTCGTGGTGTCGGACACCGTGACCGTGGCGGTGTCGCTGGTGTCCAGCGCTTCGTAGTTGCCGCCCGTGGTGCCGGTGATGGAGACCGAGTAGCTTTCGCCGTCGTTGTAGACGTCGTCGCCCTGCACGGCGAACGCGGTGGAGGTACCCGTGGTCTCGCCCACGCCGATGGTGATGGTGGCACCGTTGGACAGCGTGATCACCAGCGGGCTTTCGGTGACGGCCGCGCCCACCGTGGCGGTGATCGTGGCCGTACCCGCGCCTTCGTCGACGCTCACGTCGGAGAGCGTGATCGCCGTGGTGTCGGGGGTGTCGGTGACCGTCACCGTGGCGGTGTCGGTGGTGTCCAGCGCTTCGTAGTTGCCGCCCGAGGCGCCGGTGATGGAGACTTCGTAACTTTCGCCGTCGTTGTAGACGTCGTCGCCCTGGACGGCGAACTCGGTGGACGTGCCGGTGGTTTCACCCACGCCGATGGTGATCGTGGCGCCATTGCTGAGTGTGATCACCAGCGGAGCGCCGGTCACGGCCGCACCTACCGTCGCGGTGATCGAGACCGTGCCGGTGCCTTCGTCGACGCTCACGTCGGAGAGCGTGATCGCGGTGGTATCGACAGTGTCGCTCACCGTCACCGTCGCCACCGTCGGGTCGAGCACCAGGTCCTCGAAAGTGGCATCCACCACCGAGGCGTCGCTCACCGACAGTTCGACGGTGTCGCCGTCCTTGTAGACGTCGTCACCCTGCGCCGGCAGTTCGTACAGTGCTTCGGTGGAACCCGCCACAATCGTCACCGTGTCGCCGTTGCTCAGCGTCACCGTGAGATCCCGGTCGAGCGCTTCGCTCACCTGCACCGTGAAGCCCGGCTGTTCGGCTTCGGTCACGTCGCCGTTGGCGACGATGCTCACCGTCACCGTATCGGTGGTATCGCTCACCGTGACCGTGGCGGTGTCGGTGGTGTCCAGCGCTTCGAAGTTGCCGCCCGTGGTGCCGGTGATGGAGACCTCGTAGCTCTCGCCGTCCACATACACGTCTTCGCCCTGGACGGCGAACGCGGTGGAGGTACCCGTGGTCTCGCCCACCCCGATGGTGATCGTCGCGCCGTTACTGAGCGTGATCACCAGGGGGCTGTCGGTCACGGCCGCACCCACCGTGGCGGTGATCGTGGCCGTGCCGGTGCCTTCGTCGACACTCACGTCGGAGAGCGTGATCGCGGTGGTGTCGGGGGTGTCGGTGACCGTCACCGTGGCGGTGTCGCTGGTATCCAGCGCTTCGAAGTTGCCGCCCGAAGTGCCCGTGATGGACACCTCGTAGCTTTCGCCGTCGTTGTAGACGTCGTCGCCCTGCACGGCGAACGCGGTGGACGTGCCCGTGGTCTCGCCCACCCCGATGGTGATCGTGGCGCCGTTGGACAGCGTGATTACCAGCGGGCTGTCCGTCACAGCCGCGCCCACCGTGGCAGTGATCGTGGCCGTGCCCACGCCTTCGTCGACGCTCACATCAGAAAGCGTGATCGCGGTGGTGTCCGTGGTGTCGGTGACCGTCACCGTGGCGGTGTCGGTGGTGTCCAGCGCTTCGAAGTTACCGCCCGTGGTGCCCGTGATGGACACCGTGTAGCTCTCGCCGTCGTTGTAGACGTCGTCGCCCTGCACGGCGAACTCGGTGGACGTACCCGTGGTCTCGCCCACACCGATGGTGATCGTCGCGCCGTTGCTGAGTGTGATCACCAGCGGGCTGTCGGTCACGGCCGCGCCCACCGTGGCGGTGATCGTGGCCGTACCCGCGCCTTCGTCGACGCTCACGTCGGAGAGCGTGATCACCGTGGTATCGACAGTGTCACTCACCGTCACCGTAGCGGTATCGCTGGTGTTCAGCGCTTCGTAGTTGCCGCCCGTGGTGCCGGTGATGGACACCTCGTAACTTTCGCCGTCGTTGTAGACGTCGTCGCCCTGCACAGCGAACGCGGTGGACGTGCCGGTGGTTTCACCCACCCCGATGGTGATCGTCGCGCCGTTGCTGAGCGTGATCACCAAGGGGCTGTCGGTCACGGCCGCGCCCACTGTGGCAGTGATGGTGGCCGTGCCGATGCCTTCGTCGACGCTCACGTCGGAAAGCGTGATCGCAGTGGTATCAACAGTGTCGCTCACCGTCACCGTGGCGGTGTCGGTGGTGTCCAGCGCTTCGAAGTTGCCGCCCGTGGTGCCGGTAATGGAGAGCTCGTAACTTTCGCCGTCGTTGTAAACGTCGTCGGCCTGGACGGCGAACGCGGTGGACGTGCCGGTGGTCTCGCCCACACCGATGGTGATGGTGGCACCGTTGGACAGCGTGATCACCAGCGGGCTCTCGGTCACGGCCGCACCCACCGTGGCAGTAATCGTGGCCGTGCCGGTGCCTTCGTCGACGCTCACGTCGGAGAGTGTGACCGCCGTGGTATCGACAGTGTCGCTCACCGTCACCGTGGCGGTATCGCTGGTGTCCAGCGCTTCGAAGTTGCCGCCCGTGGTGCCGGTGATGGAGACCGCGTAGCTCTCGCCGTCCACATACACGTCGTCGCCCTGCACGGTGAACTCGGTGGACGTGCCCGTTGTTTCGCCCACGCCGATGGTAATCGTCGCGCCGTTACTGAGCGTAATCACCAGCGGACTGTCGGTCACGGCCGCGCCCACCGTGGCGGTGATCGTGGCCGTGCCGGTGCCTTCATCGACGCTCACGTCGGAGAGCGTGATCGCGGTGGTATCGACAGTGTCACTCACCGTCACCGTGGCGGTATCGCTGGTGTCCAGCGCTTCGTAGTTGCCGCCCGTGGTGCCGGTGATGGAGACCGCGTAGCTCTCGCCATCCACATACACGTCTTCGCCCTGGACGGCGAACGCGGTGGAGGTACCCGTGGTTTCACCGATGCCGATGGTGACCGTGGCGCCATTGCTGAGCGTAATCACCAGCGGACTGTCGGTCACGGCCGCGCCCACCGTGGCAGTGATCGTGGCCGTGCCGGTGCCTTCGTCGACGCTCACATCGGAGAGCGTGATCGCGGTGGTGTCCGTGGTGTCACTCACCGTCACCGTGGCGGTGTCGGTGGTGTCCAGCGCCTCGAAGTTACCGCCCGAAGTGCCCGTGATAGACACCTCGTAGCTCTCACCGTCCACATACACGTCGTCGGCCTGGACGGCGAACTCGGTGGACGTGCCGGTGGTTTCACCCACACCGATGGTGATCGTGGCGCCGTTACTGAGCGTGATCACCAGCGGGCTGCCGGTCACGGCCGCGCCCACCGTGGCGGTGATCGTGGCCGTGCCGGTACCTTCGTCCACGCTCACGTCGGACAGCGTGATCGCGGTGGTATCGACAGTGTCGCTTACCGTCACCGTAGCCACCGTCGGGTCGAGCACCAGGTCTTCGAACTCGGCGCCCACAACGGAAGCTCCGCTCACCGACAGTTCGACGGTGTCGCCGTCTTCATAGACGTCGTCGCCCTGGGCCGGCAGTTCGTAGAGCGCCTCGGTGGAGCCTGCGGGGATCGTCACCGTGTCGCCATTGCTCAGCGTCACCGTCAGGTCCCGGTCGAGGGCTTCGCTCACCCGCACCGTGAAGCCCGGTTGTTCGGCTTCGGTCACGTCGCCGTTGGCGACGATGCTCACCGTCACCGTGTCGACGGTGTCTTCCACCGTGACCGTGGCGGTGTCACTGGTGACCACATCGTCGAATCCGCCGCCGCTCACGTCGGTGATCGACACCTGGTAGCTCTCGCCGTCCTTGTAGACGTCGTCGCCCTGGACCGGGAAAGGCGTGGAGGTGCCGGTGGTCTCGCCCACGCCGATGGTGATGGTGGCGCCGTTGGAGAGCGTGATCACCAGCGGGCTGCCGGTCACCGGCTTGTCGAGGGCGACGGTGATGGTGGCGGCCGGCTCGCCTTCGGAAACCGTGACGTCGCCCAGCGTTGCCGTGGCGATCACCGGGGGAACGGGGCTGGACGGGGTATCGCCCGATCCGGAGGAGTCCTGCGATTCCGCAATGCCTTCCCGCAGCTCTTCGTATTCCTCGATGGTGGCCGGATCGAACTGGAAGGCCAGCGGGTCGACCCCTTCCGTGATGCGCAGCAGGCGCACGAAGCTGCTGCCTTCGCCGCCGCCGCCGCCGCCGAGACCGGCCGCGGGGGCTTCGAGGACGTCATCCAGGTTGGCGCCGGTTTCCAGGGCCTGGATGACCTGCTCCACGGTGCCGTCGGCCAGGGCGGCGTCGGGAGCCTGCGGACGGGTGCCTTCCGAAAGTTCGGCGGTGACCGTGACGGTCTGCTGCTCGCCGATGGCGAGCAGTTCACCGTCCAGGGTGGCCAGTTCGACCCGGCCGCCGGCCGAGGTGACGATGGTTTCGCCTTCGAGCAGGGCATCGTCGGCCTTGAGGGGACGCATATTGCCTTCGGTATCGCGGGCGAAGGCGTGGCCGGTGACGGCGACGACGGTGGCGACGGGTTGGCTGGTGGCCATGATTCTCTCCTGAACTTTCGGGGTTGCGGGGCGGGGGCGCCCGGCGGACCTTTTCCGCTATGGCAGCAAAGTTAGCGGAGCGCGGCAGCGGAGAAAATTGGACCGATGGACAAGGCCGGAAGAAATTGAGTCGCCCAGCCGGTCCGGCGGCCGCGCCGTGCCCGCGTCTCAGCCGCCGATGCGCAGCGCCAGTTGCAGGCGATCGCGCACGCCGAGCTTTTCGAAGGCGGTGCCCAGGTGGGCCTTCACGGTGCGTTCGGTGATGCCGAGCAGGCGCGCGATTTCCTTGTTGCTGTGGCCGGAAGCCACGGCGCGAGCGACTTCCTGCTCCCTCGGCGACAGGAGATCGAGGTCGGGCGCGGCGGCCGGGGCCGGCGCGGCGCGGCGGAAGGCGCCGAGGACGCGACCCATCAGTTCCGGGCCTATCCACAGGCCGCCGTGGTGCACGACCACCGCCACCTCGCGCAGCAGCGCGGGGGCGGACAGGGCATGGCAGTAGCCCCGCGCCCCGCCGTCCAGCGCCAGCAGCGCTTCGTGCTGGCTGGGTTGCAGCGCCAGGACGACGACGGGGGGCGCGGCCGGCCCCGCCGCCAGACGCGCGAGGCGCGGCTGCCAGTCCGGCACGGCGCTGGACAGCCACACCGTATCCGCCTGCTGCAGCGCGGGGACCTGCACCGCGGACGCGAGCACGCGGGCTCCCGGGAAAGCGTCGGCCCAGCGCGTGCTGGCGCTGGCGGCCGGGGCGATGAAGAAATGTCGGCTCATCGTTCGGTCAGCGCGTTGGCCTTGGCCCGCAGCACGGGCTTCAGCAGGTAGGAGAGGATGCTTTTCTTGCCGGTCAGGATGTCCACCTGGGCCACCATGCCCGGGAT
Source organism: Pseudothauera rhizosphaerae (assembly GCF_004801305.1). Taxonomy (GTDB): domain Bacteria; phylum Pseudomonadota; class Gammaproteobacteria; order Burkholderiales; family Rhodocyclaceae; genus Pseudothauera; species Pseudothauera rhizosphaerae. The sequence goes on along the minus strand of NZ_SSOD01000027.1, from coordinate 9,167 downwards.
GATGGGCAGGCCTTCGCCCAGGCCGGTTTCGCGGGTGCGCACGCGCACGACGTAGAAGGCGTTGCCCTTGTCGTCGGTGACGGTGTCGGCGCCGATGTGCTCCACGGTGGCGTCCAGGCCGCCGTAGATGGCGAAGTCGTAGGCGGTGAACTTGACGATGGCTTCCTGCCGGGGACGCAGGAAGGCGATGTCCTGGGGCTGAATGCGGGCTTCCAGGATCAGGGTGTCGTCCAGGGGCACGATCTCCACCACTTCCTTGCCGGGCTGGACGACCCCGCCCACGGTGCTGACCAGCAGGCGCGACACGGTGCCGTGCACCGGGGCGCGCACTTCGGCGTGCTTGACCCGGTCGGCCAGGCCGCGGCTGCTTTCGACCAGGCTGGCGAGCTTGCTCATGGTCTCGGAGAGCTCGTTGCGCCACTGGTTGCGCACGTTCAGTTCCACTTCCTCGATCTTGCCGGTGGCCTCGGCGATGGCGGCCTGGATGCGCGAAATCTGCGATCCGGCCTGATCGCGTTCGCCGCGCAGGCGGGCCACGTCGCGCTCCAGGCGCAGCAGTTCGACCTCGGACACCGCGCCGGACTGCATCAGCGGGCGGGTCACCTGCAGTTCCTGCTGCACCAGGTCGTAGCTGCGCGCGGCCTGTTCGCGGCGCGAGCGCGCCTCGTTGAGTTCCTGCTGGCGCTGGGTGAGCTGGTCGCGGGCGATGGACAGTTGCGCATCCAGCCCTTCGCGGCTGGACAGGTAAAGACCGCGCTCGTGCTCGGCGATCTCGGGCGAGTCGCTCAGCACTTCCTGGGGCATGGCGAGATCCTCCCCGCGGGTGAGCGCGTTCAAACGGGCGGCCTTGGCCTGCAGGGAAAGGTACTGGGCGCGGTTTTCCAGCAGCGAGGACACGAAGCGGGTCGGGTCGATGCGCAGCAGCAGGTCGCCGGCGGACACTTCCTGGCCTTCGCGCACCAGGATTTCCTCGACCACGCCGCCATCCACCGATTGCACGATCTGCAACTGCAGGGACGGAATGACCTTGCCTTCGCCGCGGGTGACTTCATCCACTTCGGCCAGGGCGGCCCAGACCAGCAGCACCGCGACCAGCCCGAGCGCGATGCGCAGCAGGGCGCGCGCATGCAGCGGTTCCTGCTGCAGGCGGGCCCAGTCGGCGTCGCCCGCCCAGTCGAGGTTTTCCTCGGGCGGGGGCGGCAGGATGCGGGCGAAGAAGCGGTCGAGGAAGGGCCGGCTGCGGCCCGACAGGCGGTCGCTGAGGCGGCCGATGCCTTCGAACAGGCGGTGCTGGACGGGGGCGTTCACGATCCGGCCCTGCCGATGCGGCCCTGGCGCAAGGCCTCCACCACCTGGGCCTTGGGCCCGTCGGCGACGATGCGCCCGCCGTCGATGACGATGATGCGCGCGACGAGATCCAGCAGCGAGGTGCGGTGGGTCACCACGATCATCGTGTGTCCGCGCGCGTACTCGGCCAGGCGGCGCTTGATCTCCTCTTCCGAGGAATGGTCCATGGACGAGGTGGGTTCGTCCAGCAGCAGCACCGGCGGGTGGTTGATCAGTGCGCGCGCCACGGCCACGCCCTGGCGCTGGCCGCCGGACAGGGATTCGCCGCGCTCGCCCACCAGCATGTCGAAGCCCTGCGGGTGGCTGTTGACGAAATCCAGGATGCCGGCCGTTTCCGCCGCGCGCAGCACCGCCGCATCGTCGGCCAGGGGCGCGGCCATGGCGATGTTCTCCCGCAGCGTGCCGTAGAAAAGCACGGTGTCCTGCGCCACGTAACCGATGTTGCGGCGCAGTTCCGCCGGGTCGAGCTGGCGCACGTCCACCCCGTCGATCAACACCGCGCCGCCGGTGGGGCGATACAGGCCCAGGATCAGCTTTTCCAGCGTGGTCTTGCCCGAGCCGATGCGGCCCAGGATGGCGATGTGCTCGCCGGGCTGGATGCGCAGCGAGACATTGCGCAGGGCCAACGTCTCCTGCCCGGGATAGTGGAAGCTCACGTCGCGGAATTCGATGGCGCCGTGCAGTGTGGGGCGGCTGATGAAGTTCGATTCTTCCGGACGCTCCACCGCCTGGCCCATCAGTGCGTCCAGCGAGGCGAGCGAGGTGGCCGCGTTGTGGTATTGCACCAGCAGGCCGGCGACCTGGCCGATGGGCGCCATGGCGCGGGAGGACAGCATGTAGCAGGCGATGAGCCCGCCCATGGTGAGTTCGCCCTCGCCGATCAGGTACACGCCGACGAGGATCACCACCACGCTCACCGTCTGCTGCATCCACATGGCGCCGTTGGTGGCCGACGCCGACAGCAGGCGCAGTTGCGCGCCCACCCGCGCCAGCAACGCGGCGCTGCGTTCCCACTTGCGCTGCACCGGGGCCTCGGCGCCCAGGGCCTTGAGCGTTTCCATGCCCACCAGCCCTTCCACCAGCGTGGCGTTGCGCTGGGCGCCGGCACGGTAGGTGGTTTCCGCCAGTTCGTGCATCTTGCCCTGCACCGCCAGGGCGTAGAACAGCAGCACGACCACGCCGACCACGAAGGGCAGCACCAGCGGCCAGGCGATCCAGCCGATGACGACGAGGAAGATCACCGCGAAGGGCACGTCGATAAAGGCGACGACGGTGGCGGAACTGATGAAGTCGCGCACCGACTCGAAGGCGCGCAGGTTGGCGGCGAAGGAACCGGCCGAAGCCGGGCGCTCTTCCATGCGCAGGCCCAGTACGCGCTCCATGATGCGCGCCGAGAGCTTCACGTCCGCGCGGCTGCCGGCCAGGTCGACGAAATGCCCGCGCATGGTGCGCAGGGCGAGATCGCCCAGCAGCACCACCAGCACGCCGGCGGACAGCACCCACAGGGTTTCCACGGCGTTGTTGGGCACCACGCGGTCGTACACGTTCATGACGAACAGCGGCATGGCCAGCGCGAACAGGTTGATCAACAGCGCGGCGACCAGCACGTCGCGGTACAGCGCGCGGTTCTCCCCGATCGTGCCCCAGAACCAGTGCTGGCCGCGGACCGCCCGCACGGTGGGGCTGCGTGCATCGAAACGGTAGCGCGGGCGCACGTAGATGGCCCGCCCCGCATAGCGCGCGGCCAGATCGGCCTGCGGCACGTCCACCACCGCCTCACCCAGTTCGGGGAAGGCCACGCGCGCGGTGGTGCGCGCCTCGTCCCAGCCCACGAGTATGCAGGCGTGGTTGTCCGCCAGCAGCAGGACGGTGGGGGCGAGTGCGTCGTTGAGGTCTTCGAGCGGGGCGGCGACGATCTTGCTGGTCATGCCCGCACGCTGCGCCGCGCGGCCGAACAGCGAGGGCGTGAGCCCGGCGGCATCCACCGGCAAGCCCGCCAGCGCCGCCTCGCGGGTCAGCGTGCCGCCATGGGCGCGCGTGACCAGGACCAGGCATTCCAGCAGGGAATCCGGTGCCGGCGCAGTATGGTGCGCATCGCCCGTGCCGGGCGTGCCGCGCTTCGGATCGTTGGGTTCGTCGTTCTTCAACACAGCTTCCCATTCTGGGCAACCGGCCCCTGCCGACCAAGCCAAATGTCTTGCGGGCTGCGAACTTTCGCACGGCGTCCGCATGCGGCTCCGGTCCGCCGAAAAACCGTCCGCATGCTTGCGGGTTGGCCGCCGGCGCGCCAGAATGGCCCCGCGCCGGTTCCACCCGGCGCACCGCCCGCATACGGAGGCGATCGGCATGCACGTCCCCGAACACCGGAAGTTCTCCCGCATCAACTTTCACAGTAGTGCGTCCCTGTCGCTTTGCGACCGGGAATTTCCCTGCGAAGTGCTCGACCTGTCCCTGAAGGGCGCGCTGCTGCACCCGCTGGGCGAAGTCCATGTGCAGCCCGGCGAGCGCTGTCTGCTGGAGCTGACGCTCGACGATGGCGAAACGACGGTGCGCATGGAAGGCGACATCGCCCACCACGAGGACGACCGCATCGGCCTGGTGTGCCGCGAGATCGATCTCGACAGCATCACCCACCTGCGCCGCCTGATCGAACTCAACCTGGGCGACGCGGACCTGCTGCAGCGGGAGTTCTTCGCCCTGATCGCGGACTGAGACGAACGAGGCCGCGCTCAGGCACCGGCCGGCGCGGCCACGGTCACACCGGCCTCTCTGCAGCCATCGGCCAGCACGGCCCGCAACCCCTGCAGCGCGAGCGATGCCTGGCCGGGGTGCCACAGCAGATGGGTGCGGCTGTACGCGAACGTGGGCGGCAGCGCATGCTGGCGCACCGATTCGGCCGCCTTCAGCCCGGCCAGCACCGAACGCGGCACCACCGCCACCCCGGTGCCTGCCGCCACGCAGGCCACGATGGCCGGATAGGAGGCGAATTCCAGCACCCCCTCCGGCAACACTCCGGCAGCCGCCAGCCACTCTTCCAGCCGGCGCCGGTAGGAACAGCCGCTGGCAAACGCAATCAGCGTGGTCCGCCCCAGGTCGGGCGGCGAAGACACCGCCGCCACACCGCCACCGCTGATCAGCACCAGTTCCTCCTCGAATACCGGTTGCGCCAGCAACCCCGGCGCGCAGAAGGGTTCGGAGACGAATGCCGCCTCGATGTCGTGGCGGGCCAGGCGGGCGATCAGAGCAGCGGTGGTGCCGGTGACCAGTTCGATGCGCACCGCCGGGTGCGCCCGGTTGTAGCGCGCCAGCACCTGCGGCAGGCGGCTGCCCGCCGTGCTTTCCAGCGAACCCAGACGCAGGGTACCGAGCAGGCGGCCGGCGCGCAGGGCCGATTCGGTCTCGTCCGCGAGGCGCAGCAGGCGTTCGGCGTAGCCGTGCAGCAGACGCCCTTCCGCAGTGGGTGCCAGCCCGCGCCCACGCCGGGCAAACAGCGCCACGCCGAGCCGCGCCTCAAGTTGCTTGATACGGGTGGTGACGTTGGACGGCACCCGGTGCAGCGCCTGCGCCGCACGCGCCACGCCGCCGTGGGCGATCACCGCGTGGACGATTTCGAGATCGTCCAGATCAATGTTTCTCATTTTGAGAAACTCCATTCATTACTTTTCATTAGTTGAAAAAATACTAGCCCATTACAGTGCGGCATGGACACCGCAAGCACTTCTTCCCCCTGGTCGACCGCACTGCGCGGGCTGGTCGCGCTGGCCGTGGCGATGGGCATCGGCCGCTTCGCCTTTACCCCGCAACTGCCGCTGATGCAGGCCGAGTTCGGCCTGTCGCTGGCGGCCGGCGGCTGGCTGGCCGGTGCCAACTACGCCGGCTATCTGTGCGGCGCGCTGCTGGCTGGCCGCCGCGGCGCCTCACCGCGCGGCCTGCTGCGCGCCGGCCTGTGGGGCGTGGCGGTCAGCACCGCAGCAATGGCGGCGGACGCGCCCACCGCATTCTGGCTGGCTGCACGCTTCGTGGCCGGCGTGGCCAGTGCCTGGGTGCTGGTGGGCACCGCCGCGCTGTGCCTCACCCGGCTGGCCGCGCTGGGCCGCCCGGCGCTCGGCGGCGTGGTGTTCGCCGGGGTGGGCGCGGGCATTGCGGCGGCCGGCCTGCTGTGCCATGCGGCCGCCCTGAAGGAGGCCGGCGCAGCGGCCAGTTGGTGGTGGCTCGCCATGCTGGCGACGGCCGGCACCCTGTTCGCCGGCCGCCTATGGCGCGACGCGGCGCCTGACGCGGCGCCGGCCGCCTCCCCGAACACCGCCGACGCACCGGACGATGCGGGTGCGCTGCGCCTGGTACTGTGCTACGGCCTGTTCGGTTTCGGTTACATCCTGCCGGCCACCTACCTGCCGGCCCAGGCCCGCCTGCTGATCGACGACCCCGCCATGTTCGGCTGGGTGTGGCCGGTATTCGGCCTGGCGGCGCTGATCTCGACCCTGTGCGCGGCCTTGTTGGCGCGCTGGCCGCGCCGCCGCGCCTGGGCCGCCGCCCAACTGGTAATGGCGGCCGGCGTGCTGGCCCCGGCCCTCGCCCCCGGGCTGGGCAGCCTGCTGTTCGCCGCCCTGTGCGTCGGCGGCACCTTCATGCTGGTCACCCTGCTCGGACTGCAGGAGGCACGCACCGCCACGGCGGATGCGCGCCGATTGATGGCGGCGATGACCGCCGCCTTCGCCACCGGCCAGCTTGCCGGTCCACTTGCCGCGAACGCCCTGCTCGGCCTGGACTGGCCACTGGACGCGGCGCTCTGGCTGGCCGCCGGCAGCTTGCTGGCAAGCAGTGCGCTGCTCGTCCGTTCCCGCAGCGCCCATCCGCCCCCCGCCATCCATACGGAGCAAGCATGACCATGCGCCCCACTCCCCAGGGCTTCGGCCCCGACACCTCCGAACGCCTGCCGCTACCGGCCGCCGACATGATGAACGAGGCCCAGCGCGCAGCCGCGCAAATGCTGATCGACGGTCCGCGCAAGGGCGTCAAGGGGCCTTTCGTCCCCCTGCTGCGCAGCCCGGTGCTGATGGAACGCCTGGCGAAGGTGGGTGAATACCTGCGCTTCGAATCCGCGCTGCCGGCCCGCATCGGCGAATTCGCCACCCTGGTGGTGGCGCGCCACGTCTCCAACCAGTTCGAGTGGGCCATCCACCATCCGCTGGCCCTAGCCGCCGGCACCCGGGCAGGCACGCTGGACGATCTGGCCGCCGGCAGCCAGTGCCCGCGCGACATGGACGAGAGCGAAGCTGTCGCGTGCGCCTTCGCCGGCGAGTTGCTGCAGCACCACGGCGTGAGCGATCCCACCTACGCCGCGGCGCTTGCGTTGTGGGGCGAGCGGGGGGTGGTCGAACTGAGCACCCTGATCGGCTATTTCGCCTGCGTGTCGTGGGTGATGAATGTGGCCCGCACGCCGGCACCGGCAACGGAAGGATTCAGCCCGCTGAGCGCACTGCCGCGCTGATCAGCCACGGCCGCGCCGCGCGGGCGGCTTGCCCGCCGCTCCGGCGGCACTGAGCCGGTTGGGCGCCCGGCCGGCGCCCCTCTCCCCGATTCTTGGCGCCGCCGGCTGCTGCCAGGGCACGAGCTGCTCGGGCCGGTTGCCGATCAGCTCGCGCCGGCCCATGGCCAGCAGGGCCTCGCGGATCAGCGGCCAGTTGTCCGGGTCGTGCCAGCGCAGCAGGGCCTTGTGCAGCTTGCGCGACTTGCCGGCGCGGGCGGTCTCCACGCTTTCGGAATCCGCCGAGACCTTCTTCAGCGGGTTCCTGCGGCTGTGGTACATGGTGGTCGCCAGTGCCATGGGCGTGGGCAGGAAGGTCTGCACCTGGTCGGGGCGGAAGCCGTTCCGCTTCAACCACAGGGCGAGGTTCACCATGTCCTCATCGGTGGTGCCGGGGTGGGCGGCGATGAAGTACGGCACCAGATGCTGCTTCTTGCCCGCCAGTTGCGAGTACTTGTCGAAGAGTTCGCGGAATTTCTCGTAGGTGGCGATGCCCGGCTTCATCATCTTGGAGAGGGGACCGGCCTCGGTGTGCTCGGGGGCGATCTTGAGCAGGCCGCTGACGTGGTGAGAAACCAGCTCCTTCACGTACTCGGGCGAGCGCACCGCCAGGTCGTAGCGCAGGCCGGAACCCACGGTGACCCGCTTCACGCCCGGAATCGCCCGCGCCTTGCGGTACAGCGCGATCAGCGGGCCGTGGTCGGTGCCGAGGTTCTCGCAGATGCCCGGGTAGACGCAGGACAGGCGGCGACAGGAGGCCTCGATCTTCGGGTCCTTGCAGGCCATGCGGTACATGTTGGCGGTCGGTCCGCCCAGATCGGTGATATGGCCGCGAAAATCCGGCATCCGGTCGCGAATATCCCCGATTTCGCGCAGGATGGACGCTTCCGAGCGGCTCTGGATGATGCGCCCCTCGTGCTCGGTGATGGAGCAGAAGGTACAGCCGCCGAAACAGCCGCGCATGATGTTGATGGAGAACTTGATCATGTCCCAGGCCGGGATGCGCGCCCCGCGGTAGGACGGGTGCGGCGCGCGGGCGTAGGGCAGGCCGTAGACGAAATCCATCTCCGCCGTGGCGAGGGGTATCGGCGGCGGGTTGAGCCACACGTCGCGCCGGCCCGGCCCTTCTCCGTGGGCCTGGCGCAGGGCACGGGCGTTGCCGGGGTTGGACTCCAGGTGGAAGACGCGGGAGGCGTGGGCGTAGAGCACCGGGTCGGCGCTGACGTCCTCGCAGGCCGGCAGGCGGATCACGGTGTGGGCGCGCTGAGTGCGACGCTCGGCGCGGCCGACGATGCGCACCGGCTGGGCGCCGGCGGGCGCGGCAGCCGCTTCCATCGCATAGGGGTCGGGGTGGGGCGCGACGTGGCCGGGGCGGTCGAGGGCGAGGGAATCGGCCTCCTGCCAGCGGTCGTCCGGCAGCCAGTCCGGGCGCACCATGAAGGCGGTGCCGCGCAGGTCGCGGATGTCGGCGATGGCTTCGCCGGCGGCCAGGCGCTGCGCCAGTGCGACCAGCGCGCGCTCGGCGTTGCCGAACAGCAGCAGGTCGGCCTTGGAATCGGCCAGCACCGAGCGGCGCACCTTGTCCGACCAGTAGTCGTAGTGGGCGATGCGGCGCAAGGACGCTTCGATGCTGCCGACGACCACCGCGGCGTCGGGGAAGGCCTCCCGCGCCCGCTGCGCATACACGGTGACCGCGCGGTCCGGCCGGCGCCCGGCGGCGGCCCCGGGCGTGTAGGCGTCCTCGGAGCGGATCTTGCGGTCCGAGGTGTAGCGGTTGACCATGGAATCCATGTTGCCCGCGGTGATGCCGAAGAACAGCCGCGGACGCCCCAGGGCGCGGAAGGGCTCGGCGCTGGTCCAGTCCGGCTGGCTGATGATGCCCACGCGCAGGCCATGCGCTTCCAGCAGGCGGCCGACCAGCGCCATGCCGAAGCTGGGGTGGTCGATGTAGGCGTCGCCGGTGACCAGCACCACGTCGCAGACGTCCCAGTCCAGCGCGCCCATCTCGGCGCGCGACATGGGCAGGAAGGGCGCCGCCTGGCGCGGCGGGCGCACCCCGGCACTGATCGGCACGGGCGCGGAGTTTTCGGGGGACACGGGCGGCGAACCGGCTGGGTGGGAAGGGCGCGATTCTACCCGGATTGTCCGGCCGGCGGCCGGTTCCCCGTGGGAGCAACTGTCTGCAGCAGATTTGTCGTTCAGGCTTACAGGGGGTCGCCCGTTCTCCATGTGGTCTGGTCGCGGATCATGGCGTTCAGACGAATGAGGAGGACGCGCATGCAGGCGACGAGGG
>NZ_SSOD01000026.1 GCF_004801305.1 Pseudothauera rhizosphaerae | reverse complement strand
CGGAGGGGCGCTTCCGGGAGGACCTCTACTACCGGCTCAACGTGTTCCCGATCACCATCCCGCCGCTGCGGGAACGGGGCGGGGACATCGTGGCCCTGGCCGACCACTTCGTGGCGCGCTTCTCGGCGGACATGGGCATCGCGGTGCATCGCATCTCCACCCCGGCGCTCAACATGCTCACCTGCTACCACTGGCCGGGCAATGTGCGCGAGCTGGAGAACGTCGTCGAGCGGGCGGTGATCCTGGCCGAAGACGGCGTGATCGAGAAGCCCCACCTGCCACCCTCGCTGCAGACCCCTGTGGTGACGGAAATCTCCGCCGCCGGTACGCTGGAGGCCCGCCTGGCGGCGGCCGAGTACGAGCTGATCGTGGAGGCGCTGAAGGTGCACCAGGGCAACATGACCGCGGCAGCCACCCAGCTCGGGCTCACCCGCCGCATCCTGGGCCTGCGCATGGAACGCTACCGCCTGAGCTACAAGAGTTACCGCTGAGGCCGCCGGCCTCTATCTTTTTCCCAACCGACGAGGAGCAAGCCCATGAACATGGAAGCCGCCGATTCCGGCGCCCTGGTGGCCGTGGCGACCAAGCACGGCCGCCAGGTGGACCTGCATTTCGGCCATGCCGACGAGTTCAACCTCTACCGTGTCGACGGGCAGGGCGCGCATCTGGTCGAGGTGCGCAAGGTGGAGCACTACTGCCAGGAGGGTGAGGGCGACGACGACAGGCGCGAGCAGATCCTGCGCGCTCTGGCCGGCTGCGCGGCCCTGTTCGTCGCCCGCGTGGGCGACGGGCCGCGCGCGCGCCTCGAAAAGGCCGGCATCGAGCCGGTGGACCAGTACGCCCACGAGGAGATCGAACCCTCCCTGCTCGCCTGGTACCAGGGTAAGGCGACTTTCTGATTGCCTCGGCAATCAAATGCCGTTCGGGCTGAGCCTGTCGAAGCCCGATTGCAGCCAACGCCCTTCGACAGGCCTGTCCTGAGCGAAGCCGAAGGGCTCAGGGCGAACGGTGTTGCCTGTCCAATTGTTGGTTGCCATGCACCGGTACGCACGGTGTACATCGGCGAACGCCCGGCGAACCGAAGGTACGCCGCGGAACGCCGGGCACCGCCGGAAACACGGGCAGGGCACCGGCGGATGGGCGGAAAACCGCTGAAACAGGGGATTCCCGGGCCATCGGCAAATCCTGGCCCGGTGCTTGCAATAGAGGAAGCGTCGGCTCGCGCCGACGACCGAACAGGGAAACCGCCCGGCCGCCGCGCCGGGCCGTTTCCGACCGCTCCGGGCGGTGTCGGCCGGTGCTTCCCCATCCCGCCATGATGCGTAAGTACCTTCCGGCCGGCACCCGCCCGGACCCCCGACCGGAGTACACGATCATGTTGCGCGTCGCCTTCGCCTCCACGGATCAGCAGCAGGTCAATACCCACTTCGGTGCCGCCGAGCGCTTCGTCATCTACCGGGTCTGGCCGGGCGAGGCGGAACTCGCCGCCATCGGCGATTTCGCCGCCGCCGTCATGAAGGGCGAGAACCGGGACAGGCGCCTGCCCGCCGGCACGGTCTACACGCCGGGGCCGGAGATGGCGGCCAGGCCGGGCGAGCTGGACAAGCCGCCGGAAGACAAGGTCGTCGCCAAGCTCGAATTCCTCGGCGGCTGCGCCGCGGTGTATGCGGCCTCCATCGGCATCTCGTCCATCAAGCGCCTGATGTCCGTCGGCATCCAGCCCATCATCGTGGACAACGGCCACGACATCGAGGACCTGCTCAACGAAGTCAGCCTGGCCCTGGCCTGTCGCGGGCTGCTGTCCTGGGTGGACAAGGCCGCTGCCCGGGCCGAGGCGGCCGGGCAGGGCTCGCTCCCGCCGAGTGCGCGGGCGGACGGCGGGGCAGGGCAGCGCTTCCGCCTGATCACCTCCGAAGACGATCTCGTGTAGTCCCCGCCATGAAGCTGGCCCTGTCCAACGCCGCCCTGCCGCCCGGTGCGCGGGCGGCCTGGCTCCCCAGGCTGGCGGATCTGGGCATCGAAGGCATCGAACTGTCCTCCGCGGCAAGCTGGGGCGATGCCTGGCGCGCGCCGTCCGCCGCTTTGGTGGCGGAAACCGGGAACTGGCTGCGCACGGCGGAACTGGAAGCCGTGGGCCTGCACGTCCCCCTGGACCAGCACGCCGGCATGGGCTGGTTCGGCACGGCCGGGCAGCGGGAGGAAACCCTGGCCTGGCTGGTGCGCCTGTCGGCGGCATGCCGCGACCTGGGCGGGCGCACCCTGGTGCTGGGCGGCGGGCGCTGGCGCGGCCGACTGCCGGTGCGCCGCGCCTGGCGGCTGACGCTGGATTTCCTGCACGCGGTGCTGGCGCGCATCGAGGCCCACGGCACGCTGCTGTGCCTGGCCCCGCTGGCCCGCGACGAGGGCGATTTCTGCCTCACCGCCACGGAGTGCCGCATTCTCGCCGACGTGCTGGAGCACTCCTCCTTCGGCCTCAAGTTCAACGCCGCGGCCATGTGCGACAGCGGGGAGATGGGCAAACACGCCGTGTTCTCCGCCCATTATGGCCGCCTGGAACTGTTCACCGCCGACGAACCGCAGGGGCTGCCTTTCGCCACCTCGGGCCAGGTGGACCACGCCGCCTTCCGCCGCCACCTGGCCGCCAGCGGCTACCGGGACTGGGTGTGCATGGCCCAGCAGGCCGGCGACCGCAGCCTGGCCGCAGCCATCGCCCGCTTCGTGGCCTGCTACCGGCGCATCGACAACCTGAGCCTGGTGCAGCGCCAGGAGCGGCGGCGCATGGCCGCAGGCATCCGGTAGGAGCGGCCTTGCCCGCGATGCGGCCTACGAGGAAACCACCGCCGCATCGCGGGCAAGCCCGCTCCTACAGCAACCTTCTCAATCGCAGGAGAGCACGACCATGGACGACGAAGTGCGGCAATCCCTGGGCCCCATGCCCGACGAGGCGACCATCCGGGCGGCCAGCCTGCAGGTCATCGAGGAACTGCGCCCCGGCGTGCGGCGCGACGGCGGCGACCTGCTGTTCGTCGGCATCGACGGCGACAAGGTGCAGGTGCGCCTGACCGGCGCCTGTACTACCTGCGCCCTGGCGGGGCAGACCCTGGGCGGGGTGCGCCGCCGGCTGGTCCAGGTGCTGGGCTGGCCGGTGCGCGTGGTGCCGGCCTCGGCCTGAGCAGACATCGCGGAACATTCCGCGCGGGAAAGTACCTGCGGGAACGGTGAGCGCTCTGCCGATCACCAGAAGGTCATTAGAAATTCAAATAAATCAGTTGTTTAAGTTATTTTTCCGGAGTGGCACGGGGTTTGCTGAAAGGCATTGCCCAACCACTCGATTTGAGGAGAAGCAAGCATGGCCAAACTTCGTCAAGCCGCCATCTACGGCAAGGGCGGCATCGGTAAGTCCACCACCACCCAGAACCTCGTCGCCGCGCTGGCCGAAGCCGGCAAGAAGGTGATGATCGTCGGCTGCGACCCGAAGGCCGACTCCACCCGTCTGATCCTGCACAGCAAGGCGCAGAACTCGGTCATGGAACTGGCGGCCGAAGCCGGCTCCGTGGAAGACCTGGAACTCGAGGACGTCATGTCCGTGGGCTTCGGCGGCGTCAAGTGCGTCGAATCCGGCGGTCCGGAACCCGGCGTGGGCTGCGCCGGCCGCGGCGTGATCACCGCGATCAACTTCCTGGAAGAGGAAGGCGCCTACGACGAAGACCTGGACTTCGTGTTCTACGACGTGCTGGGTGACGTGGTCTGTGGCGGTTTCGCCATGCCCATCCGCGAGAACAAGGCGCAGGAAATCTACATCGTGTGCTCCGGCGAGATGATGGCCATGTACGCGGCCAACAACATCTCCAAGGGCATCGTGAAGTACGCCAACTCCGGCGGCGTGCGCCTGGCCGGCCTGATCTGCAACAGCCGCAACACCGACCGCGAAGACGAACTGATCATGGCCCTGGCTGCCAAGCTGGGCACCCAGATGATCCACTTCGTGCCGCGCGACAACGTGGTGCAGCACGCCGAAATCCGCCGCATGACCGTCATCGAGTACGACCCCAAGGCCAACCAGGCCGACGAGTACCGCACCCTGGCCCAGAAGGTGATCAACAACCAACTGTTCGTGATCCCGACGCCTTGCACCATGGATGAACTCGAAGAGCTGCTGATGGAGTTCGGCATCATGGAAGTGGAAGACGAGTCCATCGTCGGCAAGACCGCCGCCGAAGCCGCGGCGGCCTGATCGTCCCCGGCGAAACGGGGAAACAGTCCGAGCACCCGAAATGCCCGCCATCCGGCGGGCATTTTTTCTGGCCGAGGAAAAGCGATGAGTACATTGAGCCGTGAGCTCGCCCTCCGCGTCGGTCTCGCGGGGCGCAGCCTGGACATCACTTCCCGCGCGATGGTGGCGGTGCTGCAGGAGGCCGTGGGCCTGCCCTTCACCCGGGAGAAGTTCCGCCTGCTCGATGCCGGCGGCCTGCGCCGGGCCGCCGGCGCGCTGCTGCTGCGCCGGGCTGAGGCCGAACTGCACGAGGCCCTGGAGTACCTGCAGGGCCTGCGCATGGCGGACATCGTGTGCGGGGATGACGAGGATGATTTCCCCGTCGCCCCCTGCCAATGCGGTGGCCGGGCGGAGGCACGCGCCGTGGCGGGCCGGCCCGCCGCCCGCCTGCGCCTGGTGCATAGCCGGCGTTGAGCGGGGGCAAGCGGTTTTTTGCCCCTGCGGGGCGCCCCCTCTCCCCGGCCCTCTCCCGCGAGGGGAGAGGGAGCAAACCAGCGCCTGTACGGACGTTCCGGGGACGAAACTCCCCTCTCCCCTCGCGGGAGAGGGGCTGGGGGAGAGGGGGGCGCCGGACGAGAAAGAACTTTTCTCCCCGGAATGTACCTGCGGGAACCGTGCAAAGAATGCCCCTACCCGCAGACCACCCCGCAGAAACCCGGAAATGATTAAAAAATCATTTAATTTCAATGGGTTGATGCATCGCTTCAGGGCCTGGAAGAAACAGGCACGCTAACTGCAATACCGGCACTGCCGGACATAGAAACATCCGCAAGACCATCCCCCCGTATCCGCCGGGGACTGTTCATCAAGGAGAGCGAATCATGCCCATGGTCCTATTGGAGTGCGACAAGGACATCCCCGAGCGCCAGAAGCACATCTACCTGAAGGCGCCCAACGAGGACACCCGTGAATTTCTGCCCATCGCCAACGCGGCGACCATTCCCGGCACCCTGTCCGAACGCGGCTGCGCCTTCTGTGGCGCCAAGCTGGTGATCGGCGGCGTGCTCAAGGACACCATCCAGATGATCCACGGCCCGCTGGGCTGCGCCTACGACACCTGGCACACCAAACGCTACCCGACGGACAACGGCCACTTCAACATGAAGTACGTGTGGTCCACCGACATGAAGGAAAGCCACATCGTGTTCGGCGGCGAGAAGCGCCTGGAGCAGAGCATCAACGAGGCCTTCGACGAGATGCCGGACATCAAGCGCATGATCGTCTACACCACCTGCCCGACCGCGCTGATCGGCGACGACATCAAGGCGGTGACCAAGAAGGTGATGCGCGAGCGCCCCGACGTGGACATCTTCACCGTGGAATGCCCGGGCTTCGCCGGCGTCTCCCAGTCCAAGGGCCACCACGTGCTCAACATCGGCTGGATCAACGAGAAGGTCGACACGCTGGAAAAGGAGATCACCAGCGAATACACGATGAACTTCATCGGCGACTTCAACATCCAGGGCGACACCCAGCTCCTGCAAACCTACTGGGACCGCCTGGGCATCCAGGTCATCGCCCACTTCACCGGCAACGGCACCTACGACGACCTGCGCTGCATGCAGCAGGCCAAGCTCAACGTGGTGAACTGCGCCCGCTCCTCCGGCTACATCGCCAACGAGCTGAAGAAGCGCTACGGCATCCCGCGCCTGGACATCGACTCCTGGGGCTTCAACTACATGGCCGAGGGCATCCGCAAGATCTGCGCCTTCTTCGGCATCGAAGAGCGCGGCGAGGCGCTGATCGCCGAGGAATACGCCAAGTGGAAGCCCAAGCTCGACTGGTACAAGGAGCGCCTGAAGGGCACCAGGATGGCCATCTGGACCGGCGGCCCGCGCCTGTGGCACTGGACCAAGTCCGTCGAGGACGACCTGGGCGTGCAGGTGGTGGCCATGTCCTCCAAGTTCGGCCACGAGGAAGACTTCGAGAAGGTCATCGCGCGCGGCCAGGAAGGCACCTACTACATCGACGACGGCAACGAGCTGGAGTTCTTCGAGATCATCGAGCACGTCAAGCCCGACGTCATCTTCACCGGCCCCCGCGTGGGCGAACTGGTCAAGAAGCTGCACATCCCCTACGTCAATGGCCACGCCTACCACAACGGGCCGTACATGGGCTTCGAAGGCTTCGTCAATCTGGCCCGCGACATGTACAACGCGGTCTACAACCCGATCCGCCACCTGGCTGCGATCGACATTCGCGACGCGAACCCGAAGGCGATGCCCGACCGGGTGAGGGAGGCAGCATGATGGAAGACAGGATCGACGATCTGTTCGGCTACGTGGAAGAGCGTTGCCTGTGGCAGTTCTTCTCGCGCACCTGGGACCGCCAGGAGAACATCGACGGCGTGCTCGGCCAGGCCGAGAGGCTGCTCTCCGGCAAGGAGCCGGTCCGCGAGACGCCCATGGACAAGCTCTTCTATGCCGATGCGCTGGTCATGGTGAACGACTTCCGCGAGCGCTTCCCGTGGATTCGCGAGGTGGAGCCGGAAGAGGTCCGCGAGCTGCTCGACGGCCTCAAGGCCCGCCTGGTGGACGTGACCATCACGCGCTCCACCAACCGCGAACTGAACCATCACCTGTACTGATCGGGCCGGCGGCGCCCTGCGCCGCCGCCCAGCGGAGAAAATCATGAGCGAATGCAACGTGGCCGAGGTGAAACCGGCCGAAGTGAAGTTCGCCGCGCGGGAGCGCGGCGGCATCATCAACCCCATGTACGACTGCCAGCCGGCCGGCGCGCAATATGCCGGCATCGGCGTCAAGGACTGCATCCCGCTGGTGCACGGCGGCCAGGGCTGCACGATGTTCGTGCGCCTGCTGTTCGCCCAGCACTTCAAGGAGAACTTCGACGTCGCCTCCACCTCGCTGCACGAGGATTCGGCGGTGTTCGGCGGCGCCAAGCGGGTCCAGGAAGGCGTCATGGTGCTGGCGCGGCGCTACCCGAACCTGCGCCTCATCCCCATCATCACCACCTGCTCCACGGAAGTGATCGGCGACGACATCGAAGGCACCATCAACATCTGCAACAAGGCGCTGAAGGCCGAGTTCCCGGACCGGCAGATCTATCTGGCCCCGGTGCACACCCCCAGCTTCAAGGGCAGCCACGTCTCCGGCTACGCCGAGTGCATGAAGTCCATCGTCAAGACCGTGGCCACGAAGAAGGGCGAGCCCACCGGCAAGCTCAACGTGCTCCCCGGCTGGGTGAACCCGGGCGACGTGGTGCTGCTCAAACGCTACCTGAAGGAGATGGGCATCGACCACCACATCTTCATGGACACGGAGGACTTCGACTCGCCCATGCTGCCGGGCAAGACCATCGAGACCCACGGCCGCACCACGGTGGAGGACATCCAGGACAGCGCCAACGCCATCGGCACCCTGTCCCTGGCCCGCTACGAGAGCGACTCGGCCGCCAAGTACCTCAAGGACGAGTTCGAGGTGCCCATGCACGCGGTGGATACCCCCTACGGCATCCAGAACACCGACGCCATGCTGCGCAAGCTCGCGGAGATCACCGGCAAGCCCATCCCCGATTCGCTGGTGCATGAACGCGGCATCGCGCTGGACGCCATGGCGGACCTGGCCCACATGTTCTTCGCCAACAAGAAGGTCGCCATCTTCGGCCACCCGGACCTCGTCCTGGGGCTCGCCACCTTCTGCATGGAGCTGGAGATGGAGCCGTCCCTGCTGCTGATCGGCGACGACCAGGGCAGCAAGTACAAGAAGGACGCGCGCATCAAGGCCCTGAAGGAAACGGCTGATTTCGACATGGAGATCATCCACAACGCGGACCTGTGGGAACTGGAAAAGCGCATCAAGGACGGCGCCAAGTACGACCTCATCATGGGCCATTCCAAGGGCCGTTACGTCGCCATCGACGCCAACATCCCGATGGTGCGCGTGGGCTTCCCCACCTTCGACCGCGCCGGCCTGTACCGCAAGCCGACCATGGGCTACCAGGGCGCCATGGAACTGGCCGAGGCCTGCGCCAACGCCATGTTTGCCCACATGGAATACACCCGCAACAAGGAGTGGATCCTCAACACGTGGTAAGCCGCGGCCTCTGCCCGCAAGCCCCGCCCGCCGATCCGGCGGGCGGGTTTCCGAATCCTTGCCGGACACCCCGATGAGCAAGCAGACGACCCTGCTGGAACACATCGCCACGGCCTGCGCCACGCGCCTGCCGCTGCCCGGCTATCGCCAGGTGGAGCTGTACACCAAGCGCCGCAAGCTCTTCTTCGCCCAAGGGGAGGAGGGCCGGCCCGGCCTCGAACGCCTGCAGCTCGCGCTGGCCGCCTTCCACCAGCTCGAAGACCACTTCGCCGCCGCCGATCCGTCCCTGTTCGAAGGGCGCAGCACCTGGCGGCGCTACCTGGACCTGCCGCGCCGCAACGTCATCGACAAGGTGGCCGCCGAGCTCTACCGCATCCTGCGCATCGTGCGCATCGCCGCGCTGCACCGGGGCGGACGCTGCGAGGCGCGGGAGGGCCTGCTGCGCCTGTCCTGCGACTTCGAGCGCTGTGCGCTGGACCTCAACATCACCCCCGCCGGCATCGACCTGCTGGCCGGCGCGGTCGCCGTGTTCCTGGATTCCTTCCGCCAGCCCTACCCGGAGGCCTACACCGAGGCCCTGCTGGCCCAGTACTACGTGGACATCGTCGCCGAGGTGCGCAAGTTCGGCGACGAGGACCGGGTGCTGTTCCAGTTCCGCCCGCCCTTCGAGTTCTTCAACCGCCACTTCCGCTTCGACTGCGACAACCCCAAGGTCGCCGCGGACGCGGACCGCCTGCGCATCGAGGTCGGCCGCCTGTACCGGGACCCGGTGCGCTTCCCCATCGACTTCTACCTGCCCCTCGACGATGCGCTGTTCATCGTGCCGGTCGAGGCCCTGAAGGATTTCACCATCGACACCGCCGCCCTGGCGCGCTGGCGCGCCCGCCTGCCGGACGCGCGCCTGCCGGCGGCCTTCGAAATGCGTTTTTCCCGCGAAGAAATGGTCGTCGGCCTGCCGATGACCTGAGTCCCAACCCGACATGTGAGACCAAGGAGCCCGCCATGACCCGCCCCGGACACGTCAAGATCGCCATCACCAGCAACGGCCTGACCAGCGTGGACACCGGCCTGTCCAGCGCCCGGCAGATCATGTTCTACGACGTCGGCGCCGACTCCGCCGAGTTCATCGACTGTGCCCAGTTCAAGGGCCGCGCCGGCGGGAAGAAGGGCCCCGGCGGCGGCAAGGGCTGCTGGATGGAGGACATGGAAGCCGACGAAGCCGCGGGCGAGGACCCCCTCACCGCGCGCATCGAGTCCCTGCGCGGCTGCGGCATCCTGTTCACCAAGCAGCTCGCCGACCCCGCCGCGGTGCGGGTGTTCGCCATGAAGGTGTTCCCGGTGAAGATGGAGCAGAAGCGGGACGTGGACGAGGTCATCAGCAGCCTGCAGGCGATGATGAAGCGTCCGCCCCTGTGGCTGCGCAAGGCCATGGGCGTGCATGCCTTCAACGGGGAATACCAGGTGGAAGTGGAAGCCGGCGACGAGGAGGAAAGGGAGCCCACCCGCATTCCCGTGGCGGCCGTCACGGCCACCATGGCCGCCGACTGAGCCGGACCCGCCCACAAGGAGAGCCGCCATGAACCCCAACGAGATCCAGGCCCTGCTGGACGAGCCGGCCTGCGCCCACAACAACAAGAGCAAGTCCGGCTGCGCCCGCCCGCAGCCCGGCGCCACCCAGGGCGGCTGCGCCTTCGACGGCGCGCGCAACGCGCTGCTGCCCATCGCCGACGTGGCCCACATCGTGCACGGCCCCATCGGCTGTGCCGGCAGTTCCTGGGACGCCCGCGGCACCCGCTCCAGCGGCCCCAACCTGTACCGCCGCGGCATGACCACCGACCTGTCGGACGTGGACGTGATCATGGGCCGGGGCGAGAAGCGCCTGTTCCATTCCATCAAGCAGGCCATCGACACCTACAGCCCGGCCGCCGTGTTCGTGTACGCCACCTGCGTGCCCGCCATGCACGGGGACGACATCGCCGCCACCGCCAAGGCCGCCGAAAAGCGCTGGGGCGTGCCGGTGATCCCGGTGGATTGCGCCGGCTTCTACGGCAACAAGAACCTGGGCAACCGCATTGCCGGGGACGTGATCTTCCGCCACGTCATCGGCACCCGCGAGCCCGAGCCGGTCTCGCCCCAGGCCCAGCGCCCCGGCATCCGCACCCGTGACATCAACCTGATCGGCGAATGGAACGTGGGCGGCGAGTTCTGGAACGTGGCGCCGCTGTTCGACGAACTGGGCCTGCGCATCCTGTGCACGCTGTCGGGCGACTCCCGCTTCCGTGAGATCCAGACCATGCACCGGGCCGAGGCCAACATGGTGGTGTGCTCCAAAGCCATGCTGCACGTGGCGCGCCAGTTGCACGAGCAGTACGGCGCGCCCTTCTTCGAGGGCAGCTTCTACGGCGTGGAGGACACCTCCGCGGCCCTGCGCGGCTTCGCCCGCCTGCTCGGCGATCCGGACCTCGCCGAGCGCACCGAGCGCGTGATCGCCCGCGAGGAGGCCCGCGTCGTGGCGGCCCTCGAACCCCTGCGCGCGCAACTGCAGGGGCGCCGGGTACTGATCTTCACCGGCGGCTACAAGTCCTGGTCCATCGTCGCGGCCATGCAGGAGATGGGCATGACCGTGGTCGCCACCGGCACCGAGAAATCCACCGAGGAAGACAAGGCCCGCATCCGCGCCCTGATGGGCCCGGACGCCCGCATGATCAGCGACAACGACCAGACCGCGCTGCTCGCCACCTTCCACGAGTGCCGCGCCGACATCCTGCTGGCGGGGGACCGCTACATCTACCCCACGCTCAAGTCCCGCGTGCCCTTCCTGGACATCGACCACGTGCGCGACATCGGCTACGCCGGCTACGACGGCATGATCGAACTGGCGCGGCGCATCGCCTCGGCCATCGACAACCCCATCTGGGAACAGGTGCGCCGCCCGGCGCCCTGGGACGTCCCGGCCGCCACCGCCCCCAGCGCCGCCGCGCTGGCCGCGGCCTGAAACGGAAGGAGCACGCCATGGCCAAAGTGAGTCTCTCGGGCAAGCCGCTGACGGTGAACCCCCTCAAAGTCAGCCAGCCGGTGGGGGCCTCGCTGGCCTTCCTCGGCCTGGCGCGCACCATGCCGCTGGAGCACGGCGCGCGGGGCTGCACCTCCTTCAACAAGCTCTTCTTCATGCGCCACTTCCGCGAGCCCATCGCGCTGCAGACCACGGCCATGGACCACGTGGCCACGGTGCTCGGCTCGGACGGCAACGTCATCGAGGCGCTGCTGACCATCGCCGCCAGGAACCGCCCCGACGTGGTTGGCCTCATCACCACCGGCCTGGCCGAAACCCAGGGCGTGGACATCGACGGCACCCTCAAGCAGTTCCGCCGCGACCACCCGGAGCACGCGGGCATGGCCGTGGTGCCGGTGAGCGCCACCGACACCCTGGGCTGCCTGGAGACCGGCTTCGCCCTGGCCGTGCGCGCCATCATCGACCACCTGGTGCCCAAGTCCCGCGTGGCCGGCCGCCGGCCCGACCAGGTCACGGTGCTGGCCTCGTCCATGCTCACCCCGGCCGACATCGAGGCCATCAAGGAATGGATCGCCGCCTTCGGCCTGCGGGCCATCGTGCTGCCGGACCTGGCCGATTCCGTGGACGGCCACCTCATCGAAGAGGGCTACGCCACGCTGACCTACGGCGGCACCACCCGGGAGGACATCGCCCGGGTGGGCGAATCCGCCGCCACGCTGGTCATCGGCAGCTCGCTGGACAAGGCCGCCGACCTGCTGCGGGAGCGCACCGGCGTGCCGGACTACCGCTTCGCCGGCCTGATGGGCCTCACCGACTGCGACGCCTTCGTCCACACCCTGAGCAGGATCTCCGGCCGCCCCGTGCCGCCCGCCATCGCCCGCCAGCGCTCCCAGTTGCAGGACGCCATCGTGGATTGCCACTTCACCCTGGCCGACGTGCCCGTGGCCATCGCCGCCGACGCCGACCTGCTGGCGAGCCTGGGGAACTACCTCGCCGACTTGGGGCTGCGCCTCGCCGCGGCGGTCGCCTCCGCGAACACTACCCAACTCACCGCGCTGTCCGCCGACGAAGTGGTGGTGGGCGATCTGGAAGACCTGGAGAACCGCGCCCGCGCCCAGGACGTCAGCCTGCTGGTCGCCAACTCCCACGGCGCCGAACTCTCCGCCCGCCTCAACCTGCCCCTGCTGCGCGCCGGCTTCCCCCTCTACGACAACGTGGGCGGCCACGCCCGCACCTGGGTCGGCTACCGCGGCAGCCGCCAGACCGTGTTCGAGCTCACCAACCTGCTCCTCGCCCGCCGGCGGGAGATTCCGCCCTACCGCTCCATCTACTGGCAGGGCACGGCGCGCGCGGAGGAGAGCTGGGAAGCCGCGGCGCCCTGCATCGTCTGAGGGAGGCGGAGGCCCGGCTGCCCCGATGTCGCCGATATGTATGGCTAAAGGTATATAGGGCAGGGGGCTCAACTGGGCTGGAATTTATATAGCGCGACGATCTATTCTTTTTTCTGTGACAGGTCCATCCCAGGACGTGTCGGACCGTCGCCGGGCGATTTCCCGAAGGACTTCCCGGATACCTCGCCGAGGTGTCGTCAGGGAGCTTCCGCCGGGAAATGCGCGGTGAATGAAAACGAAAAAGGAATTCCCCCATGACGAACACGACCACCGAGCTCGAAGAGCTCCTGATGCAGCGTTCGCTGACCGACCCGCAGTTGCAGGCGGCGGCGGAGGCAGCGGCTGATTTCCGCATCCTGCCGGATGCGACCGTGATCAAGATCGGCGGCCAGAGCGTCATCGACCGCGGCCGCGCGGCGGTCTATCCGCTGATGGACGAGATCGTCGCCGCGCGCGCAAAGCACCAGTTGCTGATCGGCACCGGCGCGGGCACACGGGCGCGGCATCTGTACTCCATCGCCGCCGGGCTGGGCCTGCCAGCGGGCGTGCTCGCCGGGCTGGGCGCCTCGGTGGCCGACCAGAACGCCGCCATGCTCGGGCAACTCCTCGCCAAACACGGCATTTCGCAGGTCAGCGGCGCCGGGCTGTCGGCCGTGCCGCTCTACCTGCAGGAAGTCAATGCGGTGGTCTTCAGCGGCATGCCGCCCTACCACCTGTGGACGCGCCCGGCCGCCGAGGGCGTGATCCCGCCCTACCGCACGGACGCGGGCTGTTACCTCATGGCCGAGCAGTTCGGCTGCAAGGCGATGATCTTCGTGAAGGACGAGAACGGCCTCTACACCGCCAACCCCAAGACCGACAGGAACGCCGCCTTCATCCCGAAGATTTCGGTGGACGAGATGAAGGCCAGGGGGCTGCACGACTCCATCCTGGAATTCCCCATGCTCGACCTGCTCAAGGCGGCAAGGCACGTCCGCGAGGTGCAGGTCATCAACGGCCTCGTCCCCGGCAACCTGACCCGCGCGCTCGCAGGCGAGCACGTCGGCACCATCATCACCGCGAGCTGAGGATACCGCCATGAGCACCAACACCATCAAGCACGTCGCCTCCCCGCTCGCGCGCCAGACCCTGCTGGACGGCGATCTCACCCGCCCGGTCGCGGGCCGGCGCCCGATCCGCATCCTGCCCTGGCTGCAGGTCGTCAAGATCGGCGGGCGTTCCATCATGGACCGGGGCGCCGAGGCCATCCTGCCCATCGTGGACGAGATCCGCAAGCTGCTGCCCGAACACCGCCTGCTGATCCTCACCGGCGCCGGCATCCGCGCCCGCCACCTCTACGGCGTGGGCCTGGACCTGGGCCTGCCGGTGGGCTCGCTGGCGCCGCTGGCCGCGAGCGAGGCGGGACAGAACGGCCACATCCTCGCCGCGATGCTCGCGCCGGAGGGCGTGTCCTACGTGGAGCACCCGACCATCGCGAGCCAGCTCGCCATCCACCTCACCGCGACCCGCGCCGTGGTGGGCAGCGCCTTCCCGCCCTATCACCACCACGAGTTCCCCAATTCGCGCCTGCCGATCCACCGGGCCGATACGGGCGCCTTCCTGCTCGCCGACGCGCTGGGCGCGGCCGGCCTCACCATCGTGGAGGACGTGGATGGCGTCTACACCACCGATCCCAAGGGGCCCGGCGGCGAGCAGGCGCAATTGCTGAGCGAGACCAGCGTCGCCGACCTCGCGAAGCTCCAGGGCACGCTGCCCTTCGACCGGGCGCTGCTGGAAGTCATGGCGACGGCGCGCAACATCGGCCACGTGCAGGTCGTGAACGGCCTCGTGCCCGGCCGCCTCACCGCCGCGCTGCGCGGGGAGCACGTGGGGACCCTCATCCACACGGGCGCTTCCGCGGCCTGACCCGCCTCATCCCACGGCCGGCACGCACAGGTGCGAACGCCGGCCGTCGCGGCGGGTGATGGCGTGGATCTCGGTGGCGACGCCGTAGGTGTCGCGCAGGTAGCTTTCGGTGATGACCGCCTCGGGCTCGCCGATGGCGTGGCGCTTGTCCCGGTCCAGCACCAGCGCACGGGTGGCGTACATCAGCGCGTGGTCGGGGTGGTGGGTCGTCAGGATCACGGCGAGTTCGTGTTCCACCGCGACGCGGCGGACGTGGGCCAGCACCTTCAACTGGTTGCCGTAGTCCAGGTTGGAGGTGGGCTCGTCCATCACCAGGATGTGCGGCTGCTGGGCGAGTGCCCGGGCGATGAGCACGAGCTGGCGCTCGCCGCCGCTGATCTCCGTGTAGCAGGCGCTACCCAGCGCGGCGATGCCCAGGGCGTCGAGGGCCGCGTCGGCGATCCTGCGGTCCTGGGCGCCGGGCGAGGCGAACAGGCCGTGGTGGGCGATCCGGCCCATGGCGACCACGTCGCGCACGCGGAAAGGGAAGGGCGGCGTATGGGCCTGCGGCACGTAGCCGATCCAGCGCGCCAGGCGCGGGCGGGGCCAGTGGGCCACGTCCTCGCCGTCGATGAGGATCTGGCCGCCCTGGCGCGGGATCAGGCCCAGGATGGTCTTGAAGAGCGTGGTCTTGCCCACGCCGTTGGGGCCGAGCAGGCACAGCAACTCGCCTTCGCGCAGCGTGAAGCCGATGTCGGCGAGCACCGCCCGGTGCCCGTAGCCGCAGTGCAGGTGGTGGATTTCCAGCATGCCGGGTTCCTTCAGTTCCAGCCGCGGCGGCTGTGCCTGAGCAGGTAGAGGAAGAAGGGCGCGCCGACGATGGCGGTGACGATGCCCAGGGGGATCTCCACCGCGAACAGCGACCGGGCGAAGTCGTCCACGGCGAGCAGGAAGCCGCCGCCCATCACCGTCGACACCGGGATCAGCACGCGGTGGTCGGGGCCCACCAGCATGCGCGCGAGGTGGGGCACCACCAGGCCCACGAGGCCGATGATGCCGCTGATGGCGACCGCCGCGGCGGTGACCAGGGTGGCACAGACGATCACCAGCAAACGCACGCGGCCGGTCTCCAGCCCCAGGGCGCGGGCTTCCTCGTCGCCGAAGCACAGCACGTTGAGCGTCCAGCCCATGGCCATCAGCGCGGCGATGCCGAGCACGATGGGCAGGGCCGCCGCGGCCAGATCGGGCATGTCGATGGAAGCCAGGCTGCCCATCAGCCAGAAGGTGATGGCCGGCAGGGTGTCCAGCGGGTCGGCGGCGAACTTGACCAGGGAGACGAAGGCCGTGAACAGCGTGCCCACGACGATGCCGGCCAGCACCATCACCAGCACCGGATCGCCGCGCCGGGCGATGGCGGCGCCGATGGCCCAGGTGGTGGCCACCGCGGCCAGGCCCCAGACGAAGGCCATGAGCTGGATCCCCACCATGCCATAGCCGAACAGGATGGCGAGCGCCGCGCCGAAACCGGCCCCCGCCGATACGCCCAGGATGCCGGGCGACACCATGGGGTTGCGGAACAGGCCCTGGTAGGCCGCGCCCGCGACCGACAGGGCGGCGCCCACCAGCAGCGCGGCGAGGATGCGCGGCAGGCGGATGCCCAGCACCACGGTTTCGGTGTTGCCGTCCCAGGTGGGTGTGAGCGGGACCACCTGGGAGGCGAGGATGGCGAGGGCCGTCCCCGGCGCGACGGGATAGCGCCCGACCGCGAAGGAGACGACGAAGATCACGCCGAGCGCGAGGAGCAGCAGGACGAAGCGCAGCGGCAGGGCGGCCATGCCGTGGCGCCCGTCCGTGGCGTCCGCCGCCGGCGCGTGCGGCGCCGGGGCGCTGCGGGAGCCGGCGTCCATCACCGGCCTTCCTGTGCGGGCAGGGCTGCGGGGGTGGCGAGGCCGAGCAGGTAGCGGGCGTCGTCCTCGCCGATCTCGTGGTGGAGGAAGAGGCGCGAGTATTCCCGCGTCAGCGCCACCATGTCGTGGGTGAACACCTCCGGGTAGAGCCGCTGCGCCAGCCACAGGGTGCCGATGACGCGGTTGCTGCCCGGCGGGCGGTCGAACCAGCTGTAGGGCAGCCAGGGGATCTGCACCACCCTGCCGGCCGCGACCGCGTCGATGCGCCGCCACAGGGGATCGTCCACGATGGCGTGGTACGTCGTCTGGCGCTCCGCGCCCGGCGTCCACACCAGGATCAGGTCCGGCCGCCACAGGTAGATCTGTTCCAGCGTGACCTTGTGCATGCCTTCGCCCGCGGCGTTCTCCACCTCGGCCACGTTGATGCCGCCCACGTAGTCCAGCACCTGGGTGTGGCTGGAGCCGGCGCCGTTGGTGGACAGGCCGTCCGGCCCTTCCGCGTAGTAGGCGCGCACCCGCTGCGCGGCGGGGATGGCGCGCGCCCGTTCGGCGATGGGGTCCACGTGGCGGACCACGTAATCCACCAGCTTGCCGGCGTGCTCCTTGCGTTCCAGCACGTCGCCGAGGAAGGCGAGGGAGTCCTTGATGCGCAGCAGATCCTGGTCGATCAGCACCACCGGGACGCCCAGCCGGGCCTCCATGCGCTTCGCGGCTTCGGCGGCATTGGGACGGGTCTCCATGACCACCACGTCGGGCCTCATCTTCAGCACTTCCTCGTCGGACAGCCGGTTGCCCGTGGCGGGCACGACCTTGCCCTCGTAGAACAGCGGCGAGACGAAGCGCCGGGCCGGACCCTTGCCGGCGGCCCAGCCGTAGTTGTTGGCGAGCTTGTCCGGGGCCACCGCGCCCACGATGGGGATGCAGTGGCCCACCGCATAGACGCGTTCCACGCGGTCGGGCAGCGTGATCTGGCGGCCGGCCATGTCGGTGATGGGGCGTTCGGCGTGGGCGGAGGCCGCCAGCAGGGCGCCCAGGCCCAGGGCCAGGACTTGGCGCCCCCACGGACGCCGGTTGGCGAGGGTCGGCGCAGCCATCAGAATTCCATCCCCACTTCGATGCCCCAGGTGGCGCCCACGTCGGCGATGGCGCCGTTGGACTGGGACCAGGCCGGGCCGCCGGCGCCCGTCTTGTGGCGGGTGAAGTAGTGCTCGTCGGTGATGTTCTGGCCATAGAGGGAGACGGTGACGCCGTGGCCGAATTTGCGGCTCACGTTGAGGTTGACCGTGGTGAAGGCGGGCACGGGCAGGCAGGTACCGTCCGGTGCGCTGCCGGTGGCGCCGGTCTTGTAGAAGTGGCAGTACTCCTCCACCCGGAGCACGCTGAGGGTGCCGCTCCAGGCACCGTAAGCCGCGTTCAGGCGGGCGGTGTAGCGGTTCTCGGGCGTCTCCACGTTGTTGGTGCCGAGCTCGACGGAATCGTCCTTGAAGCGGCTCCAGCCCAGCTCGTAGCCCAGCATGTCGTTGGCGAAGCGGCCCTTCAGGGCGAGTTCGAAGCCCTTGCGGGTCACCTTGTCGGCCGTGGTGTAGACGCTCAGGTTCTCGTAGAGGCCCGTGTCCGGGTTGAAGACCGGGATGGCGGGCGCGCTGGCATCCGCCACCTTGGCGTCCTCGATGAGGTAGTAGAAGGGCGTGAAGGAGACGTTCAGGGCTGGGTAGAGCCGCGCGTCCACGCCCAGTTCCCAGCGGTGAAGCTTCTCGTCCGGCAGGCTCTTGTCGTCGACGGTGGTGATGGTGTCCGGCGTGGGCGTCTTGCTCCAGGCATAGCGGCCGCTGAGGCGCCAGACCGGGTTCACCTGCCAGGCCGTGCCCAGGGCGGCCAGCCAGGCCTTGTCGGTCCAGGTGTCGTCCGAGAGCTTCATGGTGCTGCCGTCGGAGCCGTACTTGTCGCCGCCCTTGCTGACGTGCTTCTTGTCCATCCGGATGCTGCCGTCGATGGACCAGGCCGGTGTGATGCGGAACTCGTCCGTCAGGTAGAGGCCGTAGATTTCCTCTTCCCGGGGCTTGGGCTCGGCGGTGGCGAGCCATTCCGTGACCTGGGTGTATTCGACGCGCTGGGCGCCCGCCTTGAAGGTGTTCCGTTCGCCCGTGATGGTGTGGGACAGGTGCAGGTCGGTGGACTCGTCCTTGAAACGGCGGCCGGGAATCGTCGCGGGGTCCGCGGTGGTGGTGTAGTACCAGGCCGTGCCGTCCGCCTTGCTGCGGCCCCAGGTGAGGGCGGTGGTGTGGCGCTCGTTCCAGTAGCGGGCCAGGTTGAGGGTGAAGACCTCCATGTCGCGAGGGTCGTACTCCCACAGTTCGGCCCCGAGCTGCCCCTTCTTCAGGCCGGACGTGGGATCGCTGGAGACCCCGATATAGCGCTGGATTTCCCGGGCACCCTGGTTCACGAAGACCGAGGCCATGGCCATGAAGGCGTCGTCCTTCCAGCCGCCGTTGAGCATGTAGGTATCGGAGTCGTAGGCGTTGTTCCAGTTGTTCTTGCCGTTGCTCTCGGAATGCTGGTAGCCGCCCCCGAGTTGCAGGCGGCCGTCCGCCCAGGACTGCTTGAAACCGCCGCTGGCCTTCCAGGTGTCGTGGGTGCCGTAGCTGGCCTTCACCTGGGCGCTGTCTTCCGTGCCGGCCTTGCGGAGGGTGTTGATGACCACCACGCCCTGGTTCTGGGTGCCGACCCGGGAGCCGAAGCCCATCACCGGCAGGATGCTGAGCACCGAGGCATCGCGGATGAACTGGATGGATTCGATGATGCCCACCGGAATGTCCCCCACCACCCGCTGGGCCTGGGTGCCGGTGAGGTACACCCCGTCGATGAGGAAGCTGACGTTGCCGCCCCGGTTGCTGGAGAAGTTGTTGATGCGCGAGCCCTGGCGGGTGATGCTCATGCCCAGGGTGGTTTCCATCAGGTCGAAGACGTCCCGGGGCCGCAGGGCTTCGATGTCTTCCCGGGTGAAGGTCTGTTCCGCCTGGACACTGACGGGTAGGGCGGTGCGCTCGGACGGCGGCAGGCTGGAATAGGGCAGGGCGTCGGGGGATTCCTGGACCACCAGGGGAGCGAGCACCGGTTCGGCGGCGAGGACGGCGCCGGCCTGCAGCAGGCCGGCACAGGCGAGCGACAGGGGGCGCAGACTTGGCAGGGGGCGGAGCGTGCGGGGTTTCATGGCGGGCACTGGACCTTTAGTTGTGGTGTAGGGACGGCAACGGCTGACGGAACCGCTGCGCCAGCGCTTGCGCTGGCGCATTTGGAACGGGTCCTGCATCGCTATCCCGTTTGGCAAAGGCCATGCCACCGGTCTGGCGCGTACGTGGGGGTAAGAAAGGGGAATTCGGTACATGGATGTCGAGCTTGGCGGGGTACGCCGGTAACGCCACTGTTCGGTCGCGTCACGGCAAACGCCACATTCGTACCAATCCGTTCGCCGTCGGCCCGGGGGCGCCAATACGGTTCAGCCAAGCCCGGCAAAGCCCCTCTCCCCTCGCGGGAGAGGGGTTGGGGAGAGGGGGCTGGGCCAGCCAGGCTGCCATGAACTGCTTTACGCCCCCTGCGGGGCGCCCCCTCTCCCCGGCCCTCTCCCGCGAGGGGAGAGGGGGCAGGAGTTCGAGGCGGTTTGCTTGACTGAACCGTATTGTCCTGTGGAGCGGGCTTGCCCGCGATGCGGCGGTTCTTTGCGTGAATGACGCCGCATCGTGGGCAAGCCCGCTCCTACAAGCTTCCGCCTTCAGAACCGCAGGCGGCTCCAGGCTTCATCCAGGGGCTCGCCGCGGCGCAGGGCCTCGCGCAGGCCAGCCAGGCTGCGGTCGAAGCGGGCCAGGCGCTGCGCGCATTCCCGCTCCGCGGGGCTGGCCTCGATCACCCGGGCCACCGCGCCGTTGCGGATCACCAGGCGGCGGTGGCCGGACAGGGCCAGCAGCGGGTCGTGGGTGGAGAGCAGCACGATCTTGCCCTTCTCCACGAACAGGTTCAGGGCGCGGCCGCGGTCCACGCCGGCGTTCTCGATCTCGTCGATGAGCACCACGGGCTTGGGGCTGAGCAGGGCCGCGTCGGCGATCATCAGGGCGCGGGACTGGCCGCCGGAGAGCTGGGTCAGCGGCGTGTCCGCGCCGAAGGGTTCACCCGCCATGGCCACGGCCGCGTCCAGCACGCGGCGCACGGCCTCGTCGGCGTCCTCCAGGGCGCGGCTCTCCGCGTGCAGGTGGAGGAAGTCGGCCACCGCCAGGTCCATGACGAAGTTCATGTTCTGGGTGATCTGGGCCACCAGGCGGGCCTCGCCGGAAAAGCGCCATTGCGGGTCGGGCGCCGAGCCGTCCACCAGCACCCGGCGGCGGGAGGGCGTGTCGCCCTGGGCCAGGCATTCGATGTCGGCCAGCAGGCGGCTCTTGCCCGAGCCGGTGGGGCCGACGATGCACACCACCTCGCCGGGCACCAGATGCAGGGTGTGGGCCTCGGGGCTGCCGTCCTTGGCCCGGCCGGGCAGGATGTCGAGCGAACGCAGCGCGGCCGGCTGGCGGGCGGCGATGTGGCGCGCGGCGACGAAGGCGGCCAGCCCTTCGGCCAGGCTGTCGGCGGTCCAGCCGCCCAGGTCGCGCTGCTGCCAGGGCAGGCTGTCCCAGTAGGCGGCCAGGTCCATGCCGGGGGTGGGGTCGGGCAGGCCGTTCACGCGGAAGAATTCGATGCTCGCCGGATCGTCCGGCAGGGTGGCAGTGCGGGGCTCAGGCACGTTCGGCGGCCTCCATGTCCATGCGGCGGATCACGCCGCGCTGGTAGTCGCGGCCGATGCGGGTCTGGCCGAAGCAGTAGGAGCACACCGCCGAGGGCAGGGAAAAGCGCAGGCGGCCGCCGGTCAGCTCCTGGTCCTGCGGCGCCTCGTTCCACAGGCGGGCGACCTCCCAGGTGCCCTGGCCGGTGATGCCGTTGGCGAACAGGATGCGCGCCTTGCCATTGACCTGCCGCACCCGGTGGGCGAAGACCTCGCGCTCGGCCTGGCTAACGATGTCGCCCTTGGTGATGACCACCAGGTCGGCGGTCTTGAGCATGGGGCCGATCTTGCGCGGCGTGTCCACGCCGGCCAGGTTGTCCAGCACGCAGCAGGCGTACAGGCTACGCACGTGGGGCGCGCAGCGGTTGCACAGCCCGGCCGATTCGCTGACCAGCAGGTCGAGTCCCTGCTCGCGGCCCCAGGCGGCGCAGTCCTCGATGTTGTTGACGAAGAAGTGGTCGGGGCAGGTGTTGCCGGCCAGCCCGGTGAGCGCCGGAAAGCCGGCCGCCCGGTAGCGCTTGCCGTCCTGGCTGGCGAGGCAGTCGAACTTGACCACGCCGGCCTTGACGCCTTCGTCCTGCAACTGGCGCAGCACCTTGAGGGCCACGGAGGTCTTGCCGGAGGAGGGCGGTCCGGCCAGGGTGATGAGTTTCATCGGCTGTATCCTCGATGGAAATGGGCGCTGGCGGCGCGGATCGTGTCGTCCAGCGCGGGGTCCCGCGCGGCCTGCCAGCCGAGCCAGCGCAGGCGGCCGGGCACGGGCCGGGTGGCGCGCCTGCCGTCGGCCGGTATGCAGTGGATGTTTTCCAGTTGCCCATTCCATTGCGGGCCGTGGAGAAAGTCGAAGACGGCCGCGGCGGAGGGGCCGGCGTCGCGCTTGCCGAGCAGCAGCAGGGGCGTGGCGTAGGCGCCTTCCTCGGGCCAGACGATGCGGGTGGTGTCCCGGTGGATGTTGTTCTCCGCCCAGAAACGGGGCAGCACGTAGAGGGCGGCCCGCCGCGGGCTGCGGCTGCCGGCGGCGCGGGCCATCTCGGCGCCGCCCTGGATGGCCACGGTGTTGCGCCCCAAGGCTTCCAGCGCGGCGGGCGTGCAGTCCCGCGCCAGGTTGGCGAGGATCAGCGGGTTGGGGCCGTGCTCGTCGCCGTTGAGGACGATGTCGCGCTCGTAGCGGGGGTGGAGCAGATCGGACCAGTGGCGTGGCAGCGGGCGGGTGCCGAGCATTTCCAGGTCCGCCAGGATCAGCCAGCAGGCACAGGCGTGGACGTGGACCAGGCCCTCCGGATCGGCCAGCCCGGCCTCGCCGAACTCGGGGCGCAGGGGGAGGGGTGGCAGCGGCGCGAACGTGCCCCGCCAGCGGTCGAGGAAATCCCGGCGGGCGAAGTAGCGCGGCCCGGCGTCGGCGATCAGGCCGGGCAGTTCGTCCGCGTGCCGGGCGTCGCGGAAATGGTGGTAGGGCGCGGGGTTCAACTGGCGGGGCACGTACCAGGCCGGGGCCATGCCGCGGGTGTGGAAGTGGGCCGCGAGCTGGCGGCGCAGCTCGCGCACCAGGGGCGGGATGGACAGGCCGTAGAAGTCCAGCCGCCGCGCGGGGCCGCCTTCGTCCTCGGGAAAGACCGGTTCCTCGGCCTCCGCGGGGATCACGGCGCCAGCATCCTGTGCAGGGCGTCTTCCGGCGGCGTGACGCCGAAGAACAGTTCGTTGAAGCGGCGCGCCTCCACGTGGATGGGGGTGTGGAAACGTGTGGGGTGGAGCAGGCGGGCGAGCCACTGGGCGCCCAGGGCGCGCATGAAGGAGGGCGGACGGTCGAACCAGTTGAAGGGCAGCGTAGGGCTGGCGTACAGCCGGCCTTCGCGCACGGCGCGCAGCTTCTGCCACAGCGGCCGGGCGGCCAGTTGTTCGGCGGTGCGCCGGTCGCGGGCGAGGATCACGTCCGGGTCCAGGGCCAGCAGGGTTTCCATGTCCACCTGCTGGCTGTGGGA
Source organism: Pseudothauera rhizosphaerae (assembly GCF_004801305.1). Taxonomy (GTDB): domain Bacteria; phylum Pseudomonadota; class Gammaproteobacteria; order Burkholderiales; family Rhodocyclaceae; genus Pseudothauera; species Pseudothauera rhizosphaerae. Next base: position 4,735 of record NZ_SSOD01000026.1, on the reverse strand, counting down.
GAGGCCGCCGCCAGGGCATTCCAGGGCCGGCCGGCCGCCGGCCAGGCGGATGACTTCCAGGCGGGTGGAGGCGCTGCACTGGGTGGTCAGGCCGTCCGGGCTTTCCGCGTAGTAGACGCGCGGCCGGGCCTCGTCCGGCAGGCCGGCCAGGGCGGCGGCGAGGCGGGCCTGGCTGTCTTCCAGGTAGCGGGCCAGCGCTTCGGCCCGCTCGCCGCGGCCCAGCGCCGCGCCCAGCAGGCGGAAGGTGGCCGGGTGCCGGGCCAGGACTTCGCCCTCCACCAGCAGCAGGGGTTTGCCGATGCGCGCCATGACGGTTTCGGCGCGCGCCTGGGTGATGCCGTGCCAGCCCACCACCAGGTCCGGCGCCGTGGCGAGGATGCGCTCGCCGTCCAGGCTTTCCAGCACGCGGACCACGGGCAGGCGGGCCAGTTCCGGCGGCAGGAATCCGGCCGCGCCTTCGGGCAGGTCGAAGGCCAGGCCGACGAGCAGGTCCGGAGCCAGCGCGGCCAGGGTGACGGTGACGGAGGTTACGGCGGGGAAGATCCTGTGCGGATGCGCCGGGATGTCGATCTGGCGGCCCGCCATGTCGGTGAAGGGGCGGGCCTGGGAGGGCAGGGCGGCGAGCGTGAGCAGTACCGCCAGCAGCAGGGATCTCATCGTGGTTTCCATGGAGAGGGAGGGATTCAGCCGAGGGCCACGGTCTTCACCAGGGCGTACAGATTCTGGCCGGCATGCAGGCCCAGCAGCCGCGCCGAACGGCAGGAGATGCGCGACAGCAGCACCTGCCCGCCCAGGGCGAGGCGGACCAGCAACTGGCTGGGGACGAGGCCGGGCTGGGTGTCGAGCACGGTCACGGCGAGGCAGTTGAGGATGCTGGTGTCCGCGGGCGGCTGCAGGGCCAGGCCCACGTCCCGCGCCAGGATGCGCACCCGCACGGCCTGGCCGGGGTTGCCGGGGTGGCGGGCGATCAGCAGGGGCTGGCCCTCCACCTCCAGTTCGGAGAGTTCGTCGCCCGCGTCCGCCGTGCGCAGGCGCGCCTCCAGCGCAGTGGAGGCGCTCTCGGTCCTGACGAAGGGCAGTTCGCGGCCGGTCAGCATGGCCTGCAGTCCGCCCTGGGCGATCACCTTGCCGTTGTCGATCAGCACCACGTGGTCGGCCAGGCGGATCACCTCGTCGATGGCGTGGCTGACGTAGATGATGGGAATCTGCAGTTCGTCCCGCAGGCGCTCCAGGAAGGGCAGGATTTCCTCCTTGCTGGCCGCGTCCAGGGAAGCCAAGGGCTCGTCCATCAGCAGCAGTTCCGGGCTGGTGAGCAGCGCCCGGCCCAGGGCCACGCGCTGGCGCTGGCCGCCGGAGAGCTGGTCCGGGCAGCGCCCCAGCAGGGTTTCCAGGCCCAGCAGGGCGACGATCTCCTCGCAGTGGAAGTGCCGCTTTTCCTCCGCCACGCGGCGGTAGCCGTATTCCAGGTTGCCCCGCACGCTGAGGTGGGGGAACAGGCTGGCCTCCTGGAACACGTAGCCCAGCGGGCGCTTCCAGGTGGGGACGAAATCCTTGCCCTGCTGCCAGGTCTCGCCCCTGAACGCGAGGTAGCCGCCGCGCTGGCGCTTCAGCCCGGCGATGCAGCGCAGCAGCGTGGTCTTGCCCGAGCCGGAGCGGCCGAAGAGCGCGGTGACGCCGCGGGCCGGCAGCTCCAGCGCGGCCTGCAGGATGAAGCTGCCCCGGTCCACGGTGAAATCGAGTTTCAGGCTCATGCCATGCCCGCGACCTTGTAGCGCCGGTTGAGGGCGAAGATCAGCATCAGCAGGATGAAGGAGGAGGCCACCAGCAGCAGGGAGAGCGAATGGGCGGCGCCGTAGTTCATCGTCTCCACGTGGTCGTAGATGGCGATGGAGGCTACCTTGGTGGCGCCGGGGATGCTGCCGCCGATCATCAGGATCATGCCGAACTCGCCGAAGGTATGGGCGAAGGAGAGCACGAAGGCGGAAAGGAAGCCCCGCCGCGAAAGGGGCAGGATGACGCTGACGAAGCGGTCCCAGGGCGAGGCGCGCAGGGTGTTGGCCACTTCCGAGACGCGGATGCCGGTGGAGGCGAAGGCGTTCTGCAGCGGATGCACCACGAAGGGCAGGGAAAAGAACATGGAGCCGATGACGATGCCGGTGAAGGTGAAGGCCAGGTGGCGGTAGCCCAGGGATTCGAGCAGCCCGCCCACCCAGCCGTGGGGGCCGAACAGCACCAGCAGGTAGAAGCCCATCACCGTGGGCGGCATCACCAGCGGCAGCGCCACCAGGGTTTCGACGACGATCCTGCCCTTCCACTTGGTGCGCGCCAGCCACCAGGCCAGCGGCGTGGCGAGCACCACCAGGACTACCGTGCCCACGGTGGCGAGCTTCAGCGTGATCCAGTAGGCGGTGAGGTCGGCTGCGGTGAGTCCGAACATGGCGGTGCCTCGCTGGGTGATAGGGACCGGGCGCCAGAGACCGTTCGGGCTGAGCCTGTCGAAGCCCGATTGGCTCCAACGCCCTTCGACAGGCTCAGGGCGAACGGTGTCGCCTCGGTGCTGCGGGTCACTCGGGGATGGTGTAGCCGGCGGCCTTGATGATTTCCGCACCCCGCGGGCTGCGCACCCAGGCGAGGAATTCCCGGGCCAGCTCGGGCTCCTTCGTGCTCTTGACGATCAGCGCCTGCTGCACGATGGGCGAATACAGCGCCGCGGGCGGAAACCAGTGGGAGCCGGGAATGCTGCCGTCCGGCTGAAGCACCTGCGCCAGCGCGACGAAGCCCAGGTCCGCGGCGCCGGAGGCGGTCTGGCTGTGCACCTGGCCCACGCTGTTGGGCTGGACGATGCGCTTCTGTTCGATCAGCTTGTCGCGCACGCCCAGCGCGCCCATGACCTGGTGGCCGGCGGTGCCGTAGGGGGCGATGTCCGGGTTGGAGACGGCGATGTGGTGCCAGTCGTCCTTCTTCAGCACTTCGCCCTGGGCGTCCACCCGGCCGGGCGTGGCCGACCACAGCACCAGCACGCCCTGGGCGTAGCTGAAGCGCGAACCGGGCAGCGCCAGGCCGTCCTTCAGGTCCAGGGTCTCGGGGTTCTTCACGTCGGCGGAGAACCACACGTCGTAGGGCGCGCCGTTGGCCAACTGGGCATAGGCCGGACCGGCGGAGACGCCGCTCAGGGTCACGGTGTGGCCGGTGTTCTTCTCGAACTCGGCGGCCAGGGTCTGCAGCGTGCCGAGGAAGTTGGTGGCGACGACGATCTTGAGTTCCTTGGCGTGCACGCTGGCGGAGAGCAGGGCGGCGAGCAGCCAGGCGAGGACATGGCGGGTCTTGAACATGGCGGATTTCCTTGCGTTCGTGGATGGGACGGCGACATTCGGCAAGGGCAATCCGCGTGCCACGGGCGCGGGGCGTTCGGCGATGTACGGAAATCGGATTTGGTACGCCCGGGTGCGGAAAAGAAGCGTTCCTGCGCCGGCCGGATGTTCGCGGGCGTACGCGGACGAACGGTTTCCGTTCCGAATCGTTACGTCTTTCGGGATAAGTCGCCGCCCGGGCGGGCATGGGCCGGCGTGGCACATGTTTCGCTACGGCGGAGTACGCGAGTTTGCGTGTCGAACGAGGAGAATGCAGCGATGAGCGTCGAATCCGCCGTGGCCTACATCAAGCGCATGCGCAGCGACGAGGAATTCCGCCAGGCCGTCAACGCCTACGACGGGGATGAAGCCGTATGGGCCTTCGTCGCCAGTGAAGGCTTCGAGTTCACGATGATGGAGTTCAAGCAGGCCCAGGACGTGATCTACCAGGAGTACGGCATCACGCCGATGTGAAGCGAACGCGCTTTCCTTGTAGGAGCGGCCTTGGCCGCGATGCGGCGTTCATTTTTCCATAGGCCGAATCGCGGCCAAGGCCGCTTCTACGGGGGCGGCTGTCCATGCCCTGTGACGGGCGCTAGGCGTCCTTCGCCTGCGCCGCTTCCCAGTCCCGGGCCAGGATCGCGTAGTGCTGGGACAGGGCCTCGGCCAGGGCCTCGATGGCGGCGATGAGCTCTTCCTTGCGCTCGTCGATCTCGCCGTCGGGCCGCTCGGCGCGCCGGTCTAGCCAGGCCCGGGCCTGCTGCAGGGCGTGCTCGGCTTCTTTCGTCGCCTGGTCGATCAGGGACTTGCTGCCCAGGCGGCGGGAGCCGGCCAGGCGGTTGATGGCGTTCTGGATGCCACGGGTCTTCATCAGCAGGCCTCCCTCTTGGCCGAACCGCGGAAATCGTGGTGGTCCAGCTTGTATTTCTCCATGCGCAGGCCCAGGGTGCGGCGGGTCAGGCCGAGTTGGGTGGCTGCCGCGGTCATGTTGCCCTGGTGCACCTTCAGCGCCTCCACGATCATTTCGTATTCGATGGCGTTGAGCCGCATCTCCAGGCTGCCTTCGCCCGACACCTCGGCGACCACCGGCGACTGCAGGGAGGGCGGCAGGTTGTAGCCGTGGATCACCCCGTCCTCGGCGAGCAGCATGGCCCGCTCGATGACATTCTCCAGCTCGCGCACGTTGCCGGGCCAGTGGTAACAGGTGAGCATGTTCAGTGCCGGCGTGGAGATGCGATGCACCGCGATGCCCATGTCGGCCGAGAAGCGCGCCACGAAGTGGTCGGCCAGGGCCACGATGTCCCCGCCCCGTTCCCGCAGCGGCGGGATGGTGATCGGGAACACGTTGAGCCGGTAGTAGAGGTCCTCCCGGAAGCGCCCCTCCG
>NZ_SSOD01000025.1 GCF_004801305.1 Pseudothauera rhizosphaerae | reverse complement strand
CGGCTTTGGTGCCGTTGGAGAGCACGGTATCGACGCCGAAGAGTTCGGCGCCGGAATCGATGCTGCCGTTGCCGTTGCGGTCGAGCACGAGCAGCGCGTCGTCGGCCTTCACCCAGCCCGTGCCGGTGCGGATGCCGTCGCCGTCGTGATCGAAGAGGATCGTGCCGTCGATGCCACGCGTTTCGATGCCGTCGCCGTCAAGGTCCAGGACAAGAGGGTCGACTCGGACGGGTTGCCAGGCGCGGGCGTTGCCGAAGTAGGTGTTCGTGCCCCGGTCGATGGGGCGCATGCCGTCGGGGAGGACGAGATTGAGGAATTCATCGGCAAATTCATTTCCCAATGCAGCAGCCCAACTGTCATTAGCTTCGGGTCTAGTCAATGCATCCCACACTTGCTCTCCAAGCCATTCTCCGACCTTTCCCGCCGCATATCCGGTGGCAATGGCTGCCACAACAGGTCCACCCATGCTAACCACAATGGCTGCCGCTAGCGCACCCATTCCAACATCAAGAATTGCACCGAATGCATCGCGCCCAGTTTCGGGGTCACGATAATAATTCTGAACCAATACATCATTCATCTCCTTCACATCCGGAATGGCCTGAATTGCGCTTTGCTGACCCGGAGAGAGACTCCCCCACGCCTTAGATATTTTAGAAAGAGTGCCCGGCAAAAACATATCAATCTCCTTCGTTAGAGTTTACAAACCCTGCAACTTCAAGCAATCCGCGAAACGTTATAGCCCATGAAACCACAATCAATGCAGACAAAAATGGAAATCCAAGTGAGAAAGACGAAAGAAGCCGACCAACAGATCCACCACCTATTGGCGCAAAGAACATAATCAAAGAAACAATCGGCATCACAAAAGCAAGCAAAACAAATCTATTGCCCCCTTTAGATCTATGAAAAAATCTATCTCGGAGCACTTTTAAATAAGTAAACACCGCCGCCGGCAGCAGCAAGATCAATGTACACAAATGAATTTGTGCCAGCACCACATCAAATACACCTCCATGCTCAATTGATTTTACGACGGGAATAAAATCAAGAAAACGCAGCCACTCCAATACAGAAGCCAATATCTCACTTGGCAATATATAAAGAAAGGCAAATATTAAATATGAGATTGCAAACCACAACAAAGAAACAGCAGCATCCGTTCCCCCAGAAAACCAATGCCAAATGTTTTTTCGCACCATTTTAGTTCCCATCCAGTTAAATACAACGAGGATATCCGGTCATTAATAACGGGACACTGTCATTTAAATCCTTAGAAACTCAAATGACAATAACCCGAACAGCTTGCGCTGTAGATGAAGCCGAATTCCTCGGGGTTACGCTCATCCAGGCTCTCGGCCATGCCCGAGGTGTCGGCCCAGGCATCGAGCAGTTGGTCCAGGATCGTCCAGCGCGCTTCCCGCGTGCTAGCCTCGGTAAATTGTTCGAGCAGGCCGGCCAACTGCGGCGAGAGGCTGGCCGCTTCGCGCAGGTCGCGCACACGACCCGAGCCCACCATGTCCGGCAGGGCCGCGGCCTGTTCGGTGATGGGCACCGTGTCGGTGAATTCCCGGTAGAAGGGGTTGCTGGCGTTGAGCGAAATCATGAGACTTTCCAGAAGTAAGTTAGCCCGCGTTAGCAAGACACACCTCCTGCGCTTGCACACCCACCAACTCGGAATATCCAGCCAACCCCCTATCCACCGCATATCCTCGGCTGACCGTTTCACGCGCAGCACGACGAATTGCCGCGTAGCGCACCCCACCTTCGAGCGCCCTGCATATCCGCTCCGCCAGCCCCTCCGTATCGAAGAAATCCACCAGCATCCCGTTCTCCCCATCCCGTATCACCTCTTCCACCGGCGCGGTGCGCGAGCCGATGACCAGGCAGCCGCTGGCCATGGCTTCCAGCAGCGACCAGGAGAGTACGAAGGGGTAGGTGAGATAGACGTGGGCGGCGGAGACTTGCAGCACCTTGCGGTATTCGGCGTGGGGCAGCCGGCCGGTGAAGTGGGTGCGTGCCGGGTCCAGGGTGACTTCGCGCAGCATTTTCTCGCGCCAGTTGGGGGCGTCGGGGGGGCGCTTGCCGTAGCTGACGTCGTCTCCGCCGACGATGACGGCGTGGCAGGTGCGGTGGCGGCGCTGCACGGTCTGCATGGCGCGCATGAAGCGGTGGAAGCCGCGGTAGGGTTCCAGGTTGCGGGCGACGTAGGTGATGACCGGGTCGCCGGCCTTGAGCACGGTGCCGGAGGGGGTGGTGAGGGTGGCGGCGGGGTCCGGGCGCAGCAGGGGGGTTTCGATGCCTTCGTGGATGATCTGGATGGCGGGCCGGAAGGCGGCGGGGTGGCGGCTGCGCTGCCAGGCGGTGGGGCTCACCCCCGCGTCGCAGTGGGTGAGGTTGAGGGCGTGCAGGGCGTTCCAGGTGCGCATGCGGGCGAGGTCGTCCGCGGTGGCGGGGAATTCGGGGTCGAAGCCGGCATCGGTGCCGGTGGCGCCGTAGTACCACTCGCAGAGGTGGATGAGGCGGGCGTGGGGGAAGACGTCGCGCAGGTAGAGGGTTTCACCCCAGCCGGGGTGGGCGATGACCACGTCCGGGACGAAGCCGCGCTGGCGCAGGCGCTGTAGCGCCCGGGCGACGGCCTGGCCGTGGAGGACGGCGCTTTCCATCTGGCGCAGGTAGGGGTGCTGCGCCTGCCCCGGCGGGCGGTGGAGGCGGTAGGTGTACCAGCGCACGCCGGGCATGCCCGGGGCGGTGTCGCGCCCCAGGCCGACGACTTCGCAGTCCGGACGCCGGGACCATGCGTGCGCGAGATGGCGGAACTGGCCGGGGAAGTTCTGGTGGAGGAGGAGGATGCGCACGGGCGGCCGGTTGCTTTGCAACAACGTCGGGATAACCGTGCGACATTAACATGCCTGCCAAATAAATCCACCGTGCATTACGTCACGATGAAGCCCGCAGAGCCAACGGCCGGCATGGATACCGCCACCCGTACCGGCGCCATCGCCGCGCCACGCGCAGGACAACGGCTGGCCGGTGATCTCCCTGCGGGGTGATTCAAGGCGGCGACCTCAGCCGCCCTCCTACGCGCCGGGTTCGCGGCACACGGCCTTCTCCAGCTTGCCGACCACGCGCACGCACAGGTCGCTACACGGGCTGATACGGCAGGCCAGCACCACGCCGGCCTGCAGATCGTCCGCATCCACGTGCTGCCGGCTCATGGCCTGGCGGCTGTATTCGCCGCCGGTGACCTGCACCTTGCACACTCCGCAGCCGCCGCCGCGGCAGCCCAGCGGGATGCCGCGGCGGCCGAGGCGGGCCATGCCTTCCAGCACGGATTCGCTGTCCAGGCAGGCGTAGTGCTCGCCGGTGTCCTCGATCAGCACGTCGTATTTCATGGCCGGGTTCCTCAGGCCGCCGCCGCTTCCCTGATCGACAGCCCGCGTTCCTTGGCCAGGGTCATGGCGGTGTCCTGGATCATGTCCTCCTGGCCGCCGATCATCTTCTTGCGCCCCAGTTCCACCAGGATGTCGCGGGCCGGCACGCCGAAGCGGTCCGCCGCGCGCTTGGCGTGCAGCAGGAAGGTGGAATACACTCCGGCGAAGCCCAGGGTCAGGGACTCCCGGTCCACCCGCACCAGGTGGTCCATCATGGGCACGATGACGTCCTCGGCCACGTCCATGAGTTTGAAGAGGTCCACGCCGGTATCGATGCCCATGCGCTCGCACACGGCGGCGAACACTTCCAGCGGCGTGTTGCCGGCCCCGGCGCCCAGGCCGGCCACGGAACCGTCGATGCGCGTGGCGCCGGCCTCGATGGCGGCGATGGAGTTGGCGATGCCCATGCCCAGGTTGTGGTGGCCGTGGAAGCCGATCTCGGTTTCGGGCTTGAGCACCGCTCGCAGCGCGGCGACGCGGGCGCGCACGTCCTCGGGCAGCATGTAGCCGGCCGAATCGGTGACGTACACGGTCTGGGCGCCGTAGCTCTCCATCAGCTTGCCCTGGGCGGCGATGCCCGCGGCGTCGTTCAGGTGGGCCATCATCAGGAAGCCGGTGGTGTCCATGCCCAGCTTGCGCGCGTAGGCGATGTGCTGGGGCGAGGTGTCGGCCTCGGTGCAGTGGGTGGCCACGTGCACGCTGCGCGCGCCCGCGTCGTAGGCGGCCTGCAATTCCTTCATCGTGCCCAGGCCGGGGATCAGCAGCACCGACACCTTGGCCTGCTTCATGCGCGAGGCCACCGCCGAGATGTATTCCTCGTTGGGGGCCAGGGCGAAGCCGTGCTGCAGGGAGTTGCCCCCCAGGCCGGCGCCGTGGGTGACCTGCAGGTAGGGCACGCCCGCGTCGTCCAGGGCGGTGGCCACCTTCACCATCTGCTCCACGCTGATCTGCTCGCGCTTGGCGTGCATGCCGTCGCGCAGGCACATGTCGTGCAGGATGACCTTGCGGCCCTTCAGGTTCTCGGTCGTGCTCATCAGGCGATCTCCTCGGCCTTGAGTTGGATCTTTCCGGCGAGGATCTCCTCGGCGAACATCTCCGCGGTGCGGGTGGCGGCGGCGGTCATGATGTCCAGGTTGCCGGCGTACTTGGGCAGGTAGTCGCCCAGGCCGGCGACCTCCATGAACACGGACACCTTGTTGCCGTCGTAGATCGGCCCGTTGACGAGGCGGTAGCCCGGCACGTACTTCTGCACCTCGGCGATCATGGCCAGGATGGAGTCGGTGATGCGGGCGTGGTCCGGCTCGTCCTCGGTGAGGCAGTAGATGGTGTTGCGCATGATCATCGGCGGCTCGGCCGGGTTGATGATGGCCAGGGCCTTGCCCCGCTTCGCGCCGCCCACCCTGGTGATGGCGTTGGACGTGGTGTAGGTGAATTCGTCCAGGTTGGCGCGCGTGCCCGGGCCGATGGACTTGGACGCCAGGCTGGCGACGATCTCCGCGTACTCCACCGCCTGCACGCGGGACACCGCATGGACGATGGGGATGGTGGCCTGGCCGGCGCAGGAGATCATGTTGACGTTCATCTCCACCCGGTCGGCGTGCTCCCGCAGGTTCACCGGCGGCACGCACAGGGGGCCGATGGCGGCCGGCGTCAGGTCGATCATCATCACGCCGAGTTCGTTCAGCTTGCGGCTGTTCTCCGCGTGCACGTAGGCGCTGGTGGCGTCGAAGGCGATCTGGATGTTGTCCCCGCGCACGTGGGGCAGCAGGCCGTCCACGCCTTCGGCGGTGGTCTTGAGGCCCATCTCCCGCGCCCGCGCCAGGCCCTCAGACTGGAGGTCGATGCCCACCATCCACACGGGTTCCAGCACCGGGCTGCGGCGGATCTTGTAGATCAGGTCGGTGCCGATGTTGCCCGACCCGATCAGCGCACAACGAATCTTCTTCATTTCCCCTGCTCCTGAAGCTCGGCCAGGCGCCGCTGCTCGGCGCGCTGGGCCATGGTCTGTCCGGCCACGTAGAACTCCTCCGCGCCGTGTTCGGTGATGAGAATGCGCACGGTTTCCGGGCTGCAGGCCAGCGTGCGGGACACCGCCTCGGTGACCGCGGCCGCCACGCTGCGCTTCAGTTCGCCACTGCGTCCTTCCATCATGTGCATTTCAATGATCGGCATGGGCTGTCTCCCGTTGGCCGTTGTTATTCGACGAAGCGCACCGACACGCTGCCCAGGTCCTGGAAGCGCGCCACCACGTTGTCGCCCGGCCGCACTGCGACCGCCTCGGTAATCCCGCCGCTCATGACGAAGCTGCCCGCGGGCAGGGTTTCGCCCAGTTCGCCGAGGATGTTCACCAGCATCGCCACCGCGTCCGCCGGATGCCCCAGCACCGCGGCGCTGGCGCCCATGCCGACGATCTCGCCGTTCTTCTCCATCACCACGCCCAGCGTGCGCAGGTCGATCTCCTCCGCGTAGCGCGCCCGCCCGCCGCCCACGTAGCGCGCCGACGAGGCGTTGTCGGCGATCACGCTGGGCAGGTCGAACTTGAAGCCGGCGAAGCGCGAATCGATGATCTCGATGGCCGGCAGCACGTAGTCGGTGGCGGCCAGCACGTCCTGGCGGGTGCAGCCGGGGCCGGCAAGCGCCTTCTTCGTCACGAAGGCCACTTCGCATTCCACGCGGGGATGCACCAGGTCGGCGGTGGAAATGGCGCTACTCTCGGGGCGTGCCATGCGGTCGGTGAGAAAGCCGATGGAGGGCACGTTCACGCCCATCTGCACCATCTTGGCCTTGGAGGTGAGCCCCGCCTTCCAGCCCGCCAGCCTGTGGCCCTGGGCGATGAAGCGGCGGCGCAGTTCGGTCTGCACCGCGTAGCCGTCGCCGATGGTCATGGCCGGGTATTCGTCGGTCAGCTTGGGGATCGCGTAGGCGCGGCGCTGGGCGCCTTCGATGCGCTCGCACAGGCGCACGACGTCCTCGCGCGCCAGGGTGACGTTCATGCTCATGCCGCGCTCCTCCCGGAAAAACGGACCCGGCATTGGCCCAGGCCGCCGACGGTGCACACCAGTTCGTCGCCGTCGGCCACGGGCACCAGCGAAGATTGGGAACCGGACAGGATCACCTCGCCGGCCTTGAAGGGAATGCCCAGTTCGCCCAGCGTGTTGGCCAGCCAGGCCACGGCGTTGGCGGGCGAACCCTGCACCGCCGCGCCCACGCCGGTGGAGAACAGCTCGCCGTTCTTCTCCAGCACCATGCCGGCCAGGGTGATGTCCAGCCGGCGCGGGTCGCCCTTCGTCTTGCCGAGCACGTACACCCCGCAGGAAGCGTTGTCCGCCACGGTGTCCTGGATCTTGATCTGCCAGTCGGCGATGCGGGAATCGACGATCTCGAAGCAGGGCAGCACGTAGTCCGTGGCGCGGATCACGTCCATGGCGGTGATGCCCGGCCCCTTCAGGTCGTCCTTGAGCACGAAGGCGAGTTCGGCTTCCGCCTTGGGCTGGATCAGCGTGCCCAGGTCGATGGTGTCGCCTTCCTGAAAGGCCATGCCCGAGGTGAGCATGCCGAAGTCCGGCTGATAGACGCCCAGGAAGTCCTGCACCGGCTTGCTGGTGGCGCCGATCTTCTTGCCGATGATGGTTTCGCCGGCCTGCAGCCGGCGCGCGACAAAGCGCTGCTGGATGCGGTAGGCGTCGGGGATGGTGATGTCCGGCTCCCGTTCGAGCAGCGGGCGCAACACGCGACGGGCGCGCCAGGCCTCGAACAGCTCGTCGCCGTAGTGCTGGATCTTTTCTTCGTTCATGGCGGGCCTCAGAGCTTGACGCAGACGTTGCGCGTCTCGGTGTAGAACTCCAGCGAATGCACCCCGCCCTCGCGGCCGATGCCGGACTGCTTCGAGCCGCCGAAGGGCGTGCGCAGGTCGCGCAGGAACCAGCTATTGACCCAGGTGATGCCCACGTCCACGCGGGCCGCGACCCGGTGGGCGCGGGCGAGGTTGGTGGTCCAGATGGTCGTCGCCAAGCCGTAGGGGGTGTCGTTGGCGAGCTTCACCACCTCGTCCTCGGAGTCGAAGGGGCGGACGTGGCAGCAGGGGCCGAAGATTTCCTCGCGCACCGGCGCCGCGTCGTCGGCGAGCCCGGTCCAGATGGTGGGCTGCACCCAGGCGCCCTCGGCCAGATCATCAGGCACGTCCGGCACGCCGCCGCCGGTGACCACCGTGGCGCCCAGTTCCACCGCCTTGCGGTAGTAGGACAGCACCTTGTTGCGGTGCTCGTGGCTGATCAGCGGGCCGTAGCTGGAATCGTGGTCTTCCGGGCGGCCGTACTTCACCGCCTCGGCGCGGGCCTTGAGGGCCTGCACGAAGCGCTCGAAGATGGGCCGCTCCACGTACACCCGCTCGGTGCCCAGGCAGACCTGTCCGGTGTTGAGGAAGGCCGCGCGGGAAATGCCTTCCACGGCGGCGTCGAAGTCGCAGTCAGCGAACACGATGCCGGCGTTCTTGCCCCCCAGCTCGAAGGACACGTCCCGCATGCCTTCCGCCGCGGCCTGCATGATGGCCGTGCCGGTGCGCGTCTCACCGGTGAAGGTGATGGCATCCACGCCCGGATGGCGGGTCAGGAATTCCCCCGCGGAATCCGGCCCCAAGCCGTGCACCACGTTGTATACCCCCTTGGGGATGCCCACCGCGTTCATCACCTCCCCCAGCAGCGCCGCGGTCTGGGGCGACTCCTCGGAAGGCTTGACCACCACCGTGTTGCCGCAGGCCAGGGCCGGCCCCACCTTCCAGGTCATCAGCATGAAGGGGGCGTTCCACGGGCAGATCACCCCGACCACCCCCTTGGGCACGCGGATGGCGTAGTTCAGCGCGCCGCGCCCGTCCGGCGTGGCCATGCGGAAGGATTCCGCCGGCACGTTCTTGATGACGTCGGCGAAGACCTTGAAGTTGGCCGCGCCCCGGGGGATGAACACGTGGCGCATGACGTGGCCCGGCTGGCCCGTGTCGGCCATCTCGGCGGCGACGAAGTCCTCGAAGCGGCGGGTGATCTCGTCGGCCACGCCGTACAGCAGGTCCACGCGCTGCTCGGTGCTGAGCGCGCCCCACTCCCCGTGCAGCGCGGCGCGGGCGGCGCCCACCGCGGCGTCGATCTCGGGCCGGCCGGCTTCGGCGATGGAGGCGATGATCCGGTTGTCCAGCGGGGAGCGCTTGTCGAAACGCCGGCCGCTGGCGGCGCCGGTGTATTCCCCGGCGATGAAGTTGTCGATCTGGCGCATGCCGTCTCCGTGTGTTCTGGTGGGCGGAAGGAAGCGTTTTCCAGGCCCGTGGAAACCAGTCTAGGGATGCCGATGAATACCGTCTAATACCATTTCATCAAGCATTCGATACCTGATGGGTATGTCTGAACAGGGGCGAAGGCCGCCTGCGGCAGCCCTACAGCAACTGCCGGCAGGACGCGACACCGTTCGGGCTGAGCCTGTCGAAGCCCGGTTGACGCCAACGCCCTTCGACAGGCTCAGGGCGAACGGTGGAGGTGAATCCGGCCGGGCGACGGCCGTTCAGATCGCCTTGAACAGCGGACTCCTGACCTGCTGCGCATCCGCCGCCGAGATGAACTTCTCGGTGTAGATGTCGCGCTCGAACAGCCGCCCCTGCATCAGCGTGGTGATGCTGGCGTCTATCATCAGCGGCGGGCCGCACAGGTAGGCCTTGTGGCCGCGGAAGTCGTTGCCGAAAGCGGCCTTGGCCGCCTCGTGGGCGAAGCCGCGCAGGCCCTGCCAGGGGCTGCCTTCCGGCTCGTGGGAGAGGACCGGCAGGTAGCGGAAATTGGCATGCCGTTCCGCCAGGGCGAGGAAGTCGTCGTGGTAGTACAGCTCCTCCCGCATGCGCTGGCCGTACACCAGCGTGATGGGCAGTTCGAAGCCTTCCGCCAGCAGGTCCAGGATCATGGAGCGCGGGCTGGACAGCCCGGAGCCGCCGGCGATGAACAGCACCGGCACCTTCGCCGACTTCTTGACGAAGAAGCGCCCGTAGGGCCCTGAGATGCGCACCCGCTCGCCCGCCGCCATCTTCTCGTGGATGTAGCCGGTGCCCCGTCCGCCGGGCACGATGCGCACGTTCAGTTCGATCTCCCGGTTCTGCGACGGCGGGCTGGCGATGGAGAAGGCGCGGCTGCCGATGCCGTCGGGCAGTTCCAGGTTGATGTACTGGCCGGCCTGGAAGCGCATGCCCTCCGGGTCGTCCAGTTCGATCCAGATGCCCTTCACCGTGGGCGTCAGCGCCTCGATGCGGCTCACGGTGCCGCTGAAGTCGCGCACGGGCAGGTTGAGGGAATCCGGGTCTTCCTCGATCTCGGCCTCGATCACCACGTCGCCCTGCGCGGTGGCGCAGCACGCCAGGCACTTGCCCTCGTCGCGCTCGAAATCCATCAGCGCGAAGGAGGACGCCTCGCCGTGGTCCACCTCCCCGTCCACCACCTGCACCTTGCAGGTGGCGCACAGGCCGTGGCAACAGGCATGCGGAAGGTAGATGCCGGCCCGCAGCGCGGCATCGAGGAGGGACTGGCCCTCCTCGATGGCGATGGTCTGACCGAGCGGCTCTATGGTCAGCTCGTAGCTCATGCGGAACTCCTCACGCCGCCGGACGCAGCGAGTTGAGCCCCGGCGTACTGAGGCGCAACTGGTCCTTGTGGACGATGCCGTTGTCGGCCAGGCTGCGGTCGAAGTCCGGCACCCAGGGCTGGTTGGCCTTCAGCCACTGCACGGTGCTCCAGTCCACCGCCGCGGCGTCCGGGTCGGGGGCGATCAGCGCGGCGAGCGGCCCGTCCACCAGCTCGCGGAAAGTGGTCTGCGGCGGCAGGCACAGCATCAGGGGCGCGGCGAACAGCAGGTGCTGGTCCCAGCTCACGTAGACGACCTGCTTGCCGTGGAAGTTGGCGACCACGTCGCGGGGTACGCCCACGTACTTCTTCAGGGATTTCACTGGCATTTTCCCGTCTCCTCACTGGTTGGACGTGGCGAGTCCGCGCCACTGCTGGAAGTTCTGCTGGTCCCGGGAGCCGTCGTAGTCGCCGTTGTCGTGACCGTCGCGCAGGCTCACCCAGTCCATCCACGCGGCCACGTCGCCGTCGAACATCTGGAACAGTTGCGGCATGGGCAGCCAGGCCTGCACGTACTTCTCCGGCTCGTTCTCGAACACCTGCTGGCAGCCGTCGGAGCAGAAGTGGTACTTCTCGCCCTCGTAGACCGTCTCCCGGTTGCACAGCAGGGTGGGGTCGTCCGGCTCGGTGAACACCACCGGCAACTGGCAGCACTGGCACAGCTTGGCCAGGCCGAAGTTCTTGAACGGCGTGCCGGCGGCGGCGAGCTTTTTGATGTGGTTCCAGCGCGGGCGGTAGTACTTGTCGAAGGTCGTCGGGTACTTCTTCGCCAGCCATTCCATGTCGTCGTCGGACGGAATCCAGCTATGGAAGGACGTGCCGAAGCTCCACTGGTACAGCCCCAGCATGATCTGGTGGGACATGTGGTCGATGGCCTTCTCCGCGTCGTCCCAGCCCTTGGGCGGACGCACGCCGTAGCGGGCGAGGTCGCGGAACAGGGCGCCGCCGTTCTCCACGCCGTAGATCTCCCAGGCTTCACGCCAGGACATCACGCGCTTGGGCAGCATGTAGTCCATCATCGTGCTGACCAGGCCCAGCACGCGGAAGCCGCGCCAGAACCACTTGTCGATCCAGCCCTGCACGATGGGCAGGTTGTCCGGGTCCTGCTCCAGCATGAACTTGATGCATTCCAGGCCCAGGGTCATGTGGCGGGCCTCGTCGGACTGGGCCGAGAAGCCGAAGGTGACCGTGGCCATGTCGCCGTTGTAGGCCGCGCCGGACATGAAGGGCACGAACAGCAGGTTGGTGAGCACGTACTCGAAGGAGAAGCCGATGGCGATCATGAACTCGAACGGCCCGGCGCTCATGGCGTCGTCGAAGAAGGAGCGCGCCACGGACGTGTACCAGATGCGGTCGCGCGCATCGGCGAAGGCGTGGAAGCCGTCGTAGTACTTGTTGTAGTTGGAGAGCGCGTGGATCTGCGTCTGGGCGTGGCGGATCTCGTCCAGGGCCTGCATCTGGCAGGCCACCTGGGTGCCGACGCCGGGGAACTCCCGCCCGACGCGGGCGAAGCCCTTGCCGGCGGCGTATTCGCCCGGGCTGATGGCCTGCAGGAAGAGCTTGAGCGCGGAGAGGTAGCGCGCGTCGGTGATGTTCAGGTGGCCGTTGTTCTGCGCGTGGGCGTCCACGATGGCGTAGAACTTGCGCTCCTTCTCCGCCTGGTACTTCCAGTAGGCGTCCATGGTGAGGCGGAAGGGGTCTTCCCACTTGCCCCAGTCGTGCACCTTGATGCCCTCGTACTTCACGTAGGGGAACACCTCGTCGGCGCTGCGGTAGCTCGGCTCCCAGCCCAGGTCGCGGGTCAGCAGGCGGTACCTTTCCTTCAGGTTCAGGGTCTTCTTCTCGGTCTTCATGTCCATGATGGCGGTTTCCTCGCTCAACTGTTCCAGGTCAGGGAGAGGGTGTCTTCGTCCTCGCTGACGTTGCCGGAAAGGGTGATCAGGTTGATCTGCAGCTCCTGCAGGTCGAAGGCGCGGCCGATCTGCTCCTCGATGGTCTCGCGGCGGATCACCAGGCGATCCGGCGCGTCGATCTTGACCATGGCGGGCTCGCGGTTGACGACCGCCTGCGGGTTGTCGATCTCGATGGCCTCGATGATCGGACGGGTTTCCTCGTTGGCCTGCAGGGCAATGAATACGGTGGACATGGCGGCTCCTCAGAGGCTGATGCCGGTTTTCGCGACGCGGGCGGACAGCGCCGCGACCTGTTCGCCGACCGCGTCGTCGGCCTCGGTGCCCAGTGCCAGCTCGGCCACCGGCACCAGCGCCGCGGCGGCGCGGGCGCTCCAGGCGGAAATCCACTCCCGCAGCACGGCGCGGTTGTGCTCCGACTCCGCGGCGGCGGTCTTGAGCACCGCATCCACCCACTTGCGCGTCTCGCCGTACCAGTCGCTCATGAACTGGGTCAGCATCGCCACCGCCGAGGCGCCGCGGGCGGACATCCAGTCATCCACGATGGACTCATACACCAGCGGATACAGCAGGCCGTCCAGGGCCACGTTCTGGGCCACGAACAGCTCGAAGGGGTCGCGCAGCACCAGGGTGTCTTCCACGTAGCGGCGCAGGGGCTGCCATGCCGCGCCGTGCAGCCAGGCTTCCTTGCCGGCTTCCAGCGCCTCGGTGTCGCCCAGCAGCAGGCCCAGGCGCGACAGGTACTGGGCGATGCCCAGGTTGTCCATGGCCTGGTACATGCACGGCTGGGTGAACACGGTGGCGTAGCCGTAGCCGCAGATCAGCGTGTTGTTCTGGTTCGCGCCCCAAGCCGCGTGGCGCAGGGGCACCAGCAGCTTCAGGGCGATCTCCCGCAGCTCGTCCGGCAGCATGCCGGCCAGGCCGCGGGAATCCACGAAGGCGAAGTTGGCCTCGGCGGTGTCCTGCTGGCGGGCGCGGGCCAGGGTGTAGGTGCTGTAGTAGAACTGGCGCGGGTCCTTCAGGGCGTACCAGTCCGCCATGACGATGCGGGTGATCCCGGTGTCGTAGAGCTGCTGGTCCGGGTCCCAGGTGGGCCGGTAGTGCAGGTTCTCGGCGGCCTGGATGTCGTAGCTGCCTTCCTGGTAGCGGGATGCGGGCTTGTCGCCGAAGCGGCGCGCCAGGTGGTCGAAGGTGTTGCGCAGCGGCTTGATGCTGACCGTGCGGAGGTCTATCTGCATGACTTGTCTCCCGGGCGGCGCCCGGCGGGCGCCGCCGTGGTGTGGCGGAAAAGGAAAGGCTTCAGCGGAAGCGGGTATGCGTGGCGTCGGACATGCGCCAGTCCCAGTCGCCGATCTCGCCCTCGACCCCCTCGCGGGGCGGCAGCATCTGCACCTCGTTGCCGGTGCAGAACTCCTCGAAGGCTTCGCGGCTCAGGATCATCTCGACGAACAGTTCCGGCTCGCCGACGGCGAAGTCGAACTCCACGAGACCGTTGGGCCGCTCGCCGCTCACGCGCACGAAGCGGCGCGTGGTGTCGAATCCGGGCGGTGGGCTCAGGTCGGCTTCGGGCGTTTCGGTGCTGGCGCTCATCGCCGCCCCCTCAGGTCACCACCGTGAGGAAGGTTTCGTGCAGCTTCCTCTGCGGGTAGTCCAGGCCCTGGCCGAAGTTGTCGAAGGTCCAGGTCAGCGGTTCGAAATCGGGATAGGGCTGATAGCCGCCCATGAAGGTCTCGAAGCGGTTGCCGGACGGGTCCCAGGCGTAGATCGTGCAACCGCGCGTGACGCCGTGACGGGTGGGGCCGATGTCCACCGCCACCTTGTTCATGGACATGATGTCGCCCGCGCGCAGCACCTGCTCCCAGCTTTCCATCATGAAGGAGCAGTGGTGCAGCTTGCCCTTCTCCGGGTACTCGGCGAAGGCGATGTCATGCACCTTGTGGGAACACGACAGCCAGATCGCCGCGTTGCCGTTGCCGTCCGGCGTCAGCACGCGCTCGACCAGGTAGAAACCCAGCACCTCGGTGAAGATCTTCTGCACCTGGGCGATGTCGGGGCCATACAGCAGCGCGTGGTCCAGGCGCACCGGGGCGATGCCGTGCTCCCGCGCACCGTGCCACGGCGCCGGATTCACGGTCGGAATGCCGTTGCCGATGGCCTTCTTCTCCGCGTACAGCTCGATCAGGTGGCCCGAGGGCAGCTCGAAGCGCACCCGCTCCCCGGTCTCCAGCAACTCGCCTGCCGGGATGCGCTCGGTGGCCAGGCCGTAGGCGCGCAGGTCCGCTTCCAGCCGGTCCAGCGTGGCGCGGTCGAGCACCTTGAAGGCGAAGAAATCGATGCCCGCGCTGTCGGCCTCGCGGATGATGTAGCTGTTGTGGTCGCGCTCGTCCCAGCACTTGAAATACACCCGCCCCTGGGTGTCGCGCCCGGTTTCCACCAGGCCCAGCACGTCGCGGTAGAAACGCACCGCCTCTTCCAGGTTGAGCACACGCACCTGCGCGTGCCCGGGTCTCAGGACGCCTGTCATTGCCATCTTCGGTCTCCTCCAACGGAAGTGAATCGGCCGTTTGCGCGGTGCAGTAGGGCGCCCCGCATCGGCCTTGCTTATGGGTGCTTCGGTATTACTTATTGCAGGGACCGTGCCACAGGACTTACCGCATTGTTTTTCAAGGAAAACCATCGAAATCCGCCGTTCGCTCCGCCCTACCCCGCTGGACCTTTTTGTCCAGGGGCCGCCGGCGCCTGACAAATTGGTCGAGCTGCGGCGCAGCATGGGCGGCGCGCATGGGTCGCCCAAAACACACAGCCCGCGCTGCGGGGGCAGTCGCGGGCTGTCGGGATGGCGGCGGACGGGCGTCGAAGGGAACCCTCAGCCGGGCGGTTCCGGGCACGGCGCCTCGCCGTTCGCCTGCTTGAGCCGGTAGGCGAGCTGGCGGCGGGAGATGCCCAGCAGGCGCGCGGCGTGGGTCAGGTTGCCGCCGGCGCGGCGCACCGCCAGCGCCAGCAGGCGGTTTTCATGGAGCTGCAGGTCGAAGCCCTCGCCCAGCAGTTGCTCGCAGATGCCGTCCTGCCGCGCCTCCTCGGCGCTGCCGACGATGCCGCGCCGGTCGAGCTGCACCTCCCCGCCGGAGGGCGGCATGCCGCCGGCGAACAGATGCTCCACCTCGATCCAGCCGCCCGCGGGCGCCAGCAGCACGCCGCGCTCGATCAGGTTCTCCAGCTCGCGCACGTTGCCCGGCCAGTCGTAGTCCATCAGCGCCGCCAGCGCCCGGTCGGTCGGCCCCTGCACGCGCTTGTGGTAGGCGGGGGAATACTTGTCGATCAGCGCCGCGGCGAGCAGGGGGATGTCGGTCTTGCGCTCGCGCAGGGGCGGGATGACCACCGGATAGGTCGCCAGGCGGTAGTACAGGTCGGCGCGGAAGCGCCCCTCGGCGATGGCCTGCTGCAGGTTCACGTTGGTGGCCGCCACCAAGCGCACGTTGACCTTGCGCGTGTGGTCGTCGCCCAGGCGCTCCAGCTCGCCGGTCTGCAGCACGCGCAGCAGCTTGACCTGGGCCGACGGCGAGAGGTCGCCCACCTCGTCGAGGAACAGCGTGCCGCCGTCGGCGCGTTCGAAGCGCCCGCAGCGGGATTGCTGCGCCCCGGTGTAGGCGCCCTTCTGCACGCCGAAGAGTTCGGATTCGATCAGTTCGTGGGGAATGGCGGCGCAGTTCACCGCCACGAAGGGCTGCTCGGCGCGCTCGCTGTGCTCGTGCAGCCAGCGCGCGAAAACCTCCTTGCCGACCCCGGTCTCGCCGAGCAGGAGCACGTTGATCGGGCTCGCGGCGGCCTTGCTGAGCAGGTCGAAGGCGGCGCGGAAACTGGCCGAATTGCCCACCAGCGTGCCCGGACTGCGCTGCTCGCGCAGGTGGCCGCGCAGGCGCGCCAGCTCTTCCTGCATCTCGCGCATCTGGCCGTCGATGTTCTCGGGCTGGAAGTATTCCAGGTAGTCGTCGTCGCCCCAGGCCTCGGCGGGCTTGCCGACGATCACGCACTTGTCGTCGCCGCGGCAGATGCACTTGGTCTCGCGGAACACGATGGGCCGCTTGAAGAAGCGCGTGCTGTAGCCGGACGCATAGCCCACCAGGCTCCAGCACGCCATGTCGTGGCCGGCGCCGAACTGCTGCAGGTGCGATTCCGCCTCCCACGAGCCGACCCAGTCCACCTCGCCGAAGAAGCTGCCGGTTTCCCAGTCGATCTCGGCGCGGGTGATGGTGGCCTTGACCAGGCCCTCGAAGGCGTGGAGTTCCGGGCCGATGCGGAACACGTCGTAGTTGTCGCCCTCGCCGTACAGCTTGGCGGCCAATTCCGCATCCTGCTGGCCGGAGGCGAAGCCCATGCGCAGCAGCAGCCCCTGCGCCCGCTTGGCGCCGAGGGTGTCGAACAGCTCCCGGCGCAGGGCGCCGAAGGCCTTGGCATGCAGCAGCAGCATGCGGCTCTCGTCGAGCCAGATCTGCCCCGCGTCGATGTTGAAGCGCAGGCGCGAGCGCAGATTGAAGCGCTCGATCAGTCCTTCCCCTGC
Source organism: Pseudothauera rhizosphaerae (assembly GCF_004801305.1). Lineage (GTDB taxonomy): Bacteria > Pseudomonadota > Gammaproteobacteria > Burkholderiales > Rhodocyclaceae > Pseudothauera > Pseudothauera rhizosphaerae. The sequence continues at coordinate 13,094 of NZ_SSOD01000025.1, read as the reverse complement.
CATGTGTCTCGCTCCCGCCCGGTTCTCGGGCACGGGCTTCCGCCTGTGCCCCGGTCCTGTGCCGCGTCCGGTTCCGTTCGTCTCCGCCGCCCGGCGGCGCGTGCGCCGCTATGCCGCCTTTTCCGTGGTCGGCGAGGCGAGCGCCCCGTAGGCCTCCTTCACCGCTCGGTACGCCAGTCTAACGCGTGGCGCACCGCTTTCGCGCACCTGTTCGAGGGAACCGTTGCGCGCCGCACGGAGCAGTTCGTCGCGCACGCCGCGGTACTCTGCCAGGGCGCGCCGCAAGGTGCGGACACCCTCCCCGCGCGGCCCCGTCGCCGTGCCGGCGATGCGGTCGAGTTGCACGTCGAGTTCCCCGTCCAGCGCGTGGATGCGCTCGATGTGGGGCAGTGCCTGGGCGGGTTCGCGGGCGTTGAGCACCAGGATGTTGTGCACGCGGGTCTCCTCGATGGCGTCGAGCACGGCGGCCATCGCGTCGCGGCCCACGTCGAGGCGCACCGCCAGCGCCTTCAGGTCCACCATTCCCATCATCAGTTCGCGCAGCCCGCCGTTGCAGCCGTTGACGCGCTCGTCCAGTTCGCCGGCCAACTGCGCGACGCCGTGGGAGCCATCCACGAAGCGCGCCGCCGCTTCGGCCCCCGCGCTGGCGCCGCCGGCGATGCGTTCCACCGCCGCGGCGGTGTCGTGGGCGGCGGCGGCGATCCGGTCCAGCGCGCGGGAGGCTTCGCCCGCCCGCGCCACGCCGTCCCGCGTGCCGCTGCCGGCCCGCTCCAGGCCGTGGTGCAGGCGGTCTATGCCCTCGCCGATGGCGCTGATGATCTCGCCCACGCTCAGGGTGGCCGCCCCGGTGCGTTCGGCGAGCTTGCGCACCTCGTCGGCCACCACCGCAAAGCCGCGCCCCTGCTCGCCGGCGCGGGCGGCCTCGATGGCGGCGTTGAGCGCGAGCAGATTGGTCTGCCCGGCGATCGCCTGGATGATGGCGACGATCTCGCCGATGCGCGACACCTGGGCGCGCACGTGGTCGAACTCCGCGCCCGCCCCGGCCACCGTCCCCGCCAGTTCGTCCAGGGCCGCCGACACGAAGCCGACCTGGGCGCCGCCTTGCGCCGCGTGATCCCGTGCCGCGGCGGAGGCCCCGGCCAGGCCGCGGGCTTCGGCCGACATGTCCTGCACGCGCCCGGCCATGTCCTTGACCTCGTCCACCGACCCCACCGCGAGGGCCGACTGCCGGTCGGCCGCGGCGACGACGTCAGTGAAGCTGGACACCAGGCTGCCGGCGGCCACCGTGAGCTCGCTCGCCAGCACGCCCATCTGCGCGGCGCACGCCACCTTCTCCGCCAGCACTTCCTGCAGCCGCGCGACCGCTCCCCGCGCGCCGCCGGCCACCGGCGCGGGATCGTCGAGCCGGGCGCGGATGGCATCCACCGCCGCCGTCACCGCCCGCGCTTCGCGGGCCATGGCCCACAGGGTCAGCGCCGCGGCCGCCACCGCCAGCCCGGCCCACGCCCAGCGCACCCCGCCTTCACCCGCCCCGGCGAGCGCCGCCGCCGACGCGAGGACCAGCATGCCGGCCGTCGTCCGCAGCCCGTCCATGGCTCAGCCCAGCGCCTCGTCGGCGGCCTGGTTCATCAGCCTGGCGAACATCTGCGCGTAGGCGGCGTCGCGCTCGCTGCCGCGGGCCAGGTCGCCCTCGTCCCGGAAGGCGCGGCCGATCAGCAGCCAGTCCTCCTCGGTCAGGTGGCGCCGGGCGGCGGGCAGCACCAGTTTCTCCTCCGCGCTCAGGTGGCGCCACTGGGCGTCGGCGAAGCGGTCGATGGCCTCGGCCAGATCGCCCGCGCCCTCGGCGGCGCCCGCGCAGCACTCGGCGGCCCGCGCTTCCAGTTCCGCGAGCAGCGCCGTGCCTTCCCGGTGCTCGCGGCGCAGGCCGTAGAGCACGTCGGCCAGTTCGTCGCTGCGTTCTTCCAGGCGGGCGAACAGGTACTGCTCCTCCTTGGGGTGGTGCTGCACCTCGGCGAAGCTGCGCAGGTAGTGCAGCATCGCCCCCAGGAAGCCGAAATCCACCTCCCCGCCGGCCCGCGCCCGCGCGGCCAGGCGGCGCAGGCCGTTGATCACCGCGGCAATCGAGCGGTGTTCGTCCTGGATCACGGCGATGGCCGCCTCGCTGGCGGTGGAGGCCGCGTTGGCTTCCACGGTCGCCACCAGCACCGGCAGCGTGGTGTGGGCCAGCACCTTCTGCGTCTGCGAGCCCGGCATCAGCGCCTTCAGCCCGCGGCGGCCGTGGGAGGCCATGTAGATGAGGTCGCAGCCGCACTCGTCCGCCACCTGGACGATCAGCTCGTGGGGGCGGCTGCCGGTGCGCACCAGCCCCGCGCACTCGACCCCGCCGCCCTCGGCGGCGGCCAGCGCCTTGGCCACGATGGCGTTGGCCCCGCCGGCCGCCGCCGCGGCGAAGGTGTCCGGCGACAGGGTGCGCGCCAGCGCGCCCTCCTGGCTCGCGCCGTAGTCCTCGCGCATGCTGAAGAAGGTGATGCGCGCGCCCAGCGCGCGGGCCAGTTCCAGCGCCCCGCTCACCAGCGTGGTCGCCAGTTCCGAGCCGTCGAGCGGTACCAGCAGATGACGGTACATGAAGCGTGTCTCCCCGGAATTCTCAGACCGCCACGGCGCGCTTGGGCCGCAGCAGGAAATGGCTCAGGGCCGGCAGCAGGATCAGCGCGCCCAGCATGTTCCACACGAACATGAAGGCGAGCAGGATGCCCATGTCGGCCTGGAACTTGATCGGCGACCAGGCCCAGGTGGCGACCGCGGCGCCCAGCGTGATGCCGGTCAGCACCACCACCTTGCCGGTGAAGATCAGCGCGCGGTAATAGGCCTCGGACAGGCTCATGCCTTCCCGCAGGCGGGCCAGCAGCACGGTCATGACGTAGAGCGCGTAATCCACGCCTATGCCCACGCCCAGCGCGATCACCGGCAGCGTGGCGACCTTGACGCCGATGTCCAGCCACACCATCAGCGCCTCGCACAGCACGGAGGTGACCATCAGCGGCACCACCGCGCACACCACCGCCCGCCACGAGCGGAAGGCGATGAAGGCGAGCACGATCACCGCCGCATACACCAGCAGCAGCATCTGCACGTTGGCCTTGCGCACCACGATGTTGGTGGCCGCCTCGATGCCGGCGTTGCCGGCGGCGTTGAGGAAGCGCACGTCCTCGCTGCCGTACTGTGCGGCGAAGGCTTCCACGGTGGCGACGACGCTGGCCAGCGTGTCGGCCTTGTGGTCCTTGAGGTAGGCGTACACCGTCAGCAGGTCGCAGTTCTGGTTGAACATCTCCCGCGGGGCGCGGGTGATGATGGCGTTGAGCATGTCCTGGGAGCGGGGAATCTCGTACCACTTCAGGCTGCCTTCGTTCATGCCCGCGTTGGCGATCTTGGCCAGCCCGGCCAGGGAACTGGTGCCCTCCACCCCCGGCAGTTGCCGCAGTTCCCGCTCCAGGGCGTCCACCGCCATCAGCGTGTCGTAGTGGGCGCAGGCGTATTGCGGCGTCTTCACCATGACGATGTACACGTCGCTGCTGGCGGCGTAGTTGCTCACCATGAAGGCGTTGTCCCGGTTGTAGCGGGAGTCGGGGCGCAGTTCCGGCGCGCCCGGGTCCGTATCGCCGATCTTGAGCTGGAAGCTCACGGCGAGGCCGATCGCTCCCAGCGCCAGCCCGACGGCGACCGCCACGGTGGCCCAGGGTGTGCGCGTGAAGAGATCGAGGAACGCCCACAGGGGATGCTTGCGGTGCGCCGTGTCGCCGGCCTCCATCAGCTCCGCCTTCAGGCTGCGCTGGGCGGCTTCCGGGCTGACGCCGGTGTAGGACAGCAGGATGGGCAGCAGCACCAGGTTGGTGAAGATCAGCACCGCCACGCCGATGCTGGCGGTGACGGCCAGGTCCTGGATGACCTGGATGTCGATCACCATCAGCACCGCGAAGCCCACCGCGTCCGCCAGCAGCGCGGTGAGGCCGGCGAGGAAGAGGCGGCGGAAGGTGTAGCGCGCGGCCACCAGGCGGTGGGTGCCGCGGCCGATGTCCTGCATGATGCCGTTCATCTTCTGCGCGCCGTGGCTCATGCCGATGGCGAACACCAGGAAGGGCACCAGCACCGAATACGGGTCCAGCTCGTAGCCCAGCAGCGGCAGCATGCCCAGCAGCCACACCACGGCGATCATGGAGCACAGCATCACCAGCAGCGTGCTGCGCAGGCAGCGGGTGTACCAGTACAGCACCCCGGTACAGATCGCCAGCGCGGCGGCGAAGAACACCAGCACCTGGCGCAGGCCGTCGATGAGGTCGCCCACCACCTTGGCGAAGCCGGTGACGTGGATGCGGATGCGGTCGGATTCGTACTTGGCGCGCAGCTCCTCGACGCGCTGGGACAGGGCGTGGTAGTCGATGCGCTCGCCGGTTTCCGCGATGCGTTCCTGCAGGGGCACGAGGACAATGCTGGAGCGGTAGTCGGCGGCGACGAGCTGGCCGATCTCGCCGGAGCGCTCCACGTTCACCCGCACCTGCTCCAGGCTGGCGGGGGAACCGTCGTAGTCGTCCGGGATCACCGGCCCGCCGTCCAGGCCGTCCTCGGTGACGCCGGTCCAGCGCACCGCCGGCGCCCACAGGGACTTCATGTAGGGGCGGTCCACGCCGGGCAGCAGGAAGACCTCGTCGGACAGCCGGCGCACGGTGTCGAGATACTCGGCGCTGAAGATGTCCCCGTCCGTGGCCGCCACCGCGATACGCAGGGTGTTGCCCATGCCGGCGAGCTGGCTGCGGTGTTCGAGGAAGTTGGCGATGTAGGGATGCCCGGTGGGGATCATCTTCTCGAACGCGGCGTTGAGCCGCAGGCCGAGGGCCTGGTGGCCGAGCACGACGGTGATCAGCAGGCACAGCACGACGATGGCCAAGCGGTTGTTGAACAGCAGCCGCTCGCCGAGGGAGCCGGAACGCCGGTCGAAGTCGGCCAGGTCGGCGATCACCGCGCCGGCCGGCAGTGCATGGGCGTGGTTCATCGCGTTTCTTCCTGCGTGGAGTGGGCCGAGCGGGCGGAGGGCGCGAGGTGGGCCGGTTCGATGCGCGCCAGGCCGCGGGCGCCGGCCACGATCAGGGCGCCGTCCGCCGCCTGGGCCAGCCCGCTCAGCCCGGTGGCGGCCGCGGCCGGCAGCGGGGCGAAGCTGCGCGCGCCGTCCGTACTGCGCAGCAGGCGGCCGCTCTCGTCGGCGAGCACGATGCTGCCGTCCTCCAGGCGCTGGGCGCCGGTCAGGGTCACCGGCAGGTCGATGGCCACCTGGGTCCAGGCCGCGCCGCTCTCTCCACCCTCCTCCCCACGCCAGGCGTTGCCCCGCAGGCCGTAGGCCAGCAGCCCGCCGCCGTCCAGGGCGAGCGCGCCGAAGAAGGTGCCGCCGTAGGGCGTGGAGATCTTTTCGAAGCTCTCGCCGCCGTCGGCGGAGCGGAACAGCACGCCCTGCTCGCCGGCGATCAGCAGCGCGTCGCCGTCGGCCTGGATGCGGTACAGGTGGTTGCCGCGGGGATTGGGAATGCGGCCCACCAGGGACTGCCAGCTCCTGCCGCCGTCCTGGGTGACCAGCGCCAGGCCGTAGGCGCCGACCACCCAGCCGCGCCCGCCATCGGCGAAGTGCACGGCCAGCAGCGGCTTGTCCGGCCCCTCTTCCACCAGGCGTTCCGCGTCCCGCAGGGCGCGGGCGGCGGCCGTGCTGTCGTCGCCGCCATCGACGCGGGCACGGGCGTCCTCCAGCACGATGCGGGCGATCTCGCGCCCGTCCAGCACGCGGGTCCAGGTCTCGCCGCCGTCGGTGCTGTGCAGCGCCACGCCGCTGTGGCCGACGGCCCATCCTTCTTGGGCGGTGGGGAAATGCACGTCGGTGAGCGCCACGCTGACCGGCACGGCGCGGGCCTGACGCCAGGAGCGGCCGTGGTCGTCGGAGAGCAGCACGGTGCCGCGCACGCCCACCGCCACCAGGCGCTCGCCGGCACGGGCGACGGCGAGCTGGGTGCCGGTCTGGGCGCGGGCATCGGCCGGAGCGGGCAGGTCCAGCAGATCGGGCAGCCGGCCGGCAGCCCCGGCCGCCATGGTGGGCGGGGCGAGCAGGCAATACATCATTAACCCGGCAATGAAATACGCCATTCCGTTCGCCCTGAGCTTGTCGAAGGGCATTGGCTCCGGATGGGCTTCGACAGGCTCAGCCCGAACGGTATCTGATTGCCGGGCTGATGATATTAGGGTCGCGGCCAGCCTGTGGCGGCGGCCGGAGAGGGTGAAACGGGACATGGTGCGGGCTCTTTCGATGTCCGCCGTGCCGGCCGGCACGGCGGACGGTGGGTCAGCGGGAGGCTTCGGCGGCGACCGCGTCGCCGGTGAAGTAGGTTTCCGGCTTGGGTGGCACGACCTTGAAGTCCTCCTCGTTCAGGGCCTGGATGATGCTCATGGTGTTGGCCTGCAGGTTGAACACGGTGGCGGTCTTGATCAGCGTGGCCGGGATGGACGGCACCACGAAGGGCGTGACCTGGGTGGTGCGCCATAGCTTGCCTTCGGCGTCGTAGCCGTCCATCAGCACCACCAGCCAGGTGTCCTCGTCCAGGTAGTAGCGCCGCTTGGGCACCGCGTGGCGCTTGCCTGGCGCGACGGTGGCCTCCACCACCCACACCCGGTGGCGCTCCCAGCGCACGTGGTCCGGGTTGAGGTGGTGCCTCGCCAGGGCATTCTTCAGCGGGGCGCCGATGAAGCCGTTGTTGTTGTACGGCACCAGCATCTCCTGCTTGCCCACCAGCTTCCACTCGTAGCGGTCCAGCGAGCCGAACAGGCCCTGCACCTCGTCGAAGTAGTTGGCGCCGGAGGCGACGAAGTCCGGCGTGTCGTAGGCCACCGTGGGCGCCCGCCGCACGCGGCGCTGGCCGACCAGGTACTGCCAGGCCTGGCGGGCGCTCTTCTGGTCGATGCTGTCGCGGATCACCAGGGATTCGCCGGCCTTGAACGGCGGCTCCAGGGTGTTGAAGCGCAGGATGGCGTACTCGCCCGACCAGCTCTCCGGCGTGGCGCCGTCGTAATACTGGGGGTACTGGAAGGCGATCTCGTTGCGGGTGGCGAGCGTATGCGAACCGTCCGCGTTGCCGACGATGTTCTTGAAGCGGTACTCGATGGACGGCGCCTCGACGCGCATCAGGTAGTTCCACATCACCTCGACGCCTGTCTTGGGGATCGGGAACGGGGTGCCGCCGATGCAGCCCTGCAGCGAATAGCCGCCGTCGGTGGTGGAGCAGCGCGTGGCGTTCTTCGCCACGTTGTCGTACACGCCCTGGGGCGCGGCGGCGGTGCGGCGGGTCGGGTACACGTCCAGGCGGAAGCTGTCCGGGTACTTCTGCAGCAGGGCGCGGGTGCCCTCGCTGAGCAGCGCGGCGTGCTCGCCCGCGTTCTGCGCGGTCACCTGGTACAGGGGCTTGTCGCCGGCGAAGAGTTCCAGGGGGATGTCGCCCATGGCCTTGCCGGCCGCCGCCTTGGTCAGGCCGCCGGTCCATGCGGGGATGCTGCCGTCCTTGTTCGCCGCGCGCTCGCCGCCCAGGGGCGTGAGCGTGCTCTTCAACTGGGCGGCCTCTTCGGCCGACACTCCGCCCTGGGCGCTTCCCGCGCCCAGCAGCGCAGCGCCGAGCGCCGCGCAGATCAGCTTGTGCTTGAACATGTCTCGTCTCCTCGTTTTATCTGCGGCCGTTCCGCGTCAGAACGTGCGCTGGATGGACAGCGCGATGAAGTCCCGGTCGCGGTGGAAGTTCTTGTAGGAAAGCTCGGGCACCGCGGTGCCGTACTTGATGATGGAACCCGCCGCGCCGAAGTAATGGGTGTAGCTCAGGCTGGCCTGCCAGGTGCGCTGGTAGTCCGCCTTGACGCCGATGGTGACGTTGCCGCCGTGCTCGGCCGGGAAGAGCGCGCCGTTGACCGAGGAACGCCCGGCGATGCCGTAGCTCAGGCCGATGGGCACCTGCAGGTCGAGCCCGGGCGCCACCTGGAAGTACTCGGGGGTGAACACGAACTGCAGCGCGCTGGCGTCCCGCGTGGCTTCGGGGTCGAGCTGGTCGGCGTTGTCGGTGATCTTCAGGCGGCGGTTGTAGGCGAACTCGCCGACGAAGGAAGCGCCGTCCCACAGGGGGCTGGCGCCGAACACGCTGATGGCCGACAGGTTCAGGTGCAGGGTGCGGCCCACCGGGAAGGCCGCGTCGCCGCCGCCGTCCGCCGTGGTGTTGCCGGGCAGGACCACGGTGTTGCCGCTGGCCACCAGGGGCATGTTGTCGCGCACGGAGAGTTCGCCGGCCACGTTGGTCTCGCCGACCAGGGTGCTGAAGCTCGCCCCCACGGCGCGGATGTCCTCGGCGAACACCTGCACGTAGTCGCCGATGCTGCCGGGCTTCACGTTGACCCCGGGGCGCAGGTAGAACTGGGGCATCTTGTCGTGCCATTGGGCGGCATACACGCCGAATTCCGCGTTCGCGGTCTTGAAGCGCACCTGCACGCCGCCCTGGCCGGAATCCTTCGCCTCGATGTCCTCGCCGCGGAACACCACCGCCCCCGGCCCCAGGATCACCGTCTCGCCGCCGTCGTCCACGAAGTCGGCGAAGCTGAAGTAGCTGCCCGCCGCCGGCAGGCGCGACTTGCGCCATTCCACCTGGTAGTAGGCCCCCACGGACACGTCCGGGCTGATCTGCAACTGCGCGGAGACCTGGCCCACCGGGCGCGCCACTTCCTTGAACTGGGAGTTGGGCACCGACAGGGCGCGGGCCAGGTCGAGGGGCGTCTGGGCGCCGGCGATGCCGTTGCTGCCGAAGAACAGGCTCTCGCCGTAGAGCTGGGTGAAGCGGCCGGCCTTCAGGTTCAGGTTCATGCCGCCGGGCGCGAGGTTGCCATACACGAAGGCGTCGAGGAACTCGGCCTTGCGCCCGTGCAGCTTCTCGGTGGCGCGGGTGAATTCGTCGTGGGGCGCCGAGCGCTGGTTCACCAGCGCCCCGCCCAGGGCGCCGGGGTTGTCGTTGGAGCGGTTGTAGACCTCGTCGTACCAGGCCGCGCCGCTGATGCGGAAGCCCGCGTTGCGCTTGTAGCGGAAGTCGAACTCGGAGAGCAGGTCCAGGCGGCTGGAGATCAGCCCGCGATCGAAGTTCAGGTCGCCGTCGTTGGTGTTGGCCTGGGGGCCGCTGGAATTGTCGGCCACCTTGGAATCGGCGCTGCGCACCCGCCAGCCGGCGCTGTACTTCAGCGTGTTGTTCCAGGTCATCTGCGCGTCGGGGTTGTCGGTGGGAATCTGGAACGCCTGCGCGCCCCCGCTCATCGACAACACGGCGCAGGCGGCGACCGCCGCACCGGACGTACGGCGCCGGAGCATGCCCGGCCGGCCGAACGGGCTATACCGCTCGTGTCCCATGTCTTCCTCCTCCATCAACGATGTGGTTTGTTGTTGTCCCCCGTGCGCTAGGCGCCGGGGATGGGGCAAACCTTATCGACCGGAGGATTTACCGTCCAATACCATTAAATCGGCCTCTCCATACCCTGAAGGTATTATCATCGGCAGCCTCTCCCCACCGACCGGGCCCGCCCATGGACCTCCGCCACCTGCGCTACTTCATCGCCGTCGCCGAGGAGCAGAACATCGGCCGGGCCGCGGCCCGTCTGCACATCTCCCAGCCGCCCCTGACCCGGCAGATCCAGCAACTGGAGGAGGAACTGGGGGCGCGGCTGTTCCTGCGCACGCCCCGCGGCGTGGAGCTCACCGAGGCCGGCGAGCTGTTCCTGGAGGAGGCGCGCAACATCCGCGCCCTGGTGGAGCAGGCCACCGAGCGCACCCAGCGCGCCGGCCAGGGTCGGCTGGGGCGGCTGGACGTGGCCATCTTCGGCTCGGCCATCCTCGACAGGATTCCCAAGCTCCTGCTGGCCTTCCGCAGCCGCTACCCGGACGTGAACGTGGTGCTGCACACCATGACCAAGGTGGAGCAGATCGAGGCCCTGCGCCAGCGGCGCATCTCGGTGGGCTTCAACCGCATGGTGGCCCCCGGCGAGGACATCGCGGTGGACCAGGTGTCCACCGAGGACCTGCTGCTCGCCGTGCCGGCCGACCATCCCCTGGCCCGCCACGAGCGCATCCGCTTCCCCGACCTGAAGCACCACCCCATGGTGCTCTTCCCCACCGGCACGCGGCCCAGCTTCATCGACAAGGTGGTCGGCCTGTGCAACGCCAGCGGCTTCCAGCCGCAGGTGTCCCAGGAGGTGGGCGACGCGGTCACCGGCGTGGCGCTGGTGGCGGGCGGCTTCGGCGTGTGCCTGGTGCCGGAATCGGCCACCACGCTGCAGTTGCCGGGGGTGATCTACCGCCGGCTCACGGATACCCCGCCGGGCTGCTTCGTGGACCTGTGCTGCATCTACCGCAAGGGCGACAAGTCCCCCATCGTCGCGGCCTTCCGCGAGACGGTGCAGGCCTGCCGCAGCATGCACGCCGCGCAGGCAGAGGCATCACGCCAGATCGGCAACTGAATATATGGGAACGCTGGTGGAGGGTGGGTCCCTCCCCCTTCAAGGGGGAGGCCAGGAGGGGGATGGGTTTCGGTTCAGCCTGCCGGTAAACCCATCCCCACCCCAGCCCTCCCCTTGAAGGGGAGGGAGCATCCGCGTCATCCCATACGTCGTATTGCTATAACAAACACCGTCAGCCGCGTGCCACCGGCACGCTCGACTCGTCCTTGACGTTCTCCATCACCACGTAGGTGTGGGTCTGCTTGACGCAGGGCAGCTCGGAAATCTGCTCCCCCATCACGCGCCGGTACTCGTGGATGTCCCGCGTGCGCACCTTCAGCAGATAGTCGAAATCCCCGGCGATCATGTGGCAGGACTGGATCTCCGGGATGCGCCGCACCGCGTCGTTGAAGCGCTTCAGGTCGTGGGCCGTGGTGCTGGAAAGCAGCACCTGCACGATGACGATGTGCCCGGCGCCCATGGCCTCCGGGTCCAGGTCGGCGTGGTAGCCGCGGATCACACCCGCCTTCTCCAGCCGCCGGATGCGCTCCGCGCAGGGCGTCTTGGTCAGCCCCACGCGGCGCGACAGTTCCACCAGGGACAGGCGGGCGTCCGCCTGCAGTTCGGCGAGTATCTTCAGATCGATCCGGTCCATTGCGGTGCAGCAGGCGAAATGCCTGTCAATCAGGAAAAGGTCAGGAATTATGTCTGAATAAGCCCGATTTTTGGAGCCATTAACTGCTGCTTTTCACCCATATTTCAGCCACTTGAAATTCCGGTGACGGCGGTCTTCCGTGCGCCGGATGCGAACCCGATGGAGTCCCTGCCGTGAGCCTGTCCCCCTCGTTCCCCTCGTCCGTCGCGGCGTCGGCCGCGCTCACCGCCGTCCCGCGCGACGCGCTGCGCCGGCAGATCGACGCCGCCTGGCGCACGCCCGAACCCGAGTGCGTGCCGCCGCTGGTCAGCGCGGCGCGGGTGGACGACGCGCTGCAGGCGCGCATCGGCGAGCTCGCCCGCAGGCTGGTCACCGGGCTGCGCAGCAAGCGCGTGCGCTCCTCGGGCGTGGACGCGCTGATGAAGGAGTTCTCCCTCTCCAGCCAGGAGGGCGTGGCCCTGATGTGCCTGGCCGAGGCCCTGCTGCGCGTGCCCGACCGGGCCACCGCGGACCGCCTGATCCGGGACAAGCTGTCCGGCGGCGACTGGCGCGCGCACATCGGGCAGAGCCCGTCCCTCTTCGTCAACGCCGCCACCTGGGGCCTGCTGATCACCGGCCGGCTGGTCTCCACCAGCAGCGAGGAAGGCCTCGCCAGCGCGCTGACCCGGCTGCTGGCCCGCGGCGGCGAGCCGCTGATCCGCAAGGGCATGGACCTGGCGATGCGCATGCTGGGCGAGCAGTTCGTCACCGGGCGCACCATAGACGAGGCCCTGGACCGCGGCCGCAGCGCCGAGAAGCGCGGCTACCGCTACTCCTTCGACATGCTGGGCGAGGCGGCCATGACCGCGGCCGACGCGGAGCGCTACTACCGCTCCTACGAGGAAGCCATCCGCGCCATCGGCCAGGGCTCCGCGGGGCGCGGCGTGGTGGACGGCAACGGCATCTCGGTGAAGCTCTCCGCCCTGCACCCTCGCTACGTCTGGGCCCAGCGCGAGCGCGTGGTGGACGAACTGCTGCCGCGCATGAAGGCCCTGTGCCTGCTCGCCCGCCAGTACGACATCGGCCTCTCCATCGACGCCGAGGAAGCCGACCGGCTGGACATCTCGCTGGACCTGCTGCAGGCGCTGGCCCACGACGCCGCGCTGGCCGGCTGGAACGGCCTCGGCTTCGTCGTGCAGGCCTACCAGAAACGCGCGCCCTTCGTGCTCGACTGGATCGTCGGACTCGCCCGCGCCAGCGGCCGGCGCCTCATGGTGCGCCTGGTCAAGGGCGCCTACTGGGACGCGGAGATCAAGCGCGCCCAGATGGACGGCATGGCCGGCTACCCGGTCTACACCCGCAAGGTCTACACGGACGTGTCCTACCTCGCCTGCGCCCGCAGGCTGCTCGGCGCACGCGACGTGATCTACCCCCAGTTCGCCAGCCACAACGCCCACACCCTGGCCGCCGTGTTCCACATGGCGGGCGACGACTACCTGCCGGGCGACTATGAATTCCAGTGCCTGCACGGCATGGGCGAACCCCTCTACGACCAACTCGTCGGCGACCCGGCCCTGCGCCGCCTGGTGCGCATCTATGCCCCGGTGGGCAGCCACGAGACCCTGCTCGCCTACCTGGTGCGCCGCCTGCTGGAAAACGGCGCTAACTCCAGCTTCGTGAACCGCATCGTGGACGAGAACGTCCCGGTGGAAGCGCTGATCGCCGACCCGGTGGCCGAGGCCGCGCCGCTGGCCGGCGCGCCCCATCCCCGCATTCCACTGCCGGGCGAGCTCTACGGCGCCGGACGCGCCAACTCGACGGGCATCGATCTCGCCTCCGAGCCCGTGCGCGAGCGCATCGCCGCCGCGCTGGCCGCCAGCCGCAGCGCCCCGGCCGCCGCCGGCCCGCTGCTGGCCGCGCC
>NZ_SSOD01000024.1 GCF_004801305.1 Pseudothauera rhizosphaerae | reverse complement strand
CAAAAACGGAGGGCAACAGCCCGAGGACGACCCGATCGGAAGCGAAAAACGCCATCAAAGTCGAAAGCCCGTCACTGATACGCGCTCGAAATCGGTCCGCGGGCATTTGTTCAGCACTTCCCTAGAGCGGTCCAGGCAGCCCCGGATGCGGGGGATCAATTGCTCTGGAACCTGCTCGAAGCGCGGCCCGGCAGATAAGAACAATCTGGCAAAGTGGAACTATAGTCAGCCCGATGTTCGCCGCCGCTGCCACAGAAGCGCCATGAAAACCATCGCCGCTGCCAGGCTGATATGGCCGAACCACGCGACGCTGCCGAAGCCCGCCCCCAGGAAGATGATCGCCACCGCCAACGCCGACGCGATGAGCAGGAAACCCATCGCCCACAGCAGGCGGCTTCGTGACGGAGACAAGGCCCGGCCACCAAACACTTCCTGCTGATGACGCGCCATCGACAGAGACAGGCAGGCGAATCCCGCCAGCGACAGCAGGAGGACGGCGGCATGGATCATGCCGGTTCCCCCGCCATCGGCCGCGCGCGCTGCCGGACGGCCCTTGGCTTGTGCAGCGCCGTTCTGCGCGCCAGGATCGCAGCGAGCGCCGCGAACGCCCAAATTGCAAGGTCGAAACCCGCGAATACCCAGTCACCGGCGGCAAGGCTGGCGGGCAGGCCGCGCGCCGTCGTCAGCATGTTCAGCAGGGGCAGCAGCGCCAGCGCGGCGGCGGTCGCCCACAGCAGTTCGATCCATGCCCGCCTGGGCGGCCGCAGGCTCGCAAAGGCCAGCGTCAGGCCCCACGCGATGAAGAACAGATGGATTTCCCAATCCGCGCGTCCCGTTAGGCTGGCGGGCAGCAGGCGGTTGCCCCACAGGAAGGCGGCCATGGCGAGCGGCAGGCCGGCGATGGTCGCGATGTTCAGCCGCTCGACCAGCCGGAAACTGAAATAGGGATGTTCGGGATCGGGGAGCTTGGCCCGGCGCTTGACCGTCCACAAGACCAGCCCCGTGCCCACCATCGCGGTGCCCGCCAGGCTCACCAGAAAATACAGCCAGCGCACCGTCGTGTCGGCGAAGCGGCCCAGATGCAGCGCAAACACCACGCCGCGCGTCTCCGCCGCCGGCCCCACGCGATCCTTGACCTGCAGCAGCTCGCCGCTTTTTCCGTCGAACATCAGATACTGCGGGCTGACGGAAATGCGGCCGCCGTCGCCGCGCACGACCATGACCCGCGCGCCCGCATCCCCCAGATTGCCGATCGCCACGCGACCGACGTTGTCGCGGCCCCATCGCTCTTGCGCCACGCGCACCATGTCTGCGACCGGTGCGAGTTCGGCCTGCTCGCCGCTCGGCTTGCCCGGCGGCGTGCGGACGTTCATCTCGGCGGTCAGTGCCTGGCGCTCGGCCGGCGTCTTGAAGGCGGCATCGCTTCCCCAGGGCATGTAGAGCAGCATTAGCGTAATCAGTCCGCTGTAGGTGATCATCAGGTGGAACGGCAGCCCGAGCACCGAGAGGGCGTTGTGTGCGTCCAGCCAGGCTCGCTGGCCCTTGCCCCAGCGGAAGGTGAAGAAGTCGGCGAAGATCTTCTTGTGGACGATCACGCCGCTGACGATGGCCACCAGCATGAACATGGCGCAGAAACCGGCCAGCCAGCGTCCCCACGGCACCGGCATGTAGTGGAACTGGAAGTGGAAGACGTAGAAGAAGTCGCCGCCGCGCGTCTCGCGCGCGTTCAGCCTTTCGCCGCTGGCCGGGTCCAGGACGGCGGTCTCCAGGCCGCGGCGGCCGGGAATCTTCGGGTTTTGCCAGGAGACGCTCACCACGTTGTTGCGCTCATCCGGCAGCCCGATGTTCCATTGCGGGCTGGCCGGGGCAAGCGACGCCAGCGTGCCGGCGACGCGCTGCGCCACCTCGGCGGCGTCGGGCACCGGGCTTCGTGCCGCCAGTTCAGGCCGCATCCACTGCGAGATCTCGTCCCTGAAGTAGCTCACCGTGCCGGTGAGGAACATGGCGTAGAGGATCCAGCCCACCAGCAGGCCCGTCCAGATGTGCAGGTCGGACATGGTCTGGCGCAGGCCCGGCACCTTCCGGGGCGTGGATTGCTTCGTGGGGCTCGACGCATTCATGCGGCACCGTGACCTTTCCACACCGTCCAGGCCGCCAGCAGCAGCGGCACGGCCACCACCACCAGCCCGGCCCAGGCGCGCGTGGCCGAGCGCACGGCGAACACCCAGATCACCGCCAGCGTGTAGATCACGAAGCTCAGCAGCAGGCCGGTGAACACCGCCTCGGTGCGGCTCATGGGCAGCGCCACGGCGGCCACGCTGGTCAGTGCCGCCAGCGCATAGCCGCCGAACACCGCGGCGGCGATGCGCGAGAGGAGCGGCCCCGCCGCGAGGGCCTGGCGCGCCTTGGCGAGGACGACGCTCACTTGTCGGGCGCCGCTGCCGGGCCCGCCGGGATCGGCTCCACGCCGCCCGGCGGGCGGTCGATGGGGCGCATGGCGCCGCCCTCGGCGGGCTGTTCGAGCCAGACCTGATGGGCAGGGGCAACCGAGGAGGCAAAGCCCAGGGCAACGACGATTGCAGACAGATGTTTTTGCATGACGCGATCTCCGGAACAGTGGAAATCAGAAATCAACGGTGGCCGACAGCCGGTAGGTGCGCGGATTGCTCCTCCAGAGGTTGCCGACCGTGTGCAGCACCTTCCAGTAGCTCTTGTCGAAGACGTTATCGACGCCGAAGCGGATGGCGACGGGCTTGGCGGCCAACGGCGACTGCCAGAGGTAGCGCGCGCCCAGATCGACCTGCGTCCACGACGGCACGGTCAGGTCCGGCCGGGCGTTGGAGACCACCACGTCGCTGGTGTAGGTGAGGCGCCCGGTCAGTGTCAGCCCCTCGGCGAACGGGGTGTCCCATTCGCCGCCGATCACCGCCCGCAGCCTTGGGACACCGGCGGCCCGCGCGCCGTCGAAGGTGCCGTTGGCGGTCTTGGTGCGGATGGCGTCGAGATAGGTGACGGCGCTCAGCAGCCGCACGCCCCGGGTCAGTTCGCCGTAGGCATTCAGTTCTACGCCGCGGTTCCTCTGCTCGCCATCGAGCGTCATCGTCGGCAGCCCTCCGGCGGTGCCGGGGACGGCCATGGTGCTCGGCTGGGCGATCTGGAACACCGCCAGGGTCGTCATCACCCGGCCCCAATCGACCTTGACGCCCGTCTCGTACTGCTTGCTCTTGTAGGGCGGAAACACTTCACCGGTATTGGTATAGCCGTTGCCGACGGCCGAGCCCGGCTCCAGATTCTCGATATAGCTGCCGTAGAGAGAGACGCGCTCCCACGGCTTGACGACCAGCGCGAACGACGGCGACCACGCTGAGGTGTCGACGGTCGCCGTCAAGGTTCTCTGGCCGAGGCCCGCCGATTTCACCCGCTGGCGGCGCACCCCGGCGGTGAACTGGATGCGGTCATCCAGCAAGGACATCGTGTCGGCGATGGCGATGCTCGACGCCGTGACCCGGCTCGTGTCCTCGAATTCCCCGGGATCGACCACCATTGGCGCTGCGGGGAAAACCGGGTCATAAATGGAGCCCACGGGGACGCGGGTGCCGACACCGGCGCAGGCCCGGCACGAGGTGGGGGTAGTGCCGAGCGTCCATTGGAGCCGCGACAACTGGAGGTTGAGTACGTGGGCCACGAGGCCGGTCGTCGCCGTGGCCCGCAGGCCGCCCTGCATCGACCGGACGTCGTAGCGGTCGCGGTATGCCTTCGCCCGCAGGCTGATCGCGCCGGCACTGTCGACCAGATCCAGCGCATCGGCATTGCCCTGGGCCTCGTACCGCTGCGCGCCGATGGCGGCATAGGCCGTCACGCGCTCCGAGAGATCGACTTCGCCCTGCACCATGCCCAGCGTGCCCTTGTGCTGCACCTTCCCCCACGATGGCGACAAGGGCGTGCTGTTGTCCGGCGCCTTCGGAACCGCGGCAAGACCGGCCACGGAGCCGATCCGGAGCACGCTGTTGGGCGCGTGGACTTCCGACGACTGGTGCGCCACGTCGGCTGACAGCCGGATGCGCTCGCCGCGGTAGTCGAGGTTGAGCGCCGCCGTGCGGAACTGCGCACGCTGGGTATCCACCGGCGTGTCGCCGTCGTCCAGGGAGCCGTTGAAGCGGATGCCGAGCGTCTTGTCGGCGCCCAGGCGCCGGCCGAGGTCGAGGTGGGCGCCGAACTGCGAGTCCGAGATGTAGCGGGTGGTCAACTGCGTCAGCGGCTCGTCGCCGGCCTTCTTGGTGACCAGATCGACGGTGCCGCCCAGCGCGCCCATCCTCGCCGTGGAGGCGCCCTTCAGCAGGGCGCTCGGCCCCCGCAGCACCTCGACGCGTTCGATGTAATCGGTGGAGGGGAACTGCATCGGGGCCATGCCCGGCAATCCGTTCAGGCTGTTGCTGGCGGTCAATGCCTGATTCATGAACCCGCGATAGGCCGAAAAGTCGTTGGTCGCGCCGCCCTTGCCGCCGGTGATGATCGAAGGTTCATTGGCCAGCACGTCGACCAGCGTGCGCGCCTGCTGGTCCTCTATCGTCTGGTTCGTGTAGCTGGTCATGCTGAACGGTGTGTCCATCACGTCCTTGTTGCCCAGCATGCCCAGGCGCCCGCCGCGCGCCACTTGGCCACCCGCGTAGGATGGCGGCAGATCATTCGGGCGCTCATCCGCCACACCCGTGGCGGTCACCGTCACCGGCGTCAGCGTCGCCTCTCCCGACACCGGCGCCGGCAGCTTGCGCAGGGTGTAGCCGCCGTCGCCACGGCTGACGGCTTCCAGGCCGTTGCCTTGCAGCAGCCGGGCGAAGCCTTCGGCAACGCCATAGCGGCCTTTCAGCCCTTCACTTTGCAGCCCCTGGGTGAGCGCGCCGTCTGCGGAGAGGTGGACGCCGGCCTGTGCGGCGTAGGCGCCGAGCACGGCGCTGAGGCGGCCGGGCGGAATGTCGATGCTGTGCGTCTGCGCTTCCTGGCTGGCCTGAACCGGCTGGGCGAAGGCCGCGCCAACTGGCAGCGTGGGCAGGAGGGCGGCGCAGGCCAGATGGAGGGCAAGCCGGGCCAACTGGGGAGCGGGCCGTCTTGTGGCGGCCATGAGGATGGGGCGGGAAAGGGGCGGATTGGGCATGCCGGTTCCTATTGCACAGTGGATGGAAAGAGAATCATTCCCATCTGCCGGGCGAGATCGAAAATTCGGAACCGAGAAACAAAAAAATTTTTTGCCGTCGGGCCGCCCCAAGGCAAAACAGCCCCCTCGGGGGGCAGCGAATCCGCGACAGCGGGTGAGCGTGGGGGTATTTTTGAGGCGGCTCAGCGCGCTTCCAGCGTGACCCACCAGGGCAGGGTTCTGCGGATGCGCAGGGGCAGCGCGGTGGCGAGCAGTTCCAGCGCGCGGTCGGTGTCGTGCAACGGGTAGGCGCCGACGACCTTGAGGTGGGCGACTGCGGGGGAGCAGCCGAGGTGGCCGCGGCGGTAGCGGCTGAGTTCGGCGAGGAATTCGGCGAGCGGCATTTCGTCGGCGATGAGCAGGCCGTCCTGCCATTGCGGTCGGGGCGGGACGAGGGGCTGGAGCGGGCCGGAGGCGTGGCGGGTGAAGCTGGCCTGCTGCCCGGCGGCAACACGCTGGGTGGCAGCGCCCGTGGCGGCGGGCTGGATTTCCACCGTGCCTTCGAAGACCGACAGGTGAATGTGCCTGTCGTTGTGTCGCACGGAGAAGTAGGTGCCGAGGGCAAGCAGGCGGCCGTGGGGGGTGTCAACTACCAGCGGGCGGCGGGCGGTGTCCGGCGCTGTGCGCACGAGCAGGGCGCCGCCGTGCAGGATGATGCGGCGCAGCTCCGCGTCGTAGTGCACGTCGACGGCGCTGTCGGTGTCCAGCCACAGGTGGCTGCCGTCGGCGAGCGTTTCGCTGAATTGCTCGCCGATGCCAGTGCGGTAGTCGGCACGCCATGCGGCCAGCGTGTGGCGTACCGGGGGCAGGCCGTGGATCAGCTTGCCGCCGAGCAGCAGAGCGAGGATCGCCCCCAGTGTGCCAAGGGTGCGACGCCGCATCCTGACCGTCTTGGTGGCGGTCTGGAGCGCGCTGGCGGCGGTGTGCTGGCCCATCGCCGTGCCCAGGGTGTCAAGGCGCTGGTTGATGCTTTCCACCCTGGCCCAAGCGCTGCGGTGCTCGACCCGGGCGTCGAGCCAGCTTTGCCAGTGCTGGCGCTGCCGCTCAGTGGCCGTGCCGGAGGAAAGCACAGCGAACCATTCTGCGGCCTGTTGCAGGCTGGCGTAGTCGGGCTTAGCTGTACCCGGATCGGGCGTGTTCATGCGTCCCGCGTGCCGGCAGGTTGTTCCACGGCGATGCAGTGGAGCATGGCCTGGCTCATGTATTTGGTGACCATGCGTTCACTGACCTTGAGACGCTGGGCGATTTCGGCGTAGCCCAGTCCTTCGATGCGGGCGAGGATGAAAGTGGTGCGCGGCTTGTCCGGTAGGGCGTCGATCATGGCGCAGATGTCGTACAGGGTTTCGAGCACAATGGCGCAGTGCTCGGCCGAGGGGGCGATATCCGGCGGCGCGCTGATGAGGGCCTCGGCCCAGGCGCGCTCGATGTCGATGCGTCGCCAGTGGTCGATGACGACGCAGTTAGCGATGCGGTTGAGGAAGGCACGCGGCTCGCGGATGGCCTGTAGCGAGTGAAGGGATTGGGCCATCAGGCGCACGAATACGTCCTGGGTCAGATCGGCAGCCTGCTCGGCGTTGCCCAGTTTCCCGCCCAACCGGGCCCGTAGCCAGCCGTGGTGGTCGGTGTACAGGCCGCGGATGATGTGTTGGTGCGGGGCATCTGTGTTGGCCATGGTTGCTGCGGTCGATCTAGATGATAACGATTACTAATTCTATCTCTTGATCAGGACCGCAGCCATGTCCATGATGCCCCGCTGTCCGTGGAGTCCGGGTTTGCCGGGCGAAAAAAAGCCGCGCAGGGCGGATGCCCGTGCGCGGCCTTGGTACGCAGGTAGAAGAATCAGTTCTTGGACTGGTCCACCAGCTTGTTCTTGCTGATCCACGGCATCATGCCGCGCAGTTGCGTGCCGACCTGCTCGATGGGGTGGGCGGCGGTGAGGCGGCGGCGGGCGGTCATGCTGGGATAGCCGGTGCGGCCTTCCAGGATGAACTGCTTGGCGTACTCGCCGGTCTGGATGCGCTTCAGCGCGTTCTTCATGGCGGCGCGGGAAGAATCGTTGATGACTTCCGGGCCGGTCACGTACTCGCCGTACTCCGCGTTGTTGGAGATGGAGTAGTTCATGTTGGCGATGCCGCCTTCGTACATCAGGTCCACGATCAGCTTGAGTTCGTGCAGACACTCGAAGTAGGCCATCTCGGGGGCGTAGCCGGCTTCCACCAGGGTCTCGAAGCCCGCCTTGACCAGCTCCACGGCGCCGCCGCACAGCACGGCCTGTTCGCCGAACAGGTCGGTCTCGGTCTCTTCACGGAAGTTGGTCTCGATGACGCCGCCCTTGGTGCCGCCGTTGGCCGCGGCGTAGGAGAGCGCGACGTCGCGCGCCTTGCCGGACTTGTCCTGATGGATGGCGATCAGCGAGGGCACGCCGCCGCCCTTGAGGTATTCGGAGCGCACGGTGTGGCCGGGGCCCTTGGGGGCGATCATGATCACGTCCAGGTCGGCGCGGGGCACCACCTGGTTGTAATGCACGTTGAAGCCGTGGGCGAAGGCCAGCGCGGCGCCCTTCTTGATGTTGGGCTCGACTTCTTCCTTGTACACCTGCGGGATGTTCTCGTCCGGCAGCAGGATCATCACGACGTCGGCGCCCTTGACCGCCTTGGCGATCTCCTCGACCTTCAGCCCGGCCGCTTCGGCCTTCTTCCACGAAGCGCCGTCCTTGCGCAGGCCGACGGTGACCTTCACGCCGGAATCCTTGAGGTTCTGCGCATGGGCGTGGCCCTGGGAGCCGTAGCCGACGATGGTGACCTTCTTGCCCTTGATCAGGGAGAGGTCGGCGTCCTTGTCGTAATAGACTTTCATGGTTTTCCTTTCAGTTTTCGGTGACGGAGCGAACCGGCGGCGGCAATGATAGCGGCCCGCCGCGCGGCGTAAAAGGCTGTTGGCGGTTCAGAGCTTGAGGATGCGGTCGCCGCGGCCGACGCCGCAGATGCCCGAACGCACGGTCTCGAGGATCAGCGTGTTGTCGATGGCGCCGATGAAGGCGTCGAGCTTGGCCTGGTTGCCGGTCAGCTCGACGACGTAGGAGGCCTCGGTGACGTCGATGATGCGGGCGCGGAAGATGTCGGCGGTGCGCTTGACCTCTTCCCGGTCCTTGCCGGTGGCGCGCAGCTTGATCAGCATGAGTTCGCGCTCGATGTGGGCGGCTTCCGAGATGTCCACCACCTTGACCACTTCCACCAGCTTGTTCAACTGCTTGGTGATCTGCTCGATGATGTCGTCCGAGCCGGTGGTGACGATGGTCATGCGCGACATGGAGGCGTCCTCGGTGGGCGCCACGGTGAGGGATTCGATGTTGTAGCCGCGCGCGGAAAAGAGGCCGGATACGCGCGACAGGGCGCCGGACTCGTTCTCGATCAGCAGGGAAATGACGTGACGCATGGTGTGCTCTTTCCTGGGTTCTGAAGGGTGCGGTTACAGGTCTTCGGCGGAGAGGATCATCTCGGTCAGACCCTTGCCCCCCTGAACCATCGGATAGACGTTTTCGGTCGGGTCCACCTGGAAGTCCAGAAAGACCAATTCATTCTTGTGCTTGGTGAAGGCTTCCCGCAGCGCCGGCTCCACGTCGGCGGGCTTGTCCACGCGGATGCCCACGTGGCCGTAGGCTTCGGCCAGCTTGGCGAAGTCGGGCAGGGAATCCATGTAGGACTCGGAGTAGCGCCCGCCGTGGAACAGCTCCTGCCACTGGCGCACCATGCCCAGGTAGCGGTTGTTGAGGTTGCAGATCTTGATGGGCAGGCGGAACTGCTTGCAGGTGGACAGTTCCTGGATGTTCATCTGGATGGACGCCTCGCCGGTCACGCAGGCCACGGTGGCGCCGGGGTTGGCGAGCTGGGCGCCCATGGCGTAGGGCATGCCCACGCCCATCGTGCCCAGGCCGCCGGAGTTGAGCCAGCGGCGCGGCTTGTCGAAGCGGTAGTACTGGGAGGCCCACATCTGGTGCTGGCCCACGTCGGAGGTGACGATGGCGTCGCCGCCGGTCACTTCCCACAGCTTCTGCACCACGAACTGGGGTTTGATGATCTCGTCGGAGTTCTTGTAGACCATACAGTTGCGGCTGCGCCATTCCTCGACCTGCTTCCACCACGCGGCCAGCGCCTCCGCGTTGGGGCGCGCCTTGCCGGCTTCGAGCTGGCGGATCATCTCGTCGAGCACTTCGCGCACGTCGCCGACGATGGGCACGTCCACCTTGACGCGCTTGGAGATTGACGAGGGGTCGATGTCCACGTGGATGATCTTGCGCGGCTCCTCGGCGAAGTGCGCCGGGCTGCCGATCACGCGGTCGTCGAAGCGGGCGCCCACGGCCAGCAGCACGTCGCTGTAGTGCATGGCCATGTTGGCTTCGTAAGTGCCGTGCATGCCGGGCATGCCCAGGTACTGGCGGTCGCTGGCCGGGTAGCCGCCCAGGCCCATCAGGGTGTTGGTGATGGGGAAGCCCAGCAGGCGGGTGAGCTTGGTGAGCTGCTCGGCCGCGTCGGACAGGATGACGCCGCCGCCGGTGTAGATCATCGGGCGCCTAGCTTCCAGCAGCAGTTGCACCGCCTTGCGGATCTGGCCCTGGTGGCCCTTGACCACCGGGTTGTACGAGCGCATCGAGATTTCCTGCGGATACTCGAACTCGCACTTGTGCATGCTGACATCCTTGGGGATGTCCACCAGCACCGGGCCGGGGCGGCCGGTGCGGGCGAGGTAGAAAGCCTTCTTGATGGTGGCGGCGATGTCGCGCACGTCCTTGACCAGGAAGTTGTGCTTCACGCAGGGGCGGGTGATGCCCACGGTGTCCACTTCCTGGAAGGCGTCCTGGCCGATGGCCGCGGTGGGCACCTGGCCGGAGATGATGACCAGCGGAATGGAGTCGCAGAACGCGGTGGCGATGCCGGTGACGGCGTTGGTGGCGCCCGGGCCCGAGGTCACCAGCGCCACGCCCACTTTCTGCGTGCTGCGGGCGTAGCCGTCGGCGGCGTGCACGGCGGCCTGTTCGTGGCGTACCAGCACGTGGCGGACCTGCTCCTGCTGGAAGAGGGCGTCGTAGATGAACAGTACCGCGCCGCCGGGATAGCCGAAGACGTGTTCGACCTTTTCTTCCTGCAGACACCTGATTACAATTTCCGCGCCCGTCAGCACCATCTCGCTTGCTCGCTCAGTATCACGTTCGAAAACGGGCGACGTTACCGCGCAGGCGGATTTTGGTCAAGGCTGCGCCCTGCCGCACCATGACATCCAGTTGAAGCGGGCGAGCGCCGCTCCCTGCCGCTCCGCCGTCCCAAGGATCATCCGATGACATCCAGTTCCGCGCGCCCCGACGCCCCTGCCGGGACGCCGTCCGCTGCCGCGTCCCCCGCCGTGCCCCGTCTCGTCGTGGAGCCCGCCGGGCTGCGCCGCCGCCTGGCCGCAATGCTCTACGAATCCCTGCTGCTGCTCGGCGTGCTCGCCCTGGTGTTCATGGTGCCGTGGCTGATCGTCGGGCAGGCCTTCGGTTTTGCGCCGCCGGGCGGCCTGGCGTGGCTGCACATCTTCGTTGCCCTGGGCGCCTACTTCATCTGGTACTGGCGGCGTGGCGGGCAGACGCTGGCCATGCAGACATGGCGGCTCGCCATCGTCGATGCGGCGAGCGGGCAGTTGCCCAGCCTGCCCCGGTGCCTGCTGCGCTACGCGCTCGCCTGGCCCTCGGTGCTGCTGTTCGGCGCCGGCCTGCTGTGGGCGCTCATCGACCGGGACCGCCAGTTCCTGCACGACCGCCTGGCCGGCACCTGCATCGTGCTGCTGCCGGGCAACGCGGGCGCGCCCAGATAAGGGAGCCGGGCGGCGCCTTGCCATGGGGCGGCGGTATCATGGGCCCATGCCGGTTTCGTCGCTTCCGACCATGAACGCTCCCGCCGCGGCGCCTCCGCCCGCCGTCAGCCATCACGCCGAATCCGCCGACAGCGTCCTGCGCGCCCAGGGCGTCGTCCGCCACCTCGGGCTGGATGCCGCGGAGGCCGCCGAACGCCTGCAGCGCCACGGGCGCAACACGCTGCCGCAGCCCCCGCGGCGCGGCCCGCTGCTGCGCTTCCTGCTGCAGTTCCACAACGTGCTGATCTACGTGCTGCTCGTCGCCGGCGTGGTCACGGCGCTACTGGGGCATCTGGTGGACAGCGGGGTGATCTTCGGCGTGGTGGTGATCAACGCCGTCATCGGTTTC
This sequence comes from Pseudothauera rhizosphaerae, assembly GCF_004801305.1. Classification (GTDB taxonomy): domain Bacteria; phylum Pseudomonadota; class Gammaproteobacteria; order Burkholderiales; family Rhodocyclaceae; genus Pseudothauera; species Pseudothauera rhizosphaerae. The sequence goes on along the minus strand of NZ_SSOD01000024.1, from coordinate 33,861 downwards.
ATCCAGGAAGGCAAGGCCGAGCGCGCGCTGGACGCGATCCGCAACATGCTTTCGCTGCGCGCCCAGGTGCTGCGCGACGGCCGGCGCTGCGAGATCGACGCGGAGGAGCTGGTGCCGGGCGACATCGTCTACCTCGCTTCCGGCGACCGGGTGCCGGCCGATCTGCGCCTGGTGGAGGTGCGCAGCCTGCGCATCGAGGAGGCCGCGCTCACCGGCGAGTCGGTGGCGGTGGACAAGGGCGTCGCGCCGGTGGCGGCCGACGCGGTACTGGGCGACCGGGACTGCATGGCCTATTCCGGCACGCTGGTCACCTTCGGCCAGGGCACGGGCGTGGTGGTCGCCACCGGGGCGCACACGGAGATCGGCCGCATCAGCGCCATGCTGAGCGAGGTGCAGGAAATCACCACCCCACTGCTGCGCAACATGGCGCAGTTCGGGCGCTGGCTGACCTGGGTGATCCTGGCCGTGGCGGCCGCCGCCTTCGCCTTCGGCACGCTGGTGCGCGGCTATTCGGCGGGGGAGATGTTCCTTGCCGCGGTGGGCCTGGCGGTGGCCGCCATTCCCGAGGGCCTGCCGGCGATCATGACCATCACGCTGGCCATCGGCGTGCAGCGCATGGCCGGGCGCCGCGCCATCGTCCGCCGCCTGCCGGCGGTGGAGACCCTGGGTTCGGTGACGGTGATCTGCTCGGACAAGACGGGCACCCTGACCCGCAACGAGATGACGGCGCGGCGGGTGATCGCCGCCGGCCGGGTGTACGAGGTGGGCGGCGTGGGCTACGCGCCCCACGGCGGCTTTGCGCTGGAGCAGGGGGAGGTGGCGGTGGACGCCCATCCGCTGCTGGTGGACGTCGCCCGCTGCGCGCTGCTGTGCAACGACGCCGCGCTGCAGCGCGAAGGCGGCGCGTGGAAGGTGGCGGGCGACCCCACCGAAGGTGCGCTGATCACGCTGGCGCGCAAGGCCGGGCTGGAAGAGTCCTTCGAGCGCGAGGCGCGGCCGCGCACGGATGTGATCCCCTTCGAATCGGAACACCGCTTCATGGCCACCCTCAACCACGACCATGCGGGCCGCGGCGTGGTGTACCTGAAGGGGGCGCCGGAGCGGGTGCTGGAGCTGTGTTCGGCGGTACGCGGTGAAAAAGGCGACCAGCCCCTCGATCTTTCCTGGTGGCAGCCCCGCATGCACGCCGCCGCCGCTTCCGGCATGCGCCTGCTGGCGCTGGCCGTGCGCGAGGGCGAGGACGCGCTGAAGACGTTGACCTTCGCCGACGTGGAGCGCGGCGGCTTCACGCTGCTGGGCGTGCTGGGGCTGTCCGATCCGCCGCGGGAAGAGGCCGTCCGCGCGGTGGCGCGCTGCCTGGAGGCCGGCATCCAGGTCAAGATGATCACCGGCGACCACGTGGCCACGGCGCACGCCATCGGCGAACAACTGGGCCTCGCGGCCGAGCTGGATGCGATCACCGGCACCCAGATCGAGGCCATGAGCGATGCCGACCTGCGGCGCATCGTCGGCGATACCGAAATCTTTGCCCGCGCCAGCCCCGAGCACAAGCTGCGCCTGGTGCGGGCGCTGCAGGCCCGCGGCGAAGTGGTGGCCATGACCGGCGACGGGGTGAACGACGCCCCTGCGTTGAAGCGCGCGGACGTGGGCGTGGCCATGGGCTGCAACGGCACCGAGGCGGCCAAGGAAGCCGCCGAGATGGTGCTTGCCGACGACAATTTCGCCTCGGTGGCGGCGGCGGTGGAGGAGGGGCGCACGGTCTACGACAACCTGCGCAAGGCCATCGCCTTCATCCTGCCCACCAACATCGGCCAGGCGGGCATCCTGGTGGCCGCCATCCTGTTGGGCATGACCCTGCCCATGACGCCGGCGCAGATCCTGTGGGTGAACATGGTCACCGCGGTCACGCTCGCGCTGGCGCTGGCCTTCGAAGCGCCGGAGCGGGACATCATGAAACGCCCGCCGCGGGACCCGGCCGAACCGCTGCTGACGCGCTTCGTGGTCTGGCGCGTGGTCTTCGTCGGCGTGCTGCTGGTGGGTGGCGGGCTGGGCGCCTTCGTCTGGGAGGTGGGGCGCGGCGCCAGCCTGGAGTTCGCCCGCACCGCGGCGGTCAACGCGGTGATGGTGGGCGAGGCCTTCTACCTCTTCAACGTGCGCAGCTTCACCGATTCCATCCTCAATCGCGACGGTTTCCTCGGCAACCGCTACGTGCTGATCGCCATTGCGCTGATGCTCGCGTGCCAGGCATCGTTCACCTACCTGCCGGCCCTGCAGACCCTGTTCGGCACCGTGGGGCTGGATGTGGCCGCCTGGTCGCGTATCCTTGCCTTCGGCGTGCTGATGCTGCTTCTGGTGGAAGCGGAAAAGGCACTGATCAAGACCCTGAACCACGGCCCCGGCAACCGCGGGGGCGGCAACAACAGAAGATCTGCACAATGAGAACCGAACACGCCCCAACCATCCACCGCGCCGACTACGCCCCGCTGGCGTGGACGGTCGCCCGCATCGACCTGCATTTCGCCCTCGCTCCGCAGGCCACCGTGGTCACCAGCCGGCTCGCCTGCGTGCGCAACCCGGATGCCGCGCCCGGCCCCATCGTGCTGGACGGCGAGGAACTGGAAACCCTCGCCCTCACCGTGGACGGCCTCGATCCTGCGCCGGGCACGGTGCGCCGCACGGAGAGCCGCATCGAGATCGACGTGGCAGACCGGGACGAGGTGGCGCTGGAGATCGTCACCCGCATCAACCCCCAGGCCAACACCGCCCTGTCCGGCCTGTACCTGTCCCGCGGCGGCTACTTCACCCAGTGCGAGGCCGAAGGCTTCCGCCGCATCACCTGGTTCCCGGACCGCCCGGACGTGATGGCGCGCTTCACCGTCACGCTGGAGGGCGACAAGGCCGCCTGCCCGGTACTGCTCTCCAACGGCAACCTGGTGGAGGAGGGCGAGCTGCCCGACGGCCGCCACTATGCGCGCTGGGAAGACCCCTTCCCCAAGCCGTGTTACCTCTTCGCCCTGGTGGCCGCCGACCTGGTGGCCCTGGAGCGGCGCGAACTGACCGCCTCCGGGCGCGAGGTGCTGCTGCAGGTGTGGGTGGAAAAGGGCAACCTGGACCGCGCCGGGCACGCCATGGAATCCCTGGTGCATGCCATGCGCTGGGACGAGGAGACCTTCGGCCTGGAGCTCGACCTGGACCGCTTCATGATCGTCGCGGTGAGCGACTTCAACATGGGCGCGATGGAGAACAAGGGCCTCAACATCTTCAACGCCAAGTACGTGCTGGCCAAGCCCGACACCGCCACCGACGTGGATTACGAGCACATCGAGAGCGTCGTCGCCCACGAGTACTTCCACAACTGGACCGGCAACCGGGTGACCTGCCGCGACTGGTTCCAGCTCACCCTCAAGGAAGGGCTGACGGTGTTCCGCGACCAGCAGTTCTCCGCCGACATGCTGGCGTGTGCCGCGGGTGCGGAAGGCGGCTCGTCGGCGCGCGCGGTCAAGCGCATCGACGACGTGCGCGTGCTGCGCAGCGCCCAGTTCCCGGAGGACGCCGGTCCCATGGCCCACCCGATCCGCCCGGAGAGCTACCAGGAGATCAACAATTTCTACACCGCCACGGTGTACGAGAAGGGGGCCGAGGTCATCCGCATGCTGCACACCCTGCTGGGGCCGGAGGGCTTCCGCAACGGCATGGACCTCTACTTCAGCTACCACGACGGCCAGGCGGTGACCTGCGACGACTTCGTGAACGCCATGGCCGAAGCCAACGGCCGCGACCTGGACCAGTTCATGCGCTGGTACGGCCAGGCCGGCACGCCGCGCCTGCGGGCGCAGGGCGAGTGGAACGGGGCGGACGGCAGCTACACCCTGACGCTTTCCCAATCCACGCAGCCCACGCCGGGCCAGCCCGACAAGCTGCCCCTGGTGATCCCGGTGGCGGTGGGCCTGATCGGCCCGGACGGCGCCGACCTGCCGCTGCAACTGGAAGGCGAGCATCAGCCCGGCGCCACCACGCGGGTGCTGGAACTCGCCACCGAAACGCGGCAATGGCGCTTCACGAATCTTGCCGCCGAGCCGGCGCCTTCCCTGCTGCGGGGCTTCTCCGCGCCGGTGATCCTGGAACTGGACGAGGACGACGGGCGGCTCGCCTTCCGCATGGCCCATGACAGCGACGCCTGCAACCGCTGGGATGCCGCCCAGCGCTACGCGGAGCGTGTGCTGCTGCAACTCGCCGCAGATGCCGCGGCCGGCCGCGCACTGAAGGTGCCCGCGCCCTTCATCGACGCCTTTGGCAAGCTGCTGCGCAATGAACTGCTCGATCCGGCCTTCCGCGCCCAGGCCCTGGCACTGCCCGGCGAGGCCTATCTGCTCGAACGCATGGAACCGGCCGACCCCGCCGCACTGCGTGCCGCGCAACTCCACGTGGGCGCCGAACTGGGACGCGTGCTCGCCGCCGACTGGCTGGCGCTGGCCGAAAGCCTGGTGGAGCCGGGCGAGTATCGCTACCACCCCGCCGATGCGGGCGGCCGTGCGCTGGTCAACCTGGCCCTGCGCTATCTGTGCGCGGCCCGGGTCGATGCCGGCGTGGCTCTGGCCGCGGCGCGTTTCGACTCCGCCACCAACATGACCGACCGCTTCGGGGCGCTGGCCGCGTTGATGCACGGTGCCGTGCCGGCCGCAGAGGCGGCGCTGGCAGCCTTCTACCGGCGCTACCAGAACGACACGCTGGTGCTGGACAAGTGGTTCGCGCTGCAGGCCGGCGCCTGGCGGCGGGATGCTGCCGCTGCGCCGGTGCTCGCGCAGGTGCGGGAACTGCTCGCCGATCCGGCCTTCAGCCCGTCCAACCCGAACAAGGTGTATGCGCTGCTGGGCAGCTTCTTCCGCGCCAATCCGGGCGAATTTCACCTCGCCGATGGCAGCGGCTACGAGTTCTGGGCCGAGCAGGTGATCGCGCTGGACGCGGCCAACCCGCAGGTGGCGGCGCGCATGGCGCGCGCGCTGGAGAACTGGCGCCGCTTCACGCCGGCGCTGCAGGCGGCCATCCGCCCGCAGCTCGAACGGGTGCTGGCCGCCGACGGCCTGTCGCCGGACGTCACCGAGATCGTCGAGAAGGCGCTCGCCGCGTAAACGGCAATGACCCCCCGCCTGCGGCGCGGGCGGAGGAGGGGTTCAGCGCAGGCCGACCACCATGCTCAGCATCAGCACGAGCACCACCATCAGCGCCGCCCAGGCGATGATGCCGGCGCCGAGCACGAAGCTGCCCATCAGGCGGGACTTGTTCTCGTCGTCGATGCCGAACAGCGGCTTCACGCCGTGGTAGATCAACGCCGCCGAGGCCACCCAGGCCGCGGCCACGACGATGCCCGCCACCCAGGCCGAGGGGATGAACAGCGCCAGCGCGGAGAGCCACAGCGGAGTCGGCGCAACGGCCGCCAGCATGAAGGCGTCGTGGTAATCGGGCCGCAGGTCCACCACGTCGCCCATCTGCTGGATGATGGAACCCATCAGCGGCACCATCGCCAGTTGCGCGAGATAGAAGGCGACCACCACCGCCAGCATCTCGCCCGGCGTCATCTGCGGCACCAGCGCGGGGAAGATCTCTCCGGGCGTCACCACCATGGCGTAGACGAACATCGCCGGCGGAATCAGCGACATCGGCATCACGTACTGCAGGAACATCTTCTGCACCGAGGGATGGATGCGGATCAGTTCCGGCCAGCCGTCGGTGTAGGAGACCATCATCTTGGGAAGGTCCTGGAGGGTCATGGCATATCTCCTCGTCGGGGGGATCACATCGTTGTCGTGGGCCGGACACCGCCTGTACCTGGACACCATCCCCTGCCGGGGCGGATGCCCGCCGAGAGTCCGGGCGTCCGGCAAGCAATGAGACCGGCACCGCCGGCAAAGGTGCCCGGTGTGGCCGCGAAGTCCCGGGCCGTCATGGAGTGTGGGCTTGATATTGTTGCTCCACGAGCAACAGTAAATTGCGAACTGCCCTCTACTTAATCCCGGTGGTTCGAACTACAGTGGAACCTGAACGCCACCCAGGATTCCACGAGAACCCGTATGACGAAGGACACCCGCTACACCGCCACCGCGATCGCGCTGCACTGGCTGATGGCCGTGCTGCTGTTCGGCCTGTTCGCCGTCGGGGTGTACATGACCGAACTGCCCCTGTCGCCGCGCAAGCTGCAGATCTATTCGTGGCACAAGTGGGCGGGCGTGACCGCCTTCGTGCTGGTGCTGGTCCGCCTGGCCTGGCGGGCGGGCCACCGGCCGCCGCCGCTGCCGGACGGCATGTCGGCCCTGGAACGCCTGGGCGCCACCGCCGCCCATGGGCTGCTCTACCTGCTGATGCTCGCCATCCCCCTGTCGGGTTGGCTGATGAGTTCGGCCAAGGGCTTCCAGACCGTGTGGTTCGGCGTGCTGCCGATACCCGATCTGCTCGGCAAGAACGAGTTCCTCGGCGACCTGCTGCAGGGCGCGCACGTCTCGCTCAACTATCTGCTGTTGCTCGTCGTGCTGGTACACGCCGTGGCGGCGCTCAAACATCACCTCGTCAATCGCGACGACGTGCTGGTGCGCATGCTGCCCGCCGGCACCCCCAGGAACTGATCGAATGGAGAAACCGATGACCCGCAGCCTGTCCGTCCTGCTCGCTTCCCTGTCCCTCGCCACCTTTGCGGGCAGCGCCGTGGCCGCGAACTACGGGCAGGTGCTGGCCGAACGCAGCGCCGTGAGCTTCGTGTCCAAACAGATGGGCGTGGAGGTGGGCGGCAGCTTCGGCAAGTTCGACGCCAGCCTGCAGTTCGACCCCGCCAGTCCGGAGCAGGGCCGCGCCCGCCTGGAGATCGAACTGGCGAGCATCGATGCGGGCTCCAAGGACGCCAACGACGAGGTGGTCGGCAAGGCGTGGTTCAACGTCAAGGAACATCCGCGCGCCACCTTCGAGTCCACCGCGGTGAAGGCCCTGGGCGGCAACCGCTTCGAGGTCACCGGCCAGCTCACCATCAAGGGCCGCACCCGGCCGGCCACCGCACCCTTCACCTTCCGCGAGGATGGCGGCAACGGCGTGTTCGAGGGAGAGTTCACCCTCAAGCGCCTCGATTTCGCTATCGGCGAAGGCATGTGGTCCGACGTCGGCGTGGTCGCCGACGAGGTCAAGGTCCGTTTCAACGTGGTCGCCGCCGCCGCGCGCTGACAGCTACTTTCCCCCAACCCGAGGAGATTCATCGCATGAACAAACGATTCGCCCTGTTCGCTTCCGCCGCCACCCTCGCTGCCGCCCTCGCCGCGCCGGCCCTGGCTGCGCCCGAGACCTACGTCATCGACAACACGCATACCTTCCCGCGCTTCGAGTACAGCCATTTCGGCTTCTCGAACCAGATCCATCGCTTCAACACCACCAAGGGCACCATCGTGTGGGACCGTGAAGCGCGCACCGGTGCGGTGGACATCACCATAGACACCACCTCGGTGGATACGGGCTACGCGCTGTTCGACGAGCATATCCAGGGCGAGGATTTCCTCGATACCGCCAACCATCCGACCATCACCTACAAGTCCACCGCGGTGCGCTTCGACGGCGACAAGCCGGTGGCCATCGACGGCGAGCTGACTATCAAGGGCGTCACCCGCCCGGTCACGCTGACGCTGACCTCCTTCCATTCGATGCCGCACCCGATGGCGCGCAAGCCGGCGCTGGGCGCCAACGCCGTGGCGCAGATCAAGCGTTCCGAGTTCAACGCGGGCAAATTCGCGCCCAACGTGAGCGACGAGGTGACGCTGTCCATCGCGGTGGAAGCGATCCAGCAGTAAGATTCCGTCAGCGGACCTGCCCGCCGGCCGGGGACACCCATCCGGCGGCGGGCTCTCTCTCAGGAAGTGAGGACGACCTCACCTCTCCGTTTCAATCGGGGACGGCCCCGTCTGTTCGAGAGGTGTTCATCATGAACTGGGTCATTCTCATCGTTGCGGGTCTGTTCGAGATCGGCTGGGCAGTCGGGCTCAAATATACCGAGGGTTTTACCCGTCCCTGGCCGACGGCCGGAACGGTATTTGCGATGATCGTCAGCCTCGGCCTGCTCGGCGTCGCCATGAAATCCCTTCCGGTGGGCACCGCCTACGCCATCTGGGTGGGCGTGGGAACGGTCGGTACGGCCGTGCTCGGCATCGCCCTGCTGGGGGAAGCGGCGAATCTTCTACGGCTGCTGAGTCTCGGGTTGATCGTCACGGGCATCGTCGGTCTCAAGCTCGCAACGCCGGCGTGACCGGCAATGCCCGAGCGGGTCGAAGGCCAATGAAAACGCCAGCCCCCGCGGGGCTGGCGTCAGCGCATGAGTGCCTGCAAGCTCAGGTGGCAATGTCGCCCGCGATGTAGTTCGACAGGTGGGAGATCGTGCGGCGCTGCAGGTCGATGATGGACTTCACCACGTCGCCGATGGTGATGATGCCGGCGAGCCGGCCGTTCTCCATCACCGGCAGGTGGCGGAAGCGCTTGTCGGTCATGATGTTCATGACCTCGTCCACGGTCTGCTCGGGGCCGACCGTCGCCGGCGCGGGGGTCATCAGGTCGCCCACACTCACCTCGGCCGAGCGCAGCCCTTTCAGCACCACCTTGCGGGCGTAGTCGCGCTCGGTGAAGATGCCCACCAGCCGTTCCCCGTCGGTCACCAGCACGGCGCCGATGTTGTATTCGGCCATCAGTGCCAGCGCCTCGAACACGGTGACCCCCGGGGCCACGCAATGGACCTTGTGGCCCTTGATGTCCAGAACCTGCCGAACCGTCATCGTGCTCATCGTTCCTTCCTCCTCTTGTCGTCGGTGCCGTTCGCCCGCTGTGTGGTTTTCATTCTTGCAATAGGACGAGGCGGGCGCGGACGCAAGCGCTGGAAACCCCAATGTCCGCGGCCTGCGCAACAGGTTACCGCATGAGATTGAGACATCCCTGCTCCGCAGGTGGTTCGACCGATGCGGACCCTCAGATTTCCAGGTTGTCGATCAGCCGCGTCCTGCCCAGGCGCGCGGCGCCCAACACCACCAGGGGCGCATCCTCGTGGCCGGGCGGCTGCAGGTCGGCGCGGCGGCGGATGCTGACGTAGTCCGGCTGCCAGCCGTGGGCGGCGAGTTCGGCCGTGGCGAAGGCTTCCAGCTTCAGCCAGTCGCGCTCGCCGGCCCGCACTGCGTCGCGGATGCGGGCGATCTGCCGGTACAGGCGCGGCGCTTCGGCACGTTCTTCCGCCGACAGGTAGCCGTTGCGCGAGGACAGGGCCAGGCCGTCCTCGGCGCGGGCGGTCTCGCCCGGCACGATGGTGATGGGCAGGGCGAATTCCCGCACCATGTTGCGGATCACCATGAGCTGCTGGTAGTCCTTCTTGCCGAACAGGGCGGCGGCCGGCTGAACGATGTTGAAGAGTTTCAGCACCACCGTCGCCACGCCGCGGAAGTGGCCCGGGCGGGCCGTGCCGTCCAGCATGTCCACGTGGGCCGGGGCGGGCTCCACGTGGTAGGTCTGGGGCGTGGGGTACATCTCCTTCTCGTCGGGTGCGAACAGGTGGTCCACGCCGGCCGCTTCCAGCCTGGCGCAGTCGTCCCGGAAGGTACGCGGGTATTTGTCGAAATCCTCGCCGGCGCCGAACTGCAGGCGGTTGACGAAGATGCTGGCGACCACGCAGTCGCCGTGGGCGCGCGCCTGCTGCATCAGTCCGATGTGGCCGGCGTGCAGGTTGCCCATGGTCGGGACGAAGACGACGCGGCCCGCGCCGGCCAGGGCGGCGCGCAGGCCGGCGATGGTGGGATGGATCTGCATGATGGACGGGATGGGGGGGCTCAGTAGCAGTGTTCCGGCGCCGGGAAGCTGCCGTCCTTGACCGCGGCCACGTAACGCGCCACGGCTTCCTCGATGCTGGCCGCGCCTTCCATGAAGTTCTTCACGAAGCGCGCCGTCTTGCCGGGATAGACGCCCAGCAGGTCGTGCAGCACCAGCACCTGGCCGTCGCAGTCGGGGCCCGCGCCGATGCCTATGGTGGCCATGGTGGAGAGCGCGGCGGTGACCTCCTTGGCTACCGTGGCCGGCACCATTTCCATCACCATCAGTGCCGCGCCGGCCTGTTCCAGGGCCAGGGCGTCGGCCTTCAGGCGCGCCGCGCCTTCCTCGCTGCGGCCCTGCACGCGGTAGCCGCCGAGCTGGTGCACCGACTGGGGTGTGAGGCCGATGTGGGCGCACACGGGCACGCCGCGCTCGACGAGGAAATGCACGGTCTCGGCCATGAAGGCGCCGCCTTCCAGCTTGACCATCTGCGCGCCGGCGGCCATCAGGCGGGCGGCGTTGCGCATGGCCTGGGCGGGGCTCTCGTGATAGCTGCCGAAGGGCAGGTCGGCGACGATGAAGGGGCGGCTACAGCCGCGCACCACCGACTCGGTGTGGTAGACCATGTGCTCCATGGTGACCGGCAGCGTGGATTTCTGCCCCTGCAGCACGTTGCCGAGGGAATCGCCGATCAGGATGACGTCAATGCCGGTGCGTTCTTCCAGCGCCGCGAAGCTGGCGTCGTAACCGGTGAGCACGGCGATCTTGCGCCCTTCGGCGCGCATCTTGCCCAGTTCGAAGAGGGTGACCGGGCGGGTGTCCTGGAGGTAGCTCATCGACGCTCTCCCATGGGGGTGCGAAAGCAAAGGACGGGAGTTTTCCCCATCCTGGTGCATTGCACAAGCTTGTTTGCGCCAAAAATGCTGAATACCGTTCGGGCTGAGCTTGTCGAAGCCCGATTGTAACTATCGCCCTTCGACAGGCTCAGGGCGAACGGTTGCGGTGCTAGCCGGCGTAGGCGAAGAACTCGCGGTAGCTGCGCATGCTGCGCAGGCGGTCGAGCAGCAGCTCGAAGTCGTCCTCGTGGTCCACCGGGTTCAGCACCTCGGCATCCACGATGAAGAGCGGTGCGGCATCGTACTGGTAGAAGAAGCGTGCGAAGCGTTCGGCCACGCGTTGCACGTAGCTTTCGGAGATGCGCCGTTCGGCGTCCATCCCGCGGCGGCGGATGCGCTCCATCAGCGTCTCGGGGCGAGCCTGCAGGTAGATCACCAGGTCGGGCCTGGGGGGCGCGGGCGGCATCATGGCGTCGTAGATGCGCTGGTAGATGGCCAGTTCGTCGTCTGCCAGGTTCAGGGCGGCGAACAGCGGGTCCTTCTGCAGGATGAAGTCGGACACTACGCGGCGGTTCGGGTCGCCGCCGGCGAATGCAGCGAGCTGGTCGACGCGCTGGAACAGGAAGGACAACTGCGTGGCCAGCGCCCAGCGCTCCATGCCCTGGTAGAAGCGCCCGAGGAAGGGGTTGGCCTCGGGATGTTCAAGCAGCGTCTCGGCCGGCAGGCGTTCGGCGAGGCGGCGGGCGAGCGAGCTCTTGCCGGCGCCGATGGGGCCTTCGACGACGATGTAGCGGGCCTTGTCGAGCATGGGGCGGCGGGGTTCCTAGCTGCGGAAGATGAAGTACACCGCGCCAAGCATACACAAGCCGGCCCAAAGATAGTCAAGCTTGACCGGCTGCTTCATGTACAGCACGACGAAGGGCACGAACACCAGCAGGGTGATGACCTCCTGCATGATCTTCAACTGCGGCAGGGTGAGGGCGGTGGCGCCGATGCGGTTGGCCGGCACCTGCAGCAGGTACTCGAAGAAGGCGATGCCCCAACTGATGGCCGCGGCGACGAACCAGGCCTTGGACTGCAGCCCTTTCAGGTGGCCGTACCAGGCGAAGGTCATGAACACGTTGGAGAGCGTGAGCAGGAAGGCGGTCTGCACCCACACCGGGACGTTGTGTACGGTGGCGGGGAGGGTGTGCAGCCAGGCGGGCATGGTCGGGACTCCTCGAGAGGAGAACGGGTCGGGTCAGAGTCGGGAAATGGTCTGGTCGGCCACGCCGGGCAGCAGCGCGGCCACCGGGCCGTGGCCGGGGATCACCGCCTGGGGGGCGATCTCCGCCAGGGGCAGCAGCACGAAGGCGCGCCGGTGCATGCGCGGATGGGGCACGTGGAGCTGGGGCAGGTGGATTTCGGCGTCGCCGTAGAGCAGCAGGTCCAAGTCCAGCGTGCGCGGCGCCTGGTGGTAGTCGCGCGTGCGCCCGGCGGCCTCCTCTATGGCGAGCAGCGCGGCGAGGAGATCGGCGGCGGGTAGCGTGGTGTCCACGCCGATCACCGCGTTGATGTAATCCGGCTGGCCGCTGACACCCACCGGGGCGCTGCGGTACAGCGCGGAACGGGCGGTTACGCGGGTGCCGGGCAGCGCGGCGATGCGCGTACAGGCGAATTCGAAGGCGGCGGCCGGTTCGCCCAGGTTGGCACCGAAGGCGATGTAGGCACGCACCGGGCCGGAGCCCGGAGGGGAAGGGGTCATGATGCGTCGGCGGTTTCGGCCGCGCCGGCGCCGGCCGGCTTGCGGCGCCGGCGGCGGCGCTTCTTGGCCGGGGCCTCGCTGCCGGCGGGAGCGGCGTTCAGCAGGGCTTCGCGCTCGTCGGGGCCGGCGTGGGCGAAGCGGTCCCACCAGTCCGGCAGTTCCATGGGAATCTCGCCGGACAGGGCGCGCAGGCGCAGGAAGTCCCAGCCGGCGCGGAAGCGGGGCTGCTCAATGAGGCGGTAGGGGGTCTTGCCGCTGCGCCGGTCGAAGCGCGGCTGCAGCGCCCAGATGTCCTTGATGTCGCCGACGATGCGCCGCGTGATGGCGAGCTTGCCGGCCTGGGCGTCGAGCACCTCGTCCATGGCCGAGAACAGGGCTGGCTGGGTGTGTTCGCCTTCGGCCTTCCTGGCCTCCCAGTTGGCCAGCACTTCGTGCCACAGCAGGGTCGCGAACAGGAAGCCGGGCGAGACCGGCTTGTCGGCACGAACGCGCTCGTCGGTGTTCTCCAGCGACAGCCACACGAAGCGCTCGCCCAGGGGCTGTTCCAGGATCACGTCCAGCAGCGGCAGCAGGCCGTGGTGCAGGCCTTCCTCGCGCAACTGCTTCAGGCAGCCCACCGCGTAGCCGGAGAACAGCAGCTTGAGCATCTCGTCGAACAGGCGCGCCGCGGGCACGTTTTCCAGCAGCAAGGCCATCTCGCGGATGGGCTTGCGCGCAGCCGGATCGATGACCAGCCCGAGCTTGGCGCCCAGGCGCACCGCGCGCAGCATGCGCACCGGGTCTTCCCGGTAGCGCGTGCGCGGGTCGCCGATCATGCGCAGGGTCTTCTGCTGCACGTCGGCCACGCCGTGGTGGTAGTCCACGATGGTCTCGGTTTCGGGGTCGTAGTACAGGGCGTTGACGGTGAAGTCGCGCCGCGTGGCGTCCTCGGCCATGGTGCCGAACACGTTGTCCCGCAGCACGCGGCCGTGTTCATCGGTCTCGGCGCTGTCGGCGTCCTGGCTGGCGCGGAAGGTGGAGACCTCGATGGTCTCCGGCCCGCTCATCACGTGCACGATCTTGAAGCGGCGGCCGATGATGCGCGAGCGGCGGAAGAGCGCCCGGACTTCCTCGGGCGTGGCGCTGGTGGCCACGTCGTAATCCTTGGGCGGATGGCCGATCAGCAGGTCGCGCACCGCGCCGCCCACCACGTAGGCCTTGTGGCCGCTTTCCTGCAGCACCTTGCACACCTTGCGCGCGGCGGGCGAGACCTGCCCGCGGCGGATGCCGTGGCGGGCGACGGGGATCAGTGCGGGTTCGGCGGCGGGGGCGTCCGCGGCGCGGCGGAAAACCTTGCGCAGCAATTTGCGGATCATCGATGGGGCGGTTCAGCGTGCGACATAAGCGCGCAATCATAACTCATCATGGGCGTTGCCGATTCAGCTTCCATCGCCCGCGGGACGTTCGAAGGCGTCGAGCAGGGCGTCGATGAAGGCGCGCACCCGGGCGGGCAGGTTGCGCCGTGCCGGATAAACCGCGTAGAGGTCGGCCGGCGGCAGCGTCCACTCGGGCAGCACGGTCTGCAGGCGGCCGCTGTGCAGGTACTTGGCCAGGTCCCATTCGGAGCGGATCAGGATGCCGTGCCCGTCCAGCGCCCAGCCCAGCACCACGTCGCCGTCGTTGCTGGCCAGCGCGCCGCGCACCTTCACGGTTTCCGCCTGCCGCCCGCGGGTAAGCCGCCAGGTGCCCCAGGCTTCGTCGTTCTGCCGGTGCAGGATGCAGGCATGGCGGGCCAGTTCCGCCGGACTGCGCGGCGTGCCGTGGGCCGCCAGGTAGGCGGGCGAGGCGCACAGGAAGCGGCGGTTGGACATCAGCTTGCGCGCGGCGAGCCGGCTGTCCGGCAGTTCGCCGAAGCGGATGCCCAGGTCGAAGCCGCTCGCCACCAGGTCCAGGGGTGTGTCCGTGAGCTGCAGGTGTACCTCCACTTCCGGGTGGCGGCGGGCGAAGGCCGAGACGATGGGGGCGATGGTGGTGCGGCCGAAGCCCAGCGTGGCATTGATGCGCAGCAGGCCCTTGGGGGAGGCGCGCCGTTTGCCGAGGGAAAGTTCCAGTTCCTCGATGTCCGCCAGGATGCGGCGGGCGTGTTCCAGGTAGAGCTCGCCCTCGTCGGTCAGGCTCATGCGCCGCGTGCTGCGGTTGAGCAGGCGCACGCCCAGGCGCTGCTCCATCTGCGCCAGGCGCTTGCTGGCGGCCGGCGGAGTCAGGTTGAGTTCCCGCGCGGCGGCGGTGAAGGAGCCCTTGTCGGCCAGCAGGGCGAAGAAGGCGAGTTCGGAGGCCGCGTCCATTATTAACTTTTTCGACTGAATGATTTGAATATGAGTAGATTCTACGCTTTAAGGAATCCAATAAGCTTCGCCCTGTCCGTTGGCCCCGTAGGAGCGGCCTTGGCTGCGATGCCGTGTCATTTGCACCCGGAACCGCCGCATCGCGGCCAAGGCCGCTCCTACAGGGGACGCTTTCAGATCGTTCCGTTCAGGAGGAGGAAACCCCATGAAAATCGTCGACATCCGCGAAGTCACCAAACCCATCAAATCCAGCATCCGCAACGCCTACATCGATTTCAGCAAGATGACGCTGAGCCTGGTGGCCGTGGTCACCGACGTGATCCGCGACGGCAAGCCGGTGATCGGCTACGGCTTCAACTCCAATGGCCGTTACGGCCAGGGCAGCCTGATCCGCGAGCGCTTCCGCCCGCGGGTGCTGGAGGCCGCGCCGGAATCCCTGCTCGACGAGGCCGGCGACAACCTCGACCCGCACAAGGTCTGGGCAACGATGATGACCAACGAGAAGCCCGGCGGCCACGGCGAGCGCTCGGTGGCCGTGGGCACCATCGACATGGCGGTGTGGGACGCCGTCGCCAAGATCGCCGGCAAGCCGCTCTACCAGTTGCTGGCCGAACGCTACGGCAGCGGTACGCCCGAGCGCCGCATCTTCGTCTATGCGGCGGGCGGCTACTACCATTCGGGGCAGGACCTGGAAGCGCTCAAGGACGAGATGCGCGGCTATCTGGATCGCGGCTACAGGGTGGTGAAGAAGAAGATCGGCGGTGCGCCGCTGGCCGAGGATCTACGCCGCATCGAGGCCATCCTGTCCATCCTGCCCGCCGGCTGCAAGCTGGCGGTGGACGCCAACGGCCGCTTCGATCTGCCCACCGCCATCGAATATGCGAAGGCTCTGAGCCAGTACGACCTCTTCTGGTACGAGGAAGCCGGCGATCCGCTCGACTACGCCCTGCAGGCCGAACTGGCGAACCATTACGAGGGTTCGATGGCCACCGGCGAAAACCTCTTCTCCATGCAGGACGCCCGCAACCTCATCCGCTACGGCGGCATGCGGGCCGACCGGGACTGGCTGCAGTTCGACTGCGCGCTCTCGTACGGCCTGGTGGAGTACCTGCGCACGCTGGACATGCTGAAGGAGCACGGCTGGTCGCCCAAACGCTGCATCCCCCATGGCGGCCACCAGATGTCGCTCGCCATCGCCGCCGGCCTGGGCCTGGGCGGCAACGAATCCTACCCCGACTTGTTCCAGCCCTACGGCGGCTTCCCGGACGGCGTGAAGGTGGTGGACAGCCACATCGAGATGCCGGAACTGCCGGGCATCGGCTTCGAAGGCAAGGCCGACCTGATCGCGGAGATGCGGGCACTGGCGGGTTGAGCGCGGCACGGCGGCGGGAGGGATTCCGGCCGCCATGTTTCCGAAGCGTTCAGGCGGTTTCCGCGATGTCTCCGCTTCCGCTCCAGGCCGCGATGCGGTTGCGGCCTTCGCGCTTGGCCCGGTAGAGCTCCCGGTCGGCCAGGGCGATGGCTTGGGCGGGGGTTTTCGGCTCGCGGCCGTCCAGGGTGACGACGCCCAGGCTTACCGTGACGTGGGGCGCGGTGGCGGCGCTGCGGTGAGCGATGCCCAGGGCTTCCACGCCGGTGCGTATCTGCTCCGCCACCTGCAGGGCGCCCCGGTGGTCGGTCTCGGTCAGGATGGCGGCGAACTCCTCCCCGCCGTAGCGGGCCGCCAGATCGGAGCGGCGGCTCAGCATGGCCTGGAAGACTTCGGCCACCCGCTTCAGGCATTCGTCCCCGGCCAGATGGCCGTAGGTGTCGTTGTAGGCCTTGAAGTGATCCACGTCCATCAGCAGCAGGGAGAGCGGCTCTCCCGTGCGCTGCAGGCGCACTGCTTCCCGCTCCAGCAGGTCGTCGAAGCGGCGGCGGTTGGCGATGCCGGTCAGGCCGTCCGTGTTGGCCAGGTTGGCCTGCCGGTCGTGGGATTGCTGCAGGGCTTCCAGCAGGTCGGTGCGCTCGAAGGTCATTTGCCAGGCGTTGCGCAGGGAACCGTTGAATTCCTTGGCGACGCGCGCGATGAGCACGAACATGATGCTGCTGAAGATGGCCAGCACGGTGCCCGTCGTGTCGCCCTTGAGGGCCAGCGCCCCGATCAGCGGCACCATGGCCGGCAGCGAAAAGGCGTAGAAGGCGACGGGGAAGGCGGCCAGCGTGAGGGCGCCGCCCATGGTCATGGCCTGGATCGAGGTGATGATGACCACCAGGGATTCCGGTGAGGCGTTGTTCAGCACCCCCAGCCCGGCGCATCCCCAGATCAGGCCGGACAGGCCCGTGGTGGCGGCGAAACGGTGGGCCTCGGCGGCCCGGTAGCCGTCCCGTGCGATCCGCGCCTGGCAGCGCCGCACCAGCCAGACCCGGATGGCGATGACCAGGAAGACGGCGGCGACCCATGCAAAGGCCAACGTCTGATGCGCGGTGCCGGCCAGGGATGCCCCGACCAGCAGGCTGGCGGCGCCGCTGCCGACGAGAGGAATCGCCGAGCGGTCCACCAGATGCCGGAACAACGCGGCATCGATGCGGTGTTCATCATTCACCGGAGGGGATGTCATGCGGAAAAGGTATTCCACGCGGAGACGCCGGGCATTGTAGCGCAAAGGGCGCGCTACCCTTGCCGGGACGAGCTGCTGCGGGATTGCCGGCGTCCGGCATTCTCCTCATCCACCCAGCCATTGCAGCAGCCACAGCGCACCCATGCCGGCGACGATGGTGGCCATCACCGAGCGGCTGGCCAGCGCCACCGCGATGGCCACGAGGCCGGCCCACAGGCGGGCGTTGTCCGCGGTGAGCAGCACGCTGCCGTCGCGCACCAGCAGTTCGGGCGCGATCAGCGCGGCGAGCACCGCCGCCGGCACGTAGGCCAGCACCGCATGCAGGCCCTCGCCGCGCGGTAGCCAGCGCTCGCCGGCGATGAAGGACAGGCGGATCAGGAAGGTTGCCAGCCCGGACACGAAGAGGGTGAGCGGCAGCCCCAGGTCGTTCATGGCGTTTGCTCCACGGCCGCGCGGCCGGCGTCCAGCCTCCGGGCCGCCAGCCCGGCGGCGATGCCCGCCGCGGCCGCGGCGAGTATCCACAGTTTGTGGGGCAGCGGCTGGGCGAGCACCGCCACCGCCGCGGCCACCAGTGCCGCCACCAGTTCGCTGCGGCGGTGGACGGCCAGCACCAGCAGCGCGATGAAGGTCAGCGCGATGGAGAAATCCAGCGACCAGCCCGGCGGGATCGCCGCGCCGACCAGCACGCCGCCCACGGTGGCGATCTGCCAGCCGGTCCACAGGGTGAAGCCGGTGCCGAACAGGAACCAGTGCCGGTAGGCGCCCGGCGGCCCGTCGCGGAAGCGCACCAGGGCGGCGGCGTAGGCCTCGTCGGTGAGCAGGTAGGCGAGCACGAGCTTCCAGCGCCAGGGCAGGCCGCGCAGCCATTCGGCCACGCTGGCGCTGTAGAGCGCGTGGCGCAGGTTCACCACGGCCACGGTGGTGCAGATCACCGCCGGCGGGGTCGGCGCCCCCCACAACTGGGCGAACACCACCTGGGAGGCGCCGCCGAAGACGATGGACGACATGGCCACCACCGCCCATGCCGGGAGTCCCGCGGCCAGGCCGAGCACGCCGAACATCAGCCCGAAGGGCACCACGCCGAGGAGAAGCGGCAGTTCGGCGCGCATGCCGGCAAGGAATTCGTCGCGCGCGGTCGGGGAAGAGGGGGTGGAGGTCATCGATGCTGCCAGGGAGCGCTGGGTCGAAAGTGCGGATTATCGCCCAGCGCGGCGCGTGGTCTACCCGCAGCTCCCCCTGTGGGAGCGGGCTTGCCCGCGATGGGGCGTCCATTTGCACGCGGAACCGCTCCATCGCGGGCAAGCCCGCTCCCACGCTCAGGCACTGGCGCTGCCGGGTCACGCTGCTAGATTGAACACAGAGGGGAGGCCGAGCACGGAGGACCGGATCATGCGACGACTTCTCTATCTGTTCATGGCAGCCATGCTGCCGATACCGGGCGCCCTGGCGCAGGGCGCGGACCCGGTGGTGATCCGCTTCAGCCACGTGGTGGCGCCGGACGCGCCCAAGGGCCGGGCGGCGGAGCATTTCGCCCGCCTGGCCGCCGAGCGCAGCGGGGGGCGGGTGCGGGTCGAGGTGTACCCCAACAGCCGGCTTTTTGGCGACAAGGACGAAATGGCCGCGCTGCAGGCGGGCCTCGTGGAGATGCTGGCGCCCTCCCTGTCCAAGATAAAGGTGCTGCGCAGCACCGAGTTCGAGCTCTTCGACCTGCCCTATCTGTTCGCCGACGTGGCCGCGGTGCATCGCATCACCCAGGGGCCGATCGGCCGCGAACTGCTCGACGGCATGCGTGCCCAGGGCGCCGTCGGCCTGGCTTTCTGGGACAACGGCTTCAAGCAGATGAGCGCCAACAGGCCGCTGCGCCGTCCGCAGGACGTGCGCGGCCTGAAGATGCGCATCCAGCCCTCCAAGGTGCTGGAAACGCAGATGACCACCCTGGGCGCCTCGCCGGTGGTGATGGCGTTCAGCGAAGTGTTCACCTCGCTCAAGGTGGGTGCGGTCAACGGCACCGAAAACCCGGTTTCCAATTTCTACACCCAGAACATGCACCACGCGCAGAGCCACCTGACGCTGACCGATCACGGCTGGCTGGGGTATGCGGTACTCGTGAACCGTACTTTCTGGGAGGGCCTGCCGGCCGACCTGCGCAACGTGCTGGAAGAGGCGATGGGGGAGGCGACCGTCTTCGCCAACCGGGCCGCGCTGGAGGGCAACGCCGCGGCGCTGGCGGCGCTCGAAGCCTCGGGCCAGGCGGAGGTCGTCGGGCTCAGCGCGGAGGACAGGCGCGCCTGGCGCGAGGCCCTGGCCCCCGTGCACGAGGAGGCGCGCCGCCGCATTCCGGCCGAGTTGATCGAGCGCGTGTACAGGGAAGCCGGCTACGCGCCGTCCCCGTGAGCGCGGGCGGCCCGCCCCTCAGCGCGCGGTGTGGCGCAGCAGCTTGAGGCACTCGCGCGTGGCGGCGAGGTCCGCCGCGCGCGCGTCGTCGAAGTTGGTCAGCAACGGATCGGCGCCGCATTCGAGCAGCAGCGCCAGCGTGTCCGCCTTGCCGGCCGAGGCGCAGTACATCAGGCAGGTGGCGCCCATGTCGTTGCGGTTGTCCACGTCGATGCCGGCCGCGACCAGGTGGCACACGGCGTCCGCGGAGCCGCCCACGCAGGCCAGCCACAGGGCGTTGTTGCCGTCCATGTTGCGCCGGGCGACGGATACGCCCAGTTGCACCAGTTCGTCCACCAGGTCGGCACGGCCGACGAGGGCCGCGCGCATCAGCGGCGTGAGGCCGTGGGCGCGGGGGGCATCCAGGTCGTCCAGGTCGAAGCCGTATTCGACGAGGAAGGCGACGAGCGAGGCGCCGGCGGCTTCCGCGCGGCAGGGGGCGTGGCCTTGTCCGGCGAGGGGGGTGATGGCGGCGGCCAGCGCGTCGTAGCCGCCATCCACGCTCCAGACCTCGGCGAAGCGGAAGTCGGCGAAGGTCTGCGCCCAGGTGCGGCTGGCGTTGCCGTGGTAGCAGTAGATCAGCACCGGCGTGTCCTTGGTCAGGCGCCGGGCGGCGGCGGGAAAGCCGGCGTCGGAGAGGTGTTCGGCGCCTTCGACGTGGCCCTGCGCGTAGCTGCGCGCGTCGCGCACGTCGAACAGCGCCAGCGTGGGCAGGGCGCCGCTGCGCCAGCGCGCGAGCATGTCGGCGGCGTCCGCGGGGGCGATGCGGCGCTGGCTGCGGTCGGTGACGTGGGCGGCGGTGGTGGCGGTGGTCATGGGCGATGGTCCTCGGCAAGGCGTTCGGGCGGGTAGGGCGGCGTGGTTTCGATGCGGGGGTCGTCGAGAGCGCGCCCGACGGTGAAGTGGTAGAGGGGGCGATAGCCGCTGTCGGCGAGGCCGGCGCTTTCCAGCACGGGGTCGTCGAAGAAGCAGCCGATGCCGGTGCCGCGCAGATCCAGCGACTCGGCGGCCAGATACAGGCGCTGGCCGGCCTGCCCGGCGGCGCGGTGCAGATCGCGGTAACTGGCCGGATCGGCGGCGAGGGCTTCGTCCAGCGCGGCGAGAAAGCCGAAGGCGATGCAGGCGTTGGCGGCGATGTCCTGGTGGCAGTGCAGGCTGCGCACCAGGCGGCGCAGGGGCTGCGGTTCCAGGGTTTGCAGGGCGATGAGCCTGGTGCCGGGCAGGGCCGGCGCGGTGTCCGCCAGGCGCGCGGTGAGGGCGCCGTCCGGCCCATCGGGCAGCAGGTAGAGCCCCGGCGCGAGGCCGGCTACACGTTGGACGTAGACGAGGACGTCGAGGGGCGGCAGCCCGTCGCCGTCGGCATGGCCCGCGGCGGCGAGCAGGCGGATGAGTCCGTCGGTGCTCATCTCGTGCTCGGCGTCGAAGCGCTGGGCGCTGCGGCGGCGCAGGATCAGGTCGATGGCGCGCGGGCCGTGGGCGCCGGCCGGAGCCGCGGCGGGCGCGGTCCCGGTTTGCGGCGCGGCAGGGGCGGGGCGGTCGTCCCGCCGCGTCGCTGCGGCCACCTCCTGGACGATGGGCCAGCGGTAGTGGGGGCGCGGGTCGATCTCGCTCGCGCGCCCGGACCAGTGCGCGCGGGCGGCCGCCTCGCGCAGGCGCTGCGGATCGACGGCCGGCGGCGGGGCCGGCCAGCCCACGGCGAGCAGGATTTCGGGTTCTTCCAGCTCCGTTTCGGCGGCGCGGCGCGCGGTATAGTCCGCCGCCCGGTCCAGGCCCAGCCGCGCGGCGAGGGTAGCGTGGCCCACGTGGCGCTGTTCGTCGAGCCGCCAGCCCAGCAGTGCCGCGGCCAGTTTCAGCGCGCCCTGCCCGTGGCCCACGTCGAGCTGGCAGTAGCGGAAGGCACGCTCGCCGTACTTCCAGGCTTCGCGCCACATCACGCTGCTGAGGGCGAGCAGCAGTGCGGCGGGTTCATCGGCGGCGGGCGCCGGGTCGGCGGCGCGCAGTTCGAGGGCATGGTCGTCCGGGCGGTAGTGGTGCACGCCGTCGGTCAGACCGGCGATGCCGCGGCTGATCACCCAGGCTTCCACCGGGTGCAGATTGCCGCTGGACGGATTGGCGCGCACGGCCCAGCGCTCGGGGCCGAAGGACTTCCACGCGGTGACGCCGAAGGCCAGTTGCAGCAGCGCGCCCAGGCTGGCGCGGTCCGGGGCGAGGGCGGGCGCCGGCTCGCCGAGGGCCGCCCAGGAACGGGCGAGGGCGGCGGCCAGCCCGTCGGGCGCGGCCTGCGGGTGCAGCAGCAGGGTGTCGATGAGGGGCAGGGCCGTCACCGGCGCGTCGGCGTAACGGCGGAAAGGCGCCGGCTGGGCGTCCCAGTCCAGCGTTGCCGGGCCGGGCGCGTAGCGGTCGAAGCAGTGCGCGGTGCGGCGGTGGTAGATGCGCACGACGTCCGCCGCGGGCAGCGGTGCCGCGGCGGAGGTGTCGGGCGGAGCGGAATTGTCCATGGATTGCTCCGAGCAAGACCAATACCAGTTTGCCCCGTCTGCAAAATCAATGGCTTGCAGGCTGTGTACGGGACTCGCGGCGTCGGATGTCGGTGGTTGGCCGGTAGCGCTGTGGGGTGTGCGACATGCGCCAATCTGCGTCCATTCAGTATGGAATGGGCAGCGCGGTGGTGTACTTCATCTGTTCCATGGCGAAGTTGGACGAGATGTCGGACAACCCGTCGGTGGACTCGATCAGCTTCTTGTAGAAGCGGTCGTAGGCGGCGATGTCGCTGACCACCACGCGCAGCAGGTAGTCCCATTCGCCGGACATGCGGTAGAACTCGACCACCTCCTCGAACTGCACCACGGTGGCGGCGAAGCGTTCGAGCCAGGCGCTCTCGTGGCGCGCGGTCTTCAGATGCACGAACACGGAGAGCCCCAGCCCCAGGCGCACCGGGTCCAGCAGCGCCACCCTGGCCCGGATGTAGCCGTCCTCTTCGAGCTTCTTGACCCGCTTCCAGCATGGCGTGGTGGACAGGCTGACGGCTTCGGCCAGGTCCTTGAGGGGCATGGAGGCGTCGCGCTGGAGCAGGGTGAGGATGTGGCGGTCGAAACGGTCCATGGCGTTTTCCATTTCAGAGTAGAAAATTTTTCTGGATTCTAGGCGATGAAGGTCAATAAATAGAATTCCGTTTGCGCGTCCAGGGCTAGGATTTCCCTATCGCAAAGCCCTTCCTGCCCACCGCCATGAACGCCCCCGCATCCGTCCGGTTCGCCCCCGCAGCTCCGCTCCATTTCCTCCCCGCCGCGCCGCGATACTGTTCATATGAGTCAACCGTGCTGCGGGTGTCGCTGTGCTCCCTCCCCCCTTGCGGGGGAGGGCCGGGGAGAGGGGGCGCCCCGCAGGGGCGGCAGCGTGCCATTCCGGCGGCGGCTTTCCCCCTCTCCCCCAACCCCTCTCCCGCGAGGGGAGAGGGGAGAAAAGATCATGCCGTTCACCTGACTGAACCGTATTGCCCCCCGCACCGGGAAGACGGTGCCGGCAAGGACTGGGTGCGCACCGCCGTCAGGCACCTGACCGGCGACCAGTTGCGCGCCGCCGACACCCCCCTGCTGAAGCTGGAAGTGCCGGGCCTGGACGGCATCGACCTCTACCTCAAGGACGAGAGCGTGCAGCCCACCGGCAGCCTCAAGCACCGCCTGGCCCGTTCGCTCTTCATGCACGCCATCTGCAGCGGCCGCATCCGCGAGGGGACGACCGTGGTGGAAGCCTCCTCCGGCAGCACCGCGGTGTCGGAGGCGTACTTCGCCCGCCTGCTGGGCCTGCCCTTCGTGGCCGTGGTGCCGGTGGGCACGGCGCCGCGCAAGATCGAACAGATCCGCCTGCACGGCGGCGCCTGCCATTTCGTGGACGACACCACGCAAATCTACGCCGAGGCCCGGCGCCTGGCGCGGGAACGCGGCGGCCACTACATGGACCAGTTCACCTACGCCGAGCAGGCCACCGACTGGCGCGGGCCCGACAGCATCGCCGCGGGCATCTTCCGCCAAATGGCCGACGAGCCCCATCCCGAGCCGGCCGCCATCGTCATGAGCGCGGGTACGGGCGGCACCGCCTCCACCATCGGGCGCTACATCCGCTACAAGGGCCACGACACGCGTCTGGTGGTGGCGGACCCGGATCATTCGGTGTTCTACGACAGCTTCCGGCGCGGCGACCGCAGCCTGCGCGGCGAGCACGGCAGCCGCATCGAGGGCATCGGCCGGCCCCGGGTGGAGCCGTCCTTCCTCGCCGAAGTGGTGGACGGCATGATCAAGGTGCCGGACGCGGCCTCCATCGCCGCCCTGCGCTGGCTGGAACGGCTCACCGGCCGCCGGGCGGGCGGCTCCACCGGCACCAACCTGTGGGGGGCGCTGCAGATTGCCGGGCAGATGCAGGCCCGCGGCGAGCGCGGCTCCATCGTCACCGTCCTGTGCGACGGGGGCGAGCGTTACCCGGACACCTACTGGAACGACGAGTGGGTGGCCCGGCACATCGGCGATATGGCGCCGTATCTGCGCCGTATCGAACCGCTGCTGTAGGCCGGCCGCGTAACGCGGCCGCAATGGCCTTCATACACACTGCATGGTGGTGCTGCCGTGCAGTGCCAAGCACATATTGCGGACATCCGCAATTGCGCAGTGCACAATAGCGCTCAATAATTCCATCTTCATTCGCCGCGCATGGGCGCGGGTCTCGTTGGGGATATCGGCCATGCTACGTGTATTTCGCTCTTTCGCCGTTGTCGCGGGCCTCGCGGCCGCGGGCCTGCCTTTCGGCGCGGCTGCCGACGGGCGGGAGATCGTAATCGGGCAGGTGGCGCCGTTTTCCGGTTCGCAGGCGGTGACCGGGCGCGCCATCCATGCCGGCGTCAAACTCTACATCGACCACGTCAACGCCCAAGGCGGCGTGCGCGGCGCTAAAGTCCGCCTCGTCACCCGGGACGACGCGCAGAAGGCGGACAAGACCGTGGCGCTGGTGCGGGAACTGATCGAACAGGAATCCCCGGTGGCGCTGATCGGCACGGTCGGCACCACCAACGTGGAAGCGCTGATCGCCGACGGCGTGCTGCACAAGACCGGGGTGCCGCTGGTGGGCGCGGTGTCCGGCGCCTCCACCGCCATCTCCGGCAGCAACGTGTTCGTCATCAAGGCGAGCTACCACGAGGAGGTGAACCGCCTGTTTACCAACCTGGCCGGCCTGAACATCAAGCGCGTCGGGCTGGTGTACCAGGACGACGCGTTGGGCCAGGACGTCATCGACGGCGCCGAGATCGCCGCCAAGCGGCATGGCATCGAACTGACCGCCCGCGCAGGCTATCCGCGCAACACGGTGGAGGTGGAAGCCACGGTGGAGGCAATGCTGAAGGCCGACCCGCAGGTGGTGTTCCTGGGCGCCACCACGCTGGCGGCCATCGAGTTCGTGCGCCAGTACCGCGCCGCCGGCGGCACGGCGACGCTGTACGGCATGTCCATCATCGACACCCGCCAACTCCTCGACAAGCTCGGGCCGGTGGGCGCGCGCGGTTTCGCCTTCTCGGTGGTGCTGCCGCTGGAGACCCAGCGCACCATCGCGGTGAACCTGGAATACCTGCGTCTGCGCGAGAAGAGCGACGACCCGGACCTGTCCGGGCGCTCCATCGAAGGCTTCATCGCCGCCAAGACGCTGGTGCATGCACTGCAGAACGCCGGCAGCACGCCGACCGCGGCCACGGTGGTGAGGAGCCTGCACGGCATCCGCCGGGTGGACCTGGGCGGCTACACGCTGGACTTCGCCCAGAAGGGCCGCTCCGGCTCCAGCTACGTGGATTTCGCCATGCTGGGCGAAGGCGGGCGGGTGGTGCACTAAAGCGTCGCCCAGCGCGCGAACTCGCCGCCGAAGAAGGCGATCCCCACCAGCGCCAGCGGCGCGAAGGCGACGAAGGCGCGCAGCAGCCAGCGGATGAAGGGGTGGGCCAGCGGCGCTTCGATGAAGTGCCGCGCCACCAGCGTGCCTTTCAGCCAGATCAGCAGCGCCACCGCGGGCGGCAGCCAGTCCGAGCCGTGGAACCAGGCCCCCAGTGCGAGGCTGAGCAGGGTCAGCGCGACCAGCGCCAGCCAGGCGGCGAACAGCGGCGCCAGCGCGGAAGAGGGATGCCGTGCGGGATGTTCCGGGTTCATGGTTTACGCCAGCACGTAGAAGAACGAGAAGATCACCAGCCAGATGATGTCGGTGGCGTGCCAGTAGCTTGCCAGCGCCTCCAGGCCGCCGTGGCCGTCCGCGGTGTAGGCGCCCGTCGCATGCCGCGCCAGTACCCACAGCATGCCCAGGATGCCCCAGAAGGCATGCACCAGGTGGGTCAGGGTGAGGTAGTAATACACCGTGAAGAAGATGCCCGCCCCGCCGGTGATGCCGTGCGCCATGTTCCAGCGGAACTCCAGGTACTTCGCCAGCGGGTAGCCGAGTGCGGTGACGATCCCCGCGGCCAGCCAGGCGATCGATTGGCGCCGCCGGCCGGCGCGCAGCGTGGCGACCGAGCAGGCGATGAAGAGGCTGCTGGTGACCATGACCAGGGTGATCGCCGTGCCGGCCAGCGTGTTGAGCCGGCCCGCGCCCGCTTCGAAGTCGGCGGGGAAATGCGCCCGGGCGACGAAATAGACGATGAACAGCACCAGGAACTCGACGAATTCGCAGGTGATGCCGGCCCAGATGCCGTGATTGCCGGGAATCCGCCCGCGCGCGGCGGGTGGGGACTGCGGTTCGGCGGCGGGCAGGGCGAGGGTGCTCATGGGGACCCCATGACGAATGGCGAGGCGGCCATGCTGCCGCAATCCATGGGGGCAGCACAGGCGCAGAACGGGCGATTTCCGATCCGCACAGTCTGCCGGGCGGGCGGCGCCCGCGCCTTGCTGCGGCTCAAGAACGGGCGGGGCGGCAATACGGTTCAATCAAGCAAATCGCATCGAACTCCCGCCCCCTCTCCCCTTGTGGGAGAGGGCCGGGGAGAGGGCGCCCCGCAGGGGCGTAAGGCCGTTCGTGGCGGCCTGGCTGACGCAGCCCCCCTCTCCCCAACCCCTCTCCCGCGAGGGGAGAGGGGCTTTGCCAGGCTTGACTGAACCGTATTGGGGCCCGGCGGCCTTTGCTAGACTGGCCGCCCGTCCTTGCGCCGCCGTTCCCCGATGACGCTCTACCAGCAGATCGCCGAGCAGACCGGCCAGTTGATCGCCGCCGGCGTGCTGCGCCCCGGCGACCGGCTGCCCTCGGTGCGCCGCGCCTGCCGCAGCCACGGGGTGAGCGCGGTCACCGTGATGCAGGCCTACTACCTGCTGGAAAGCCGCGGGCTGATCGAGGCGCGCCCCAAGTCCGGCTACTTCGTGCGCGCCCGGCTGGGGCAGCGTCTGCCGGAACCGCGCATGCCGCGCCCGGCGGCGGGCAGCGCGCCGCTGCAGGTGAGCGACTTCATCTTCCAGATACTGGAAAGCGTCAAGGACCGCAGCGTGGTGCCGCTGGGCTCCAGCTTTCCGGCGCCGGAACTGTTCCCCTTCCCGCAGCTCGGGCGTTTCCTCGCCGCGGCCGCGCGCCGGCTGGACCCGCGCGACACGGTGGCCGACCTGCCGCCGGGCCGGGCCGAACTGCGCCGGCAGATCGCCCTGCGCTACCACGCGCGCGGTGCGGCGGTGGCTCCGGAGGAGATCGTCGTCACCTCCGGCGCCATGGAAGCGCTCAACCTCTGCCTGCAGGCGGTGACCCGGCCGGGGGACGTGATCGCGGTGGAGTCGCCCACCTTCTACGCCGGCCTGCAGGCGAGCGAGCGGCTCGGCCTCCAGGTCATCGAGATTCCCTCCCATCCGCGCGAAGGGGTGAGCGTGGAGGCGCTGGAAGAGGCGCTGCGCGTGCATCCGGTGAAGGCCTGCCTGTTCATGCTCAACTTCGCCAACCCCACTGGCGCGCTGGTGCCGGCCGCGCGGCGCGAGGCGCTGGTGGCGCTGCTGCGCCGCCACCGGGTGCCGCTGATCGAGGACGACGTGTATGCCGAACTGTTCTTCGGCGCCGAGCCGCCGCCCTGCACCCGCGCGCTGGATGCGGATGGGCTGGTGATGCACGTGTCCTCCTTCTCCAAGTGCCTGGCGCCGGGCTTCCGCGTCGGCTGGGTGGCCGGCGGGCGTTTCGCGCCGCAGATCGTGCGCCAGAAGCTCACCACCAGCCTGGCGACCACGGTGGTGGTGCAGGACGCGCTGGCCGCCTACCTGCGGCACGGCGGCTACGACCGCCACCTGCGCCGGCTGCGCCACGAACTTGCCCGGGGCGAGGTGGCGCTGGTGGATGCGGTGGAGCGCCATTTCCCGCCCGGCACCCGGCTCGCGCGCCCGGCGGGCGGCTATTTCCTGTGGCTGGAACTGCCGCCCGGCGCCGACGCGCTGGCCCTGCACCAGGCGGCGCTGGCGCGCGGCATCAGCCTCGCGCCGGGGCCGATCTTCTCCGCGCAGCGGGAGTTCGGCCGCTGCATCCGGCTCAACTTCGGCCATCCGCAACCCGACGGGCCGGACCGGGCAATCGCCGCGCTGGCGGCGCTGCTGCGCGAACAACTCGCCGCTGGCGGTGGGGCGTGAGCGCCGCATCTGTTCCTATGGAAAATCGCACCGGCTGAATCTGCTCCCATCTGCGCCCGGGTGGTGTACTGCGCCGCGTCCAAGTCACAGATGGCCGGCCCGTTTGCGATGCCGGCGGAGGAGCGGAGCGTGGGAAGCGCGGCGAGCAAGGTTCATGAGGCCCGGATCGAACTGTACCGGCGGAAAGGCAAGATCCACGCGCGGGCCGCGTCCGGGCGCTGGAACACCCTGCGCTGGGCCATGGTGTGGTTCACCCAGATCGTGTTCTACGGTGGCTGCTGGCTCACCTGGGAGCGCGGCGGGGAGGCGCGGCAGGCGGTGCTGTTCGACATCGCCCAGCGCAAGTTCCACTTCTTCGGCCTCACCCTGTGGCCGCAGGATGCGCTGCTGCTGGCGATCGCCCTGGTCGTGGCAGCCGCCGCGCTGTTCCTGGCCACCGCCCTGGCCGGCCGCGTGTTCTGCGGCTTCGCCTGTCCGCAGACGGTGTACACCGCGATCTTCGCCTGGGTGGAAGCACGCGTGGAAGGCGACCACCTCGCCCGCGCCCGGCTCGACGCCGCGCCACTCACGGCGCGCAAGGCGGCGCTGCGCCTGGCCAAGCACGGTCTGTGGGCGCTGATCGCGGCGTGGACGGCGATCAGCTTCGTCGGCTACTTCACCCCCATCCGCGAACTGCTGCCGCGCCTGGCCGCCTGGCAGACCGGGCCGTGGGAGAGCTTCTGGCTGCTGTTCTACGCAGCCTTCACCTACGTGCAGGCCGGCCTGGCGCGGGAGGCGGTGTGCCAGCACATGTGCCCGTATTCGCGCTTCCAGGGCGTGATGGTGGATCGGCATACCCGCAACGTGGGCTACGACGCCGCGCGCGGCGAACCGCGCCGGGCCGGGCGGCGCGACGGCGCCTGCGTGGATTGCGGCATCTGCGTGCAGGTGTGCCCCACCGGCATCGACATCCGCGACGGCCTGCAGTACCCGTGCATCAACTGCGGGCTGTGCGCGGATGCCTGCGACACGGTGATGGCGAAGATCGGCGCGCCCCGCGGCCTGGTGCGCTTCGCCACGGAGGCGGAACTGGCCGGCGAGCCCGCACCGGCCGGGATGCGCCCGCGGGTGTGGGTGTATGCCGCCCTCGCCGCCGCCTTTACGGCCGCCGGCCTGTGGCTGCTCGCCGAGCGCCCGCTGCTGCGCGTGGACGTGCTGCGCGACCGGGGCGCGCTGCTGCGCGAAACCCGGGACGGGCGGATCGAGAACGACTACACGCTGAAGCTGATCAACCTGGCCGAAGCGCCGCGGCGTTTCGCGGTGGAGGTGGAGGGCCTGCCGGGCGCCCACATCGCCGGCACGCACATCTTCGACGCCGCGGCGGGCAGCGTGACCCCGGTGCGGGTCGCGGTGTCCATGCCGGCGGGCAGCGGCCTGTCCGGCGTGCAGCCGATCCGCTTCGCTGTACGCGCCGAGGGCGACGCGGATACGCGGGCGGTGGAGCCGAGCACCTTCATCCTGCCCTGAGCCGGGCTGGCGGCTCTGCGGGCTTCATCGTGACGTCAGGGCAATCGCATGAAATCCCTTGCCGCCGTGGGAGCGGGCTTGCCCGCGATGCGGCGTTCGTTTTCCCACAGGCCGCATCGCGGGCAAGCCCGCTCCTACCATGCCATGGGCAGGTGTTTGCAGACGGGAAAATTCAGCGCTCAGGCATTTATGCGATTGCCCTGATCGTGACGTAATGCGCGGTGGATTTATTTGGCAGGCATGTTAATGTCGCACGGTTATCCCAAAGTCGTTGCGAAGCAACCGGCCGCCCGTGCGCATCCTCCTCCTCCACCAGAACTTCCCCGGCCAGTTCCGCCATCTCGCGCACGCATGGTCCCGGCGCCCGGACTGCGAAGTCGTCGGCCTGGGGCGCGACACCGCCCCGGGCATGCCCGGCGTGCGCTGGTACACCTACCGCCTCCACCGCCCGCCGGGGCAGGCGCAGCACCCCTACCTGCGCCAGATGGAAAGCGCCGTCCTCCACGGCCAGGCCGTCGCCCGGGCGCTACAGCGCCTGCGCCAGCGCGGCTTCATCCCGGACGTGGTCATCGCCCACCCCGGCTGGGGTGAAACCCTCTACCTGCGCGACGTCTTCCCCCATGCCCGCCTCATCCACCTCTGCGAGTGGTACTACGGCGCCACCGGCACCGATGCCGGCTTCGACCCCGAATTCCCCGCCACCGCGGACGACTTCGCCCGCATGCGCACCTGGAACGCCCTGCATGCCCTCAACCTCACCCACTGCGACGCGGGGGTGAGCCCCACCGCTTGGCAGCGCAGCCGCCACCCCGCCGCCTTCCAGCCGGCCATCCAGGTCATCCACGAAGGCATCGAAACCCCCCTGCTGCGCCCGGACCCCGCCGCCACCCTCACCACCCCCTCCGGCACCGTGCTCAAGGCGGGCGACCCGGTCATCACCTACGTCGCCCGCAACCTGGAACCCTACCGCGGCTTCCACCGCTTCATGCGCGCCCTGCAGACCGTGCAGCGCCGCCACCGCACCTGCCACGCCGTCATCGTCGGCGGAGACGACGTCAGCTACGGCGAGCGCCCCCCCGACGCCCCCAACTGGCGCGAGAAAATGCTGCGCGAAGTCACCCTGGACCCGGCACGCACCCACTTCACCGGCCGGCTGCCCCACGCCGAATACCGCAAGGTGCTGCAAGTCTCCGCCGCCCACGTCTATCTCACCTACCCCTTCGTGCTCTCCTGGTCGCTGCTGGAAGCCATGGCCAGCGGCTGCCTCATCATCGGCTCGCGCACCGCGCCGGTGGAGGAAGTGATACGGGATGGCGAAAACGGCGTGCTGGTGGATTTCTTCGATACGGAGGGGCTGGCGGAGCGGATATGCGAAGCGCTGGAAGGTGGTGAGCGCTACGCGGCAGTCCGTCGCGTTGCGCGCGAAACCGTCAGTCGGAGATATGCGGTGGATAGGGGGTTGGCTGGATACGCCGAGTTGGTGGGTATGCAGGCGCAGGAGGTGTGTCTTGCTGATTGACCGCGGCCGGGCTGCGGGAAGGCAGTTCCGCCCACCGCAGTGCTTCGGTCCTGCTGGGCTGGCCGGTGCGGAGTTTTGTCGTGTGGAATTTCTCGGGTCAATGTCAGTTGAGATTTCGAGAGTTCAAATGACGCTGACTCGTAATTGCTATATGGGGTGTGCCGGTGAGTGAAGAACGATCAAAAATGCAAGTTAAGACTCATTGGAAATTAGAGCAATGAAAGAGAAAGTCCTATCAAGATTGATTCATATTTTTGCAATCGTTGGGATATCTAGTTATCTGCTTGCTCATGGCAGCTATCTCGACAATGAAAGCAAGAGCATAGCTAATCATTTATTTGGAATTTCATTTGGCGTTGTATCCCTATCATTGTGGTTAAAGGCGATATCAAGCTCATTTCTCTTGGAGGGACTATGCAGTAGCTCTGCTCGGAATTTGGAGGATTTTTTTGTATTTTTCTATCCGTTGCTTACAAAAGAGGCGCGCGTAAGATGGAAAAACAAAATAAATGCCAAGAAAACCTTTGATCAAGATAGTTAGAAATGGAGGTTATTGACGTATTAATGATAATAAGGATGATGAATATGGAGATTAATAGGTCTGTGAAAAAAGAAATTTTGAATATGGCGTTTTTGGAGCCTTCTTTATTGGTGTGGATTTTATTTTCTGAAGTCATCGCTTTGTTGATAAGGTTTGATCTCGGGTTTTTGAGTATTTTTGATTCTATATATCGCTATGTGGGTTTTATTGTACCGGTTGTAAGGTATGCGAATCCCTCAAATAGCTTTATTGGGATAGATGCTATTTATCATTATTCCATTATGTGGCTATTTTCGCCGTTGCTGTTCTTATGGTTTCTTGTTTGCAGGCGTGATTCTTGTTGGAATTTAATTTTTCCCAGGGATGGTGGAAGTGGCCCAACTAAAGCTGGCTTGTTCTTTATGGTAGTAATTGCTGTCGGGATAGTTTTTCTTCCTGTTTGGGAGGGAGGGCCAGCGAAGTATATTTTATTTTCGATCTTCTCTTTTGCCTTGCTGTCTGCATTTCTTACATGGATTTTTGTTTTGACAATTTCAGCATTGATTATCAATTTTTTTGTTGATCGGTGATTTACATGGGGAGGGTATGTGTTCAAATTAATGTTGGCTGAAAGATTCGGCTTGTTATTTTTGGGTTCAATTTTGGTTTTGTTCTGCGGCATTGCAGTCCATGTTGTTGCTGTGATGACTGTCGGTCCTGTTCTATGTTTTTCATGGTTTCGTCATGAGTAACGGAATTTCGCTGTCAAGCCGCTCGGGTCAGTGTCATTTGAGGTTCTAAGAGTTCAAATGACACTGACCCGTTTTTGTTTTGCGGGTAGGCATGCGCCGCCGCCTGTGCAGCCTGGGTGACGTGAGGTTCATCACGGATATGTCATCCAGGCATGATGAAAGGCTTTCTGGTGTAAGCTAAATTGCATGGTTGAATTTTGAGGCTATAGGGAAAACCACTCGGGCTTGTGCCATTTGGGTTTCTAAGAGTTCAAATGACACCGACTCGTTATTTTTATTGACGCTGAAAAATAGGAGCTTTTATGGATGGGTATGATCTCAGTCTTGTTAGTAAGATTGCTGCGGCTCCGGTAATTATTCATCTCATTTCTAATTCATTTGTCTTGATTTTCAAGAAGCCTTCTATGGATAGTAAGGAATCACCTGTGCTTGCTAGGATAAATAATGCAGTTGCTAAGTTTTCATTTTTCCCGGCAGTTCTTGGTGGGGCTGTTTTGATTTTTGTTAACGCATTCGCTCTTTTCAAGTGAGGTGAGTCATGAGTTGGTCCGATACTCTTTCTTTGATCGATACTGCTGATAATGTGGCTCAGAGTACAAGTAGCGCAGAATATTTTGTGAATCTCTCTGGTGCAGCAGCGGCGGTGAGTACGTTAGGCAATTTAATTGTTACATCTCCAGGAGCCGCAATTGCGTTGAACGCAGAATGGGCGATGGTCAGCGCTCAGAAGATTCTCAGCGACATGCAGAATGGTAGGGATGTTTCGCTGGGCGATGTGTTGGGTGTTATTGGTGGTGTCTCTGCAGTGGCAGCAGCCGTTGGTTTTCAGCTATCACCTGCTGGCCGTATCGCGAACATTGCTAAAGCAGTCGGTACGTTGGCAACTGCTCTCAGTTTGACTGACAAGTACTTTGGCTCCAATGAGGCACATGCAGCGGAGATTAATAATCCCTGGAATTCCGCCCGCGCCTGGCAACCCGTCCGAGTCGACCCGCTGGTCCTTGACCTTGACGGCGACGGCATCGAAACGCGCGGCATCGACGGCACGATCCTCTTCGACCATGACGGCGACGGCATCCGTACCGGCACGGGCTGGGTGAAGGCCGACGACGCGCTGCTCGTGCTCGACCGCAACGGCAACGGCAGCATCGATTCCGGCGCCGAACTCTTCGGCGTCGATACCGTGCTCTCCAACGGCACCAAAGCCG
>NZ_SSOD01000023.1 GCF_004801305.1 Pseudothauera rhizosphaerae | reverse complement strand
CGCACCACAGCGCCAAAGAGGCGCGAATTATAAAGACCTCGAATGGACTGTCAATGCCCCGATGGAAGAAATTTTCCGCCCTCGAAGGAAAACCCCCATGGCGCGCCCCGAAAAGCTCGCAGGATCAGGGACAAAGGGCGGTACATGCTCGCATGCACCGCCCTTTGATCATTTCTGCCACCGTCGCACGCCGAAGTACGGCGGCTGGCGCAACGCTCAGCCCAGCACGACCGAAGCGAACTTGCGCTTGCCCACCTGCAGGACGACGGTCTCTCCGGCAGTCAGGATCAGGCCCTTGTCCGCCACGCGCTCGCCATTGAGGCGCACCCCGCCCTGCTCGATCATGCGGATCGCCTCCGATGTCGTGCTCGTCAAGCCGGCCTGCTTGAGTACCTGAAAGACCGGTAATCCGTCGGCACCGACCTGCACGCCCACTTCGGGCAGGTCGTCGGGAATCACGCAGCGCTGGAAGCGCGCTTCGAAATCGCGCAGCGCGTCCTCGGCCGCAGCGCGGTCATGGAAGCGGGCGACCAACTCCTGGGCCAGCATGACCTTGGCGTCACGCGGATTGCGGCCGGCCTCGATCTCCCAGCGCAACGCGGCGATCTCGCTCTCCGGCCGGAAGGACAGCAGTTCGTAGTAGCGCCACATCAACTGGTCGGAAACCGACATGACCTTGCCGAAGATCTCGCGCGCCGGCTCGGCGATGCCGATGTAGTTGCCGAGCGACTTGGACATCTTGTTGACGCCGTCCAGCCCTTCCAGCAAGGGCATCATGACCACGCACTGGGGCGACTGGCCTTCGTGCTTCTGCAGCTCGCGCCCCATCAGCAGGTTGAACTTCTGGTCCGTGCCGCCCAGTTCCACGTCCGCCCGCATCGCCACCGAGTCGTAGCCCTGGCACAGGGGGTAGAGGAATTCATGGACAGCGATCGGCTGCTCGTTCGTATAGCGCTTGGCGAAGTCGTCCCGTTCGAGCATGCGCGCGACGGTGCTGCGCGACGCGAGACGGATCATGCCGGCCGCGCCGAGCTCGTTCATCCACGCGGAGTTGAAGCAAATTTCGGTGCGCTCAGGATCGAGTATCTTGAACACCTGCTCCTGGTAGGTCTTCGCGTTCTCCATAATCTGCTCGCGCGACAGGGGCGGACGGGTAGTGTTCTTGCCCGATGGGTCGCCGATCATCCCGGTGAAATCGCCGATCAGGAACAGGACCTGATGGCCGAGTTCCTGGAAGTGCCGCAGCTTGTTGATCAGTACCGTGTGGCCCAAGTGCAGGTCCGGCGCGGTGGGATCGAAGCCGGCCTTGACGCGCAGGGGACGCCCCGACTTGAGCTTGTCGGCCAGTTCGGCCTCGATCAGAATCTCGTCGGCGCCCCGTTTGATCAACGTCAACGCGGAAGCTACATCGCTCATTTACAAAATATCTCCCTACCCGGAACACGGGATAACTGCGGTTTTTGATAGACTCACGAAAATTTTCGTCCGAAGAGTCCCATGCAGCCCCGAAAGAAAAGGATTCTAGCCGATCTCCTGGCGCATCTGCCGTCTGCACGACGCGCCGGGACACTTGCCGCGCTGTCGGGGATCTCTTTTTTTGGCGTGGTCGCCGCCATGGCGACCGCCCCGGACGCACCGCCGCCGTTCGTGCCGCAGACCATCGTCGAACGCCTGACGGTGGCTGCAACCACTCCCGAGGCATCCGACGACCTGCCCTTTGTGCACGACGAACGCGTACAGTCCGGTGATACCATCGAATCCATCTTCCGCCGCCTCAACGTGCGGGATACGGAAGCGTTGAGCTTCCTCCTCCATGACGCCGAAGGGCGAACCGCGTTGCGCCAGTTGCGTTCCGGCCGCTCGCTGACCGCGCTGGTGCACGGTGACGGCCGCCTGCAGGCGCTGAGCCTGCCCGTCTCGCGCGCCGGTGGCCGCTTCAGCATCGAGCGCACCGCAGACGGCTTCCAGGTCAGGAGCGACGAGGCGCAGGCACTGTCGACCGTGGTCGAGATGCGCAGCGGCACCATCCAGCATTCGCTCTTCGGCGCCACCGACGCCGTGGGGCTGCCGGACCCGGTCGCCACCAAGCTGGCAGAAATCTTCGGCACCGAGATCAACTTCCACAGCGATCTGCGGCGCGGCGACTCGTTCAGCGTGATCTACGAAACCCTGTACGACCAGGGCGCCCCGGTGCGCAGCGGCAAAATCCTTGCGGCGGAGTTCGTGAACCAGGGCCGGCGCCATACGGTGGTGCTGTTCCGCGGCGGTGACGGCCGGGAGCAGTACTACACGGCCGACGGCCGCAGCCTGCGCCAGGCCTTCCTGCGTTCGCCGCTGGAATTCTCCCGCATCACCTCCGGCTTCGGCCGCCGCCTGCACCCCATCCACCGCAACTGGCGCACACATGCCGGCGTGGATTTCGCAGCGCCGATCGGCACGCCCATCAAGGCGACCTCCGACGGCACGGTCTCCTTCGTCGGCGTCCAGAACGGCTACGGCAACATCGTCATCGTCCTGCACCGCGACCGTTACGCCACCGCCTATGCGCACCTGAACGGATTCATGCGCGGCCTGCGCAAGGGCCAGCGGGTCAACCAGGGCGATGTGATCGGTTACGTGGGCAAGACCGGCTGGGCCACGGGCCCTCACCTGCATTACGAGATCCGCGTGAACAACGTCGCGCACGATCCGCTGCGCATTGCCCTGCCGGCCGCACAGCCGCTGAGCAGGCAGGAACTCGCCCAGTTCCGCGAGCAGACTGCTCCGCTCGTCGAACGCATTGCGCTCCTCAACCGGACAACGGTTGCCGCGCTGCGCTGATTCTCGCCCGGGCATCAAGCAAGAAGGGGCGCCCGCCGGGCACCCCTTCGTCTTTCAGCGTTTGGGAACGACTCAGACCGAGAAAGACGACCCGCAGCCGCAGGTACTGGTGGCGTTCGGGTTGCGGATGACGAACTGCGAGCCTTCCAGGCCTTCCGTGTAATCGATCTCCGCACCCACCAGGTACTGGTAGCTCATGGGATCGATCAACAGGGTGACGCCGTTCTTTTCCAGCGAGGTGTCGTCGTCGGCGACTTCCTCGTCGAAGGTGAACCCATACTGGAAGCCGGAGCAGCCGCCGCCGGTCACGAAGACCCGCAGCTTCAGCGCCGGATTGCCTTCTTCCTCGATCAGTTCCTTCACCTTGCTGGCCGCGCTGTCGGTAAAGACGAGCACTTCCGGGCTTTCAACGACTGCGTTCATGTTCTCTCCTCTGTGGGGATGCGGACGAATGATGCGGCATTCGCCCGTCACTGGTCAAAATTGATCGTAACGGCCTGCAAAGGTTCCCTTACGGGCTCACCGGCACGATGTCGAGGCCCAACGTCTCCTCGCAGCCGAACATGATGTTCATGTTCTGCACCGCCTGGCCGGCCGCCCCCTTGACCAGGTTGTCGATGACCGACAACACGACCACGACGTCGCCGCCCTGCGGCCGGTGCACGGCAATGCGGCACAGGTTGGACGCGCGCACGGAGCGCGTTTCCGGATGGCTGCCGGCCGGCAGCACATCGACGAAGGGCTCGCCGGCGTAGCGCTTCTCGAACAGGGCCTGCAGATCGACGTCGCCGTTCAGCCGCCCGTAGAGCGTGGCGTGGATACCGCGGATCATCGGCGTAAGGTGGGGCACGAAGGTCAGGCCGACCGGCGTGCCGGCCGCCCTAGTCAGCCCCTGGCGGATTTCCGGCAGATGGCGGTGCCCCGGCACACCGTAAGCCTTGAAGCTGTCCGCCGCCTCGGCGAACAGGGCATGCACCTCGGCCTTGCGGCCGGCGCCGGACACCCCCGACTTGGCATCGGCGACCAGGTGGGAGATGTCCACCACGCCGGCCTCGATCAGCGGCAGGAAGCCGAGCTGCACGGCGGTCGGATAACAGCCCGGATTAGCCAGCACGCGCGCCGAGCGGATCTTTTCCCGATTGACCTCGGGCAGACCATAGACCGCCTCGGCCACCAACTCCGGTGCAGCGTGTTCCATGCCGTACCATTTCTGCCATTCAGCCACGTCGCGGATGCGGAAGTCGGCTGCCAGGTCGATGACCCGCACCCCGGTGGCCACCAGTTCGGCCGCCTGCTTCATGGCGATGCCGTTGGGCGTGGCGAAGAACACCACGTCGCACTCGTCCAGCGCCGCGTCCTGCGGTGCCACGAAGCGAAGATCGACCCGCTTGCGCAGGCTCGGGAACATGTCGGCCACCGGCAGGCCGGCCTCGCCGCGCGAGGTGATCGCCGTCAGGCTGACCTGCGGATGCAGCGCCAGCAGGCGCAGCAACTCGACGCCGGTATATCCGGTCCCACCTACCACACCAACCTTGATCATTTCCACTCCTTGCCGGAAATCCGGATGCGCGCCTGATTATCGCACCGCGCGCCGAAGCTGTTGCGCCACAAAGCACAAAGCCGCCTCGCGGGCGGCTTTGCGGCAAGCGGACCCCGCAGGGATCAACGCTTGGAGAACTGCTTGCGGCGGCGCGCCTTGTGGAAGCCGACCTTCTTGCGCTCGACCTCGCGGGCGTCGCGGGTCACGAAGCCGGCCTTGCGCAGTTCGCCCTTCAGTTCGGCGTCGTAGTCGATCAGCGCACGGGTGATGCCATGGCGCACCGCACCGGCCTGGCCGGATTCGCCGCCGCCGATCACGTTGACCAGGATGTCGAAGCGCGATTCGTTGCCGGTCAGCACCAGCGGCTGGCGCACGATCATGCGGCCGGTTTCGCGGGAGAAGAACTCGTCCACCGGCTTGCCGTTGACGACGATGTTGCCGGAGCCCGGCTTGATGAACACACGCGCCACAGCGGTCTTGCGGCGGCCGGTGCCGTAGTTGTAAGTCACAGCCATTTATCGGCTCCTGTCAGATCTCGAGAACTTTGGGCTGCTGGGCGGTATGCGGATGCTCGGCACCGGCATAGCACTTCAGCTTCTTCAGCATGGCGTAACCCAGCGGACCCTTCGGCAGCATGCCCTTCACGGCCTTTTCCAGCACACGCTCCGGGAAGCGCTGCTGCAGCTTGGTGAAGTTGGTCTCGTAGATCCCGCCCGGATAACCGGAGTGACGGTAATACTTCTTGTCCAGCGCCTTGTTGCCGGTCACACGCAGCTTGTCGACGTTGACCACGACGATGTAGTCGCCGGTATCGACGTGCGGAGTGTAGATGGGTTTGTGCTTGCCACGCAGGCGACGCGCCACTTCGGCGGCAAGTCGGCCAAGCACCTTGTCCGTCCCGTCAACAACGAACCAGTCGCGCTGAACTTCGTGCGGCTTGGCAGAAAACGTTTTCATTCGAAACCTCGATCTTTGTCAGGCCTGGCGAACCGGCCACCAAACGGAAAGCTCGCAATGTTAATGCGGGTCCGATCGCCATGTCAATCGCGTGCACGGGCAAAAACAAGCAAAAAAAACGCAGTCCGCTCGGGACTGCGTTAAATCCACACCAAAGGAGGAGGGTGGAGGAGACACCGTTTGGATCGCGGAGACGTTTGCGATCCGACTGGGACGAATTACACCAAACGCGGATTCGCCACGCAAGCATTTTTTGTGCATTGCACTATAAATGTTTTGATTCACCCATAAGCAATACTTATTTCCGCACAACCCCTTGTTCTGCTTGGATTTCAGTCATGAGATAGGGCAGCGGATCACCCACCGAACTGCGTACGTCATACGCGGTAACTATACCCTGTTGCGGCGCGAAGCCACCCTCCCGCCCACCCGGCGCTCGCCCCCGCAAGGCCTTGTACCTGCGCGAAGGCGCTCCGGTAGAATGCGGCACGAGCGGCGATGCGCGCACGCGGGCCGCTGATACGAGCGATATACGGAGATTCCTATGGAGTGCAGCGTCAAGTGGGCCGGCGTCGATGGCATGACTTTCCTGGCCGAGACGGGCAGCGGGCATGTAGTGGCCATGGACGGCGCCCCGGACGGCGGCGGACGCAACCTCGCGCCGCGACCGATGGAGATGATCCTGGTGGGCGCCGGCGGCTGCACGGCCTACGACGTGGTGCTGATCCTCAAACGCGGCCGGCAGGACGTGCGCGGCTGCGAAGTGCACCTCGACGCCGAGCGCGCAGAGACCGACCCCAAGGTGTTCACCCGCATCAGCTTCACCTACAAGGTCAGCGGCCGCGGGCTGAAGCCGGAGGCGGTGGAGCGCGCGGTGCATCTGTCGGCCGAGAAGTACTGCTCGGCCTCCATCATGCTCGGCAAGACCGCTGAGATCACCCATGAGTGGGAAATCGTCGAGGTCTGACCGGCAGCGGCTCGCCTCAGACCCAGTAGGCCGTGCGGGTCATGACCCGCGACGCCAACTTCATCGCCGTCTTCACCGAGGCGGGCAGTTCGTGCGCACCCAGGGCGACCGCCGTGTCGGCATGCCCGACCTCGTCCGTTTTCATCTGCTCGACGATGGCGCGCGAACGCCCGTCTTCGGCCGGCAGGATGTCGAGATGGCCCTCGAGGTGCGCCTCGACCTGGCGCTCGGTCTCGGCCAGGAAGCCGAGGTTCCAGCGGTCGCCGAACCTGCCCGCCAGCAGTCCGATGGCCAGCGCGCCGCCGTACCACAGGGGGTTCAGCAGGCTCTTGTGCCCGCCCAGTTCAGCGATGCGCTGCTCGGTCCATGCCAGATGCTCGGTTTCCTCGTTCGAGGCCTGCTGCAGCGCCTGGCGGATGCCGTCGTCCCCCGACATCATCGCCTGCCCCTGGTAGAGCGCCTGGGCGCAGATCTCGCCGCAGTGGTTGATGCGCATCAGCGCCGCGGCATGGCGTTTTTCATCGTCCGACAGGGCGGCCTCGGGCAGCTCGCCCCCGGGAACCGGACGCACGGTGCGCGCGGGTGCGAAAACAGTGCGCAGCGCCCGGTCGAACTGGATGATGGCCTGGTCGATCATGGGAACGCTCAGCGATAGGGATTGACGATGGTCATGTCCGTGCCGCGCAGGCGGCGCAGTACCTCGGCCGTGTTGCGCGCGGCCGCCGGGCCATCGCAGAAGCAGTCCTGGGCAAGAGCGGCCTGCGGCCGGTTGTAGGTGTTGAAGGAGATGGGTTCCCAGCGGCTGTCGCGCGCCTTGGCCCAACTGCCGTCGGAATGGCCCGAGGCGTAGAGGCGCCGCTCGCCGGTGGCGCAGCGGATGCCTTCGAAGGTGACGTTGCGGGCACCGCCCCGCGTGCGCACCACCAGCACGTAGCGCACCACCCCATCCCCGCCCACGGTGAGCGTCTGCTCATCGACGAAGAACTGGTTGGGCGAGGCGCTGGAGACGAAGAACTGCCGCAGGGACGACTCCTGGGGCGCCTCCGGCAGGGCATACTCGCCCTCCTCCCATTTCGCGCGCTCCTCATCGCCGAACAACTGGGCGAACGACAGGCTTGAGAAACAGACGAGAGCCAGAAGGCTCCCGCGGACGATCGGCCGACGCACTTTCAAACGCACAAATCTCCCCACGACATGGAACGGTTATCTTCGT
The DNA here is from genome assembly GCF_004801305.1 of Pseudothauera rhizosphaerae. Classification (GTDB taxonomy): domain Bacteria; phylum Pseudomonadota; class Gammaproteobacteria; order Burkholderiales; family Rhodocyclaceae; genus Pseudothauera; species Pseudothauera rhizosphaerae. The sequence continues at coordinate 67,189 of NZ_SSOD01000023.1, read as the reverse complement.
GCAACAGGCCAGCGGCGAAGAAACCCCGCCTCAGGACGAAGTGCCGGACGGCTGGTACTCCTGCGGCAGTTCGCGCGGACGGGAGCGGAACAGCACCCGCGACAGCTCGGTGAGCGCCTGCTGGTAGACGCCGCGCTTGAACTCGATCACCGCGTCGAGCGGCACCCAGTAGTCGCTCCAGCGCCAGGCATCGAATTCCGGATGGTTGCTCGCGCGCAGACTCACGTCGGTGTCGCGGCCCACCAGGCGGAGCAGGAACCAGATCTGCTTCTGCCCGCGGTAGGTGTTGCGCCACTCGCGCTTGATCCAGTGCTTGGGCACGTCGTAACGCAACCAACCCCGCGTGCGGCCGAGTATCTTCACGTGCTCGGGACGCAGTCCGACCTCTTCGTGCAGTTCGCGATACATGGCCTGCTCGGGTGTTTCACCGTGCTTGATGCCACCTTGCGGGAACTGCCAGGAATGTTCGCGGATGCGTTTGCCCCAGAAGACCTCGTTGCGCGCGTTGACCAGAATGATGCCGACGTTCGGGCGATAGCCTTCACGGTCGAGCATGATCAAACCTTCAAAAACTTCATGGACTGGGCCGGATTCTTCCACACTTGCCGTTCCTTGGAAAGCGAGGCCGGCCGCTACGTTCCCGCCTGCGCGGCGCATCGCGGCTACGCCTTGCGTTAGAATCGCCGGCTTCGTGACCCATTCCGCCCGTGGATTCCAGCATGCGTGCCTCCCAGCTCTTCGTCTCCACCCTCAAGGAAGCCCCGTCCGACGCCGAGATCGTCAGCCACAAGCTGATGATGCGCGCCGGCCTGATCCGCAAGGTCGCCGCGGGCATCTACACCTACATGCCCATGGGCCTGCGGGTGATCCGCAAGGTGGAGAACATCGTGCGCGAGGAAATGGACCGGGCCGGCGCGCTGGAGCTCCTCATGCCCATGGTGCAGCCCGCCGAGCTGTGGCAGGAGACCGGGCGCTGGGACAAGATGGGCGACGAACTGCTGCGCTTCAAGGACCGCCATGCGCGCGACTTCGCCCTGCAGCCGACCTCCGAGGAAGTCATCACCGACACCGCGCGCCAGGAGCTGAAGAGCTACCGCCAGTTGCCGAAGAACTTCTACCAGATCCAGACCAAGTTCCGCGACGAGCGCCGGCCGCGCTTCGGCGTGATGCGCGGGCGCGAGTTCACGATGAAGGACGCCTACTCCTTCGACCGCGACGTGGACGGCGCGGGCAGGAGCTACGACGCCATGTACGCCGCCTACGGCCGCATCTTCGACCGCCTGGGCCTGACCTATCGGGCGGTGGCGGCGGACACCGGCGCCATCGGCGGCGACCGCTCCCACGAGTTCCAGGTCATCGCCGACACCGGCGAGGACGCCATCGTCTATTGCCCCCAGTCCGACTACGCCGCCAACATCGAGCTGGCCGAGGCGGTCGCCCTGCTGCCTTCCCGCACCGCCCCGGCCGCGCAACTGGTCAAAACCCCCACCCCCGGCAAGTCCACTTGCAGGGACGTCGCCGCCCTGCTCGGCGTGCCACTGGAAACCACGGTGAAATCCCTGGTGCTGGCCACCGACGACGTGGACGACCAGGGCAATCCCGCCGGCGTCACCGTGTGGCTGCTGCTGGTGCGCGGCGACCATGAACTGAACGAGGTCAAGGCGGGCAAGCTCGACGGCCTCAAGAACGGCTTCCGCTTCGCCACGGAAGCGGAGATCGCCGAGCACTTCGACTGCAGGCCCGGCTACCTGGGCCCCATTGGCCTGAAGAAACCGGTGAAGGTGGTGGCCGACCGTACCGTCGCCAACATGGCCGACTTCATCTGCGGCGCCAACGCCGAGGACTTCCACTACACCGGCGCCAACTGGGGCCGCGACCTGCCCGAGCCGGACCTGGTGGCCGACATCCGCAACGTGGTGGAAGGCGACCCCAGCCCGGACGGCCAGGGCATGCTTGCCATCCAGCGCGGCATCGAAGTGGGCCACGTGTTCTACCTGGGCACCCGGTACTCCAAGGCCATGAACGCGACCTTCCTCGACGAGGACGGCCGCCCCAAGCCCTTCGAGATGGGCTGCTACGGCATCGGCATCACCCGCATCCCGGGTGCCGCCATCGAGCAGAACCACGACGAGCGCGGCATCATCTGGCCGGACGCCATCGCCCCCTTCCAGGTGGTGATCTGCCCGGTGGGCTGGGGGCGTTCGGAGGCCGTGCGCGACACCGCCACCGCCCTCTATCAGGCGCTGCTCGCCGCCGGCGTGGATGCCATCCTGGACGACCGGGACGAGCGCCCCGGCGTGATGTTCGCCGACTGGGAACTGATCGGCGTGCCCCACCGTGTGACCATAGGCGAACGCGGCCTCAAGGAAGGCCAGGCCGAATACCAGGGCCGCCGTGACGCGGAAGCCACGAAAGTGACCGTCGACGGCCTCGCCGAATTCGTTCTGGCTAGACTCGGAACGCGCCGAACGTTATAAAGCCGGCATGCATCCCGCCCGCCGCGCCCTCCTTTCCCTGACCGCTGCCGCAGCCCTGCTCGGCAGCGCCGGGGCATGGGCCGGCCAGCAGATGTATGAACCCATGGCCGCCAGCGTGCGCGCCGCACTTCATGCGGCGGTGTCCGACGCCGGCGCGCCGCGCCTGATGATCGCCGATGAAGTGGCGCGCGAGCGCTGGCTGGAAACCATGTCGCGCCGGCTGGAAAAGCGCATCCCGGACCGCAACTACCGCACCGAACTGCTCACCTCGGTCCATTACGAAGCCACCCGTGCCGGACTCGACCCGCAACTCGTGCTCGGGCTGATCCAGGTGGAAAGCAACTTCCGCAAGTACGCGGTTTCGTCCGCCGGCGCACGGGGCTACATGCAGGTGATGCCGTTCTGGCTGGACGTCATCGGCCGCCCGGACGACAACCTCTTCCACCTGCGCACCAACCTGCGCTACGGCTGCACCATCCTGCGCCATTACCTGGACATCGAGAAGGGCAACCTCTTCCGTGCCCTGGGCCGCTACAACGGCAGCCTGGGCAAGGCGCAGTATCCCAACCTGGTCCGCACCGCCTGGGAACGCGACTGGTCCTGGGCTCCGCCCAAGCTCGCCGCCAACACCCCGCTGGCCGCCAACTGAAAGACTCCGCCCTCAAGCCTGGTCGATGGGCAGCAGGGTGTCGTACTTCACCTCCCGCAGCACCACCGCGGTGCGCACGTTGGCCACGCCGGGGATGCCGAAGATGTGGCGGTGCAGGAAGGCATCGTAGGCCTTCATGTCCGGCACCACGATCTTCAGGATGTAGTCCGAGTCCCCCGTGGTGCTGTAGCACTCGATCACCTCCGGGTGCTCCAGTACCGCGCGCTCGAATTCCTCCACCGTATTGCCGGCGTGGCGCAGCAACGTCACGTGGGCCAGCAGGCATTCCTTGAGCCCCAGCGCCTCCCGGTCGAGCAATACCGTGTGGCGGCGGATGAGGCCACTCTTCTCGATCTCCTTCAGCCGCCGCCAGCACGGCGTGGCCGACAGGCCGATGCGGGCGGCCAGTTCCTGCACCGACAGGCGCGCATCGCGCTGCAGTTCGTGGAGGATGCGACGCACCATACGATCGAGCATGTTCGTACTCCATGAATCCGTTTCAGTGGATCGATCATACTCATCAGCGGCGATTTCCGCGCAAGAAAAGAACCCTCTCTTCCCGAGCGGCCACTAAGCTTTAATCACGACAACGAAGGCGGCGACACGAACGCCCCCGACCCCGTGGAGAGACACCCATGCAAGCCCCCGTTCCGCGTGAAGCGGACACCGGCGTTCGCGCCGCGTCCCCCTCCCTTCCCTTTCGCACCGACTACCGTCTCACGGACAACCTCGAAGCCACCCACGGCGCCGTGTTCCTCACCGGCATCCAGGCCCTGGTGCGCCTGCCGCTGATGCAGGCCGCGCTGGACCGCGCCCGGGGACTCCACACCGCCGGCTTCGTCAGCGGCTACCGAGGTTCTCCCCTGGGCGGCTACGACCAGGCCCTGTGGAAGGCGAAGACCCTGCTCGATGCGGCCGGCGTGCAGTTCCTGCCGGCCATCAACGAGGAACTGGCCGGCACCGCGGTGCTCGGCAGCCAGCAGGTGGAATCCGACCCGGAGCGTACCGTGGATGGCGTGTTCGCCCTGTGGTACGGCAAGGGCCCGGGCGTGGACCGGGCCGGGGACGCCCTCAAGCACGGCAACGCCTACGGTTCCTCGCCCACCGGCGGCGTGCTGGTGGTGACCGGCGACGACCACGGCTGCGTGTCCTCCTCCATGCCCCACCAGAGCGATCTGGCCCTGCAGGCCTGGAGCATGCCGGTACTGCATCCAGGCAACGTGGCCGAGTACCTGGAGTTCGGCCTCTACGGCTGGGCCCTGTCCCGCTTCTCGGGCAACTGGGTGGGCTTCAAGGCGATTTCCGAAGTGGTGGAGAGCGGCATGACCGTGGACCTGGACGGCGTGCGCACCCACTTCCCAGCACCGGCCGGATTCGTCCCCCCGCCCGGCGGCCTGCACTACCGCTGGCCGGACCTGCCCAGCCTGACCATCGAGCAACGCCTGGCGGCCAAGCTGGACGCGGTGCGCGCCTTCGCGCGGGTCAACAGCATCGACCGCTGGATCTGCCGCACCCCGCAGGCGGACCTCGCCATCGTCACCGTGGGCAAGGCGCACTACGACTTCCTCGAAGTGCTGCGCCGGCTGGGCCTGACGCTCGCCGACCTGGAAGCGGCCGGCATCCGCATCTACAAGGTCGGCCTGGTGTTCCCCCTGGAGCCCACCCGCGTCGCCGAGCTGGTCGACGGCCTCACCGAGGTGCTGGTGATCGAGGAGAAGGCCCCGGTGGTGGAACGCCAGCTCCGCGACCTGCTCTTCAACCTGCCGCAACGCCCGCGCGTGATCGGCAAGGCGGACGCCGACGGCCGGCCGCTGCTGTCCGCCCTGGGCGAACTGCGCCCATCGCGCATCATGCCCGTCCTCGCCGAATGGCTGGCGCGCCACAAACCGGCGCTGGATCGCCGCAACCGGGTCACGGATTTCACCGCCCCGGAACTCCTCTCCAACGTGGCCGATACGGTGCGCCGCCTGCCCTACTTCTGCTCCGGCTGTCCCCACAACACCTCCACCCGCGTGCCGGAAGGCTCCATCGCCCAGGCCGGCATCGGCTGCCACTTCATGGCCTCGTGGATGGAGCGTTCCACCACCGGGCTGATCCAGATGGGCGGCGAGGGCGTGGACTGGGCCGCCCACGGCCGCTTCACCGCCCGCCCCCACGTGTTCCAGAACCTGGGCGACGGCACCTACTTCCACTCCGGTTCGCTCGCCATCCGCCAGGCCATCGCGGCCCGCGCCAACGTCACCTACAAGATCCTCTACAACGACGCGGTGGCCATGACCGGCGGCCAACCGGTGGACGGCGTCATCGGCGTGGAGCGCATCGCCCGCCAGGTGGAGGCCGAAGGCGTGCGCCGGCTGGCGGTGGTGAGCGACGAGCCGGAGAAGTATCGCGGCCAGGAGAGCCTGTTCCCGCCCGGCACCACCTTCCACCCCCGCGGCGAGTTGGACGCGGTGCAGCGCACGCTGCGGGACGTGGAAGGCGTCACCTGCCTGATCTACGACCAGACCTGTGCCGCCGAGAAGCGCCGCCGGCGCAAGAAGGGCGAATACCCCGACCCGGACCGGCGCATCTTCATCAACGCCGAGGTGTGCGAGGGCTGCGGCGACTGCGGGCAGCAATCCAACTGCCTGTCCGTGCTGCCGCTGGAGACCCCGTTCGGGCGCAAGCGCCAGATCGAGCAGTCGTCCTGCAACAAGGACTATTCCTGCGTGCAGGGCTTCTGCCCGAGCTTCGTCTCGGTGGAAGGCGGCAGGTTGAAGAAGCGCGTCGCCCGCCTGGGGCGCGACAAACTGGACGAGTTGATCGCCCACCTGCCCCAGCCCGCCGCACAGCTCGACGAAGCCCCCTACGACATGCTGATCACCGGCGTGGGCGGCACCGGCGTGGTCACCGTGGGCGCCCTGGTCAGCATGGCCGCCCACCTGGACGGCCTGGCCAGCTCCCAGCTCGACTTCATGGGCTTCGCCCAGAAGGGCGGCGCGGTGCTGGCCTTCATCCGCTGGGCGAAGCGCCCGGAACTGCTCAACCAGGTACGCATCGACTCCCAGCAGGCCGACCTGCTGCTGGCCTGCGACCTGGTCGTGGGCGCCTCGCCCGATACGCTCGGCACCGTGCGCCGCGGCCGCACCCGCATCGTCGCGAGCAGCCACCGCACCCCCACCGACAGATTCGTGCGCGACCCGGACGCCAGCCTGCACGCCGATGCATTGTTCGACAAGCTGCTCTTCGCGGCCGGCGCGGACGACAACCCCGCGGCACTGGACACCGTGGACGCCTACGACCTCGCCCTGCGCCTGCAGGGGGATTCCATCGGCGCCAACCTGCTGCTGCTCGGCTACGCCTGGCAACGGGGACTCGTGCCGGTGTCGCTCCCCGCGCTGGAGCGCGCCATCGCCCTCAACGGTGTGGCCGTGGACTCCAACCGCATGGCCCTCCACCTGGGCCGGCTGGCCGCGGAGGAGCCGGACACCGTATTGGCGCTGGCCGAGGAACCCGCCCCGCGCACCCGGACGCTGGACGACGTGATCGCCCAGCGCAGCGAACACCTCGCCGCCTACCAGAACGCTGCCTACGCCGCGCGCTACCGCACCCTGGTGGAACGCGTGCGCGACGCCGAAACGCGGCTCGCGGCCGACCCGGCCCTGCCGCTGACCCGCGCCGTGGCGCAGGGCTACGCCAAACTGCTGGCCTACAAGGACGAATACGAGGTGGCGCGCCTCTTCACCAACGGACGCTTCCGGCGCGCCCTGGAAGAGACCTTCGAAGGCGAGCTGCGCCTGTCCTTCCACATGGCCCCGCCGCTGCTGGTGAAGCCGAAGGACGGCGCGCCGCCGGCCAAAGTGCGCTACGGCCCCTGGCTGCTCCGCGCGATGAAATGGCTCGCCCGCGGCAAGGTGCTGCGCGGCACCCGGCTGGACCCCTTCGGCCATACCGCGGAGCGGCGCATGGAGCGCACGCTGGCGGCACGCTACGCCGATCTGGTCGAAGCCCTGCTGCCGCGGCTGGACGCCGGAAATCTCGCCGACGCCGTGGCGCTGGCCGCCCTGCCCGACCGCATCCGCGGCTTCGGCCACGTCAAGCTCGCCGCCCTGGCCGGGGTGCTGGCGCAGGAGGCCGAGCTGTGCCGGCGGCTGGGGCTCGCCCCCCATCTGGCCGACGCCGTGCCCGCCGACACGCTGCCGCGGCCAAGCGGCACGCTGAAGGGCATTCCGGTGGTCACCGCGCGCTGAATCAGTCCGGGTCGGGCGGCTGCCAGTGCACCGTCAGCGGCGCCCTGCGCGAGAACAGCGCCACGTGCTCGTCGATGACGAACCGCACCCGGCCCAGTTGCTCGGCCGTGGCGCTCGAACATTCGAATTCGAGCTCGCCCTCCCGCGCCGTGAGCCGGCAGTCGCCCCAGGGGAAGCGCGCCAGGCCCTGGCGCTCGTCGTATTCCACCTCGATCTTCCTGCGGAAGTGGTGGCACAGCCGGGTCAGATAGCGGCTGGGTTCGGGGGTCGGCATGCTGCCCTTCACACGATGCATCGTTGTCTCCCGGTTATTTTGGGCTTGCACGGCGGATCGCTCCGCCTCACTCCGGATCGAATGCCCGCTCCGCGATCACCAGCGGCGTGCCCAGCGAGCAGGTTTCCACGCGCGCGGCAATGCCGTAGGCCCGCCGCAGCAGGTCCGGCGTGAGGATGCGGCCGGGCGCGCCGCGCGCGATCAGCCGTCCCTGCGCCATCACCAGCATGTCGCTGCAGAAGCGTGCCGCCAGGTTCAGGTCGTGGACCGCCATCAGGCACAGGGCCTGGCGGCCGGCCACGTGGCGGCGCAGGGCCTCCATCAGGCACAACTGCCAGCGCAGGTCGAGTGCGCTGGTGGGCTCGTCGAGCAGCAGCAGGCGCGGCTCGCGTACCAGCAACTGGGCCAGCCCGGCCATCTGGCGCTGCCCGCCGGACAGGGCCAGCAGGGGCCGCATGGCCAGATCCCGCAGGCCAAGGTCGCCCAGCACGGTCTCGATGCGCTGGTGCACCACCGCGGTGCCCAGTTGCGGACAGGCGGTGCGCACCGCGCTCAGCACCGATTCGTAGACCGTGAGCGAGGAGGCCTGGGGCAGGCTCTGGGGCATGTAGGCCACGCGGCGCGCGCGCGTGGCCGGGTCGAGGGCGGCGAGATCGTCGCCGTCGAGCAGCGCCTGCCCGCTCATGGGGTTGAGGCCGGCCAGAGCGCGCAGGGTGGAGGACTTGCCCGCGCCGTTGGCGCCCACCATGGCCACCACGCAACCCGTGGGCAAGGGCGCCAGGTCGATGTCGCGCACCACCGCCTTGCTGCCGTAGGACACGCCGAGGCCGCGCAACACCAGCCCCGCCGGCACCTCCGTGGCGGGCGCGGCCGGGGACCGCGCAGCGGCCGTGAAGCAGCATTGCTGCGCGTTCATTCGCGCAGCCCCTTCTGGTGGCGCACCACCAGCAGCATGAAGACCGGCACCCCCACCAGCGCGGTGACGATGCCGATCGGCAGGACCACGCCCGGCACCAGCACCTTGCTCAGTATGGAGGCGCACGACAGCATCAGCGCGCCGGCCAGGGCGCTCGCGGGCAGGAAGAAGCGGTGATCCTCGCCCAGGGCGAGGCGCGCCATGTGCGGCCCCACCAGGCCGACGAAGCCGATGGTGCCGACGAAGGCGAGCGCCGTGCCGCTCAACAGGCAGACCCGGATCAGGCTCACCAGGCGCAGCCGCTCCACCGCCACGCCGCAACTGCGGGCATGGTCCTCGCCGCTGCGCAGGGCGGTCATGGCCCAGGCCTGGGACTGGGTCCACAACGCACAGACGAGCACCACCACCGCCAGCACGCCGATCCGGGGCCAGGTGGAACGGCCCAGGCTGCCCATGCTCCAGAACACGATCTGCTGCAGGGCGTTGTCCGCCACGTACTGCAGCAGCCACAGCAGGGCTTCGAAGCTGAACATCAGCGCGATGCCGAACAGCACCACCGAGTTCACCGAAGCGCCCCAGCGCAGGGCCAGCAGGTGGATCAGCAGCGCCCCCACGGCCGCGCCGCCGAAGGCGCACAGGGGCAGCGCGATCGATTGCCCCAGCCCCCAGGCGGAGAAGCCGGTGATGAGGGCCAGCGAGGCCCCCACCGTGGCCGCCGCCGACAGGCCGAGGGTGAACGGGCTGGCGAGCGGGTTGTTCAGCACCGTCTGCATCTGCGCGCCGGCCAGGCCGAGGGCGGCACCCACCAGCACCGCCATGACCGCGTAGGGCAGGCGCACGTCCCACAGGATCACCCGCGTGCCCACGTCCAGGTGCTGCGGGTCGAGCACGCCCTGCCACACGGTTTGCCACGGCAGGCCCGACGGGCCGGTGGCCAGATCGGCGAGGAAGATCAGCCCCAGCGCCAGCAGCAGGGCCGACAGCACCGCGACCCGGCGGCGCACGCACGCGGCGTAGCGCTCGGCCAGGGTCATGCCCGCATTCTGTGCCGCGATCACCGTACGGCGCCCTCCGCGCCCAGGCTCGTCCAGTATTCGCCGTCCAGCGGCACGGGCTGGAAGCGGCGATAGAACATGGCGAGCGTCTCTTCCGGGCGCAGGTCGGCGAAGAGTTCCGGGTACAGCCACTTGGCGAACACCTGCACCGCGACCACGTTGAACGGCGAGACGTAGAAGTGGTGCCAGATGGCGTGCGCCCTGCCCTGCCGGACCGCCGGCAGCGTGGCGATGCCGGGACGCTGCAGGGCGCGCGCCAGGGATTCGCGCGCGGTCTGCCCGTCGACGCCGGGGCCGAGCACGATGCGCATGGGCATGCGCTCCATGGTGGCGCGGGAGCCGATCGCGGTGCCGATGTAGACCTCCGGCGGGCGGCTCACCAGATGCTCCAGGCTGAGCACGCCAAAGGCGCCGGGCACCAGCCCCTTGGCCACGTTGCGCCCGCCGGCGGCGTCCAGCAGCGTGCCCATCAGGCCCTCGCTCATGGTCGCGCAGCATTCCTCGGAGAGCCCGACGCGGTTCTCGATGAACACCGTGGGGCCGTCGGCCGTGCGCGCCGCCAGGCGCTCGGTCACGCGCGCGAGCTGGGCTTCGTATTCCTCCACGAAGGCGGCCGCCTCGCCCTCGCGCCCCAGCACCCGGCCGAGCACCTCGATGCTGCGCGGAGTGTTGCGCAGCGGCTCCTTGCGGAAATCGACGAACACCACGGTGACGCCGGCCGCCGCCAGGCGGTCCAGGGTTTCGCGGTGCTCGGGCGAAGGGCCGTGCCCTTCCAGGCCGAAGATGGCCAGGTCGGGCTTGAGGGAGAGGGCCATCTCCACGCTGAAGGTGTCCGCCGTCATCCGCCCGGTGCGCGCCACCTCGCGCAGTTGCGGGTAGCGCTCCAGGTACTGGGCGTAGCCGGGCGGGTCGAGCAGTTCGAAGTCGGCCGGCATGCCGACGATGCGTTCGCCCAGCGTCTCCCGTTCCAGCACCGCCAGCGCGGGGATCAGGCGCGCCTCGCCGAGCAGGATGCGCTGGGTGTTGGCCGGCACCCGCAGCGTACGCCCGGCGAGGTCCGTCACCGCGTCGTCGGCCGCGTGCAGGGGGCCCGCGGCAAGGCCCAGGGTGAGCGCCAGGCCGGCGCCGATTCGTCGCCACCTTGTCTTCATATGCGTCGTGTCCGGCATCAGAACGAGGTCGTCAGCGCGACGTAGAGGGTGCGGCCATGCTCGTTGTAGGTGGCCGCCCCGGCCCCGCCACTGGTGCCGTATACCGGCGTCGAGCTCACGGAAACCGCGTTGCCGCGGCGGTATTGCCGCTTGTCGAAGAGGTTGTTGATGCCGGCCGTGACCTTGAGATGCTTGGACACCGCATAGTCGCCGCTCAGGTTGACCACCGCGTAGGGATCGACCGAATCGGCCGACGTGCCGGTCACCCGGTCGCCCTTGAAGTCGTACTTCATCGGCTCCTGCTCGCCATAGAAGGTCACCGCCAGCAGCAGGCCGAACTTGTCGCTGGCACGCCAATCGAGGGAGGTGTTCACCGTGTATTCCGGGATGATCGAGAGATAGTCGCCGGTGGTCTTGTTCTTCGACTCGATCATATAGGTGAAGTTGGTCAGCCAGTCCAGCCCGGTGGCCAGCGGCAGGCGCAGGCTGCCTTCCAGCCCTTCCACCACCGCCTTGGGAATGTTCGTCCACTGGTAGATGCTGCGGTTGCCCGTGGCGGTGATGCCCACCGGCGTCGTGTCGGCCTGGATCTTGTCGCGGTAGTCGTTGCGGAACCAGGTCACCCCGGCGGAGAAGCCGCCCACCTTGTACTCGATGCCCAGTTCCTTGTTGATACTGGTTTCGGCATCCAGGTCGTCGTTGCCGATCAGGTAGCAGCCGGTGGTACCGTTGCCCACGGTCGGGCAGCCGTTGCCGTTGCTGTAGAGCAGGTAGTTCGGATTGCCCTGGTACAGGTTGGGTGCCTTGTAGGCGCGGGCGATACCGCCCTTCAGCGTGACCCGGTCGCTGAACATGTGCATCAGGTTGAGCGCCGGACTCCAGTTGCCGCCCGCCTCCGAGTGCCGGTCGAAACGCAGGCCCGGCGTGAGCACGGTGTTCTCGGAAAGCTCGATGTTGTCCTCCACGAACACCGAGGCGATGCGCGCCGACGCATCCGGGCTGCGCCCGGTGCTGCTGACGCCCGGAATGGTGCCGAACTGCGTAGTCTGGGTGGTGGAGGTCGGATCCTCCAGTTCCGAGCGGGTCCATTCCGCACCGACGGTGAGCACCTGCTTGAACACGCCGCTCAGGGGCAGATTCACCTCGCCATGCACGGTCAGATCGCGCAGCTCATTGGTCATGAAAGGGGGATTGCCGGCGAGGAAGGCGCCCTCGGTGGCCCCGGCCAGGCCTTCCTGGATGCGCTTGTTGTCGGTTGCGGTGTACTGCACGTAGCTCAGCGAGCTGCCGAAGTCGTACTTGCCGGTATGGGTCAGCGCGTAGTTGGTACGCCGCATGACGTTCGTTTCCTTGCCCCGCATGCGTTCGACGACGGGATCGACGACCGGGTTGGAGCTCGCGTTCTGCGTGTCGCCGGCGTAGAGGTTGCCCTGCCGGCTGTAGCCCAGGTCCAAGTCCAGGCGGTGGGCGGCCGACGGCTGCCAGCTCAGTTGCCCGCTGAAGTCGCGGTTGTTCACGCCTTCGCGGCCGGCCGGCATCGCATTCGCAAATCCCGGCGCCTGATGGCCGTCGTTGATGTAGCGGTCGTCCTCCTCCGTGCGGTTGTAGTTGCCCATGACGCGGAAGGAGAACTGCTCGCCCAGCGGGCCGCTGAGGCCGAAGTTCAACCGCCGTGTCGCGCCCTCGTCCGAATGCTCGGGGGCATTGGCATACAGGCTTACCTCTCCGTGCAGTTCCTTACCCGCCTTCTTGGTGATGATGTTCACCACCCCGCCGGCCGCGCCGTTGCCGTAGCGTGCCGCGGCGGGGCCGCGGATCACCTCGATGCGCTCGATCTGTTCCGCCGGCACCCAGTTGCTGTCGCCGCGGGTGTCGCGCTCACCGCGCCAGCCGAAGCGTACCGAGTTGCGGCTGGTAGCGGGTTTGCCATCGATCAGGATCAGCGTGTTCTCCGGCCCCATGCCGCGCAGGTCGATCTGGCGGTTGTTGCCACGCTGTCCGCTGGTGGAGTTGCCGGTCAGGTTCACGCCGGGCATGGTGCGGATGATCTCCGAGATGTCGTTGACCGGTGGCCGCTTCCCGATGTCCTCGGCGGTGATGATGGACACCCCCGGCGCCTGCTTGAGCGTCTCTTCGGCCGTGCCCAGCACCGTCACTTCCCGGAGCACCGCTTCGCCTTGCTGGGCCAGCGCCGGCGCGCCTGCATAGGCCGCTGCCATGGCCGCCGCCAGTACCCTGAAACGGCCGCTCACCTTCCACGATTGCATTTTTTTACTCTCCCTGATATGCGTTGCAATTTGAAAATGCAAATTGTTCGCATTTACAATACCGTGCTTAGTATCTCAACAAGCCGCACGTTTTTTGTTTGCCGGAGCAAGAAAGATGTTTGCGAGCCCCCCTCCCGCCGCGGCGCGTACCGCCCGCCGCAAGAAGACCTTCCCCACCCGCGGATTCGCCGCAGGCAAGCCGCCCAGCTCCATCGACGGCGACCGGCTGGGCGCCCAGGTGGGCCGCGGCCACCAGTTGCTGTGCCCCAACGCCGGCCAGGCGACGCCATTGATGCAGGGCAGCTTTTCGCTCACGCCGCTGCGGGACGGCATGTCGCTGCACTGCACCGACGTGGTCCAGTTGCAGGACATGACCACCCAGTACGCCATCGAGGAGCGCAGCATCAAGGTCATGCTCCGCCTCGAAGGCAATGCGCAGGTCATGGTGGGCCGGCAGGTGCTGCCGCTCGACGCCGGCCAGGCCCCCAACGCCGTCCCCCGCGGCGCGGTGGTGACCCTCAACGCCCCCGACACGCTGCAGCGCCAGGCCCGCGCCGGCGGCCGCCAGCGCATGGTGGTACTGACCCTGCGCCCGGCATGGTTCGACGCGCTGCGGATCTCCCCGGACGTGTTCCGCGAGCACGTCTCGGTCCGGCCGTGGGAACCTTCCCGGCGCGCTACCGCCATCGCCGAGCAACTCATCCATCCGCTCGAACTCGAAGGCCCCATCCTGCGCCTGCACCAGGAAAGCCGGGCGCTGGAACTGATCGTCGAGGCCCTGTCCCAGACCATGACCGACATGCCCCACGGCGCGGCCACCCTGCCCGCCGGCTGCCACCAGCGCGTGCGCCGCCTGCAGGCCTTCCTGGACAGCGGCGAGGCCGACCACCTCGACCTGCGCGCCATCGCCGTGTACATGGGCTGCAACGCCAACACCCTGCAGCACGAATTCCGCGACGTGTGCGGCCAGTCCATCTACGACTATCTGCGCTGCAGCCGGCTGCGCCGCGCCGCCCATGCCCTGCAGCACGAGGGCGTCAGCGTGGCGCGCGCGGCCGAGATCGCCGGCTACAGCAACCAGGCCAACTTCTCAACCGCCTTCCGCCGCCATTTCGGCCTGCCGCCCAAGCACTGCCGGAATCGCGTCTGACAAGGCCAGGGCCGCGGCGAACCCGTCCGGCGCGGGCAGTTGCCAGGCACGGGTCGCGGGCAGGCCGGGCGGCAGCGCCACCGCGTAGCGCCGCCCGGCCGCGGGCACCGCCGCCACCGCCGCCGGGTCGGCCGCGAAGCCGGTGCCCAGGGCCTTGAGCACCGCCTCCTTGCCGCACCACACGCGGAACAGGGCCTCGGCATCGCGCCGCCCGCAATAGCGGCGCTCGGCCGGCGTCAGGCAGCCGGCCAGCGCCGCGCGGCCGAGGCGGCCATCCACCGCTTCGATGTCGGCCCCCACCGGGCCGGCTTCGGACATCGCCAGCAGCCCCCAGGCGCCCCCATGGGAGAGGTTGAAGTGCGGCACCGCGCCGCCCCGCAGCATGGGCTTGCCATAGGGGCCGATCACGATCCCCACCTCCGCCGCGGGCAGCCCCAGGCGCTCGCCCAGCCGCCGCCGCAGCACCGCGCGCGCGGCGGCGAAGCGGATGCGGTCCGCCCCCGACCGGTAGCGCAGGCAGCGCGCGCGCTCCGCCGCGGAGAGCAGCGGCAGCAGCAACGCCAGCCGCTGCTCGGCGAGCACGAAGGACAGCAGCCAGACGCGCACCCCCGCCGGCAGGCCGCCCGGCATCAACTCACGCTCGACATAGGCCAAGGCCGTCTAGACGCCCAGCGTGGCGCCGCCATCGACGCACAGTTCGTGCATGGTGATGTGGCGCGCCCCGTCGCCGAGCAGGAACAGGACCGCCTCGGCGATGTCCTGCGGGCGGGCGATGCGGCCCAGGGGAATGCCGGTTCTGAACTCGGCCGGCGTGCCGGCGATGACGCGCGCCGCATCGTCCTCCGACTGCCACAACTGGCGCTGCATGGCGGTGTCGGTGGAGCCCGGCGAGACCACGTTGCAGCGGATGCCGAAGCCGGCCAGTTCCAGGCCCAGGCATTTGGTGAAGTGGCACACCGCGGCCTTGGACGCCGCATAGGCCGCCATGCCCGTGCGCGGCACGGCGGCGGCGTTGGAGCCCACGGTGACGATGGCGCCGCGCCGGCGCGGCACCATGTGCCGCGCCACCGCCCGCGCCAGGTAGAACACGCCGTGCACGTTGACCGCGAAGGTGTCCTCCCAGTCCCGGTCGCTCAGCGCGGTCACCCCGCCCAGGCGCAGGATGCCGGCGCTGTGGGCCAGCATGCCGATCTCGCCCATCCCGTTTTCGACCGCCGCCACCGTGCGCTCCACCTCCCGGCTGGCGCGCAGGTCCACCGCGTAGGGCCGTACCCGTCCGCCGTGGCGCGCCGCCATCTCCTCCAGCGGCCCGCCCTGCACGTCGAGGGCGGCGACCCGTGCGCCGCGCACCACCAGGGCGTCGACGATGGCGGCACCGATGCCCTGCGCCGCGCCGCTGACGATGGCCAGTTTTCCGTTCATCGGCTCAGCCCTCCACCAGTTCGGCCGCGCCCACGCCGAGGCGCTCGGCCAACGCTTCGCCGATGGCCCGCAGGGGCGCGGGATCGCTCATGCCGAAGTGGTCGCAGTCGAGTTCGATGCAGTCCAGCCGGCCGTCCAGGTAGGGCTGCCAGGACGACGGCCGCGGCGCGATGTCCTCGCGCTGGCCGGCGCTGAACAGCAGCAGGTCGCCGCGGTAGCGGCGGGTGCGGGCGTTGCGGAACGCCTGCATGCCGCGCAGGGAGGCTCCCCCCAGGCGTTCCAGCCCCGCGCGGCCCAGCGCCGCCAGGGGGCCGTCGGCCTGCAGCATGCGGTGGTAGAGCGCCTCCGGGGTGCCGGGCGCGATGTCGCCGTTGACGCTGGAGAGGGCGACCAGGGCATCCTCCAGGGCGGGCGGGCGCCAGTCCGCGAACGCCTCGGCCGGGTAGCCGTCCATCATCGCCACCAGGTCCACCTCTTCCCCCTGCTGCTGCAATTCGACCGCCACCGCCTGCGCCAGCGCGCCGCCGAGGGACCAGCCCAGCAAACGGTAGGGGCCGCTGGCCTGCCGCCCGCGGATGCGCGCCACGTAGTAGGCCACCAGGGCGTCGAAGCGGTCGATGGCCGCGGCTTCCAGTCCGGTGGCCTGCAGGCCGTGGATCGCCACGCCGGGCAGGTGGCGCGCCAGGCCCAGGTAGCACCACGACAGCCCTTCGGCCGGCGGCAGGCAGAACAGCGCCGGCGGGGGCCCCGGTTGCAGGGTCAGCACCGCGCCGAAAGCCTGGTCCGCTTCTTCCGCGGGCGGCCGGTGGGCCGCCGGCGCGCCCAGCGCGCGGGCCAGGGCCTGCACGGTGGCGTGCTGGAACAGGGCCGACACGGGCACTTCGTGCTGCAGCAGCCGGCTCAGCCGGTTGGAGACCTGGATGGCTTGCAGCGACTTGCCGCCGAGGTCGAAGAAGTTGGCCTCCACGCCCTCCGGCGCCCGGCCCAGCACTTCCTGCCACACTTCCATGATGCGGCGCTCCAGCGCCGTGGCCTGGGGCAGCACCGTGCCGCATTGCCGGCCGGCGATTTCGGCCAGGTGCTTGCGGTCGATCTTGCCGTTGGGGTTGCGCGGCAGGCTGTCCAGCGCCTGCCAGTGGTCGGGCACCGCGGCGTGCGGCAGCAGTTGCGCCAGTTCGCCGCGCAGCGACGCGGACGCGGCGGTGCCGGCCAGGAAGGCCGCCAGCCGGTAGCCGCCGTGGGCATGGGGCACCGCCACCACGGCGGCTTCGCGCACGTCGGGATGGGCGAGCAGCGCGTTTTCGATTTCGGTGGGGTCCACCCGCAGCCCGCTGATCTTGACTTCGTGGTCGAGGCGGCCGAGGAAGAACAACTGGCCGTCGCGCAGGCAGGCGCGGTCGCCTGTGCGGTAGCCGCGCTCGCCCGTCCCCGGCAGGGTCACGAAGCGGCGCGCGGTGAGTTCCGCGTTGCCGCGATAGCCCAGCGCCAGCGCCTCGCCGCACAGCACCAGTTCGCCGGGCCGGCCGGCGGCCACGGGGTGGAGATGGTCGTCCACCACCAGCACCTTCACGTCGGGGCGCGGACGGCCGATGGGCAGTTCGTCGCTGCCGTCCCACACCGCCGCCGGGCCGCCGAGGGCAGCCGTGGTGGCGATCACCGAGGCTTCGGTGGGCCCGTAGCTGTTGAGCAGTTCGTTGTCCGGCAGCAGGTCGCGCCAACGCCGCGCGCGCGCCGGCAGCGCGGCTTCGCCGCCGATGATGGTCAGCCGCACGTGGCGCAGTTGCGCCGCCCGTTCACCGTCGAGGGCGTGCGCCAGTTCGTGCCAGTAGGCGGTGGGCAGGTCGAGCACGCTGATGCGCGCACCCTCGGCGAAGGTGGTGAAGGCGGCGATGGAATCGAGCACGGCGTCGTCGCGCAGCACCAGCGTGGCGCCGTGGCACAGGGCCAGGAAGATTTCCTCGATGCTGGCGTCGAAGTGCAGCGGGGCGAATTGCAGCACGCGGTCTGCGGCGGCGATGCGGTAGAGCTGCCCGGCGCTGGCGACGAAGTGGGCCAGGGCACCGTGGCCCACCTCCACACCGTTGGGCCGGCCGGTGGAGCCGGAGGTGTAGAGCAGGTAGGCCGGCTGCCCGGCGGCCGCGGCGGGCGGGGCCGGCATGCCCTCGCCGGCCCCGCCGTCGTGCCCTTCATCCAGGCACAGCACCGGGCGCACCCCGGCCTTGTCCGCCCAGCGGCGCAGGCTGAGCACCCGCCGCGGCGCGGCGTCGTCCAGCACCAGCGCCAGGCGGGCGGGCGGGCCGAGGGGGTCGAGCGGCACGTAGCAGCCGCCGGCCCACAGCGTGGCCAGCAGGGCGACGATGGCCTGCGGGCCGCGCGGGAGCAGGATCACCACCCGCTCGCCCGCTTCCAGCCCCTCCTCCTTCAGGCGCGCGGCCAGGCGGCGGACCCGGCACAGCAGTTCGGCGTAGCTCATGCTTTCCCCGGCCCATTCGAGCGCGGCCTTGTCCGGCGTGCGCGCGGCGGCGGCGCGCAGGCGGTCGAGCACCGGATGCGCCGGCCCGTCCAGGGGCGGCCCTTCCAGCACCGCCGGCGGCGGCAGCTCCAGCAAGGGCGCGAGCGCGGCCTCGGGGGGATGCGCCGCCAGCTTCGCCAGCCAGTCGAGCAGGTCGCGGTGGAGTTCGTCCAGGCGCACGGCCGGATAGGCGTTCGGGTTGGCCTCGACCAGCAGGCGCCATTCGGCGTTGAGCACCGACAGGCTGACGTTGAGGTCCTTGACCGGGCCGGCGGTGATGGGGTGGATGACGCTTTCCAGCCCGGCGAAGGGTGCGTGGCGGTCGAAGGGCATCAGGTTCACCGCCTGGTTGAAGAGGTGCTTCTGGATTTCCAGCAGGCCGAGGTCGCCGCGTATCCAGCCGTAGCGGTAGTAGAGGTGGGGGCGCATGGCGCGCATGCGTTCGGCGATCTGGCGGCTCATGGCCTGCATGTCCTGGGCGGGGTCCACCTGTACCATCATCGGTACGATGTTCATCGCCATGCAGGGTACGCCGAGGGCGGGCGTGCCGAGGCGGTTCATCACCGGCAGGCCGAAGGTGAGCCGGCGCTGGCCCGAGTGCCGCGCCAGCCACAGGCCGATCGCCGCCAGCATCCAGCTTCCCCAGTCCTGCCCGCAGCGGCGGGCGGCCTGCTGCAAGGCGTCGATCTCGGCCGGCCCCAGGCGGGTGCTGCGGCGCAGGATCTCGTCCGCGGGCTCCTGCTGCGGCGCAACGACGGCGGGCGGCGGCACCTGATGCAGATGTTCGCGCCAGAACGCCTGGTCGCGCGCGAAGCCGCCGTTGGCCTTGTAGGCCCGTTCCGCCTCCACCAGCGGCTCCAGGCGCCAGTCGGGCAGGGCCGGCGGCGCTTCGCCGCGCATGCGCGCGCTGTAGCGCGCAGCCACCGCCTGGCACACCAGGCCGTAGCCGTAGCCGTCCAGCGCGATGTGGTGGGCCTGCAGGTACCACAGGTGGCGGTCGTCGGCCAGGCGCAGCAGAGCGGTGCGGTGGAGCGCATCGCGCGCCGGGTCGCACAGCTTCGACAGCGACTGCGCCATCCACTGCCGCGCCGCCGCGTCGGGGTCCGCCGCGCCGCGGAAGTCGTGCCCCTCGGGCCGCGTGTCGCCGGGCGGCTGCGGCCACTGCCACAGCCCGTCGTCGTTCATCTCGAAGCGCATGTGCAGCGTGCTGCAATGGCCCAGCACTTCGGCCACGCTGGCGGACAGCGCCGCGCGGTCAAGGGCGCCGCGCAGTTCGATGGCCTCGGCGGTGAGGTAGCACGGGCTTTGGGGCGCCATCTGCTGGCCCATCCAGATGCCGTACTGGGCCGAGGTGGCGGCCAGGCGGGGGGAGGTCGAGGTCATGGGGAAATTCCTTCGGGGCGCAAGGGCGGGGGTTTACGGCGCAAAGGCGAATTCGATCACCCGCCGGGCGCCGTGCGTCAGCATGTCGTGGTGGTCATGGTCGGCGAGCTTGTGGAAGCGCACCTGGGCGCCGGCCCCGTCCAGCAGCCGGGCGAAACGTTCGGCGTTGTCGACCACGCGCCGGGCCTGCAGATGGGCCAGGCGTTCGGGGGAGACGGCGTTCTGCGGGTATTGCTCGTCTACGCCGGCGGTGATCTCCACCAGAACGGGATGGGCGGCGAAATCCAGCGCCGGCAGACGTTGCGGCAGGGCGTCGAGGAGGTGGTGGCCGGCGAACCACAGGGACGGGCTGGCGGCCCAGTAGCGCTGGAAGTGCTGCGGCCGGGTGCTCAGCACGTGCAGCGCGAACAGCCCGCCATAGGAGAAGCCGAACAGGGTGTGGCGCTGCGGGTCCATGGGGAAGTGCCGCGCCAGCAGCGGGCGCAGTTCCTCGGTGAGGAAGCGCAGGAAGGCGTCGGCGCCGCCGTGGCGGGTGGAGAACTTGTCTCCGGTCGGCCCGCTGGTCCCCGGCGGCGTGTAGTCCAGCGCACGCCCGTGGACGTCGATGGGCTCGCCGCTGGCGTAGCCGACGGCGACGATCAGCCCGGCCGGCTCGTCGCCCACCTTGCGGCGCCAGGCGGTGCTCTCGCCGTCCGCCGGCGGGCGCGGGCGCATCACTTCCATGAGGGGGAAGCTCGCCATGCCGTCCAGCGCCCACAGCACCGGATAGCCTCCGGCCGGCGCCGGCTTGTGGGGCAGGCCCAGGGCGATGCGGTAGCGCTGGCCGGTGTGGCGCGAGTCGATGTCGAAGCCGAGGCTGCGCGACAACTGCACCGGCCCCCATTCGGCCGGCGGCGGCGCGAGCTCGGTGGCGGTCTGCGCCCGGACGGGCAGCGCGGCGACCAGCAGCGTCGCCAGCAGCGCGCGCCACAGCATGGAGCGGACCGTCATGCGCACACCTCCGCCTCGCGCCGGTTCAGCAGCGCCCACCAGGCCGCCAGCGTGGGCTGCCCGGCCAGGGCCATGAAGTCCACGTCCAGCCCGGCCCGGCGCCAGGTCTCCAGCAGCGCCATGATGCGGATCGAGTCCAGCCCCCAGTCGAGCAGGCTTTCATCCTCGCCCGGGTCCGCCGCGGCGATCTTGAGGCTGTCGGCGACGATCTGCCGGAGTTCTCCGGGCGATGCCGGCAGGCGGGGACGCAGTCCGTCCACCAGGGCCTGGGTGGGGAGCGTCACCCCGCAGCGCTGGGAGACGTAGCGCAGCGCCATTTCGTGCTCCTGGGCGGAGAAGTCGGCCAGGGCGTCGGCGGCGAAGAAGGGCTGGATGTCGCTCATGAAGGCTTCGCAGGCGGTCGCCATGCAGCCGATGTGAGCGTAGATGCCGCACACGATCAACTGGTCGCGCCCCTGGCCGCGCAGCAGTTCGAGCAGGGGGGAGCGCTGGAAGGCGCTGTAGCGCCACTTGTCGAGGACCACGTCCTGGGGCTGGGGCGCCAGTTCGGCGGCAATGTCCTTGCGCTGCGGCCGGGCGGTCAGGCCCGGCCCCCACATGTCCTGCAGCAGCCCGCGCTCGGCCGGGGTCTGGGCCGGCGACTGGGCGGTGTAGATCACCGGCATGCCCAGTTCACGGGCGAGGTCGAGCAGCCGGCGGACGTTGGCGAGCAGTTCCGGGACCGGCGCGCGCTCGCGGTCGTAGAAGTCGAGAAAGTAGTCCTGCATGTCGTGCACCAGCAGCGCCGCGCGGCGGGCCTCCGGCTGCCACAGCACGCGGTTGTTCCAGCCCTGGGCGGGCATGGGGTAGGAGGCGATCTTGGGTATGGCCATGTCTTGCTCCGTGGGTCGGGTTGGGTGCCGGGTCAGGCGGCGGCCAGACGCGCCTCGATGTCCAGGCGCAACTGCTTCTTGCTGATCTTGCCGACGCCGGTCTCGGGGAAGCGGTCGACGAACTCGATGCGGTCGGGGATCTTGTAGGTCGCCAGCCCGCGCTCGCGCAGGAAGCGCACCAGGTCCGGCGCGCGCACGCCCTCGTGCCTGCGGATGACGAAGGCGCAGCTCTTCTCCCCCAGGTAGGCGTCGGGCATGGCGACGACGGCGCAGTCCACCACCTCGGCATGGGCCAGCAACTGGTGCTCCACCTCCTCCGCCGCGATCTTCTCCCCGCCGCGGTTGATCTGGTCCTTGGCGCGCCCTTCCACCACCAGGTTGCCTTCCGGCGTGCGCCGCACCAGGTCGCCGGTGCGGTAGAAGCCGTCGGGGGTGAAGGCGCGGGCGTTGTGCTCGGGGGCCCGGTAGTAGCCGCGTATGGTGTAGGGGCCGCGGGTGAGCAGGTGGCCGGTTTCGCCCTCGGCCACCGGGCGGTCGTCGTCGTCCACGACGAGCACCTCGTCGTCGGGCGAGATCGGCCGCCCCTGGGTGTGCAGCACCACGTCCAGGGGATCGTCCAGGCGGGTGTAGTTGACCAGGCCCTCGGCCATGCCGAACACCTGCTGCAGGGTGACGCCGAGTTCGTTCACCACCCGGCGGGCCGTCTCGCCGTCGAAGCGCGCGCCGCCCACCTGCAGCACTTTGAGGCTGGAGAGGTCGGGCCGCAGGCGCGCGGCGGCATCCAGCCACACCGGCACCAGGGGCGGCACCAGCGCGGCGATGGTGACGCGCTCGCGCTCGATCCAGGCCAGCGCCGCGTCCGGGCTGGGGTCGGCGCACAGGACCACGGTGCCGCCGGCGTAGAGGGTGCCGATCGAACCCGGCGAACTCATGGCGAAGTTGTGTCCGGCCGGGATCACGCACAAAAAGACGCTGTCCCCGTCCAGGCCGCAGATTTCCGCGCTGGCGCGGATGCTGTAGAGGTAGTCGTCGTGGGTACGCGGGATGAGCTTGGGCGTGCCGGTGCTGCCGCCGGAGAGCTGGAAGAAGGCCACCTCGTCGGCAGCGGGGGGCGGCGGCAGTTCCCCCGGCCAGGGGGGCAGTCGGTCCAGGGCGAGGAATTCGCCCGCCTCGCCCAGCACCAGCACGTGGCGCAGGCTCGGCGCCTGCCCCATGACCCCGCGCGCCAGCACGCGGTAGTCGAAGCCGGCGTGGCGGTCGGCGACCACGTAGGCCACCGCTTCGGCGTGGCGGCAGAAATGGCCGATCTCGAACTGGCGGTGGGGCGGCAGCGCGAACACCGGCAGGGCGCCGAGGCGGAAGAGCGCGAACAGCACGGCGAGGAATTCCGCGCAGTTGGGCAGTTGCACCACCACCGCATCGTTGCGGCGGATGCCCAAGGCGTGGAAGCCGCGCGCCAGGCGGTCGGCCTCCATGGCCAGATCGCGGTAGGTCCAGCGCCGGTTTTCGCTGACCACCGCGAGGCGCTCGCCGTGGCGCCGCACGCGCTCGTCCAGCACGTCGGTGAAGGTCTCGCCGCGCCAGTAGCCCAGGCGGCGGTAGCGGGCGGCGAAGGGGGCGGGCCAGGGTGTGCAGTGGGCGAGCATCACAGCGCTCCTTCCGGGACGTGGCCGATGGCGTTGAGCATGGTCCTGAACTTGGCGCCGGTCTCGGCCACTTCGCTGTGGGGATCGGAATCGGCGACGATGCCGGCGCCGGCAAAGAGGCGCATGCGCTTGCCCTGTACCTCGGCGCAGCGCAGCGCCACCACCCATTCGCCGTTGCCGTCAGCGTCGCACCAGCCCACCAGGCCGGCGTAGAAGCCGCGGTCGAAGGCGTCGAGGCGGCCGATCAGATCGAAGGCCGCGGCGCCCGGATGGCCGCATACCGCGGGCGTGGGGTGCAGGCTGGCGGCGAGCCGCAGCGTGTTGGCGGCCGGTTCGGCCAGTTCGCCGCGGATGTCGCTGGAGAGATGCAGCATGGTGGCGGTGTGCAGCAGCGCCGGCGCCGCCGGCGCTGCGAGCCTGCGGCAGTGGGGGCGCAGCCCCGCCGCCACCGCGTCGGCCACCACCTTGTGTTCGTGCAGGTCCTTGGCCGAGCCCAGCAGGGCCTGCCCGCGGCGGGCGTCCTCGGCCGCGTCGCCGCTGCGCGCGGCCGAGCCGGCGAGGGGATTGGAGCGCACCAGCAGGCCGCGGCGGCTGACCAGCAGTTCCGGGCTGGCGCCGACGAGGGTGGCGGCGGCCCCGTCGTCGCCCTCGCCCCCCTCGCCCCCCAGGCGGGCGGCAAAGGTGTAGCCGTGGGTATTGCGCTGCGCCAGCCGTTCGAGCAGGCCGGGCACGTCCACGGCCTCGCCGCCGGTGAGCGCCAGCGTGCGTGCCAGCACCACCTTGGTCAGCCCGCCGGCCCTGATCCGGCGCACCGCCTCGGCCACCGCGTCGGCATAGGCCTGGGGCTCGGGCTCCGGGCGCACCTCGTAGCGCTCCGGCCGCCATGTGGCCGCACGGCCGCGCTCCAGGGGCCCGGCGAAGGAGACTTCGCGCGGAATCGACAGGCACGCCGGCCTGCGCGCGTCGAAGGGGACGGCGCCGACCACGATCGGGTTCGGATGTCCGTTGCGCCGCGCGGCCTGCAACTGCTCGTCCACCACCTGGCTGAGTTCCACCAGATCGCCGGCCGGCGGCACCGTGGCGTAGCAGCCCCGCGCCAGCAGGGTGTGCTCGGCCGTGGCGAAGAAGAACGGGTCTTCGGCGCGGTAATCCTCCAGCAGGAGCCGGGCGCGCGCGTCGGTCACGCCTCTGATCACATCATTCATGGGTCTGCCTCCGCAGTTCAACGACTATCGAATCCACCCGGCGCCGTGCTCAGGCGCCGGGCGGCCGGACATGCATCCGTATCCGTCCCGCCAGCAGCACCGTGGCCCCGGTCAGCGCCGCCGCCAGCCAGCCGGCCGTGCCGTAGCCGCTCAGGGTGCCGTCGGCCGCCTCGGCGATCAGCAGGCCGCCCGCGTAGGCGGCGGCGCTGCAGGCCAGTTGCTGGACCGCCGCGCTGAGGGACAGGAAGGTGCCGCGCACGGGCGGCGGCACCGCCGAGATGGCAATCGCCATCGCCGGCACCGCGCGCGCCGGCATCAGGGTCAGAAAGACCATGGCGCAGGGCAGCACCCAGCCCAGGGCGAGCGCCGGCAGATGGGTCTGCAGCAGGATGGCCGGGATCGACAGCAAGCCGGCCAGGCGGTAGATGCGCGCCTTGCCCGCGCGGTCGGCCAGCCCGCCGATCCAGCGCGCCCCCAGGAAGCCGCCCAGGCCGCCCAGCGCGTAGATCAGCGGCATGTCCCCTACGCCGAGCCCGACGTTGCGGACGAGGTGGAGGGTGAGATAAGGCATCACCGTGAAGGTGGAGAACGCGCCCAGGGCCATGAACAGCAGCGCCACCCAGTGGTTGCGCTCGCGCAGCACGGCCGCCATGCCCGCAAAGGGCCGCGGCCCCGCCGGATGGCGCGGCAGGCGCGGCACGTGGCGCGCGGCGAGCGCCCAGAACAGCGCCGCCACCGCCGCGATGGCCACGAAGGGCCACTGCCAGCCGAAGGTGGCGGCCACCAGCAGGGAGAGCGGCACGCCCAGCACACCGGCCAGGGAGGTGGCCGCCATCACCGCGCCGCTGGCCCGCGCGCGCCGCTCGAAGGGGATGGCGTCGCCGATCACGGTCTGCAGCATGGCCGCCAGCACCCCGCCGAAGGCGCCGGCCAGGGCGCGGGCGAGCAGCAGGGTCGAGTAATCGGGCGCCAGCCCGCAAGCCAGCGTGGCGAGGCAGAACAGGGCGAACAGGCCCAGCAGCAGGCCCTTGCGGCCGAACAGGTCGATGAAGCCGGCGGCCGCCAGCCCGCTGCCCGCGGCCGCCAGCGTATAGATGGACACCAGCAGGGCGAACTGCCGCGCGTCGATGGCCAGCGCCTCCATGAGCACCGGCCCGAGCGGCATCACGACCATGAAGTCGAGGATGTGGGAGAACTGGATGCCCGCCAGGGCGAACACCAGCCAGCGTTCCTGCCGGCCCGTGCGGTGCGTTTCTTGCGCTGCGGCTGTTGCGGCGATTTCCATCTGCGGGGTCCTTGTGCTCGTCCGGTGCCGATCGCTCGCCGGCCGTCCGTGGCCAGCTTAACGATACTGACAATCGTTCTCATTTATGACCATGCAGTGTAGGAAGCCGCGGCGGATTTTTTGTTTGCCCGCGCAAGAAAGTTGTTTGCGCTGCAACAATCGGGCGGACATGCCGGCCCGCAGGCCCGGATCGGACATGCGTCCACGGCCGTGCGGGACGGGTCCGGGCACGGCCGAAACGCCGACACCGCCTTGCGGCGGTCGGGATCGGTCGCCGGCCTGCGAAGACCGGTGCGGGAAGGGAAGGAACTGCGGCAGGCGCGCGGGGAGGCGCCGGGAGGAAGGGGAAGCAGGCCCCGGATGGCGGCCGCAGACCGCCATCCGGAACGGGACGGCCTCAGCCGGCGGCGGCTACCACCCGCGGCGCAGCCGGTTCACGTTCCGCCGTCCGCGAACCCTCCTGCGCGGACGACAGCGACTGCACGTCGCCCGAAATCTCGCCGCCCTCCTCGATGAGGATCTTGCCGTAGCGGATCTTGCCGCTCACCCGCCCGGTGGCATGCACGATGAGCTGCTTGCGCGCGGTCAGTTCGCCGTCGAAGCGGCCGTGGATTTCGGCCACGTCGATGCCCACCGTGCCGGAGAAGGCGCCGTTTTCCGCGATGCGGATGACCCGGCTGTCCATGGTCGCCTCGACCCGCCCTTCCACCACCAGGGTGTCGCAGTCGAGGATCTCGGCACCCTTCAGCTTCACCTCCGGGCCGACGATCAGGCGGTTGCCGCCCTCGGGCAGTTGCGCCTCGGCGCCCTTCCGGTCCTCGGCCGCGGACTGAGCCAGCGTCTCCTTGTGCACGCTGCTGGCGGATTGGGAAAGCGGCTGCACCGGGACGCTGCCGGTAGCGGCCGTAGACGTGCTGCGCGCACTGCGCACACCCTGGGGTTCGGGGGTCTTGGGGAACAGGGCGGGTTTGTTGAACATGGTCTCTCCTGATGGTGCGTCCGGCGCTCCGGAACGGCGCCGCGAACTACCGCGCCATGGCAAGCGCCGTGCCATCCGGAAAACATCCTTTGCATTCATGGTTTTGCGCAAATACATCGGCGGCAAAACGACATTCAGGCAGCAAAAACGTCGTCGCCGACAGACAATCAACATCAACAATTCAACATAAGCTATTGAAATTATTCAACCTATATGCCGTCGCCAAATGCCGACACCGTGC
Source organism: Pseudothauera rhizosphaerae (assembly GCF_004801305.1). Taxonomy (GTDB): domain Bacteria; phylum Pseudomonadota; class Gammaproteobacteria; order Burkholderiales; family Rhodocyclaceae; genus Pseudothauera; species Pseudothauera rhizosphaerae. The sequence goes on along the minus strand of NZ_SSOD01000023.1, from coordinate 40,486 downwards.
CGCGATGAAACATCGCCTTGCACTTGCTTACCGAGCCGCCCCGATGCGCCCCCTACACTGCTTCGCATCCCCCGCCGCCCACCGACGCCTTCGCACACACTCCCGCACCGATGACCGCCACGCCCTACAGCCCGCAACCCGCACACCTGCTGCTGGTCGACGGCGGTCTGCCGCCCTTGGGAGACCTCGCCGCGCCGTTGCGCGCGCACGGCTACCGCGTCAGCCAGGCGGACAGCGCGACCGCGGCGCATGCGCTGCTCGCCGCGCAGCCGTGCGACCTGGTGATCGCCGCGTCCAGCCTGTCCGACGGCACCGGCCTCGACCTGTTCGACCGCGTGCGCACGCAGCGCCCCGCCCTGCCCGTCATCCTGCTCGCCGTGCCCGGCAGCATCGCCGAAGCGGTGGAGGCGATTTCGCGCGGCGCTGCCGCCTATCTGCCGCAACCGGTGCAGGGCCAGATTCTGCTGCAGCACGTGGAACACGCCCTGCGCTGGGCCGGCACCGGCACCTCCCAGGCGCCGGCGGATTCCGGCTGGCGCGCCGGCATCGTCAGCCGCAGCACGCGCATGGAGCGCCTGCTCGAAGAAGCCCGCCTGGTGGCGGCCACCGAGGCCAGCGTGCTGATCCGCGGCGACAGCGGCACCGGCAAGGAACTGCTGGCGCGCGCCATCCACCGCGCCAGCCCGCGCGCCGCCGGCCCCTTCGTGGCGATCAACTGCGGCGCCATTCCCGAACAGTTGCTGGAATCGGAGCTCTTCGGCCACCGCCGCGGCGCCTTCACCGGCGCGGTCTCGGATCAGCGCGGCCTGTTCCGCCATGCCCACGGCGGCACGCTGTTCCTGGACGAGATCGGCGACATGCCGCTCGCGCTGCAGGTCAAGCTGCTGCGCGTGCTGCAGGAACGCGCGGTGAGGCCGGTGGGCGCCACGGCCTCCGAAGCGGTGGACGTGCGCATCCTGTCGGCCACCCACCGCGACCTGGACCGCGCCCTGGTGGAAGGACGCTTCCGCGAGGATCTGTACTACCGCCTCAACGTGGTCGGCCTGCACCTGCCGGCGCTCGACGAGCGGCGCGAGGACATTCCGCTGCTCGCAGCCTACTTCCTCGCCCAGGCCGCGCAGCGCTACGGCCGGCAGTGCCGCGCCTTCGCGCCCGACGCGCTGGAACTGCTGGCCACCGCCGCCTGGCCGGGCAATCTGCGCCAGTTGCAGAACGTGGTGGAACAGGCCTGCGCGCTGAGCACCACGCCGCTGATCACCCGCGCCCTGGTGCAGCGCGCGCTGCAGCGCCACGGCGCGGTGTCGCTGAACTACGTCGAGGCCAAACAGCACTTCGAGCGCGACTACCTGGTGGGCCTGCTCAAGCTCACCGGCGGCAAGGTCACGGACGCCGCGCGCCTGGCCGGGCGCAACCGCACCGAGTTCTACCGCCTGCTGCAGCGCAACGGCCTGAACGCGGAACTGTTCCGCCATCCCAACGACGACGCGGATTTCGGCGCTACCTGGTGCTGAGCGGCCGGGAGGCCGCGCGGGTACGACAACTGCGGCGGGGGCCTGCGGAACGGCGGCATGCTGCTCGGCTGCGGGTGGGAGCGGGCTTGCCCGCGATGCGGCGTCCTTTGCACCCGGAACCGCCCTATCGCGGGCAAGCCCGCTCCCACGCGTGCCGATCCGCGCAAGGGGAATTCAGCGCAGCAGGCCCTTGAGGCGCCGCCCCAGTTCTTCCTTCAGCGCATCCTCGGGCTTGGCCGCAGTGCCGTCCTTGCCACTCTCGCCGCTGCCGCCGAGCTTTTTCTCCAGGCGCTCGGCGATGGCACTGCGTGCCGCCTGGCCCGCCACCGCGGACCACTGCACCTGGGGCGACGGTCCTTCCAGCGGCCCGGTGATGCGCACCGGCACGGTGAGTCCGGCGAGCTTGTCCAGCCCGGCGCCGCCCTGGCCCTCCGCCGTGGGTACCACGGTGGCGCGCAGGGTGTAGTCGATGCGGTTGGCGCCGATATCCACAAGACCCGCGCCGCCCAGCCGCAGCAGCGGGCTCTGCATCGCGAGGTCGTCGTTGCGCGCGACGCCGCCGGCGATGCGGAAGGTGGCGTCCAGGGCGCTGAAGTCGGTCTGTTCGGTGCTGCGGAACTGGTGGGCCTCGTCGCGCTTGCCACCCAGCAGGGCCTGGCCGTCGCGCAGGATCTGGCCGATGTTGTAGCCCTTCACCGCGCCGTCGCGCAGGTTCAGCGCGGCAGTGCCGGCCAGCGCGCGCTTGAGTTCGCCCACGGTGCGCCCGCGCGTGTCCAGGTCGAACTGCAGGCGCCCACGGCCCTCCAGCGTGTCCTTGCCGGACAGGTCGCGCAGCAGCGGGCCGACCTGGATGTCGGCGTAGGTCTGCCGCGTCTGCACGCGCCGCGCCTGGCTGTCGATGCGCACCTCGCCCTGCAGCGTGCCGCCGTAGCCGCTCGCCGTCAGCGGCGCCACGGCGAGGGTGCGCCCGTCGCCCTTGAGGCTGGCGGACAGCGCACTGAGGCTGAGACCGGCAGCCCGCAGTTCGCCGACCTCCAGCCTGCCTTCGAGGGGCGGCATGGCGGCGAAGGACAGGTCCACCGGCTGGGCGTCGCCCGCACCGGCCGCAGGCTTGGCGGCCGGGGCCGCGGCGACCGGTTGCGAGGCTGGCTGGCCGGCGGTGTAGCGGTCCACGTCCAGGCGGTCGAGCTTGAACTCGAACTTCAGCGGCTGTCCGGCGACGGCGTCCACCCGCCCTTCGAGCTTGCTGTCATCCAGCTTGCCGGTGACTTGCGCGTGGGTGCTGCCGTCGGCGAGTCCATGGGCGACTTCACCCTTCAGGGCGAGCTGGATCGGCGCGGTGGCGGCCGGCTGCAGGGCCAGGTCGAGCGTCAGGTCGCGCAGGGCGGCCTGCCCGGCGTCCACGAACAGGCTGGTGGTCAGGTCCAGCTTGCCGCGCAGGGCGGGCTGGGTGAAGGCGAAGGCGGTGGAGAAGGCCAGCGGCGCCGGCGTGGCGGGGGCAAAACGGCCCAGGGTCAGGTTGAGGCCGCTGACCTCGCCCTTGAGCCCGCCCTGGGCGTCGTCCACCTTGACCCGCGCATCGACCAGTTCCACGCCGCGGATGTCGAGGGCGAGATCCCCGCCCGCCCCGGCGGATTTCCCGCCATCGCCGCCCTTGTCCGCACCACCGGCCGCCGTGGCGCCGGTCAGGTCGTCGATGTTGCTGCGCCCGTCGGCCAGCCGGCGGTAGTTCAGTTCGGGACGGATAACGCGCACCCGGTCCACCTCGACGGCGCCCTTCAGCAGGGGCAGCACCTGCACGGCGAGTTCCACTTCATCGATGGCGGCGAAGGGCGTCTTGCCGTCCGGGTCGGTCAGGTTCAGGCCGGCGGCGGTCACCGCCAGGCGGGGGAACAGGGCCAGGCCCACGTCGCCGCCGATCTTCAGTTCGCGCCCGGATTTCTCGCGCACCAGTTCGACCAGGGTTTCCTTGTGCCGGTTGGCGTCGAAGGTGGCGACGAGGAACACCGCCACGCCGACCACCAGGACCACGATTGCGAGCAGGGCGAGCAAGCCGATCTTCAGTGCCTTCATGTCGTCTCCGTAGTGCGGAGCGGCAGGGCCGGCCCCGCGGCTTGAAAGAAACTCCTTCGCTTCAGGCGGTTCCGCCCACGGTCAGCCCGTCGATGCGCAGCGTGGGCTGGCCCACGCCCACGGGCACGCTCTGGCCGTCCTTGCCGCAGGTGCCCACGCCCGGGTCCAGCGCCATGTCGTTGCCGATCATGGACACCCGGGTGAGCGCGTCCGGGCCGTTGCCGATGAGCGTGGCGCCCTTGACCGGGCGGGTGACCTTGCCGTTCTCGATCAGATACGCCTCTGAGGTGGAGAACACGAACTTGCCCGAGGTGATGTCCACCTGGCCGCCGCCGAAGTTGGCCGCGTACAGGCCTTTCTTGACCGACTTGATGATCTCTTCCGGGTCCCGGTCGCCGTTGAGCATGTAGGTGTTGGTCATGCGCGGCATGGGCAGGTGGGCGTAGGATTCGCGCCGCCCGTTGCCGGTGAGCGCCATGCCCATCAGGCGAGCGTTGGTGATGTCCTGCATGTAGCCGGTGAGGATGCCGTCCTCGATCAGCACCGTGCGCTCGGTGGGATTGCCCTCGTCGTCGATGGTGAGCGAGCCGCGCCGGTCGGGGATGGTGCCGTCGTCCACCACGGTGACGCCTTTCGCAGCCACCTGCTGGCCGATGCGGCCGGAGAAGGCGGAGCTGCCCTTGCGGTTGAAGTCGCCCTCCAGCCCATGGCCGATGGCTTCGTGCAGCAGGATGCCGGGCCAGCCGGCGCCGAGCACGACGGTCATGGTACCGGCAGGCGCCGGCGCAGCATCCAGGTTGGTGCGCGCCTGGTGCACCGCGGCGCGGGCGTAGTCCCGCAGCAGTTCGTCGGAGAAATAGCCGTAGTCGAAGCGCCCGCCGCCGCCGGCGCTGCCCTGCTCGCGCCGCTCGCCGTCTTCCATGATCACGGTGATGGACACGCGCACCAGCGGGCGCACGTCGGCGGCCAGATGCCCGTCGCTGCGCGCCACCAGCACCACCTCCCAGGAGCCGGCCACGTGGGCCATGACCTGGGCGACGCGGGGATCTTCGGCGCGGGCGAAGCCTTCCAGGCGTTCGAGCAGCTTCACCTTGGCGGTGTCTTCAAGGGAGTCCAGCGGATCGTCGGCCCGATACAGGCGCCGCGACACGCTGCTCGGCGCCACCTTCACCCGGCGCCGGGCGCCGGCCGCAGCGATGGCGCGGGTGGCGGTGGCGGCATCGACCAGGGCATCCAGCGAGATGTCGTCGGAGTAGGCGAAGGCGGTCTTCTCCCCGCTCACCGCGCGCACGCCCACGCCCTGCTCGATGTCGAAGCTGCCGGCCTTGACGATGCCTTCCTCCAGGCTCCAGGCTTCGGCGCGGTGGTACTGAAAGTAGAGGTCCGCGTAGTCGATGTCGTGCCGCATCAGCTTGCGGAACACCTTCTCCAACCCTTCCTCGTCCAGGCCGTAGGGGTTCAGCAGGTAGCGGTCGGCGACCTTCAGCGCGTTCTTGGCTTTGCTCATGGTGTGTCCTGTCGGGGGCTGAGCGGGTTCGACCCCGCCCGGCGGAAAACGATCAATGGGCGCGCCTCACAGGCAGCGGTGGCGCAGCGCGGGCAGGCTTTCGCGCACCGCGGCGATGCGTGCGGGGTCGAGCTTGGCCGTCACCACGCCCGGCCCTTCCTCCCGGCAGGCCAGCACCTCGCCCCAGGGGTCGATGACCAAGCTGTGGCCCCAGGTCACCCGGCCGCTGGGATGGCGCCCACCCTGGGCCGGGGCCAGCACGTAGCACTGGTTCTCGATGGCCCGCGCCCGCAGCAGCACTTCCCAGTGCGCGCGCCCGGTGGTGTGGGTGAAGGCGGCCGGCAGGATGATCAGGTCCACCTCGCCGAAGGCGCGGAAGAGCTCGGGGAAGCGCAGGTCGTAGCACACGGACAGCCCCGTGCGGCCGGCCGGCGAATCGAACACGACGACCTCGCGGCCGGGTTCGATGGTGGCCGCCTCGTCGTAGCGCTCCTCGCCCTTGCGGAAGCCGAACAGGTGGATCTTGTCGTAGCGCGCGATGCGCTCGCCGCGTTCGTCGTAGACCAGCGTGGTGTTGCGCACCTTGTCGCCGGCCGCGGCCGCCAGCGGAATGGTGCCGCCCACCAGGCAGACCTTGTGGCGCAGCGCGGTCTCGCGCAGGAAGTCCTGCAGCGGCCCTTCCCCGTCCCGCTCGCGGATGCGCACCTTGGCGGTCTCGTCGGCGGTGATCAGCGGAAAGTATTCCGGCAGCGCCACCAGGCGCGCGCCCGCGGCGGCGGCCTCGGCCACCAATTCGCCGGCAATGCGGCAGTTCTCGGCCACGTCGGGGCCGGAGACGGTCTGCACGGCGGCTATGGGCACGGGGGCTGAGATCGCTTGGGTCATGGCTTCGGGTTCGGTCAGTTCACTTGGGACGCCGGTGCCGCCGCGCGGCCGGTGAGCTTCTCGACCTTGGGGTCGCTCCAGTTGCCGGTGATCGCGTAGTCGAAGGCGAACAGCTTTTCGATGGGGTCGCTCAACGCCTTCTGGGCGATGTAGGTCACCACGCCGGCCACCGGGTTGATCAGCCCGGCCGCCGCGCCGATGGCGACCGATTCGCTCAGGGTGGGCTGCACGGTGACCCGCAGTTCCTGGCTCTCGGCGGCCAGGTCGGCACTGCCGCGCATGGCGATGCGCGCTGCCGGGCCGCGGATGGTCAGGTCGTCGGTGCGCATCACGCCCGCATCGATGGCGATGCTACCGGAAACCCGGTCGAACACGAATCCTTCCGAGAACACGTCGCGGAAATCCAGCGAGATGCGGCGAGGCAGCGCCTGCAGGCTGAGCACGCCGAGCAGACGCCCGACGCCCGGTTCGAGTTTGTTGAACTGACCCTGGCTCACGTCCACCTGCAGCGCGCCGGCCAGCGAAGGGTAATCCACCTTCAGCGGCGTGCCGCGCCAGTCCAGGGCACCGGTCAGCGATCCGCTGCCGTCGCGCACCGCGTCCGGGTAGCCCACGCGGTGCAGCAGCGCGCCGACGTTGCCGGTCTGCAGGCGGAAGTCCAGCCGCGTGACCGGCCGCAGCCCGGTGCGCCAGGTGCCCGATCCGGTCAGTTCGCCGTCCGGGTTGCGCAGGGCGAGCCGTTCCAGCTGCCATTCTCCGGCACGGTTGAACGCTTTCACTTCCAGTTCGCCCAGTTCCTTGTCGCGCAGCGTGAAGCGGTCCACGTGCAGGTCGATCGCGGGCAGTTTGCGCAGCGGTTCGTCGTCCTCCGCCTCGTCCTCGGCTGCGGTGCCGCGCTCGCCGCCCGCCAGATGCAGATGCTGCAGGCGCGCGAGCAGCGCGCCGTCGCCAGCCCCGTGCCACTCGAAGCGGCCGGCCGCCTCGCGGCTGGCGAGCCGGCCCTGCCAGTCGCCGCCCAGGGCGGAGGCTTTCAGTTCAACCTCGTTGAAATCCTGGCCGAAGACCTGCAGTTGCCCGGCGGACAGGTCCACGCCGGCGAGCGGCAGCGCCGGGGCGTCATCGTCGTCGGCAGCGGCGCCGTTGCGCAGCACGCGCCGCCAGGCATCCAGGTCCAGGGTGTCGAGCCGGGCGTGGACCAGCACGCCGTCGGCGGCGCTGGCGAGCGGCCGGTTCACCGCCACGCCGCCACGCTCCACCGCCCAGCCCAGCGGGGTGGCCCGGCGCGCAAGGGCCAGGCTGGCGCGTTCGGCGAGGGTGGCGCGGATGTCCTGGCGCTCGCCGTCGGCCGCGGCGTCGATCTCCACGCGCAGCGGCCAGCGCTCGGCGGCCGGCTTGTTGAAGGGTTCGGGCAGGCTGGAGGCGATGCCGTCGAGCGCCGACTGCAGCACGATACGGGTGCCGTCGCCGCGCAGCGCCACGTCGGCCTGCCACGCGGTGGTGCCGGACAGGTGGGCGAGTGCGGGCCAGTCGAAGTCGCGCCGCAGTGCGGCCGTGCCCAGCGCGCCGCTGGCGCGGAAACTCACCGTGCCGTCCGCGCCGGTGGCCGCGGTCAGCGTCAGCGCCTGGCCGAACAGGCGGGCGCGCGCCTGCGGGATGGCGAGCGTGTCGCCGGTGAATTGCAGCGTGCCGGCGGCGGCTTCGAAGGGCGGCAGGCCCTGCACCGCCCACAGCCGGTTGCCGGCGAAGCGGAAGCCGCCGTCCACGGCGGTGTCGGCCACGTGGTGCAAGGGCATGGTCAGCGTCAGGTCCAGCGTGCCGTCCCCTTCGGCGCGCAGGCCGGCGGTGAAACGGCCGGTGCGGCGCGCCACCGGGCTTTCCGCGACGAAGCGCAGGAAGTCGGCGGTCGGCCCGGCGGCGTTCCCGCGTATGGTCAGCACTTCCTCGCCGTGGGCCATCAGGTTCGGTATCTCGGCGCTCACGCCGCTCAGTTGCACGCCGAAGATGCTGCCGCGCTCGGCGCTGACCCGCATGGCCGCGCCCTCGAAACGCAGTTCGCCATTGATGCCTTCGATGGCCGGCCAGCCCGGGGCGTACTCCAGGCGCGCCCCGGCGATGCGCGCCGTGACCAGGAACTGGCCGTCGGCGCCGTCGCGGAAGGGGAATTTGGAAAGATCGCCGCGCAGGCGCAGGCGCGCGTCGGGCGCCGTGCCGCCGACGATGCTGCGGCGCAGCCAGTTGCGCGTGTCCTGGTTCACCACCAGCGGCATGTAGCGCCACACCGCCGGGCCGTCGGCACGCAGCAGGCGGGCGCTGAGGTCGATTTCCCCGGGCCCGTCGGCCGCCGGCAGGTAGCGCCCCGAGGCGGAGCCCGCGGCATCCGGGTTTTCGAACGAGGCGGTGTCGACGGCGATTTCCAGACGGCCGTCGCGCCGCGTCCAGCCGCCTTCCGCCTTCAGCGTGGACAGGGCCAGGCGCGGTTCGGCAAACACCGCCGGCAGGTCGATCCAGCCGTTCTGCCCGGCGATGCGGAAGCGCCCGCCGCGCTCGTCGCCGTCGATCTCGCCGGACAGGCCGCCCAGGCCGGGCAGCGCACCCTGCGCCGCCAGGCCGATGCCGGCAAAGCCGGCGTGCACCTTCCAGCTCTGCGGCTCGGCGATCGGGCCGCGCCATTGCACGCGCACCGCGCTGGCCTGGCCGCGCGGGTCGAACGCCGCCAAGCGCGCGCGCGCCGCGTCGCCGAGGGGCAGATGGGCGGCCAGGCGGGCGAGCGCGGCGAATTCGAGGCGGTTGGCGCGGAATTCGCCTTCGGGCGTCTGGCCCTCTTCCAGTCCCTGCAGCGCCAGGTCCGCGTCGGTGGGAGCGAGCACCACGCCGTCGCCCGTGCGCAGCGCCAGCCCGCGCGTCTGCACCGACAGCCCGCCGGGACCGTGGCGCAGGGACAACTGCCCGCGCAGGCTTTCCAGGTCGAGCTGCGGCAGTTCGGGCGCGAGCCGGGTGGTGACGCCGTCGAGGGCGAGATTCACGCTCAGGCTCGCCCGGCGCCCGCCCTCCAGGCCGATCCATGCCCGCAGCCCGCCGCCGCCGTCGAGCTCCACCGGATAGTCGATCCACGGCCGCCAGGCGCCCAGTTCGGCATGGTCCAGCGCCAGATACACCTCCCCCGCCCAGGCGGCGGGGTCGTCCGCCCGCACGCTGCGCAGGTCGCCGCGCAGGTCCAGACGCGAAGCCAGCGCGGCAGGCGGTTCGGCGGCGAGGCCGAAGCGATAGCGTTCGCCGCGGCGCTCCAGGCGGAAGTCCACCTTATCCAGGCGCAGTTCCGGCGCGCCGCGCAGCCCGTCGGTCCAGTTCAGCGCGGCATCGCGGATGACGATCTGGCGCTGGGCGAGCAGCCACTCCAGCGCGCCGCCGCCCGGCGCCTGCGCATCCACCGCCAGGCCGGCGACGAAGAGCCGCCCGGCGGCATCGCGGCGCAGGGCCAGTTGCGGCGCGAAGATTTCCAGGCGGTGGAAATGCGGCTGCAGACGCAGCAGGGAGGACCAGGCGAGCACGGCGTCCACGCGTTCGAAACGCAGCGCGGCGCTGCCGTCGCGCTCGCTGATCTGCAGGCCGCCGATGTGGAAGCGCGGGCGCAGCCCGGACCAGTCCGCCGACAAGGCGTCGATCGCCACCGGCAGGCCGATGGCCCGTTCGAGCGCGGCCGCGATCTGCGGGCGATACTCGCCGACGCGCGGGATCACCACCTCGCGCAGCACCAGGAACAGCCCGCCGACGACGAGCCAGGCCAGCGCCAGCCCCAGCAGCACCCTCCTGCCCAGCCGGCGGCGTCCCGCCTCGGGAGCGGGCCCGGACGGCGGTTCGGTGGAGGAAGGAGGAATTGCGTTCATCGGGGGACAGAATGGAAAGGGGCGGCACGGCGGGCCCCGGCGGGCCGCTACCCGGCAAGCTTGGCTACAATCATCGCCGCGTCCGCCGCGTGCCGGCAAAACGGCGATTCTATCAATGTTGGGGAACCCTCCGCCCATGTCCTGCGACCTTTCCGCCCTGCCCGACCCCATCCGCCATGCCGCCGGCCTGTCGCGCTTCCTGCGCCGCATGCTGGACTGCCGGCCCTGGCTGGGCGAACAGCTCGCCGCCCATCTGGATGAAAGTGTCGACGCCGACGCGATGCGCGCGTTCCTCGCGCAGCGGGGTCTCTCGGCCGACACGCTGCGGCCGGCGCTGCGCGACCTGCGCGCCTGGACCATCTGCCACGTGCTGGTGCGCGATCTGGCCGGCCTGGCGAGCCTGACCGAGGTCACCGAGACCATGACGGTGCTGGCCGAGGTCGCCATCCGCACCGCCCACGACCTGCTGCGGGAAGCGCTGGTGGAACGCTACGGCGTGCCGCTCTCGCCCACCGGCTGGGAGCAGGAACTGCTGGTGATCGGCATGGGCAAACTGGGCGGACGCGAGCTCAACGTGTCCTCTGACATCGACCTGATCTTCGTCTACCCCGAGGACGGCGACACCGGCGGCAGGAAGGTCATCAGCAACTTCGAGTTCTTCGAGAAGCTCGGCAAGCAGCTCATCCAGGCGCTGGCCGAAGTCACCGAGAACGGCCAGGTGTTCCGCGTGGACATGCGCCTGCGCCCCAACGGCGACTCCGGGCCGCTGGTGGCGAGCTTCGACATGCTGGAGAACTACTTCATCACCCAGGGCCGCGAATGGGAGCGCTACGCCTGGATCAAGGCGCGCGTGCTCAACGGCGAGCGCTGGCGGGAGCTGGAGGAGATCGCCCGCCCCTTCGTGTTCCGCAAGTACCTGGACTTCGGCGCCATCAACGCCATGCGCGACCTGCACGCGCAGATCCGCCGCGAGGTGGCGCGCCGCGACCGCGCCCACAACATCAAGCTGGGGCCGGGCGGCATCCGCGAGATCGAGTTCATCGCCCAGGTCTTCCAGCTCATCCGCGGCGGGCGCGACGCCGGCCTGCAGATCCGCCCCACGCTGCAGGTGCTCGCCCGCCTGGCCAAGCGCGGCACCCTCTCCCCGGCCACCGTGGAGGAACTGTCCTCCGCCTACACCTTCCTGCGCCGCCTGGAACACCGCCTGCAGTACCTGGACGACGCCCAAACCCACGACCTGCCCGAGGGCGACGAGGACCGCGCCCTGATCGCCCGCGCCATGGGCTGCGCCGACTGGCGTGCGCTGCTCGCGGAGCTGGACCGCCACCGGGCGGTGGTGAGCCGCCACTTCGAGGACGTGTTCGGCAACCCCAACGGGGAAGGCCACGGCCTGGACGACATGTGGGCCGGCGCCGAAGACACCGAACAGGGCGCCGCCGCCCTCGCCGAACTGGGCTACCGCGACCCGCGCGCCGCCGCCGAGCGGCTGGCCGCCATCAGGGGCGCTGTACGCTACCGCCATCTCCCGGACCACATCCGCAGCCGCTTCGACGCGCTGATGCCGCGCGTGGTGGAAGCGGCGACGCAGACCAGGGCCCCGGACGACACGCTGGCGCGCTGCCTGGACCTGATGGAGGCGATCGGCCGGCGCGGCGCCTACCTGGCGCTGCTGCAGCAGTACCCGCATGCCCTGCGCCGGGTGGCCGAACTGGCGGGGGTTTCGCGCTGGGCGGCCCAGTTCCTCACCCGCCACCCCATCCTGCTCGACGAGCTGCTCGACGACCGGGAGCTGGAAACCACGCCCGACTGGACCGCCTTCCGCGCCGAACTGGCCGCCCAGCTCGACGCCATCGAGCCGGACATGGAACGCCAGATGGATCTGATGCGGGAGCAGCACCACGCCAAGGTGTTCCGCCTGCTCACCCAAGACATCGCCGGCGTGCTCACGGTGGAGCGGCTCGCCGACCACCTCTCGGCGCTGGCCGACATCATGCTGGCGCTGGCCATCCCCCTGTGCTGGCGCAAGATCAGGAACCGCCACCGGGACGAGCCGAAGTTCGCCGTGATCAGCTACGGCAAGCTGGGCGGCAAGGAACTGGGCTACGCCTCGGACCTGGACATCGTCTTCCTCTACGACGACGACGCGCCCGAGGCCGCCGAGCTGTATTCCCGCCTCGCCCAGCGCGTCAACACCTGGCTCTCCAGCCAGACCGCGGCCGGCATCCTGTTCGAGACCGACCTGCGCCTGCGCCCCAACGGCGACGCCGGCCTGATCGCCTGCTCCCTCGATTCCTTCCGCAAGTACCAGCTCGAATCCGCCTGGGTGTGGGAACACCAGGCGCTCACCCGCGCGCGTTTCTCCGCCGGCGACGCGGCGCTGGGCGAAGCCTTCGAGGGCATCCGCGACGAAGTGCTGCGCCTGCCGCGCGACCTGGCCGAACTGCGCCGCGAAGTGCTGGAGATGCGGCAGAAGATGCGCGACGCCCACGCCGGCAAGAGCGAGCTGTTCGACCTCAAGCACGACGACGGCGGCCTCGTGGACGTGGAATTCCTCGTCCAGTACCTGGTGCTCGGCCATGCCCACGCCCACCCGCAGCTCACCGGCAACCTGGGCAACATCGCCCTGCTGCGCATCGCCGGCGAGCTGGGGCTGATCCCGGCCGACCTCGCCGCCGCCTGCGGCGACAGCTACCGCCGCCTGCGCCACCTGCAGCACCGTCAGCGCCTCAACGACCGCCCGTCGCGGGTCGATCCGGACGAGGCCGCGGCCGTGCGCCGGCCGGTGCAGGCGCTGTGGCGGCACGTGTTCGGCGAAGGCTGAGCGGCCGCTCCGGTATATAATCCGCGGTTCCAAGAACAGCGCAGCTCATGTCTTCCGGCCCAGCCCGCGGGGGCCGACAATGGCTGCGCCAGCCCCAGGAGAACCCATGCACCCGCAACGCCGCCGCTTCCTGCACGCCACCGGCGCATCGGCCGCCCTCGGCGTCCTGCTTGCCGCCGGCGTGCTGCGCCCGGCGCATGCCCTCGCTGCCGGAAGCGAACGCATCGCCTTCCAGGCCCGCACCCTCGCCGCCGCGCTGCAGGCGCTCGGCAACCCGCAACCGCCAACGAGCGCCGACATCGTCATCGACGTCCCGGACGTGGCCGAAAACGGCGCCGCCGTTCCGCTGGCGATCACCAGCCGCCTGCCCGGCACGCGGCGCATCTCGGTGCTGGTGGACGACAACCCGCAGCCGCTGGCGCTGCAGTTCGAATTCGCCGCCGAGGTGCAGCCGCGCTTCCAGGCGCGCATCAAGATGGGCCAGAGCTCCCAGGTGCGCGTGCTGGCCGAAGCCGACGGCGGCGCCTGGATCGCCGCCCGCCCGGTGCAGGTCACCATCGGCGGCTGCGGCGCCTGAAGGAGATACCGTGAGCGATCCCATCCGCATCCGTGCCATGGTCCGCGACGGCGGCGTCGGCGAAATCCGCACCCTGCTGCCGCACCCGATGGAATCCGGGCAGCGCCGCGCCCCGTCCGGCGACCTGATCCCCGCGCACTACATCGAGACGCTCACCATCGCCCTCAACGGCCGCGAGATCATCCGCGGCCGGCTCGGCCCGGCGGTGTCCGCCAATCCGCTGTTCGTGTTCCACATCGACGGCGTCAAGGCCGGCGACAAGGTGCGCATCGCCTGGCAGGACAACCAGGGCGGCAGCCGCAGCGACGAGGCCGCATTCGCCTGAACGCCCGCACCCGCCACTGTAATATTTCCGTGCATGACGTCGCGGCGCGGCGACACTAGAATGGGTCGCATGGGCCACGAAATCGAACTCAAGCTGAGCCTGCCGGCCAGATCCCTGCCGGCCTTGCGCCGCCATCCGCTGGTCGCCGGGGCTCAGAAACTGGGCCAGACGGTCACCCTCGACAACACTTACTACGACACCCCCGATCTCGCCCTCAAAGCCCGCAAGGTGGCGCTGCGCACGCGCCGCCAGGGCCGCATCTGGCTGCAGACGGTCAAGTGCGCAGCGCCCTCCACCGGCGGGCTGAGCCAGCGCCCGGAATGGGAGCAACCCTATTCCGGCGCCTTCGATTTCTCCGCGGTGGACAACCCCGCCGCCGCCCGCCTGCTGATCCGCCACGAAGCCGACCTGGTGCCGGCCTTCACCACCCGATTCCGCCGCGAGACCCGGCTGTACTCGCCGGCCGAAGGCGTGGAAATCCTGCTGATGATCGACCACGGCGAAATCCTCGCCGTCGGGCGCAGCGCACCGATCTGCGAACTGGAGCTGGAACTGCAGTCCGGCAGCGCCACCGATCTGCTGGAACTGGCCTGCGAACTGGCGCGCAGCCTGCCGCTGATGCCCGGCGACGTGTCCAAGGCCGAGCGCGGCTACCGCCTCTTCCTGGACCAGCCGCTCGAACCGCTGCGCGCCGAACCGTCCTGCCTGACGCCGCAGATGAACCTGGTGGACGCCTTCCGCGGGCTGGCCTTCGCCGGCCTGCGCCAATGGCAGGCCAATGCCGCGGGCGCCGCGCAGAACGACGCGCCCGAGTTCATCCACCAGTTGCGCGTGGCCCTGCGTCGCCTGCGCTCCCTGCTGCGCCTGTTCGGTCCGGCGCTGCCGCCGGACTTCGTCGACGAGTGGAACGAACACCTGCGCGACACCGCCGCCCGCTTCGCCGAAGCGCGCGACCTGGACGTGCTCTACGAGGAACTGCTCGCCCCGGTGGAGGCGGAGGGCCTCTCCCGGGACGAAGCCCTGCCGCGCCTGCTCGCCATCGCGCGCACCGCGCGCGACCAGGCCCGCGACTCCGCCGTGCGCAACCTGGACGCCGCCGGCCAGGGCCGCCTGATGCTGGAATTCAGCCTGGCGCTGCACCGCCTGCCGAGCAACAACCTGATCGGGGCCGCCGATCTCACCACCTTCGCCCGCCTGCAGCTCACCCGCCTGCGCAAGAAGGCGCGGCGCCGCTTCGAGGCCGCGGACAAGCTGATCCCCGCCCGCCTGCACGCGCTGCGCATCGCGCTGAAGCACCTGCGCTACGGTGTGGAGTTCTTCGGCCCGCTGTTCCCCGCCAAGCAGGTCGCGCGCTACCTGGAGACGCTGGCCCGCGCGCAGGACACGCTGGGCTTCCTCAACGACGTGGACGTGGCCCGCGGCCGCCTCGAATCCTGGGCCGACGAGGTCGAGGACCTGCTCGCCGCCGCGGCCTTCATCACCGGCTGGCACGGCCCGCGCTACGCCCGCCTGCGCCGCCGCGCGCTGCAGGAGGCCAAGCCCCTGCTGTGGGGCAAGGCCCCTTGGCGCGCCTGATTCACGGCCGCGTAATACCGGCGGTGCACACTCCAGGGTTCTATGACATGGAGGAAGGCATGGATCTGTTGTTGTGGCGTCACGCCGAAGCCGTCGAAGGCAACCCGGACTTCGCCCGCGAACTCACCGAACGCGGCCGCAAGCAGGCGCGCCGCATCGCCGCCTGGCTGGACGGGCACCGCCCCAAGCGCCTGAAGGTGCTGGCCAGCCCCACGGTGCGCACGCGCCAGACCGCGGCGGCGTTCACCGACGAATTCGAGGTGGTCGGCGCCCTCGGCCCGGACGGCGACGTGCCCGGCCTCCTCGCCGCCACCGGCTGGCCGGATTCCAGCGGCGCCGTGCTGGTGGTCGGCCACCAGCCCGCCCTCGGCCGCATGGCCGCGCTGCTGCTGTCCGGCCACGAAGCCGACTGGACCATCAAGAAGGGCGCGCTATGGTGGTTCACCAACCGCGTGCGCGAAGGCGAAACCCAGACCGTGCTGCGCGCCGTCATCCCCGCCGATTTCGCCTGACCCGGGCCGGGCGGCGCGGCTGACGCCTTCGGCCGCCGCATACCCGAACCGGCCCGATCGCCCCGCCCGGGGCTGCCCCGGCCCGCCCCCTGCGCAGCGCCCGCGGAGCGCGGTATGCTTGCGCCCGGCCCGCGCCATGGCGCGGGTCGCATACCCACTCCGGAGCACAGTCCTTGGCCACCGAATCCGTCGCGCCGTCGCCGGCCCTCGCTCCCCTGTACGGGCCGGTGTTCCGCATGCTGTGGCTGGCCTGGCTGGCCGCCAACGTCACCATGTGGATGAACGAGGTCGCCTCCGCCTGGGTGATGACCTCGCTCACCGACAGCGCGCTGATGGTGGCCCTGGTGCAGGCGGCCTCCACCCTGCCGGTGTTTCTGCTGGGCCTGCCCAGCGGCGCGCTGGCCGACATCGTGGATCGCCGGCGCTACTTCGCCTTCACGCAGGTGTGGGTGTCGGCGGTGGCCATCGTCCTCGCCGCCCTGTCCTTCAGCGGCGCGCTCACCGCGCCGCTGCTGCTCGCGCTCACCTGCGCCAACGGCATCGGCATGGCCATGCGCTGGCCGGTGTTCGCGGCCATCGTGCCGGACGTGGTGCCGCGCCCGGAACTGCCGGCCGCGCTGGCGCTGAACGGCATCGCCATGAACATGTCGCGCGTGGTCGGGCCGGTCATCGCCGGCACCATCATCGCCGGGGTGGGCAGCCCTTACGTGTTCCTGCTCAACGCGGCCCTCGCCGTGGTCGCCTTCGCGCTCATCCTGCAGTGGCGCGCGGCGCCGAAGGTGAGCGCGCTGCCCGGCGAACGCTTCTTCGCCGCGATGCGGGTCGGCCTGCAGCACGTGGTGCAGGCGCCGCGCATGCGCATCGTGCTGCTGCGCATCTTCCTGTTCTTCCTGCAGGCCAGCGCGCTCACCGCCCTGCTGCCCCTCGTCGCGCGCCGGCTGTCGAGCGACGGTCCGGGCACCTATACCGCGCTACTGGCGGCCATGGGCGCGGGCGCCATTCTGCTGGCCCTGTCGCTGCCGCGCCTGCGCCGCCACATGGGCCACGACGCGCAGGTGTATTGGGGCACCGGCGTGCATGCGGTCGCGTCGGCCACGGCGGCGCTCGCCACGTCCACCTGGCTGGCGGTGGCCGCGTCGTTCGTGGCCGGCATGGCCTGGATCGGCACCGCCAACACGCTCACCGTGTCCGCCCAGATGGCCCTGCCCAACTGGGTGCGCGCGCGCGGCATGGCCATCTACCAGATGGCGCTGATGGGCGGCATCGCCACCGGCTCGGCGCTGTGGGGCTACGTCGCCAGCCTCGGCACGGTGACCGCCAGCATCCTCGCCGCCTCCCTCGCCGGCCCGCTGGTGCTGCTGCTCACCCGCCGCCTGGGCGCCGGTGGCGCCCACCACGAGGACCTCAGCCCGGCTGCGCCGACCGTCACCGCGCCGCCGGCCGTCGACGTCGGAGCCGACGAGGGGCCGGTGATGGTCACCGTCGAGTACCTGATCGATCCGGCGCGCGCCGCCGAATTCAAGGCCGTCATGCAGGAGACGCGCCGCGCCCGGCTGCGCCAGGGCGCGCTGTCGTGGGGCCTGTTCCGCGACGCGGCGCAGCCGGGGCGCTACATCGAGTACTTCCTGGACGAGAACTGGATCGAGCACCAGCGCCGCCTGGAGCGCTTCACCGCGGCCGACGCGGGCCTGCGCGAGCGCCGGCTGGCCTTCCACCAGGGCACGGAACTGCCGCGCACGCGCCGCTACGTGGCCGAGTCCATGCGCGGCGCATGAGCGGCACGCGAAGGGTCCGCGCGAGTCTGCAGTGCACTGCACAATCGGGCTATCATTGCCTACACTTGTGGCACAGCGAAAGCATCCGATACCGTCCATGAACACCCCCATCGCCAACGGCACCGTGCGCGTCATCGACGGCGTCGAGCGCATCCATTACGACGGCTACTGGCTCAAGGTCTACGCTCCGCCGGCCGACAGCCTGCAGGCCAAGAAGACGCTGATCGGCGCCCTCACCCGGCGCCTGTTCAACCACGTCGAGCACGGCATCAACATCCCCGGCAAGCGCATCGGCGAGGCGCGCGCGGCCTTCGAGGCCGAGACCGACCCCGCCCACCGCCGGGTGAAGGGCGCCATGCTGGCCGGGGCGCTCTTCAACCGCGCCACGGACATCTTCACCAAGCTGGTGGAACTGCAGGAACAGGGCGTGGAGATCGATCAGGACAACGCGCTGATGCGCGAATGCGGCCAGTGCCTGCAGGAGTCGCTGACGCTGGGCAAGCTGGTCCTGCACCGCAGCGGCGAGGAAGGCATAGACGAACTGTGGGGCGAACCCTTCCGGGCCTTCTCGATTCCCGTCGAGGCCTTCTATGACAGCCGCTACGTCAAGATCGCCCAGACCATGCGCGACATCGACCGCATCGCCGCGGAGATGATCACCACGCTGGCCTGTAACCCGCTGTTCGAAGGCATCGAGCCGCTGATCCGGCGCTTTGCCGACATCGCCAAGGTCAAGTGCGAGACGCTGCGCACGGACGACGCCATCTTCGACGTGTGGGCCGATTTCGTCGTCACCTCCGAAGCGCTCAGCGCCTTCACCCCGCACCTGCCCGCCGACGCCACGATAGACCAGCGCCAGCTCGCCGCCGCCGGACAGCGCCTGATCGTCCAAGGCCGCGACCTGGTGACCTACATCACCCGCGCCCGGGTGCCCATGCCCAAGAGCACGCGCGAGTACATCGAGCGCTGCAAGGTCTTCGAAGCGGCCTGCAAGACGGGCGTTGCGGGCGACGCGCTCGAACCGCTGCCCTGAACGAACGTGGATGAAACGCCGCGAGCGCAAGACCCGGAGGGCGGGATGCCGCGCCGCAGACGCGGCGGATGGCCGGCACTCGTTGCGGGCATACCGAGGCGCATCCGGACTCCGCTGATGATTCTCGGCTCCTGGCTGGCCCTGTGTGGGATGGTACTCGTCGCAGATACGGTCGTTCCGCCTCACTGGATAGACACGGTCGTAGGTCACCGCACCATCAGAGACGGCCGCATTTTCTACATCATTCCCAGCACGGGCGGCGCCCCGGACTCATGCGAGCCTGCGGATCCGTCTATCTATCGGCCCGGAGATTCGATAACCGTCACGCGCTCGAAATTCCTGCGCCGATGCGCCGTCTCACCGGACTGCCTTGGTTTGAATTGCTCGCAACCGGATCGTGAGCGCCTCATCCAGGCAGCGATCGGACACAGGTACCCGTCGATCTACCGTGACTTGCACGATCTCAGAAGGGACTACCCCGATTTCACACCCCGTATACGCCGCTGGTCCGACGAGTGGACCTTTCTGTTCGGGAAAGGCTTGTACGCGGTCCAGATGCCGGAAGAAGAGGTCATAGTCACCGCGGACGGCCAGGCCAAGACAATGCGAGAATGCGGCCGGGCAGACGCTCGCTGCAGCCTTGTCGCACCGCGGAATCCGGAATTCGGTATCGTCGGCACCGTGCAACCGGATGATGGCGACCGTGCCCCGGCCGAGAACCGTGCGACCCAGGAACTGCGTGGCGGATCAACACACACTTTCCTGGCACACCACCCGATACGGAACCATCCATGAAACGCACCGACCTGGAAAAGCTCAAGGGCATGAAGATCAACAACCGCCTCAAGGGCACCCCGCCCCCGCCGCGCTTCGGCACCTCGTCCGGCGGCGGGAAAGCGGGCGCCCGCGTCAATCCGCTGGTGGCGAAGCTGCTCGGGCAGAAGCCCGCGGAAGGCGGGGAGCGGTAGCGCCGGGCCGGAGCGCGGCTCAGACGATGATGCCGCCGCCCAGGCACACCCGGGATTCGTACACCACCACGCTCTGCCCCGGCGTCAATGCCCATTGGGGCTCGGCGAAGGCGATCTCCGCCCGTCCGCCTTCGATGCGCTCGATCTCACAGGGCATGTCGGGGGTGCGGTAGCGCGGCTTGGCGGTATACACCCAGTGGGTGTGCGGATCGCGCCCCGAAATCCAGTTGAGGTCGGCGGCCGTCAGGTGGTCCTTGAGCAGGGCCGGGTGGTCGTGGCCCTGCACCACGTAGAGCACGTTGGCTTTCACGTCCTTCTTCGCCACGTACCAGGCCTCGTGTTCGCCGGCCTCGTCCTGGTTGCCCTTGATGCCGCCGATGTGCAAGCCCTTGCGCTGGCCGATGGTGTGGTACATCAGCCCCTGGTGTTCGCCCAGCACGCGCTCGTCGTCCAGGGCACGGATCTCGCCCGGTTTCGTGGGCAGGTAGCGCATCAGGAACTCGCGGAAGGGGCGTTCGCCGATGAAGCAGATGCCGGTGGAGTCCTTCTTGGCGGCCACGTGCAGGCCGGCCTGTTCGGCGATGCGGCGCACCTCGCGCTTGTACAGCGTGCCCAGCGGAAAGAGCGTCCTCGCCAGTTGCTCCTGGTTGAGGCGGTAGAGGAAGTAGCTCTGGTCCTTGGTGCCGTCCTCGGCCTTGAGCAACTGGTATTCGGTACGGCCGTCGTTGCTCCATGCCCGCACCTGGGCGTAGTGGCCGGTGGCGATACGCTCGGCGCCCATCTGCATGGCGTGGTCCAGGAAGCAGCGGAACTTGATTTCCGAGTTGCACAGCACGTCCGGGTTGGGCGTGCGCCCGGCCTCGTATTCGCGCAGGAAGTCGGCGAACACGCGGTCCTTGTACTCGGCGCTGAAATTCACCACTTCCAGGTCGATGCCGATGACGTCGCACACGGAGGCCACGTCCACCAGGTCCTGGCGGGTGGAACAGTATTCGGCGTCGTCGTCGTCCTCCCAGTTCTTCATGAACAGGCCGGTGACCTGATAGCCCTGCTGCTTGAGCAGCAGCGCGGCGACCGAGGAATCGACGCCGCCGGACATGCCGACGACCACCTTCATGCCCTGCGCGTCGGCGCCGGGCTTCACCACATCATTGGACATTCGGTCCATCTCCATTCAACCAGTCTGCCAGCGGCAGCACCACCGCCGCTTCGCCGTTGTCCACGAACCAGCTATCCACCACGTAGCGCGCGCCCGGTTCGCCCGGCGGCGGCGCGGGCGGGCGGGGGATGTCCTCGACCACGTCGGGGCAGTCGCACAGGGCGAGCAGCAGGCCCACATGGTCGGGCACCTCGGCGGGCGCCGCAAGGACCGCGGGCGGTGCGATCTCCTCGATCACCGCCGAGAAATGCTGAAAGATGACACCGCGCCGGCTCGGCGCCAGCACGCGGTGAAAGCGCAGGCTGCCGCGCGCGGCGAGCAGTTCGAGCAGCGCCGTGGTGCTGGTGGAGTGGTCGATGCAGTCCATGCGCCCGTTGGCCCCGGCATCGAGCAGGTTACCGGCCCGGTCGGCCGCCACCGGCGTCTGCTTGCCGGCCAGGCGATACAGGCGGCCGACGACCCCGGCCAGCACTTCCCGCTCCTCGGCGGCGCTGCCGGCGGTGCGCAGGCGGGCGTCGAGGGCGTCGATTTCCTTATCGGCGAAACGCACTTCCACGCGCGACGCACAGCCGTAGTTGTAGCACAGCGCCACCGGCGGCACGGCGTGGGCGAAGCCCGCGGCGGCGGCCAGCACGAGAAGGCAGAAGAACCTCATGCGTCGTAGTGGCGGATCAGTTCGAGCGGGTGGCGCCGTCCGGCCAGCCAGTCCTCCACGCACTGCATGACCAGCGGGCTGCGGTGGCGTTCGCGGCAGGTGCGCAGTTCGTCGAGGTTGAGCCAGACCGCGCGCAGGATGCCCGTATCCAGCGCCCGGCCCGCCTCCTCGCCCGCCGCACGGCCGCCGAAGGCGAAGCGCAGATAGGTGATATCGCCCTGCGGGCGCGGCCACTGGTAGATGCCGACCAGGTACTCGGGCACGAAGTGGTGGGCGGTTTCCTCCAGCGCCTCGCGCACGCTGGCGGCGAGCAGCGACTCGCCCTCTTCCAGGTGCCCGGCCGGCTGGTTGAAGCGCAGGCCGTCGGCGGTTTCTTCTTCCACCACCAGGAAGCGGCCGTCGCGCTCGATCACGGCGGCCACGGTGACGTTCGGTTTCCAGTTGCGCTCCATCTCGCGGGCCCGGCAAAAGTGCGGATTTTACCGCGTACGCCCGCCTTGCACCGCCATGCCGGAATGCGACAATCGCGGCAAACGTGGCAAGGAGTTCCCCATGGAAGACGTAAACGGCATCCTCTCCCGCATGCACGACATCTGGCTGCCCCTCCTCGTGCAGTACGGCGGCCGCCTGCTGCTCGCCCTCATCACCCTGGTCGTCGGCTGGTGGCTGGTGGGCAAGCTCACCCGCAGCCTGTTCGCGCTGCTCGCACGGCGCCACGTGGAACCGACCCTGCACAGCTTCCTCGGCAGCCTGATCGGCATCGCGCTGAAGGTCCTGCTGCTGGTCAGCGTGGCGGGCATGGTGGGCGTGGAGACCACCTCCTTCATCGCCATGATCGGCGCGGCCGGCCTGACCGTCGGCCTGGCGCTGCAGGGCAGCCTGGCCAACTTCGCCGGCGGCGTGCTGATCCTGATCTTCCGCCCGTTCAAGGTCGGCGAGTACATCGAGGCGCAGGGCATGGGCGGCACGGTGGACCAGATCCAGATCTTCCACACCATCCTGCGCACCGCGGACAACAAGACCGTGGTGATCCCCAACGGCAATCTCTCCAACGGCAGCGTGGTCAACTACTCGCGCCAGCACACCCGCCGCGTGGATCTGAGCCTGGGCATCGCCTACGACGACGACGTGAAGACCGCCCGCGCCATCCTGCTGGAACTGGCCGGCAACGACCCGCGCGTGCTCGCGGACCCCGCTCCGGTGGTGTGGCTGGCCTCCCTGGGCGAAAGCTCGGTCAACCTGGTGTTGCGCGTGTGGGCGAAGACCGACGACTACTGGCCGGTGTTCTTCGAACTGCAGGAGCAGGCCAAGGAACGCTTCGACGCGGCCGGCCTCACCATCCCCTTCCCTCAGCGCACGCTGCACGTGGTGCAGGGACAGGCCATCGCCGCCGCGGACTGAGCGGGGCGAGTCCGGCACGCGGGCTTTGCGCTAGAATTGCGCGTTATGCCCGCCGCCCGGCGGGCGATCCGCACCAACACATACGCTGGAGATTCACATCATGTCGATGGCAGACCGCGACGGCTTCATCTGGTACGACGGCAAGCTCGTGCCGTGGCGCGAGGCGAACACCCACGTGCTCACCCACTCGCTGCACTACGGCCTCGCCGTGTTCGAAGGCGTGCGCGCCTACAAGACCGCCAAGGGCACCGCGATCTACCGTCTGGCCGAGCACACCCAGCGCCTGCTCAACTCCGCCCGGATCTACATGATGGACATCCCCTACGCCAAGGACGTTCTCATGGAAGCGCAGAAGGAAGTCGTGCGCGCCAACAAGCTCGAATCCTGCTACCTGCGCCCGATCGCCTTCTACGGCTCCGAGAAGATGGGCATCTCCACCGTCGGCGCCACCGTGCACGTGGCCATCGCCGCCTGGCCGTGGGGCGCCTACCTGGGCGAGGAAGGCCTGGAAAAGGGCATCCGCGTGAAGACCTCGTCCTACGCCCGCCACCACGTCAACGTCACCATGCCCCGCGCCAAGCTGGCCGGCGCCTACACCAACTCCATCCTCGCCAACCTGGAAGCCACGCGCGACGGCTACGACGAGGCGCTGCTCCTCGACACCCAGGGCTTCGTGGCCGAGGGCTCGGGCGAGAACCTCTTCGTGGTCAAGGATGGCGTGATCCTCGAACCCGAGATCGCCTCCGCGCTGACCGGCATCACGCGCGACTCGGTGATCCGCATCGCCCGCGAACTGGGCTACGACGTGCAGTCGCGCCGCCTCACCCGCGACGACATCTACCTGGCCGACGAAGCCTTCTTCACCGGCACCGCCGCCGAAGTCACCCCGATCCGCGAACTGGACAACCGCGTCATCGGCGAAGGCCGCCGCGGCCCGGTCACCTCGAAAATCCAGGCGCGCTTCTTCGACGTGGTCGGCGGCCGCGCGCCCGAATACGAATCCTGGCTCGCCTACGTCTGAACGGAGTTCCCCATGGCTGAAAACACCGACAAGAGCGAAGCGGTACAGGTCACCGCCGCCGACCTGCCGCTGCACTGCCCGCAACCCGGCGCCCCACTGTGGGCGCGCCACCCGCGCGTGTTCCTCGACGTACTGAAGGAAGGCGAGGCCACCTGTCCGTATTGCAGCGCGCGCTACGTGTTCACCGGCGAGCGCCCCAAGGGCCACCACTGAGAACCCGTCCGCGCGGTCCCGGGGGCGGAGCGCCCCCGCATCCCTTCATGCCCGGGAGCATGCTGCCGTGAGCAAGACCATCTTCACGTCCGCCGCCGACGTCGAGGCCGCTTTCTACGACGCCCTGGCCCGGTCCGACCTCGATGCGATGATGACGGTGTGGTCGGAGGACGAGGAAATCGTCTGCATCCACCCCGGCGGCCCGCGCCTCACCGGGCTGGCCGAGGTGCGCGAATCCTGGCGCCAGATGTTCGCCAACGGCACGCGGATGATCGTGCGCACCACGCACCAGACGGTGAGCGCCAGCATGATGCTGACCGTGCACAACGTGCTCGAACACGTCACCGTGGAAGGCGACGACCGCATCCCGACGCCCATGGTCGCCACCAACGTCTACGTGCGCGGCGCGGTGGGCTGGCGCATGGTCATGCACCACGCCTCGCCGCTGCCCGATATCGCCGAGCTGATGGGGCAGGACACGCCGCACAGCGTCCATTGAGCCCGTTCCGTTCCCCCGCGTGGCTGCCGGGGGGCCACGCGCAGACGATCTGGCCGCTGGCCCGCAAGGGCAACCTGCCCGCCCTGCGGCGGGAACGCTGGACCACCCCGGACGGCGACTTCATCGATCTCGACTGGCTGGACGAGCCGGCCGCCCCCTCCCGGCCGCTGGTCGCACTTTTCCACGGCCTCGAAGGCAGCAGCCGCTCCCACTACGCCCGCGCCCTGCTGCGTGCAGTGGCCGCACGCGGCTGGCGCGGCGTGGTGCCCCATTTCCGCGGCTGCTCCGGCGAACCCAACCGCCTCGCCCGCGCCTACCACTCCGGCGACAGCGACGAGATCAACTGGATACTGCGCCGCCTGGCGCCGCTGGCCGGCAGCGCGCCCCTGTTTGCCGCCGGCGTGTCCCTGGGCGGCAATGCGCTGCTGAAATGGCTCGGCGAACGGGGCGAAGAGGCCGCAAGGCTCGTCGCCAGCGCGGCCGCGGTATGCCCGCCGCTCGACCTGACCATCTCCGGCCACGCCCTCGGACACGGCTTCAACCGCCTCTACAGCGCGCATTTCCTCGCCACGCTGCGGGCCAAGGCGCTCGCCAAGCACGCCCGCCACCCCGGCCTGTTCGACGCCGGGCGGGTGCGCCGCGCGCGCAACCTGTACGAGTTCGATGACGCCTACACCGGCCCGGTGCACGGCTTCGACGGCGCCGCCGACTACTGGCGGCGGGCATCGAGCAAGCCCTGGCTCCCCGCCATCCGCGTGCCCACCCTGCTCCTCAATGCCGCCAACGATCCCTTCGTGCCGCCCGCCGCGCTGCCGCAGCCGGGCGAACTGTCCGCCGCCGTGCGCTTCGAATGCCCTCCCCAGGGCGGCCACGTCGGGTTCCTGAGCGGCGCCTTTCCCGGACACATCGATTGGCTGCCGCAACGCCTGTTGCAACATTTCGACACCCTTTGGGTGTGAAACCCGCGCCATTGCTCACATCCAGGCACCATGCCGCGGTTCAGCCGCCTGCCCCGATCTGGGATAATTCCGCGCTGCACCGACCTCCCCTCCCTGGATCGCCCATGACCACGCCCCACGCCCTGCCCGCCCCCGAAATCTTCAAGGCCTACGACATCCGCGGCATCGTCGACAAGACCCTCACCGCCGACGCGGTGCGCGCCATCGGCCACGCCCTGGGCAGCGAGGCGGCGGCGCGCGGGCAGCGCGAGATCGCGGTCGGACGCGACGGCCGCCTGTCTGGCCCGGCCCTGGCCGGCGCGCTCGCGGACGGCATCCGTGCCGCCGGCGTGGACGTGGTGGACATCGGCTGCGTGCCCACGCCGCTCACCTACTTCGCCGCCTGGGAACTGGGCACGAATTCCTGCGTCAGCGTCACCGGCAGCCACAACCCACCGGACTACAACGGCCTCAAGATGGTGCTGGGCGGCCACACCCTGTTCGGCGAACAGATCCAGGCCCTGCGCCGGCGCATCGCCGACGGCGACCTCGCCCGCGGCGCCGGCCGCCTGCGCAGCGCCGACGTGCGCGCCGCCTACCTGGACCGCATCTGCGGCGACGTGAAGCTGGCCCGGCCCATGAAGGTGGTGGTGGACTGCGGCAACGGCGTGGCCGGCGGCATCGCGCCGGAACTCTTCCGCCGCCTGGGCTGCGAGGTCGTGGAACTGTTCTGCGAGGTGGACGGCAGCTTCCCCAACCATCACCCTGACCCCTCGCGCCCGGAGAACCTGCAGGACGTGGTCCGCGCCCTGCGCGAGACGGACGCGGAGCTGGGCCTCGCCTTCGACGGGGACGGCGACCGCCTGGGCGTTGTCACCAAGGACGGCCGCATCATCTACCCGGATCGCCAGCTCATGTTGTTCGCCGCCGACGTGCTCAGCCGCGTGCCGGGCGGCGAGATCATCTACGACGTCAAATGCACCCGCAACCTGGCCGGCTGGATCCGCCGCCACGGCGGCAAGCCGCTGATGTGGAACACGGGCCATGCCCTGGTCAAGGCCAAGCTCAAGGAAACCGGCGCCCCCCTGGCCGGCGAGATGAGCGGCCACGTGTTCTTCAAGGAGCGCTGGTACGGCTTCGACGACGGCCTCTACACCGGCGCCCGCCTGCTGGAAATCCTCTCCCGCCACGCCGACCCGAGCGCCGTGCTGAACGCCCTGCCGGACGCGGTGAGCACGCCGGAACTGAACATCGGGATGGCCGAAGGCGAACCCTTCGAACTGGTGCGCCGCCTGCGCGAACAGGCCCGCTTCGAAGGCGCGGACGAGGTCATCACCATCGACGGCGTGCGCGTGGAATACCCCCACGGCTTCGGCCTCGCCCGCCCGTCCAACACCACGCCGGTGGTGGTGCTGCGCTTCGAGGCCGACAGCGCCGAGGCACTCGCGCGCATCCAGGCGGATTTCCGCCGCGCCATCGAAGGGGTGTGGCCGGGCGTCGCGCTGCCCTACTGAAGCACGCCGCCGGAGCCGGCCGGCGCGCTCAGCCGCCGATGCGCTGGTCCTCGCCGGTCCACTCGACCCGGTTGCGCCCGCCGTCCTTGGCGCGATAGAGCGCCCGGTCGGCGCGGGCCACCAGGGTCGAAAACGGCTCGCTGCCGTCGTACTGCGCCACGCCGAAGCTCGCGGTCAGACAGCCGACCACCGGGAAGGGCCAGGTACAGATCAGCCGGCGCATCTTCTCCGCGCACGCGAGCGCCTCGGCCTGCCCGGTGGCCGGCGCCAGCAGCAGGAATTCCTCGCCGCCCCAGCGCGCCAGCAGGTCGGAAGCGCGCATCTGCGGACCGAGCCGGGAGGCCATGTCCCGCAGCACCGCATCGCCCACCTCGTGGCCGAAGCGGTCATTGACCGACTTGAACCAGTCCACGTCGAACAGCACCACGCTCAGGGGATGCCCGTGGCGGCGCGCGCGGGACAGTTCGGCCTCGGCCGTCTCCTCCAGAAGGCGGCGGTTGGCCAGCCCGGTGAGACGGTCGGTGGACGCGGCCCGCGCCAGCTCCTCGTTGGCCTGCCGCATCTGCTGGTTGGCCGCCTCCAGCTCGTGGCGGGCCTGTTCCAGTTCCTCCCGCATGCGCCGGCGCGCGGTGACGTCGCTGATGGCGGCGATCACCGCGCGGTGTCCGCCGAAGTCGCCCAGCATCGCCGACACCAGCGCCCAGAACGGTTCGCCGTTGCCCCGCCGCAGGCGCACTTCGAAATCGCTCACCGCGCCGTGCTGGTTGAGCATCTGCTGCAGGCGGATGCGGTCTTCGTCATGCTCGTAGAACTCGAACACGCGGCGGCTGCGGAACTCGTCCGCGCGCAATCCGGCGGTTTCGGCGGCCTTCTGGTTGACGAACAGCACGCTGCCGTCATAGCGGTCGGCCACCAGGATCGCCGTCGGCACGAGCGCCAGCAACTGGCGCAGGCGTGCCTCGCTGTCGCGCAACACTTCCTCGGCGCGATGCTGTTCGGTGACGTCGGAGATGGTGCGCACGAAGCCGCCGCCGGGCAGGGGCACGTGCTTGCCCTCGTAGTCGCGCCCGCGATGGGCGAAGGTGTGGCGGAAGGGTTCGCGCGTGCGCGCGCGCAGCATCGCCCGCTCCAGCAGGCGGTCGGGCACGCCGTTCTCGGTGGCCCACAGGCGCAGCACGTCGGCGTACGGCGGATGGGAGGCGAGAAAGACGGGGTCGAAGCCGGTAATCTCGACGAAGCGCTGGTTGAAGCTGCTCAGGCGCAGGCGGGCGTCGACCATGATGACCGCCTCGGCCATGTTCTCCAGGGTCAGGCGCATGGCCGCCTCGTCGTGCCGCGGCTCGGTGGTACGGGCCAAACGCCGGTGGGCACGCAGCAGGACGGCACCCAGCATGCTCAGGCCGAGCGCGGCGGCGAGCAGCAGAAAGACGGCAACGTCGGGAAAAGCCGTGGCCGGGCCGGTATCGGTGGCCCGGGCCGGAGCGGCGCACACCGCTGTAGCCAGCCCTCCTCCGGCGGACGCAGTGCGGAGCGGAAACGGGGGCGGGCGCAGCCGGGGGATCATCGCAGCATTATCGGCCCCGGCCGCACAAGGCGCTGCCAAATCCGCCACGGCCGTGCCCATGCGGGCACGGCCGTGGCAGGAATCAAAGCCTGCCGTCCACCCAGCCGACGACGCCGGCCAGCGCGCCGGGCAGGGCCGCCGTATCGTTGCCGCCGGCCTGCGCCATGTCCGGCCGGCCGCCGCCCTTGCCGCCGACCTGCTGGGCGACGAAGTTCACCAGTTCGCCGGCCTTGACCCTGCCGGTCAGGTCCGGGGTGACGCCCGCGATCAGGCTGACTTTGCCGTCTGCCGGGGACGCCAGCACGATGGCCGCGGACTTGAGCTTGTCCTTGAGCTTGTCCATGGTCTCGCGCAGGGTCGGCACGTCGGCGCCGTCCAGCACGGCGGCCAGCACCTTGGCGCCCTTCACCTCCACCGCCTGGGCGGCCAGGTCGTCGCCCTGGCTGGCGGCCAGCTTGCTCTTCAGGCGCGCGAGTTCCTTTTCCAGCGCGCGCACGTTGTCCAGGATGCCCGCCACGCGCTCACCGACCTCGTCCGGCTGCACCTTCAACAACGCGGACACGCCCTGCACGCGGCGCTCCTGCTCCTGGGCGTAGCGCAGCGCGTTGGCGCCGGTGACCGCTTCCACGCGCCGCACGCCAGCCGCCACGCCGCCCTCGGCGACGATCTTGAAAAGGCCGATGTCCCCGGTGCGCCCCACGTGGGTGCCGCCGCACAGTTCCTTGGAGCTGCCGATGGACAGCACCCGCACCTCGTCGCCGTACTTCTCGCCGAACAGCATCACCGCGCCGGACTTCTGGGCATCGTCCAGCGCCATCACACGGGCGTCGGTGGCGGTGTTGGCGAGAATCTCGGCATTGACGATGTCCTCCACCTCGCGGATTTCCTCGGCCGTCATGGGCGCGCCGTGGGCGAAGTCGAAGCGCGTGCGCTCCGGGTCCACCTGGGAGCCCTTCTGCTGTACGTGGGCGCCCAGCACTTCGCGCAGGGCCTTGTGCATGAGGTGGGTCACCGAATGGTTGCGCGCGGTGGAAGCCCGCGCGGCTTCGTCCACCCGGGCGGCCACGCTCTGGCCCACCGCCAGGGCGCCGGTCTTGACCACGCCGTGATGGCCGAACACCGCGGCCTGGATCTTCTGCGTGTCTTCCACCGCGAAGATGCCCGCGCTGCCGCGCAGCTCGCCCCGGTCGCCGACCTGGCCGCCGGATTCGGCGTAGAACGGGGTGTGGTCCAGCACCACCACGCCCAGCTCGCCCTCGGCCAGCTCGTTGACCGGCGCGCCGTCCTTGTACAGGGCGAGAATGGTGCCCTTCTCCTCCAGGCGCTCGTAGCCGTGGAAGGCGGTTTCCGGCCCTTCGTATTCCAGGTTCGCGGCCATCCTGAACTTGCCCGCCGCCCGCGCCTGCTCCTTCTGCCGCGCCATGGCGGCGTCGAAGGCCTGGGCATCGACGCTCACGCCGCGCTCGCGGCAGATGTCGGCAGTGAGGTCGAGGGGGAAGCCGTAGGTGTCGTGCAGCTTGAAGGCGGTGTTGCCGTCGAATATCGTCCTACCACCATCGAATGTCGTCCTGCCGCCATCGAATGTCGTCCTGCTGGACTGGACCAGGGCGGCCAGTTCGGCCTCGACGATGGCCATGCCGTTCTCGATGGTGGCGAAGAAGCGCTCCTCCTCCTGGCGCAGCACGTCCATGACGCGGTGCGCGCCGACCTTGAGCTCCGGGTAGGCTTCGCCCATCTCGGCCACCAGGTCCGGCACCAGCCTGTGGAAGAAGGCCGCCCGCGCGCCCAGCTTGTAACCGTGGCGGATGGCGCGGCGGATGATGCGGCGCAGGACGTAGCCACGGCCCTCGTTGCCGGGGATGACGCCGTCGGCGATCAGGAAGGAACACGCGCGGATGTGGTCGGCCAGCACCTTCAGCGACGGCGAATCCATATCCACGCCCGAGGTTTCCCGCGCCGCCGCGGCGATCAGGCGCTGAAACAGGTCGATCTCGTAGTTGGCGTGCACGCCCTGCAGCACCGCGGAGATACGTTCCAGGCCCATGCCCGTGTCCACGCTGGGCTTGGGCAGCGGATGCATCACGCCGGCCTCGTCCCGGTTGAACTGCATGAACACGTTGTTCCAGATTTCGATGTAGCGGTCGCCGTCTTCCTCCGGCGATCCCGGGGGGCCGCCCCAGATGTCCGCGCCGTGGTCGTAGAAGATTTCCGTACACGGCCCGCAGGGACCCGTGTCGCCCATCATCCAGAAGTTGTCCGAAGCGTAGCGCGCGCCCTTGTTGTCACCGATGCGGATCACCCGCTCGGCCGGCACGCCGACGGTCTTGGTCCAGATGTCGTAGGCCTCGTCGTCCTCCGCATATACCGTGACCCACAGCTTGTCCTTGGGCAGCTTGAACACTTCGGTAAGCAGCTCCCAGGCGTAGGCGATGGCGTCGCGCTTGAAGTAATCGCCGAAGCTGAAATTGCCCAGCATCTCGAAGAAGGTATGGTGGCGCGCGGTGTAGCCGACGTTTTCCAGATCGTTGTGCTTGCCGCCGGCGCGCACGCACTTCTGCGAGGTGGTGGCGCGGGTGTAGGGCCGCTTGTCGAAGCCGAGGAACACATCCTTGAACTGGTTCATCCCCGCGTTGGTGAACAGCAGCGTGGGGTCTTCGTGGGGCACCAGCGAGGACGAGGCCACGATCTGATGGCCCTTCGACTCGAAGAATTTGAGGAATTTTTCGCGGATTTCGGCGGATTTCATGGAGTTTCCAGTGACGGCAATTCAGTGCGCATTGTCGCGCAATACGTTGTTCAGCCACCCGCCATCCGGCAGGCGGTAGATGTCGAAATCGCTGTCGATGGACAGCACGTCGCGGCAGCCGGTCTGCAGTGCCAGCAACACGACCGAGGCATCGGCCAGGTCCATCGGCCGGTCGCGGTACTTGTCGATCAGGCCGGCGGCGGACGCCACGCTGCCCTGCTCCAGATCGACGATACCCAGTCCGCCGCGCTCGGCCCAGTTGAGCAGGCGCAACTGGGCATCGACGCTGAAGCGCAGCAGATGCATCGCCTCGGTCAGCACCGGCCAGGTGGTCATCAGCGCGGACTCGCAGCCGCGCAGAAAATCCACGCAGCGCGCGTGATCGCGATCGGCCGGATTGAACAGCGCGATCAGCGGCCCTGCATCAACGATCATGCTTCGCACGCAGCGACTCCGCCAGATACTCCTTGCGCCGCTCGGCGAGATCGGCGGGACCGCCTTGCGGCCCGCCGAACAGATCCTTGCCCAGTTCGTAGGGTGTCTGCTTCGGCACCACACGGGCAAGGTATTCCCGCAGCCCGGCCTTGACCAGTTCGCTCTTGCTGCGCCCGGTCTGCGCGGCGGCGCGGGCCAGTTCGGCTTCCAGTTCGGGATCGAGGCGGATCGACAGGGTCATGGGACGGCATCCGGGGTGTATTACACGGCGTATCGCATCGTATGCCGGGGCACTGGACAAGTCAATTGCAGTGCCGCACCGCCAGCAGGGCCGGACCGTCGACAAACTCGGCATGGATGGTACTGGTGCGCCTGCACGGTGTACATGCCCGGATTGCCGGCGGCGACGAGGGCCGGCAACGCCCGTGCGCGCGAGGACGCACGCGGCGGGGCACTCGTCATGGGATCGGGAATACCTTCCTTGATAGCTCCCATCCCGCGATATATATTGCAGTATCTACCACGCCATCACCCTCGGAACGACCATGAGCACCACCGCGAAACTCTTCACCACCGGCCGCAGCCAGGCGGTGCGCCTGCCCCGCGAATACCGCTTCGAAGGCAGCGAGGTCTACATCCGCCGCGATCCGAAAACCGGCGACGTGGTGCTGTCCCGGCGTCCGGATTCGTGGGAAGGCTTTTTCGCGCTGTACGCCACGACCGAGGTACCGGCCGATTTCATGAACGAGGCCGACCGCAACCAGGGCGAACATCGCCGCGATCCCTTCGAGGACGCGGTATGACGCGCTACATGCTGGACACGAACATCGCCAGCCACATCATCCGGGGCGACATCCCCGCAGTCCTGCAGCGCCTGACCGCCACACCCATGAGCGAACTCGCGATATCGGTCGTCACCGAAGCGGAACTACGCTACGGTGTGGCCAAGCGCGGCAAGCCTGCCGGGTTGGCGGCGCGAGTGCACGAATTCCTGATTCGCGTCGAAGTTCTGCCCTGGACTCAGGACGTGGCGCAAACCTACGCCGATCTGCGTGCTGCCTGCGAGACGGCCGGCGTCACTCTGGCGCCGCTGGACATGATGATCGCAGCCCACGCCAGGGCGGCAGGCGCGATCCTGGTAACGCGGGACCGCGCATTCAGCCTGGTTCCCGACGGTCTGGTCGTGGAAGACTGGACCAGCGAGCCGCCCCACTGAAAACCCGTGCCACATTCACCTTGAGTACCCTGCCGATCGGCGCTTTACTTCACACAACCACACCAAGAGAGACCCATGGGACACCGCCTTTCCAAGATTTACACCCGCACCGGCGACGCCGGCACCACCGGCCTCGGCGATGGCAAGCGCGTATCCAAGAACAGCCTGCGCATCCACAGCCTGGGCGAAGTGGACGAACTGAACGCGGTGGTCGGCCTGCTGCTCACCGAAGAACTGCCGGACGACGTGCGTGCACTCCTCACCGACGTGCAGAACGACCTCTTCGACCTGGGCGGCGAAGTGTGCATCCCCGGTATGAACATGATCACCGCCAGGCAGGTGGACCGGCTGGAAACCGAGCTCGACCGCCTCAACGAGCCGCTGCCGCCCCTAAAGGATTTCATCCTGCCGGGCGGCACCCGCGCCGCGGCGCTGGCCCATCTGGCGCGCACCGTGTGCCGCCGTGCCGAGCGCATGCTGGTGGGCCTGGCCCAGGACGAGGCGGTCAACGACGGCCCGCGGCAGTACCTGAACCGGCTCTCGGATCTCCTCTTCGTGCTCGGCCGCGTGCTCAACCGCGCTGGCGGGCGCGGCGACGTGCTGTGGCAGAAGGGCAAGAACGCCTGAGCGAGATGAGTACCCCTCGCCCCGCGGGCGAGGCCCGGCGCCAAGGCCGGAATGGCTGTTGCTGCATGAAGGACGCCCCCTTGCGAGACGAACCCCGACAGCGATGACGACTCCGCCCCGCCTGCCGCCCGGCCATGCACCGGCCGGCCCCCTGAGCAAGCTCTCGCGACGCTCCCGGATTGCGCTGCTGGGCGTGGCGCTGGCCTGTGTGCTGTACTTGGGGCTGCTGGTCCAGTCCTGGCAGAACCGGCTGGCCTACGTGGAGGAGCAGACCCGTCTGCGTGCCACGCAGACCTCCGCGACGCTTTCGGTACAGGTCGGCACGCTGGTTGCCGGCCTGGAACACCTGGCGCGCAGCCTGGCGAGCGAGTACGCCAACTATCCCGAACGGTATTTCGCCCTGTCGGTGCGCACCGCGCTGGGCACCTTTCCGCCCGGCAGCATTTCCCACATCAGGGTGCTGGACGACCAGGGGCACACCGTCTTCTCCAGCCGGCCCACGCCGGCATCCAGCCCCCAGCCCTCCATCGCTATCGCCGACCGGGAGCAGTTCCGCGCCCATGCCAACGGCGGCCAGGCGGAATTCCTCATCGGCCGCCCGGCCCTGGACTGGGAATCGGGCAAGTGGGTCATCGAGCTCTCCTACCCCATACGCCGGACCGATGGCCGCTTTGCCGGCGTGATGCTGCTGTCCATCTCGCCCGACTACATCTCCGGTTATTTCCGCGAGGTGTTCGCCGCCGAGAGCGACGTCGCCATGCTGCTGCGCAACGACGGCAGCTTCCTGGCGCGCTCCTGGCTGCAGGCGGAAGTACTGGACAAGCAGTTGCCCCCCGAAGACCCGTTCCGTGCCGAACCGGAGGCGCGCAGCGGCGAACGCCTGATCGTCTCCCCCGTCGACGGCATCGAGCGCTACTACGCCTGGCACCGGGTCATGGAGTATCCGCTGGTGGCCGTCGTCGGGCTGGACCGGGAGAGGGCTCTCGCCACCCCCCGCGTCCAGACGAGAAACAGCCTGATCCGCAACTCCCTGGGACTGGCCATCATCCTTGCCACCTCGGTGTGGATCGCACTGCTGTTCGCCCGCCTGCGGGCCGATCAGGAACTGCTGGCAGCAAACGAGGAGCGTCTCGAACTCGCCCTGGAAGGCGGCAAGCTCGGCTCCTGGGACCGGGACATAGCCAGCGGGCGCATCGTGTTCGACGAGCGCTGGTGCGGGATGCTCGGCTACCGCCCGGAAGAACTCGAACCCAGCCTGGACACCATCCGCCGCCTCGCCCATCCGGACGACTGGCCGCGCGTCCAGGCGGCGCTGGACAGGCATTTCCGGGGCGAAACCGAGATTCTCGAGATCGAACACCGCGCCCGCCACCGGGACGGCCACTGGGTATGGGTGGACGTGCGCGGCCGCATCACCCACCGCGCACCCGACGGCAAGCCCCTGCGCATGTCCGGCACCCAGGTGGACCTGACCGAGCGCGTCACCGCAACCCATCTGCGCCGCGCACTGCTGGACAACAACTCGGCCGAAATCATCCTCACCGCCCCGGATCGGACCATACGCTTCTCCAACCAGCGCGCCATCGACACCTTCTCCCCCGATGGCGAGCCCCTGGACGGCCGCAGTATCCGCATCATCCACCGGGACGACAAGGCCTACGAGGCCTTCGCGGTGAATTACACACCCCTGCGCGCCCACGGCAGCATCCACGCCGAGCATCTGCTGAAGAACGCCCGCAACGAACTGCGCTGGTACGACTTCTACGGCGCCCTGCTCGATCCCGGCCAGCCCGAGGGGGACGTGATCTGGACCATGATCGACGTCACCAGCCGCCATCGCGCGGAAGAGGCGCTGGCCGCCGCTCATGTACGCCTGACCAAGATCATCGAACGTTTCCCGGGCGGCGTGCTGGTGGAGGACGAGGCCGGCCGCGTCGTGGTCGCCAACCAGACGCTGTGCGACCTGCTCGCAT
The DNA here is from genome assembly GCF_004801305.1 of Pseudothauera rhizosphaerae. Lineage (GTDB taxonomy): Bacteria > Pseudomonadota > Gammaproteobacteria > Burkholderiales > Rhodocyclaceae > Pseudothauera > Pseudothauera rhizosphaerae. The sequence continues at coordinate 5,079 of NZ_SSOD01000023.1, read as the reverse complement.
CGGCGCCGATCCACGCCGCCACGCTGATCGGCCACGACCATGCCCGCCTGCGCCGCGCGCTCACCCGGGAGGTGCTCGACGTCGTGCTCGCCGACGACCGCCTCCCGCCCCCGCCCGACCGCAGCGGGCGGACGCACGAGACCGTGCTCAGCGACGGCCGCAGCATCCGCACCACGCTGCTCCCGGTCCTGCACGGGGAGGACGACATCGGCCGCCTGTGGATCGTCCACGACGTCACCGAACGGCGGCGGCACGAGCAGACGCTGGAACGCCTGGCCACCACCGACGCGCTGACCGGGCTGGAGAACCGCCGCTCCTTCATGGCGCGGCTGGAGGCGGAACTGACGCGCATCGCCCACGGAGGTCCCGGCGGCGCGCTGATCATGGTCGACCTGGACCACTTCAAGCGCGTCAACGACACCCACGGGCACGCCGCCGGCGACGCGGTGCTGGTCCATCTGGCCCACCTCCTGCGCCAGGCCCTGCGCCGGGAGGACATCGCCGGGCGGCTGGGCGGGGAGGAATTCGCCGTGCTGCTGCCGGACACCGACCCCGCAGGCGCGGCCATACTGGCCGAACGGCTGCGCGCCATGCTGGAGGAGAGCAGCATCGAGACCGGCAGCGCCACCATCCGGATCACCATGAGCGCCGGGCTCGCTCCCCTCGAAGGAACCGGCCCCGCCATCCTCGAACGGGCCGATGCCGCGCTCTACCGTGCCAAGAACGAGGGGCGCAACCGCGTCGTCAGCGCCGTCGACCACGCGTAGATATTGACCGGGCAACCATTTAGGCAACACCGTTCGCCCTGAGCTTGTCGAAGGGCATTGGCTCCGCGCAGGCTTCGACAGGCTCAGCCCGAACGGTACTTGATTGCCGGGTTAATAGGCAGGCGGCTGGCGCAGGCCCAGGCGTGTGGCCAGGCGCGTGCGACGGATGATGAACTTCTCCAGTTCGGCGCCGCAGAACACCAGCAGCCCGGCACCGACCACTTTGGCCCATTCCAGCGCGGTCAGGTCGGTGGAACCGAAGACCGCCTGCATGGGCGCGGTATGGGTGAAGGCGATCTGCAGCGGAATGCAGGCGGCGATGGCGACCAGCACGTAACGGTTGCCGGTCAGGCCCTCCCGGTTGGCGACCGGGGCCAGGATGGAACGGCTGTTGACCAGGTAGAACATCTCCGCCACCACCACCGCATTGACCGCCATGGTGCGCGCGGTCTCGATGCCGACGCCCTTGTCCAGCTCCCACAGGAAGAGCCCGAGCGCGCCGGTCATCATCAGCACCGACACCATCAGCACCCGCCACACGAAGAAGCCGGACAGCAGCGCCTCGCCCGGCGGGCGCGGGCGGCGATGCATGATGTCGCGCTCGGCGGGCTCGAAGGCGAGCGCCAGCCCCAGCGTGCTGGAAGTGACCATGTTGATCCACAGCACCTGGGCCGGCGTCAGCGGCAGCGCCAGTTCGAACAGGATGGCGGCGATCACCACCAGCGCCTCGCCGCCGTTGGTGGGCAGCATGAACAGCACGAACTTCTTCAGGTTGTCGTAGACCGCCCGCCCTTCCCGCACCGCCGCGGCGATGGTGGCGAAGTTGTCGTCGGCCAGCACCATGTCGGCGGCCTCCTTGGCCGCCTCGGTGCCCTTCATGCCCATGGCCACGCCCACGTCGGCGCGCTTCAACGCGGGGGCGTCGTTCACCCCGTCGCCGGTCATCGCCACCACCTGGCCATCATCCTGCAGCGCCTGCACCAGGCGCAGCTTGTGTTCCGGGCTGGCACGGGCGAACACGTCCACCTCCATCGCCACGCGGCGCAGGGCCGCGTCGTCCATCAGCGCGATCTCCGCGCCGGTGACCGCTGGCTTGCCGATGCCGATGGCGAGTTGGGCGCCGATGGCGCGCGCCGTCTCGGCGTGGTCCCCGGTGATCATCTTGACCCGGATGCCGGCGTGGTGGCATTCGCCCACCGCCTCGATGGCCTCCTCCCGCGGCGGGTCGATGATGCCGACCAGCGCCAGCAGCACGTAGCCCGTTTCCACGTCGGCGAAGCCGAGACGATCGCCCGCCGGCGCCGAACGCCTGCACGCCAGGGCCAGCAGGCGCAGCCCCTGCGCCGCCGTGTCGGTGGCCATGCGGCGCCAGTAGTCCACGTCCAGCGGATGTTCGCCGTCGTGGTCGAGCTGGGCGTCGCACATCTCGAATACCCGCTCCGGCGCCCCCTTGACGAAGATCCACGACTCGCCGTCGGCGTCGCGATGCCAGGTGGCCATGAAGCGGTGCTCGGACTCGAAGGGGATGGAATCCAGCCGCGGCCACGCGGCCTCGCCCGCGTGCTGCGTGAACCCGGCCTTGGCCCCCATTACCAGCAGCGCGCCTTCGGTGGGGTCGCCCTCCACCGACCACAGGCCCTCGTCCTCCCGCAGGCGGGCGTCGTTGCACAGCACGCCGGCGCGGATCGCCAGTTCGAACGCCGGATAGCGGTCGGTATCGACGATGTGGTCGTCGACGCTGAAATCCCCCACCGGCGCGTAGCCCACCCCGCCCACGTCGAACACGTGCCCGCCGCACACCACACGCTGCACCGTCATCTCGTTGCGGGTCAGGGTGCCGGTCTTGTCGGAGCAGATCACCGTCACCGAGCCCAGCGCCTCCACCGCCGGCAGGCGGCGGATGATGGCGCTGCGCCGCGCCATGCGCTGCACGCCCAGGGCCAGGGTCACCGTCATGATGGCCGGCAGTCCCTCGGGAATGGCCGAGGCGGCGAGCGCCACCACCATCATGAACATCTCCGCCGGCGCATGCCCGCGCCACAGCGTGCCGACGGCGAAGGTGGCCGCCGAGAAGGCCAGGATGGCCAGTGCCAGCAGCCGGCCGAAACGGTCCACCTGGCGCAGCAGGGGCGTGGCCACGCTGCGGATGCCGGCCAGCATCCCGCTGATCTTGCCCAGTTCGGTGGCCGCGCCGGTGGCGACCACGAAGCCGCGTGCCTGGCCGTAGACCACCAGCGTGCCCGAATAGGCCATGCCGCAGCGGTCGCCCAGCGGCGCGTCGTGCGCCACCGTGTCGGCGTTCTTCTCGGCCGGCACGGATTCGCCCGTCAGCGCGGCCTCGTCCACGCGCAGATCCTTGACCGCGGCGAGGCGCAGGTCCGCCGGCACGCGGTCGCCGGACGACAGCAGCACCAGGTCGCCGGGAACCAGCGCGGCGGCATCGATCTCGCGCCGCAGACCGCCGCGGATCACCGTGGCATGGGGGGACAGCATGGCGCGGATGGCATCGAGCGCGGCCTCGGCCTTGCCTTCCTGGATGAAGCCGATGATGGCATTGACCACCACGGCGGCCAGCAGCACGCCGGTATCGACCCAGTGCCCGAGGAAGGCGGTGATGACCGCCGCGGCGATCATCACGTACAGCAGCACGTTGTGGAACTGCATCAGCAGCCGCAGCAGCGGCCCGCGGCGCTTGGGCGGCGCCAGCCGGTTGGGGCCGTAGAAGGCGATGCGGCGCTCGGCCTCGTCTTCCTGCAGGCCTTCCGGCCCGGTCAGCAGGATGCGTTCGGCCTCGGCCCGGGGCAGCGTGTGCCACGCCTCCGGCTGGGGGGTTTCGGCATCACGGGCATTCGGACGGGCGATCATGGCATCGGGACCTGTGCGGGCCTGCCGGATGGGGAATGCGTCGGCACGACAAATGCAAGTACATGGAGATTCTACCGGCCCCGGCGGGGATCGTCTAACGCGGCGGCAGCGCCCGGCGCGGCCGGCCAGCCTTCACTCTTCCCGTTCGCCGCCGAACAGCGCGAGCTGGCTCCCCTCGTCGCGCTCTTCCGCATAGCGCACGCCCACGCCGAGCAGGCGCACCGGACGGGCGCGGCGCGCGAAGCCCTCTTCCAGCAGCGTCTGCCACAGGGCCAGGGAGGGCGCGTCGGCGCTGCGCTCGACGGTGGTCTGGGAGAAGTCGGCGAACTTCACCTTGACGAAAGCCTTGTTCACCGTACCGTCGTTCCGCGCCCGCTCGAAGCGCCGCGCGAAATCCTCCGCCAGCGCCGGCAGCGCCGCGCGGCAGGCGGCCAGATCGGGCAGGTCGCTGGTGTAGGTGGTCTCCACCGACAGGGACTTGCGCGCGCGCTGCGCCACCACCGGGCGCTCGTCGATGCCGCGGCACAGGCGGTGGAGCGCGGCGCCGAAGCGGCCGAACTCCGCCACCAGGCGGGCCTCGCTCCATGCCCGCAGTTCGCCGCAGGTGTGCACGCCCAGCGCATTGAGGCGCGCCGCGGTGACCTTGCCGACGCCGAAGAGCTTGCCCACCGGCAGCGCGGCGACGAAGGCGTCCACCTCCTCCGGGCGCACCACGAACTGGCCGTCGGGCTTGTTCCAGTCGCTCGCCACCTTGGCGATGAACTTGTTGGGTGCGATGCCCGCCGAGGCGGTAATGCCCACCTCCGCGAAGATGCGCGCGCGGATCTCCTGCGCCATCAGCGTGGCGCTGCCGCGGCAGCGGTCCACACCGCTCACGTCCAGATAGGCCTCGTCCAGCGAAAGCGGCTCCACCAGCGGCGTGTAGTCCCGGTAGATGGCCAGTATCTGCCGCGACGCCGCGCGGTAGCGCTCGAAATCCGGCGGCAGCAGCACCAGTTGCGGACACAGGCGGAGCGCGTGGGCCGAGGACATCGCCGAACGCACGCCGAAGGCGCGCGCCTCGTAGTTGCAGGTGGCGACCACCCCACGCGCCTCCGGCCGCCCGCCCACCGCCACCGGGCGTCCCGCCAGTTCCGGGGCGTCGCGCACCTCGACCGCGGCGTAGAAGCAATCGCAGTCGCAGTGGATGATCTTGCGCGGGGCGGGGGCGGGGTTCATCGAAGGCGCGGACGAGCCGGGAAAGTGCGTATTCTGCCGCCTGCGCCGCCGATGATGTAGGAGCGGGCTTGCCCGCGATGCGGCCGTTCCGAGTGCAAATGACGCCGCATCGCGGGCAAGCCCGCTTGTGTCTGCGATACCCCGTAGGATCGTGGGTGAGAGCGGCGGGTGGCAAGCTGCCAGGCCGGGGTGCGCAAAGCACGTGTGGGAGCCCAAGCTGCCACCCGCC
>NZ_SSOD01000022.1 GCF_004801305.1 Pseudothauera rhizosphaerae | reverse complement strand
GGCTGCGTTCGCAGCACGGCCGGCCGAGAGGAGGGAGACGGGGCGACGGATATGCCGTCGGCGGGCTACGCCCGCGAAGGGTTAAAGCGACGAAGCGATGACGCTGCGGAAGGGGCGGACGCGGAACACGAGGTCCCGGTAGCGGTAGTACACGTAGCCGTACTCGAAACCCACAGCCCACGGCCAGCCGTGATGGAACGAGCGCGACCAGTAGATGCTGTCCAGACCGCCGGTCTGCACGAAGTGCTCGCGGGCCGTGACCCAGGCCAGCATCAGGTCTTCCTGCTCGCCGACCTGCCAGTCGCTGTGGCCGTTGATATCGCCGAACTCGACGCCGCCGGCTTCGATCTGGTCGAAGTCGGCCCGCCGGTCGTGCTCGATGCCGGCCGGCGTGATGATGTGATGGACCTGGCCATCGATCAGGCGGCTGCCGATGAAAATCCCACCCTGTTCGGGCCACGGCTGGCCGATTGTCGGAGGAATAGTCGTGGTGGTTTCGCTCATGGTGCGCGGTCCTCGGTGGTGAAGTGGTGGAGCCAGCCGGGATCGAACCGGCGACATCCTGCTTGCAGGGCAGGCGCTCTCCCATCTGAGCTATGGCCCCGTGATTGGTCCGCCTGGATGGATTCGAACCCCCGACATCTCGCTCCCAAAGCGAGCGCGCTACCGGACTGCGCTACAGACGGAGGATGGAGCGGCCGGTTACGCTCTCCGGCCGTGTGCGCGTCAAAAGCCCCGCTTGTGGCAGAGGCGCGCCGCATTCGTGTCGTCGTGGTGCCGTCATCTCCGTTCGCGGTGTTCTGCTGACGCACCGGTAGGTCGTCGCGGATCGGGCCAGTTGGAACCGGTTGCGCACTGTCGGGGCGCTACACCGGGCTTGCGTCTATCGCCCCGTGCATGCCCCCTTGGCATGCGGTAGCGGTGGCGGCGCAGTGCCGTCGGGGAGGGCGGGCGAGGCCACCCTAGCAGGCGGCGGCGTGGCCGGGGCGAGTTGCATCGCCGCCAACTGGATCAGCAGGAGGAACATGGAAGCCTCGAAAGGGGAGCCAGCCGATGCGGGCTGGTGCAGGGAGGGCGCGGCCGATGGCCGGCTGGCCTGATGGCTGTGGGTGGCCGGACGCTACCCGGCTGGTTGCAGAGTTGTCCTGCAGCGGCTCCAGGTCCCCCGCTTTCACGGCTCGTTCTGGCTCTCAACTCAGGCCCCATCGAAGGGGTTCCCTTCCGCGCACTTCCCCGACTTTCAGTGCTGCACCCACAAGCCGAGACGGCGGCAATACTGGGCTACTCACCGCGGTACGCTTCGCCGTTCAAACCACCGTCTCGCTTCTGGATGCTGCTCAACCCAATGCCGGCCGCAGGGTTCATCTGCAGGGTCTGTCGCCTGCGACCGGGGTTCTCATCGGGCACTGCTCGCGGTAACGGGGCGCGGTAGCGGAAGCGGACGAGATCCCTGCATCGCCTATTGCCCGGCTGCCTTCCGCAGCTACTGCCCGAGCGTCATGCCTTTACCGCCGGCGGACTTCACCGGCTTGGCCCCTCTTGTGGATTCGTGCCGGACTTCCACCGGCCTGCTCGCTGGTCTTCCGACGCCACCGTTCCGGCGTCCGCAATCCTTGCGAGTCTGAGTGCATCCGCTTCGCCTTCGCCGCGTGTTCCAGCGGGCGGCACACCCTACACAAAGCCCATGCGGTCAGAGCACGCGGTCGACGCCTGGGCTACACGATCAACAGCAGAGCGTCCGACTGGAATCGAACCAGTTCCCCCGGCAGCTCCTCTCCGGTCAGCTTTCGCTGTGACCTGCAATGCAACCATCACACCCCGGCCGCTCTGCTGTTCCCCCTGCTTGCTGCCCCGGCAGGGGGTTCGGGTGTTGGCGGTCGATTGACCAGAGGTCGCAATCCCCGTGTGTTCGTGCGGCAGCGAACCGCACTATCGACGCCCATCTGCAGCGCTCACCAACATCAAAGCGGGCCTGATTTCCAGACCGGGCGCTGCTACTGCCGGATAGCTTCTATGCGCCTGCGTTGGTCCCTACGCCGAGGACGCGTTCCTCCCGCCGCTTTGATGTTGGGCCGGATTCTCTCCATCCGGCGTAAGTCACGCCTGCTTCCCCACGCGGCTTTCCAGCGACCGGGCGTTCTCGACTTGATACGTGCGTGGCGTCCAGCCGTCAGCGGTCCCTGGCTGGCATTCCGGAGTTGATTCGACCGCGGAAAATTCGGTCCCGGTTACTCTCGTCCGGGGTCTGCGTCACGATCAGCGGCGACCGATGTCTGCAGCAGGCGTCCGGCATTTCGCGCCGGCTTCTCGCGGTTACCAGCGCCACCGCGGCGGGCGCCATGCTTGCGCATGCTCGACATCCCCCGGCCCGTCTCCGCCTCATTGCGTCGGACTCCGGCGGTGCCGTCTTGCCTGCCTCGTTGTGCCCGGCTGGCGTCTGTGGGGGCGCAGCGCAGCCGCCGTTCGGCGACTCGCTGCCTATCCGTCCGAGTTGTAGCGGGCGCCGCTGCTCTGGCGCTGGCCTGGTAAAGATCGGTGCTGCCACCCGGCAATGCGCCGGGCTTCGGTATTCGGTGCTGCGGTTGCGTTCTCCCGTGCGGCTTCTCCGTAGACCTGCCGCTTCACTCTGCCCAGAACGTCTTGGCGGCTGACCGTACTTGCCGGTACTGCTCTATCCGGGGTTCTGCGCGCCTGGGCTGCCGGGTCGCTGCGGTGTTGCGTGCTGCGATAGGTGAAATTTAGCCATAAGCTAACGCAATGTCAATAGCTATTAGCTAATTTTTCATGCGATAATCCCCCCACGCCCCGATCTGAGGGCGCAAAAAAGCCCGCGCTGGGCGGGCTGGGGAGGATGTGATGTGGAAGACGATCTACTTGCTATGGGGGCGGCTGATGCGCCGACTGATCGTAGACCCGGCGCTCAGCCTGGGTGGCGTTCAAGAGCCCGCCATCAGCCCCGCTCTTCGATCGCGGATCGAAAGCTGAACGCTTGGAATGACTGCAAACTTCGTGGCTCCATCTGGACTGCGCATCACCAGTATGTAGAAGACCTTCCCGCCGTTGTTCGCATCGAAAGACGAGTTCTTGATGAAAAAGGTGTACTTCCCGTTCGCGCCAAGCGCTGACGTTTTGACCTGAATGTGGAAATATTGGTTGTTCTTGGACGCAACGATGTCGACCCCTTCATCAACAGCCATCAACGACGAGTTGAAGCCGCGGTAGAGCAGTTCAGCCATTACGGCGTGTTCGCCGGCCTTCCCAATGAAGTTGCTGCTGACCGGAGTCGTCTGCTCCACGATAACTGGCGGCAAGCCCAGCTTGCTCCGGCCCTGGCGAACTCGATACACGCCGCGCTTCAGACCGCCGGTTTTGTTCTTGACCTTCCCAAAAGACGGCGACTTCGTTCTCAGGTTCGACGAGAGAGCTGCGGCAACCTTTGCGGAGAAATCTTCTGCGGACAGTTGAAGGTTTCTGTTCGTGCGAACAGCCTCGGCTGCAATTTCATCCACATGCAGCGGCTTCCTGGCTTCGGCAAGGATATCTCGTGCAACAGACAGAATTGGCGAAAGCGTCGTGCTCATCTTGCTCCTGTCCTTTCGGTTGGGAATGGATAGACCTTCGCCAGCGGCCGAGTCACGCTTTCCGTTTTTCGGAGAGCGTGCCGTACCTTGCTGCAGCTTCTTCTATGGCCGAAGTCATGCGCGCCTGCACCCAAGCGCGCCCCTCGTTCGTGAGAGCGTTGTAGGCAGACTCATCGACTGCAAGAAACGGCCATCTAGCTGCAGTGGGCGCAGCTTTGGATTTTTCCATCTCTCCGCCGCCATGAATATTTGTCGAAGGTGATACGTCGCCGGCATTTTCTATGGGCGCGTGATCTTGATCACGGTCTAGCCATCCAACTTCCTTGCCACACGCTTCCTCAATCGCGCGAGCGGTTGTGGATCGCATTGTTCTTGGCTTTCCGGTGCCAGAGTTGGTTGAGCGGTTGATCCACTGGCTTACTTGGGACTCTGACTTGCGAAGGTGCTCTGCCAAGTTCTTTACAGACCCATGCTCGCCTGCCAGCCGGGCAAGGTTTTCAGCGCGAATATCGTCAATCAGCTTCATTCGGTCTTTTTATAGCTTATGGCTAACATTGTGAATTAGCCAAAGGCTTGACTGATGCGTTAGCTAATGGCTAAAGTACGTCCATGAACCTCAAAACCTACCTTTCCAAAGAGCGTGGGCGGGCATCCAGGCTGGCATTGAGCCTCGGCGTTACTCCGACGACGGTGTCCGAGTGGGCTGCGATGAAGAAGCTCGTCCCATCTGAGCGGTGCTCGGAAATCGAGTCACTGACCAACCGCCAAGTGACTTGCGAAGACCTTCGTCCCGACCTTGCTGAGCACTGGGCGTATCTCTCCAACCGACAGCCGTCTCCCGCCCCCCAGGAGCCCGCCTGATGCGCTCCTTTGAAGCCATTGCCCAGATCATCGACCAGGCTCTCGCGATTTCTCGTCTGCGCGGGCGCAGGCGAGCGCGACTACGTCCTGGAATGCCTGAACGATTGCGTCAGACCCTTCGGAGGGCAGCAGTTTTGCAATCCCGAATTCGGTCAGCCGACGAAGCTGCGCCGCAATCTCGGCGGGATCGGGGTGTGCCTCGATGAGTGCGATCACCAGTACCTGCAAGGCTGCTGTTTGCCCGACGAGGCTTGCGATTCGCTTCTCAAGATCGGCAATGGTCGTCGGTTTCTTCTGCTAGTCGTTCATGGCTTCTCCTTTGCTGGGGATGGTTGCGTGAGAACTTCCATTCTATCTGCATTGGAGAGGCCGCCTTTTACAGTACGGGAGTGCCGCTGATGGTCTGGCCCTTCACGCGCCGGCAGTCTGCCGCGCCCGAGCCTTCCCCTGTCGACGACGAACCGCGGCTGTCGCGGCGCGCATCCGACTCCACCGACATCCCGATGGACGGCATCTTCTCGATGCGGATTCCGCACGAGCTGCGCATCCTCGGTGCGCGCAAGGCGCGGGTGATGGGGCTCTCGCTGGGTGAGTACATGCGCCATCTGCTGGCCAAGGCCGTGGATTCCGATGATGAGAATTTGCCCGAGCCTGACGATGCGCGGGCATTACGAAAGGGGCGGCCATGATCGTCCTCGAATTCCTGATCGGCCTGCTGCACGACCTGCTGCTTTGGCTCATGCCGCCCGAGGAGGAATAGGGCGATGGCAGACCCATGCCGCGTAGAAGGCCCTGCCGTCATCTCGTTCAGCGGTGGGCGCACGTCCGGGATGATGCTGCGGAAAATCCTGGATTCCCACGGCGGCCAGCTACCCAACGACGTGCGCGTTCTGTTCGCCAACACTGGCAAGGAGGCGCCGGAAACGCTGGATTTGCCGCACAAGGAGCCCTATGACCGCTTCGCACCGCTGGCGCGGATCGGCATCTCTGCTGCCGATGTGGCGACGTTCTGGAAGCAGCAGCCGTTCGACCTGCGGCTCCCGAACATCGGCGGTAAGACCATGCACGGCAACTGCGATCTGTGCTTCCTCAAGCCGGCCGCGCAGGTGTTCTCGTTGATCCGCGAGCAGCCGGAGCGCGCCATCTGGTGGGCTGCGCAGGAAAGGCCGGCCGATGGAAAGGGAGATGGCAACCGGTTCCGCAACGACCGCATCAGCTACGCGCGGATGCTGGAGCTTGCGCAAGGCGGACAGGGGGAACTGTTCGAGTTCGCCGAGGATGTTGCTCTGGAGGACTGCGCATGCACGGACTGACACATCGGAAGTCCGGCATCGGCTCCCACCACAGCGCGCGCATGCAGAACGACGAGTGGCTGACGCCGCCGCATGTCCTGTCAAGGCTGGGCCGTTTCGATCTGGACCCATGCGCACCCGTTCTCGCCCGCCGGCCGTGGAACACGGCCGACCGCCACTTCACCATCGAGGACAACGGACACTTCCACCATGCCGACGGCAGCCGCGCGAAGGCCAACAGCGGGGCACCGAGCGTGCTCATTGCCTACGGCCAGCGCGACACCGAGATCCTGAGCGCGTGCGGCCTGGACGGGCATTTCATCCGCCTCGCTCGCCAGCGACAGCCGGCGGATCGACAAGACCTGTTCGCGGAGGCTGTGTAGTGGCCCGCATCCGCACCATCAAGCCCGAGTTCTGGACGGCTGAACAGGTCATGGAGCTGTCGCCCATGGCACGCCTGCTGTTCATTGGCATGTGGAATTTCTGTGACGACCGGGGCGTGCATCCGGTTGCTTACAAGACCCTGAAGGCCGAAGTGTTCCCGGCCGACGATTTGCTCTCTTCAGATGTTGAGAAGCTAGTCGGCGAGCTGATCACCCAGGGATTGCTCATTGAGTTCGAAGCCGAGAGCCGCCGCTGGTGGTTCGTCACCGGCTGGCACCACCAGGTCATCAACCGTCCATCGAAGTCCCGCTACCCGGAGCCGCCGCGCGGTGCGCCGCTTCCCTCCGCCGCCGGACAGGACGAACAGACCAATGCCGGCGCGGATTCGACGGTTTGTCACGGAGCACTCGCTGATGACTCATTGAGCGATCACGGAGCACTCACGGACGGAAGGGAAGGGAAGGGAAGGGAAAGGAGTAAACCTCCCCCTTCCTCCCCCAGCGCGCGCGCATGCGAGACCGGTCCGCCATCGGCAGATCGCGTGCCGATGCACTCGGAGTGGCGACCGTCATCGACATTCGCAACGCTGGCCCATCAGGCCGGACTGCCAATCCCAGGGAACGCCGAGTTCGATGCTGCGCGAGTCGAGTTTGTCGCGTACTGGCTGACCCGGGCAGACCAGCGCACGCAGCACGAGTGGGATCACGCCTTCATCCGCAGCCTGAAGAACGACCGAATCAAGGCGCAATCCGCGCCCAGACGCGAGGACAACCATGGGAAGCCTCAACGACGTAGCGCTGCCGAGCAGCGCGCCGACACCATTGCCGAACTCACCGGGTGCAAGCGCGACGACGACGATGCCGCTGCGAGAACTCTCCAAGGAGAAGCGCGTGTTGTGGGTTGAGCGGATTTTCGCGCGGATGTCGGCGATGTACGGCCGGCTGTTCGCCGAGATGTGGGTCGGCACCGACCTGGCAGAGGTCAAGGACGTATGGGCTGATGACCTCGCGCCGTTCTGTGGTGCTCAGATCGCATGGGCGATGGAGCAGTGCAAGGCGCGCGAACTGCCGCCGACGCTGCCCATGTTCCGAGGGCTGTGCCAGCAGGCCCCACGCCCCGAGGTGCCTGCGCTGCCTGCGCCGAAAGTTTCGCGTGATGTCGCTCTGGAACGCGCCAAGGAATTGCGCCGCGCCGCGGACCGGGTAGCCAGCCGCCCAGTCGGCAGTACCGCGTGGGCGGAGACCCCGCCGGCAAGCCCGCGCGGCAGCGTGTGGGAGCGCTGGATAATCGAACTGGCCGAGGCCGGCGAGCCGCGTTTCGTCGCGATCCTGGCCCAGCACGTCGGAGCCGGCGTGATCCGTGCACCGCGGGCACTGGCCGCATTGGAGGCAGCGGGGCATGAAACCGACACCCGTGCTGTTGCCTGACATCGAGAGGGGGCCGAAATGGACGAGAGAGCACATGTTCCGCTGCGCGGTGCGATCCCTGCTGCGATACCGGGCTCAGCGCAACCGGCAGGCGCTGGAAGCGCTCAAGCGCGGCTCGCACTACCCGGCGTTGGCGGCGGCAGCGAGCGATCAGTGGGTGCGCGGGAACCGGGGAGAGCCGGGGGATTGGCGATGACGATCCGAATCGTGGTGCGCGGCACGCCGGCTCCGCAGGGCTCGAAGAGCTTCAAGGGAATGAGCAAGGCCGGCCGCGCGATCCTCACCGAGTCGTCGAAGAAGGTGCGACCGTGGCGCCAGGACGTGAAGTCAGCCGCCGAGGACTGGCGGGCACGCACCGGCGCGGCGCCGATCGACGGGCCGGTCGTGGTGAGAATGACCTTCACCTTGTCGAAGCCTGTCAGCGCACCGAAGCGCCGCCGTACGTACCCGATGCGCACGCCGGACCTGTCGAAACTGGCACGCTCAACTGAGGACGCGCTGACCGACGCAGGTATCTGGACCGACGACGCCCGGGTAATCGGCTACACGAAGTTGTGGAAAGCCTACCCCGGAGAGGATGTCGATGCGCTCGACTCGCCGGGGGCGGTGATCGAGATCATGGAGGTTCGTGCATGACAGCTACCACAGAGGCGGCGATCTTCCGCAGCGGTCACGAAGCCCTGCGCTTCGCCTATGCCTACAACGCACAGCAGTACCCCATGACGATCATGGGCAGGATGATGCGCGGCAGACCGGTTGGATCAGGGCGAGGACTGCACGGCTTGGACGGCGCCGCTGAGGCCGGCAACGTCAAGCGCGTCGTGCAGTCGCTGCCGCACGACTACCGCCATGCGCTGATCTGTCGCTACACGCTCAGCGACCGCGAGTTCGCAGAATCAGCTAACGCACTGCTGAAGCCCGTCATTGCATCGTTTGGAACTGGCACGCATTACACGCGGATGGCGCTCAAACTGATCTGCCGGTACTTCGGACGCGCGGATTATAATTTGGCGACGCTGTGCGATGAGTTTCGCATGGACGCTGCGACGATGACCAGGCGATGGCAGAGGTGTCGAGATCGGCTGAAAGCCGTCGAGAGCGCAGCAGAAAATGCGGCCGATGATGCGCTCGTCGAGGCGGGGTTGGTGACATCAAATTGCGTTTGACAGCGTAACGCGTTCATTGGGCGCCACCCCGACGGTCCACATGGGGTTTATCCTTGAAGCGCGCCGCGATAAATGCGGCATGATGAGTGCGATAAATGCCGCCTGCCGCGATTGCGCGGGCTGAAATCTAATTGCGGATGTGGTCCGAGGAGGCCGAGGCTACTCCACCCCGGCCGCACGTCGTGCGAGCGCCAGGCGAGCGCGCAGGGTGGCCACGGCATTGCTCACCGACCCCGACGAGACACCAACCCGCGCCGCGGCCTTGGTCTGGCTGAGGCCCTCGACCATGACCAGGCGCGCGGCCTCCTGAGCCGCAGGGCTGCGGGTCCGATGTAGGGCGCAGAGAGCCGCGAACGCATCGGGAGTCATGACGGCTCGCCGCCTCGCCGCGCACGGCGCCCGTCCCAGCCCCCTCTCCCCAACCCCTCTCCCGCGAGGGGAGAGGGGCTTGCGCACGGTGCAGGCATGGTGTGTTTCATTTCAGGTCCCAGCATGGATCAAATAGGCGTCGCGGCCCATCTCATCGACGAGGACACGGAGATCTCCGTCCATGTAGCCCCACCCCATTACGGTTTCGGTACGACCGGAGTCGGTGAGGATACGGCCGATCCCGTCTGCCCATGTACGGGCACCGACAGCGCCGACCTGGGAATGCTCCAGCATCCCCCCTTCATGCACCTTCAGCGCGGAAACGTTCACTTTTCCTACCTCCGAAATGATCATGGTCGTTACTCCATCGACTCCGGATAACCCATTTCGATCAGCCCGCGCTGCACGATGCGGGCATCCGAACGGCCGACAACGCCAGCGCTGACGCGGTCTTCGAACGAATCGAACTCGTCCGCGGAGAGCTCCATGTCACGCACTGCGACAGTGTGTGACCTGCCGCGTTCGTCCCGATAGCTGTAGAACACCGGTTTGCCGCCGACAGTTTCCGCGGACAGCCGGAAGGAGCCGCCCCCGTTTTCATACACCGCAATCTGCTTACCGTTCAGCGCGCAGCGGCCCAAGAACTTGACGAACTTGCCCATTTTCTTACTCCCGGCTTACTTCAGATTGTTCAGCTTAAGCACGATCGACCGCGAGTCTTCGCCATCGAAGAACGATTCCGGCTGAGCTTCTGCCTTGGCGAGATATTCCGCCACCATCGCTTCACCCTTTGCGCGGGTCTCGGCGTCAGGGGCCTTGGTCAGGCGGAACTCAAGCATCTCCCGGATGGACCTGATGAGCTTGGCTTTCATTTTTTTCTCCGCCCCGCTACCGGGAGGCGCGGTCGGTAGCGTCATCGCCACCGTGACTACATGATACACACGATATATCGTGCAGTCAACAACTTTTCACCAGCTGCAGATGATCAACTCCCCGGCCGTCGCCGTGCCGGCTTTGAGTCGCGGACGATGATCTCCGCGACAACGACCAAGATGGCCAATTTGGTGCTGCCGATGGGCGTCGAAGAAAGGGGTTGAAATTTTTGACCCCTTAGAGTAGTATTTTTTTATACCGTACCGATGATGCGTCAAGAGCCCGCAGGCGAAAGCTGAGCGGGCTTTTTCGTTTCCGAAGAGGGCTGGACAATGGCCGAGCGAAAAAGCCGTGGCGGCCGTCCGAGCAAGTACAACAAGGACGTGATGCCGACCCAAGCGGAGAAGCTGTGCGCGGAGGGCTTCACGGACGATCAGCTTGCGAAGTTCTTCGAGGTGTCGATACAGACCCTCAATACGTGGAAGGCGGTTCATCCTGAGTTTCTGGAGGCCCTAAAGCGTGGCAAGGACCGGTTCGACACGGAGCGCGTTGAAGTGGCGCTCGCGCAGCGCGCCATTGGCTACTCGCATCCGGAAGACGATATCCGCGTAGTGGCTGGAAAAATCGTCATCACCCCGACGATCAAGCATTACCCGCCGGACACGACGGCCTGCATCTTCTGGCTGAAGAACCGGCAACCGAAGAAGTGGCGCGACAAGCAGGAGCACGAGGTCACCGGTAAGGACGGCGGGCCGGTGCAGGTCGAAGTCTCGCGCACCGACTACGCCGCACTGCGGGCCGCCCTCAAGGACGATGGCGGTTGATCCTGCCGACTACGTCGCCCTGCAGCGCTGCGCATGGGGGAAGAACGGCAGTGCGGTAATTGATGCGTGGGAGTGGTTCGAGGCGAAGTACGGGCGGGCTGAATTGGGCCGGGCGGATAGGTTCTTCCTGCTCGTCTCGGCGCTGCATCGACCAGATGCGTTCAAGCCGTGGCTGTACGAGCGCTGCCGAGAGGTCGAGGCCGAGCCTGACGGCTGCTTGGACCTGTGGGCGCGGGAGCACTACAAGAGCACGATCATCACGTTCGCCGGCATCGTGCAGGAGGTCGTGCGAGACCCTGAGATTACAGTCGGGATTTTCTCGCACACCAAAGGGGTGTCGAGGACATTCCTGGGTCAGCTCAAGCGCGAGTTTGAGTCGAATGACGACCTGAAGTCGACATACCCGGAGGTGTTCTATGCAGACCCTGCATCGGAATCTCCGCGGTGGTCGCTGGATGGCGGGCTGATCGTCAAGCGGAAAGGGAACCCGAAGGAGGCGACCATCGAGGCGCACGGTCTCGTGGATGGTCAGCCGACCGGCCGGCACTTTCTGTTGATGGTCTACGACGACGTGGTGACGCGGGAATCCGTAACCACGCCGGAGCAGGTGAAGAAAACGACGGACGCTTGGGGCTTGTCGGACAACCTTGGCGCCCGTGGGGCGGACGGCAGGCTGCGCAAGTGGCACATCGGAACGCGCTACTCGTTCGCTGATACGTACCAGTACATTCTGGACCGCAGCATCCTGAAGCCAAGGATTCACCCGGCGACTGACAACGGAAAGATCGACGGAAACCCGGTTTTCCTGTCGCGCGAGGCCTGGGCGGAGAAGGTGAAGACCCAGCCGTCTGCGATCCTGGCGGCGCAGATGCTGCAGAACCCGGCAGCCGGCCAGCAGGCGATGTTCAGGAAGGAATGGCTTCGCTTCCTGGACATGCGGCCGGCGACGCTCAACGTGTACATCCTGTGCGACCCGGCCAGCTCGAAAAAGAAGGACAGCGACCGAACGGCAATCGCGGTTATCGGGATCGACGCCGCGAAGAACCGCTGGCTACTTGATGGCTACCACCACCGAATGAGCCTATCCGAGCGCTGGCAGGCATTGCGCGGACTGCGGAAAGTCTGGATGGCGATGCCAGGCGTGCAGCGCGTGGAAGTCGGATACGAGCGGTACGGCGCTCTCTCAGATCTGGAGTACTTCGACGAGCAGATGCGACGCGATCGCGATTCGTTCGAGATCGAAGAGCTGAACTGGACGCGTGAAGGAAATGAATCGAAGTACGACCGCATCCAGCGGTTGGAGCCGTATTTCCGGGCCGGACAGTTCATCCTGCCGGCCGTGGTAAAGGCGGAGACCGCAGGACAACGCAAGGTGCGCGAGGCCGGACAGGCATTCCGTATCTACGAACCAACGAGGCGGCGTGACGAGAACGGGAACATCTACAGCCTGAGCAAGACGCTGCTCGACGAGTACTTGGTCTATCCGTTCTCGGCACACGATGACTTCTTGGATGCCTGCTCTCGGATCGAGGACATGGACCCGCAGCCGCCGGTGATCGTGGATGAGCGCGCGCTGATGCCGGAAACGTTTGCGGATGGGGTGTGACGATGGCGGACAACCAGAACCAGCAACAAGACCCGCGCACCAAAGTGCGTGTTAGCAACCGCCTGTGGTCGCAAGAGGTCGGAGCAGCCCAGGCGGAAACGCTGCTGCCGGAGAAGGAACCGGGCTACGTGTTCAGCAATGGTCGCAGGTTCGACGACGGCAAGGGGCCGTACAGCGATGCGTCCTGAACTGTGTGACGCGATGGCGCACGGCACGCGCGAGTACAACGAATTGCCGGTATCGATCCGCCAGTACTACACGCCGGCCGAGTACGTCGCGATTGGCGATGCGCGGCGGGCCGGACTGGTACGCGAGGAAACCGAGCCAGAGACTTTCGAGGATGGGGTATGAGCGTCAGCATGCAACAGATCGCCACGGACGCGCCGCAACTGGATGCGAACGACCTGGTGACCGCCAAGCACATGGCCGACACCCTGCACAGGCACTATCCAGGCCACCTGTGGGCTGTGACGTGCGACGGCAGCAAGGGCGTCGCCACGATCCGCAACCTGATGCTGTCCGGGAACATGGGCTACACCCTGCATCTGCCGCGCATCTATTCGGCGAGCGAATGGGACAAACGGGTGCTGATGGCTGGTGGTGAAATCCTGGAGCGCTACCGCGTCATGCGTGCCAGCCTGGATCGTGCGCACAGCCAGATCATGACACTGCCGACGGACTTCGCCGGCCGTATCGCCGTGGAGCGCGACTGATGCGCGAAGCACCGCCGGATGTCGAGCAGGGCGGCGCGCCTGATTGGCTTGGTCTTGCCCGCGATGCGTTCGGCACGAGCACGTCGTGGTTCGACGCCAGCGTGCGGCGAGACATCGAGCAGGACATCAGGCAGTTCCAAGGGCGGCATCCGGCTGGATCGAAGTACAACGCTGAGTCGTATGCCGGGCGCTCGAAACTGTTCCGGCCGAAGACGCGGTCCTCGGTAAGACGCAACGAGGCGGTGGCAGCCGAGGCATTCTTCAGTACGGATGATGTTGTGACTGTGATGCCGTTCGACGACTCGAACCCGATTCAGCGTGCCGGGGCCGATCTGGCGCAGGAGTTGCTGAAGTGGAGGCTTACCAAGTCGGTGCCGTGGTTCATGACGGCATGTGGCGCCTATCAGGATGCTCAAGTGGCTGGTGTGGTGGTGTCGCGCCAGTACTGGGACTATGACCCTGATCGCGGGATTGATCGGCCGGTCATTGAGTTGATCCCTGTCGAGAACTTCCGCATCGACCCAGGGGCAAACTGGGCATGCCCGATAGAGACATCGCCCTATCTGATCCAGATGATCCCGATGTACGTGAAGAACGTGCGGCGGCGGATGGACGGTCCTTGCCGTAAGACCGGTACCGCGGCGTGGAAGAGGGCGGATGATGGCACGCTGCTGGCCGCAGCGACCGCCTACGGAGATTCCACGAGACTAGTGCGGGAGGGAAACCGACAGGACCCGAAGGACAGCGCCAGCGCGCTGACGGCATACACCATCGTGTGGGTGCATCGGAATATCGTCGAGCATGACGGTAAGGACTGGCTGTACTACACGCTGGGCACGCAGCATCTGTTGAGCGACCCGGTTCCTCTTTCTGACGTTTCGCCCATCGGCAGAGACTATGTGCTCGGCGTTTCGGTGATCGAGACACACCGGAATTATCCAGGCGGTTCGGTTCGCCTTGGGCGCGACGTGCAGGCCGAGATCAATGACTTGGCGAACCTGCGGATCGACAACATACGGTTCGTGCTGAACAAGCGCTACTTCGTGAAGCGCAACAAGCAAGTCGACCTGCGTTCGCTCACCCGCAACACGCCGGGCAGCGCCACGCTGATGGATGACCCGGAGAAGGACGTAAGGGAGGTCGCCTTCACCGACGTGACCAGCTCGGCCTATGCAGAGCAGGACCGGTTGAACCTGGACTTCGACGACGTGACAGGCGCTTTCTCGCAGGCGTCGGTACAGAGCAACCGCAACCTGAACGAGACGGTTGGCGGGCTTAACCTGTTGTCGAGTTCGGCCAACCAGGTATCCGGCTATCAACTGCGGACGTTTGTCGAGACGTGGGTGGAACCGGTGTTGCGTCAGGTGCTCGCGCTCGAACAAGCCTACGAGACCGATGAGGCAATCCTGGCGCTCTCGGCGCGACGGGCAAAAATCGTCGAGCAGTATGGGGAGGCTGCATTCTCCATGGCCTTCGATCTGCTGGATCAGGACATGTTCCTCAACGTCAATGTCGGCATTGGCGCTACGAACCCGGTCGATCAAATGCAGAAGTTCATCGGCGGCATGAACGCGCTGCGCGAGATGTTGGCCGACGGCGTGCTGGAGCGCTACGGACTGGATATCGAGGAAGTCATCAGCGAAGTGTTCGGCAAGCTCGGCTACCGTTCTGGCGGGCGGTTCTTCAACCTGGAGAACGAAGACCCAGCGCTCACTGCAGCGAAACAGGAAATCGCACGGCTGCAGCAAGCGCTGGACTCGAAGACGCCGCCTGAATTGCTGGCGAAGCAGATCGAGAAGCTGGACGCGGAGATCAAGAAGCTGCAAGCGGCGGCAGAAGAGACCGGCGTGAAGAGCCAGTATTCCGCGGTTCAGACCGCCCAGGTCATCGCGGCCAACCCGTCCATTGCCCCAGTGGCAGACGTGGTGCTGCAGAACGAGGGATTCCGACCTGATCCGACCGGCATTGATCCGAATCTGCCAGTGCCGGCCGAGCCGCTCATGAACGAGCAGGACTACATCAGCGGTGCGCCTGGTGATACCAGTCCTGACACGCCGGCCGGTCCCGCTGTCGGTGCGCTGGACGGTATCGAGACGATGGAAGCGGATGGTGTTGCATGAGCACGGAGCGCACCGAACAACTGATTCGTGTCGGCCTGATGGACGAGGCGGAACGATTCCTGAAGACCAACCTTGGCCGCCATCTGGTCGATCGAGCGGAAGCAGAGCGTGACGCTGCGATGGCAGAACTGAAGGAAGCGGATGCAGAGAACCCGAAGTACATCCGCGAACTGCAGAACCGTATCTACCGCGCAGAGTCGTTTCAGTTCTGGCTCGCCGAACTGATCACCGAGGGCCGCAACGCGCTGCATGAGATGCAGGAAAACGCCCAGCAGTAACCGCTGACCGCAATTCTCCAACCAGCCCGCCGCGTGCGGGCTTTTTCGTTTCAGGAGCCATAGCACCATGACCGTGAAGGACGACGCCACCCAGCAGGGCGCGCCGGCTGACGAAAGCCAAGCCGCCGCGCAGGAAGAACAGCAGCAACAGTTCCGCTCTCCGCGCGACGAGGCGATGGAGCGCATGGCTCAAAACCGTCGCGCGACGCTGGCCGCCGAAGGCGTGGAGATCGAGCAGGAAGAGCGGCGGTCTAGCGAGGACGAATCGAGCGCAGAAGGCGCCGACAAGCAAGAGCAAGGGCAGAAGCAGGGAGAGCAGCGGCAGGAAGAAGATCTGAGCGCCGATGCCCAAGTGGCACAGCAGACCGATCCGACGGTGATCGCCGACGGCTTCGACAAGGTGAAGGTGCGCGCCAAGATCGACGGCGAGGAAGTGGAAGTGTCGCTCGATCAAGTGCTACGCCAGTTCCAGAAGAACGGCGCGGCTGATCGACGCTTGGCGGAAGCCACCAAGATTCTGAACGAGGCGAAGGAACGCGCTACGGCACCGAACGATGCCAATGACGAGAAGCAGCAGGAAGAGCCGGGCCGGGCGGATGAAAAAGCACCCGGTACGAAGGAACTCGCAGAAAAAGCGGTCGCGGCGCTCATGGAGGGCAATGAGGCCGAGGTCGCCACCATCTTCGACGAGGTCATGAACGGACGCCAACAGCAAGTGCCGGCTATCCCGTCTGTCGAAGAAATCACGCAGAGCGTGAAGCAGCAAATCGAAGTAGAGAGCGCATTGCGGCAGTTCAGTACGGACTACGCCGATATCGACTCCGACCCATACCTCTCAGTCCTTGCGATACAGGCCGTGCAGCAGAAAGTCCAGGAAGGCACGTCCTTTCCCGACGCGTTGCGCGAAACCGGCGAAGACCTACGTGGCTGGATCAAGGGGAAGAGCGGCGCAGCGACCGACGAGCCGGCCACGACCGCTGCCCGAAACGAGAGGCTGGAGCGAAAGGCCAGACTGGACAACGTCCGTGCGGCCAGTGTTACCGCGAAGTCATCCACAACCCAGGAACCGCTTACCGAAGAGCAAATCCGGCGCGAAGCCATGGAAGAACTGCGGAAGTCGCGCGTTGCCCAGGGTTGAAGAACCTTTCCGAATAGGAGAATCAAATCATGGTAGGCCAAGTCTGGCTCACCAACACGCTTGGTGGCTACATGTACAGCGATTCGCTGTCGAAGGTGCTGCGTCACTCCGTCCAGCCGCTGGTGAAGTTCCGCCAGTTCGCTGACATCAAGGACGCGGCTGTGCAGGGCAAGGGCAAGGGCGACACCTTCCACTGGAACGTGTATTCCGACGTGGCCACGCAGGGCACGACCCTGGTGGAAACCAATACCCTGCCGGAAACCAACTTCACCATCACCCAGGGCACGATGACTATCACCGAGTACGGAAACTCGGTGCCCTACACCGGCAAGCTGGACGACCTGTCCGAGCAGCCCGTGAAGGAGGTCATCAACAAGGTGCTGAAGAACGATGCGAAGAAGGCGTTCGACGTTGCCTCGCATGCGCAATTCAACGCCACGCCGCTGCGTGTTGCTCCCTACGGCGGCACATCCACCGACGCCATCGTCCTGACCACCAACGGCACGGCGACCGAAACGAACAACGTCGCGCTCGGCGCCGATCACGTCAAGGCCATCGTCGATACGATGAAGGAGCGGAACATCCCGCCCTACACCGGCGACGACTACATCTGCCTGGCGCATCCGTCCACTCTGCGTGACTTCAAGAACGAACTGGAGGACATCCACAAATACACGCCGGAAGGCTTCGGGATGATCCTGAACGGCGAGATCGGCCGCTACGAGAACACGCGGTTCGTCGAGCAGACCAACATCGCCAAGGAAGGCTGGGCAAACGCCAAGTCGGAATGGGCCTTCTTCTTCGGCAACGACACCGTGGCCGAGGGCGTCGCGATCCCGGAAGAGATGCGCGGCAAGATTCCTACCGACTACGGCCGTTCCAAGGGCATTGCCTGGTACTACCTGGGCGGGTTCGGCATTGTCCACCCCCTCAACGCTGCGGACAACAGCAAGAATACCCGCATTGTGAAGTGGGACTCCGCGGCCTGATCGCCCAGCACGCTACATGACGGCCTCCTTCAGGAGGCCGTTTTCATTCCCGAAGGAGATGCACCATGTCATACGACGATCCGAACTTCCAGATTCGCCGCGAGCGCTATGCCGGCGAGGCCGGCGGCTCCGCCACGACCGAATACGGCAAGTTCCGCAGCTTCCAGAAGATCCGCCTCAAGGCCGTGCATGCGGTGGTCACCGTTGCTGGCACTGCTACCACGCACAAGCTCGACATCCTGCACGGCACGACTTCCATCGGCGCCATCGCGCTCTCCACGTCGACAGCGGGCGTCAAGAGTTCCAGCACCACCTTGGACCGGTCCGTTGGCTCCCTGGAGGCGATCAGCGTCAAGAGCGGCGCGGACGCCACCGGCAAGGCAGACGTGATCTACGAGTACGAAGTCCTGCCTGATGCGGTGCAGACCTGATCCAGGAGGATGTGATGCGCGACAAGAACCTGGACCTCAACACGTCTTCCCCGTTGCCGTCTTCCGATGGCGGCATCTCGGGTGGCAGCTATGGCGCGCTCGGCGGCGCTTCGGTGGCAGACCTGAAGCGCGGTTACACCGCGGCCGGCATGCCCGAAGAAGCCGGTGACCTCTATTCCATGTTCGAGACGGAGAAGGAGTCCGGCGGTTTCTGCGGTCGTCCTCACGGCTGGGAACGCTGACCAGGACAGGAGAAGACCATGAAGGACAAATGCTACATCCCGAACGGCGAACTGCAGGGCGACAACCGCCCGATGCCGAACCGCGGCACCGGAACAGGCGTTGGCGACACCTATGGTGCAGACATCTCGCCTGACGCCACGAACCGCGAGGGCGGATTCAAGGGGCGCTCGCATCCGGTGGATCGCGATATGCCCGTCGATCCGCAGGCCAACTACTGAGCGAGGGCAGCATGAAGCTCGACAAGACGAAATCCTACGGGGAAATCTACGGCCGCACGCCTGACGGTGCGCGCTTCCACCAGGACGGCCGTTACTTTGACGCCCATGGAGACGAGATCGTGCGCAAGGCGGCCGTCGAAGAGCCGGTGGCACCGCAAGAGGACGCCAAGCCTGCCGCGCGCCCAGGGCGTAAGCCGAAGGCGGCCGTCGAAGAGCCGGTGGCACCGAAGGTTGCCAATCCCATCGACGAACAGATCGCCGCGCAGCTCGGGGGCTGAGCGCATGTCCTCGCAAGCTGCGCGCATTAAGTACCACATCGTGCCCTACACCCGCGGCATCGGCATCGAACTGGGCGGCAAGGCATTCCCGCATTTCGTGGAAGCGGCATCTGTCGATGATGTGGCAGACGAAAGCCAGGCGTTCGTCGTGGCGTCGTATCAAGGCGCCGGAGTGGAGTCGCTGCGCGAATGGTGGCGGACCGTCCTGCCCGGCGGTCATCTCGTGCTACACCTGCCGCACCTAGACACCACGGGCGCCGGGTTCATTCCGGCTGCCGTCGAGCACGAGATGCGAACCGCTGCCGTCGAGACCGGATTCGACCTGATCGTGTGCGAACCGCAGGAAGACGATTTCTTGCAGGTGTTTCAGAAGCCGGCGTTTCCGACAGGTCAGTTCAAGCAGTCATGGCTCACCAACATCCGATCCGAACCGACGGCCTGCGTTGTGCGCTATGGCGGCTTCGGCGACATGTTGCAGGCATCCAACATCCTGCCGGCGCTCAAGCGGGAGGGATTTCACGTCACGGTGATGACCACGCCCAAGGGGCAGGACATCCTGCGCGAAGACCCGCATGTTGATGCCTGGTTCATCCAGGACACCGACCAAGTGCCAAACCATGAACTGGCCGCGTTCTGGAAAGTTCAGGAAGCGCGCTTTGACCGGTTCGTCAACCTGTCCGAGTCGGTCGAAGGGACGCTTCTGCCGATCCCGTGCCGCGCGAACTTCCACTGGCCGGATGCGGTGCGCCGCAAGGAACTGGGGAGGAACTATCTGGAATGGACGAGCGAACTTGCCCAAGTTCCCTACGGCAGTGAAGCGCGCTTCTACCCGGACGCTGCGGAGTGTCAGCGCGTTGCGGGCTTGATGGAGCCTGGCAAATTCCATGTTGTATTCGCGCTGGCCGGTTCCAGCATTCACAAGTTCTGGCCTCACCAGGATGCGCTGATCGCCCGCTGCCTGCTGGAACTGCCGGATGTTGTGTTCCATCTGGTTGGTGATTACGCCTGCCAGCTTCTCGAAGCTGGATGGGAGGCGGAGCCGCGCGTGCATTGCCGCAGCGGAGCACTGCCCATTCGCGACACGCTGACGATGGCCGTTCAGGCGCAGGCGGTCATCGGACCGGAGACGGGCGTTCTGAATGCTGTGGCGTTCGAGGCAAGCGTCGCCAAGGTCATCCTGCTCTCCCATTCAAGCCACGAGAACCTGACCAAGCACTGGGTCAATACGACTGTGCTGACGCCCCCTGTCGAGGTTGGGTGCTACCCATGCCATCGCCTGCACTACGGGCGCGACTACTGCCACGAACACCGGGAGACCGGCGCGGCAATCTGCCAACAGGCCATCGATCCGGCGCTGGCATTCGATGCGATCAGGAGGGCTTATGAACGCTGGCGAACTGATTGACATCGTGCGCCGCGAGATCGGAGACCGCGAGC
Organism: Pseudothauera rhizosphaerae; assembly: GCF_004801305.1. Lineage (GTDB taxonomy): Bacteria > Pseudomonadota > Gammaproteobacteria > Burkholderiales > Rhodocyclaceae > Pseudothauera > Pseudothauera rhizosphaerae. Next base: position 72,158 of record NZ_SSOD01000022.1, on the reverse strand, counting down.
AGCCGTACTTCAATACCGATGACGACCTGATCGAGTTCGCAGACGACGCGCAGAACGAGGCATGCCGACGCGCGAGCCTCCTGGTCGACTCAAACAGCGATTTCTGCCGCATCGACGTCGAGGAAGGTGAGGCGGAGTACGAGATCGACTCGCGCATCATCCGCATCCGCCGTGCGCGTCTTGTTGGCGTGGTGAGGCCCATGTCGCTGATGCCGACTGCTCACCTCGATTCGCAATGTCTCGGGTGGGAGGACATGGCCGGCGAGCCGTCCATCATCGTCACAGACTGGAAGACTGGGGCAATCCGTCTTGCGCCGACCCCTGACGCCGCTGCGACGCTACTGCTTCGCGTTGTACGGCTGCCGCTGCATCCCATCAAGTCGCTGGATTCGACGTTCGAGGTCAATCCTCGTTTCATCCGCGATCTGCGGCACTGGATCATCAAGCGCGCATACGACAAGAAGGATGCCGACGCCGAGGACGTTGCGCTTGCTGTGCGCGCAGAAGGTCGTTTCATCGCGGCATTCGGCGAGGCGCTGCCGGCGCGTACCGAAGAGTGGAACGCGCGGAACCTTCCTTTCGACAACCTGGATGCGAGCGAGTAACTGATGACCGACTGGCTCTCCCGCGTCTTCCGCGACCTCGAAACTGCTGTCTCGTTCGCCGTGATCGGCGCTGTGATCGGCGTCGGCCAACTTCTGGCGTCGTCTGAGCGCATCACGGCGCGCATCGTCATCGGCCGCTGCATCTCGACCGCCGGCATTGCGATGGCCGCCGGCTCGGTGCTGGTGTTCGTGCCTGACCTGTCTCCGGTGGGGCAGTTTGGTATCGCTGCCGGACTGGCTAGCCTCGGGACATCCGGGCTGGAGCGGATGTTTCAGCGCGTCATTGGCGGCGGGGCAGGGAGGGCGGATCAATGACCTGGGCCAATGTGCTGCTGATCGCGGTGTGCATCGTCGCGGCCGTGCTGGGCGCCAGGCTCACGGCCTGCGCGCGGCACGACCTCGAACTGACGAACCGGCGCAGGAAGGGAGACTGAGCATGGAAACGCTCGTCACGCCCGGCCAACTCGTCATCCTGTACGACTGCAGCTACACCCGCGCGGCGACGTTCTGCGAACCCCTGAACCAAGGGATGCGCGAGTACGGCATCGACACGCCGGCCCGCATCGCGGCGTTCTTGGCGCAGATCGGGCACGAGTCCGGCCGCCTGCGCTACGTGCGCGAAATATGGGGGCCGACGCCAGCCCAGGCTCGATACGAAGGGCGGAAGGACTTGGGCAACACCGAACCCGGCGACGGCAAGAAGTATCTCGGCCGCGGCCTCATCCAGATCACCGGTCGCGCCAACTATCAGCAGGCGTCCGATGCGCTGGGTGAGGACTTCATCGCCTACCCGGCACTGCTCGAAACGCCGAATTGGGCGGCAAAGTCGGCGTGCTGGTGGTGGGCGGCACGTGGCCTCAACACGCTGGCCGACGCTGGCGACTTCACGAAGATCACCAGTCGGATCAACGGCGGCCAGAACGGGCGCGCAGACCGTGTGGCCCTGCATGAGCGTGCACAGGCGCTGCTCGCATAGGAGATGTGATGTGCGAACAACGATCATTGCTGCTGTGGCATCCGCTGCCGTGGCTGGCGTGCTGGGCGGCTGGGGCGGCTATCGGCTGGCAGATGGGGCTTGCGCGAAGCGCGAGCTGGTGGTGGCCCAGGGCTACGCCGAGTGGGGCCAGTCCGCTATTGCGGCTGTCCGTGCAGACCTTGCGACTGAACGAAAACGCGCGGTCTCCGCTGCAGAGGCGCGAGGCCGTCGTGCTGCATCTGCGGGCGAGGTGAAAGGTGAAGCTGCTGCTGATCTGGATCTTGGCTGCGAGTGGCGCGACGCTCACCGGCTGCGCATCGACGCCATCTATTCCGCATACGGATTCGGTCCCGAAAGCGGACCCGCTGGAATGCGTGCTGCGCTGCCCGGACCCGCCGCCTCGGAGCCTGCCGCGAGAGCTGTGGGAAGTGGAAGTGCTGTCGTGGGGCCTGGCGTGCCGGGCGCTGCACAATGACTGCGTGGATGGACTGCTGAAATGACCGCCTTCAACTGCCTGACGTTCGCGCTCAACGCCTGGCACGCCGACGGCGGCTATCTCGTCGCCCGGCGCTCGGCGCACTGGGGCGTGCCGCATCTCATCGTCGTCACGCCGGAAGGGCTGCAGCACTACGCACCCGGCGCCTGGCTATTCGCGCTTGGCGCCACTCTGTGGGCGTGTTCTCGGCTGGTACGGAACATGTGGAGGGCCATGAAGTGAGCTGCAAGCTCCAAAAACTCGACCTGTGCATCATCCGCGGCGCGACAGTCGCGCTGCCCATCCGTATCGAATCCGACACCTTGGCCTACGCCACTATTAACGACGTGCTGCAGAGCGCGCCGGTACAGATCGTCGCGTCTGGCCATGGCATCCCGGACGGGTGGCGCGCGGCCGTCATGAACGTGAAAGGCCCGGTCGAGTTGAACGCCGCAAACAACCCGCCGCGGGATAGCGATTTCCGCCGGACGACACGGCTCGACACAAGTACCGTGGCGTTCAACGCGGTCAATGGCGCGGGCTTCAAACCCTACGTCTCCGGAGGTCAGCTCGCGTACTACCTGCCCGTGAATCTTGCGCTCTATGACAGCGCACGGATGGACGTGCGCAACCGAGTGGGCGGCGATCTGCTGGCCTCGTTCAGCACAGACGAGGGAACACTAGGACTTGACGCAGCGAATGACTGCCTGTGGCTGCGCCTCACTGCTGAGCAATCCGCGGAGCTGAGTTGGACGAAGGGCGTGTTCGACGCTGAGCTCGTCGAGCCAGATGGCACGGTGCTGCGCATCTGCTCGTCGGATTCCACCATCACCGTGACTACCGAAAACACGACCTCCCACGCCTGACCTGACGAATCAAGGAGCCAAACACCATGGCCGCATCCGATCTAATCCTCTACGCCGCCAACCTGGACGACATCCGTCTGAACGACCTGGTGGGCGCGACCCTGAAGATGACCCTGCACACGTCGAGCTATACGCCGGACGACGGCACCAGCGGTGACGCCGTGTATGCCGACATCGACAACGAGCTGACCACAGCGAACGGCTACACCGCGGGAGGGGCCACGCTCACCAACGTGGCTGTGACGGCGATCACGAACGGCTGGAAACTCACCAGCGACAACGTGCAGTGGAATGCCGACGGCGGCGCGATTCCGGCGTGGCGCTACGCCGTGCTGCGCGTGTCCGGTTCGCTGTGGGGGAAGACCGACCCGCTGATCGGCTACATCATTGCGGACGCCACGCCCGCCGACTCGCCGGCCACGGCCGACGGCAATCCGCTGCAACTCGAAGTGCCGTCGGGCGGATGGTTCGACGTGAAGCGGGTGTGATGCAGGTCTGACCGGCAATGCTCTGGACCCCGGAACTCCTCGACGCGCCGCCGCACTGCTGGCTGGATGCGGCCGACGAAAGCACGATCCTGCCGGAACTGACGCCTGGTCTTGGGCTGAGCAACACCGCCCAGTTTCGCGCCGCGGCATCTGACGATGCTGGCACGTGGATCGCCGGTGGACGGTATGGGGCGCTTTACCGGAGTACAGACGACGGCCTCACCTGGACGCAGATCGCAGAGACATTCGCGACTACCAATAACAGTTACTGCTTAGCGGTAGCATCGGACGGCGCCGGCACCTGGCTTGCAGGAGGAACACAGCAGCAACTCTTCCGCAGTGCCGATGACGGGGAGACCTGGAGCCCGGTTACGAGCGGATTCTCGACGGGCGGTATCCGTGCGGTTCAGACCGACCGCGCAGGCGTGTGGGTCATCGTTGGCGAAAGCGGTCAGATGTCCCGCAGCACCGACAATGGCGTCACGTTCACGACCGTCCCCAGCGGGTTTGACAGCAACCACATCTTCGCCCTGGACACCGACCGGGCCGGGGTGTGGTGTGCCGGAAATGCCGCTGGAGCGCTGCGTCGCAGCACCGATAACGGTGTGTCGTGGTCATCTGTCACGTCCGGGGTGTCACAATCCATCAATGCCATGGCGACGAATCGGGCTGGGGTGTGGGTGTTCGGCGGCAACACGAACACGAACTTCAGGCGCAGCACAAACAACGGGGCGTCTTGGTCGAATGTCACCAGCGCCCTCGCGTCGAACGACTGCTTCGGCATGGCGACCGACGGCGCGGGGAATTGGGTCGCCGGGAGCCTGGCTGGAACGACGTCGCGCAGCACTGACAACGGCGCATCGTGGAGCGCGGCCGGCACAATCTTCGCGGCGTTGCCCGTTTACTTGATTGCAGCCAGCGACGCCGGCACATGGATCGGCGGCACCTCGGCGGGGGCGCGTCTGGCGCGTAGCGCCGACGCTGGTGCGTCGTGGTCTCTACGATTGAGCGGGCTGGGCGAAGTTTGCCAATGGATCGATAGGAGCGGCAACAATCGGCACGCCATACAGCCTAACGGCGCCATGCTGCCGTTGCGGTTAACTGCGGATCAGGACGGCCGCGACGCGGTATGGTTTCCCGGCGACAGGAAACTGGTCATGCCGGCGCTGCCTGCCGATGCGTGCTCAATTTTCCTCGTATTCAATGGCAACGGCACCGCCTCCGATCTGCAGACCATCATGTCGAGTGGCACGGGCGGGGCCGGTTCGCCCGGCACAGGGCATTTCGCGCTGTATCAAACGAACTCGAACGGCCTCATCGCGTTCATAGTCGCGAGTTCGAGCGCGCAGGCCAATTCTGCAGTGGGGTGGCGTGGCCGGTACATGCAGGCCGCAGTGCTCGCCACGTACTCCGAAGGTGTGGCCTACAGCAACGGCGTGGCCGGAACGCCCGACACATCGTTCGCCGGCTGGACGGCGCTGGCTGATGTCACCATTGGCGGCGAGAACACGTCCACATCGCGTCAGTTTGCTGGCGGCATCGCAGAAATCGTCATTCTGGATTACGTCGCGGACGAAGCGACGCGGCAACGCATTGAGGGCTATCTCGCCCACAAATGGGACATCGCTTGGGCGCTTGAGAACACCCATCCTTACAAGACCATCGCGCCGCAGGAAGGCACCTCGATTGTGTCTGGCACGGGGCATATCGTCGTGACCGGATACCGCCCGGGTATGAGCACCGGCGTGGTGTCTCCGGGGGCGGGGCACATCGAAATCACGGGACACGCTCCGCAGGTACTGCAACCGCGCATCCTGCAGCCCGGAACCGGTCGGGCACTGTTCCGCGGACACTCCCCGGTCATCAATAATATTATCCGCCCCGAAACAAGTCACATACTGCTGACCGGCCACGCTACGGCCGTTCAGTACCCGGTCCGCGTTCGCCCCGATACGGGGCATATCATCGTGACCGGGCACGCTCCCGCTATCGTGGCCCCGCAGGCCGTGCATCCAGGCACCGGACACATCCTGCTGACCGGTCACCCCCCCACCATTCCGAACACCATCCGCCACAGCGCTGGACATCTCGTGCTGACCGGCCACGCACCCGGCAAGACGCAGCCGCTCACGCTGCGCCCCAGCGCCGGCCACGTCGTGTTCCGCGGCTATCGCCCCGCGGTGCATCACCCGTTCGCGTTGCTGCGAGCCAGCGTCTATGTGCGCGTGCCACGCGACGAAGCCACGGTGCGGATTTACCGCGATGAGGCGCTGGCGCGGGTGCAGAGCAAGAGCACGCATGTGCGCGTGCCGCCGACCTGAGAAAAAGCATGGCTGCTAAAACCGTCCGCTCCGGCCCGTTCCTCGGCATCGACACCCGCCGGCCCGACTATTCGCTGGGCGTGTCCGACGGCGGCCGGCACGCGGGAGACTACCTGCGCGATGCGGTCAATGTTGATCTGACCAACGTCGGCACGCTCCGCCGTAGATCGGGCAGGGGTACGCGCACCGTTGAGGCCGCAACGGGTTGTCGCAGCCTGTGGTCCGGCGACGGCGTGACCGCGTACTACGCGGACGGCGGCACGCTGTACCGGTTCCCAAGCGCTGCTGTGCGCGCCGGCCTCACGCCGGGGCTGTCCGTGTCGTACTGCCTCGGGCCGGACGGGGCGGTGTACTGGTCGGACGGCGAGATACTGGAGCGCATCCGCACGGTGTCAGAAACCATCGGCGTGACGACGCCTGCCGCGCCGACGGTCACCCCTTCGACGGGCGGTAGCCTGCCGGCGGGGCTATACATGGTCGCGGTCAGCGCCGTGAATGCTGCCGGAGAGGAATCCGGCCTGACCTGGCCGGTACAAGTGACCGTGCCGGCCAATGGCCTCATCACCGTTACCGGCCTGCCGGTCAGTGCCCGTGTCTATGTGTCCAGCACGAACGGCGATCTGCTCTTCCTGCACGGTAGCAGCGGCACGGTGGATGACCTCCCCGACACGGTGGGGCGGCAGCCTGCAACGTTGGGCCTGTGCCCCCTGCCTGCCGGACACATTGTGCGCTGGCACTCCGGCCGGCTGCTGGTTGCGCGCGACAACATCCTCTACTACTCGGAGCCCTTCGCGCCGGGCCTGCACAACCCAGCGCGCGGATACATCCCGTTCCCTGCGCGCATCAGCATCGTGGCGCCTTGCGAGGCAGGGGTCTATGTCGTGGCGGATCGCACCTACTGGCTACCTGGCGGAGACGTGGAGGCCGCGCCGCAGGTTTACCAGCCGCTGCCCTACGGCGCCATCGAAGGCACGCACCTCGATGATCCGCGCACAGGTGCCTTATGGTGGTGCTCGACGAAGGGCCTTGTCGCCGCCAGCAAGGATGGAGGAGCGAAGAACGTGCAGGAAGACCGAATGGAGTTGGCAATCGAGTCCGAGCGCGGTGCGGCCCTCTACCGTGCGCAGGACGGTATCCGGCAGTTGATCGTCACGCTGGCATGAGCTACCCCCCATATCCGAAGCTCTGGCACAACTCGTCCGCCGTTGGCGAAGCGCTGGTTCGTGCGCTGCAGCGTACCGGCGTGCCGTGGCTTTCCGCGCACACCGCGGATGGGGTCGAGGCCAATGTGATGGACCGGCTCGCAGAGGTGAAGTCCGGCCGACAGGACGCGCCGATCTACATGGAATCCGGCACGTTGTCTTGGACATTCCCCGGCCCGCTGAACCCGGATCGTGCGTACCCTGCAACGTGGCACTTTGGCGACATCCCATACAACAACCCGCCTGCCGACCCGCACACGATGGATGCGGCCCCGTGGCTGGGCGAGGTGTGCGGCATTCGCATGAACGGCGGATTAACCCGTCGGCACCCGAAGATGGGGGCAGAAACCGGTGCGCAGCGCGCACGCCGGCCGCTCACGGAGGGGATGGATTCGCTCGCCATCGGATACCCTCGCAGCGACGATCCAGTGGTTGACGCCGACAGACGGGACGCGGCCGAGGTCATGACGGTGATGAAGAAGCTGTGCGCGGGGTATTTCCCGGCCAGCCTCTGGACTGGGTTGATGCGCCGTTTCATCCAAGCCCAGTGGGGTGCCAGACAGGCCCGCAGCACATGGCCGTGGATCGTTGATATCGTCGGCACACAGCCGGTGCTGCTGTACTCGCAGCCGGGCGTCGAAACGCAGTGGCAGGCCGGATATTGGTCGCACAGGTCGCCAGGCATATTCCGCTCACCGGATCATCGCTACTGGCTGCTCGACATCCGGCAGCCGTCCGGCACCGCGTTCATGGTGGACGCGTATCCGGTGGTCGGGCAGGGTGCCGTGGGCCGTGCGCTGCACCGGGCTTACCGTACCATTACGGTGGCGGCGGTTGTGAGCGAGGACACGCGTCGGAAAATCGAGTCCTACATGTTCGCGCACAGCCGGATCGACCTGGCCGCCAAGGTCACCATTGGCACCTACGACCCGGAGCGCATCGGCGGTGCGCTGGCCTACGGCTGGAAGTTCAATCCTGATGGCTCCGAGGCCAAGGTCGTGCTGGTAGCGAAGGATGGCTGGCCCAGCGACAAGCACATCAAGTCCAGCGTTGTCACGCTGCAGTTCGGCTACTCCCCGGTTGCCGAGGAATCTCCGTCTCCGGCCTGGCTATCGGTCAGTGGATCGGCGACCGGCTACACGGAGTGGATGGACGGTTGGGGCTCGCACAACATCCTCGTGCCGGAGGATGAGACCGGTGGAGCGCTGACGCTGTACTCCGTGAGGGCCGAACAGTCAGGACTGCGCAGCATTCCGAACTTCAGCGATGCGCCGCTCTACGGGTATTACGTGGATGACGAATTCGAGTTGGTCACGATCAGCCGGTCGGACAGCGGGGCGACGGTTGGAAACCCGATCCGCGAGCAGTCGGACACCGGACTGATCTACAACAGCGGCTTCGACATGAATTTGTGGCAACGGTATTCATACGGCTACTACCTGGCCGATGCCGGATGGACCGCGGAACTCACTGAGGAATATCAAGGCTATTCGATGACGCTGGCGCACCGGGATACCGTGTTCGGAGGCCGGTCCCGCTACGGGGTTCATGCCTGGCATCGGCTCGACGTGTCGAATGTGTCTGGATACACGTGGAACGGCCCGGCTGTGATCGTCACGCAATATGTCGATTTTACCTATGAGAACCACACATCCGCCCCCGGCTATCAGGATCTGATTGATGCCGCCGCGCAGTTGCCGGGGGCGGGCGGCCTGTTCCCCCCCACGATCAATATCAGCGGCGGCTCTCGCGGAACCGGTGCATTCATATCGCACTCAGCGACCGGTTGGCGCTACGCCGGCTGGACGATGGCGATCCCGACCGGCGACGCGGAAGCCGTGTATCTCTCCGAGCGCGAATACTTGGACGAGATGACGGACTGGTCGCACCGCGTCGAGACGTACTACGGCTGGGTGACCCAGCACACCTACCGTGCCTATTCGTCCGACCACGGCGTTGACCAGCCCATCGGTGCGATTACGCCCTGGCGCCAGGTCAGCGAGAAAGTCCAGGGCTGGCAGCCGTCCGGCATGCCGGACCCAACGGTGGTGCTGGACGCCGAGCCCCGCGACCTGGACCCGGATATTCTGACTGACGTATGGACCTCGCAGGCTGAGGATGCGATAGGCGGTGCGCCGCTGGCCGAAATTTCCTACTCGGCGTTGTTCAACATCATGAAGACCGATCCCTACTACCACGCCGGCATTTCATTCTCCGGCAGCGTGGATGGACGCTACGTCGGGACCGGTCCGCTGAAAAATCCTGAGTCCGTCGTGGGCTCGCGTTTCGTTGGGTGGGCCTGACATGGATACATGGGTGCTCAACGTCGATACGGGAGGGCTCACGCGCTACACCGGATTCGACTTCAACAGCTTCGCTGTGATCGACGGGGTTGCCTACGGCGCCGACGATGAAGGCATCTGGCGCTTGGATGGCGACACGGATGACGGGGATCCCATCGCGTGGTCGATCCGGCTGGGGAAACAGGACTTCGGCACCACGGCCATGAAGTCCGTGACCAACGCCTACTTGGGCACGACATCGACCGGCAAGATCATGCTCAAGGTCATTGTCGGCGAGCAGGAATATACCTACGCGGCGCGCGGCTGGAGTGAGCAACTGCAGGCGCAGCGCGTGGATATTGGTCGTGGCATCCGGGCCAACTGGATGGATTTTGAAATCTACAGCGAGGACGGCGACGACGCGGAGTTGGCAACCGTCGAGTGGGTCGTCGTCCCGCTCAGCAGGAGGATTTGAGCATGGCTGCAGAGGATTTCGTCGCCGACATCATCGAGCAGGCGCTGACGACGGCCGCAGAGAAGGCGGCAGAATTCACGGACTTCGCTGAACAGGCCATCACGGCGTCCAGTGGGTCCGCGAGCATCAATTACACCCCCGTCGCATTCACACCGGATGACGTGGAGCCCAACGTCACGATCCCGGAGGAAGCCGCTGGGCTGGACATGGAACTGTACGACGAGGTGCGCAGCCAGATCGTGAGTGACCTGACGACGGCCTTCTCGGACTTCTTCTCCGAGTTTTTCCCGACTGGCGGGTCGCTCGCAGCGGCGCAATCTTGGCTGACGAATGCCATCACGAACGGCGGGACCGGCATCAAGCCGGAAATCGAAAACCAGATTTGGGACCGTGAGTGTGCGCGAACGCTGCGCGAGACGAACCGTTCTGGCGAAGAAATCATCGGCATCTTTGCCGCTCGCGGTTTCCCCCTTCCGTCGGGCGCTCTGCAACACCAGATCAGCCTGAACCAGCAGAACGCCCTGCAGCAAAACGCGGAATCCAGCCGTGCGCGCGCCATCGAGGCGGCACGGATGGAGGTAGAGAACGTGCGCTTCGCCGTAGCGCAGGCCATCGACTACATGACCAATGGCATCGCCGCAGCCGGCGACTACGTGCGCATCATCGCGCTAGGACCGCAGATCGCAGAGAAGCTGGCTACGTCATCGTCAGACGCTCAAGCGCGGCTGATTTCTGCTGCGAATGGGTTCTTCAACACCAGGGTACGGCTGCAGGAAATCGACTGGGACGTGATCAAGTTCAACGCGCTCCAGAAGGTGGATGTTGCCAAGGCGGATTTGCACGAGTTCAGCAACCGGCTCACTGCACGCACGCGCACACTTGGGGATGCCGCGCAAGCGGCCGGCAACCAAGCCGCGGCAGCCCTCAACGCGGTGCACGCCTCCGCCCAAGTGGCGGTGCAGAGCGAGACGAGCTGATTTTCAAAGGAGAAGGAACATGGCAACGAACGACGACGACCTCTTCAGACCCGATCCGCTGCGGCCTCGTGGCTTGGTGGCGCAGGCGCTTTCTCGGCCGCCGCAAGCTGGCGGTGGTTCGCTGATGGCGTCTTCCGGTATTACCCGTCCGCCCGGCGGGACGAGCCAGCCGGCCGGAACCGGCCTCGTCGCGCAGGCACTGAAGCGCTCACCGACCTTCGGCGAGACGATGAACCGCGTCAACGCGAATCGCTCCGGCGGGCTCTACGGTAGCGCCAACAGCGAACTGGGCAACGTGGCGCGCGGGCTCATGAGCACGCTGGGGGCGAGCAACACCATCCCGAACACGCAGCGGGCAGTGCTGGGTGCGCCGGGTGAGATTTCCGGGGCCTACCGGGCGGGCGGCCTTGGTGCGGCGGCAGGGCAGACCCTGCGCAGCGCGGCTGGCGTGCCGCTGGGTGCCGCGCGTGATGCATGGCGTGCTGCGTCCGGGGCGTCCAATGCGCTCACCGAGGCCACGCGGCCCGTGGCTGAAGGCATCTCCACTGCAGCGCGCACCGCATTCACCGGCAACCCTGAGCCGGTACGCCTGGGCGGGCAGCAGCCAACAGCCGAGCCGCCGACGAGCTTCATGAACCGCGATGTCGGCTTCGACGCACCGCAAGGTGGCGGCTTGGTTCGGCGCGCCCTGCAGGACAGCGGGGCGCTGAAGAACATGACTCCGCTCATCCAGGAATACGGACTGACGGGCGGTCCCCAGCGCAGTTTCATGCGCGAAGCCTTCGGTCCGACCATCGCCAACCAGGGCTTGACGGCCGGTGACCGGCTGGCCGGCCAGGGCTTCGCCGCCCGCGCGGTCTCCGGCGCGCCGGGCATCACCCGTCTGACCGGGGCGGACGGCCGCACGATCTACACCAACGACCAGGAAGATACGGCGGACTGGGTTGCGGGCGGCATGCGGCCTGGGGTGTCGACCGTGCCGAGCGGCGGCGGGCTGGTTGCACGCGCCTTTGCCGAGCGTGGTGGACTTCCTGGCGGCATCGACCTGAACCTCGCCAACCAGCGCATGGCCCGCGCGAACCAGATCAGGGGCGAGATGACGGCCATCCGAGACGGGATCACCTTCAACCAGGGCGGCGCCCTCTCGCGGCAGAAGACGGCCACGGAGATGTTCCGCGACATGCTCACCGGCCCGAGCCGTTCCGGCCGGCAGGTGGCCGCAGGGCTGATCCGCGGCCAGCAGGAGGATGCGCAGGCGACTGCGCGGCTCGGCCTGGACCGCGAGCGCCTCGGGATGGATCAGCAGCGCGCACTGAGCGAAGCCATCGCACGCGGCTTCCAGAATAACGCTGCGCAGCGAGTAGAAGCACTCCAGCAGCAGTACGATCAGGCCGCCCCGGCGGATCGTCCAGCCATCGCAGAGCAGATCCGTTTGTGGTCTGGACAGGCCAATCCGAACCGCTTCACCGTCGTCCCCGGCGGCCAGGAGTTCGACCAAGCCGCGAACACGATGCGGAACGTACCGGCGAGGGTGCTCAACAACCAGACCGGGCAGTTCGTGGAGCAGCCGGCGGCGGCTTCCACGCAAGTTCCAACGGCTGCAGTGGCTGCCCTCAAAGCAAATCCGCAGCGTGCGGCCGAGTTCGATAGGAAGTATGGGGCAGGGGCAGCCGCGCGCTATCTGGCAGGTTGAGCAGGCGGGTCGAACTGGTCGAAAAAGTTCGGCTCATCGTACAGCTTCACGCACGCCTGCCGAATCAACGCCGCCGCCCGGTTGCTCCGGGTGTCGGCGGCGAGCTTGGCCGTGCATTCGGCACCAGACTTGTGACTGAACCATCCCCGTCCGGAGCCCTGTGCGACTGCCTGGATACCGCCGGGGTTCTCCGCCAGGCAGACCTGCACGATGGCGTTGGCGGCTACGTCGTTGGCGGTGCCGGGTAGCTTGTCGAGAAGGCAGGTGCCGTAGTTCGCAGCCTGGACGACTACAGGCAAGGCCAGAAAGAAAGCGAGGATGGTTTTATGCATCCTCGCTTCATATCACCGCTGGACGGACGGCGCAAGCCTATCGGAACGGCCTTGCTGTGTTGCTGACGGGGGCATCGCGTCCAGTTTGATTTACCAGCGGGGAGGGGGACGGTGCCCTCCCGCTGCTACCGAACACATTCACAGGGGGAATCCACATGAACAAGGACGGACTTCAGCTTGAGGCGGGTTTGTCGCCATGGCTTCGGTTCTGCATCGGCCTGGCGATCCTCATGCTGGCGGCAACGCCGTTGCTTTGGGTGCTGCGCGAATGGTGATTGCGGCCATCAAAGACCTGCCGCCCTGGCGCTTCGTTCTGCTGTGGGTGTGGCTTGTGGTCATGGCCTTGACGCCGCTCGGCTGGATCGTTGGGCTGCTCTTGGCGTGGAAGGCGAAGTGAGCGCACTGGAACTGATCGACAAGTCGCCGCGCCTGTTGCGGCTGCTGTGGGGTGCGGTGATCGTGGCGATTGACGGCCAGCGCTGTACGTTTGAGCAGGAAGGAGTAGGGAATGGCGACGAATTTCTTCGATCAATTCGACGCAGAGGATGCCGCGCCAGCAGCTGGCAACTTCTTTGATCAGTTCGATGATGGCTTGGCTGGGACTGCCTCGCCCAAGCAGAACACCTCCCTTGCCGGCGACCTCGCCACCGACGTGAAGCGCGGTGCGCAGCAGTTGCCCGGCGCGCTGACGGGCCTCGCCGACATCCCGGTGGCGGCCATCACCGGCGAGCGCTACGTGAGCGAGGCGGCTGACGCCCTGGGCGAAGCGACCGGCTTCCAGCCCGGCAAGTGGGCCGAGGAGGCGCGCGCCGAGTACAGCCCGCAGCGCCAGGCAGGCACTGCCGAGATCGAACAGGCGTGGGACGAGGGCAGCGCGGCGGACGTGGCCGGCGCCTACCTGCGCAACCCCGGCAACGTGGCGGGGCTGGTGGCGGAATCCCTGCCGGGGATGGCGGCCGGCGGCTTTATCGGGCGCGGCGCGCTGACCGTGGGGCGCATGGCGGGGGCCGTCGCTCGCCCCGCTGCCGGCGCCGCGGGCGCTGCGCAGGCAGCCCGCCAGGCGGTTATTGCTGGCGCGGGCGGTGAAGGTGCCATCTCTGCCGGCCAGACCATGAGCCATATCGACGAGAGCGTCGATCCCCGGCGGGCCGCTGCAGCGGCGGCTGGTACCGGAGCGCTGACTGCTGGACTGGGATATGCCGGTGGCCGGCTGGCGCAGCGGCTGGGCGTGGTCGATCCTGAAACGGCGATTGCCGGCGGACTGGCGGCGGATCGCCCGCCGCAGGGGCTGGTCCGCCGGATGCTCGGCGGCGCGCTGAGCGAGGGCGCGTTCGAGGAACTGCCGCAGTCCGTGCAGGAGCAGATGTGGCAGAACTGGGCCGAAGGGCGCGACCTGATGGAAGGCGTGCCGCGTGCAGCGGTGGAAGGGGCGATTGCCGGCGGCGCGATGGGGGCGGGTGCGAACGTGCTGCCGGCACGCCGCTCGGATGCCGGCCAGCAGGAGCCCGCCGGGCTGACCATTGAGCCGGAGTTCGTGGATGAGCCCGCCGGCCTGCTGCCCGCCCCGGTGAGCACCGGCACGCCGAACGAACAGATCCTGCAGGCCGAGGTCGAGCGCGAGAACGAAGTGGCTGCGGCTGACGCGCGCGCTGCGGAGCTGTACCGTCAGCGCGCGGAGTTCGAGGCTGGCCGAGGCCAAGCCGCCCCTGAAGAGATGGTGCAGAGCCCTGCAACCAGGCGGCGGGACGTCGAAGCTGCGCTCCGCGAACAGGTCGAACCTCAAGTCATCCTCGACGAGAACGGCCGCCCGAAGAGCACGACCAGCCGGTACGAGATCGACCTGTTCCATGCGGAGATTGATGAACGCATGGCGAAGCAGCAGCGGAACATCGAGGCGGGCCGGCGTCTGCAGGCCGCGCGCAGGCCTTCCGAGCAGATGGGCATCAATCCTGCGGACGGCCCGATCTCAGCCGCGGCGGCGCTGGCGGTCGATGGCGGGGCGACGCAGCAGCTTGCCCAGCAGGTCGCCGCGCAGGAGCCGAATGCGGCGGCATCCGGTGGTGCTGATCGGATGGCGGCGAACACCCCCGTGGACCAAGCGGAATCCCGCGCCATTGCTGGATATTCTGGTGGTGGTCAATCGACCGAAGTCGCGCCCGAACCCGCCCGAAGCATCGAGCGCATGAGCATCCCGCTCGGCACGATGGAGGCGGCGCAGCGTGTGGCGGCGCGCAACCGCGAGCGCTCCGGCGGCGAGTGGGTGGCGATGCCCCATCCGCAGCGGGAGGGCCGGTTCGTGGCCGCCTTGGTGGCGCCCGAATCCAATCAGGGAGCAGCGCAACAGGCCCAGCCCACGCGGGCGATGCCGCTCACCGAAACCGGTGCTGCACGCGCCGCCGAACGCTGGTCGCGCGAGCGCGGCGAGCCCTATACCGTCGTTCCTCACCCGAAGGTGGCCGGCCGCTTCACTGCGGTTCCTGCCGCACAAATCCAAGGATCCCAAGATGGCGCAAGCCCTGACGACCGAACCGATGCCGCAGTGGCTACGCCGAGCGGTGCGCAAGCAGGCGCTGACCTGGACCGAGGCACAGGCGCTGCACCACAACAGCCTGATGTGCCCGCCGTGGGCCGAGTGGAATCCGCTTCCGCAGGACCTGTGGCCGGCGGCGCAGCGGTTGAATCTGCTGGAGCAGCGGACGGCGGGCGGGCGGCAGTAGCGCCGCCGGAAGCCGGCTCTCCGCTCGGCCAGGCGCTGCGCATCCTGCTCGATCGCACCGACGGCAACGGCTCTCCGGATGGTCTGACTGGACCGGAGAACGCGCAGGCGCGCGCCGAGATCGTGGCGGCGCTCACCGGGCAGCGCGTGGCGGAGATCGAGGCCGCGCCGAACTACAAGTTCCGCACCAGCGTGCCGCAGGTGGAGCGCCTGCTGTACGACGCTGCGGGGATTCCAGCCGGCAACCTGGCGGCCCGGCGTGCGCCGTTCCTTGACTGGCTCGATGCGCAGACCGGGCAGCAGGCGCCGGTGCAGTCCATCGAGTACGAAGAGGGCGAGACGGGAGGATTGCGCTTCTCGCGCGCCGGCCGAGCCGCTTTCACTCCCGACGCATACGACGCGCAGCAGTTCGCGCAGGCGGTGGATCGCATCGCAGCAGCAGAGACCGCGCCGCGTACTGATCTGACTGTGGGAGACACGCCTGCCGTGCTGCGCGCGCTGGGGGCGAAGGCGCTGCCGGTTCAGATGCCGTCGAGCGTGATCCACAAGGCCAGCCGGCCGGCGGTGCGCGAGCACGACGTGCCGGTTGAAGTGCTGCGCAATCTGCCGGCGTTGCTGGCTGACCCGGTGATGGTGTTCAACTCTCGTACCGAGCAAGGGGCGTTGGTTGCGCTGGTGGAAGCGCGCGATGCGAGCAGCCGCCCGGTTGTCGTGGCGATCCACATGGATGCGAAGGGCGGCGGCTTTCACCGCATCAACCGGATCGCCAGCATCTACGGCAAGGACAGGGTTGCCGACATCGAGAACTGGATGCGTGGCGATCTGCGCTACTACCAAACACAAAAAGCCCCTCAATGGCTTCGTGCAGTCGGGCTCCAATTGCCCGAGGCGAACACCATCAAGAGGCTCAACCCAAGCGTAATCACCGAGGCGGACGTTGTCAATGCCGCACCCGGCCTGCGCCGCTCGGTTGGTCCTGCGCCGACCCAGGCGTCGCCCATCACCCGCGCCACCCTGCGCGAGGCTATGGCGGCCCGCTTCCCGTCGCTGGCCGGCGCCGTGGATGCGATGCTCAAGCGTGGCGATGAAGGCAAGCGTGGCGGGCTGGTGATGATCGACAGCACCAATCCGCTGCGCATCGCGCAGGCGTATTCCCGCGCAACGGGGCGCTCGGCCATGGAGTCGGTGCAGTACTTCTCGGAAGGGGAGACTGTGCAGGGCTTCTACGATCCGAAGTCTGGCCTGACCTTCATGGTTGGTCCGAACTTGACCGCCGAGACCGTGCCGGCCGTGCTGCTGCACGAGACGACCCACGGCCAGCAGCGTGAGCGGATCGACGCGAAGGCGATGGATCTGATCGGCCGGCGCGACAAGCTCGCACGTCCGCTACGTGATTTCCTCTCGCGCGTGGCCGGCCGGATGATGGATGCCGGCGAGGCCAACAACCAGAGCGAGGCGGCGGCCTACATCGTGGAGCAGGCTGTACTGGAAGGCCGGCAGGCGGGTTTTAGCGCGGCAGACGGCAAACTGCTTAACTGGATCGACATGCGCCTGGGCAAGCCCGTGGGCGACATCGTGCGTGTGTGGGTGGCAATGATCCGCGCCTGGGGCATGCGGCACGGCTTCTACCCGCGCGACCTGACGGTGGATGATCTGGTGGCGTTCGCACGGGCTGGCGTGCGGCAGGCTGCGCGCGGGGATGTGCTGACGAAAGAGGATGACGACGGGCGGCAGGCGAGCCGGCCGGACCTGGCGGCCGTGACCGCCTCCGAAAACTTCAAGATGTGGTTCGCCGACTCGAAGATGAAGACGACGGAGGGCAAACCCATCGTCTTCATGCACGGCTCGCCCAACGAGTTCGAGGCGTTCGACAACGGCCGGCTGGGCCTGTCGTCCAACCACGCCACCGCGGGGATGGGTCACTTCTTCACCCGCGACAAGGGCGTGGCCGAGAAGTACGCCGATGGCGGACACCTCTACCGCGGCTGGCTGCGGATGGAAAACCCCTACGTGATGAAGCTCTCAGAGACGCAGGCGATTGAAGACCCGCAGTCTGCGGCGAAGCGCCGGGAAGCGCTCAAGCGCCAGGGGCGCGACGGCATCATCATGCTGGACGACGCCGGCAAGCCGTGGGCTTTCGTGGTGTTCGAGCCGTGGCAGTTCAAGAGCACGGACAACCGCGGGACGTTCGACGAGTTCGATGACCGGTTCCGGTTCTCGCGCGCCGGGCGTACCGCCTCTGCCATCTCCAACCAGGCGCAGCTCCTCTACGAGCGCGCCACCGGCCAGCAGCGTTCCAACCAGAACGACCCCTTCAGGGCCGAAAACACCCGACTGCGCGAACAGGACAGGACGCTGTGGAACAAGGCCAAGCAGCAGTTGCGCCGCTGGCTCTCGCCCGGCGGTCTGTTGCCCGATGCGGTGTTCGCGGAGAAGATCAAGCGCGACAGCGAGTTCCAGGCAGTGGAGTTTGATGTCCGGCATGCGGTCGGCGGACTCGAACGGGCGGTGAAGCAAGACTACGGCGTGCCGTTCGACAAGCTGACCGATGCGCAGCAGCGCGCCTTGTCCGAGGCGCTGGCGGGAAAGGTGCCGGCGGGGCTGCCGGAGGCGACCCGCGCCGCGGTGGTGGCGATGCGCCAGTACATCGACAGCCTGTCCGGCGAATACCTGCAGATCATCCAGAGCAGGATCGACGCGCTGATGCTGCAGGCGCAGTCGTCAGGTCGCGCCAATGATGCCGCGGCGGCGATCAATGAAATCGAGCTGTACGAGAAGATCAGGGGCAACATCGGTGCCTATGTGCATCGGTCCTACCAGGCGTTCGACGATCCGACGTGGTTCCGGAAGGTGCCGACATCCACACTCAACGCGGCGCGGCGCTACCTGCGCGACGGCTACATGGAGGACGGCAAGACGAGCGAGGCCGAAGCCCTGCGGCTGGCCGATGTGGCGCTGAACGAGATTCTGAAGAACGGCACGGCCTACGACTCGATGGAGAGCTTCATCGCCGAGGGCAAGCTGGGTGCCAAGGACTTGAGCGTGCTGACGCGCCGGAAGAACGTGCCGCCGGAGATTCGCGCGCTGCTCGGGGAATACACCGACTCCCGTTTGAACTTCACCAAGTCGGCCACGAAGATGGGTCGGCTGATCTGGAACCAGCGCTTCCTGGATCGGGTGAGGGAAATTGGCGTCGGAACCTTCCTGTTCGAGGGCCGAGACCGGCCGCCGGCCGCAACGACGCAGATTGCCGCGGAAGGCTCCGAGGTGTATGCGCCGCTCAACGGCCTATGGACCTTCCCGGAGGTGGCCCAGGCATTCAAGGACGCGCTGGCGAAGGAGAAGATGAGCGACCTCTACCGCTTCATCGTGCGGGCGAACGGGCTGGTGAAGTATGGCAAGACGGTGCTCTCCCCGACCACGGCGATGCGCAACTGGCAGTCGGCGATGTTCTTCGCGCTGGCGAACGGGCATTTCGACCTGAGCCAGATGAGGAAGAGCGTCGCAGCCTTCCGCGAGCAGGTGCGCCAGAACGCCAGCGGCGACGATCTGGCCTACCTACGCCACCTGAAGAAGCTGGGTGTGGTCTACGACACGCCCTACGCGGGCGAGATGATGCGCTACATCGAGGACGCCAAGGCCGACACCGGCGTCGACGCGGTGATGCGCCTCTTCGGGGCGAGCGAGGGAGCGATTGCGAAGGGTCTGCGCGGGATGAGGCAGGTCAACCAGATCGCCCAGGGCTTCTATAGTTTCGGCGACGATTTCTGGAAAGTCATCGGCTTCGAGAACGAGAAGGCGAACCTGATGAAGGCCGGCATGAGCCTGGCCGAGGCCGAGCGTGAGGCGGCGCAGCGCATCCGCAACACCTACCCGACCTATTCGATGGTGGGGGCTGGCGTGCGGTGGCTCTCGCGCTTCCCGCTGATGGGAACCTTCGTGTCCTTCCCGGCCGAGATCGTGCGCACCACGGCGAACATGCTGCGCATCACCGCCGCCGATCTGAAGAGCGACAACCCGGCAATCCGTGCGATGGGAATGAAGCGGGCCGTGGGCATGGCGATGGTGTCGGGCATGTTCTACGGCCTGGCCGCGCTGACCAAAGCGATGGCGGGCGTGGATGACGACGAGGAAGAGGCGCTGCGCGATCTGGCGCCGGAGTGGCAGAAGAACTCCACCTTCCTCTTTGCCGGCCGCGACGAGAAGGGGAACCTGCGCTACTTCGATCTGAGCTTCCTCGACCCTTACGGATACTGGAAGCGGCCGATCACAGCGATGTTGCGCGACCAGCCGTGGGAGGATGCGGCAGCCAGCGCCGTGAAGGACATGCTGACGCCGTTCTTCGGCGCCGACATCGCAACGAGTGCGATCTTCCAGGTGCTGGCGAACAAGAAGGAGACGGGCGGGAAGGTGTATCAGGAGAACGCCGCTGCGTTCGACCAGGCGGGCGATATCGCCAACCATCTGCGCAAGGCGCTGCAGCCTGGATTCGTGGGGAACGTCGAGCGGCTGACGCTCGCAGCACAGGGCGTGCGGCGGGAGGGCAGCGGGCAGCCCTACGACATGGAAGATGAGATGGTGGCGCTGCTGGGCTGGCGGGCTTCCACGATGGACCCGAAGACGGCGCTCTACTACCGCTCGTTCGAGTTCAACGACGCGATGACGGAAGCCAGGCAGGTGCTGACGCGCACGCTGCGCAGCGTCAATGCGGTGTCGCCCGAGGACATCCGGGAGGCGCGGACGACGGCCCAGCGCCGGCAGGAGGATGCTTTCACCGAGATGCACCGGCTGGTGCAGGCGGCGAGGGCGGCCGGGATGAATCCGTTCCAGATTCGGCAGGTACTGCAGCAGTCTGGGATTTCGCGGGCGAACGCCGCGGCGCTGATGCGCGGGACGCCGCCGCCACTAGTGATCGGCGCTCAGGCCGCGGGCAGGGCAGTGCAGCAGGCGAGGGTGATGGAGGGGCCGGAGTTTGCGCAGGAGGTGGCGAAGCGGTTCAGGGCGGCGGCGACGGCGCAGTGAGGAAGGCCCGCCGCGGCAGGATGCGCGGCGGGCCAGGCGTCACCCGCGCAGAAGGCGGGCGAGGCGGTAGGAGCGCGCCGGCCCGAAGGCGCGGCGCAGGGTGCGGTAGAGGGAAAGGGTTTTCATGCGTGCGGCCTGGGGCCAGACGGCGACGGAGACGGCGGCACGAACTCGCCGCTCGGCAGGTCGACACCGAACATTACCGCGAGCTTCACCAACCCCTTCGGCGTGACGTGGCAGTACGGCTTGATGCACGCCAGTCCAGTCTTCTCGTCGGTGTAGTTGGCTTCCTTGTAGGACAGGGCGCCGCTCTTGATGCGGTAGTCGTACCCGACCCATGTGCCGTTCTGGCGGTAAATCCAGCCTTCCGCGTGCATCCGGGTGGTCAGCTCAGAAATCTTCACGCCCAACACCTTGGCGGCCTGGGTGAGCGTCAGCGAGTCCTTGCCGGCGGAGATGAGTTCGAGCGCCTGGACCTTCGGCGCCGCCTCGGCCAGCGCTTCGGCCTGCGCCTTGTTCTCCAGCGCCAGCCGCTCGTTTCGCTCGATGGCTTCGGCCGCCAGGCGCAGCGCCTCGGGGAGCGTCTGCGGGATGGCGGGCGCCTCAAGAGCCTTCAAGCGATTCGTCACCGAACGGCGCACAGCCTTCGATTCGCGCATCAGTACGTACATGCACTGATCCCGCGTCATCTTGATAGCTTCGGACTCCGTCCCGTTCGGATTCTTCACTACGAAAGTTTCGTAGTACTCCCCGTCCAGTTCGTCTTTGCATCGAGCAACGAAGTCATTGCGTCGCACCTCGGTTTCACCAAACTGCTTCCGTGCTGCATTGACCATTTCCAGCAGGTCTATGCTGCTCATGGTCAGGCCGTCGCCGGCCGTGGGGATCAGGGCGTTCATGCTGCTTCTCCTTGGCGTTGTGCTGCACGTTCGGCGGCTTTGCGGGCCTTGGTGGCGGCGATCTTGGCGCGGCGCTCGGCGCTCCAGCGATCCGCCTGTTCCATGCGGAGGCGCAAGTCTTCTTCCTGCTGCCGCTTGCGGTAGTCCTTGATGCTGGTGATGCCGCGAGATGTCACGACGTAGCTGTCGAGCAGGGTGATGTTGAGCGGACTCAGCGCGCCCTCTTGCCACGTCAGGTGTCTCACGTCCGGTTCCGACGGGGTCGGGTTGTCGTTGGGGTGGTTGTGGGCATATACCACGCTATCAGCGCCCAGGGTGATGGCGCGCAGCGCCACCCTGCGGATGTCCCACGGGACGCGTTTGTGGTCGCCGAAGAATTCCGTTTCTGCTGCCAGCAGCCGGCGTTCGACGTCCAGGTAAAGGACGTGGCCCTGCTCGTTGGCCAGCCCGGCGAAGCGCAGCGTCAGGTAGCGCTGGAAATCCTCGAAGTAGTAGAGCACCGGCGCATTGCGCAGGCGCTTTTCCTCGATGATGTCGAGCGCCCGGCGGATGGTGCGGGCTTCGTGGGTTGTGAAAACGGAAGGTGATTCAGGCGCGGGTGCGCCAAGGGCGGTGCGGGTCATGAGAAACGCTCCTCTATGAGTGCTCGAAGCACAGCCGGAGCGTTCTGACGCGCACCGGCTGGGCGGCCGGGAGGTTCAGAACCTGGATAGAGCCAGGCGGACGGTTTTCCCCTTGCGGGTGTTGTATGGCCGTCGCCCTCCCGGCCATTGACCTACATGGCGCGGGCGCAAAAAAACCGCATGGCTTTCGGGTGCGGGTGCCGCTCTATCTCGAAGGTTCTGACGCCTCCATCCCTCTCGGGATGCGCGCAGGTTACGCCCGGATCGGCGGCAAGGTCAAGCGTGGGTTATGACTTCGCGGCCTTGTAGAACGATGCCTTGGAGACGCCGGCCTGCTTCGCCATTGAAGCGACCAGCGTGTGCGAGAACGGTTGCTTTGGGCAATCGACGGTGACTTTGCCCACAAGGCGGTCGCGGTCGTACTTCACCCACTGCTCGTGCGAAGTGCCTTTCTGCGGGCGCGGATGAAACCCAAGCCGCTTGAGCGCGGCCTTGACTTCCTTGCATGTGAGGGGCGGATGCGCCCCACTCATGCGTGGCAGTCTTTACCGACGTGGACGGGGAGGGTGGTGCGGAATGCGTGGCCGAGCTTGCGGCGCAGGAGATGCAGCCGCGCCATTGTGACGATGGCGAGGTATTCCAAGCGTTGCCGCAAGGGCGCTTTGCGGCGGAGAAGGTCGTCGGCAAACGCCTTGTCGATGGTCAGCGCGTCCTCGACGTACTCCAGAATCTGCGCTTCGAGCTTCTGGCGCGCAGCATGAAAGGTGTCGGCCTGGGCGGCAAGGCACAGGTCGATGCACACGGCGACCCATTGCCTGTCTTCTTGCTTGGCATAGCAGCGAAGAATCAAGTTTGGCGCTTTCATCTCCGAAGTATAGAAGCAAGCGGCCGTGCAGCATAACTGGATGTGCGTACAGCGCCATCGCTACCGGAAGAGCCCGGAGATCAGCGACCATACGACGGATAGGGCCATCAGCGCCCATGTCACACCGAGGATGGCTTGCAGACCCTGCCATGGGATGATCGCTACTGCAACGAGATAGGCCACGAGGATCAGGCCGAAAAACGCGACTTCCACCGCACTAGGCCCCCATGGCTTGACTGGGGTGGCCGCATTGCGGGCTGGGGATGATGATGGTGGTCTGCATGGAAGCTCTCCTTGTTGTGCCATTGTCCATCGGTTGCGCCGCCCATGCGTGCGATCAGGCGTTTCGTTGCGAACGCGTTGCGAGGCAAGCCGTATTGCGGTGCCACGATCCAGCTCATGGAGCGCTGGACCCGCGGCGACGGCCGCCACTACACCTTCTGGATCGAACGTGACTTGTTCGGGCTGGTCGTGGTCATCTGCCACGGCGGGCCGCGCCTGACGCGATGCAGGGTCTAGCGCGCCGTCGGCGTGCGCGCGGCTATCGGCTGGCCGGAATATCTGGCCATTCCCACCGGGCGATCCCGTCCTGACTAATCGCCGCAGCAAGCGGGCGCACCTCCCACTCCTGAAGTACCGCCGCGCCGCGGCACTCCTCGTAGCCACGGATCAGCATGCCACCGCTAGCTCCGGACAGGATAACCACGACGCTGGCGTCGTAGAGCACGCGCAGCGGTCCGTGACTGGATAGTGGCGGATGGACTTCGAATGCCCTGGCGCGGGTCTGCAGATCGCCACAGAAGTGGTTGTCCTGGTGATCGGCTTCGTGATCAGGGATTCGGCGTCCTCCGCGGCGGAGGCATTTGACGCGGACGAACATGGCGGCACTGAGGCTGTACGGATATACAGTTTAGCGATCTGCGTCCAGCTGGGGTAGGCTGTCTAATACTCGTGAATCGCCCCAGCACGAACGCGGGATGTAGCGTCTCAGATCTCTATCTTTGAATTAGACGCATATCCTCTACGATCAAGCATCCACGCTGGTTTCAGCGCGAAATCGCGTGGATAATGTCCATGCCGCAGATTCTGAAGCGCCAATCGCCCATGTCAATCCTCAGCCTGTCCGACTGGCTGGACACGCCGCAAGGCCGTTATCTGCTCGAATGGGAGCAGGCGGGATTCGACCGCATGGTCGCGGACATCTTCGGCTACAACGCGATGCAGCTCGGCCTGCCGGAAGTGGATTTCCTGCGGGCCAACCGCATGCCCTACCGTTTTCGTGCCGCCCGGCTGGGTGACGTGGCGGTGGTCACGCGCTGCGAGGCACTGCCCTTTGCCAGCGGCAGCCTGGACCTGGTGGTGCTGCCGCACGTGCTGGAGTTCTCGCCCACGCCCCACCAGGTGCTGCGCGAGGTCGAGCGGGTGCTGATGCCGGAAGGCAGCCTGATCATCGCCGGCTTCAATCCGTTCAGCCTGTGGGGCGCGCGCCGCCTGCTGGCGCGCCGGCGCGGCGCCTTTCCGTGGCGGGGGCAGTATCTGTCGCCCTTCCGCATCAAGGACTGGCTGACGCTGCTCGGTCTGGAGATGCAGGGGGCCGCCTTCGGCTGTTACGCGCCGGCGGCCGGCAGCGAGAAATGGCTCGACCACTGGCGCTTCATGGACCAGGCCGGGGCGCGCTGGTGGCCGGTGTGCGGGGCGGCTTACATGCTGCACGGGATCAAGCGCGTACAGGGGATGCGGCTCATCACCCCCAACTGGCGCGAAAAGCGCGCCACTGCAAAACGCATGGCACCGATCGCCCAGCGCGGGCGGTCGGTCACAGGAACGAGGAAAAGCCAGTAGATGGAAGTCGTGGAAATCTTTACCGATGGGGCCTGCAGCGGTAATCCGGGCCCCGGCGGATGGGGCGCCATTCTGCGCGCCGGCGCGCACGAGAAGGAACTGTGGGGCGGCGAGCCGCACACCACCAACAACCGCATGGAACTGCTGGCGGTGATCCGCGCGCTCAATGCCCTCAAGCGCCCGGTGGACGCGCGCGTGCATACCGACAGCCAGTACGTGCAGAAAGGGATCTCGGAGTGGATCCACAATTGGAAGGCGCGCGGCTGGAAGACCGCCGCGAAGGAACCGGTCAAGAACGCCGACCTGTGGCAGGCGCTGGACGACGCGGCGCGGCGCCACAAGGTGGATTGGATCTGGGTGCGCGGCCACGCCGGCCATCCTGAGAACGAGCGGGCCGACGCCCTGGCGCGGCGCGGTGTGGACGCCGTGCGCAAGGCCGGCGCCGCGGTGGAAAACTGAAGCGAACAGGAATTGCCAAGATGCGACAAATCGTCCTCGATACCGAAACCACCGGCCTGGACTGGCGCAACGGCGACCGGGTGATCGAAATCGGCTGCGTGGAGATGGTCAACCGCAGCCTCACCGGGCGGCACTACCACGTGTACGTCAATCCGGGGCGCGGCATCGACGCCGAGGCGGTGGCGGTGCACGGCATCACCGAGGAGTTCCTCGCCGACAAGCCGCGCTTTGCCGACGTGGCAGCCGAGTTCGAGGACTTCGTGCGCGACGCGGAACTGGTGATCCACAATGCCAGCTTCGACGTGGGCTTCCTGAACCACGAACTGTCCCTGCTCGGCCGCTCCACGCTGAACAGCCTGTGCGGCGGCGTCATCGACACGCTGAAGATGGCCAAGGAGCAGAACCCGGGCAAGAAGGCCTCGCTCGACGCCCTGTGCGAACGCTACCAGGTGGACAACGGCCACCGCACGCTGCACGGCGCGCTGCTGGACGCGGAGATCCTGGCCGAGGTCTACCTGGCCATGACGCGCGGCCAGGAGAGTCTGATCATCGCCCTGGAAGAGCCCGCACCGGGCAGCGTGGAGGCCGAGGCCGCGCTGGGTGAGCGCCCGGCGCTGGCCGTGCTGCGGGCGAGCGAGGAGGAACTCGCCGCCCACGCGGTGGTGCTGCAGGACATCGCCAAGGCCAGCAAGGGCGCCTGCCTGTGGCTGCCGCCGGCGGAGGAACCGACGGCGGCCTGATCTCAGGCTTCGCGCAGCAGCGCAGCCACCCGTTCGGCGATGGCCAGGGACGCGGTGAGGCCGGGCGACTCGATGCCGAAGAGATTCACCAGTCCCGGCACACCGTGCACTTGCGGGCCGTCGATGCGGAAATCTGCCGCCGCTTCGCCCGGCCCGGAGATTTTCGGGCGGATGCCGGCATAGTCCGGCGCCAGCGCGTCGTCGGGCAGGGCCGGCCAGTAGCGGCGGATTTCGGCATGGAAGGCATCGGCGCGGCGCGGGTCGACGCGGTAGTCGAAATCCTGCGCATCCGGCGGCAGGTCCCGCCCCGCCAGGTCCAACCACTCCACGTCCGGGCCGAAGCGCGCACGCCCCTGCAGGTCCAGGGTCAGGTGCACGCCGAGGCCGGCGGCTTCCGGCACCGGATAGACCAGCCGCGAGAAGGGCGTGCGTCCCTGCAGGGAAAAGTAGTTGCCCTTGGCGAAGTGCGCCTGGGGCAGGTGGGCGGTGGGAAAGCCGTCGAAGCGGGCGGCCAGCGCCGGTGAGGTGAGCCCAGCGGCGTTGATCACGATGTTCGCGTGAATCCGCAGCGGCGCCTCGCCGCCGGTGTGCAGCACGAGCCCCTCCGGCCCGCATTCGCCGCCCAGCACCGGCGTGCGCAGGGCGAGCAGCGCGCCGTGGGCCTCGGCGTCGCCCAGCAGGGCGAGCATCAGCGCGTGGGAATCGACGATGCCGGTGGAGGGCGAATGCAGGGCGGCCGTGCAGTGCAGCGCCGGTTCCAGGCGGCAGGCCGCCGCGCCCGTGAGCCGGACGAGATCGTCCACGCCGTTGGCCGCCGCGCGTTGCGCGATGCGGTCCAGTCCGGCCTCCTGGGCGGATGCGGTGGCGACCACCAGCTTGCCGCAGCGGCGATGGGGTAGGTTGCGGGCGGCGCAATAGCGGTACAGCAGCTCCCGGCCGCGCACGCACAGGGCGGCCTTGAGCGAACCGGTCGGGTAGTAGAGGCCAGCGTGGATGACTTCGCTGTTGCGGCTGGAGCTGCCGCCACCGAAACGGTCGCCGGCTTCCAGGATGAGGACTTCGCGTCCGGCCGATGCGAGCGCGCGGGCGCAAGCCAGGCCGATCACGCCGGCACCGATGACGGCGCAGTCGATGCGCTCCACGCCTCAGCTTCCTACAGCACCAGCCGCCCGCCGGGCAGGCTGCCCGCCTGTTCCAGCCGGGTGACCGTGGGCAGCAGATCCACGCCGGTGCGGTCCTTCAGCGCCTGCGCCCGTTCCCGCAGTTCGGCCAGCGGCAGTTCGACGGCTTCGCCCGCGGCGCCGAAGGCCACCACGTTGCCGCTGTCGCAGGAGGGGAAGGCGATGGCGCGGTCGTCGAAGGCGGTGATGATGCGCTCCAGGCTGGCGCGATAGCCGCGGGAGCGGCCGAACAGGTTCACCGCCATCAGGCCGCTGTCGGTGAGCCGGGCGCGCACGGCCTGGTAGAAGGGCAGGGTGTCCAGGACGCCGGCGCGGGCGTTGCGGTCGTAGCCGTCCACCAGGATGTAGTCGAAGCGGCGCTGGGTGTTCAGCACGTACTCGGCCCCGTCGCCCACGTGGATGGCCAGGCGCGCGTCCTCGTCCGGGAGGCGGAAGAACTGGTGGGCCGCGGCCACCACGCGGGGTTCGATCTCCACCACCTGGATGCGCGCCTGCGGGCAGTGGTGGTAGAGGAACTTGGTCACCGAAGCCGCCCCCAGGCCGATGACCAGCGCGGTGCGCGGCCAGGCGTCGGCGTCCCGCAGCAGCAGGCCGGCCATCATCTCTCGGGTGTAGGCCAGTTCCAGCGCATTGGGGCGGCGGATGCGCATGGCGCCCTGAACCCACTCGGAACCGAAGTGCAGGTAGCGCACCCCGGCTTCCTCGCTGATGTCGATGGGTGTGCTCAAGAAGCCAGCCTTTTCAACTGGTACAGGCGTTCGAGGGCCTCGCGCGGGCTGAGTGCGTCCGGGTCGGTGGCGGCCAGTTCGGTGAGTGCCGGATGGGAGGGCGGTTCGGGTTCGGTATCCGGCAGGGCGGCGAACAGGTCGGCTTGCGGGCCGGTGGTGATTTCCCGGTTCTCCAGCGCGCGCAGGCGGCGCTTGGCGTCGCGGATCACCGCGGCCGGGATGCCGGCCAGGGCCGCCACCTCGATGCCGTAGCTCTGGCTCGCCGGGCCTTCTTCCAGGGCGTGCAGGAAGACGATGCGATGGGCGTGCTCCACCGCGTCCAGGTGCACGTTGGCGCATTCCGGGTAATCGGCGTTCAGGCGTGTCAGTTCGAAATAGTGGGTGGAGAACAGGGTCAGGCAGCGGTTCTTTTCCAGCAGGTGGCGGGCAATGGCGAAGGCCAGCGCGAGGCCGTCGAAGGTGGAGGTGCCGCGGCCGATCTCGTCCATCAGCACCAGGCTGTGTTCGGTGGCGCCGTGCAGGATGGCGGAGGCCTCGGTCATCTCCACCATGAAGGTGGAGCGTCCGGAGGCCAGGTCGTCGGAGGCGCCGATGCGGGTGAAGATGCCGTCGATGGGGCCGATGCGGGCGGCCGTGGCGGGCACGAAGCTGCCCACGTGGGCGAGCAGGCAGATCAGCGCCACCTGGCGCATGAAGGTGGATTTGCCGCCCATGTTGGGGCCGGTGATCATCAGCATGCGGCGGGTGGGGGCGAGCACGCAGTCGTTGGCGATGAAGTCCTCCACCTGGCGCTCCACCACTGGATGACGTCCGGCGGCGATCTCCAGCCCGGGCTGGTCGGAGAACCGGGGCTGGACGTAGCCGTAGCGCGCGGCGGTTTCCGCCAGCGCGGCGAGGCCGTCCAGCAGGGCGAGCGCCCGGGCGATGCGCTGCAGGGCCGGGATGCGCGCGGCGAGCGCTTCGAGGAGGTCGTCGTAGAGCAGCTTTTCCCGCGCCAGCGCGCGTTCGTTGGCGGACAGGGCCTTGTCCTCGAAGGACTTCAGTTCCGGGGTGATGTAGCGTTCGGCGTTCTTCAGCGTCTGGCGGCGGCGGTAGTCGTCCGGCACCTTATCGGCGTTGGCGCGGCTGACCTCGATGTAGAAGCCGTGCACCTTGTTGAATTCCACCTTGAGGTTGGCGATGCCGGTGCGTTCCCGCTCGCGGGTTTCCAGTGCCATCAGGAATTCGCCGCAGTTGGTCTGGATGCCGCGCAGCTCATCCAGTTCGGCGTCGAAACCGGGGGCGATCACGCCGCCGTCGCGCAGTACCGCGGCGGGTTCCTGGGCCACGGCGCAGATCAGCAGATCCAGAGTGTCGGTGGGGATGTCGAGGTTCGCGCGCAGTTCGGCGAGCAGGGGGTCGGCCGGCGTACCGAGGGCGGCGTGGAGTTCCGGCAG
This sequence comes from Pseudothauera rhizosphaerae, assembly GCF_004801305.1. GTDB lineage: Bacteria > Pseudomonadota > Gammaproteobacteria > Burkholderiales > Rhodocyclaceae > Pseudothauera > Pseudothauera rhizosphaerae. The sequence goes on along the minus strand of NZ_SSOD01000022.1, from coordinate 42,955 downwards.
GCGCGCCAGGCTGTCGCGCAGGGCGGCCAGATCACGCGGGCGGGCGGAGCGCAGGGCCACCCGGCCGGTGATGCGGTCCACGTCGGCGATGCCGCGCAGCGCGGTGCGCAGGCCAGTCAGCGCGCGGGCTTCCCCTTCGCCAAGCAGTTCGGTGATGGCGCCGTGGCGGCGGGCGGCTTCGAGACGGTCGCGCAGCGGGTGGTGCAGGGCGTGGCGCAGCCAGCGCGAGCCCATGCTGGTGGCGCAGTGGTCCAGCAGGGAGAGCAGGGTGGGGGCGGGTTCGCCGCGCAGGGTCTCGGTGATCTCCAGGTTGCGCCGGGTAGCGGCGTCCAGGCGCAGGTATTCGGTCTCGCGCTCCACGCGCAGGCCGGTGACGTGTTCCAGGCTCTGGCGCTGGGTGGCCTTGGCGTAGTCGAAGAGTGCCGCGGCGGCACCCAGAGCCACCGGCATGCCTTCGGCGCCGAAACCGGCCAGGTCGCGGGTACCGAAATGGCCGGTCAGCAGGCGCGTGCCGGTCTCGGCGTCGAACTGCCAGTCGGCCAGCCGGCGCAGCACGGGGGCGAGCTGCTGCAGGAGGGGCAGCGACAGACCGTCCGGGCTCAGCACCTCGGCCGGGCGCAGGCGCTCGAACTGGGCTTGCAGCGCGTCGCTGGGGCATTCGAGGATGCGCAGGTCGCCGTTGGCGAGGTTGAGCCAGGCCAGCCCCAGCGTGCCCCGGTGCAGATTCACCGCCATCAGCAGCGAATCGCTGCGCTCGTCCAGCAGGGCCGCGTCGGTCAGCGTGCCGGGGGTGACGATGCGGCTCACCGCCCGCTCCATGGGCCCCTTGGTCGCACCCGGCTCACCTACCTGCTCGGCGATCACCACCGATTCGCCCAGCTTCACCAGGCGGGCCAGATACTGCTCCAGCGCGTGGAAGGGCACGCCGGCCATCTTGATGGGTTCGCCCGCCGACTGGCCGCGCGTGGTCAGCGTGATGTCCAGCAGGCGCGCGGCCTTCTCCGCGTCTTCGAAGAACATCTCGTAGAAGTCGCCCATGCGGTAGAACAGCAGCGTGTCCGGGTACTGCGCCTTGAGACGCAGGTACTGCTGCATCATCGGCGTGTGCTGGAGCAGAGCGTCGTCCATCGGTGCCGGGGCGGGGGCGTTCATCCGCGCGGTCTCAAGCCTGTACGCCGGCCGGGCGCCAGGCCTGGATGATGGGCAGGAGCTGGGTGAAGATCTTGGGCGTGCCGGCCACCACGTTGCCGGTGGCGAGGTAGTCGGCTTCGCCGGCCAGGTCGGACACCAGACCGCCCGCTTCCTGGATCAGCAGCACGCCGGCGGCCATGTCCCAGGGCGACAGGCCCAGTTCCCAGAAGCCGTCGATGCGCCCGCAGGCCACCCAGGCCAGGTCCAGCGCGGCGGCGCCGGGGCGGCGGATGCCGGCGGTCTTGCCGGTGAGTTCCTTGAACATGGCCAGGTAGGCATCCACGTGGTCGAGCTGGCGGAAGGGGAAGCCGGTGCCGATCAGGGATTCGTTGAGGCGGATGCGCTTGGAGACGCGGATGCGGCGGTCGTTGAGGAAGGCGCCGCGGCCCCTGGAGGCGGTGAAGAGCTCGTTGCGGTTGGGGTCGAACACGACCGCGTGTTCGGGCACGCCGTTCTTCGCCAGGGCGATGGAGACCGCGTACTGGGGAAAGCCGTGGATGAAGTTGGTGGTGCCGTCCAGCGGGTCGATGATCCACTGGAATTCGCTGTTGGCGGTGTCGCCGGCCTCGCCGGACTCCTCTGCTAGAATGCCGTGTTCCGGGTAGGCCTCGCGCAGCACCTCGATGATGGCCGCTTCCGCCGCACGGTCGACCTCGGTGACGAAGTCATTGGGCGACTTGGACTGAACCTTGAGCAGGTCCACGTCCAGGGAGGCGCGGTTGATGATGCTGGCCGCCTTGCGGGCGGCCTTCACGGCGATGTTCAGGGTGGGGTGCATGCGCGTCGGTCTCGCGTGAGGGAAGCGTCCCATGGGCGGCTTCCGCAGGAATGAAAACGAAAAACGTTGAATTTTAATATGAACGGCGCCCTCGCGCTCGACCGCGTCCGCATCGTGCTGTCCCGCACGTCCCATCCGGGCAACATCGGCGCCGCCGCGCGGGCCATGAAGACCATGGGCCTGTCGCGGCTGTGGCTGGTGGCGCCGCAGGAACATCCCAGCCGGGAAGCCTGGGCGCGTGCTTCCGGGGCCATCGACGTGCTCGACGCGGCCCACGTGGTGTCCACGCTGCAGGAGGCGCTGGCCGGCACGGCGCTGGCGGCGGCGGTCACCGCGCGCCGGCGCGAACTGGCTCTGCCGCGCCTGCACGCGCGGGAGGCCGCGGCGGAACTCCTCTCCCATACTGCAGACGGGGAGGTCGCCCTGGTGTTCGGCAACGAAACCAGCGGCCTGACCAACGAGGAAGTGGCGATCTGCGGCATGCCCGTGAGCATCCCGGCCAACCCGGAATACTCCTCCCTCAATCTCGGCGCCGCGGTGCAACTGCTGTGCTACGAACTGCGCATGGCGGCGCTGGCGCCCCGGCCGCCCGCCGACCCGCGCCCGGAGCTGGCCACCCACGACGAGGTGGAGGGCTTCCTTGCCCATCTGGAACGGGCCGGCACGCAGAGCGGCTTCCACGATCCGGCCAACCCGAAGCGCCTGCTGCCGCGTCTGCGCCGCCTGTTCGGCCGTGCCCGGCTGGAAAAGGAAGAAGTGAGCATCCTGCGCGGCCTGCTCACTAGTTTCGAACGCAAAGTTGATTAAAATAGTCGGAAATTTACGATCCGATCCACATCAGGAGAAAAGCTTCCATGTTCGACCGCCTGCGTGAAGACCTGGCCAGCGTTCGCGAACGCGATCCCGCAGCCCGTTCCACGTGGGAGGTGCTGACCTGTTACCCGGGCGTGCACGCGCTGATCTTCCATCGTTTCGCGCATGCAGCGTGGCAGGCCGGCTTCTACTGGCTGGGACGCTTCGTCAGCCACATCGGCCGCTTCTTCACCGGCATCGAAATCCACCCCGCGGCCGTCATCGGCCGGCGCGTGTTCATCGACCACGGCATGGGCGTGGTGATCGGCGAAACCGCGGAGGTCGGTGACGACTGCACCATCTACCAGGGTGTCACGCTGGGCGGTACCTCCCTGTACCGCGGCACCAAGCGCCATCCGACCCTGGGCCAGGGCGTGGTGGTCGGGGCTGGCGCCAAGGTGTTGGGCGGGTTTACGGTGGGTGACGGCGCCAGAATCGGCTCCAATGCCGTGGTCGTCAAGCCGGTGCCCGCGGGCGCCACCGTGGTGGGCAATCCGGCGCGCATCCTCGATGCGGAGCGGGAGAGCGCGCGTGCGCAGAAGGCGGAACAGATGGGATTCTCGGCCTACGGCGTCACCCGCGACATGGACGACCCGCTGTCCAAGGCGCTGCACGGCCTGCTCGACCACGCGGTGGAGACCGACCGCCGCCTGCAGGTGCTGGTGGAACGCCTGGAGGCGGCGGGCATCCCGCTCGACGGGGAGCTTGCCGCGGCGGACGAGTTCGATCCCGACCATCTGTCGAAGATGGTCGATTAGTTGACCGTTTTTGTCGGAAACCGTATAGTTGAGCGAAACGTTCGGGTATTGGCCGCAGAGCTCGTGATCCGGACGCTTTCGCCGACTTTGCGAGGAGCCATCATGAGACTGACCACCAAGGGACGATTTGCCGTGACGGCGATGATCGATCTGGCCTCGCGCCAGACCGACGGCCCGGTAACCCTGGCAGGCATTGCCGAGCGGCAGAGCATCTCGCTCTCCTACCTCGAACAGTTGTTCGGCAAGCTGCGCCGCTACAAGCTGGTCAGCAGCGTGCGCGGTCCCGGCGGCGGTTATCGTCTGGCGCGCGACATGAAGGACATCACCGTGGCCGACATCATCGTCGCCGTCGACGAACCGCTCGACGCCACCCAGTGCGGCGGCCGGCAGAACTGTCAGGACGAGCACGTCTGTCTGACCCACGACCTGTGGACCAACCTCAACAAGCGCATGTACCAGTACCTGGCATCGGTGACGCTGGCCGCGCTGGTGCACCGCGAGGTGGCGCCGGAGCCGGACCTCAACGTCATCGTCGACGTGCGCCGTCGTGCCATGGTTGCCCTGCGCGAGGCGGTGTCCGCCTGAGGTCCGCCCGCATGTTCGCCCCCACCTACCTCGACTGGAACGCCACCACACCCCTCGACCCGGTGGTGCGCGAGGCCATGCTGCCGTGGCTGGACGGGCGTTTCGGCAATGCCTCCAGCCGCCACGAATACGGCCGGCAGGCGAGGGCGGCGATCGACGAGGCCCGTGCGCGCGTAGCCGCGGCCGTCGGTGCGGACTACACCGAGGTAGTGTTCACCAGCGGCGGCTCGGAAGCGAACAACCTCTTCATCAAGGGTGCCGCGGCGACGATGAAGCCGGGCGTGGTGGCGGTGAGCGCCATTGAGCATCCCTGTGTGCGCGAACCGGCATTGCAACTGCGCCGCCAGGGCTGGACCGGGCGCGAGATCGCGGTGGACGGCCAGGGACGGATCGATGCCGGCGACTGGCAGGCGGTCCTCGCGGAGCGGCCGGCGCTGATCTCGGTGATGCTCGCCAACAACGAGACCGGCGTGCTGCAGGACGTGGCCGCGCTGGCGCGGGAGGCGCGTGCCGCAGGCGCCTGTCTGCACACGGATGCCGTGCAGGCGCTGGGCAAGGTGGAAATGGATTTTCGCGCCCTCGGCGTGCAGGCGCTGACCGTGTCGGCGCACAAGATTGGCGGCCCGCTGGGGGCCGGTGCGCTGGTGCTGGACAAGCGGGTGGAACTCGCCCCGCTGATCGCCGGCGGCGGCCAGGAGCGCGGCCTGCGCTCGGGCACCGAGAACGTCGCCGCCATCGTCGGCTTTGGTATCGCCTGCGAACGGGCAGCGGCCCGGCGCGAGGCCGAGGCGCAGCGCCTGACCACGCTGCGCGGGGAACTCGAACGGGGACTCGCGGCTTTCGGCGCCACCGTATTTTCCGCGGCTGCCCCGCGGTTGCCGAACACCGTATTCTTCGCCGCCGACGGCATCGACGGGGAAACCCTGGTGGCCAAGCTGGACCGGGCGGGTTTCGCCTGCGCCAGCGGCTCGGCCTGCTCCAGCGCCAACCCGGAGCCTTCCCGCACGCTGCTGGCGATGGGCGTGCCCGCGCAGACCGCGCGCGGCGCAGTGCGCGTCAGCCTCGGGCGCGACAACGGCACGGACGACGTGGCGCGCTTTCTCACCACCTTCGGCCGGCTGGCCGACGAACTGAAGAACCTGACCGCGATGGCGGTCTAGATTGATACACAGACACAAGCAAGACCTGCGGAGAAACGCGATGCTCAAGTTCCCCATCTACCTCGACTATTCGGCAACCACGCCGGTGGACCCGCGTGTGGCCGCGAAGATGATTCCGTGGCTCACCGAGCATTTCGGCAATCCCGCCAGCCGCTCGCACGCCTACGGCTGGGACGCCGAAAAGGCCGTGGAGGAGGCGCGCGAGCAGGTCGCCGCGCTGGTCAACGCGGACCCCAAGGAGATCATCTGGACCTCCGGCGCCACCGAATCGGACAACCTGGCGATCAAGGGCGCGGCCCAGTTCTACAAGGGCAAGGGCAAGCACATCATCACCGTCAAGACCGAGCACAAGGCCGTGCTCGACACGGTGCGCGAGCTGGAGCGCCAGGGTTTCGAGGCCACCTACCTGGACGTGCGGGAAGACGGCCTGATCGACCTGGAAGCCTTCAAGGCCGCGATCCGCCCGGACACCATCCTGGTGTCGGTAATGTTCGTGAACAACGAGATCGGCGTGATCCAGCCCATCGCCGAGATCGGCGAGATCTGCCGCGAGAAGGGCATCGTCTTCCACGTGGATGCGGCCCAGGCCACCGGCAAGGTGGACATCGACCTTGCCACCCTCAAGGTGGACCTGATGTCCTTCTCCGCCCACAAGATGTATGGCCCCAAGGGCATCGGCGCCCTTTACGTGCGCAGGAAGCCCCGCGTGCGCCTGGAAGCGCAGATGCACGGCGGCGGCCACGAACGCGGCCTGCGCTCCGGCACGCTGCCCACCCACCAGATCGTGGGCATGGGCGAAGCCTTCCGCATCGCCCGCGAGGAGATGGCCGAGGAGAACACCCGCATCCGCGGGCTGCGCGACAAGCTGCTGAAGGGGCTTTCCGACATCGACGCCACCTACGTCAATGGCGACCTGGAACACCGCGTGCCGCACAACCTGAACATTTCCTTCGCCTACGTGGAGGGCGAGTCGCTGATCATGGCGGTCAAGGAAGTGGCCGTTTCCAGCGGCTCGGCCTGCACCTCGGCCAGTCTGGAGCCGTCCTACGTGCTGCGCGCGCTGGGACGCAACGACGAACTGGCGCACAGCTCGATCCGCTTCACCATCGGCCGCTTCACCACCGAAGAGGAAATCGACTACACAGTCGCCCTGCTGCACCAGAAGATCGGCAAGTTGCGCGAGCTCTCCCCGCTGTGGGAAATGGTGCAGGAAGGCGTCGATCTGGACACCGTGCAGTGGGCTGCCCACTGAGGGCCGCGCACTGGGTGCAAGGAAACAGGAGCAAGGAAAATGTCATATAGCGAAAAGGTCCTGGACCACTACGAAAACCCGCGCAACGTCGGCTCGTTCGCCAAGGACGAGGAAGGCGTGGCCACCGGCATGGTGGGTGCGCCCGCCTGTGGCGACGTGATGAAGCTGCAGATCAAGGTCGGCAGGGATGGCGTCATCGAGGACGCCAGATTCAAGACCTACGGCTGCGGTTCGGCGATCGCCTCCAGCTCGCTGGTCACCGAATGGGTGAAGGGCAAGACCATCGACCAGGCGCTGGAGATCAAGAACACCCAGATCGCCGAGGAACTGGCGCTGCCGCCGGTCAAGATCCACTGCTCCATCCTCGCGGAGGACGCCATCAAGGCGGCAGTGGCCGACTACAAGAAGAAGCACGAACTCTGAGCGGAGGAAAGCCCCCATGGCCGTCACGTTGAGCGAAAGCGCCGCCAAACACGTTGCCAACTTCATCGCCAGGCGCGGCAAGGGCTACGGCATCCGCCTGGGGGTGCGCACCTCCGGCTGCTCGGGCATGGCCTACAAGCTGGAGTTCGTGGACGCCACCGAGGACGAGGATGTGGTGTTCGAGAGCCACGGCGTCAAGGTGATCGTGGACCCGAAGAGCCTGCCCTACATCGACGGCACCGAGCTCGACTTCGTGCGCGAGGGGCTCAACGAGGGCTTCAAGTTCAACAATCCGAACGTCAAGGACTCCTGCGGCTGCGGCGAGAGCTTCAACGTCTGAGTCGGCTACGGGGGGAACCGGACTCGCCATGAGCATCGACCTGCAGCAGGATTTCTTCGCGCTGTTCGGCCTGCCGCGCCGCTTCGAACTGGACGAGGGGGCGCTGGAAACGGCCTTCCACGACCTGCAGGGCGAGGTTCACCCGGACCGCTACGCCCATTTCCCGGATGCCGACAAGCGCCGCGCCATGCAGTGGGCAACGCGCGTGAATGAAGGCTTCCGCACGCTCAGGAAGCCCCTCGGCCGCGCCATGTATCTGCTGGAGTTGGCCGGCATCGACCCGGCGCTGGAGACCAACACCGCCATGTCGCCGGAGTTCCTGATGGAACAGATGGAGTGGCGCGAGGCGGTGGATGAGGCGCGCACGGCCGGCGAGGTGGAAGAACTCGAACACCTGCACCAGCGCCTGCGCCAGCACGGCCGCGAGATGCTCGCCACGCTGCACGAGGCCTTCGACGAACGCCAAGACCTGGAAGCCGCCGCGGAGACCGTGCGCCGCTTGATGTTCCTGGAAAAACTTCAACACCAAATCGACGACGCCCTCGAGGCGCTGGAAAGCTGATGGCCCTGCTGCAAATCGCCGAACCCGGCATGTCCACCGAGCCGCACCGGCATCGCCTGGCCGCGGGCATAGACCTGGGGACCACCAACTCGCTGGTCGCCACCGTGCGCAACGGCATCGCGGTGTGCCTGGCCGACGAGGAGGGGCGCGCCATGCTGCCGTCGGTGGTGCATTACAAGGCCGACGGCACGGTGGAGGTCGGCCGAGGGGCGATGGCCGCCCAGGCCGTGGACCCGCGCAATACCATCGTCTCGGTCAAGCGCTTCATGGGGCGCGGGCTGAAGGACGTCACCCACGTGGAATCCAGCCCCTACGATTTCGTGGACGCGCCGGGCATGGTGCGCCTGCGCACCGTGCAGGGCATCAAGAGCCCGGTGGAAGTCTCGGCGGAGATTCTCAAGGTGCTGCGCGCGCGCGCCGAAGCCGCGCTGGGCGGCGAACTGACCGGCGTGGTGATCACCGTGCCGGCCTATTTCGACGACGCCCAGCGCCAGGCCACCAAGGACGCGGCCACGCTGGCCGGGCTGAACGTGCTGCGCCTGCTCAACGAACCCACCGCGGCCGCGGTGGCTTACGGCCTGGACAACGCCTCCGAGGGCATCTACGCGGTCTACGACCTGGGCGGCGGCACCTTCGACCTGTCCATCCTCAAGCTCTCCCGCGGCGTGTTCGAGGTGCTGTCCACCAACGGCGACGCGGCCCTGGGCGGCGACGATTTCGACCACCGGCTGTTCTGCTGGATACTGGACCAGTCGCACATCGAACCGCCGTCCTCCGAGGACGCCCGCCGCCTGCAGATGAAGGCGCGGGAGGTCAAGGAACTGCTCACCGGCAGCGACGAGGCGCCGATCCGGGTGTCGCTCGCCAGCGGCGAGGAGGTGAATCTCGCCGTCAGCCGCCGGCAGTTCGAGGACATGACCGCGCACCTGGTGAAGAAGACGCTGGCGCCCATGCGCAAGGCGCTGCGCGACGCGGGGCTCGCGCCCGAGGACGTCAAAGGCGTGGTGATGGTGGGCGGCGCCACCCGCATGCCGCAGATCCAGCGCTCCGTGGCCGAGTTCTTCGGCCAGGAACCCCTCACCAACCTGGACCCGGACAAGGTGGTGGCGCTGGGCGCCGCGATCCAGGCCAATGTGCTGGCCGGCAATCGCAAGGACGAGGACGACTGGCTGCTGCTGGACGTGATTCCGCTCTCGCTGGGCCTAGAGACCATGGGCGGGCTCACCGAGAAGATCATCCCGCGCAATTCCACGCTGCCCATCGCCCGCGCTCAGGAATTCACGACCTTCAAGGATGGCCAGACCGCGATGGCCTTCCACGTGGTGCAGGGCGAGCGCGAACTGGTGAGCGACTGCCGCTCGCTGGCGCGCTTCGAGCTGCGCGGCATCCCGCCCATGGTGGCGGGCGCGGCGCGCATCCGGGTGACCTTCCAGGTGGACGCCGATGGCCTGCTGTCGGTATCGGCGCGGGAGATGTCCTCCGGCGTGGAGGCCAGCGTGCTGGTCAAGCCGTCCTACGGGCTCACCGACGACGAGATCGCCGGCATGCTGCGCGAGGGCGTGGACCACGCCGGCGACGACATGCTGGCGCGCGCGCTGCGCGAGCAGCAGGTGGAAGCCGACCGGCTCATGGAAGCCACCGAGTACGCCTTGGCGCAGGACGGCGACCTGCTGGACGAGAGCGAGCGCACGGCCATCGACCAGGCCTTTGCGGCGCTGCGCGAGGCCTGCGACGGCACCGACCACCGCCGCATCAAGCAGTGCATCGACGCCCTGGCGCGTGCCACCGACGAATTCGCCGCCCGGCGCATGGACCGCAGCGTGCGCAGCGCGCTGACCGGGCACAAGCTGGATGAAATTGAACTGTGAACCAGAGCGAACCATGACCCGGATCATCGTGCTGCCCCACGTGGAACTGTGCCCGGACGGGGCGGTGATCGAGGCCAAGCCGGGCGACTCGATCTGCGACAACCTGCTCGCCAACGGCATCGAGATCGAGCACGCGTGCGAGAAATCCTGTGCATGCACGACCTGCCACGTGATCGTGCGCGAAGGCTACGATTCGCTCGGCGAGGCCGAGGAAGAGGAAGAAGACCTGCTCGACAAGGCCTGGGGCCTGGAGCCGCAGTCGCGCCTGTCCTGCCAGGCCATCGTCGGCGACACGCCGCTGGTGATCGAGATTCCGCGCTACACCATCAACATGGCCCGGGAGGGCAAGCACTGATGAAGTGGACCGAAGTGGAAGAGATCGCGCTCCAGCTCGCCGACGCCCACCCGGACGTGGACCCGCTGAAGATCAACTTCGTGGACCTGATGCGCTGGGTGATCGACCTGCCCGAGTTCGACGACGACCCCAAGCATTGCGGCGAGCGCATCCTGGAGGCGATCCAGCAGGCGTGGATCGACGAGGTGCACTGAGATGTCCGCCGCCACGGTCTACGATTTCGAACTGCGCCGCCTGGACGGTGCACCGCTGCCGCTCGCGGATTTTCGCGGCCAGGTGCTGCTGATCGTCAACGTCGCCAGCGAATGCGGCTTCACCCCCCAGTACGAAGGGCTCCAGGCCCTGCACGAACGCTACGGGGCGCGCGGATTCTCGGTGCTCGGCTGCCCGTGCAACCAGTTCGGCGGGCAGGAGCCGGGCGACGCCTGCGCCATCGCCGACTTCACGCGCGGCCGCTACGCGGTGAGCTTTCCGTTGAGCGAGAAGATCGAGGTCAACGGCCCCGAGGCCCATCCGCTGTACGTCCATCTGCGCGAGGCCGCGCGGGGCGTGCTGGGTACGCAGGCCATCAAGTGGAATTTCACCAAGTTCCTGGCGGACCGCGCCGGCAAGGTGGTACAGCGCTACGCGCCAAACACCCCGCCGGCGGACATCGCTGCGGACATCGAGCGGCTGCTCGGCGACGCTCAGTAGTGGTTGTTCCCCGGGGCGTCGGCCGCCTCGTTGAGGGACAGCCAATACACGCCCAACTGGCTCACGGTCTGGATGAAGCGCTCGAAATCCACCGGCTTGCGGATGTAGCTGTTGGCTCCCAGCCGGTAGGCCTCGCGGATGTCCTGGATTTCCCGCGAGGTGGTCAGCACCACCACCGGCAGCAGCGCCGTGCGCTCGTCCGCGCGGATGCGGCGCAGCACCTCCAGACCGTCGATGCGGGGCAGCTTCAGGTCCAGCAGGATCACCGCCGGCATCACCGAAACGTCGCGCCCGGCATGGCTGCCGGTGGCGAACAGATAGTCGATCGCCTCTACCCCGTCGCGCGCCACCACTACCGGATTGACGATCCTGTTCTTGCTGAATGCGCGCAGCGTGAGCGCCTCGTCGTCGGGATTGTCCTCGACCAGCAGAATGGGGCGCTCGATGGCCATTTATCAGCTCTCCTGGGGCAGATCCTCGCGGCGCAGCACGAAGACCGTATCGTCGCTTCCCCGTGTCGATAACCAGATCAGCGGCAGATCCGGGAAGGCTTGTTCTACGATGTGGCGGTTATGACCCACTTCTACGGCAAGGATTCCGCCGGGGTTGAGGTGTTTACCCGCATCCGCCAGCAGCCGGCGCACCACGTCCAGCCCGTCATCACCCGAGCCCAGCGCCATCCGCGGCTCGTGCAGGTATTCCGGCGGCAGGGCGGCGACGGCTTCGGCGGTGACGTAGGGCGGATTGCTCACGATCAGGTCGAAGCGCCGTCCGCCCAGGCCGTCGAACACGTCGCTCTTCACCAGTTCGATGCGCCCCTCCAGCCCGTAGTCCGCCACGTTCCGCGCAGCCACTTCCAGCGCGTCGCCGGACAGGTCCGCCGCGACGATGTCGGCGTGCGGATAGGCGTGCGCCATCAGGATCGCCAGGCAGCCCGAGCCGGTGCACAGGTCCAGCGCGCTGCCCACCGCCTCCGGGTCCTCCACCCACGGCGCCAGGCCGTCTTCCAGCAGTTCCGCGAAGAAGGAGCGCGGCACGATCACGCGTTCGTCCACGTAGAAGCGGAAGTCGCCCAGCCACGCTTCATTCACCAGATAGGCCGTCGGCACCCGTTCGTCCACCCGGCGTGCGATGCGGGTGAAGATTTCCTCACGCTCCTCCGAAGTAATGCAGGCATCGAGGAAGGGGTCGAGGCGGTCGAGGGGCAGATCGAGGCTGGCCAGCACCAGCCACACCGCCTCGTCGTAGGCGTCCACGCAGCCATGGCCGAAGAACACCTTGCCGCGGTTGAAGCGGGTCACCGCATAGCGGATCCAGTCGCGCACGGTGACCAGCTCGGCCAGCGGGCCGAATTCGTGTTCATGTTCGTGATCATGATCGTGCTCGTGTTCGTGGCTCATCGCGTGCTCAGTTCGTTTCGGCCAGCAGCAGGTTTTCCAGCGTGCGGCGGTAGATGGCGGACAGGGGCTCGACCGCGTCGACGGCGACGCATTCGTTCACCTTGTGGATGCTGGCGTTGACCGGCCCGCATTCGACCACTTCGGCGCAGATGTCGGCGATGAAGCGCCCGTCGGAGGTGCCGCCGGTGGTGGAGAGTTCCGTCTCCACCCCGGTCGTGGCGCGGATCGCCTCGCTCAACGCGGCGACCAGGCGCCCGCGCCCGGTGATGAAGGGCTTGCCGGACAGATGCCAGTCCAGTTCGTATTCCAGACCGTGGCGGTCCAGCACTTCGTGGGTGCGGGCCTGGAGGGATTCGGCGGTGCTCACCGAAGCGAAGCGGAAGTTGAACAGCACCTCGCATTCACCGGGAATGATGTTGGTGGCGCCGGTGCCGGCGCGGATGTTGGAGACCTGCCAGGTGGTGGGCGGGAAGAACTCGTTGCCCTCGTCCCAGCGCATGGCCGCCAGTTCCGCCAGCGCCGGCGCGAGCTGATGCACCGGATTGCGGGCCAGGTGCGGATAGGCCACGTGGCCCTGCACGCCCTTGACCCGCAGCGTGCCGGAGAGCGAACCGCGGCGGCCGTTCTTGATCATGTCGCCCAGCGCATTCACCGAGGTCGGTTCGCCCACCACGCACCAGTCCAGCCGTTCGCCGCGGGCGGCCAGGGCTTCCACCACCTTGACCGTGCCGTCGGTGGCCACGCCTTCCTCGTCCGAGGTGAGCAGCAGAGCGATGGAGCCGGTATGGTCCGGATGGGCGGCGACGAAGGCCTCGATGGCGGTGACGAAGGCGGCGAGCGAGGTCTTCATGTCCGCCGCGCCCCGGCCGTACAGCAAGCCGTCCCGGATCGCGGGCGCGAAAGGCGGGCTTTGCCACGCTTCCAGCGGCCCGGTGGGCACCACGTCGGTGTGGCCGGCGAAGCACAGGACCGGGCGGGTCTCGCCGCGCCGCGCCCACAGGTTGGAGACGCCGGCGCTGTCGATGCGCTCCAGGCGGAAGCCCAGCGGCGCCAGGCGGGCGGCAATCAGGTCGAGGCAGCCGGCGTCTTCCGGCGTGACAGAGGGAAGGGCGATCAGCTCGGCGGCCAGCGCCAGCGTGGGGGAATCGGGGGTGGGGGTCATGTGGCCGTTGTTGTGGTGTTGGCGGGCGGCCGGCGGTCAGGTGGCGGGCTCGTCGTCCATGTGCAGCGTGAATTCGCGGAAGGAGGTGCCGTCCGGCTGCGTGCGTTCGAAATCGATGATGGGCGTGTTCTTGCTGCCGCCTTGGTCCTTGGGCGCCTCGACCAGTTGGCCGTTGTTGATCAGCCAGTGCAGGTTAGTGGGTGAATCGGCGTTCGCCAGCGCTTCGTCCAGGGTGATGATCTTGCTGTGGAAGAGGCGGAACAGGTCCTGCTCGAAGGTCTGCGACCCCGGCGCCAGGCTCTGTTCCATGGCTTCCTTCACCTCGTTGAGGTCGCCCCGTTCGATCAGCTCGGCCACGTGGCGGGTGTTCATCAGCATCTCCACCGCGGGCAGGCGGTTGCCGTCGGGCTTGCGCACCAGGCGCTGGGAGATGATGCATTTGAGCGCCACCGCCAGGTCGAGGTAGAGGAGCGGACGGTTTTCCAGCGGGAAGAAGTTAACGATGCGGTTCAGAGCATGGTAGGCGTTGTTGGCGTGCAGCGTGGCCAGGCACAGATGGCCGGTCTGGGAGTAGGCCAGCGCGGCCTGCATGGTCTCCCGGTCGCGGATTTCGCCGATCAGGATGCAGTCCGGCGCCTGGCGCATGGCGTTGCGCAGGGCCTCGTGCCAGCTATGGGTGTCGATGCCGACCTCGCGCTGGTTCACCACCGACTTGCGGTGCTTGAACAGGTACTCGATCGGGTCTTCGACGGTGAGGATGTGGCCGGACTTATTGCGGTTGCGGTGGTCGATCATGGACGCCAGCGTGGTGGACTTGCCCGAGCCGGTGGCGCCCACCACCAGGATCAGCCCGCGCTTTTCCATCACCACGTCGGCCAGCGAGGTCGGCAACTGCAGTTCGTCCAGGGTCGGGATGTCGCCCTGGATGTAGCGCACCACGATGCCGACGCTGTTGCGCTGCCAGAACACGTTGACGCGGAAGTTGCCCAGATCGCGCCGGCCGAAGGAGAGGTTGAGCTCCTTGTCGTGCTCGAAGAGCTCGATCTGCTCGGGGCTCATCATCTCGTAGATCATCCGCTTGATCATGGGCGGTTCCATGACCTGCTGGTTGATCGGCATGGTGTGCCCCTGGATCTTGATGTGGATCGGCGCGCCGGCCGAGATGAAGATGTCGGAGGCCTTCTTGTCGGCCATCAACTGGAAGAGCTTGTCGAACATCATCAGGGTGCGCTCCAGGGGGAATCGGGCAGGGGGAAGCTTCGCGCGGACGTGGGCAGTGCGCTCAGGCGCCGCGCAGCAGTTCGTTGATGCCGGTCTTGGCGCGGGTCTGGGCGTCCACCTTCTTCACGATCACCGCGCAGTACAGGCTGTACCTGCCGTCGGCCGAAGGCAGGCTGCCCGGCACCACGACGGCGCCGGCGGGCACGCGGCCGTACGTGATCGCACCCGTTTCGCGGTCGTAGATCTTGGTGCTCTGGCCGATGTATACGCCCATCGAGAGCACGGCGTTTTCCTCGATGACCACACCTTCGACGATCTCGGAACGGGCGCCCACGAAAACGTTGTCCTCGATGATGACCGGGCCGGCCTGCACCGGCTCCAACACGCCGCCGATGCCCACGCCGCCGGACAGATGCACGTTCTTGCCGATCTGGGCGCAGGAACCGACCGTGGCCCAGGTGTCCACCATGGTGCCTTCATCCACGTAGGCGCCGATGTTCACGTAGGAGGGCATCAACACCACGTTCTTCGCGATGTAGCTGCCCTTGCGCGCTACGGCCGGCGGCACCACGCGGAAGCCGCCTTGCTGGAACTGCTCCGGCGTGTAGTCGCCGAACTTGGTCGGCACCTTGTCGAAGAAGTTGAGGCCGCCGGCGGGGATGACTTCGTTGTCCCGCAGGCGGAAGGAGATCAGCACCGCCTTCTTGATCCACTGGTTGACCACCCACTGGCCGTCCTTCTTTTCCGCTACGCGCAGCGTGCCGGCGTCCAGGCCGGCGATCACTCGGGTGACCGCGTCGCGCACCTCGGCAGGGGCGGCGGCGGGCGACAGGCTGGCGCGGTTCTCGAAGGCGTCGTCGATGATCTTTTGCAGTGCTTGCATGGGGGATTTCCGTGTTTCAGAGTTTTTGACAGAAGGCGGCGATGCGCTCGGCGGCTTCCAGGCATTCGCCCGGCTCGGCCACCAGCGCGATGCGCACGTAATCGGCGCCGGGGTTGATGCCGTGCGCCTCGCGGGCGAGGAAGCTGCCCGGCAGGACCGTCACATTATATTCAGCCTGCAGGCGGCGGGCGAACTCGGTGTCGGGAAGCGGTGTGCATGCCCAGAAGTAGAAGCCGGCATCCGGGCGCTGGATGCCCAGCCAGGGGGCGAGCAGGGGCTCGATGCGGTCGAACTTCTCCCGGTACAGGCGGCGGTTTTCCTGCACGTGGGCCTCGTCCGACCAGGCCGCGACGGAGGCCGCCTGCACCGCCGGGCTCATGGCGCAGCCGTGGTAGGTGCGGTAGCTCAGGAAAGCCTTCAGCACCGCCGCGTCGCCGGCGACGAAGCCGGAGCGCATGCCCGGCACGTTGGAACGCTTGGACAGGCTGGAGAAGCTGACGAGGTTGCGGAAATCGCCGCGACCCAGGCGGTGGGCGGCTTCCAGCGCACCCAGGGGCGGGGCGGCCTCGTCGAAGTAGATCTCCGAATAGCACTCGTCGGCGGCGATGACGAAGCCGTGGCGGTCGGAACGCTCGAACAGGTCCCGCCACTCGTCCAGGCCCAGCACGCGGCCGGTGGGGTTGCCCGGCGAGCACACGTACACCAGTTGCACGTCCCGCCACACGGATTCCGGCAGGGAGTCGAAATTCGGGCCGAAGTGGTCCGCGGCCGCGGTGTTGTTGAGGAACACCGGCTCCGCCCCGGCGAGCAGGGCCGCGCCTTCGTAGATCTGGTAGAAGGGATTGGGCGAGATCACCTTCGCGCCCGGCCGGCTGCCGTCCACCACGCACTGGGCGAAGGCGAACAGGGCTTCGCGGGAACCGTTGACCGGCAGCACGTGGGTGGCGGCATCGACCGCCGGCAGCTTGTAGCGGCGCATCAGCCAGCCGGCGATGGCCCCGCGCAATGCCTCCGTACCCTGAGTGGTGGGGTAGGTGGAGAGCCCGTCCAGGTTGTCGGCCAGGGCCTGGCGGATGAAGGGCGGGGTGGGGTGCTGCGGCTCGCCGATGGAGAGCCGGATCGGTTTCAGGCCGGCGGGGGCGGTCAGCCCCTCGAACAGGGCGCGCAACTTCTCGAAAGGGTAGGACTGGAGGCGGGAGAGGTTCGGATTCACGGCGGTCGTCGCTTCGAAGAACGGCCCGGACGCCTGGTACGGCACGGCGCCGACACACGGAGCCACGCGGGCTCGAAGGGCGAAGATGTTATCATGGCGCGCTTCGCGCCGAAGCCCGGCGCCCCTCGCAGACTGGCCGAAACCGAACCGTCCCGACGTGCGTCTTTCCAAGCTCAAACTCTCCGGTTTCAAGACCTTCGTCGACCCCACCACGGTGCTCACCCCCGGCAACCTGGTGGGCGTGGTCGGTCCCAACGGTTGCGGCAAGTCCAACATCATCGACGCGGTGCGCTGGGTGCTGGGCGAGACCCGCGCCTCGGCCCTGCGCGGTGAGTCGATGCAGGACGTGATCTTCAACGGCTCTACGACCCGCAAGCCGGTGTCGCGCGCCAGCGTGGAGCTGGTGTTCGACAACAACGAGGGCAAGGCCGCGGGGCAGTGGTCGCGCTATGCGGAGATTTCCGTCAAGCGCGTGCTGGAGCGTACCGGCGAATCCACTTACTACATCAACAACGTCCATGTGCGCCGCAAGGACGTGATCGACCTCTTCCTCGGCACCGGCCTGGGGCCACGCGCCTACGCCATCATCGAGCAGGGCATGATCTCGCGCATCATCGAGGCCCGCCCCGAGGAAGTGCGCGGCTTCCTCGAAGAGGCCGCGGGCGTCACCAAGTACCGGGAGCGGCGCAAGGAAACCGAAGGGCGGCTGGCCGACGCCCGCGACAACCTGATCCGCCTGGAAGACATCCGCATGGAACTGGGCGAGCGCATCGAGCGCCTGCGCACCCAGGCCGAGGTGGCCGAGCGCTACCGCGCGCTCAACGCCGCCCACGTGGAGCGCCAGCAACTGCTGTGGCTGCTGAAGCGCAACGAGGCGCGCGCCGAGCAGGGCCGCCTGCGGGAAACGCTTGCCGACGCCACGCGCCGCATCGAGTCCGACAGTGCCCGCCTGCAGGAACTGGAATCCGCCGTGGAGGCCGCACGGGAAGCGCATTTCGAAGCTTCCGAGATCGTGCATCAGGCCCAGGGCGACCTGTTTTCGGCCTCCGCCGAAGTCAGCCGGCTGGAAGCCGAACTGCAACACCTGGGCGACGCCCGCCAGCGCCTGGAAGCGCGCATCGCCCAGCTCGAAACCGACGAACAGCACTGGCAGGCCCGCCGCGGGACGCTGGCCGAAGAGCGCGAGCGTTGGGCCGAGTTGCAGGAAAACGCCGCCATCCGCGCCGAGCAGGCCGAAGCCCGCCATGCCGAGATTGCTGAGCGACTGCCGGAAGCCGAATCCGCCCGCCAGGCCGCCGACGCCACCGTGTCGTCCGCTCGCCGGGAACTGGCCCAGACCGAGCAGCAGTTGCGCGTGCAGGAGGCCAACCGTGCCGGTGCCAGCCGGGCGCTGGAGGCGCTGACCCAGCGCCGCGTGCGCCTGGAGGAGGAGGGCGCGGCGATCCAGGGGCCGGACGAAACCGCGCTGGCCGAGCGGGAGGCCCGCGCCGAAACCCTGCAGCAGGCGCTGGAGGCACAACAGCAGGAACTGCAGGGCCTGCAGGCTGCCCAGCCCGACGCCCAGGCCACGCTCAAGGCCGCCCTGGACCACGAGCGCCAGACCCAGCGCGGCCTCACCGAACTGCGCGCGCGACGCGACGCCCTGGTGCAGTTGCAGGCCCGCGTGCAGTCCCAGGGCGAACTGGGCGACTGGCTGCGCCGCCATGGCCTCACGGAACTCACCCCCTTGTGGCGCGGCCTGCGCGTGGCCCAGGGCTGGGAGCCGGCGGTGGAGGCGGTGCTACGCGAACGCCTGGCCGCACTCCTTGCCGCCGACAACGCCGCCCGCGCGCTGCTGGACCAGCCGCCGCCGGCCTCGCTGGCGCTGGTGTTCGGCGCAGTTGCCGCAACTCCGCAGCCTGCAACGGCCGCTCCGGCCGGCAGCGCGCCGCTCATCGAACGCATCGAGGTGCTCGATCCGGCCTTGAAGGATGCGCTGCACAGTTGGCTGCACGGCGTCTACGCCGTCGACAGCCTGCACGACTGGCTGCCGCACCACGCCGAACTGGGCGAGGGCGTTTCCCTGGTGTCGCGAACGGGCCAGTTGCTCACCCGCCACAGCCTCGCCCATTACACGCCGGACGATCGCACCCATGGCGTCATGGAGCGCCAGCGCGAGATCGACACCCTGGCCGCCGAGCAGCAGGCGCTGGAAGACGAGAGCCGCGCCGCCCACGACGCGCTGCTGGCGGCCGAAGCCCGCGCCCACGAACTGCAGGAACGCGCCAACGCCCTGCGGCGCGACATCCAGGCGCTGCAGAACCAGGCCCACGGCGAGCAGGTGGAACTGCTCAAGCTCACCCAGGCCCGCAGCCGCGCGCTGGAACGCCGTCAGCAGATCGACCGCGACCTGGCCGACCTCGCCCGCCAGGAGGAAACCGAACGGGAGCATCTGGCCCGCGCCGACCTGGAATACGGCCGCGCCGCGGAACTGGCCGAACTGCAGCACCAGCGCCTGGACGCCGCCGCGGAAGTGCTGGAAGAACGCGACCAGACCCTGCGCAACACCCGCGCGCTGGAACAGGCCACCGCCCGCGAACTGCAGGAAGCGCGCTTCTCCGAACGGGAATGCGCCGGCAAGCTGGAGGACATCGCGCGCAACCTGCAACTGGCCGCCGAACAGCTCGAACGCATCCGCGCCGAGCACGACGCCCGGCGCCAGGAACTGGAAGCCACCGACACCGCCCGCAGCCGCGACGCGCTGCAGGAAGCGCTGGCCCTGCGCGCCAGCCGCGAGGCCGCGCTCGCCGCCCGCCGCGACGCACTGGAGCAGGCCGCGGCCCAGCTCAAGCAGCTCGAGGAGATGCGCCTACGCACCGAGCAGGAAAGTGCGCCGATACGCGAGAAGGTTGCGGAGCTGCGCCTGGCGGTGCAGGCCGCGGAACTGGCCACCGCCCAGTTCGACGAACGCCTGCGGGAGGCCGATGCCGACGAGGCGGCGCTCGCGCCCCTGCTCACGGATGATCTGCGCGAAACCTCGCTGCAGCGCGAAGTGGGCCGGTTGGCGCGGGAGATCGCGGAACTGGGCGCGGTCAACCTCGCGGCGCTGGACGAACTCAAGAGCGCGGAAGAGCGCAAGGGGTATCTCGACGCCCAGTCCGATGACCTCAACCAGGCCATCGAAACCCTGGAAGACGCCATCCGCCGCATCGACCGGGAAACCCGCGAGCAACTGCAGGCCACCTACGACACCGTCAACGGGCATTTCGGCACGCTGTTCCCGCAGCTTTTCGGCGGCGGCCAGGCGCGGCTGGATCTGACCGGCGAGGAGATCCTCGATGCCGGCATCCAGATCGTGGCCCAGCCGCCGGGCAAGAAGAACAGCTCCATCCACCTGCTTTCCGGCGGGGAGAAGGCGCTCACCGCGATCGCGCTGGTGTTCTCCATGTTCCAGCTCAATCCGGCGCCATTCTGCATGCTTGACGAGGTGGATGCCCCGTTGGACGATACCAACACCGAGCGATACGGCCGCATGGTGAAACGCATGTCATCCCAGACGCAGTTCATCTTCATCACCCACAGCAAGATCACGATGGAGATCGCGCAGCAGCTCGTGGGCGTGACCATGCAGGAACAGGGCGCTTCGCGGGTGGTGGAAGTGGATATCGAGGAAGCGCTGCGGCTGGCGGAGACCGTCACAGCCTGAAACAGGCGAACGACGCCGAATGAGGTAGAAGGAGGGCGCCGCCCGGGCGACCTCCCGGACAGGAAGACATATGGACAGCGAACTGCAGATCGGACTGATAGCAGCAGGCGCCGCACTGGTGGTGCTGATCATCGCCTACAACAAATGGCAGGAGCGCAAGCACCGCCGCCACGCCGAACAGGCCTTCAAATCGGATCACCGCGACGTGCTGCTCGAACCGCGCGAAGGCGAGGACGACCCGGGCGACGACAGGCGCGAACCGACTTTCGCGGAGGCGCTGCGCGATGCCGAGGAGTTCGAGGACGAACCCCAGCCCGCCGCGCCCCGTGCGGTCAGCGAACCCTCGTCCCGCCGCGCCTCGCCCGAGGCGCCTGACGTCCTCGACGAACGCGTGGACTGCATCGTGCGCATCGAATCCATCGAGCCGCTGGACGTCTCCCGCCTGTGGAGCGTGCAGCGCGAACAGCTAGACGGCATCGCCAAGCCGGTGCGCTGGTTCGCCTTCGACGATGCCCAGAATCTGTGGCGCCCGCTCACCGCCCACAGCGCCGGCAGCTACCACTGGTTCTGCGTCGCCATGCAGCTCGTGGACCGCCGCGGCCCCATCGGCGAGGCCGATTTCGCGCGCTTCTCCGGCGGCGTGCAGCGCATCGCCGACCAGTTCCTCGCCGTGCCGGCCGCGCTGCCGGCGCGCGCCGAAACGCTGAGCGCGGCCACTGACCTGGACCGCTTCTGCGCCGACCTGGACGTGCAGATCGGCATCAACGTGGTGAGCACCGGCCAGCCCTTCCCCGGCACCAAACTGCGCGGCTTGGCCGAGGCCCAGGGCCTGGCGCTGGAGGACGACGGCAGCTTCCATGCGCGTGACGACGACGGCAACACGCTGTACTCCCTCGGCAATCTGGAGCCGGCCCTGTTTACCGCGGAGAACCTGCGCACGCTGCAGACCAACGGCATCACGCTGGTGATCGACGTGCCGCGCGTGGCCAATGGCGCGCAGGCCTTCGACCGCATGATGCAGTTCGCCCGCCAGTTGGCCGACACCCTGCAGGGCAGCGTGGTGGACGACAACCGCCATCCCCTCGGCACCGAAGCGGCCGCGCTGATCCGCTCCCAGATCGCCCAGTTCCACGACCGCATGGCCGGCAGCGAAATCCCCGCCGGCAGCGTGCTCGCCCGCCGCCTGTTCGCCGCATGATGGCAGCACCGCAGGACCCCGCCGGGCGCGCCGCCTGGCTGCGCGCGGAAATCCGCCGCCACGACCATGCCTATTACGTGCTCGATGCGCCCACCATCCCGGACGCCGAGTACGACCGCCTGTTCCGCGAACTCGAAGCGCTGGAAGCGGCCCATCCCGAACTGGCCACGCCCGATTCGCCTACCAAGCGGGTAGGGGGCGCCCCGCTGCCGGAACTGGTGCCGGTGCGCCATGCGGTGCCCATGCTCTCCATCCGTACCGAAACCGACACCACCGCGCAGGGCGTGCGCAATTTCGACGCGCGCGTGCGCAACGCCCTCGGCCTGGAACCGGCCGACCCGCCGGTGGAGTATTTCGGCGAACTGAAATTCGACGGCCTGGCGATGAGCCTGCGCTACGAGAACGGCGTGCTGGTGCGCGCTGCAACCCGCGGCGACGGGGAAACGGGCGAAGACGTCACCCACAACGTGCGCACCATCCGCCAGATTCCGCTGCAGCTTGCCGGCGCAGCCCCGGCCATATTGGAAATCCGCGGCGAAATCTACATGCGGCGCGACGATTTCGAGGCCCTCAACGAACGCCAGCGCGCAGCGGGCGAAAAGGTCTTCGTCAATCCGCGCAATGCCGCGGCCGGCGCGGTCCGCCAGCTCGACCCCAAGATCGCCGCGCGGCGCCCCCTGTCCTTTTTCGCTTACGGCATCGGCGAGTACGACCAGGGCTTCGAAGTGCCGGACACCCAGGCCGGGTTGCTGGAACGCTTTGCCGGGTTCGGCGTGCCGGTGTGCGAACACCGCACCGTGTCCTCCGGCCCGGACGGCCTCATCGCCTTCCACGCGCGCATCGCCGCGCTGCGCGGCGAACTGCCCTACGACATCGACGGCGTGGTTTACAAGGTCAATCATGCCGACCTGCAGCGCCAGCTCGGCTTCGTCACCCGCGAGCCGCGCTGGGCCGTGGCCCACAAGTATCCGGCCCAGGAAGAGATCACCCGCCTGCTCGCCATCGAGGTGCAGGTCGGCCGCACCGGCGCGCTGACCCCGGTGGCGCGGCTGGAGCCGGTATTCGTCGGCGGGGTGACGGTCACCAACGCCACCCTGCACAACCAGGACGAGATCGAGCGCAAGGACGTGCGCGTGGGCGATCTCGTGATCGTGCGCCGGGCGGGAGACGTGATCCCCGAGGTGGTCGGCCCGGTGCTGGAACGGCGCCCCCCCGGCCTGCAGCCCTTCGGCATGCCCGAAAACTGTCCGGTGTGCGGCGCCCAGGCGGTCAAGATCAGCGCCGACGACGCGGTGTTGCGCTGTTCCGGCGGCCTGTCCTGCGGCGCGCAGCGCAAGCAGGCCATCATCCATTTCGCCAGCCGCCGCGCGGTGTACATCGAGGGGCTGGGCGACAAGCTGGTCGAGCAACTCGTGGACCGGGGCCGGGCGCGCAACCCGGCGGACCTGTACCGCCTGGGCATGGCCGACCTGATCGACATGGAGCGCATGGGCGAAACCTCGTCGGCCAAGCTGCTGGCGATGATCCAGGCCAGCCGCGGGGTATCGCTGGAACGGCTGATCTTCGCCATCGGCATTCCCGGCATCGGCGAAACCACCGCCAAGGCGCTGGCGCGCTTCTACGGCAGCCTGGACGCACTGCAGCAGGCCACGCTGCCCAGCCTGCTGCTGGTGCCCGACGTGGGACTGCTGACCGCGCGCGCCATCCACGCCTTCTTCGCGGCGGAGCACAACCGCGAAGTGCTGGCCCAGTTGCTCGACCCGGAATACGGCATCGAGCCGCCGACCGCTGCGCGCGCGCCGGTGCGGCTGGCGCCGGAAGCGGTGCTGGCGGTGCTGAAGCCCATCGAGATCGACCCCCATCACGGCACCGTGGTGCAAAAGAGCGACCGCCTCGGCAAAACCGGGGAAGGGCGCGTCGCCGCCTGTCATCCGACGCTGGAAACCCTGCTCGACCCCGCCTACAGCGCGGGCCGGCTGGCGGACGAGGCCGGCATCGGTACCGACCAGGCCCAGGCCGCCCTGCAACGCCTGCGCAGCGACGCGGCGCGCGCCTTGTTCGCCGAGTGCGCGCGGCTGGGCATCCGCATCGGCGCCGAGGAAGGCGCCGGAGAGGCGAGGGGGGGAGGGGCGCTGGACGGCCGCACCTTCGTGCTCACCGGCACGCTGCCCGGCCTGAGCCGGGAGGCCGCCAAGGCGCTGATCGAGGCGGCGGGCGGCAAGGTCAGCGGTTCGGTGTCGAAAAAGACCGATTACGTGGTGGCCGGCGCCGAGGCGGGCTCCAAGCTCGACAAGGCGCAGGAGCTGGGCGTCGCCATTCTGGATGAGGACGGGCTGCGGCGCCTGCTGGCAACGGCGGGCGAAGCGGCGCCACAACAAGGAGAACTCTCGTTATGAAGAAGGTAACCAAGGCGGTCTTTCCGGTCGCCGGCATGGGCACGCGCTTTCTGCCCGCCACCAAGGCCAGCCCCAAGGAGATGCTGCCCATCGTGGACAAGCCACTGATCCAGTACGCGGTGGAGGAGGCGGTGGCCGCCGGCGTCACCGACCTGATCTTCATCACCGGCCGCACCAAGCGCTCCATCGAGGACCACTTCGACAAGGCCTACGAACTGGAAACGGAGTTGGAGGCGCGCGGCAAGAAGGACATGCTGGAGTTGGTGCGCAAGACCGTGCCCAAGGGCGTCAACTGCATCTACATCCGCCAGTCCGAAGCCCTCGGCCTGGGCCACGCGGTGCTGTGCGCGGCGCCGGTGATCGGCGACGAGGCTTTTGCGGTGATGCTCGCCGACGACTTGCTGGACAACCCGGGCAGCACGCCGGTGATGAAGCAGATGGTGGACGTGTACAACTACCACCGCTGCTCCGTGCTGGGCACCATGAACGTGCCGCGCGAGGATACCCGCAGTTACGGCATCGTCAGCACCGAAGGCGAGGGCGGCAACGTCCAGCGCATGACGGGCATCGTCGAGAAACCCAAGCCCGAGGAAGCGCCCACCACCCAGGCGGTGGTCGGCCGCTACATCCTCACCCCGCGCATCTTCGACCACATCCGCGCCCTCAAGCCCGGCGCCGGCGGCGAACTGCAGCTCACGGACGCCATCGCCTCCCTGCTCAAGGAAGAGGCGGTGCTGTCCTACCAGTACGACGGCGTGCGCTACGACTGCGGCTCCAAGCTGGGCTACCTGAAGGCCACCGTGGAACTGGCCCTGCGCCACCCGGAGGTGGCCGAGGAATTCGGTGCCTGGCTGGCCAGCCGGGGCTGAATTCCGAGTGGTAGTGGCGAAAAAATGGCGTCCCGCGGGACGCCATTTTTCTGCGATGGAGCAGGGCGCTCAGGCCGCGTCGGCCTTCGCCGCACGCTTGCGCTCGTGCTCTTTGAGGTGACGTTTGCGTAGGCGGATGGACTGCGGGGTGATCTCCACCAGTTCGTCGTCGGCGATGAACTCGATGGCGGATTCCAGCGTGAGCTGGATGGGCGGGGTCAGGTTGATGGCCTCGTCCTTGCCGGATGCGCGCACGTTGGTGAGCTGCTTGCCCTTGATCGGGTTCACCACCAGGTCGTTGTCCCGCGAGTGGATGCCGATGATCATGCCCTCGTAGAGCTTGTCGCCCGGGTTCACGAACATGCGTCCGCGGTCCTGCAGGTTCCACAGGGCGTAGGCCACCGCATCGCCGTCGTTCTGGGAGATCAGCACGCCGTTGCGCCGTTCGCCCATGGCACCGCCCACCGGGCCGTAGTCGTCGAACACGTGGCTGGCGAGGCCGGTACCGCGCGTGAGCGTCAGGAATTCACCCTGGAAACCGATCAGGCCGCGCGCCGGAATGCGGTATTCCAGGCGCACCCGGCCTTTGCCGTCCGATTGCATGTCCTGCAGCTCGCCACGGCGGCGGCCGAGTTCTTCCATGACGCCGCCCTGGTGTTCTTCCTCCACGTCCACGGTGAGCATCTCGTAGGGCTCGCTCTTGACGCCGTCGATGTCCTTGAACACCACGCGCGGGCGGCCCACCGCCAGCTCGTAGCCCTCGCGGCGCATGTTTTCCAGCAGGATGGTGAGGTGCAGTTCGCCACGGCCGGAGACTTCGAACACGTCGGCGTCCTCGGTGAAATTCACGCGCAGGGCCACGTTCTTCAGCAGTTCCTTTTCCAGCCGCTCGCGGATCTGGCGGCTGGTGACGTACTTGCCTTCACGGCCGGCCAGCGGCGAGGAGTTGACCATGAAGTTCATGGTCAGCGTGGGTTCGTCCACGGCGATGGGGGGCAGGGCGTCGAGATTGTCCGGGTCGCACAGGGTGACGCCGATGTTCACCTGCTGGATGCCCGCCACCAGCACGATGTCGCCGGCTTCGGCCACGTCCGCCGGACTGCGTTCCAGGCCCTTGAAGGTGAGGATCTGGCTGACCTTGCCCTTGCCGCGGTTCTCGTCGCCGTACAGGGCGACCACCTCCTGGTTGGGGCGGATGCGGCCGCGCTTGATGCGGCCGATGCCGAGCTGGCCCATATAGGTGGAGTAATCCAGCGAACAGACCTGCAACTGCAGCGGACCCTCGGCATCCACTTCCGGCGGCGGCACGTGGCGCAGGATGGCCTCGAACAGCGGGCGCATGTCCTTGCGCTCGTCGTCGATGTTCTCCACTGCGAAGCCGTTCAGGCCGGAGGCGTAGATCACCGGGAAGTCGAGCTGCTCCTCGGTGGCGCCGAGCTTGTCGAACAGATCGAAGGTGTGGTTGATGACCCAGTCGGGACGGGCGCCCGGACGGTCGATCTTGTTGATCACCACGATGGGCTTGAGGCCCTGGGCCAGCGCCTTGCGGGTCACGAAGCGGGTCTGGGGCATGGGGCCTTCCACCGCGTCCACCAGCAGCAGCACGCCGTCCACCATGGACAGCACGCGCTCGACCTCGCCGCCGAAGTCGGCGTGTCCCGGGGTGTCCACGATGTTGATGTGGGTGTCGCCGTACTGGATCGCACAGTTCTTGGCGAGGATGGTGATGCCGCGCTCACGCTCCAGGTCGTTCGAGTCCATGACCCGTTCGTCGACCTGCTGGTTCTCGCGGAAAGTGCCGGATTGGCGCAGGAGCTGGTCGACGAGGGTGGTCTTGCCGTGGTCGACGTGGGCGATGATGGCGATGTTGCGGATAGCGCGGGACATGGATGGGGCGGAAGTCTTTGAAAAGGCGCGGATTCTAACACGCCCTGCGGCGGCGCAGCATCGGAATCTGCGGAGCAGGGCGGCCGCCACCGTGGGCGTCCGGGAAGGCGCTCGGCCGCGTGCTAGAATCGGCGCGGCTTTGCAACGGAGAAAGGCGGAAAATGCTGGCAATCATCGGCGGCAGCGGGCTCACCCAGTTGTCCACCCTGGAGATCACCCACCGGGAGGTCGTCCGCACCCCTTATGGCGAGCCGTCCGGTGCGCTGACCTTCGGTGAACTGAGCTGCACGCCCGTGGTTTTCCTGGCGCGCCACGGCTACGGGCACACCATTCCGCCACACCAGGTCAATTACCGCGCCAACCTGTGGGCGCTCAAGCAGGTCAAGGCATCCGCAGTGGTGTCCGTGGCCTCGGTGGGCGGCATCCGCACGGATTTCGCCCCCGGAACGCTGGTCATCCCGCACCAGATCATCGACTACACCTGGGGCCGCAAGTCCACCTTCTTCGAAGGCGCCGAAGAATCCGTGCGCCACATCGATTTCACCGAACCCTACGACGCCAAGCTGCGCCAGCGCCTGCTCGCCGCGGCGGCCGCGGCCGGGGAGCATGTCTTCGACGGCGGCGTCTATGCCGCCACCCAGGGCCCGCGCCTGGAGACCGCCGCCGAGATCAACCGCCTGGAGCGCGACGGCGCCGACCTGGTCGGCATGACCGGCATGCCGGAAGCGGCGCTAGCGCGCGAACTGGAACTGCCGTACGCGGCCCTTAGCGTCGTTGCCAACTACGCGGCCGGGCGCTCAGCCAGCGAACACGCCATCCAGTTCGACAGCATCGAGCTGGTGCTGCAGGAAGCGATGATCCGCGTGCGCTGTGTGCTCGAGCACCTGTGCAAAGCTTGAGCCAGCGAAGAACGAGCGAACGCTGACTGGTTTCCGGTGATGATCGTCACCGCGGCGATCTCCGTAATCGCCATAATTTGTATTATGTAAACTTTGAGCCGCACTGTACGGTATGGATATCCTCCTTCAGCGCGGACCCATCTCCGAGCAGCCCAGTTCGGCAAGCTTCTGCTTGGTTGCCCAGCGCTGCTCCTTGAGGCGCTGCGTCGAACGATGGCGTGCGCTCACATCGATGCTTCTGATGCGGTCGCGCAATGGCTGGCAGGATGGATGTTCGCTGTCGGCAACAGGCGCGGCCGTTTCCGCCTGAGGGGCCGCTGCCGTGCGAGATGGCGGACGGGCGGCGCGTTGAGGGTACGGTTCGACCACCGTCATGCGCTCCTCGATCCGATGCGACTGCTCCGGGCGCTCGCAAGGCATCTCCTGGTAAACCGTGCGCTCTTCGATCTTGCACTTGTAGACCTGGGCATCGGCAGCGGTCGCCAGGATTGCTGTCAGCAGAGGGATCAGGCGTTTCATTCATGTCTCCGGCATGGACTCGGCAACGATAGCACCGTTGCGTTCGTCATGGAGCATGGAATGCCCCGCCAACCGGGGCCATCGATCAGCCTTCCAGTTCGCGCACCCGGTCCAGGGCTTCCTCGATGCGGTCCACGGCGATGACGCGCATGCCGGAAACGGTCTGCTTCGGCGCGTTGGCCTTGGGGATGATGGCCACCGAAAAGCCCAGCTTGGCGGCCTCCTTGAGGCGCTCCTGGCCGCGGGGCGCGGGGCGGATCTCGCCGGCGAGCCCTACTTCGCCGAACACGGCCAGTTCGCGCGGCAGCGGCCGGCTGCGCAGGGAGGAAACGATGGCGAGCAGCACCGCCAGGTCGGCGGCGGGTTCGGATATCTTCACGCCGCCGACCGCGTTGACGAACACGTCCTGGTCGAAACAGGCCACACCGGCGTGCCGGTGGGCGACGGCGAGCAGCATGGCCAGGCGATTCTGCTCCAGGCCCACGGACAGGCGCCGTGGATTGGGGCTGTGGGCGCTGTCCACCAGGGCCTGTACTTCCACCAGCAACGGCCGGGTGCCTTCCTGAGTGACGAGCACGCAACTGCCGGACACTTGCTGTGCGTGCTGCGACAGGAAAATGGCCGACGGATTGTTCACCCCTTTCAGCCCCCGGTCGGTCATGGCGAACACCCCCAGTTCGTTCACCGCGCCGAAGCGGTTCTTGAACGCACGCACGAGGCGGAAACTGGAATGGGTGTCGCCTTCGAAGTACAGCACGGTGTCGACGATGTGCTCCAGCACGCGCGGGCCGGCCAGCGTCCCGTCCTTGGTGACGTGGCCGACCACGATCAGCGTGGTGCCGCTTTGCTTGGCGTAGCGCGTGAGCTGGGCGGCACACTCGCGCACCTGAGCCACCGATCCGGGCGCCGACTGCAGGGCTTCCGAATACACGGTCTGGATCGAGTCGATGACCACGATCCTCGGCTTGGCCTCGCGCAGCGTGGCGAGGATGCGCTCCAGGTTGATCTCGGCGAGCAGTTGCAGTGGCGAGGATTCCAGTTGCAGGCGCTGGGCACGCAAGGCCACCTGCTCGTCCGATTCCTCGCCGCTGACGTACACGGCAGGCTGAACCGGGGCCAGGCCCGACAGGGCTTGCAGCAGCAGCGTGGACTTGCCGATGCCGGGGTCGCCGCCGATCAGCACCACCCCGCCCGGCACCAGCCCGCCGCCCAGCACGCGGTCGAACTCCTCGATGCCGGTGGGCACGCGCGGTGTTTCGCGCGCTTCCAGTTCGGCCAGGGGCTGCAGGCGGCTGGTGGTGCCGGCCAGCGCGGCGAAGCGCCCGCCAGCCGCCCCGCCCTGCTCCACCACCGATTCCACCAGCGTGTTCCAGGCGCTGCATTGCGGGCATTGGCCCTGCCAGCGCAGGCTTTGCGCACCGCATTCGGTGCAGATGTAGGCGGTCTTCGTCTTGGCCATTACAGAGCCTTGAGCAGTGCGGTGGCCATGTGCGCGAATTCGGCGGTGGCGTAGTCGGCAAAGGTGGTGATCAGCCGCGAGCGGAACTTGTCCCGCGGCAGGATGACTTCCAGCGGAGTATAGAGCGGCGGATCGAGGGGAATCGCCGCCAGCCGGCCCTCGCGGATGTCGCGCTGGATGGCGGCGCTGGAGGCGATGGCGAAGCCCAGGCCCTCGGCGGCCAGATGCTTCACACTGGCCAGGCTGCCGAGTTCGGCGCACACGCTCATTTCCTCGATGCCGATGCCCGCGGCCTGGAAGAACTGCTCGGCCAGCACATGGATGGCGTTGCCCGGGTCGCGAGTGATGAAGGCGTGGCCGACCAGTTCCTGCGCGGTCAGCTTCTTGGCGCGCGCCAGCGGGTGCCCCGGATGACAGATTACCAGCAGTTCGTCGCGCGCGGCGCTGCGGCGCTCCACGCCCGGCTGGTCGGTGACGATCTCGATCAGCCCCACGTCCAGGTCGCGCGCCGCGACGCGGTCTTCGGTAAGCTGCGAGTTGCCCACCACCACGCGCGGGATCACCCGCGGGTAGCGGCGCTTGAAGCCTTCGAGCAGGTGCGGCAGCCAGTAGGCCGCGATGGTGGTGCTGGTGCCGATGTTCAGGTAGCCGGACAGCTCGTCGGTGAGCTCCGACACCCTCGCCTCCAGCTCGTCGCTCAGGCCCAGAATGCGTTCGGCGTAGGCGAAGACGATCTCGCCGGCCGGCGTCAGGCCCACCCGGCCGTGGCCGCGGTCGAGCAGGCGGGTGTTGAAGTGCTCCTCCAATTGCTTGATCTGGAAGGTAACGGCGGGCTGGGTCATGAACAGGTGCTCGGCCGCACGGGTGAAGGAGCCGTGCTTGGCCACCGCGTGGAACACCTGGAGTCTGCGATCTGCCATGATTTGGATAAAGATGATTTATGAGCACTATTACAACATGTATCGACAACCCGCCAGTCCCGTTTGGTCAAATGTTGTTCCAACTCGTAACGCGCGTTACGGCTTCGTGATATAAACCGGCCTTCCTCGGACGATCACCACAGCGACAGCAATCGATGCCGCTCGGCTTCTACATCATCATGGCGGCGCAGTTCTTCTCTGCGCTGGCCGACAATGCCCTGCTCATCATTGCGATTGCCCTGCTGCGGGACATGGCCGCGCCGGCCGAGTACGAGCCGCTGCTGAAGCTCTTCTTCACCGTCTCCTACGTCGCCCTGGCCGCCTTCGTCGGCGCTTTCGCCGATTCCATGCCCAAGTGGCGGGTCATGCTGATCAGCAACACGATCAAGATCGGCGGCTGCCTGATGCTCTTTCTCGGCACCCACCCGCTGTTCGCCTACGCGGTCGTCGGCCTCGGGGCTGCAGCCTACTCGCCGGCCAAGTACGGCATCCTCACCGAATATCTCCCCCACCGCCTGCTGGTCGTTGCCAACGGCTGGATCGAAGGCCTCACCGTGGGCGCGATCATCCTCGGCACGGTCATCGGCGGCACCCTGATCCACCCCGGCGTGGCCGCCTGGCTGGTGGCGCTCGACCTGCCCGGCATCGATACGGCACTGAAAGCCACCGTGCCCATCGTCGGCCTGCTCTATCTGCTGGCTGCGCTGTTCAACGTCTACATCCCCGATACCGGGGTGGACCACAAGCCGCTGAAGAGCAACCCCATCTACCTGCTGCACGACTTCAACCACTGCCTGAAACTGCTGTGGCGGGACAGGCTGGGCCAGATCTCACTGGCGGTCACCACGTTGTTCTGGGGCGCGGGCGCAACGCTGCAGTTCATCGTCATCAAGTGGGCCGAGCACAACCTGGGCTTCAATCTGTCCCAGGCTTCGCTGCTGCAGGGCGTGGTGGCCATCGGCATCGCCGCGGGCTCCGTCGTCGCCGCGCGCATGATCACGCTGCGCCGCTCGGTACAGGTGATTCCGCTCGGCATCGCCATGGGCCTGGCGGTCATCCTGATGACCGTGGTCACGCATGCGACCGTGGCAATGGTGCTGATGGTGATCGTCGGCATGCTGGCGGGCTTCTTCGTGGTGCCGATGAATGCGCTGCTGCAGCATCGCGGCCACATCCTGATGGGCGCCGGGCACTCCATCGCGGTGCAGAACTTCAACGAGAACCTGTCCATCCTGGTGATGACCGGGCTCTACGCCCTGCTGATCATGACCGGGGTGTCGATCAAGGTGGTGATCGTGCTGTTCGGCCTGTTCGTGGCCGGCACCATGTGGCTGGTGTGGATGCGCCACGAGCAGAACCAGCGCGAATTCGATGCGGTTGCGCTGCTGGAAGACCGCGTGCACTGACCGGCCGGGTGCTCCTCAGCCCTGCCCGCTGCTTCCGCTCTCCGCCAGCCGCCGCCGCGCGAAGCACAGGTCTTCCCACGCCTTGGCCTTGTCCGCCTGGTTGCGCAGCAGATAGGCCGGGTGGTAGGTCACCACCAGCGGAATGCCGCGGTAGTCGAAGCGCTTGCCCCGCGCCGCGCCGATGCCCGTTTCGGTGCCGAGCAGCGCCTGCGCGGCCGGACGGCCGAGCACGACGATGAGCTGCGGCTGGATCAGGGCGATCTGGCGTTCCAGGAACGGCAGGCAGGTGGCGATCTCGTCCGCTTCCGGGGTGCGGTTGTGGGGCGGGCGGCACTTCACCGCGTTGGCGATGTAGACGCCTTCCCCGCGTTTGAGCCCCAACGCTGCGAGCATGTTGTCCAGCAGGCGGCCGGCGGCGCCGACGAAAGGTTCGCCGCGCTGATCCTCTTCGGCCCCCGGGCCTTCGCCGACGAACAGCCAGCGCGCCTGGCGGTCGCCCACGCCCGGCACGGCCTGGCGGCGCTTCTCGCACAGCCGGCAGGCCTTGCAGGCGCGGATTTCCGCTTCCAGTTCATCCCAGTCCAGCCCGGCGATGTGCGCACTGCGGGCCGGATCGGCCGCTGCCGGTGCGGCCGTTCGTGCCGTTTGCGGCACGGCCGGCCTGGGCAGTGCAGGTTGTGCAAGCGGTGGCGCGGGCGGCTTCGCAACGGGTACGGGCGGGCGCTCCGCTGGCGTTTCGACCTGCGCTTCGGCCGGCATCGCGTGCCCGGTCTGCGGTGCCGCCGCCTTCCCGGCTCCGCTTTCCGCGGTGTCCCGGCTGCGCAGCCTCCAGATCGGCCCGAGGCCGAGCTCGCGCAGCACGGATTCGCGGTGCGGGAACGCCGTCACAGCGGCAGCCTCATCACGATGGCGTCCTCGCGCCCGCCCGGTGCCGGGTAATAGCCCTTGCGCCGCCCGATCGGCTCGAAACCGGTGCGCCGATACAGGGCGAGCGCCGGCTGGTTGGAAGGCCGGACTTCGAGGAAGAACTGCGTGGCCCCGCTCGCGCGCGCCCGCGCGCACAGGAAGTCGAGCAACGCCCCGCCCAGTCCCCTGCCCTGCGCCCCGCGCGCAACGCTGATGTTGAGCAGATGCGCCTCGTCCAGCACCGACAGCACCACCGCATAGCCGCAGGGGTGGCCGCCGTCGGACTGTATCCAGGCGCTGTAGCCGGCACCAAGCGAGTCCGCGAAGTTGCCGCGCGTCCATGGGTAAGGGTGCAGTTCGGCCTCGTTGGCGGTCACCCATTCCAGGTCGGCCTCGGACATGGGGACGTAGCTCAACGCGCCGGCGGCGGCACGGGAAACGGGCAGGGAAGCAGTCGCAGTCATGCCCGCCCCCCGCGCGCCAGGCGCTCCGCCGTCGTCAGCGCGACCTTGTCGCGCACGTAGAGCGGCGCCGCCAGTTCGGGTGCGACCAGCGCGCCGCGGCGCACCTCGACCGCGGCCAGCCGCGCGACTTCGCCCGCCCGCGGCACCGCATCGCCTTTCAGGCCGTGCAGCCGCCCGGCAAAGCGCTCGCCCAGTTCGGGGTAGGCGGCAAATGCCGAGCCCAGCGCAAACCATTCGCCGACAGGCAGTCTCAGTACTTCGGCCGACGCGCAGTGCGGCGCCAGCACGGTCTCGAGCCCGTCGGCGGTGCGCAGGAAGGCGGCGAAATAGATTTCGTTCATGCGCGCGTCCGTGGCAGCGAAAATCCGCTCGCCCTCGCCTTGCAGCGCCAAGGCCGCGAGACTGCAGACCGGCACCACACCCAGCCCGGCGCCGAGCGCCAAGCCCTGCGCAGCCGCGCAGGCGAGGCGCAGGCCGGTGAAGGCGCCCGGTCCGCTGCCAAAGGCGACCGCGTCCAGGTCGGCCAGCACCATGCCTGCTTCGGCGAGCAGGGCACGAACTTCGGGTAGCAGATGCGCGGAATGGTTGGCATGCCCGTGCAAGGCGTGCTCAAGCACGGCATCGTCGGCGAGCAGCGCAATGCTGCCGTGCTCGCAGGAGGTTTCGATGGAGAGAATCTTCATGGCCGCGCCATTTTAGCCGCTGGCGGGACTAGGCGCAGGAAAGCGTTCGGCGTGCGCCGGGGAGCCCCCGGCATCGCCGGCAACGGGAGTCAGCGCAGGGCAGCGTCGTCCCGGTAGGCGCGGCTCATGGCGCGGCGCAACTCGAGGCGCAGTGTGTTGCGTTCCTCCGCGCTCAGACGCCGCCGCTCATGGGGGCCGACGGCGATGTCGTCGTCGCTCAACAAGGCGCGCCGCACTTCCACATGGCGGGGCACTGCGGGCACGGCAGGGGGATAGACGATCACCAACTCCTCCTGCAGCAGCGACGCTGCGGGCGCCAGAGGCACTTCCGGCACCAGGGATGTTTCGGGTGCCAGGACTATTTCGGCCGCCAGGGCCGTTTCAGGCACCATCGACATGGCCGCCTCCGTCGTGGGCGCGGACAATCCCGGCTCGTCGGCGTGCGAAGCACCCGCCCCCCCGGCCAGCAGCACGAGGAACAGAGCAGTTTGAGCGGCGCGCCATGGTGCACCGGCAAGTCGGCGGCACGGGACGGACGGACAGGTGGCAGGCAAGGTAAGCATCACGGGACGAATTATATTTCCCCACGCAGCGAGTGGGATCAGACTCTACCGCAAGATAGTCCGAATTGCATACGTTGCGTTGAATCCATCACGCCCTAGCGGCCGGGTTTGTAAGGGGATATTGCCCGATACGGGCTACCTTACGAAGGGTTACTTGGCGGCGCCACGGGCCCTGTGCAAGGCTCTGGCACACGAATATCGCTCGGGATAGGATTCGGCCTATGAATACCAAAATTCGATATCGCGTACTGCTGGTGGACGACGACGCGCGCCTGCGCGATCTGCTCTCGCGCTACCTGCAGGAACAGGGCTTCACCGTCAAGGCGGTGATCGACTCCGCATCCATGGACCGCGCACTGCACCGTGAGCACTTCGACCTGCTGGTGCTCGATCTGATGCTTCCCGGTGAGGACGGCCTGTCCATATGTCGACGCCTGCGCGCCGCCGAGAATAAGCTGCCCATCATCATGCTGACGGCCAAGGGCGACGACGTGGACCGCATCGTCGGCCTGGAGATGGGGGCGGACGATTACCTGCCCAAGCCTTTCAATCCGCGCGAGCTGGTGGCCCGCATCCACGCCGTCATGCGCCGCCAACCGCCCAGCCTGCCGGGTGCGCCGACGCCCGAGGACGAGGTGGTGACCTTCGGCCGGGTACGGGTGAATCTCGGCACGCGCACGCTGACCCGCGAAGGCGAGGAAATCGCCCTCACCACCGGCGAGTTCTCGCTGCTCAAGGTATTGCTGCAGCACCCCCGCCAGCCCCTGTCGCGCGACAAGCTGATGGAACTGGCGCGCGGTCGCGAGTACGGCGTGTTCGACCGGGCCATCGACGTCCAGGTCTCGCGCCTGCGCAAGCTGGTCGAGGACGACCCCGCCAAGCCCCGCTACATCCAGACGGTGTGGGGATTCGGCTATGTCTTCGTTCCCGACGAACCCAAGTCAGCCGACAGCGAATAACGCCCACGTGCCCCATCGTGTGCGCGTCCCCGCGCTCGTGCGCGCCTGCGGCCAGCGGCTCGCCCGCTGGCTGCCGCGTACGCTGCTGTGGCAGACCTTTCTGCTCATCGCCCTGCTGCTCGGCTTCTCGCTGGCCATCTGGTCGCAGATCTTCCGCTATTTCGAAGAACCCACCCGCGCCCGCGACCTCGCCCAGATGGTCGCGAGCGTCGTGAACCTGACGCGTACCGCCCTGCTCAACGCCGAGCCGCGCCTGCGCACCGAACTGCTGATCGACCTGGCGGCACTCGAAGGCATTCGCATCTATCCGGCCGAAGCCACCGACGTGCTGCAACCCCTGCCGAACACCCGGCCGATGCGCCTGCTCACCAGGGAGATTCGCCGCCAACTCGGCGACCACACCCGCTTCGCCATGCGCTGGAAGGCACTGGACGGCTTCTGGGTCAGCTTCCGCCTGCATCCCGAGGACCCGGACGAATACTGGGTGATGCTTCCGCGCGAGCGCCTGCAGCGGCATTACGCGCTGGAATGGCTGGTGTGGGGCAGTGCCGCGCTGGTGGCCGCCCTGCTCGGCGCCTTCCTGATCGTCTCGCGCATCAGCGCGCCGCTGCGCAGCCTTGCCCGCGCGGCGCGCATGGTCGGCAGCGGGCAGAGCCCGCCGCGGCAGGAGGAAAACGGCCCCGCCGAACTGGCGGTGGTGTCCCACGCCTTCAACCAGATGGCCGGTGACCTGGCGCGCGCCGATACCGACCGCGCCCTGATCCTGGCGGGCGTCTCCCACGACCTGCGCACCCCGCTCGCGCGCCTGCGCCTGGGCGTGGAGATGTCGGGCGCGCCCGAGGACGAGGTCGCCGCAATGGTGGCCGACATCGAGGAAATGGACCGCATCATCGGCCAGTTCCTCGACTTCGGCCGCGGCGATCCGCAGGAGCCGCTGCAGCCCGTGGAACTCGTCGAACTGGTGGTCGGCCTGCTGGAACCCTACCGCCTGCGCGGCATCCCGCTGGAACTGGATCTGCCGGAGAGCCTGTCGGTGCCAGCCCGCGCCCTGCCGCTGCGGCGCGCCGTCGCCAACCTGATCGACAACGCAATCCGCTACGCGGGCAACGAAAAGCCGATCACGGTCGGCGTGCATCAGTCCCACGGCGAAGTCGCCATCGAAGTGGCCGACCGCGGTCCGGGTATTCCACCGCTGGAGGTCGAACGCCTGCGCCGGCCCTTCACCCGGCTGGAAGACGCGCGCAGCAACACCAAGGGCGCCGGGTTGGGACTCGCCATCGTCGAGCGCGTGATGCGCGCCCACAGCGGCCAACTGGACCTGCTGCCGCGGGAGGGCGGTGGGCTGCGCGCCGTGCTGCGCTTGCCGGTCGGGCGCACGCGCTAGAATGAACGACATCACCCTCCAGAACCCGTCGACATCCATGCAGCCTGACGCCCGCACCCTGCCGGTGCTCACCCCCTACGAGCAGATCGGTGGCGAGTCCGCCGTGCGCGCGCTGGTCACGCGTTTCTACGAACTGATGGACGCCCTGCCCGAAACCCGGGATGTGCGCAGGATGCACGCCGAGGATCTTTCCGGCGCGGCGGAAAAGCTCTTCCTGTTCCTCTCCGGCTGGTTCGGCGGCCCCAACCTGTACGTGGAGCGTTTCGGCCCACCCTTCCTGCGTGCGCGCCACCTGCCCTTCTCCATCGGCGCGGCCGAGCGCGACCAGTGGATGCTGTGCATGAGCCAGGCGCTCGCCGAAGTGGTGACCGACGCCGAACTGCGCGCCAAGCTGCAGCAGTCCTTCGCCGCCCTCGCCGACCACATGCGCAACCGCATCGAACACGCCGCGCCGGTCCGCATCCAGCAGCCGCTATAATCCCCACGCATGAAATTCCTCTTCGACCTCCTCCCCGTCATCCTCTTCTTCGCGGTCTACAAGCTTGCCGGCGCCAACGAAGACGCCGCCTTCCAGCTTGCCGCGCTATGGCTGGGCGACGGCATCGGTGCCCGCCAGGCACCCATCCTGCTCGCCACCGCGATCGCCATCCTCGCCACCTTCGGCCAGATCGCCTGGGTATGGACGCGCCACCGCAAGGTGGACACCATGCTGTGGGTGAGCCTGGCCATCATCGTCGTGTTCGGCGGCGCCACGCTGCTGTTCCACAACCCGACCTTCATCAAGTGGAAGCCCACCGCGCTGTACTGGCTGTTCGGCGGCGTGCTGGCGGTCTCTGCGCTGGCGTTCCGGCGCAACATCATCCGCCGCATGCTGGAAGCGCAAATCCGCCTGCCCGATGCGGTGTGGGAGCGCCTCAACCTCGCCTGGGCGAGCTTCTTCCTCGTCATGGGCGCGCTCAATCTCTACGTGGCCTACAGTTTCTCCGAGGAAGCCTGGGTCAATTTCAAGCTCTTCGGCGGCATGGGGCTGATGTTCGCCTTCGTGCTCGCGCAAGGCTTCTTCCTGTCCCGCTATCTCGAAGAGGACCCCCAGCAATGATGTTTTACGCCATGATCGGCGAGGATGCGCCGGATACGCTCGCGGCCCGCATGGCCGCGCGGCCGGCTCACTTGGCGCGCCTGGAGGCTCTGCGCGACGAAGGCCGATTGCTGATCGCCGGGCCCATGCCGGCCATCGACTCGCCCGACCCCGGCCCGGCCGGCTTCGCCGGCAGCCTGGTGGTGGCCGAATTCGCTTCCCAGGCCGAGGCCGAACAGTGGCTGGCGGAAGACCCTTACGTGAAGCAGGGCGTGTTCGCCCGCACCACCGTTCGCCCGTTCCGGAAGGTATTGCCTTGAGCGTGGTGGAGCGCATCCGTTCGCGTCTGCAGGAGACGCTCGCGCCCAGTTTCATCGACGTCGGCGACGACAGCGCCCTGCACGCCGGCCACGCCGGAGCGCGCTCCGGCGGCGGCCACTACCGGCTGGAAATCGTCGCCGAGGCTTTCGCCGGCAAGAACACGGTGGCCCGCCACCGCATGATTTACGCAGCACTGGGCGAGATGATGGGGGGCGACATCCACGCCCTCGCCATTCGTGCCCGCACGGCCGCCGAGGCCGCCAATCAACCCACCGAGAAGGAAACCCGATGAAAGCACTGCCCAGCCGTCTTGCCCTGTGCCTGATGACCGGCCTGACCGCCCTGGCGGCCAACGCCGCCGATTCGACGGCGACCGTCAACGGCAAGGCCATCCCGGCCTCGCGCCTGGAGGTCATGCTGTCCGAGCAGCGCGCCCAGGGTGCGCCGGACAGCCCGCAACTGCGCGAAGCGGTGCGCGAGGAACTGGTCCGCCGCGAAGTCCTGGCCCAGGAAGCCGCCAAGCGCGGTCTCGACAAGAAGGCCGACGTGCAGGCGCAGATGGACCTGGCCCGCCAGGCCATCCTGGTGCGCGCCTACCTGCAGGACTGGGTGAAGGCCAATCCGGTGACCGACGCCGACCTGCGCAAGGAATATGACCAGATCGTCGCCCGCCTCGGCACCAAGGAATACAACCCGCGCCACATCCTGGTGGAAACCGAGCAGGCCGCCAAGGACATCATCGCCAAGCTGCGCTCCGGCGCCAAGTTCGAGGACCTGGCCGCGCAATCCATCGACCCGGGCTCCAAGGAGCGTGGCGGCGACCTGGGCTGGAGCAACCCCGGCATGTTCGTCCAGCCCTTCTCCGAGGCCATGGTCAAGCTCGAAAAGGGTGAGTACACCGCCCTGCCGGTCAAGAGCGACTTCGGCTACCACGTCATCCAGATGGTGGACATCCGCCCGCTCAAGGCCCCGGCCTTCGACGAGGTGAAGCCCCAACTGCAGCAGCGCCTGCAGCAGCAGAAGGTGGAAAAGCACGTGGTCGACCTGCGCGGCAAGGCCGACGTGAAGTAAGCGCCGGCGCCCAACAAAAAGCCGACCCGCGGGTCGGCTTTTTGTCGCCCTTGCAGGCGTGGCGTGGGATCAGAACGCCTCTTCGCTCAGCGCCAACGCCCCGGCGGCGCCGTTGACCACCGTGTAGGACAGGCCGTGGGCCTGGGGCAGCACGTGGTCGGCGTAGAAGCGTGCGGTGACGATCTTGCTACGGTAGAAATCCGCGTCGCCGCTGCCCTCGTCCAGACGGCGCCGGGCCACCAGGGCGGCGCGGGCCATCTGCCAGCCGCCGGCGACGATGCCGAACAGCTTCAGGAACGGCACGGAGCCCACATGGGCCGCCTTGATGTCCGAACCGTAGGTGGCGACGATGTAGCCGGCCGCCTTCTCCAGCGCCTCGATGCCCGCCCCCAGCGTGCGGCGGATGGCGGCGAAGGACTCGTCCTGCACACCGCCCAGTTCGGCTTCCACCTTGCGCATCCCGGCGATCACTCCCTTGATGGTCTCGCCGCCTTCCCGGGCGATCTTGCGGCCGATCAGGTCGTTGGCCTGGATGGCGGTAGTGCCTTCGTAGATCGGCGTGATGCGCGCGTCGCGCAGGTGCTGGGCGGCGCCGGTTTCCTCGATGAAGCCCATGCCGCCATGCACTTGCACGCCGGTGGAGGCGATGTCCACCGAGTTCTCGGTGAACCAGCCTTTCACCACCGGGATCATCAGGTCCACGAAGGCCTGGTTCTGCGCCCGCACCGCGTCGTCCGGGTGCAGGTGGGCCAGATCGGTGGCCGCGCCCACCATGTAGGCCAGGGCGCGCATGGCTTCGGTCTGGCTCTTCATGGACATGAGCATGCGGCGCACGTCCGGGTGGTGCAGGATATTGACCTTGGGGCCGCCGCGCACGCCCACTTCGGTGCCCTGCACGCGGTCCTTGGCGTACTGCAGGGCGTGCTGGTAGGCGCGTTCGGACAGCGCCAGGCCTTCCATGCCGACCGCGAAGCGGGCCTCGTTCATCATGATGAACATGTATTCCAGGCCGCGGTTGGCCTCGCCCACCAGGGTGCCGATGGCGCCGCCCTTGTCGCCGAAGGCGAGCACGCAGGTCGGGCTGGCGTGGATGCCCAGCTTGTGTTCGATGGACACGCAATGCACGTCGTTGCGCGCGCCCAGGCTGCCGTCGGCACTGACCAGGAACTTGGGTACGACGAACAGCGAAATGCCCTTCACCCCTTCCGGCGCGTCCGGCAGGCGGGCCAGCACCAGATGGATGATGTTGTCGGTGAGGTCGTGCTCGCCGTAGGTGATGAATATCTTCTGGCCGAAGATCTTGTAGGTGCCGTCGCCCTGGGGTTCGGCGCGGGTGCGCACCGCGGCCAGGTCGGAGCCGGCCTGGGGCTCGGTCAGGTTCATGGTGCCGGTCCATTCGCCGCTCACCATCTTCGGCAGGTACATGTCCTTCTGCACGTCGGTGCCGCGCAGCAGCAGCGCCTCGATGGCGCCGTTGGTCAGCATCGGGCACAGGGAGAAGGCCATGTTGGCCGACTTCCACATTTCCATCACCGCGGTGGACACCAGCTTGGGCAGGCCCTGTCCGCCGTATTGCGGGTCGCTGGCGAGCGCGGTCCAGCCCGCTTCGGTGAACTGGCGGTAGGCGTCGATCCAGCCCGGCGCGGTGGTCACTTCGCCGTCCTTCCACTTCGCGCCTTCCTGGTCGCCGATCTTGTTGAGCGGAGCCAGTACCCCGTTGGCGAACTTGCCGGCTTCTTCCAGGATGGCATCCACCAGGTCGGCGGACACTTCCTCACACCCCGGCAGGCCGGCCACGGCATCCAGGTCGGCCAGTTCGCGCATGACGAACTGCATGTCACGGATCGGTGCGGTGTAGTCACTCATTTGTGTGTTTGCTCCACTTGGGTTGTCACTTGCCGGCCAGATAGCGGCGGTCGTCGAAGGCCGCCACCCATTCGGGCCGATAAACCACCATCAGCGTGATCACTCCACCGCTGATCCAGCCTTCGGAGAACCCGAGCAGCAGGAAGTACGGCAGGTAATCACTGGCCAGAAACGCCGCCTCGTAGGCGCCGGCCATCACCATGACGCCGGAGGCCACCAGCCCCTGCAGCATCACCGTGAGCGCCGCGCCGAAGAAACCGGCGACGAAGACGAAGACGAAGAAGTGCGCCGGCAGGAAGCGTTCGATCAGCCTGTGGATGCGGTGCGCCAGCACCACCGGCACCACCACCATCAGCAGGAAGTTGATCGGCCACGCCTGCCATTCGATGGCACCGTTGAACGCGATGCCAGTGAGCGCCAGCCCCAGGGTGACGATGGCCAGTTGCGGGCCCAGGGCCAGCGTGGCCGCCATCGCTCCCATCAGGTGCAGGTTGAGGCCGGGCTTGACCCCGGCCTTCAGGCTCCACATCAGCATCAGGCCCACGGCGAAGCCCAGCAGCAGGTTCGACTGCGTGCCGGACCCCAGCCGCTTCCACGGGGCGGTGCGCCATACCAGCCAGCCGACCGCAGCGGAGAGCACCAGCGCAAACCAGTGCCATCCCGCGGAAAACAGCTCGGCCGACAGATTCATCGCACGTCCCGGCGGTGCCCCGCCGGGCTCCTCACAGGGTCTTGGTCAGTTCCGGCACGACCTCGAACAGATCGCCCACCAGGCCGTAGTCGGCCACCTGGAAGATGGGCGCCTCCGGGTCCTTGTTGATCGCCACGATCACCTTGGACTCCTTCATCCCCGCCAGGTGCTGGATGGCTCCCGAGATACCGATGGCGACGTAGAGCTGCGGCGCGACGATCTTGCCCGTCTGGCCCACCTGGTAGTCGTTGGGCACGTAGCCCGCATCGACCGCGGCCCGGGAGGCGCCCAACGCAGCACCCAGCTTGTCGGCCAGCGGTTCGAGCAGGGTGTGGTAGTTCTCGCCGCTGCCCAGGCCCCGGCCGCCGGAGACGATGATCCTGGCCGCGCCCAGTTCGGGACGTTCGGACTTGGTGAGTTCGCGGCCGACCAGCTTCGACAGGCCCAGGTCGGCGCCCGCGGCGATGTTCTCGATCGCGGCACTTCCGCCCTCGCCTGCCGCCTCGAAGGCGGTGGTACGCACGGTGATCACTTTGACGGGGTCGGCGCTCTTGACCGTGGCCAGGGCGTTGCCGGCGTAGATGGGGCGTACGAAGGTGTCCGCGCTGTCCACGGCGACGATGTCGCTGATCTGCGCGACGTCGAGCAGGGCCGCCACGCGCGGGGCGACGTTCTTGCCGAAGGAGGTGGCCGGGGCCAGGATGTGGCTGTAGCCGCCGGCGTTAGCCACCACCAGCGCAGCGACGTTCTCGGCCAGTTGGGCTTCGTAGTGCGGGGCTTCGGCCAGCAGGACCTGGGCGACGCCGGCAAGCTTCGCGGCGGCAGCCGCAGCGCCCGCGGCGCCGTTGCCGGCCACCAGGACGTGGAGCTCGCCGCCGAGCCTGGCGGCCGCGGATACGGTGTTGAGGGTGGCCGCCTTCAGGCTGGCGTTGTCGTGTTCAGCAATGACCAGGATCGCCATCTCAGATCACCTTCGCTTCGTTCTTGAGTTTGTCGATGAGTTGCGCCACGTCGGCCACGCGTACGCCGGCGCTG
>NZ_SSOD01000021.1 GCF_004801305.1 Pseudothauera rhizosphaerae | reverse complement strand
GGGCGGCAGCGGCACGCGCGCGGGCAGGCCGAGCAGTTGCAGCCCGGCCGCCACCATCAGCAGCCCGGCCAGCAGCGCCAGCGCGCGCTGGGCGAGGCCCACGCCTGCGCCCACGCCGCCATGGCCGGCCAGCCAGCCGCCGGCCAGCCCGGCCAGCGCGCCGAGAAAGCAGTAGGTGGTGACCCGCCCCAGGTTGTAGACGAGGTGGCGGCGCAGCGTGGCGCCCGCGCCGCGCCCATCCGCGCCCAGCGCGCAGGCGAAGCCGCCGCACATGCCCAGGCAGTGCATGCTGCCCGCCATGCCGGCGAGGAAGACCAGCCACAACTCGGATGCGTAGCCGCCCATGCCGCCCTCCGCCACCGCCCGGCTACTTCTTCAGCGCGAGCCAGGCCACCCACGCGAAGAAGCCCACGGTCATGATCACGAAGATCCAGAACGCAATGCTCTCGGCCGTCGTCATTCCGCCCTCTCCTCGCATCCGCGCTACAGCAGGGCCACGCCCAGCACGTTGAACGCCAGCTCGCCGAACAGGAAGAGCAGGTTCAGGATCGCCAGCGCGAGCAGGAGTCTCACCGCCATGCCGCCCTCCTCACTGGCTCAGGTCCAGGCCGGGGCCCAGCCCGC
This sequence comes from Pseudothauera rhizosphaerae, assembly GCF_004801305.1. GTDB lineage: Bacteria > Pseudomonadota > Gammaproteobacteria > Burkholderiales > Rhodocyclaceae > Pseudothauera > Pseudothauera rhizosphaerae. Next base: position 94,250 of record NZ_SSOD01000021.1, on the reverse strand, counting down.
CCCAGTAGGTGTAGCCGTAGTACAGCGCCCAGACGAACATCACCGCATATACCACCAGCAGCCAGCGGTTGATGCGGCCGTGGCGCGCCTCGATGTGGCCGCCGCCGTACTTCTCGGTCCGTTCGTGGTGCGGCACGCCGCCGGCCGCGTCCTTGTCCGTGTCATTCATCCTCGCTCACCTCCGTGCGGTAGGCCTTGTACTTGATCGCCTCCACGTCGTTGAACAGGCCGGAGAGCACCGCCCAGACGAACACGCACACCGCGCCCAGCCCCATGCACAGGGCGACGAGGAACTGGATCAGGGTCAGTTCGAGCATGGTGTTCCCCTTCATCGGGCGGGCGCGCCGCCGGCGCGCGCATCGCGCAGGGCATTGAAGTCGAAGCCGTGCTTGACGGCCCAGGCCTCGCCGGCGTAGCGCGCGGTCTCGGCTTCGCCCTGCAGGCGGTAGGCCAGGCGCGACTCCGCCGCCTGCAGGCCGGGATCGTTGAGCGCGGCGCGGTCGGCCGCGGAGATCTGCAGCGGCTGGCCGGTGAGCGGGTCCTTGAAGGCCGACAGGGACAGCACGTAGTAGGCCAGCGCCCAGCGCTCCGCCTCGCCCACCGTGTCGCCGAAGGACGGCATGGGCGTGCCGCTGAGGCCGGTGGTGATGGTGCGGAAGATGTCCTTCACGTCCGGGCCGGACTTGAACTGCCCGGTGGTGAGGTTGGCCGGCGGGATGGGGAAGCCGAAGTCGTCGGTGAGCCCCTCGGCCTTCTCGCCGTCGCCCAGGCCGCCGTCGCCGTGGCATTCCCAGCACTTGGCCTGCTGCCACACCTCATGCCCGCGCGCCACCTGCTGCACCGACGGGGGCGGCGGCATGCCGATGAAGAGCGGCGCGCCGGGCGGTTCCTCGACGAAGTAGAGATAGGGGCGCACCGGGTCGCTGCGGTCCGCCGCCAGCTCGTACTTGATGTACTGGATCACCGCCAGCCGGTCCTTGAGGGGCAGTTCGTGCCAGGAGGGCATGGCCGTGCCGCGCACGCCGCGGGTGATGGTGCGCAGCAGGTCGCCGTCGTCCGGCAGGGAGCCGGACGGGGTGAGGCGGAACTTGAACACCCCGAGGGTGAAGTCCCGCGGCCGGTCGGTCTGCATGAAGGCGGCGGCCGGGCCGTTGCCGTCGCCCTTCTCGCCGTGGCAGCCCTGGCAGCGGCGCTGGTACACCGTCTGGCCGTGGGCGATCCATTCCTCCGAACGCGGGATGCCCACCTGCGCGGCCTCCATCAGTTGCGGCTCGAAGCGGTCGCGCCACTTGCCGCGGTTGGTGCCGAGCTTCTGCAGGTAGGCGACCAGGGCGGTGAGGTCCGCGCTGGCCGCGAGCAGGTCCACCGTGTAGCCGGCGTATTCGTCGTTGGGCGTGGAGATCACCGGGTAGCGCCCACGCTCCGGCACGTAGAGCAGCCCTTCCGCGTTGGGGGTGAGCACCAGTTCGCGCCCGCCGTCGAAGTCGAACAGGCGCTCGGTGGCAGGGCTGCGCTCCACCGTGCGCCGGCCCTGGCTGTCGGTGACGATGGACGCGCGCAGCGGCCCTTCGAAGAGCGCGGTGAAGCGCGGCATGATGGAATCCGGCGACAGCATGCGCGGGTTCCAGAAGTGGGCGAGGTGCCAGGCGTCGCTGTACTTCAGCCCCACGCGGGACAGGTCCGGGCCGATGCGCCGGGTGGAGAACAAATGCGGCAGGTCGTGGGCGTACTCGCCGGCCTGGGTCACCGGCCCCCAGCGCCGGGTCTCGCCGGTGACCGGGCGCACGTACTGGGAATGGCAGTACCAGCAGCCCTCGCGGATGTACACCGCGCGGCCGCGCTGTTCGAGGGGGCTGTAGGCGCTGGCGCGGTACTCCATCCACTTCAGTTCGCCCAGGTCGGTGCGCACCACCGCCGTGACCTTGTCGGTGCGCGACTGGGGCTCCAGCATGGGCAGCACGCCCTGCACGAAGGCGGCCAGCGACAGGAAGCCGAAGCCGGCCACCAGGGCGTAGAAACGCAGGCCGTAGCGCCCGTCCCGGCTCATGGTGCCGCCCCCTGCGGCACCGCTCCGGACGCCGCCGCGGGCGCGCCGCCGCGCGCGGCGAGCACGGTGCGCATCAGGTTATAGACCAGCAGCGACATGCCGATGTCCATGGAGATGCCGGCCACGGTGCGCACCAGCCAGTAGGGGCGGATGGCCACCAGGGAATCGAGCCACTCGACGCCGGCCATCAGCATGTAGCCCTGCTGCAGCCCGGCCAGGGTGAGGTCCAGGCCCATCAGGCTGATGCCGAAGGTGATCAGCCAGAACGACCAGTTGCCCAGCGTGAAGGACCACAGCTCGCGCCCGGCGAGCTTGGGGATGGTGTAGACGGTGCCGGCGATGGCCCACACCACGAAGGTGCCGAACACGGTGAGATGGGAGTGGGAGATGACGAAGTCGCTGAAGTGGGTGGGCTCCTGGATGGAGCGCAGCGCCTCGGTGGAGCCCTGGAAGCAGCCGGCCAGGTACATCAGCGAGCCCATGATGAGGAACTTGGCGGTGAGGTTGCCCCCGAAGCTGTGCCAGCGCCCGATCATGGTGCCGAAGAAGTTCTGCAGCACGGTCCATACCGGCACGATCAACAGCATGGAGGTGATGATGGCCAGCGTCTCGGCCCAGTCGGCGATGGGGCTGTAGAGGTAGTGGTGGATGCCGACGAAGGGGTAGAACAGGGCCAGCGACCAGAACCCCACCAGGGACAGCTTGTGGCTGTAGATGGGGTTCTTCACGCTGGCGGGCAGGAAGTAGTAGATCAGCACGTAGCCGGCCGGGGTGATCCACAGGCCGACGATGTAGTGGATGAACAGGCCGTGGAAGGCCGCGCTGTTGATGCCGGTGATGGAGTACGGCAGGATGAAGCTGCCCAGGACCAGGTTCATCACCGTCCACACGAAGGCGCCTATCAGGTACCACACCGCCACGTAGAGCTGCTGTTCGCGGCGGCGGGCGATGGTGACCAGGAACTGCACCGTGGTGACGGCCACCACGGCGAAGATCAGCGCGTCGATGACGAAGGGGAATTCGCCCGCCTCCAGCCCCTGGTTGTGGCCCAGCGCGAGGGAGGCCATGCCGGCGACCAGCGTCAGGTTCCACAGCCACACCAGCCAGTGGCCCCACTCGCCCTTCCAGACCCTCACCCCGCACAGGCGCGGCAGCACGTAGTGGCACAGGCCGATGAAGAGCGTGGAGAAGGCGCCGAAGATGACGCCGTTGACGTGCATGGGGCGCAGCCGGCCGAAGCTGAGGTATTGCGAACTGCCCAGGTAGTCCGGGTAGTTGAACAGGGTGGAGATGGTCACCCCGATGCTGGGCGTGAACATCAGCCAGAACAGCCCCCAGTACAGCCACTTGAGCACCAGCGGGCGGTCCACCAGCGCGTCGAGTTCGGCCGGCGTGGCGGCCGGGGTGGCGTTCGCCGTCTTCCCGTCTGTCATCGTGCCTCCCCCATCCCCGGCCGCTGCGGCGGCCGCTCAGTGCCGGCCGGGATCGAGCTTGGAGTGCCGGTTGGACCAGTAGATGTAGGCCTCCAGCGCCTTCATCGCCGGACCGTCCGGGTCGATCTTCTCGCCCTCGTTGGGCTTCTCGATGCACCAGTTGATCATGTCGCGCAGGGTGGCGAACTCGTTCATCTGCTCCTGGAACTTCGGGAACTCGTGGGGGTGGGTGTCCGAGGTGTAGGGATGGCACATCGCACAGGCCATGCCGGTGGCGGACAGCTTCACGCCCAGCTTCTTCTCGGTTTCCGCGTCGCCGTGGAACAGGGCGTCGCCGGTTCTCACCTGCTCCATGAACACTTCCTGGAACGCGGCCAGTTGTTCGGCCGTGTGCGGCTCCTTGTGGGCCACCGCCCAGCGCGCGCCGGCACCGACGCTCGCCAGGGCCACCACCGCCACCGCGATCAGGGGATAGCGTCGTCTCGGGTTGGTCATGGTCGTCCCTCCTAGATGCGGTCGGCGATGCGCGGACTCAGCACCTGGTTGCGGTTGTCGTCGGTGCCGGAATCCTCCGGCGCCGCGGCGTACACCGTCTTGCGCCACATGCGGTATTCGTTGTCCACCCGGGCGGCGGCGCTCACGGACAACTCGCCCCAGCCCACCCCGTCGAAGTGGTCGCCCGGGTCCGCGCGCACCATGGGCCGGGTCAGCGCCGGCACGCCCTCGGGCCCGTACGGCCACGGCCACGAGGTCGCCAGCATGCCGATGGAACGCATGGAGCCGATCTCGTTGTAGAGCACCTGGTGGGTGTGGCCGTGGATGTTGGTGACGTTGGCGAAGGGCTTGAGGATCTCCTGCACCGGCAGCCAGTCGCGCACCCAGAAGTTCCACGGCGGGTAGTACTCGTACAGCGGGTTGTGGGTGAACACCACCACCGGCCGGTCCTTGGGCCAGCGCGCCAGCGTGCCGTCCAGCCAGCGCAACTGCTCCTCGCCCACCGCGGCCCAGGCGCCGCCCAGCGTGCCGTCCAGCGTGGCCATGTGGCCCATGCGCTCCTTGGCGCTCATCTTGCGCGGGGTCCAGAAATCCGGCGCGCGGCTGATGGTGTCCAGGCCGATGAAGCGCACGCCCTTGTGGTCGAAGGTCCACGGCGAGGCGCCGAACATCTTGTTCCAGGTCGCCCCCATGTCCAGGTACCAGTCGTGCTCGCCGGGGATGAAGACCTTGCGGATCTTCACTTCCTTCAGCAGTTCGGCACCGAGTTGCAGTTCCACCGGGTCGCCCAGTTGCGCCAAGTCGCCGCCGAAGATCAGGAAGTCCGCCGGCGGGTCCATGGCCTGCACTTCCTGGAAGGCGCGCACCGCCTTCTCGACGAAGCGGGTGTTCACGTCGCGCGGATACAGGTGGGTGTCCGACACCCAGGCGAAACGGAAGGCCTGTCCGGTCTGCGCGAACGCCAGGTCGATGGTATTGAGCAGCGGGAACAGGCCGTAGCTCGCCGCCCCGGCGGCGCCGTACAGCAGGGACTTGTGCAGGAAGGTGCGCCGCGTGATACAGGTGCCGGCATCTGGCCGGCCCTCGGCCACCAGTGGCAGGCTGGCGGGTTTACGCCATCGTCCTTGTTGTTCGCTCATCTCTTGGCCCTCCTTTCCGCGCGCCGGGGCCGCCTCCCGCTGCGGCTCCGCGCGCTCGCCCCTTCACTTGCCCAGTTCGATCGACAACTGGAGCGTCTCACCGGCCTTCACGCTGACCGGCGTCTCGGTCGGCCCGGTATGGGTCTGGGTGGCCACCAGCACGTAGTCGCCCGGGGGGATCTCGGCGATCCTGAAACTGCCGTCCTCGCCGGTGAGCGCGTAGTAGGGGCTGTCGGCCACGTACACGTGGGCCAGCATCCAGCCGTGGGCGTCGCATTCGATACGCACCAGGCCGGCGCGCGGCAGGTCCACGCGGATCTGCGCGTCCTTGTCCGGCAGGGCGAGATTGAAGGCGGTGCGCCGCCCGTAGAAGCCGTGCGTGTTGTGCAGCACCGGGTCGGAATTGCGCACGTCCAGCGTCCCCGGCCGGATCACCTGCAGCGCGGGCTGGAACACGCATTTCTCCTGGTCGAGCACCGGCACGCGGTCCGAGTCGCCCCAGGCCTTGCCGCGGGCGACCTCCTTCAGATAGACCACCGCGTCCTGCACGGCATGGTCCGCGCCGACGCGCACCTGCGGCTCGTCGCGCGTGCCGCCGCACACCTCGCGGTCCTTGGTGGGGATGATCTTCCTGACCGGGACGTTGCCCAGGAAGCGCACCTTGCCTTCGATCGCGCCGCCGCTACCGACGCTGATGACCTCGTAGGCCGATACGCCGGGGCTCGCCGACGCAAGCGCCAGCACCCCAAGCGCAAGCGCGGCCATGACCGGCTTGCCCATGTCTCTCTCCTTGCGCCCACACCGTTGCGCGCCTCACCGGCGCCATGCGGACTTTCTTTGTCCGGATTCAAGCAAACCCCGCAGCAGGCGCAAATTCATTGTGTAGATGACCTTCATTGATGGACGGCGCGATCGAACGCGGTCCTTGTCTGGGCGGCGCGGTTGACTAGACTCCATGCACGGGGGCGAAGAAGATCCCCGGTACAGAGAACCCCAACATGACGCTGCAGGAATTGCGGTACATCGTTGCGCTCGCCGACGAAGGGCATTTCGCCCGCGCAGCCGAGGCCTGTCACGTGGGCCAGCCGACCTTGAGCACCCAGTTGAAGAAGCTCGAGGACTATCTGGGCGTGACCGTGTTCGAGCGCAACAGGCACCACCTGGTGCCGACGCCCATCGGCGAGAAGATCATCGAGCGGGCGCGGGCGGCGCTGGACGTCGTCAGCCAGATCCGCGAACTGGCCCGCCAGGGCCACGACCCCCTCGACGGCCCGCTGCGCCTGGGGGTGATCCCCACCCTGGGCCCCTACCTGATCCCCCACCTGCTGCCGGCCATCCGCCAGCACTTCCCCGACCTGCGCCTGTATCTGCGCGAAGACCTCACCGCCAAGTTGCTCGAACGGATGAGCCAGTACCGCCTGGACGCGCTGCTGCTCGCCCTGCCGGTGCACGGCGCCGAGGTCGAAACGCGGGAACTGTTCCACGAAGCCTTTCTCGTCGCCCTGCCCAAGGGCCACCGCCTGGCCGCCCGGCGGCAGATCGGCGCCGCCGAACTCGCCGGCGAGAACCTGCTGCTGTTGGAGGAAGGCCACTGCCTGCGCGACCAGGCGCTGGCGATCTGCGGCCCGGCCTCGGTGCAGGAACGCGACGAACTGAAGGCCACCAGCCTGGAGACGCTGCGCCAGATGGTGGCCGCCGGCGCGGGCTGTACGCTGCTGCCCGCGCTCGCCGCCCTGCCGGGCGTGGGTTCGGTGGGCGACGACCTGGTGCAGTTGCGCGCCTTCGACGCGCCCGACGCCTACCGCACCATCGGTCTGGTGTGGCGCCGCCGCTATCCGCGCGCGGACACCGTGCGCTGGCTCGGTGAACTGATCGCCGCCAACCTGCCGGCGGCCGTGGAACCGGTCGGCCCGCGCAGCGCACCGCGGCGGACGCCGCGTCCCGCGCCGGTGCTGACGTCCGCCTGAGCCGCGGATGAAGGCGGTCCCGGCGACCCCCGCCCCGGGTCGCGTATCGGCATCGAAGGGGGGCGGCCCCGGCCTTTCACCCTCCGCCCATTCGGCGCACAATCGGCGCCGTGCGCGGCTCCGCGATCCCATGAGCCCCTTCCCCCGACCGCCATGCGCCTGACCGACCTCGGCACCCTGCCGCTGACACTGATCGCCTCACTGGTCCTCGCGGTGGTGCTGCTGACCATCCGCATCGTCGTCATGCAGCGCGTGCAGCAACGCCGCCAGCGCGAGAACCGCCAGGAAACCGAACGCCTGAAGTCCCTGGTGGCCGCCTACCGTTCGCTGGCCGGCTCGTTCACGCCGGCCGCGGCAGAGCACGGCGCGCAGATCGAGGAAACCCTGGCGGACATCGTGCTGTTCGGCTCGCTGGATCAGGTGGAACTGGCCGCCCGCGCCGCTACCGCGTTGAAACGCGACGAGGCGGTGGACTACCAGCCGCTGGTCGAATCGCTACGTGCAGACCTGCGCGCCCAACTGGGGCTGGAGCCCATCCCGCCCCGCCTCGCGCTGCCCCCCTCCGGCCCCGGCCGCAGCCAGCGCGCCGGGCGCGGCGAGGGGGAAGGCGGCGGCCGGGGTGAAGGCCGGGGCGGTGGAGGAGGCGGCGGGGGCGCGGGCGGCGGCGCCCTCGGGGCCGGCGGGCTGGCGGCAGGGATCGCGGTGGCGGACGAGGGCGTGCCGCGCGATCAGCCCTGACCCGGCACTCGGCGACGACGAACCGTCTTGCCAAGCGCTGAAGCCGGGCCGACAATCTGTCTTACTTTTATTCTTACCAACCTGGGACATCCCATGCCCACCGCTACCACCACCCTGTCCAGCAAGGGCCAGATCGTGATTCCCAAGGAGATTCGGGAAGCACTGCACTGGGAGGCCGGGACCCAGCTCACGCTGGTTTCGAGCGCCTCCGGCGTCACCCTGAAAGCCATTCCGAAGAAGACCGGCCGCCGCTTCGCGGACCTGATCGGCTCGCTCAAGCACGACGGACCGCCGCTATCCACCGAAGCGCTCTGCCAGCCGGTGGAGTACGGTGCCGACGAGGACATGGTGAAAGGACAGGCCCGTTGATTGCGCTGGACACCAACATGCTGGTGCGCGCCTTGGTGGCCGACCATCCCGAGCAGGTGGCCGCCGTGCGCGAACTGATCGCCGGCAACACCATCTTTCTGTCCCGCACGGTGCTGCTCGAAACCGAATGGGTGCTGCGCGCCCGTTACCGCAAGACGCCGTCCGAATTGCTGGCGTTCTTTGGCGCCCTGCTGGAAGCCGACGACACCGTCGTCGAAGCCGCGGAAGAGGTGCGCAACGCCCTCGACTGGTATGCCGAGGGCGCCGACTTTGCCGACGCGATGCACTTGGCCGCCTGCGGCACGGCACTCATGCACACATTCGACCGGAATTTCTGCAAGGCGGCGCGTGAGGCCGGCATCGCGCCCGAAGTGAAGGTGGTGGAAACCTGACAGGGCGCCGCCTGCCGGCGGCGCACGTCTCACATGCTGCGCCGGTACTGCCCCCCCACCTGGTACAGCGCCCCGGTGATCTGCCCCAGGGAGCAGTAGCGCACCGCGTCCACCAGCACCTCGAACACGTTGCCGTTGTCGATCACGGTCTGCTGCAGCTTGGCCTGCCACTTGGGCGATTCCTTGGCGTTGCGGGCGTGGAAGTCCTTCAGACGCTTGAGCTGGCTCTGCTTTTCCTCTTCGGTGGAGCGCGCCAGTTCGATCTCCTGCTGCGCCTGGCCCTTGGGGTTGAGAAAGGTGTTCACGCCGATGATGGGGTAGGAGCCGTCGTGCTTCTTGTGCTCGTAGTACAGCGATTCCTCCTGGATTTTGCCGCGCTGGTAGCCGGTTTCCATGGCGCCGAGCACGCCGCCGCGGCTGGCGATGGCTTCGAACTCCTTGAGCACGGCTTCTTCCACGAGGTCGGTGAGTTCTTCGACGATGAAGCTGCCCTGGTTGGGGTTCTCGTTCTTCGCCAAGCCCCACTCGCGGTTGATGATGAGCTGGATCGCCATCGCCCGCCGCACGCTCTCCTCGGTCGGCGTGGTGATGGCCTCGTCGTAGGCGTTGGTGTGCAGGCTGTTGCAGTTGTCGTAGATGGCGATCAGCGCCTGCAGCGTGGTACGGATGTCGTTGAAGTCCATTTCCTGCACGTGCAGCGAGCGGCCCGAAGTCTGCACGTGGTACTTCAGCTTCTGGCTGCGCTCGTTGGCGCCGTACTTGTTCTTCATCGCCACCGCCCAGATGCGGCGCGCGACGCGGCCGATCACCGTGTATTCCGGGTCCATGCCGTTGGAGAAGAAGAAGCTAAGGTTGGGCGCGAAGTCGTCGATGTGCATGCCGCGCGCGAGGTAGCTTTCCACGTAGGTGAAGCCGTTGGCGAGCGTGAAGGCGAGCTGGCTGATCGGGTTGGCGCCGGCTTCGGCGATGTGGTAGCCGGAGATCGACACCGAGTAGAAGTTCTGCACCTTGTGGTGCACGAAGTATTCCTGGATGTCGCCCATCATCTTCAGCGCGAACTCGGTGCTGAAGATGCAGGTGTTCTGGCCCTGGTCTTCCTTGAGGATGTCGGCCTGCACCGTGCCGCGCACGGACGACAGCGTCCAGGCCCTGATCTTGGCGTATTCGTCCTCGGTGGGCTCGCGGCCGTTGTCGGCCTTGAACTTGGCGAGCTGCTGGTCCAGCGCGGTGTTGAAGAAGAAGGCCAGGATGATGGGCGCCGGGCCGTTGATGGTCATGGAGACCGAGGTGGTCGGGCAGCACAGGTCGAAGCCGTCGTAGAGCACCTTCATGTCGTCCAGCGTGGCGATGCTGACGCCGGAGTTGCCGATCTTGCCGTAGATGTCCGGGCGCAGGTCGGGGTCGCAGCCGTAGAGCGTGACCGAGTCGAAGGCGGTGCTGAGGCGATGCGCCGGCATGCCCTCGGAGACCTTCTTGAAGCGGCGGTTGGTGCGGAAGGCGTCGCCTTCGCCGGCGAACATCCGCGTCGGGTCCTCGCCCTCGCGCTTGAAGGCGAACACGCCGGCCGTGTAGGGGAAGGAGCCGGGGACGTTTTCCTTCATCAGGAATTTGAGCGTCTCACCCTCGTCGTCGAAGCCGGGCAGGGACACCTTGCGGATCTTCGTGCCGGACAGGGATTCACTCGTCAGCTTGGTGCGGATCTCCTTGTCGCGGATCTTCACCACGTATTCGTCGGCGGCGTAGAGCGCCTTTTCGGTGGGCCATTGTTCCAGCAGCTTCTTCGCCGCGGGGGTGAGTTCACCGTCCTTCCACGAGATCATCTCGTCGAACGAACCGATGTCCTTGCCGCACTGCTCGAACAGCGCCTTGGCGGTCTTCAGCGACTGGCGTTCGCGGGCGATACGGGCCTGCTGCTGCACGTGCTTGTGGTAGTCGCGCACGGTGTCGGCGATCTCGGCCAGATAGCGGATGCGCTCGGCCGGGACGATGGCGCGGCCCTTGCTCGATGCCTTCACCGTGACCCTGGGCAGCTTCCCTGACTTGGCCTTGAGGCCCTTTTCCAGTAGCTTCGGGAAGATGGCCTGGTACAGCGCGGTGACGCCGTCGTCGTTGAAGCGGCTGGCCTGGGTGCCGAACACCGGCATGTCGTCGGCCGGCTGGTTGAACAGTTCGCGGTTGCGCTGGTATTGCTTGCGCACGTCGCGCAGCGCGTCATCCGCGCCCTTGCGGTCGAATTTGTTGATGGCGATGAAATCGGCGAAGTCCAGCATGTCGATCTTCTCGAGCTGGCTGGCGGCACCGAATTCGGGCGTCATCACGTAGAGCGAGAGGTCCACGAAGGGCACGATGGCCGCATCGCCCTGGCCGATGCCGGAGGTCTCGACAATCACCAGGTCGAAGCCCGCCAGCTTGCAGGCGGCGACGACCTCGGGCAGCGCGGCCGATACTTCCGAGCCGGTGTCGCGGGTGGCGAGCGAGCGCATGAAGATGTTGTCGTGCTCGATCGCGTTCATGCGGATGCGGTCGCCCAGCAGCGCGCCGCCGGTGCGTTTGCGCGAGGGGTCGATGGAGACGATGGCGAGCTTGAGTTTGTCTTCCTGATCGAGCCGGAAGCGGCGCACCAGTTCGTCGGTCAGCGAGCTCTTGCCGGCGCCGCCGGTGCCGGTGATGCCCAGGGTCGGCGTCCTGACCTTGGCGGCGGCATCCTTCAGCGCCTGCTTCACGTCGTCGCCACAGGCGCCGTTTTCCAGCGCGGTGATCACGTGCGCCAGCGCGCGGCGGTTGCCGGCGGCGAGCTGCTTGAGGATTTCGGCCGCGGATTTAGGCGCGGCGCCGGACAGGTCGAAATCCGACCTCTCCACCACATCGTTGATCATGCCCTGCAGGCCCAGGGTCGCGCCGTCCTCGGGTGCGTAGATGCGGGTCACGCCGTAATCGTGCAGTTCCCTGATCTCGGACGGCACGATGACCCCGCCGCCGCCGCCGAAGACCTTGATGTTCTCGCCGCCGTTGGCCTTGAGCAGGTCGATCATGTACTTGAAGAACTCGACGTGGCCGCCCTGGTAGCTGGTGATGGCGATGCCCTGCACGTCCTCCTGCAGCGCCGCGTTGACGATCTCCCCCACCGAGCGGTTGTGGCCCAGGTGGATGACCTCGGCGCCGGTCGCCTGCAGGATGCGGCGCATGATGTTGATGGAGGCGTCGTGGCCATCGAACAGCGACGCCGCGGTGACGAAACGCACCTTGTTCTTGGGCTTGTATGGGACCAGCTTCTTGGCCACGCTCAGGTCGGTCATTTGGTGTCTCCTTCCGCTCCGCTGGGTTGTGCCTGAATGTTAGAGGCGGCACCAGACGATTGCCATTGCCGTTGGCGCCGCCTATCGTGCAAAATCTGCCAAATGTTTTTACCGGCGGAGGCCGCCGTCATGCCCCACCTCACAGGCTCCCGCAGCGCGCTTGCCCCGCGTTCCGGCGGGCGTACCCGCGCCTCGGTCTCCATGGGTTTCGTCACCGGCATGCTCGCCGGCGTGTTGCGCCAGGAGCACGATCCGGCCCCGCTGCTGCGCGCGGCCGGCGTCGACCTTGCAGACTCCGCCATCCGCATTCCGGTGGAGCGCTACGCCGAGCTGTACAACCGCGTCACCGCCGCCCTGGACGACGAGGGCTTCGGCCTGTTCGAGCGCCCGGTGGCGCCCGGCTTCTTCGAGTTCCTGTGCCGCAGCATGCTGGGCGCGCCCACGCTGGGCGAGGCCCTGGGCCGCGCCGCGCGCTTCCTGCGCCTGGCCCTGCCCGACCTAGCCCTCCACATCGAGCGCGGCGACCTGGTCGCCACCCTGACCCTGCGCGAGACGCACTCCCTCTCCGCCCGGCCCGACGACCCCGGCCGGGTGTTCGCCTTCGAATGGCTGCTGCGCCTGCTGCACGGCGTGGCGTGCTGGTTCGCGGGCCGCGGGCTGGCGCTGGACGCGGTGGACTTCCCCTACCCGCGCCCCGCCCACGCCGACGACTACACGCTGGTCTACACGGCCCATTCCCGCTTCGGCACGGACGAACTGGCCGCCCGCCTGCAGGCTAACCTGCTCGACCTGCCCCTGCGGCGCGACGAGGCCGCGCTGGAACGCTTCCTGGACGGCGCGCCGGGCCGTATCACCATGCTCTACCGGCGCGACCGGGAGATGGTCACGCGGGTGCGCGACGCCCTGCGCGCCGCGCTACCGGAGAACCTGTCGGTGCAGGAAGTCGCCGCCCGCCTGCACCTGTCCGAGCGCACGCTGGCACGCCGGCTGGAAGAGGAAGGCTCCGGCTTCCGCGCCATCAAGGAGGCCATGCGGCGCGACATCGCCATCGCCCGCCTGACCAAGACCGCGCAACCGGTCGGCGAGCTGGCCGCCGACCTGGGCTACGCCGACCCATCCGCGTTCTACCGCGCCTTCGTGGGCTGGACTGGCCTCTCCCCCGAGCAGTACCGCAATCGCCTGCCTGGCCCGCGCCATTAGGCGCCGCCCGTGTGCTGTCACGTTGACGCAGGCGCCGATTCTGGCGACGATGCAGCGCCGCCGTGCCGCGTCGCAGCGTGCCCGGACAAACGAGTTGTGCAACCCTGACGGACTGCACGAACGACAACGACAGGCACACGGAGACCCGCAACAAGATGGCCAAGCCCACGGCCGCCCCGCCCGAGCCCCTCACCGCCCTGCCCCCCGAACAGCGCCGGCGCTATGACCTGCTGCTGGCGGGGCTGGATCTGCTCGACCAGGCGGTGGCCGTGTTCGACGCCACCCCCAAGCTCGTCACCTGGAACAAGGCGCTGGTGCGCCTGCTGGAGTTTCCCGAAAGCCTGCTCTACCACGGCCTGCCGTTCGAAGTGCTGCTGCGCTTCAATGCCGAGCGCGGCGAATACGGCGACGGCGACATCGACATGCTGGTGGCCGAGCGCATGGCCGCCGTGCGCGCCTTCCAGCCCCACTACTTCGAGCGCGCGCGCCCCAACGGCCGGGTGCTGGCGGTGCGCGGCGTGCCCATCCCCAACCTCGGCTTCGTCTCGTTGTGGACGGACATCACCGAGCAGCGCCGCGCCGAGGCGGTGATCCAGGAGCAGAACGCGCAACTCGAAGCGCGGGTGCGCGAACGCACCGCCGAACTGGAACGGGCCAACCGGGAAATCGACCAGATCGCCGGCGCGCTGCGCCTCAACGAGGAGCGCCTGCGCCTGATCCTGGACGCCATTCCGGCCATGATCGCTCACATCGACGCTGGCCAGCGCTACCGCTTCGCCAACCGGGCCTATGCGGAATGGTTCGGCGAGACCAAGGGCGGCATCGTCGACAAATCCATCGCCGACGTCTTCGGCCCCGAAGCCTACGGGCAGATCCGGCCCCATCTGACCGAAGCCGAACAGGGCGAGCGCGTGACCTACGAATACGCCCGCAGGAACGCCGAAGGGCGCACCGTCTACGCCCGCAGCACGGTGGTGCCGGACGTGTCGCTGGAAGGCGGCTTCAAAGGTTATTTCGTGCTGTCCATCGACATCACCGAACAAAAGGCCAGCCAGGCCGCACTGGTGCAGGCGCAGAAGATGGAGGCGGTGGGCCAGCTCACCGGCGGGCTGGCCCATGACTTCAACAACCTGCTCACCATCATCATCGGCAACCTGTCGGCGCTGCAGACCCAGCTCGGCGGCGGGCCCGGCTCGGAATATGTGAACCCGGCGCTGCAGGCCTCGAAGCGCGGCGCCGAGCTGATCAAGCGCCTGCTCACCTTCTCGCGCCGCCAGACGCTGGAGCCCTGCCCGGTGGAGGTCGGCGCCCTGGTGCACAACATGTCGCACCTGCTGGTGCGCTCGCTGTCGGAAACGATCAAGGTGCGCCTGCGCCTGCCTGGCGAACCGCTGCACGCGCTGGTCGATCCGCACCAGTTGGAGAACGCCCTGCTCAACCTCGCGCTCAACGCGCGCGACGCCATGCCGGACGGCGGCGAGCTGACGATCGCGGTGTCCGACCGGGAGATCGACGCCAACATCGCCCGCCTGGTCGAAGTGCCACCCGGCCACTACGTGCAGATCGACGTCACCGACAGCGGCGGCGGCATCGACCCGGCGCTGGTGCCGCGGCTGTTCGAACCCTTCTTCACCACCAAACCCTTCGGCAGCGGCAGCGGCCTGGGGCTGTCCATGGTGTACGGCTTCGTGCGCCAGTCGGGCGGCAACATCCGCATCCTCAGCACCCCCGGCAAGGGCACCAACGTGCGCTTCGTGCTGCCGACGGCGCAGCCGGCCGGCACGCCCGTGGCGGAATCCGCGCCGCCGCCTGCGCCGCGCCTGCGCAGCGGGCCGGTACTGCTGGTGGAGGACGAACCGGAGGTGCGCAAGGTGATTCGCATGCAACTCACCGCCCTCGGCCATCCGGTGATCGAGGCGGAAAACGGCGTCGAGGCGGCGAGGCTGTTGGAAAACGTCGAGGACATCGCGCTGCTGGTCAGCGACACGGTGATGCCCGGCGGCGTCGGCGGCCGCGAACTGGCCACGCGGGCACGTGCCCTGCGGCCCGACCTGCCCATCCTGCTGATTACCGGCTACGCCAGCGCCGGCGACGAGGCCGCGAGCGGCGCCACCGACGTCCCGGTACTGCGCAAACCCTTCGACCAGGCGGCGCTGGCCGCCGTGCTGCAGAACCTCAACCCGCCCCAGGAGCCCGGCCCAACATGAGCGCGACCCGACCCGAGGCAAGCCCGTCGACCATCTTCGTGCTGGAGGATGAGGCCGAGATCGCCCGCCTGATCTGCGCGAGCCTGTCCGAATACGGCTTCCGCTGCGAGCACGTGGCCACCGGCCAGCAACTGCTGGCCCGCGCCCGCCAGGCCGTGCCCGACCTGTGCATCGTGGATCTGGGCCTGCCGGACATGGACGGCATGCAGGTGGTGCGCGCGCTGCAGGAAGGCAGCCCGTGCGCGGTGCTGATCCTGACCGGGCGCAACGACGTCACCGACCGCGTGCTCGGCCTGGAACTGGGCGCGGACGACTACATCGTCAAGCCCTTCGAGCCGCGGGAACTGGTCGCCCGCGTGCGCTCCATCCTGCGCCGCTACCAGCGCGGCGCTCCGGCCGACGCCGTGCCCAGCGAGCCCAACCTCGCCCGCTTCGCCGGCTGGGCCTTCGACAAGGGCCGCCATGCGCTGATCGCCCCCGGCGGCGGCGAAATCGGCCTCTCCTCGGCGGAAGCCGCGCTGCTGCTCACGCTGCTGCGCCGGCCCAACAAGATCCTCAGCCGCGAGCAACTGCTGGGCGAACGGGACGTGGACCCCTTCGACCGCAGCATAGACGTGCGCATCTCGCGGCTGCGCCGCAAGCTCGACGACGACCCGCAGAACCCGAGGCTGATCAAGACCGTGTACGGCGCGGGCTACCTGTTCTCCGCCCAGGTTGCCTGGGAGTGAGGGGCTGCCCGCCTCTACCGAAATCCTTTCCGTCCCGCCTATAATTATGGATTATTAATCCAAACCGACTTCCAGGAGCCCCGCACCATGTCCCAGCGTCCCTTCAAGATCCTCGGCGTCCAGCAGATCGCCATCGGCGGTCCCAGCAAGGACAAGCTCAAGACCTTCTGGGTGGACATGCTGGGCCTGGACGTCACCGGCAACTTCGTCTCCGAGCGCGAGAACGTGGACGAGGACATCTGCGCCATGGGCAAGGGTCCGTTCAAGGTGGAAGTGGACCTGATGCAGCCCCTGGACCCGGAAAAGAAGCCGGCGGTCCACGCCACCCCGCTCAACCACATCGGCCTGTGGGTGGACGACCTGCCCACGGCGGTGGAATGGCTCACTGCCCAGGGCGTGCGCTTCGCCCCCGGCGGCATCCGCCGCGGCGCCGCGGGCTACGACATTACTTTCCTGCACCCCAAGGGCAACGAGGAATTCCCCATCGGCGGCGAAGGCGTGCTGGTGGAACTGGTGCAGGCGCCGCCGGAAGTGGTGGAAGCCCTCGGCAAGCTGGCCGAATAGAGCCTCGCCCCTATCGGCCTTTCAGACTACTGTCCGTGCTCTCTACCGCCAAGCGTTGCCCTGCCACCATAGGACGCACGTCCGCAGGAGCTTTATTATCATCGACACCGTGTGGCGCTAACGCTACCCACAAGGTCGCTGCACATATCAGGCCACCACCAAACCAAGCTAGCGCGGAAAGTTGCTCCCCTACGAACATGACGGCAAACAGCGCACCGAACAGCGGCTCGCTCCCCATCAGTACCGCTACACGGGTCGGACTTGACCGTCTGACGGCATAGTTCTGCGCAAAGAAAGCGAAGACCGTACAAAACAGCACTAAGTACACGGTACAAGCCCAAAACGTCGCGGAGTCGGGTAACGCAATCGCCTGCAGCGGCAAGACTGATAGGGCTACGAGCAAACTCCCCACACCCACGACGCCAGCCTGCATCGCAGTAAGGCTTAGACTAGAAACAGTAAGCCCTTCGGTCATACGCCGCGTCACGGTGACCATGCACGCACGCAGAACGGCGGCACCGATGATAAGCAGGTCTCCAGCATTCAACACTGCAACGTTAGCACCGCCAGTCAACATCCACGTACCGCCGAGCGATACCAGTGCGGCTAGGAAGACACGCCTCCTAGGTCGACAGCCGAGCAGCAGCCACTCGACGAATGGCGTAAAGATGACGCAAAGGCTGATCAAGAGAGCGGCATTGGATGCCGTAGTCAAATACACCCCGAACGTTTCGCATAAAAATACGGATAGCAGAATCGCCCCGGTTGGACCGCCAACACGGACGAGCTTTAGTAGATCAACCCTTGGCAACCTCAAAAGGATTGGCGACAGAACGAGGAAGGTCAGTAGAAAACGCACCGCTAGAAAACCGAGGACCGGGTAGTAGTTCAGAGCTTCCTTTGCAGTGCCGTAACTTGTCCCCCAAACTACGGCTACCGCAAGCAGCAATACATCGGTGACCCAGATTCTTCGCCTATCCTCAGATATCCTTTTTGCCATCAGTCGCTCAGCATCGAGTAAACGCGACGACTAGCACATCACGATATGCATCGCATGAATCGGCGACACATTCGATTGGAGAAACGCCATGCATGACCCTTCTATCATCGAATACAAGCATATCCTTTGGTCTTGCGAGGGTCAGAGCCCGAAGCGGGACCCCATCATTGGTAGTAACGCACGTTTCCCCCCCGATGATATTCTTACGGCGAATCATGAGAACAGCGATGTAGTCTACTCCGTCGCGATGCACACCCTCTGGCGTAGGCCTGCCCTGCATGCCAACCGCGGCACGGATACGATACGGATGCAACTTAATGTTCCATTTTTCGACTCCTCCCTCCACCGCGCCGAACATCAATGACAAGTCCTCCATAAGCCCCTTAAAGAAACCGTTCTTGACGAATACATGATCCAGCGGATCAAAATTGCGCATCACACCACCATTCAGATTATTAATATATTCCGGCTGGTGATACGGTCCATGCGGCAGTTGCACCAACTGCCTCTCAGATATCAAAAACAAGAATTCACCATAGCGACGGTACCGATAAAGCCCCTGATCATTCATATAGAGATCCTGGGTAAGCCCGTCCCAGCAAGCGGAAAATTCATCCCATTCGGCAGAATCAGCTCTAAAATGGGTGCAGAACTCCTCGCATCCAATAAAATGATACGCATCATCAGATACGCTCTTGACAAACTCGCCCCATGCCCTGGAAGGCGCTCTATCCGTCGAAAAAGCCACGTCTCTCATTCTGTTCTCCTAGGTCAATATGGACACGCGGGCTTGATAACCTTCAGAACGAGCATAGTCGTGTAGACTGCGGCTGGCACGTTCAAGAGCAGCGGTCTTCTCCCATTTGTCGCGATCTCTAATATAAAGAGGAGTGAGGGCTCTTATAGAGCGCACGTCGGCAGCGCCAGCGCGTAGCCGATAAACAACTTCTCCACTGACCTCTCGTGCCGTCATCGCAATGAACGCGCTAAGCGCGCGATGAGTTGCACCGAACCAACGTCCTTCTATGGCCTCACGCACCCAAAGCCCTTCAATTCCAAGCTTTATACGCAGCAGTTCAGCGTCAATCGTCGCGGTCTCGAGATGACGGTATGCATCCATCAGAATATGTGCCGCAGGAGCCTCTCTGACTTCAAGTACTTTTTCGCCACCTTCCAAGTGCTCTAGACCACAGTATCGTCCAATTTTGAAAGCGCCGACAGCATTGTTGAGATATCCGATCAAATCGACCAAGCCCATCTTCTCGCCGGTTACTTCTACCGGACGCCCCTCACTGAATACAATAGAAATTTCTCTCTCACCTTCAGCCCTTTCAGCCGTCCAACTAAAAAGAGAATCTGGTACTTTGAAGAACTCGGGATCATCTAGGTTTCCGGACTCAAACTCCCTGCACCACAGATTTGCGTCACCACTTATCCCGCGGGCACTGAAAGAGGAAAGACCGATTCTGTTAAGAACCTCTATTTTGTCGGTACGCGAAATGGCAGTATATTCATACGGAGTCCCAAAATACCCCTTGTATCCACATTGCTCTATGGCTCCATTTAGTCTTCTCAGACTATTATGAGACTGATTTGCGGTATGCACGATCGCATCACAACACAACGCCTTGGCCAACTCCACGGCCTGTCTTGCGATTATTGGGCGCGACAAAGAAGAGCTTATTGGATAGATACCTAGGTATCGTGCGTTTGCATAAATCGCAGGCAATACAGCGTCTTCTGAAAACTCCCGTTTGGCATCAACAATATGAAGCTCGACACCAAACTGTTCAGCTATAGCAGCCATATCCTGTCGATTTGCTCCATCACCTATGTCGACGGATAGTGCTGTAACCCGACAACGGTGGCCGGCAAGCGCCTGTAGCACATAAGAACTATCCAGGCCACCGCTAAACATTGTCAGTATGTGGTCACAACGATCAGCGACTATCGCGAGATCATCCAAACTGCGGATTTTTCTACTTCCGTTCATTTGCCCTCCTAGTTTCGATATCGTCGAACTGTTGCAGTGACTTTAAAAAATTGGCGGCCAACTTCGGAGCCTCTGAAAAACCAGTGAATGGTCCAGCCACCCGCATCTCGTACCGCCGCCCCTGACCACGAACACCATGAGCATGAAGCAACTGACCTTCGCCTCCGCGGCGTACTCGGCCAAGAAGAAGACCACCAACCAGAAAACGGGGCCGAAGGGCGGCCGGCCGCCGATTGGTCTGGCAAGGATGCTGCGCGTGTGGTGTCTGCAGCAATGGTTTGCGCTGTCCGATCCGGGGATGGGAGAGGCGCTCTACGACATGGAGTCGATGCGCCGCTTTGCCGGGTTCGAGCTGGGCGAGGACGCGATCCCCGACGAGACCACGATTCTCAACTTCCGCCGATTGCTCGAGACGCACAAGCTGACCGATCGGATGTTTGCATTGGTGCGCGAGTTGCTCGAAGCGAAGGGGCTGCTGCTCAAGTCCGGCACGCGGGTCGATGCCATCCTGATCGCCGCGCCACCTTCGACCAAGAACGCTGAAGGCAAGCATGACCTGGAGATGACGCCGACCAAGAAGGGCGACATCTGGCACTTCGGCATGAAGGTTCATATCGGCGCCGACAACAAGAGCGGACTGATCCACACCGTGCGCATGAGCACGGCGAAGGTTGCCGATTGCGCCGAGGCCGAGCAGTTGCTGCACGGGCAGGAAGAGCGCGTCTTCGGTGACCGCGGTTGCGACTATCCCCGCGTTCATCAAACCATCGAACGCATCGGTGCGCTCGACGGCGCGGCGATCCGGCGCACCGCCGGTATCACGCAGAGTGAAGCCGAGGCGCTCTTCAACCGGGTCGCGGCCAAGGTTCGCAGTCGCGTCGAGCATCCCTTCCGCGTCCTCAAACGCCAGTTCGGCTACATCAAGGTGCGATACCACGGCCTGGCGAAGAACAGCAGCCAGATCATCGGGCTGTTCGCGTTGATCAATCTGTATATCGCAAGGCGGCAGTTGATGCCGCAGGGGGTGTAATCCGTCCGCCGCACGCAAATGTCGCGTGCGGCGCCGCGTCAAAGCCAAAAAATCAGGCTCTCGCGCGGTAAAAAAGGACGGATTCGCCAGTTTCATGATGAATTGAGCGCCTGGCCGCGCTTTACGCGGCGTTGTTCAGAGGTTCCTTAGCGAAGCTCTTCACTGGCCGTCACATAGCGCTCCTTCCGCTTGCGCACTACCGAAGCAGGACGGACACGCGCCGGCAGGCACGATGGTTTCTCTCCAGTCGATATGACACTGACCCCCATACAATCCAGCGGTGACAGCATGAACCGGACGACGACCGAAAGGCGCGGCGACGTGCCTCAGGCAAACCGCTTGGGCAATGCAGAGTGGATTGAAAATCCAATTCTTGCAACGAAGTCACCGTGACGATCAATCTGAACCCCTTGGTCGGCGCAGTATCCGGCGCTTTTGCGTCGACCTGTTAGGCTTCGCCGGTAGCGGGGCGGCGCATGCGAAGGTCAGCCAGGAATCGACGAAAAACCTTCGGTCCTGGGAAGAGAAGCCCCGTTTCCTTACGGTAGTTAGCCCATTCCTCACCAATGATGCGGAGCCCTCGCAAATCCTGATGATAGGTACCGACATACAGATAGATGGTTGCCGATATCGCAAGCAAGAGCGTGTCGAGCGTCATTACAGGATGCAGCCAGAAGAAGAAAATCAGGCAGGTATGGTGCGGGAAGCGGATGTAGCGCTTGATACCTTCGTTACGCAGGCGGTAGTAAACCGGCGCTTCGCGACCGAGGACTTTCATGGCGATCTGCTTGACGCCCAGCCACTGCCAGAATGAAGTTGTGAACTTGAAGCAATAGAAAAAGAAGAAAAGCGAGAGTGACAGCAGAATAACACTCGCATGGTAGGCCAAGGACCCAGGAGTGAAATAGAAGAGGTACTCGCCGGACGCTTCCCAGTACTGAAAGCCGAAGACCAGGGTAGCGACGGATATCGCACTATAAACAAAGTTCCAAGTATATTCCGGAAGAATTTTTTTGTATATCGCCACCGCCAACTTGGTTGTCAGTAGAGTGTGTTGCAATCCATAGAGCAGCACGATTGCCAAATCGACCATAATCCAATGTCCCATAATGTTGCTCCTAGATGTTAGATTTCGCGGGTTCTTGACTGGGTGAGGCCGGTTTGCTTTTGTGAGCGCAAATCCATGACTGTACCGATGAGCAGTAAACTGAAAGGGTATACGATCATCCAGCCGAATCCGTGCATCAGAAAACTCCAGCAACTGATCGCCAATAACCCGATCGCACGGTTAATGAAGCCGCTCGATAGTTTCATGAAGGCAAGGATGGCGGCTCCATAAAGCAGAATGAAGCCCTGTGTGGTCATCAGGAAGCAGAACTGCTCGCTAATACTGAAGCGCCACATGACGATGATTACGGCAATGTAGGCGATCAATGCGTAAATCAAGCTGTTGGCCGGAATACCCTTGGCGTTGGTTTTTGTAATGCGTTGCGGCAATACACCAGTGCGTGCTGCGGAATAGAAGGCGCGCGAGCAGCCAAATACCCACGAGTTGGCGTTGGCGACGAGAATCAGCACCATCACAATCAACATGGTTTTGCCGATCAATGTGTTAGGGAGCAATCCGGCGACCCCGGCCAGGCTGGCGACATCCATGCCTTTGAGGGCCGCAGCGGAAACGACGGCCGAAAATACACCATAGATAAGCGCAACAAAGAAGAAACTAAGCCAGTAAATCAGTGGAATGTTGCGTTTTGGGTTTTCAATCTCACCGAATCCGAAAGTTAGGTTTTCCCAGCCTTGGAAGGCCCAGAAAACAATGGATGCAGCCATCCAGATTCCCGGCGCGGACACGTGATCGAACGCCTCTGCCTGAATGCCGGAATACTGACTTATCGCCATCGGCAGTGACTGGACCGAGATCAGAGTAGCGGTAACCAATACCACGACGACGACCGATTTGTTCACCCAACCGAGCTTATCGACCCCCGCGACATTGATCGCTGTCGTAATAATGGCAAGGATGATGGCGCAAGGAGTTGCCCAAGAAGAAAGGTCCAATTCAAGCAGCCTAGCGATATAGCTCCCTCCTACAAGGAAGAAGGCTGGCATACCGACGACGAGGGTGCCACAGGTAACCAGCATGATGCCTTTCTTGGACCATTGTCCGAGCCCCAGACTGGCATAAAGCGACACGCCATCGGTGGATGGATAACGCTGCCCGAGGTAGGAGAACACGTAGATGAGCGTTGGCATCATCAAAATGATGACGCCCCAGCCGATCAGGGCGGTAACGGGGTCGGTCGCCTTAATAGCCAGCCCAGGGAGCCCGAAAAGCCCCGAACCGACTACCATGGAGATGGCGATGGCGACGCCGTTCAGTACCGAAATTTTCTTTTCAAGCAATTTTGAATCTCCTGATCTTTGGAAACGGAGAAAAATTCAGGAACGAGTGGGTCGCCGGGTTGATTTCGACGTGCAGCTGCCAGTCCTTGTTCAGGGCAAACGTCAAGGCTGTTTCAACTTCGTCTGCCGACAGTTGGGCGCTAGGCTCGGTTATGACGATGCAACGGAGTTGCCGTCTCGATGAGGCTACCGAACATTCAAAATGGAAGATCGGAACGGACAGGCTGTAGAGGGCCGACTCAACTGTATTTTGCTCTTGGATATCCATGCTGCCAGGGGCGGTCCGCCCTTCGAAACGGAACACGTAGTCTTCTTCCGTTCCGACGCGGCTGGCCGTGAATGTGTCACCGGTGTCGTAGCGGAGAATCGGCAACATACCTTCTCGAAGCCAAGTGACCAACAGGTTGCCGCGAATATGGTCCGGGGAAGCGGCGCCTGTACTCAGAATCTCAAAGACGAAATCTTCCGTAACGGGACGGTATGAGCAATCAGGATTGCCAATCATGATTACTGCCGTCTCGCTGGAACCATAGACGAAAGGAATCGCCATGCTTCCCGGACCGATTATGCGCTCCATGTTGCGCGCGCTTTCAGGACGGAAGCGCTCACCGGTGGCAAGAATCGTCTTGAGCGACCTCGGGAGCGCCCCGTTCCCGACGGATTTGAGTTCGTATAGGAGTTTGTACACCAGTGCTGGCGTCGACATGATGGCAGTGATGCGGTAGCGCTGAAGGACGTCATAGATCCGCCGGTATTCGCAAACGCCGGGAATCGGAAAGATACGAACATATCCGACGCCGAGGTTTTGGAGCGCTAGCGCTGCCCCTTCCACAAAAGGGCTGAGGACGGACGGGTGCAGTAGTGCGACGCGGTCGATGCCGGGCCGGACCAGTGCCTTGTAGGCGCTAATCTGGTTGATGACGTTCCAACCCAGGTCCAACTTGCTGCGGGGGGTCTGCAAGGGAATTGAGGTGGTGCCCGATGTCTCACTGAAGAGGATTGCCTCGCTGAGATATTGGTCAGCGTGGCGCTCCCCGTACAAGATCAAGTCATCTTTGTTCAGGATCGGCATGGAGGAAAGCAATTCCGGTAATGACGATCCCTTATAGACCGGCTCCTTGCCGAAGTGGATTCTGGCGTTGCGGCGGATACGCTCGACCGCAGCAGAGTGATCACGGGTAACGATGAGGTGCATGTTATGCACTCACATTGATCCGGCCAGTCCGCCGCCATCCACGACAACAGCAGCACCAGTCATGAACGAGGATGCGTTGGATGCCAGGAAGGCGATGACAGATGCGATTTCCCGTGGATTGCCGACTCGCCCGAGCGGGCGGTGACAGCCGTCGCGTATCAAGGCATAGTGCGGCAGACCGAGTTGCAAGGCTTCCGATTGCAGCATCGGGGTATCAGTGTCCCCTGGGCAAACGCAATTCACGCGGATATGGTCTTTGCCGTGATCGACCGCCATCGCCTTGGTGATCTGGACAACACCACCTTTGGCGGCACAATAAGCCACGGCATTGACACCACCTGTCAGTCCCCATCCCGAAGCGACATTGATAATGACACCGTGGCTTTGGCGCTTCATGCTAGGAATGATTGCGCGCGCACTGAGATAGACGGATTTCAGGTTGATATTGATCACCCTGTCCCACTCGTCCTCAGTCAAATCAACAACATTTGCACGTCTAATAACGCCAGCGCAGTTGATCAGGATGTCGATACGTTCATGCATTTCAAGAACGGTCTCGCTTCCCGTGGTAACAGAAGCAGCATCGACGACGTCCATTCGTACAAAACTGGCTTTTTGGCCAAGGTAGTTTATTTGGCTAACCAGCGCCGTACCGCCGATATCATCAATATCGGCGACAACGACGTGCGCACCCTGCTCCGCGAGGACTTGGCACGTCGCGCGCCCGATGCCGCCGGCCCCGCCGGTGATCAGTGCGATGCGGCCATCAAGGTCAGCATATTTGGGATCTGTTGAGGGAGTTAGCATAGGTCAGCTTGCGTACAAGAGGTAGGCGGTTTCGCCGTAATGGCGGAAACGTCGTGTGTCGAAGGCCATGTTCAATGCCTTACGGCGGCCATTGCCGATGATCGGCGTAACGCGATGAAGTGCGTTGCTTGCATTGAGAAGGTAGCAATCACCGGCGGCCAACTTGGATGATTCCGCCAGGCCAAGGCTGAATGCCAGTTCGATTGCTGTGTTGATTTTGGAAACCGGATCCAAACCGTTATTGGTGCAGAAGTTGTGCCAATCGGGTATATACTCCAGCTCGCCTCCGCCATTTTCACCGGGGGACTCGGTAATCAGAATCAGCGCATATTCGGGATCGTCGGTATGCCAGCCGTGGGTGTCGGCTTCACCGTCGAGGAAGTTGACCACCATGAATTCCTCTTCATGGCATACAGTATGAATGTGCGCGCCAATGATGGTGGAAATGGTCCGGCGGAGATCGTGATTTCCATAGAGTGCGATTAGCTGCAGTGACAAATCTGTCACACGCTTACCACCGACAACGGACATCCGTCGCTCAGTGTTGAAGCCGGGCATGACGAATTCCTTGCGGATACGCTGGCTATGTAGGTATTCAAGATTCTGGGCGACTACGTCGTAGGCGGAAGGCAACAAGAAATCCGGTAGCTTCACGAAGTCTTTGGCCTTGAGCTGACGATGCAGGTTGGCAAGGACATCCGGATCACGGTAGTGGTCGGCAATGGCAGGGGACCGTGGGAAAAGAATCGGCATGTTCAGCTCCATGAGTGTTCTCCTGCGTTCGCGTTAGACGCCTTCAGCCAGTTCTTGGTGGGGGGAGCGTTGGCTTTCGAGTGTTTCAGCAAGGGAGTCCCACAGCTTGATACGCTGCTTAATGGCAGCAATAGCCGCTTCGAGCAGAGCGACCAGACGTCCGGTGTCCCCTGCGACTTGGTCCGCGAGCATCCGCATGGCAGCGGGAGCATGTTCGTCGGCATCAAGCTGAATGTGGCGTTGCAGATAAAAGACAAAGGTCGGAGCGGCTTCTTTATCGATCTTCCAGGTACGCAGGAGGCTTTGAAACATTTCCGGAATCGCATCCTCCCGGCCAAACACGAAGCTACCGAGAACCTGTTCGACGCTGCCTTTGGTGGCGAGATTGACGGTGGAGGTGACGAATTCACGTATTGCCGCTGGCGCATTTATTAGTTTGAGTGCATCTGAGATAGGCATGTTGGCTGCTAACAGATCGGTGAAAGTCGTGATCTGAAGCGCGCAGGCTCCAACCTCTTCCATCGCTGCGATATACAATTCGTAATGGCTCAGATGACTGGAGGGTGGTGCGACGTCTGTTTCTTCACCGAGAACGATTTCGTTGATGAGCCGCGCTGTTTCAGGGTTGCGTGGCGGTGTCCAAGGCAGGTTGAGTGACGTGAACTCGATCTGGAGCCGCTTGACCAGCGACATGAAATCCCACACTGCAAAAACGTGCCATGACATAAATGTATGCAGATCGTCGATGGTGTGGAGCAAGCCGAATACACGATGATTTTTCATCTCGATGGATTTCGCTTCGATGCGTTCCATGAGAGGGGCGGCGATCGGGGTTGAAAACAAGTCGATACGTTTTGCCATTTCATTACCTCGAAGTTAGTTCCCTCTTAGGGAGCCTCTGAAAAACCAGTGAATGATCCAACCGCCCGCATGTCGTACCGCCGTCCCTGACCACGAACACCATGAGCATGAAGCAACTGACCTTCGCCTCCGCGGCGTACTCGGCCAAGAAGAAGACCACCAACCAGAAAACGGGGCCGAAGGGCGGCCGGCCGCCGATTGATCTGGCGAAGATGCTGCGCGTGTGGTGCCTGCAGCAGTGGTTTGCGCTGTCCGATCCGGGGATGGGAAAGGCGTTCTTCAACCGGGTCGCGGCCAAGGTTCGCAGTCGCATCGAGCATCCCTTCCGCGTCCTCAAACGCCAGTTCGGCTACATCAAGGTGCGATACCACGGCCTGGCGAAGAACAGCAGCCAGATCGTCGGGCTGTTCGCGTTGATCAATCTGTATATCGCAAGGCGGCAGTTGATGCCGCAGGGGGTGTAATCCGTCCGCCGCACGCAAATGTCGCGTGCGACGCCGCGTCAAAGCCAAAAAAACAGGCTCTCGCGCGGTAAAAAAGGACGGATTCGCCAGTTTCATGATGAATTGAGCGCCTGGCCGCGCTTTACGCGGCGTTGTTCAGAGGTTCCCTTCCAATGTGGATTTTCTTTACGCCATCCGGATAGTACAATCCCCTTTCAGCGCAATTCTTTTGTTCTCAGACGGAATGAATAACACTGGCAACTTGCATCTGCTGCTGCCGGACATGGCTATCTTCGCTAGAGTGGCCGAGCGGCAAAGCTTCTCCGCCGCAGCCCACGATCTCGGCATGACGCCATCGGCGGTCAGCCGACGGATTTCCCATCTCGAACAGGCGATGGGCGTCCGGCTACTGGAACGCACGACCCGCAAGCTGCGGCTCAGCGACGCAGGCGTGTCGGTGCTTGCGCACTGTCGGGCGATGATGGAGGGCGCACGAGCCGCGATCGAAGGCGCTAGCGCATATCGGCAGTCACCGCAAGGCTTGGTCCGCATGAGCGTTCCGCGCGCTTTCGGACGACGGGTCATTCATCCGCTGGTAGGGCCATTTCTCGCGGCATATCCCGAAGTCAGCGTCCAACTTGTCGTCACCGACAGGTCGGTTGATCCGTTCGACGATGCAGTGGACCTCATCGTGAGGATCACCGACACGCCACCAGATGGCCTCGCAGCGCGACCCTTGATGAAAGTCCGTCAGGTTCTGTGTGCAACGCCTACATACCTTGCGGAGCGCGGCACCCCACTCGGCCCCGAGGATCTGGCCGCACACGATTGCCTGTATCTGGGCGAACGCACGTTAGACAATCAGTGGAAGTTCCGCCGTGGCGGTAAAACCAAGGTGGTTACGGTGCGCGGACGCTACGTGACGAACCACAGTGAAATGCGTCTGGAGGGCGTGCTGAATCACCTGGGGATCGGTTGCCTGCCCCATTTCGTCGCCGCGGAAGCTATCGAGAAGGGCCGGATCGTGCCCTTGCTACCGGAATGGGAGTTCGAAGCCGCCTACAAGGGAACGGCCTATCTCCTGTATCCCCCCAACCGTTATCTGGCGCCCAAGTTCCGGGTGTTCATCGACTGGCTCGCCACCCACGCCAATGAGGCCGCCCCGCTCAGGGGTTCACCGCCACGCTGAAGGTGTCGCAGGCGCGCAGGTCGCCCTTTTCCAGTCCTATCCGGAACCAGCGCACGCGCTGCGCGGCGCTGCCGTGGGTAAAGCTGTCCGGCACGATGCGGCCCTGGGTGCTGCGCTGGATGCTGTCGTCGCCCACCGCGGAGGCGGCGCCCAGCGCTTCTTCCACGTCGCCGGACTCGATGATCTGGCGGCTGCGGTGGGCGTGGTGGGCCCACACCCCGGCGAAGCAGTCGGCCTGCAGTTCCTGGCGCACGGAAAGCCGGTTGGCTTCCCGCTCGGACACGCGCTGGCGGGCGGCGTGCACCTTCTCCGAGATCCCGAGCAGGTTCTGCACGTGGTGGCCGACTTCGTGGGCGATCACGTAGGCCTGGGCGAAATCGCCCGGGGCGCGGAAGCGGTCGCGCAGATCGTCGAAGAAGGCGAGGTCCAGGTAAACCTTCTGGTCGAGCGGACAGTAGAACGGCCCCATTTCCGCCTGCCCCACGCCGCAGCCGCTCTGCGTGGCACCGGTGAACAGCACCAGGCGCGGTTCGCGGTACTGGGCGCCGCCGGCGCGGAAGATGGCGCTCCAGGTGTCCTCCGTATCGGCCAGCACGATGGAGGCAAAGCGGGCGAGTTCGCTCTCCGCCTCGCTGCGGGGCGCGGCCGGCCCTTCCTGGACGGAGGCCGGCTGCAGAACCTGGGCGGTATTGAGCACCACACCCGGGTCGATGCCGAAATACATCGCCACCAGCGCCAGCACGATGGTACCGATGCCGATGCGCCCCTTGGCGCCCAGGTGCACGCCCCGCCCGCGGCGGTCCTCGACGTTCCGACTTTCCCTGCCCGTGTCCAGCCGCATGATGCCCCCTCACCGAGCGCTGCGCTCTTCTGACAATCTAGCTGCGAACAAGGGAGCGCACAAATGTGCCGGCGGGGCACTCCCCCCGGGGCTGATGCGTGGATGTGGGAGCGGGCTTGCCCGCGATTGCGGCGGCGGTTTCCTTCCACACCACAATCGCGGGCAAGCCCGCTCCTACCGGGAGAGCGCGGAATTACGGCGTCAGTTCGCGAGCTTGTCCTCGCGGATCGTGGCGTACTCGTCCTCCCAGAACCACTTCTCCTCGCCGAAGGCGGGGCGAAGATGGTCGAGCCAGGTGGCCTGGTCGTCGTATTTCGCGAAGAACGGGCGCTGCACCCAGTCCGGGTTGCGGCCCTGGATGAAGCGGAGGGCGATGACCTTCTCGCCCGCCACCTCGGTCACGCCCTGGATTTCCACCTTGCCGGGGCTCGCCGACATGCTGGGGCCGCGCGCGGTGCGCGCCAGTCCCGACACGCTCTGCATGGCTTCGCGGTAAATCTCCCAGGCGCGCACCAGGGGCACCTCGAAGTAGTTGCGGGCGCCGGTATCCCGCTCCACGAACATGTAGTAGGGCACGATGCCCAGTTCCACCTCCTTCTGCCACAGCCGCGCCCACACCGCCGGGTCGTCGTTGATGTGGGCGATCAGCGGGCCCTGGGCGCGGATCATGGCGCCGGTGCCGCGCACGCGGCGGATGGCGGCCTGGGCGACCTCGGTGTCGAGTTCCTTCCAGTGGTTGTAGTGCGCCATGATGGCAAGCTGCTTGCCGGATTCGACGACGGCCTCGAACAGATTGATCAGTTTGTCCGCGTCCTCGGCCGAGACGAAGCGCTGCGGCCAGAAGGTGAGCGCCTTGGTGCCGATGCGGAGCGTGCGGATGTGGTCGAACTCGGGGGCGAGCAGCGGTTCGATGTAGCTCTTCAGGTGGGCGGTCTTCATCACCATGGGGTCGCCGCCGGTGAACAGCACGTCGGTGACTTCCGGGTGGGTGCGCAGGTAATTGTGCAGCACGGCGGCCTCGGAGCTGGCGATGCGCAACTCCTTGTCGCCGACGAACTGCGCCCAGCGGAAGCAGAAGGTGCAGTAACTGTGGCAGGTCTGGCCCTGGCTGGGGAAGAACAGCACGGTCTCGCGGTACTTGTGCTGGATGCCGTCGAGGCGATGGCCTTCCTCGTCCCGCGGCATGTTCATCTCCATCTGGTCGGCCGGATGGGGGTTCAGTTCCTGGCGGATTTCGTCCACGGCGCGGGCGATCTCGTCCTTGTCCGCCCCGCCGCGCAGCAGGGCGGCGACGCGATCGTAGTGCGCCGGCGCCAGCATGCCGCGCTGGGGGAAGGTGAGCTGGAAGATGGGGTCTTCGGGCACATGCTTCCAGTCGATCAGTTCGTCGATGACGTACTGGTTCACGCGGAAGGGCAGCACCGACGACACCACCCGCATCTCGAAACGGGCTTCGGGGGAAAGGCGCGACAACTGTTCGATGCGGTCGAGGTCGCGCTGGGTATACACCTTGAACGGCGCGGATTTGGCCTGTTGGCCCACCTGGGCGATCGACCACCTGCGGTCGACGGTCTGGGCTTGAGCTCGCATGGGCTTCTCCTGTGTCTGCGTTTCCGCTGCGGACGGCGAAGCCTGCGCGGGGTCCACACGG
Source organism: Pseudothauera rhizosphaerae (assembly GCF_004801305.1). GTDB lineage: Bacteria > Pseudomonadota > Gammaproteobacteria > Burkholderiales > Rhodocyclaceae > Pseudothauera > Pseudothauera rhizosphaerae. The sequence goes on along the minus strand of NZ_SSOD01000021.1, from coordinate 63,506 downwards.
GGTCGACACGCAGGATTCGGCGAACTGGAAACTGTCGTCTAGGGGCAGCGCAGGAAAGGTCGCAGGGGGACGCGCGCGCTACCGCCTCGCAAGGGCTGCCGAACGCTGCGGCAGCAAGGAAGTGCCCGCATCTTATTGCACAATTTATTTTTGCGCAAAGATGTTTGAGTTATATGCGCCCGGCACGTGCCGCAGCAGGCCGTGGACAAAAAAAGGCCCGCTTGCGCGGGCCCATCCCTCGACAGGTATCCGGCGGACGAGCCGCCGGATCTCCCTCCCCATCGAACGAAAACTACAGGGTGAAGAAGCGGTGCCGGATCACTCGAACTCGATGATCACGTCGTCCACCGCCAGGCTGGCGCCCGCCTTCACCACGATCTTCTTGACCTTGCCATCCTGCTCGGCGCGCAGCAGGTTTTCCATCTTCATCGCCTCGATCACGGCCAGCTTCTCGCCCGCCTTCACTTCCTGGCCCTCGACGACGGAGACTTCGCGCAGCAGGCCGGGCATGGGCGACAGCAGGAACTTGGACAGGTCGGGCGGCAGCTTCACCGGCATCAGGCCCTGCAGCTCGGCGGCGCGCTTGGACATGACCAGGAAGTCGGCCTGGGTGCCCCAGTGGAACAGGCGATAGCGCATCCTGTGACGCTCGACCTGCAGCGTGAATTCCTCGCCGTTGCAGGTGCCGTTGAAGAGCGCCTGGCCCAGTTGCCAGTCGGATTCGATGGTGTAGGTCTCGCCGTTCAGCGTCACCGCGTAGCCGCCGGCGATGGGCACGGCCGTCACCAGCAGTTGCTCGCTCTGGTTGTCGGCACCGAGGCGGATCACCACCCAGTCGTTGCCGACGATGCGCTCGTGGCCCGGCAGCTGGCCGGACACGCTGGCGGCGCGGTCGATGTAGCAGCGGTGCACGTAGGCGGCCACCGCGGCGAGCAGCGCCGGGTCGTCATGGGGCACCATGGAGGCGTCGAAGCCCTTGGGGAACTCCTCGGCGATGAAGCCGGTGTTGAAGTTGCCCGAGCAGAAGCGCGGATGCTGCATCAGCGCCGCCTGGAACGGGATGTTGGAGCTGATGCCGCGGATCACGAAGGCGTTGAGCGCGTCGCGCATGCGGGCGATGGCCTGGTCGCGGGTGACGCCGTGCACGATGAGCTTGGCGATCATCGAATCATAGAACATGGAAATCTCGCCGCCATCGTAGACGCCGGTATCCACGCGCACCTGGCCTTCCACCTCGGCCGGCGGCTGGAAGCGCACCAGGCGGCCGGTGGAGGGCAGGAAGCCGCGGAAGGGGTCTTCCGCGTTGATACGGCATTCCATCGCCCAGCCGTTGATCTTCAGGTCTTCCTGCTTGATGGAAAGCTTTTCGCCGGCGGCGACGCGGATCATCTGCTCGACCAGGTCCAGCCCGGTGATGAGTTCGGTGACCGGGTGCTCCACCTGCAGGCGGGTGTTCATTTCGAGGAAGTAGAACGACTTGTCCTTGCCGACCACGAATTCCACCGTGCCGGCGGATTCGTAATTCACCGCCTTGGCCAGTGCCACGGCCTGCTCGCCCATGGCCTTGCGGGTGGCCGGATCGATGAAGGGCGACGGCGCCTCTTCGATCACCTTCTGGTGGCGGCGCTGGATGGAGCACTCGCGCTCGTGCAGGTACACCGTGTTGCCGTGGGCGTCGCCCAGCACCTGGATTTCGATGTGGCGCGGTTCCTCGACGAACTTCTCGATGAACACGCGATCGTCGCCGAAGCTGTTGCGCGCTTCGCTCTGGCACGAGGCGAAGCCCTCGAAGGCTTCCTGGTCGTTGAAGGCGACGCGCAGGCCCTTGCCGCCGCCGCCGGCCGAGGCCTTGATCATCACCGGATAGCCGATGCCCTTGGCGATCTCGACCGCCTGCTCGGGGCCGCCGATGGCGTCGTTGTAGCCGGGGATCGTGTTGACGCCGGCTTCCTTGGCGAGCTTCTTGGATTCGATCTTGTCGCCCATCTTGGCGACGGAGTAGTGCTTCGGGCCGATGAAGACGATGCCTTCCTCTTCCAGCCGGCGCGAGAACTCCTCGTTCTCCGACAGGAAGCCGTAGCCCGGATGCACCGCCTGCGCGCCCGTTTCCTTGCACGCGGCGATGATCTTGTCCATCACCAGGTAGGATTCCTTGGAAGCTGCCGGGCCGATGCAGACGGCTTCGTCGGCCAGGTCCACGTGCAGCGCGTCCTTGTCGGCTTCCGAATGGACGGCGACGGTCTGGATGCCCATCTTGCGGGCGGTCTTGATGACGCGGCAGGCGATTTCGCCGCGGTTCGCGATGAGAATCTTGGTAAACATTGCGTTATCTCTCCCCAGCGCTCAGAGCGGAATGTTGCCGTGCTTGCGCCACGGGTTGTCGAGCTGCTTGTCGGCCAGCATCGCCAGGCTGCGGCAGATGCGCTTGCGGGTGTTGTGCGGCATGACGACGTCGTCGATGAAGCCGCGGCTCGCCGCCACGAAGGGGTTGGCGAACTTGGACTTGTACTCGGCTTCGCGCTGGGCGAGCTTTTCCGGGTCGTTCTTTTCTTCGCGGAAGATGATCTCCACCGCGCCCTTGGGCCCCATCACCGCGATCTCGGCGCTCGGCCAGGCGAGGTTCACGTCGCCGCGCAGGTGCTTGGAGCTCATGACGTCGTAGGCGCCGCCGTAGGCCTTGCGGGTGATGACCGTGACCTTGGGCACCGTGCATTCGGCGTAGGCGTAGAGCAGCTTGGCGCCGTGCTTGATGATGCCGCCGTATTCCTGCGCGGTGCCGGGCATGAAGCCGGGCACGTCCACGAAGGTGACGACCGGAATGTTGAAGGCGTCGCAGAAGCGCACGAAGCGCGCGGCCTTGATCGCACTCTTGATGTCCAGGCAGCCGGCCAGCACCAGCGGCTGGTTGGCGACGATGCCGACCGGGTGGCCGTCCATGCGCGCCAGGCCGATGATGATGTTCTTGGCGTAGTCGGGCTGCAGTTCGAAGAAGTCGCAGTCGTCCACCACCTTGACGATCAGCTCCTTCATGTCATAGGGCTTGTTCGCGTTGTCCGGCACCAGCGTGTCCAGCGAGAAGTCCTGGCGCTCGGCCGGGTCGTTGGTCGGCTGCACCGGCGGCTTTTCCCGGTTCGAGGACGGCAGGTAGTTCATGAAGCGGCGCAGCATGGTCAGCGCTTCGACGTCGTTCTCGAAGGCCAGGTCGGCCACCCCCGACTTGCTGGTGTGGGTGATGGCGCCGCCCAGCTCCTCGGCGGTGACGTCCTCGTGGGTCACGGTCTTCACGACTTCCGGACCGGTCACGAACATGTAGGACGAATCCTTCACCATGAAGATGAAGTCGGTCATCGACGGCGAATACACCGCGCCGCCGGCACACGGCCCCATGATCATCGAGATCTGCGGGATCACGCCGGACGCCATGACGTTGCGCTGGAACACGTCGGCATAGCCGCCGAGCGAGGCCACGCCTTCCTGGATGCGGGCGCCGCCCGAGTCGTTGAGGCCGATCACCGGCGCGCCGACCTTCATCGCGTGGTCCATGACCTTGCAGATCTTCTCGGCGTGGGTTTCCGACAGCGAGCCGCCGAACACGGTGAAGTCCTGCGAGAACACGAACACCAGGCGGCCGTTGATCGTGCCGTAGCCCGTCACCACGCCGTCGCCGGGCGTCTTCTCGGCCTTGTCCATGCCGAAGTCGACGCAGCGGTGCTCCTTGAACATGTCCCATTCCTCGAAGGAATCGGGGTCGAGCAAGAGCTCGATGCGCTCGCGCGCGGTGAGCTTGCCCTTGGCATGCTGGGAGCCGATCCGCTTCTGGCCGCCGCCCAGGCGGGCCGCGGCGCGCTTCTCGTCCAGTTGACGGATGATGTCGTGCATTGATGACCTCCTTACAGTTTCCGGTTGTCCGGCACGCGCCGCGCGCCGGAGGTGTTTCCTTGCATGTTCAGTTCAGGTGCTGCAGCAGCCGCAGCGCCGCGGCCGCGGGCGTGGTGTCGCCGCGCTCGACCGCCGCGGTCAGTACCGGCAGCTCGGCCCGCACCTGCGGATGGCTGCGGAAGCGGGCGCGCAGGCCCGCGTCGATCAGGTCCCACATCCAGGCCTGGGCCTGGTGGCGGCGCTTGGCGTCGAATTCTCCGCTCCGGCTCATGGCCGCGCGATAGTCGCATACCGTGGCCCAGAACTCGGCGATGCCGTTTTTCTGGAGCGCCGACAGGGTCAGCACCGGCGGCGACCAGTTGGGGCTCGCCGGGCGCAGCATGTGCAGCGCGGTCTTCAACTGCGCCTGGGCGCGGGTGGCCGCGGCCAGGTCGATGTCGGCCTTGTTCACCACCACCAGGTCGGCCAGCTCTATGATGCCCTTCTTGATGCCCTGCAGGTCGTCGCCGGCGTTGGGCAGTTGCAGCAGGCAGAAGATGTCGGTCATGTTGGAGACCGCGGTCTCGCTCTGCCCCACGCCCACGGTCTCGACGATGACCACGTCGAAGCCGGCGGCTTCGCACACCAGCAGCGTCTCCCGCGTCTTTTCCGCCACCCCGCCGAGGGAACCGGCCGACGGGCTGGGGCGGATGAAGGCCGCCGGGTTCTGGCTGAGCAGCTCCATGCGCGTCTTGTCGCCCAGGATGGAGCCGCCGGTGAGCGTGGACGAAGGGTCCACCGCCAGCACCGCCACGCGCAGCCCCTGCTCGATGAGATAGAGCCCCAGCGCCTCGATGAAGGTGGATTTGCCCACCCCCGGCACGCCGGAGATGCCCACCCGCATCGCGCCGCCGGTGTGGGGCAGCAGCGCCTCCAGCACCGCGTGGGCACGCGCCTGGTGGTCGTCGCGGCGGGATTCTATCAGCGTGATGGTCTTGGCGAGCGGGCGCAGTTGACGCGCTAGCACGCCGTCGACCAGGGCGCGGTCGGCGGATGAGAGCAAGTCCGGCGTCTCACGCATCATCCGACCTGCCCACCACCGTTCGCCCTGAGCCTGTCGAAGGGCGATTGCCGCGACTTCGCCAATTCACTCACCCTCTCCCAATTTCCCGCGATCAGCGCTTCCTTCTTCGCCCGCGACCATCCCTTGATCTGCCGTTCAAAGGCAATAGCATCCTCGCGCCCCTCGAACTCGCCTTTCCAGACAAGCGTCACGGGCTTCCGCGTGGCGATATACCCCACGGAACTGCGCTCATGCTGCAGCATGCGGTTTTCGAGGTCATCGGTCTGGCCGCAGTAGTACGAGCCGTCGCTACAGCGCAGAAGGTAGACGAAAAAGGGTTTCATGCGCCGTGCCCAAAGCGCCCTTCGACAAGCTCAGGGCGAACGGTATGGGGTACCACCACGGCATCCCTCCACACGGCGTTGCGATCAATCCCCATGCCCGCAATGGCCTCAGACCGCCTTCGCGGCGCGGATCTGCCGGAGCACTTCCCGCGCGGCCTTCGGGATCGGCGTGCCCGGACCGAAGATGCCCTTGGCACCGGCGGCGTAGAGCGCGTCGTAGTCCTGCACGGGGATCACGCCGCCGACGAAGGTGATGATGTCGTCCGCGCCCAGCTTCTTCAGTTCGTTGATGACGGCCGGCACCAGGGTCTTGTGGCCGGCGGCGAGGCTGGAGCAGCCGACCGCGTGCACGTCGTTCTCGACCGCGTGGCGGGCGGCTTCCTCCGGGGTCTGGAAGAGCGGGCCGATGTCGATGTCGAAACCCAGGTCGGCGAAGGCCGAGGCCACCACCTTGGCGCCGCGGTCGTGGCCGTCCTGGCCGAGCTTGGCGATCATCACGCGCGGGCGGCGCCCTTCCTCGGCGACGAAGCCCTCGATCTCGGCCTTCAGCGCCTTCCAGTCGGCATCGTCTTCCACCACCGCGCCATAGACGCCGGACACTGCCTGCGGGTTGGCGCGGTAGCGGCCGAAGACCTTCTCCAGCGCGTCGGAGATTTCGCCCACGGTGGCGCGCAGGCGCACGGCCTTCACCGACAGGTCCAGCAAGTTGCCCTCGCCGGTTTCGGCGGCGCGGGTCAGTGCGGCCAGCGCGGCTTCCACCGCAGCGCTGTCGCGGGTGGAACGAATGCTCTTGAGGCGGGCGATCTGCGCCTCGCGCACGGCGTGGTTGTCGATGTCGAGGATCTCGATCGGGTCTTCCTTCGCCAGCTTGTACTTGTTCACGCCGACGATCACGTCCTTGCCCGAGTCGATGCGCGCCTGCTTCTCGGCGGCGCACTCCTCCACCTTCATCTTGGCCCAGCCGGATTCCACGGCCTGGGTCATGCCGCCCATGGCCTCGATCTCCTCGATCAGCGCCCAGGCCTTGTCGGCCATGTCCTGGGTCAGCTTTTCCATCATGTAGGAGCCGGCCCAGGGGTCGACCACGTTACAGATGTGGGTCTCTTCCTGGATGATGATCTGGGTGTTGCGCGCGATGCGGGCCGAGAACTCGGTCGGCAGCGCGATCGCTTCGTCCAGCGCGTTGGTGTGCAGCGACTGGGTGCCGCCGAACACCGCCGCCATGGCCTCGATGGTGGTGCGCACGACGTTGTTGTACGGGTCCTGCTCGGTGAGCGACCAGCCGGAAGTCTGCGAGTGGGTGCGCAGCATCATCGACTTGGGGCTCTTGGGGTTGAACTGCTTCATGATCCGCCACCACAACAGACGCGCCGCGCGCATCTTGGCGATCTCCAGGTAGAAGTTCATGCCCACCGCCCAGAAGAACGACAGCCGCCCGGCGAAGGTATCCACGTCCATGCCGGAATCGATGCCGGTGCGCACGTACTCCAGGCCGTCGGCCAGCGTGAAGGCCAGCTCGATGGCCTGGTTCGCTCCCGCTTCCTGGATGTGGTAGCCCGAGATCGAGATGCTGTTGAACTTGGGCATGTGGGCCGACGTGTACTGGAAGATGTCGGCGATGATCTTCATCGACGGCGTCGGCGGGTAAATGTAGGTGTTGCGGACCATGAACTCCTTGAGGATGTCGTTCTGAATGGTCCCGGACAGCTTGTCCTGCGGCACGCCCTGCTCTTCCGCGGCGATGATGTAGCCCGCGAGAATGGGCAGCACGGCGCCGTTCATGGTCATGGAAACGGAAATCTTGTCGAGCGGGATGCCGTCGAAGAGGATCTTCATGTCTTCCACGGAATCGATCGCCACGCCGGCCTTGCCCACGTCCCCCAGCACGCGGGGATTGTCGGAGTCGTAGCCGCGGTGGGTGGCGAGGTCGAAGGCCACCGACACGCCCTGGCCGCCGGCAGCGAGCGCCTTGCGGTAGAAGGCGTTGGATTCCTCGGCGGTGGAAAAGCCCGCGTACTGGCGGATGGTCCAGGGCTTGACCGCGTACATCGTCGGCTGCGGGCCGCGCAGGAAGGGCTCGAAGCCGGGCAGCGTGTCCGCGTTCGGCAGGTCGGCGGTGTCAGCCTTCGTATACAGCGGCTTCACCGTCAGCCCTTCCGGAGTGACCCAGTTCAGCTTCCCGACTTCGCCCCCGGGCGCCTGCTTGGCGGCGGCCTTCTGCCAGGCTTCGAGATCCGGCTGCGGATAGGTGGGCTGGTTGGCGTTGGACATGACAAACCCTCTCAGACACAGACGCCGCCCACGGGCGGCGGCAAGAATATGGCGGCGGGCGCGGCCCGCATCGTTTCCCGGCCGGCGACGACGAGACCGCCCGCAGCAGATGCCGCGGGCGGCCGCCGACGCCCCGGTGCGCAGCGTAGTCCCTCTCACACACACCCGGCACCCGGAAGCGCCGAATCTCCCATGCTACGCCGCGCAGGGAAAGTTGACTTGTTGCAGTGCGCCGAATAATACTTTATCCATAATTATGAATGCAATGGGGTGGCGCCCGTCCCGTTTTGGGGCTATCTTCCGCCCTGCCCTGCATCCCGCACCGCATGCCCACACCGCCATGACCGCAACGCGCATCGCCCCGCTGGCGCTCTACCAGGAAGTCGCCGAGAGACTGCGGCAACGCATCTTCTCGCACGAACTGCCGCCCGGCACCTGGGTGGACGAACAGGCGCTGGCGGAGCAGTACGGCATCTCGCGCACGCCGCTGCGGGAGGCGCTCAAGGTGCTGGCCTCGGAAGGCCTGGTGACGCTCAAGCCGCGCCGCGGCTGCTACGTCACCGAAATCTCCGAGCGCGACCTGGACGAGATCTTCACCGTGATGGCGCTGCTGGAAGGCCAATGCGCGCGGGAAACCACGCAGCGCGCCAATGAAGCCGACATCGCCCGCCTCAAGCGCATCCACGCGGACCTGGAGCGCGCCGCCCAGACCGGCGACATCAACGGCTTCTTCGAAGCCAACCAGGCCTTCCACCACGGCCTGCAGGAAATTGCCGACAACCGCTGGCTGCTGCAGGTGATCACCGACCTGCGCAAGGTCATCAAGCTCTCGCGCCACCATTCGCTGTTCTCGGAAGGCCGGCTGGAACAGTCCCTGGCCGAGCACCGCGCCATCCTCGACGCCCTGCTCTCCCGCGACGCCGTGGGGGCGGAACTGCGCATGCGCGAACACATCGGCAGCGGGCGCACCGCGCTGGCCCGCGTCGCCGAAGCGAAGAACCGCGCCGCGTAGGGCCCCGGCAGCCAAATGCCGTTCGGGCTGAGCCCTTCGGCTGCGCTCAGGACAGGCTTGTCGAAGCCCGGCTGGAGCAATCGCCCTTCGACAAGCTCAGGGCGAACGGTATCCGTTCATTCGACGGCCAGAGGCGGCGTACCGGCGCGCGTGACCAGCACCTGGTCGATGCGGTAGCTGTCGATGTCCACCACCTCGAACTTGTAGCCCGCGTATTCCACGAAGTCCGTGCGCTTGGGCACCTTGCGCAGGCGGTACATCAGGAAGCCGGCCAGGGTCTCGTAGTTCTCGAAGCCCTCGAAGACGTCGATGTCCAGCGCCTGCATGACGTCCTCGATGGGCGTCACGCCGTCGATCAGCCAGGAGCTGTCGTCCCGGCGCACGATCAGTTCCTCCTGGAAGGGGCTCACCAGGTCGCCCATCACCGTGCTCATGACGTCCTGCAGCGTCAGCAGGCCCACCACCAGCGCGTACTCGTTGACGATGACGGCGAAGTCCTCCTTCGCATCGCGGAAGCGCTCCAGAGCCTCGAACAGGTTCAGCGTGTCCGGCAGCACCAGGATCTTGCGCACGATGGGTTCGTTGCGCAGGGACAGCTTCTTCCCATGCACGATGCGCGGCAGGATGTCCTTGGCATCCACGTAGCCCACCACCGAGTCGATGCCCTCCTTGCCGCACACGGGGTACTTGCCGTGCGGCTGCCCGGCGATCTTGGCGCGAATGCTCTCCTCCGGCTCCTCCAGGGTCAGGAAGACGATGCTCTCGCGCGCGGTCATCGCCGACGGGATGATGCGCGTATCGAGCTCGAACACGTTGGCGATCAGGTGCTGCTCCTGCTCCAGCACGCCACCGCTCTGCGCACCGGCGTCGGCCATGGCGACGATGTCGGCCGGGGTGATGTCCTCGCGGCGCACGCTGGGGATGCCGAACAGGCGGAAGATGCGGTTCGCGAGCCCGTTGAACACCCACACCAGCGGAGCGAACAGCGTCATGCAGAACTGCATCGGCCGCACCGTCGCCAGCGCCGCCCGTTCCGGCTGCACCATGCCCAGGCGCTTGGGCACCAGGTCGGAGAACAGCACGAACAGCGAGGTGACGAAGACGAAGGCGAGGACGAAGCTCGCCGTGTCCAGCCACGGCCCGTCGTAGATGCGGCCGAGCGCCGCGGCCACGTAGGGCGACAGCGCCGATTCGCCGACGATGCCGCCGAGGATGGCGATCGCGTTCTGGCCGATCTGCACCACGGTGAAGAAGATGCCCGGGCTATCCTGCAGCGCCAGCACGCGCCGGGCGTTGGCCTCGCCGGCTTCGGCGAGCTGGCGTAGCCTGACCTTGCGCGCGGCGGCGAGCGAGATTTCGGAGAGGGAGAAGAAGGCGCTGACGGCGATCAGCAGGAAGATCAGCAGCAGGTGGTTGAGCAACGACACGACGACTCCTTGCCGGCATGGGCGGACGACGCCATGGCGTCCGGCCGGCCTCCGAGTCTATCACCACGCCATGAAGGCTACGCGCTCACGCCCGGTTCGTGGTCATCTCCGCCGGCACCACCCAGCGCTCGTAGTCCTCGGCGCTGACGAAGCCGGAAGCCAGCGCCGCCTCGCGCAGGGTCAGCCCCTCCTTGTGAGCTTGCTTGGCGATGGCCGCGGCGCGGTCGTAGCCGATGTGGCGGTTGAGCGCGGTAACCAGCATCAGGTTGGCAGCGAGGTTGGCGGCGATCTTCTCCCGCACCGGCTCGATGCCGCGCGCGCAGTGGTGCTCGAAGGCCGTGCACGCATCGGCCAGCAGTTCGATGCTCTCCAGCACGTTGTGGGCCATGACCGGCTTGTACACGTTGAGCTGGAAATTGCCCTGGGTGCCGGCGAAGGCCACCGCGGCATCGTTGCCGAACACCTGCACGCACACCATGGTCAGGGCCTCGCACTGGGTGGGGTTGACCTTGCCCGGCATGATGGATGAGCCCGGTTCGTTCTCGGGGATCGCCAGTTCGCCGATGCCGCAGCGAGGGCCGCTCGCCAGCCAGCACACGTCGTTGGCCATCTTCATCAGCCCGCCCGCCAGCGTGCGCAGCGCGGCCGAAGTCTGCACCAGCGCGTCGTGGGCGGCGAGCGCGAAGAACTTGTCCGGCGCGCTGGCGAAGGGCTGGCCGGTGAGCGCGGCGATGCGCGCCGCCGCGGTGTCGCCGAAACGGGGATGGGCATTGAGCCCGGTGCCCACCGCGGTGCCGCCGATGGCCAGCTCGTGCAGCCCCGCCAGCGCGGCGCGCACCGCCGCGAGGCCGAAGTCGAACTGGCTCACCCAGGCGCCGATCTCCTGGCCCAGGGTCACCGGGGTGGCGTCCTGCAGGTGGGTGCGGCCGGTCTTGACCACGTCGGCGAAACGCGCCGCACGCTCGGCCAGGGTGTTGCGCAGCGCGCCCACGGCCGGGAACAGGCGCGCGTGCAACTGCTCGACGACGGCGATGTGCATCGCCGTGGGAAAGGTATCGTTGGAGGACTGCCCCCGGTTCACGTGGTCGTTGGGATGCACCGGCGCCTTGCTGCCCGGCACACCGCCGGCCAGTTCGATGGCCCGGTTGGCGATGACCTCGTTGGCGTTCATGTTGGACTGGGTGCCCGAGCCGGTCTGGAACACCACCAGCGGGAAGTGTTCGTCCAGCCGGCCTTCGATGACCTCGTCGGCGGCGCGCACGATCAGCGCGGCGAGTTCCCCCGGCAGCTCGCCCAGTTCGGCGTTGGCCTCCGCCGCGGCGCGCTTCAACACGCCCAGCGCGCGGATCATCGGGCGCTGCCAGCGGAAGCGCGCCGTGCCGATGGGGAAATGCTCGATGGAGCGCTGGGTCTGCGCGCCCCAGTAACGGTCGGCCGGCACCTGGATGGCGCCCATGGAATCGGTTTCGGTACGTGTGGCGGTCATGGCGGTCTCCGCGGCATCGGGTGTTCGTTGGAGCATTGTGCCGGCAATTCTATCCGCCAAAAAAAACCCCGCCGGGTGGCGGGGTTCTCGAGACAGCAGAACCAGCTCAGTGAGCCGAGGCGCCGGCAGCACCGACGCCGGTCTGCGCGCGCACGTACTGGTCGCCGAAGGCTTCCCGCTCGCGCTGCGACGCCGCGCTCCTGTCCAGCAGCGACACGACGATGGCGATGAGGAAGGCCACCGGCATGGAGAACAGCGCCGGCTGGGTCCAGGGGAAGATGGGTGAGGCGAAACCAAGCACGTCCACCCACACCGACTTGGACAGCACCACCAGCGCCACCGCGGTGACCAGGCCGATGTAGCCGCCGAACAGCGCGCCGCGCGTGGTCAGGTCCTTCCAGTACATGGAGAGGATCAGCACCGGGAAGTTGGCCGAGGCGGCCACGCCGAAGGCCAGCGCCACCATGAAGGCGACGTTCATCTTCTCGAACGCGGCGCCGAGCACGATGGCGACCACGCCCAGGGCGATGGTGGCGAGCTTGGACACCCGCAGTTCGGCCTTCTCGGAGGCCGTGCCCTTCTTGATCACCCGCGCATACAGGTCGTGGGAGATCGCCGACGCACCCGCCAGCGCCAGGCCGGCCACCACCGCCAGGATGGTGGCGAAGGCCACCGCCGACAGGAAGCCCAGCAGCAGGTTGCCACCCACCGCGTGGGCCAGGTGCATGGCCACCATGTTGCCGCCGCCGACGATGGCGCCGCCGATGCTGCCGCCCTCGAAGTACTGCGGGTTCTGGCCGACGATGAGGATGGCCGCCAGGCCCATCAGCGCGATGACGTTGAAGAAGTAGGCGATGATGCCCGAGGCGAAGAGCACGGACTTGCGCGCTTCCTTGGCGTCGGTCACGGTGAAGAAGCGCATCAGGATGTGCGGCAGGCCGGCGGTGCCGAACATCAGGCCCAGGCCGAGCGAGATGGCGGTGACCGGATCGGCCAGCAGGCTGCCCGGCGCGAACAGCTTGTCGCCCAGCTTGTGCACTTCCATGGCGCGGGTGGACAGCTCCTCGAAGCTGAAGCCGAACTGGGAGAGCGCCAGCAGCATCACCGCGGTGCCGCCCAGCAGCAGCATGCAGGCCTTGATGATCTGCACCCAGGTGGTGGCCACCATGCCGCCGAAGGTGACGTAGACGATCATCAGGGCGCCCACCACGATGAGGGCCACGTTGTAGTCCAGGCCGAACAGCAGCTTGATGAGTTGGCCGGCGCCGACCATCTGCGCCACCAGGTAGAAGCACACCACGGTGAGTGAACTGACCGCGGCCATCGTGCGCACCTTGCCCTGGTCGAGGCGGTAGGAGGTGATGTCGGCAAAGGTGAACTTGCCCAGGTTGCGCAGGCGCTCGGCCATCAGGAAGAGGATGATGGGCCAGCCCACGAAGAAGGCGATCATGTAGATGTAGGCGTCGATGCCCTGCGCGAACATCATGGCCGACAGACCCAGCAGCGTGGCCGCCGACATGTAGTCGCCGGCGATGGCCAGGCCGTTCTGCCAGCCGGTGATGCCGCCGCCGGCGGTGTAGAAGTCGGCCGCCGACTTGGTGCGGCTCGCCGCCCAGTAGGTGATGCCCAGGGTCATCAGCACGAACACGAAGAACATGCCGATGGCGTGCAGGTTGAGCGGCTGCTTGGTGGTGGCCTCGACGGCCGGAGCGGCGAAGGCCGCGGCGGAGACGGTGGCCAGCGCGAGGCCGGCGCCCAGGCGGGCGGAGAAGGTGTTGTTCATTATTGTTCCACCTTCCACGCGGCGCGCACGATCTCGTTGTTCAGCTCGTCGAACTCGCCGTTGGCGCGGCGCACGTAGACGAGCGTCAGCACCCAGAAGGCGATGAACTGGAACAGCCCCAGCGCGATGCCCAGGGTCAGGTTGCTGCCCTCGAACAGGCGCAGCGCGATGAGGTCGGGCGCAAAGGCCACCAGCATCACGAAGCCGTAGAACACCACCAGCACGATGGCCGACAGGATCGCCGCAAAGCGGGTGCGCCTGGCCACCAGTTCCGCGAAGCGCGGATTGCGCCTGATATGCGCATACATCGAACTAGACACTTCACTCCCTCCCAGAGAAAACAACGGCATGAAATCCTTGCTTCCTCCACCATCCTCCGAAGACCGCCCCGTCTGCCGCGGAGCGTGTCGAGTGTCGAGCGCGGCGGATGATATATCATTTACAAGAGTTCAATACGGTTCCGTATTGACGTATAAAAAAATCTTATTTTTCTGCCCGACCCACCCATGAACAGCCGCATCGAAGTCGCCGCCGCCGAAGGCATCGCCACCGTCACGCTGCACAATCCGGACAAGCTCAATGCGGTCAACGCCGCCATGTGGCGCGAGCTGCGCGCCGCGCTGGAAAGGCTGGGGCAGGACGACGCGGTGCGCTGCGTGATCCTCACCGGCGCCGGCGAGGCCTTCGCCGCCGGCGGCGACCTGGAGGAATTCCTCACCGTGCGCGCCACCGTGGACGACGCCCTGCACTACCACGAGGAACTGGTGGCCGCGGCGCTGGATGCGGTACGCCGCTGCCCCATCCCCACCGTGGCGGCGATCCGCGGCGCCTGCGTCGGTGGCGGGCTGGAGATCGCCGGCTGCTGCGACCTGCGCATCGCCGGCGAATCCGCGCGCTTCGGCGCGCCCATCAACAAGCTGGGCTTCTCCATGTACCCCGGCGAGATGGCCGGCCTGCTGGAACTGGTCGGCCCGGCGGTGCTGCTGGAAATCCTGCTCGAAGGGCGCATCCTCACCGCGCGCGAGGCGCTGCAGAAAGGGCTGCTGACCCGCGTGGTGGACGACGAGAGGGTCATGGACGAGGCGAACGCGAGCGCCTCCCGCATCGCCGCGGGCGCGCCACTGGTGGCGCGCTGGCACAAGCAGTGGGTGCACCGCCTGGCCGGCGGCGGCCCCTTGAGCGACGCCGAGAAGCGCGCCGCCTTCGACTTCCTGGCGACCGACGACTACCGCGAGGGAATGAACGCCTTCTTCGGCAAGCGCAAGCCGAAGTTCAGCGGCCGCTGAGGGTTCAACTGAAGATGCCGTGCAGCATCTTCACGCACAGCAGCATCAGCACGCCGGCGAAGATCTTCTTCAGCGTGGCCACCGGCAGGCGGTGGGCGAGGCGCGCACCCGTCGGCGCCGTCCACATGCTCACCAGCGCCACCAGCACCAGCGCGGGCAGGTAGACGTAGCCCACGGTCAGGGGCGGCAGGCCGGGCGTACCCCAGCCGTTGACCAGATAGCCCAGCGTGCCGGCCAGCGCGATGGGCAGGCCGATGGCCGCCGAAGTGCCGATGGCGTTCTGCATCTTCACGTTGCACCAGGTCATGAAGGGCACCGACAGGGAGCCGCCGCCGATCGCCACCAGCGCGGAGATGCCGCCGATGCCGACGCCGACCCCGGCGAGCCCGAGCGGGCCGGGCAGTTCGCGGGAGGGCTTGGGCTTGACGTTGGCCAGCATCTGCAGCGACACGTAGGCCATGAACAGGGCGAAGAAGATCGCCAGCCCAGCGGTGCTGGCGCGCGAGGCGATGAAGGTGGCGCCGAAGGTGCCCAGCAGGATGCCCGGCGTGATATGGCGCACGATGTCCCAGTGCACCGCCCCGTGGGCATGGTGGGTGCGCAGGCTGGAGATGGAAGTCAGCACGATGGCCGCCATCGAGGTGCCCAGCGCCATATGCACCACGCTTTCGAGCGGGAAGCCTTGCGCCAGGAACAACGTGGTCAGCATCGGCACCATGATGCCGCCGCCGCCAACGCCCAGCAGGCCGGCGAAAAAGCCGACGAAGGCCCCCAGCACCGGATAGCTCAGCCACCACAGATCGAAACTCATCGCTTTGTCCGCCCAGCCGGGGAAGGTGTGCTCCGGCAAAGCGAGCGATTGTGCCGCCTGCGACCGCCCCCTGTCACGTGCCGGCCGCGGCCTCGATGCTGCGCGCCAGGTAGACCAGGCGCGGCCCCAGGTCCTTTTCGATGCGCTCGGCGGTCAGCGCGAAAGCCGGCCCGCTGGCCGACAGCACCAGCAGATCGTGGTCCGGGCAGGTCAGCGGCACCGCCACCGCATTGGTGTCGCGGTTCCAGTCGCCCAGCGAGGTGCAGTAGCCGTGGGCGCGGTACTCGTCCATGGCGTGCTGCACCCCCGCCTCGATCTCCGGCCAGTCCTCCGGTTCGCGCCGATTCACCTGCGCCAGCAGGAAGTCGCGCTCGGCCGCCGGCAGCGCGCACAGGAAGGCGCGCCCGATGGAGGTGGTGGTGATCGGCAACTGGGTGCCGGTGCTGACCTTGAGCGTCACCAGCGAGCGCGGCCGGCAGTTTTCCAGATAGATCATGTTGAGGCGGTCGCGGGTGGCCAGCGACACCAGCGCGTGGGCGTACTCGGCCAGGTCCTGCATCAGCGGGCGGGCGATCTCCCGCACCCGGACGTTGCCCAGCGCCGCGTGGCCCAGCGCCAGCACCGCGGGCGTCACCCTGTAGCGCCCGGAGGCCTCGTCCAGCTTCAGATAGCCGAGCTGCACCAGGGTATGGGTGAGGCGCGACACGGTGGACTTGGCCAGCCCGGTGCGGGCGGCCAGTTCGCCGTTGGACAGCAGCCGGTTCTGGGCGGAGAAGCAGCGCAGCACCTCCAGCCCGCGGGCCAGCGCGGTGACGAACTGGCGGTCGCCGTCGGTATCGCCCGCACCCGGAACGCTCGCATCATTGTTCTGCATGGCGGAACATTTCCATCTAAATTCTAAATTCAACGTTAATTCATAAGCCGAACACTTCCATTCGGCTGGAAATTTTGTCAGGATGATAGCACTTTTGCAGAACATAGTTCCGCATTGCAGAACAACAGAACCAAAGAGGCGCACATGTCCGGCAATCCTTCCTTCCACTGGGACGACCCCCTGCTGCTCGACCGGCAGTTCACCGCCGAGGAACGCATGGTGGCCGACACCGCGCGCGCCTACGCACAGGACAGGCTGATGCCGCGCATCACCGAGGCCTTCCGCCATGAACACACGGACCCGGCGATCTTCGCCGAGATGGGCGAACTGGGCCTGCTCGGCCCCACCATCCCCGAGGAATACGGCGGCGCCGGCCTCAACTACGTGAGCTATGGGCTGATCGCGCGCGAGGTCGAGCGGGTGGATTCGGGCTACCGCTCGATGATGAGCGTGCAGAGCTCGCTGGTCATGGTGCCGATCTTCGAGTTCGGCAACGAGGCCACCCGGCGCAAGTACCTGCCCAAGCTCGCCAGCGGCGAATCCATCGGCTGCTTCGGCCTCACCGAGCCGGACCACGGCTCCGACCCGGGCTCCATGGCGAGCCGGGCGAAGAAGGTGGACGGCGGCTGGCTGCTCACGGGCAGCAAGATGTGGATCACCAACAGCCCCATCGCCGACGTCTTCGTGGTGTGGGCCAAGGCAGCCGATGCGGACGGCGAGGAGCGCATCCGCGGCTTCGTGCTGGAAAAAGGCTGGACGGGCCTGTCCGCGCCGGCCATCCACGGCAAGGTGGGCCTGCGCGCCTCCATCACCGGCGAGATCGTCATGGACGAAGTGTTCTGCCCGGACGAGAACGCCTTCCCCGACGTGCGCGGCCTCAAGGGCCCTTTCACCTGCCTCAACTCGGCGCGCTACGGCATCGCCTGGGGCGCGCTGGGTGCGGCCGAATTCTGCTGGCACGCCGCGCGCCAGTACGTGCTGGACCGCAAGCAGTTCGGCCGCCCGCTGGCCGCCAACCAGCTCGTGCAGAAGAAGCTCGCCGACATGCAGACCGAGATCACGCTGGCGCTGCAGGGCTGCCTGCGCCTGGGGCGCATGAAGGACGAAGGCACGGCGGCGGTGGAGATCACCAGCATCATGAAGCGCAATTCCTGCGGCAAGGCGCTGGACGTCGCCCGCCTGGCGCGCGACATGATGGGCGGCAACGGCATCTCCGACGAGTTCGGCGTGGCCCGCCACCTGGTGAACCTGGAGGTGGTGAACACCTACGAGGGCACCCACGACATCCACGCCTTGATCCTCGGCCGCGCCCAGACCGGCATCCAGGCCTTCTGCTGAGCATGAACCAAGGCGCGCTCTCCCATCTGCGGGTGCTGGACCTCTCCCGCGTACTCGCCGGACCGTGGGCCTCGCAACTGCTCGGCGATCTGGGCGCGGAGGTGATCAAGGTGGAACGCCCCGGCAGCGGCGACGATACCCGCGCCTGGGGCCCGCCCTGGTTCGAGGCCGGCGGGCGGCGCGAGGCCGCCTACTACCTCGCCACCAACCGCAACAAGCAGTCGGTGGCCATCGACATCACCCGCCCGGACGGCCAGGAACTGGTACGCCAACTAGCCCGCGAGGCCGACGTGGTGATCGAGAACTACAAGGTCGGCGGGCTGGCGAAATACGGCCTGGACTACGGGAGCCTGCGTGCGGAGAACCCGCGCCTGGTGTATTGCTCCATCACCGGCTTCGGCCAGGACGGCCCCTACGCGGAACGCCCCGGCTACGACTTCCTGCTGCAGGCCATGGGCGGGCTGATGAGCCTCACCGGGGAGCCGGACGGCCCGCCCCAGAAGGTGGGCGTGGCCCTCACCGACATCCTCACCGGGCTGTATGCCACCGTGGGCATCCTGGCCGCGCTCGCCCACCGCGAGCGCAGCGGCGAAGGCCAGCACATCGACCTGGCGCTGCTGGACGTGCAGGTGGCCTGCCTCGCCAACCAGGCGATGAACTATCTCGTCTCCGGCAGGGCGCCCACCCGCATGGGCAACGCCCACCCCAACATCGTGCCCTACCAGGCCTTCCCCACCGCGGACGGCGACATGGTGCTGACCATCGGCAACGACCGCCAGTGGGCCGCCTTCTGCGAGCTGGCCGGACGCCCCGAATGGGCCACCGACCCGCGCTTCGCCACCAATGCCGCGCGGGTGGAGAACCGCCGCGAACTGATCCCGCTGCTGCGCCAGACCACGGTGGCGAGGAGCACCGACGACTGGGTGGCGGCACTCGAATCCGCCGGCGTGCCGGGCGGACCGATCAACGACCTGGCGCGGGTGTTCGCCGACCCGCAGATCGTGCACCGCGGCCTGCGCACCGAGGTGGACAGCATCCCGCAGGTCGCCAATCCGCTGCGTCTGTCGGCCACACCGCCCGTCTACCGCAACGCGCCGCCGGCCGTGGGTGAGCACACCGACGCCGTGCTCGCGCGCCTGCCCGGCATGGGTGCGGCCCGCATCGCCGCGCTGCGCAGGGAGGGCACGATAGGCTGAAAACCTGCGCCTGCGGGCAAACACCGATAGGCGCGCATTCGCCACGCGGGGCAGAGTACCCCAGCCGTACCGATGACCGGGCGCAGAAACCGGCCGGAAAGACAAGCCAATAACAACTCGTTTGATCAACCAGGTAGGAGACGACCATGAAGTTGATTCGCACCATTGGCCTTGCGGCCGCCACCCTTCTCGCCGCCGGCGCGGCCCATGCCCAGCAGCAGTTCGTCACCGTCCTCACCGGCGGCACCAGCGGCGTGTATTACCCGCTGGGCGTGGCGCTGTCCAAGGTCTACGGCGACAGCATCCCGAATGCGCGCACCAGCGTGCAGTCGACCAAGGCCAGCGCGGAAAACCTCAACCTGCTGCAGGCCGGCCGCGGCGAAGTGGCCTTCTCGCTCGGGGATGCGGTGTCCGACGCGTGGAACGGGGTCGAGGACGCCGGCTTCAAGAACAAGCTCGACAAGCTGCGCGGGCTGGCCGCGATCTACCCGAACTACATCCAGATCGTGGCTTCGGCCGAGTCGGGCATCACCACGCTGGCCGACCTCAAGGGCAAGCGGGTGTCGGTGGGCGCCGCACGCTCGGGCACGGAGCTGAACGCACGCGCCATCTTCAGGGGGGCCGGCATGTCCTACGCCGACCTGGGCAAGGTGGAATACCTGCCCTTCGGCGAATCGGTCGAACTGATCAAGAACCGCCAACTCGACGCCACCCTGCAGTCGGCCGGCCTCGGTGTCGCCTCGCTGCGCGACCTCGCCAACGCGGTCCAGATCGTCGTCGTCCCCGTGCCGGCGGAGGTCGTCGCCAGGATCGGCGATCCGGCCTATCAGGCCGGCGTGATTCCGGCCAACACCTACCAGGGCCAGACCGCCGACATTCCCACCGCGCGTATCCGCAACCTCCTGGTCACCCATTCCGGCGTCCCGGACGACACCGTTTACATCATGGTCAAGGCGATGTTCGAGCGCCTCGACCAGCTCACCGCGGCCCACTCCGCGGCCAAGGGCATCGTCAGGGAAGAGGCGGCGAACGGTATGCCGTTGCCGCTGCACCCCGGTGCGGAAAAGTATTACCGCGAAGTCGGCCTGCTGAAGTAAGCCGCGTCCCCAGCCAACCGCGATTGCGCCGCCCGGTTGCGGGCGGGCGCCATCGCCGCATCCCCCGGGAACCGCCATGTCTGAATCCGTGCCGATCACGCCGTTCGGCTGGGACAAGGGCCCGCAAGCCCGCGCCCTGTTCCTCATCGCCGTCCTGTTCTCCACCTTCCAGCTCATCGTCGCCGCCTACCACCCGTGGTCCTCGCAGGTGGTGCGCGCGGTCCACGTGGGTTTTCTGCTGCTGCTGACCTTCGCACTGTTTCCGCAATGGCTGCCGCGCGGCCGCCAAGTCGCCCCGGTGGCCTGGGCCGTGGGGCTGACCGCATTCGTCCTCGCCCTCTACCACTGGGTGTTCGAAGCCGACCTGATCCAGCGCGCCGGTGACCCGACCCGGACCGACGTCGTCGTCGGCACGCTGACGCTGCTGTTCGTGTTCGAGGCCGCGCGGCGCATGATGGGGCCGGCCCTGCCGCTGATCTGCGCGGGCTTCTTTGCCTACGCCGCCTTCGGCGAATATCTGCCGGGCGATCTCGCCCACCGCGGCTACGGCTTCGGCCAGCTCATCGAACACCTCACCTTCGGCACCGAGGGCATCTACGGCGTGCCGACCTACGTCAGCTCGACCTACATCTTCCTGTTCATCCTGTTCGGCGCCTTTCTCGAACAGGCCGGCATGATCCGTCTGTTCACCGATTTCGCGCTCGGCACCGTGGGCCACACCCGCGGCGGGCCGGCCAAGGTGGCCGTGGTGAGTTCCGGGCTGATGGGCACCATCAACGGCTCGGGCGTGGCCAACGTGGTCACCACCGGGCAATTCACCATCCCGCTGATGAAGCGCTTCGGCTACCGCGCGGAATTCGCCGGCGGCGTCGAGGCCACCGCCAGCATGGGCGGCCAGATCATGCCGCCGGTGATGGGTGCGGTCGCCTTCATCATGGCCGAGACCATCGGCGTGGCCTATGTGGAGATCGTCCAGGCGGCGGTGATTCCGGCCATCCTCTATTTCGTCACCGCATTCTGGATGGTGCACCTGGAAGCCGGGCGGGTCGGTCTGCACGGCATGCCGAAGAAGGACTGCCCCAACCCGTGGGCCGCCGTGCGCAACGGCTGGTATCTGCTGCTGCCGCTGGGCATTCTGGTCTGGCTGCTGTTCTCGGGCTACACGCCGCTGTTCTCGGGCACGGTCGGGCTGGCGATCACCGCGGTACTGATCTTCGGCGCGGCGATCGCGCTGCGCCTGCGCGGCAACGCGCTGCGTTACGCATTCTGGATCGCACTCGGCATCGCCTGCGCCGGCTTCCTCAAGTGGGGCATCACCGCCTTTCTGACCATCATCGCCGCCTTGTGCGCGGTCTGCGCCTTCGTCCAGGGCGGCCGCGCCACGCTGCGCATCGCGATCAACGCGCTGGCCGACGGTGCCCGCCATGCCCTGCCGGTCGGCGTGGCCTGCGCCTTGGTGGGGGTGATCATCGGCGTGCTCACCCTGACCGGCGCCGCAACCTCGTTCGCCAACATGATCCTCGCCCTGGGCCGCGACAACCTGCTGCTGTCGCTGATGCTCACCATGCTGGTGTGCCTGCTGCTGGGCATGGGCATCCCGACCATTCCCAACTACATCATCACCTCGTCGCTGGCCGCGCCCGCGCTGCTGGAACTGGGCGTGCCGCTGATCGTCAGCCACATGTTCGTGTTCTATTTCGGCATCATGGCCGACCTCACCCCGCCGGTGGCGCTGGCCGCCTTCGCCGCGGCACCGATCGCCGGCGTGTCGGGGATGAAGATCGGCGTGCAGGCGGTGCGCATCGCCCTGGCCGGCTTCGTGGTGCCCTACATGGCGGTGTATGCGCCGGAGCTGATGCTACAGGGGGACCCCACCGTGCTGGCCGTCGCCTACATCGTGCTCAAGGCCCTGGTGGCGATCGGGCTGTGGGGCGTGGCCTCGGTCGGCTACCTGTGGCAGCCGGTGAGCTGGCCGCTGCGCATCTGGGCCTTCTTCTGCGCGCTGTTCCTGGTGGCCGCGCTGCCCATCACCGACGAGATCGGCCTCGCCGGCGCTGCCGTGCTGTTCGCCCTGCTCGCCTGGCGCAAGCGCCAGGCCGCAATGGCGGTATGAGCGGCCTGTGCCTGGCCAGCGGCCTGCTGTCGGCCTTCGTCGGCACGCAGGCCTTCACGCTGGCGTGGACGCACTCCATCGAGAAGGTTCGCTGGGAGGAAGACTGGCAGGTACGTGGCAGCGCCCTCTATCTGGCCGAAGGGCGGGTCCGCGGCTCCGGGGCGGGCATGGAGCCGCCGGAGGGCTCGCGACTGAAGAACGGCGTCTGGCGCTATCCCGTGGGGCGCGAACTGGAACGCCTGGAACTGGCCCATTCCGCCTACACCGCGGGCTACGAGCTCTGCGTCGACGGGCGCTGCAAGCCGCTGCACGCCTGGCTGCCGGGGCTACCGGCGGCGCCCGCGCAGCCCACGGCCGTCACGCTGGGCGCGTGCCCGGCGCCCGGCGAGCCGGCGGAGGGGCAGTAAACGCACGAAGGCGCGACCCTTTCGAATCGCGCCTTCCCTTTTGGCCCCCCGCCTGTGCCGTCTCTGCCGGGCATCCTGAACCTAGGGTTCAGGGTGGTCGCATTCCCACCGCTTCAGGCTTCCCCTATCGGGGCATGCACACCGCCGGCACTACGGTCCGCGACCAAGTCTCTCGACATTGGTTCAAGGAATCTACGGCTTCGACGAACACTGCAGGGGATTGATCCTCCGGCACCCGGACCCGCCCGCGGGATTCGCTCAGAAGAGCTTTTCCTGCTGGGCGAGCACCCCGTCCAAGCGTGCCGTCATGAGCCCGATTCTACGCCTCGCCGCCTGCAAGTCAAACCCTCCCTCGCGCTGCTGCTGAAGGAGTTCGTGGGCGACGTTGAGCGCCGTCATGATCGCCAGGCGCTCGCCCGTGGAGCCCGTCCGGCGGGTCACGTCGGCCAGTTTGCCGTCGAGGAATTCCACCGCGGCGAGGAGCCCCTCGCGCTCGTCCGGCCTGCACGAGACCTGGTATTCCTTGCCCAGCAGCTTGATGTCCAGGGTTTCCATGGCCCGCCCTCTCCGATCAGACCTGCGGCAGCCTGGCGAGCAGGCTTTCCAGCTTGTCGGTGGCCAGGCGCAGTTTCTCGGCGTGGGCGCGGTTGTCCGCCTCCAGCTTCGCCACCCGGCCGCGCAGTTCGCGATTTTCGGCCTTCACCCCTTCGTACAGGGTCACGATCTCCTCGATGCGGTGTTCGAGCTGGGTGAGTTCTTCTTCCATGGCGGCGATGGTAGAGGCCCCCTCCGGGACGGTCAAGCGGGCATGCCGGCGGGGTTCGTACGGCCGGCAACGCGGCGCAGCGCCGCAGCCGCGGCGCCGCCCAGGCAATCGGCCAGGCGGTCGAGGTCGAGCGCGGCGGCGAGGCTGTCGGCCAGGCGGTCGAGGTCGGCCTCGCGCCGTGCGTCCAGGTCCACCGCCGCCACTCCGCCCGCACCGGCCCAGCCGAGCAGCGCGGCGAGCGCTTCCGGGTGGTCGAACAGGCCGTGCACATAGGTGCCGAGGATCTGGCCGTCCTCCGACAGGGCGCCGTCGCTGCGCCCGTCGTCCAGAGTTGCGGCCGGGCGGCCCAGCGCAGGGCCGCGCGACACGCCCATGTGAATCTCGTAGCCGCGCACCGGCACCGCTGCGGCGCCGTCGACCCGGAGCGTGCCGCACACGTTGGCGAGCTGCTTTTCGGCCTCCAGTACGGTCTCCATGTCCAGCACGCCGAGCCCGTCCATGCCGCCCGATGAGCCTTCCAGCCCGGCCGGGTCTTCCAGCCGGCGGCCCAGCATCTGGAAGCCGCCACAGATGCCGATGAGCTTGCCGCCGTAGCGCAGATGGCGGCGGATGGCAGGCTCCCAGCCCTGCCCGCGCAGCCAGGCGAGATCGGCCTGCACGCTCTTGGAGCCAGGCAGCACGATCAGGTCCGCCGGCGGAATGGCCTGTCCCGGCCCGATCCAGCGGAAATCCACCTGGGGATGCAGGCGCAGCGCGTCCAGGTCCGTGTGGTTGGAGATGCGCGGAAACACCGGTGCGATCACCCGCAGGCGGGTCTCGCCCTTCTCCGCGCGGGCGTCGGCCAGCGCATCCTCGGCGTCGAGGAAGAGGCCGTGCAGATAGGGCAGCACCCCCAGCACCGGCCGCCCGGTGCGTGCTTCCAGCCATTCCAGCCCGGACCGCAGCAGGCCCATGTCGCCGCGGAAGCGGTTGATGACGAAGCCCTTCACCCGCGCCTGTTCGGAAGGCGAGAGCAGTTCCATCGTGCCCACCAGGTGGGCGAACACGCCGCCGCGGTCGATATCTGCGATCAGGATCACCGGGCAATCCACCGCCTCGGCGAAGCCCATGTTGGCGATGTCCCGGTCGCGCAGGTTGATCTCCGCCGGGCTGCCGGCGCCTTCCACCAGCACGCACTCGTAGCCCGCCACGAGCCGGCCCCAGGATTCCAGCACCGCCGCCATCGCGGTGGGCTTGTAGTCGTGGTAGGCACGTGCATCGAGGCTGGTGACCGCCTTGCCGTGGATGATGACCTGGGCGCCCACGTCGCTCGCCGGCTTGAGTAGCACCGGGTTGAAGTCGGTGTGCGGGGGGAGGCCCGCCGCCACCGCCTGCAGCGCCTGGGCGCGGCCGATCTCGCCGCCGTCCACGGTCACCGCCGAGTTGAGCGCCATGTTCTGCGGCTTGAACGGCGCCACTCGCACGCCGCCGCGCGCCAGCAGCCGGCACAGCCCGGCCACCAGCGTGCTCTTGCCCGCGTCCGAGGTCGTGCCCTGCACCATGAGGGTGGCGGTGGTCTGCATCGCGTAGAATCCGGGGTCCGAAAGACGCCGATTATCCCATGGCCGCCGCCGCAACCTTTGCCGCCATCCTGTTCCTCAAGCTCGCTGCCGGCATGCTGGCCGACCGCGTGCTGGGCGATCCGCGCCGCTTCCATCCGCTGGCTGGCTTCGGCTGCTTCGCCTCCGCCATCGAGAACTTGCTGCGGCGGGAGGAATCGACCGCGCGCATGCAGCAGATGCGCGGCCTCCTCGCCTGGACACTGGCCGTGCTGCCCTGGGTGGCGCTGGCCCTGTGGCTGCACGGCCTGCACCCGGGCGCCCACTGGATCGTGGACATCGCCCTGCTGTGGTTCGCCCTCGGCGGGCGCAGCCTGGCCGAGCACGGCGAGGCGGTGGCCGCACCGCTGGCCGCCGGCGACCTGGCCGCAGCGCGGGCGCGGGTGGGCTGGATCGTCAGCCGCGAGACCGCCGCACTGGACGCCGAAGGCGTGGCCCGCGCCGGCACCGAATCGGTGCTGGAGAACGGCAACGACGCGGTGTTCGGCGCCCTGTTCTGGTTCATCCTGCTGGGTGGGCCGGGCGCGCTGCTGTTCCGCCTGGCCAACACGCTGGATGCCATGTGGGGCTACCGCACGCCGCGCTACCTCCATTTCGGCCGCGCCGCGGCGCGCCTGGACGATGCACTGAACTGGCTCCCCGCGCGGCTCACCGCGCTGACCTACGCCCTGCTCGGCGACACCCGCAACGCCCTGGCCTGCTGGCGCACCCAGGCGGCGCAGTGGGACAGCCCCAACGCCGGCCCGGTGATGGCGGCCGGCGCCGGCGCGCTGGCGGTGCAGCTCGGCGGCAACGCGATCTACCACGGCCGGGCCGAAGCCCGTCCCGTACTGGGCTGCGGCGCACCGCCCGATGCCCGCAGCCTGCGCGGCGCCATCCGTCTGGTGCGCCGCGGCATGCTGGGCTGGCTGGCGCTGGTGGGCGGCATTGCGCTGCTGCTGGCGCTCGCCGCCGCCCTTGCCGGCGGAACCCCGCATGCTTGAGCACGGCGGGCGGCTGCAGGCTGCGGCCCGGCGCTACGGCATTCCCGCGGCGGACTGGCTGGATCTCTCCACCGGCATCAACCCTCGGCCCTACCCCGTGCCGCCGCTGCCCACCGCCGTCTGGCAGCGCCTGCCGGAGGACGAGGACGGCCTCGCCGAAGCGGCCGCCGCCTGTTACGGCAGCGCCGAACTGCTGCCGGTCGCCGGCTCCCAGGCCGCCATCCAGGCCCTGCCCGCGCTCATCCCCGGCGCGCGGGTCACCCTGCTCGCGCCGACCTATGCCGAACACCCCCACGCCTGGCGCGGCCGCAGCCTGCGACGCTGCCGCGCGGACGAGGTCGACACGCTCGTGGACGACACCGATGTGCTGGTGCTCGCCCACCCCAACAACCCCACCGGTGAACGCTTCACGCGCGAACGCCTGCTCGGCTGGCACTCCCGCCTGGCCGCACGGGGCGGCTGGCTGGTGGTGGACGAGGCTTTCATCGACGCCGACCCGGCGGAAAGCCTCGCGCCCCACGCGGGCCGTGCCAATCTGGTGGTGCTGCGCTCCCTGGGCAAGTTCTTCGGCCTAGGCGGCGCGCGCGCGGGCTTCGTGCTGGCCGAAGCGGCACTGCGCGAACGCCTGGCCGAGCAGCTCGGCCCGTGGGCAGTGAGCGGTCCGGCGCGCTTCGCGGCCCAGGCTGCGCTGGCCGACGCCGCCTGGCAGCGGGCCGCGCGGGACGAACTCGCTGCCGCCGGCCGACGACTGCGCGAGCTTCTTCGCCACCACCTGCCCGGCGAATCGTCCGGCACCGCCCTGTTCCAGTGGCTGCCCCATCCGCGCGCCGCCGCGGTGCACGACGCGCTCGCCCGACACGGCATCCTGGTGCGCCTGTTCGACGATCCGCCCGCGCTGCGCTTCGGCCTGCCGGCCGACGAGGCGGGCTGGCGGCGCCTGGCCGACGCCCTTCATACCCTGAGAGGACACTCCGCATGATCACCCGCATCACCGCGCTCGCCGCCCTGCTGCTGTGCGCCCCGCTCGCCGCCGCCGAAATCCGCCTCACCGACGCCACCGGCCACGAACTGGTGCTCCCCGGCCCGGCGCAGCGCATCGTCAGCCTGGCGCCGCACATCACCGAAGTGCTGTTCGCCGCCGGCGCGGGCGACAAGGTCGTGGGCGTAGTGGCCTACAGTGACTACCCGGAAGCCGCGCGCAGGCTGCCGCAGGTGGGCAGCTATACCAAGGTGGACCTGGAAGCGGTCGCCGCGCTGCGCCCCGACCTGGTGGTGGGGTGGGTGAGCGGCAACCCCCCCGCCAATCTCGACAAGCTGCGCGCGCTGGGCATCCCGGTCTTCGTCAGCGAAGCGCGCAACCTGGCCGACGTGGCCACCAGCCTGGAGACCGTCGGCCGCCTGGCCGGCACCGAGGCCGTCGCGCATGCCGCGGCCGAGTCCTTCCGCGCGCGCCGCGCAGCACTCGCGGCACGCTACGGCGCCCGCCCGACCGTGCGCATGTTCTACCAGATCTGGGACCGCCCGCTGATGACCATCAACGGCACACACGTCATTTCCGACGCGATCCGCCTGTGCGGCGGCGAGAACGTGTTTGCCGGCCTCGGCCCCCTTGCCGCCACCATCGGCGTGGAAGCGGTGCTCGCCGCCGACCCGGAAGCCATCGTCGCCAGCGGCATGGGCGAGGAGCGCCCCGAATGGCTGGAACAATGGCGCAACTGGCCGAACCTGACCGCAGCCGCCACCGGCAACCTGTTCTTCATCCCGCCGCAGTTGATCCAGCGCCACACCCCGCGCCTGCTCGACGGCGCCGAACAGTTGTGTGTCCATCTGGAACAGGCCCGCGCGCGGCGCGAAGCCGCCCCGCGCTGACCAACCGCATCACTTCGGCTCGTCGTCCGCCGCCAGGGCATGGCGGGCCTGGCGGTAGGCGCGCCGCCACGAGCGCCCGGCGAAATTCCACCAGTGGCGGTCGAAGGCCCAGGACAACTGGGGCAGCAGGGCAGACAGGTAATGCACCGCGGCCGAGCGCTCCGGCGGCACTGCCTCGCCGGTCGGCACGCGCAGCGCGCGCAGGCGATCGGCCGGGGTGGGGTGCAGCGCGCCGGCATCCTCCGCCTCGCTGCCGCAGAATCCCGCATGGAGCACGCTGTGGGCGTGGAAGCCCGCGGCCACCCCCAAGCCCATGTCACGGTAGGGGCGGATGCACGGCTCGGGGGCGGATTCGCATTGCGCCAGCACCTTGGGCCAGTAGTCCTCGCGCAGGAAGCGGTCCTTCTCCGACACCTCGATCAGCGCCTCGCCCAGCAGGCGGCGGCCGACCAGACGCGCGGCGACGGCGTCGGCCTCGAACTCCTCCAGGCGCGACAGGCGCAGCATGCCCAGCGTGTAGCGGCGGAAGCGGCGGTCGAGCCAGGGGGCGAGCGCAGGATGGCGGGTCGCCACGCCTTCGGCCACCCGCAGCCACCAGGCGCGCAGGCAGGCGCCGCGGGCGCCGAAGCCCTGGCGCTGGGTCACCAGATGGCCGAACTCGTGCGCGAGCACGGCAAGGAACTGACGGCGCGACAGGCAGTGCGCCAGCGGCAGGCCGATCATCATGTGGGTTTCGATGCGGCCGCGGCTGAAGCGCTGCAACACCGCGGCGTTCATCTCGTCGGTGATCCACACGCCGTCGAGCGGCGGCACGGAGAGACGGCGGCCGACCTCGTCGATGCGGTAGCGCAGCGCCCCCGCGGCCTCGTGCGATAGCGGAATGCCGCGGGGCCCCGGCACCGGCAGCAGCGACAGCCCCAGCACGTGGCGCACGCCGAACAGCGCCGCCAGCGCACCCAGCCACCATGCAGCGCGTGTCTGCGGTGCGCCGGCCTCCCAGCCCTGGTAGAACCCCCAGGCCGCGGCGGCAAGACCGCCCGCGCAGGTCAGCATGAAGAGGAGGAAGCCCGCGCCCGCCGCCAGCGTGAGGCGGGCGGCAAGACGGGCATACACGATTCCGAGACGGGACGGGGCGCAGCAGGAGGGACGCATGGCTCTCACACCGGACGGACGACCGGCTCACGATAGCCGGCACCTATGTCACAGCTTTTGCTCCAGATCAATTTCATTGCATTGATGAAAACACGTCCGGGCCCGCCATGCGCCGGCACGGGGGCGGGAAAACCCCAACGCTACCCCAAAAGCCTTGCATGACGTGCGCTCTAGCATATTGTGCACCGCAGTATGTTGATTTTTATCAAATACCCGTGTTGCAAGCGCCAATTTCGCTATGGCATGATCGTCCCGACCTCGTGGATGCCGATCACGAACAACGACTACACGGCATCCGCGTCCGAGGATCGTTCCGGCGAGCACCCGGGACGTCTGTGGCACCCGCTCCGGCCCCGACAGCCTCATCCGGCAGCGGTCTCGCCCGGCCTTGCGCGCGGCGGCGAGGGCCACCGTCCGTCAGCAGCCTGCCGAAACTGCATTCGATGGGGGTAGGGACATGAGTCTTGCCGCTCGCATTGCAGGTTCAACGTTGTTCTTCGCGCTGACATTCGCCACCGCCGGAACTGCGATCGCCCAGAGCCGCTACAACCTCCAGCCGCCCGCCACCGGCGTGGCAAGCCAGATCTACGACCTCCACACGCTGATGCTGATCATCTGTCTGGTGATCTTCATCGGTGTGTTCGGCGTCATGTTCTGGGCCGTGTTCCGCCATCGCAAGTCGCGCGGCGCGGTGGCGGCCAACTTCCACGAGAACACCACGGTGGAGATCGCGTGGACGGTGGTGCCGGTGCTGATCCTGCTGGGCATGGCCTGGCCGGCCACGCAGACGGTGATCGAGATGAAGGACACCGCGGACCCGGACATCACCATCAAGGCCACCGGCTACCAGTGGAAGTGGGGCTACGACTACCTGCAGGGCGAAGGCGAGGGCATCCGCTTCGTCTCCAACCTGTCCACCCCGCGCGCGCAGATCGAAGGCGGCGCCCCCAAGAACGAAGCCTACCTGCTGGAGGTGGACAACCCGCTGGTGGTGCCCGTGGGCAGGAAGGTGCGCATCCTCACCACCGCCGCGGACGTGATCCATTCCTGGTGGGTGCCGGCCTTCGGCGTGAAGCAGGACGCCATCCCCGGCTTCATCCGCGACGCCTGGTTCCGCGCCGACGCGGAAGGCATCTACCGCGGCAACTGCGCCGAGTTGTGCGGGCGCGACCACGGCTTCATGCCGGTGGAGGTGCACGTGGTGTCCGCCGCGGCCTACACCGCCTGGGTGGCGGAACGCCAGGCCGCCAGCGCGGCCAGCGCGGCGGACGACACGCGGGAATTCACGCTGGCCGAACTGGTCGAGCGCGGCGCGCAGGTCTATGCGACCAACTGCGCGGCCTGTCACCAGCCAAACGGCCAGGGCCTGCCGCCGGCCTTCCCGGCCCTGGACGGCTCGCCGGTGGTGCGCGGCGAGGCCGCCGGACAGATCGCGGTGGTGCTCAACGGCCGGCCAGGCACGGCCATGGCCGCCTTCGGCCAGTTGCTCTCCGATGCGGACATCGCCGCCGCCATCACCTTTACGCGCAATACCTGGAGCAACAGCAGCGGCGAGGCCGTGCAGCCGGCGGCCATCGCCGCGGCGCGCGGCGGCTGAGTCCGCCTCGCCCCACGATCTCACGCAGGAGGAGTCAGCATGTCGGCCGTCATCCCGGACCACCTGCACGACCACCACCATCCCGCCCCCGGCGGGCTGATGCGCTGGATCACCACCACCAACCACAAGGACATCGGCACGATGTACCTGGTGTTCAGCTTCATCATGTTCCTGTCCGGGGGCGTGATGGCGCTGACGATACGGGCGGAACTGTTCCAGCCCGGCCTGCAGGTGGTGCAGCCGGAGTTCTTCAACCAGCTCACCACCATGCACGGCCTGGTGATGGTGTTCGGCGCCATCATGCCGGCCTTCGTCGGCTTCGCGAACTGGCAGATCCCGCTGATGATCGGCGCCAGCGACATGGCCTTCGCGCGCATGAACAACTGGAGTTTCTGGCTGCTGCCGCCGGCCGCCATGCTGCTGATCGGCTCCTTCTTCGTGCCCGGCGGAGCCACCGCGGCCGGGTGGACCCTGTACGCGCCGCTCTCGGTACAGATGGGCATGGGCATGGACCTGGCGATCTTCGCCGTGCACATCATGGGCATCAGCTCCATCATGGGCGCGATCAACATCGTCGTGACCATCCTCAACATGCGCGCGCCCGGCATGACGATGATGAAGATGCCGCTGTTCTGCTGGACCTGGCTCATCACCGCCTACCTCCTGATCGCGGTGATGCCGGTGCTGGCCGGCGCGGTGACCATGATCCTCACCGACCGCCACTTCGGCACCAGCTTCTTCAACGCCGCGGGCGGCGGCGACCCGGTGATGTTCCAGCACATCTTCTGGTTCTTCGGCCACCCGGAGGTGTACATCATGATCCTCCCGGCCTTCGGCATCGTCAGCCAGATCATCCCGGCCTTCGCACGGAAGCCCCTGTTCGGCTACGCCTCCATGGTGTACGCCACCGCGTCCATCGCCATCCTGTCCTTCGTCGTCTGGGCGCACCACATGTTCACTACCGGCATGCCGGTGGCCGGGCAGTTGTTCTTCATGTACGCGACGATGCTCATCGCCGTGCCCACCGGGGTGAAGGTGTTCAACTGGGTGGCCACCATGTGGCGCGGCGCGCTCTCCTTCGAGCCGCCCATGCTGTGGGCGACCGGCTTCATCTTCGTGTTCACCATGGGCGGCTTCACTGGCCTGATCTGCGCCATCGCGCCCATCGACATCCAGGTGCAGGACACCTACTACGTGGTGGCCCACTTCCACTACGTGCTGGTGGCCGGCTCCCTGTTCGCCCTCTTCGCCGGCGCCTACTACTGGCTGCCCAAGTGGACCGGGGTCATGCCCAGCGAGACCCTGGGCCGGCTGCACTTCTGGTGCTCCATCGTGTTCTTCAACATCACCTTCTTCCCCATGCACTTCCTGGGCCTCGCAGGCATGCCGCGGCGCATACCAGACTACGCGCTGCAGTTCGCCGACTTCAACGCCATGGCCTCGGTGGGCGCCTTCGGCTTCGGCCTGTCGCAACTGATCTTCATCGCGGTGGCGGTGCGCTGCGCGCGCGGCATCGGCCAGCGCGCCACCGCGCGGCCGTGGGACGGCGCCGAGGGACTGGAATGGACCGTGCCCTCCCCCGCTCCGCACCACACTTTCGAGACCGCCCCGGTCCTGCGCTAGAGGCACGCCATGGCCCATCCGACCAACCCGGCAGACAAGCGCGCGGCCAATGTCCGCACCGGCCTGCTGCTGGCCGCGCTGGCGCTGTTCTTCTTCGCCGTGGTCATCGTCAAGACGGGAGTACTCGGCCAATGAGCGCCCACGCCGCCGACAACCGCCGCCTGCTGGTCCGCCTGACGATCTCGGCGGTGGTCATGTTCGCCTTCGGCTTCGCGCTGGTGCCTTTCTACGAAAAGATCTGCGAGGTCACCGGCATCAATGACCTGCTCAAGCCCGATACGGCCGCCACCAACACCCAGGTGGACGAATCCCGCTGGGTCACCGTGCAGTTCGATTCCAACGTGCACGACCTGCCCTGGCGCTTCCGCCCCCAGCAGGCCGCGGTGCGCGTGCATCCGGGCGAACTGGTGCACGTGGCCTACGAGGTCGCCAACACGCGCGCCTATGCGGTGGCCGGCCAAGCCGTGCCGAGCTACGGGCCGCAACTGGCCGGACAGTATTTCCGCAAGCTGGACTGCTTCTGCTTCAGCCAGCAGACGCTGGAAGCCGGGGAGACACGCACCATGCCCGTGGTCTTCGTCATCGACCCCGGCCTGCCGGCCGAGGTGAACACCATCACGTTGTCCTACACCTTCTTCGAAGTGGCGGGCCGCCGCACCTCCGCCGCGGGCCGGCTGCCGGCCGGAGCGGACAGCACGTGAGCACCGGGCCGCGCCAGGCCGGCTTCTGGGCCACGATGAAGGCGGTGCTGTGGTCCTTCGCCGGCATCCGGCGGCGACGGGATTACAGCCAGGACGCGGAATCCCTCAACCCGCTGGCCGTGGTCGTGGCGGGCGTGCTGGGTGGGCTGGTCTTCGTGCTGGTGCTGGTGGCGGTGGTGAACTGGATCGTGCCGGGCTAGGCCCGGCCGGACGAACAAGAAGAGGGGGAGGAAGGGAGGGTCGGCGGGACGGACGGGCGGCAATCGGCCCGTCCGTCCCTCGCCTGCCCCATCCGGGGACGCAGGTCGCAACGAGCCGCAACACGGGAGACACGCAAATGACCGAGACACTGGAAAAGTACTTCGTCCCCGAACCGTCGAAGTACCCCATCTTCGGCTCCATCGCCCTGCTGATGTTCGGCAGCGGCGCGGTGATGTGGCTGCACGAGGTCGGCGCCGGCCCGTGGGTGTTCTTCCTCGGCGTCGCGGTGCTCATCTACATGCTGTTCGGCTGGTTCGGCCAGGTGGTGCGCGAGTCGGAAACCGGCAAGTACGGCCGCCAGGTGGACCGCTCCTTCCGCTGGTCCATGGGCTGGTTCATCTTCTCCGAGGTGATGTTCTTCGCCGCCTTCTTCGGCGCCCTGTTCTACGCCCGCGTGTTCTCCGTGCCGATGCTGGGCAGCGGCGACAACGAGGCGCTGCTGTGGCCGGGCTTCGCCGCCGCCTGGCCCACCGCCGGGCCGCAGCCGGCCGACGCGTTCACGCCCATGGGCGCGTGGGGCATTCCGGCGCTCAACACGCTGATCCTGCTCAGTTCCGGCGCCACCGTCACCTGGGCCCACTACGGCCTGCTCAAGGGCGCCCGCGGCCAGTTCAAGCTCGGCCTGCTGCTCACCGTCCTGCTGGGCGCAACCTTCCTCGGCTTCCAGATCTACGAATACCTGCACGCCTACGCCGACCTCAACCTGCGCCTGGACAGCGGCATCTACGGCTCCACCTTCTTCATGCTCACCGGCTTCCACGGCCTGCACGTGACCATAGGCGCCATCATGCTCACGGTGATGCTCGGCCGCGCCATCGCCGGGCATTTCACGCCCGAGCACCACTTCGCCTTCGAGGCTGCCGCCTGGTACTGGCACTTCGTGGACGTGGTGTGGCTGCTGCTTTTCGTCGTGGTGTACTGGCTGTAGGCACTTACAGCCTGTCCGTGATCAGGCCCGAGGCATAGCCCAGCATGAGCAGCGCGAACAGGGCGATCGACAGCCCCACCCGCAGCGCCAGCGCCCGCGCCGTGCGCACCCCGCCTTTGTCGCGCAGCAGGAAGCCCAGCGCCGACAACAGGCTGGCGACGATGGCCACCAGGAACAGCACGACGAGGATGCGCATGGCAGGTCTCCCGGATCGTTTCCGGCAGTGTAGCGTCGCCGCCGCGCCGCTGCTCGCAGGCTTGCTGGTGGTCGTCGTGACGGTACAGCTCGGCAACTGGCAGTTGCGCCGTGCGGCGGAGAAGACCGCATTGCAGCAGACCATCGCCGAGCGCAGCGCGCAACCGCCCGCCGTACTCGGCACCTCGCAGCCCGCCGAATGGGCTCCGCTGCAATTGCACGGCCAGTGGCATCCGCAGCACCTTTTCTACCTGGACAACCGCATCCACCAGGGCCGCGCCGGCTACCACGTGTTCGCCCCCTTCCTCGATGCCGCCAGCGGACGCTGGGTGATGGTGGCGCGCGGCTGGATCGCCGCCGATACGGACCGAAGCCGGCTGCCGGACGTGGCGATCGCCCCGGACAGCGTCGCCGTCACCGGCCAGGTCCGCCTGCCCGGCGAGAGCTACACGCTGGCCGACACCGAGACCGACGGCCGGCGCTGGCAGACGGTGGCTCTGCCTGCCTGGCGCGCAACCACCGGCCTGCCGCTGGAGAATTTCACCCTGCAGCAGACCAGCCCCGCGCCCGACGCCCTGGTGCGCGACTGGCCGCGGCCGGATGCGGGAATCGACCGCCATCGCGGCTACGCCCTGCAATGGTTCGCGATGGCCACACTCGCCGCCGCGCTGACCGCCTGGCAGGCGTGGCGACTCACAAGGAGAACGACTCATGAACAGCACCGCGTTCGATGACATCCTCGCCCCCTCCTCCGCGCCGTCCCCGGCCGAGCATGCGCGCGCCCGCCGCGCGCTGCTGCTGCTCGCCGCGGTCTGCGCCCTGCCGGTGCTCGCCTCCTACCTCGCCTACTACGTGTGGCAGCCGAGCGGGCGGGCGAACTACGGAGAGCTGATCGGCCCCTCCCCGCTGCCGCGCACCGCGCTGCCGCCGGCCGCGGACCAGCAACCCCTTGCCGCCGCCGACTTCGACGGCCTGTGGACCCTGCTCTACGCCGGCCCGGCGGAATGTGCCGCGGCCTGCGCCGAGGCGCTGCACACGCTGCGCCAAGTGCGGCTCGCCCAGGGCAAGGACAGCCGGCGCATTGGCCGCGTGTGGCTGCAGACCGGGGCCGGCAATGCTGCCACCCTGCCGGCCGAGGACGCGGACGGGCTGCGCATCGGCCGCCTGGAAGCCGGCACCGCACAGGCCTGGCTCGCCGCCCTGCCGGACGCGGCGAGCGGCGCCCACATCTACCTGATCGACCCGCTGGGCAACGCCATGATGCGCTTCCCACCCCGGGCGGACGCCGCGCGCATGGTCAAGGACCTGCAGCGCCTGCTCAAGTATTCCGCGCTGGGCCGATAGGACATGATCCTCTACCGCCGGCTGGCCCTCGCCGCCCTGCTGCTCACCGCTGTCGTCGTGGTGTTCGGCGCCTACGTGCGCCTGTCCGACGCCGGCCTGGGCTGCCCGGACTGGCCCGGCTGCTACGGCCGGCTCACCCCGGCCCACGCCGCGGACGACATCCGCGCCGCCCACGCCGCCGCCCCCCACGGCCCCGTGAGCCTGCCCAAGGCGTGGAAGGAGATGGCGCACCGCTACCTCGCCGCCGCCCTCGGCCTGCTGATCCTCGCCATCGCCGCCCTGGCGTGGCGGCTCCGCCATGAGTCGGGCGCCGCTCCACGCACCGCGCTGCTGCTGGTGGGCGTGGTCGTCTTTCAGGGCCTGCTCGGCAAATGGACCGTTACCCTGCTGCTCAAGCCGGCCATCGTCACCGCCCACCTGCTGGGCGGGCTCACCACGCTGGCCTTGCTGACCTGGCTGGCCCTGCGCGCCCACGGGGCACCCGCCGCGCCACAACCGGCCGTGCGCCCGCACGCACTGCGCATCGCCGCCGCAACCGGCCTCGCCCTGCTCGCCGCGCAGATCGCCCTCGGCGGCTGGACCAGCACGAATTACGCAGCCCTCGCCTGCACCGATTTCCCCGCCTGCCACGGCAGCTACTGGCCCGAGGCCGACTACGCCAACGCCTTCCACGTGGTGCGCGAACTGGGCATGACCGCGGACGGCGAACTGCTCCCGCTGGCCGCCCTGACCGCCATCCACTGGTCCCACCGCCTGGGTGCGCTGGTGGCCGGCGGCTTCCTGCTCGCGCTGGGCGCCGCCCTGGCGCGCCGCCCGGCCACCCGCCGCCACGGTGCCGCACTGCTCGCCGCGCTAGCGCTGCAGATCGGCCTCGGCATCGCCAACGTGCTGGCCAGCCTGCCGCTGCCGCTGGCCGTCGCCCACAACGCCGGCGCGGCCCTGTTGGTGGTGGCAATGGTGTGGATCAACCACCGCCTCGTATCCGTCCGCGCCATGTCCGGCGCCTTGCGCAACGCGGCCCCGGTCCGGCCGCTGCAGACCCCACAGGAGGCCTGACGCCATGAGAACCCTCGCCCTCGGCCACCATCTTTCCGCCCGCCGCCTGCACGCCTACTACGTGCTGACCAAGCCGCGGGTCAATACGCTGATCGTGTTCTGCGCCGTCATCGGCATGTTCCTCGCCATCCCCGACGGCCTGCCCGCACCGGCCACCGTGCTCGCCGCCACCCTGGGCATCGCCGCCGTGGCCGGCGCGGCGGCGGCAATCAACTGCCTCATCGAGCAGGGCATCGACGCCCGCATGGCGCGCACCCGGGGCCGGCCGCTGCCGCGCGGCGAACTAACCACCGGCGAGGTAGCCACGTTCTCCGCCGCGCTCGGCGGCAGCGGGCTGGCCATCCTCTACCTGTTGGTCAATCCGCTAACGATGGGGCTCACCCTCGCCACCTTCGTCGGCTACGCCGTCGTCTACACCATGCTGCTCAAGCCGCACACGCCGCAGAACATCGTCATCGGCGGCGCCTCCGGCGCCATGCCGCCGGTGCTGGGCTGGGCCGCAGCGACCGGCGAGGTGAGCGCCGACGCGCTGCTGCTCTTCCTCATCATCTTCGCCTGGACGCCGCCCCACTTCTGGGCGCTGGCCCTGTACCGCACCGCGGACTACGCCCGCGCCGGCCTGCCCATGCTGCCGGTGACCCACGGCGCGGAATTCACCCGCCTGTCGGTGCTGCTGTACACGCTGATCCTGTTCGGTGTGAGCCTGCTGCCCTTCGCCACGCGCATGAGCGGCTGGCTCTACCTGGCCGCCGCCGTGCTGCTGGGCGCGCGCTTCATCGGGTTTGCCTGGAAGCTGTACGTGGATTACAGTGACCCGCTCGCGCGGCGCACCTTCCGCTATTCCATCGTCTATCTGTCGGCGCTCTTCGCCGCGCTGCTCGCCGACCACTACCTGCCGATCTGAACCGGGGCCGGCGCCGGCCCTGCACCCCTTGCCGATGCCCGCCCTTCTCCGCCGCACCCTCACTGCGCTCGCCGCCGCCAGCCTCGCCCTGCTCGCCGCCTGCAGTGAACCACCGCCCGCCTTCCACGCCACCGACATCACCGGCGCCCCCTACGGCCGCCAGTTCGCCCTCACCGACCACCGCGGCCAACCGCGCACGCTGGAAGACTTCCGCGGCAAGGTGGTCACGCTGTTCTTCGGCTTCACCCAGTGCCCGGACGTCTGCCCCACCAGTCTGCTGACCATGGGCGAAGTCATGCGCCAGCTCGGCCCGGACGCCGAGCGCGTGCAGGCCCTCTTCGTCACCGTGGACCCGGAGCGCGACACCCAGGCGCTGCTCGCCGAATACGTGCCCACCTTCGACCCCCGCTTCCTCGGCCTGTACGGCGACCTCGCCCGCACCGCCGAAGTGGCGAAGGAATTCCGCATCTTCTACCGCAAGAGCGGCGACACCAGCGGCACGAGCTACACCATCGACCACT
The DNA here is from genome assembly GCF_004801305.1 of Pseudothauera rhizosphaerae. Classification (GTDB taxonomy): domain Bacteria; phylum Pseudomonadota; class Gammaproteobacteria; order Burkholderiales; family Rhodocyclaceae; genus Pseudothauera; species Pseudothauera rhizosphaerae. Next base: position 25,642 of record NZ_SSOD01000021.1, on the reverse strand, counting down.
CCGCCGGCACCTACATCCTCGACCAGCAGGGCCGGCTGCGGCTGTACGTGAAGCACGGCGAGAACGCGGAGAACATCGCGGCGGACATCCGCCTGCTGCTGACGAGCAAGTAGTCCTGGCGTGCTAGACTTAGTCCGCCAGTTAGCCAAGCACTGTGAGGACAGGATCATGCCCCTTACCGTCAACGTCCACGAAGCCAAGACACACTTCTCCCGCCTGCTTGAACAAGCCCATGCGGGCCAGGAAATCATCCTGGCCAAAGCGGGTAAGCCTTATGCCCGCCTCGTGCCGCTGGCGCCGGCCCGGCCGCAGCGCCAGCCCGGCCGCCTGAAGGGCCGCATCGGCGACGCGTTTTTCGAGCCGCTTCCCGAAGACGAGATCAACGCCTGGGAACGGGGATGAACCTGCTCTTCGATACCCATGCCCTGCTGTGGTGGTTCACGGACGATCCACGCCTGTCCGCCGGGGCACGACGGGCGATCGCCGACGAATCCAACGCCGTCTTCGTCAGCGCCGCAAGCGCGTGGGAAATTGCCACCAAGCACCGCCTGGGCAAGCTGGATGAAGCCACCGAAGCCATCACCCGCTTCGGCGAACTCGTAGCTGCCGACGGCTTCGAGCACCTGCCCATCACCCACCTTCACGCCCAGAGAGCCGGTTCCTACCGGGTGGATCACCGCGATCCTTTCGACCGCATGCTTGCCGCACAAAGCGAACTGGACGGGCTTGCACTAGTAACCATCGACCCCGCCTTCAAGCTCTTCGGCACTGAGGTCGTCTGGTAATTGGAGAACTCCGGCCCCAAAAGACAAAGGCGGCCGCAGCCGCCTTTGTCTTTCATGGAACCGTATCTGCCGCTCACGCCACCGCGGCCAGCATCCCGCGCATCTTCTGCATCGCCTTTGCCTCGATCTGGCGGATGCGTTCGGCCGACACGCCATATTCCGCCGCCAGTTCGTGCAGCGTGGCCGTGTCGCCTTCGGCGAGCCAGCGGCGCTCCACAATGCGGCGGCTGCGCTCGTCCAGGCTGGCCAGCGCGCTCTTCAGGCCTTCGTCCTGCAGATGGGCCAGTTGCGCCTGTTCCAGCACCTCGGACGGCTCGGCGTGGGGGTCCGGCAGATAGGCGATGGGGGCGAAGTGCTCGTCCTCATCGTCGCCGTTGCCTTCCAGCGGCAGGTCGCGGCCGGTAAGGCGGGTTTCCATCTCCACCACCTCTTCCGGCTTCACCTTCAGTTGCGCGGCCACCGCCTCCACCTCGTCGGCGGAGAGCGTGCCGGTATCCTGCTTGAGGCTGCGCAGGTTGAAGAACAGCTTGCGTTGCGCCTTGGTGGTGGCGATCTTCACCAGGCGCCAGTTCTTCAGGATGTACTCGTGGATTTCCGCCTTGATCCAGTGGATCGCGAACGAAACCAAACGCACGCCCCGCGACGGATCGAAGCGCTTGACCGCCTTCATCAGGCCCACATTGCCTTCCTGGATCAGGTCCGCATGGGGCAGCCCGTAGCCCAGGTAACCGCGCGCAATCGCCACGACAAGGCGCAGGTGCGACATCACCAGCTTGCGCGCCGCGTCCAGGTCGCCTTCCTCGCGGTAGCGGGTCGCAAGATCCACTTCCTCCCGCTCGGACAGCATGGGGATACGATTGACCGACTGGATGTACTGGTCGATGCTGCCAGCGGCGAGAACGGGAAACGACAGGGCTTGGGTCATGTGCTTGTGTCCTCCTCGGAAGCAAGTTTAGCACTCGGGCGATGAGAGTGCTAAAGGGCGCCGAAAGTTCATGCCACGACCACGTAGCCCGGATGGAGCGCAGCGGAATCCGGGAGCGGCATCCGAATCCCTGCGACCGCCCCCGGATTCCACCTTCGGCTCTATCCGGGCTACATGGAACCGTCGACGGAACCGGCCTACACCACCGAACCGGGTAACACTCAAACGCATGGATCCGGGCGAGAATATCCCGGAAGTGACCGACCTTCAGGAGATCGACGCCATGCTCCCCGAACGCGTGGAGAAGTGGACCGAAAACTGGAAGCGGCAAGGCCTGCCGGAAGGCCGCAGGGAAGGCCTGTAACTCGGCCGTCAGGAGGGCCGCCAGGAAGGAAAAGCCGCAGCGCTCCTACGCCTGATCATCCGCCGCTTCGGCTCGCCAGACGAAGCTGTCCGCCACCCAGGAAGAGCTTGGACGTTGGCTGGACAACATCCTCGACGCCGGCACGCTTGAAGCCGTGTTTTGGAGCCGCCGCGAAGACTGACACGGCAAAACCCGCTCCCGGGGGCGGATCACCACCACCAGCCAGCCCCATACCGCCACGACAGCGTAGCCAGGATGGAGCGCCGCGCAATCCGGGAGCGTCATCCAAATCCTGCAACCATCCCCGGCTTCCGACCCTTCGGCAGGCTCAGGACAGGCCCTTCGGCCTGTATCCAGGCTACGCCGCTTCAGGAAACACCCACCTTCATGTCAACTTTTGACACTCCGGCCCACTCCTGCATGTGCGGCTGTCATGTGTTGACACCGCTTATCCCCTTAGCCGCATGAATCCAAGGGATTTCGAACCTGGCACGACTTCTGCATATACATCCGCCAAGCGGGGCAACCTCCGCCGCCCCGCGGAACCTTCCAAGCAAGGAGAACCACCATGAAGAAGATGCAACAAGGCTTCACCCTGATCGAACTGATGATCGTCGTGGCGATCATCGGCATCCTGGCCGCCGTTGCGCTGCCGGCTTACCAGGATTACACTGTCCGCGCCAAGGTTTCCGAGGCCGTCCTGGCCGCCTCTTCCGGCCGCACCGCCGTCGCGGAAGCGTATGCCAGCTTCGGTGAAATGAAGGCGACGCAAGAATCGATGGGCGTTCAGAACCTTGAGTCCAAATATGTCGCTTCCGTTGATTGGAACCAGATCGACGCAGACAACGGCGAAATCATCGTCACCACTGGTAGTGTAGATCTGCCGACCGCAGCACAGGCCAAGACGATCCGTCTGTTGGGTGCAGGCAATCAACAAACCGGGCAGGTGCAATGGTCCTGCGGCCCTGGTGCCACTGATGGGATCGACCCCAAGTATCTCCCCGGCTCTTGCAGGGATTAAGCGCTCACGCTCACAATGCAAGGCAGAACCCCCGGCACACGCCGGGGGTTTGTTTTTGGAGTTCTGCATTGGATCGTTACAGCAAGGCTTTTACGCTCATGGTCGGCCTCCTGGCCCTTGCCGTATATTGGCCTGGCATGCAGGGGCCGTTCCTATTCGACGACTACCCGAGTATCGTCAATAACATCGCCATCCACATCCACGACATAGGCTCCGCTTCACTTCTCGGCGCTCTCGAGGGACCGAAGGCCGGTCCGCTAGGGCGCCCAATCAGTGTTCTCAGCTTTGCCTTCAGCCACTACTTCCACGGCCTCGACCCGTTCGCCTTCAAGGCTACTAACCTGTTGTTGCACCTCTTCAACGGCGCCCTAGTCTTCCTGCTGTTGATCAGGCTTTGCGGACCATGGGATGCATCGCCTCGGCATCAGCCGTTTGCGACACTATTGACGGCCGCCATTACCGCCCTTTGGCTGCTCCACCCCATCAACGTGGTTCCGATCATCATGCCGGTCCAGCGTATGACGCTGCTAGCAGCCAGCTTCGGTCTGCTGACGATCATTGCTCACCTCCACTGGCTACGGTCTTCGGGAGCACGGTCCTACGCATGGCTCATTGCGGCCTGGCTCGTATGTTGGCCGCTCGCCATGCTGTCCAAGGAAACGGCACTCACGATACCCTTCATCGCCCTGGTCATCGGACTGACGACGAGTCGTGGGCGCAAGACTTCCATCACCACAGCCGCACTGCTCGTTGCTTCACTCGCGGCCGTGCTCGCTGCGGCGCTCATGCTCGGTACAGGTTGGCTCGAAAGGGCCTATGAGGCGCGTACCTTCACGTTGGAGCAGCGCATGCTGACCGAGGCGCGCGTACTGTGGTATTACGCCGCGCAGATTGTCTTCCCTCGCTTTGACCGGTTTGGCCTGTTCCTGGATGATTTTCCGCTCTCCAACGGGTTGCTGGACCCAACCACGACCCTTCTTTCCATCATAGGCTGGGTAGCGGCCATTACGGTGGCCATTGTGCTGCGCAAACGCATTCCACTGTTCTCGCTCGGCGTCGGCTGGTTCCTTGCGGGGCACCTGCTGGAATCAACCATCGTCCCACTGGAGATCGCTTTCGAGCACCGCAACTACCTGCCGTCGGTGGGCCTGCTGCTCGCTGCCGCCGGTTTGCTAGACATGCTACGCAAGGCCGTGCCGCCCTCCAGCTTCCGCCCGGTTGCTATGCTCCTTTTTGCCGGTCTATTTCTGTACTGCTCGGCGGTTACCTTCATGCGTAGCATGCATTTCTCAGATGGGCTGCGCTTCGCATTCATGGAAGTCCAGTATCATCCTAAGTCTCCTCGCGCGAATCTCGCCGCGGGCACAGCGCTGATGGACGCTGGCTACGGCGCAGGTGGTGACTTCGCTTCCCAAGCTATTGTTTACCATCTGCTGGAAGCGGCGAAGCTGGACCCCAGCCACAAGATCGCATACGTCTATCTTCTGGTGCTGTCCTGTGGCACGCAGAAACAACCGGACATGGAATGGATTGCAGAACTCGAAAGCCGGCTCAGGTACACACCGTATTCGCCCCAAGACAAAGGCTTGGCATCCCGGCTCGGCAAGCTTGCCATCAATCCGTCCCAATGCCTGGACCACGGTACCGTCCATCGCCTGTTCCTTGCCGGCGCAGACAGCGAACGTGCCCCGGCAGAGGTCAGGGCCAGTTTCCTGGAGCATCTGGGCGACTATTCGCTACTCGTGGAAGGTAACCTTGCACAATCCAGAGCCTTGCTACAGCGAGCTCTGACCCTTGCTCCGGGCAACGCCCAACTCCGACACAAACTCAATGGTCTCAATGGGTACGGACGAAACACAGAAGCTTCCTAGCACTGCACCATCTTCACGGGATACCCCGGTGGATGTCAGCATCGTCATCCCGGCCAGAAACGAGGCGGGTTCACTGGTCGGCTTGCTGCCAAAGCTGGTTTCGGCATGCCCCGGTGCCGAGGTGATCGTGGTAAACGACGGGTCGACCGACCACACGATCGAAGTATGTGCCAAGCACCCCGTAAGCATCGTTTCCCACCCGTATCCCAAAGGCAACGGGGCCGCTATCAAATCGGGCGCTCGGGCGGCGCGGGGACGAGTCATCATTTTCATGGACGCCGACGGGCAGCACGATCCGGACGACATCCCTCGTCTGCTCGCGAAGCTCGACGAGGGCTACGACATGGTAGTCGGCGCCCGCCAGCGGGGCTCCCAGGCCAACGTCGGGCGTGGCTTGGCAAACGGCGTCTACAACGGGCTCGCGACCTACATGACGAACCACCGCATTGAGGATCTGACCTCGGGCTTTCGCGCCGTACGCGCCGATCTGTTCCGAGAATTCCTCTACCTGCTTCCCAATGGTTTCTCTTACCCGACCACGATCACCATGGCCTTCTTCCGCGCCGGCTACGCGGTGGCCTACGAACCGATCCACGCGGCCCGCCGCCAAGGCACCAGCCATCTGCGCCCGCTCAAGGATGGCGTGCGTTTCCTGCTCATCATTTTCAAGATCGGCACCCTGTATGCACCACTCAAGCTGTTTGCCCCACTAGCACTGGCATTCTTCCTCATCGGAACCGGCTGGTACGGCTATACCTTTGCCACCATCGGCCGCTTTACCAACATGAGCGCCCTGATGCTGACCACGAGCTTCATCGTGTTCTCTATGGGTCTGATCTCGGAGCAGATCACGCAACTGATGTACCGACCCGACTCCTCGCGTCAGAGCGATCCCGGATGAGCATCACCGGGGCTCCGTTCAAGGTATTGATGGCGGCCACGTCTTATCCGTCCGACCCGTCAGACTGGAAAGGGCGGTTCATTCACGATTTGGCGGCGCGCCTGGACACCACGGGAAGAGTGCAACTCGATCTGTGGGCGCCACCGGGCGATCTGCCCGGTATGGTCAACAGTGCGAACAGCCCCGGCGACACCCGATGGCTACGCAGCCTGCTGGACAACGGCGGAATCGCACACCTTCTGCGCCGGCGGCCGGTTGCCGGCCTGTTGCGTGCGCGTGGCATCCTGGCACGCCTGCGCGCTGCCTGCGGTCGCACACCGGCTGACATCTACCACGTACACTGGATGCAGCTTGCCCTGGGGCTACCGCGCGATGGCAAGCCCGCTTACGTAAGCGTGCTCGGCAGCGATTTCGGACTGCTACGCCTTCCCGGTATGACATCCTTGCTGCGGCATGCATTCCGGGGCCGACCAACGCTTTTGGCACCCAACACGGGATGGATGTCCACCGAACTCCAAGCCCGCTTCGGTGATGTTGCCCGTATCGTGCCAAACCCATTCGGGGTCGATCCAGCGTGGTTCGAACTACAGCGTGCGCCAAGTGTGCCAAACAAATGGCTGGTAGTTTCGCGCATCACCCGCAACAAACTCGGAGACTTATTCGATTGGGGTGCAGGCCTTTTCGGTAACGGTCGCGACCTCGTGCTGCTCGGGCCGATGCAGGAAACGCTCGCCCTGCCCCCATGGATAGAGGCCAAGGGCGCGACGAATCCAGCCGAACTACGCGGGCAGTGGTTCCCCCAAGCGGCGGGGATGCTGACTTTAAGCCGGCACGACGAGGGGCGCCCACAGGTACTTATCGAAGCAATGGCTGCAGGGATGCCGGTAATCGCAAGCCGCATCGCCGCACATACCGACCTGATCCGCCACGGCGAAACGGGCTGGATCGTCGACAGCCAGAAAGAACTGTGCGAGGCGCTGCTCCAGGCTGAAGACGAGGAAACAGCGGCCCGTATAGGCGGGGCGGCAAGGGAATGGGTGCGCGAACGGATTGGCACATGGGAGGATTGGGCACGTCGTTGTGTCGACGGCTATGAAATGCTGCTGGAAAGAGCTGTCCCCCATGGCACCTAGGAAACCAATTCTGCTGATCGGCGGCACCGGCTTCTTCGGACTAGCGCTCGCCCGTGCACTCGCCGGCACCAGGAACGAGGTACACATCCTGTCGCGCACGGCGCAGCCCGGTATTCACAACGGCATCACATTCCATCGGGGCAGCCAAGACAACGCATCTATCGTAGAACCGTTGCTGGCACGCGCCGGCACAGTGATCCATCTGGCGTCTACCACCACGCCCGGCCTATCTGCCGGGCGTTCGTCCGTCGATGCGATAGAGAACCTGCTACCCGCAGCACGCCTCATGGAGATCATGGCGGCTCGCCCTCCGGAGCGGCTTTTTTTCGTATCGACTGGCGGGGCAATCTATGGCAACCCAGAATACCTCCCTGTCGATGAAACGCATCCGTCGCACCCCCTTTCGAGCCATGCGGCAGGGAAGGCGGCGCTTGAAGGTTTTTTCTCCTCCTTCGCCCACTGCGCTGGGATTCCCTTGACCATCCTGCGTCCATCGAACCTGTACGGACCGGGCCAGACGTTGCGGAACGGCTTCGGCCTAGTTCGAACGCTGCTCGACAAAGCCCGCCGTGGCAAGACATTCGAACTTTGGGGCGAAGACAGCACCGTGCGGGATTATCTTTTCATCGACGATGCAGTCGACGCCGTAATTGCATTACTGGGCAGCGCTCGGTGCGAGGGCACCTACAACCTTGGCGCGGGCATCGGCACCACGACCGACGAACTTCTCACCCTGATGAGCCACGTCACGCAATGCAGCCTAGAAGTAATCCGCAAACCGGCGCGGAAAGTCGACGTCCGCGCAGTGTATCTGGACTGCACCCGCCTAGAGAGGCTGACTGGATGGAAGCCGAAAATCGATCTCGAACAGGGAATTCGCCGAACATGGCAATGGCTCGTGACGTCCCCGACATGAAACTTCCCCTTGCTTTGCCGTCTCCCTGCCGGCTTTTCTGCTGATGCCCCCGGTCGTCTCAGTCTGCATCGCTCATTTCAACAGTATCGATCTCATCGATGCCTGTATCGAATCCGTACGCCGACAAGACTGCGATTTTGAAGTAGAGATCATCGTCCACGACGACGCATCCACCGACGGTTCGGCACATCATCTCCGCACGACGCACCCTGACGTGCATCTGATCGCGAGCACCGAGAACGTGGGGTTCTGCGTCGCGAACAATCGCATGGCCGACGCCGCCCGTGGTGAATTTCTGCTACTGCTGAATAACGACGCTGCGCTCCACGTCGATGCACTGGTGTCGCTAAGAGCCGAAGCTGAACGGCTTTCCCGCCCGGCCGTCCTCACCCTGCCGCAGTTCGATGCCGAGACGGGCGATCTCTTGGACATCGGACTGCAGCTAGACCCGTTTCTCAACCCGGTACCAAACCGCGATCGGTTACGGAACGAGGTCGGCACAGTCCATGGCGCCTGCCTGTGGATTCCGAAAGCGCTATGGTACGAACTCGGCGGCTTCCCCGAATGGTTCGGTTCTTTCGCAGAAGACTTGTACCTATGCTGCCGCACGCGGCTTGCCGGACACCCCGTACGGGCACTCGGGGTGTCCGGCTACCGTCACTACGTCGGGCGGAGTTTTGGGGGTGGCAAGGCCCACGCTGGGCAACTTGCCACAACCGTCCGACGGCGCGCCCTGTCGGAGCGGAACAAGACTTTCGTCATGGCGATTATCTACCCGGCGCCCGTGATCTATCTGATCATGCCTGTGCACCTGATGCTCCTGCTATTCGAGGGGTTGCTGCTTGCGGCGCTGCTTTGCCAACCGGCATTGCCGAGTCAAATCTACCTACCAGTATTTGGCTCGCTGTGGGATCGGCGAAAACTACTGTGCAAGGAACGGCATATAGCGGTACGGGAACGCCGTGCAACTTTGCGTGCTTTCTTCTCGGTATTCGACCCTCTGCCGCACAAATTGCGGCTACTGCTCCGGCACGGTCTACCGACACTCAGGAAGTAAGATCGGGTGCGTTTTCCGAGGTCCGCAGCGCCTCGTCAAATATGCGTTCGATCTTCCTGACGCTGGTGTCCAGATCAAAGTACTGCAACACACGCTCGCGTGCCGCCTTGCCCATCGCAGCATAGAGTTCCGCATCGTCGAGCAAGCAGGCCAAGTGCTCGGCTACGGCCGCGTCGTCTCCGACCTCGGCAAGGAATCCGCATTCGCCGTGGATGATAATTTCCTCCGGCCCCCCACTGCGGGTTGACACCACCGGCTTGCCAGCCGCCATCGCCTCGATCAGAGTCCTCCCGAAGGGTTCGTCCACGGCCGTGCTGACCAGTACATCGATAGCCGACAACAGCGCGGGCATATCGCTGCGATAACCAAGCAGATGTACCCGATCCGTCAGTCCTCTGTTGTCGATTTCATTCTGAAGCCGAGCGAGATAATCTCCGCTTCCCTGGCCGATGAGCAGATGGTGCAGCTCGGGATGGCTGTCACGCAGGCGCGCAGCGCTGCGGATGTAGGTGAGGACATCCTTGCGCTCCTGCAGCGCACCACAGACCGCCGCCAAGCGGGTACCCTCGACCAGACTTGGCAAGGGTGGTTCTGGCTGTTCGGCCAGATAGGCCGCCGAGTCGATACCGTTGTGTACGACCTTCACTTGTGGCGGCGAAGCATTCCCAAACAGCCGACAAGCCAGGCCGGCTGAATTGGTGATTACCGTTGCCGAGTGTGAGAGCGCGAAGCCCGGCAGCCAGCTTAGAGGCAAGGGACTGGACAGATCGCGGTTTCCGGCCACTCCTTCCCGCAAATGCCACACATGAGGGATGCTGCACAAGCGGGCAGCCAGAGCGCCATCAAGGACTGTTGCCGTGTTGGTATAAACCAGATCGACTCGCTGCTTACGCATGAGCAAAACCAGTACGATTACCCTGAAAGGCAGCGACAGCCACGACAAGAATGCCAGCACATATGGATGATTCAGCCGGCGCCACGGACGTCTGAGTATGGCGCGCAAGGTCATAGGCTTTGGAAAAAATATCCAGCGCTGAACTACACCACAAGTTAGCGGGATGCCGCTCGCCCTTAGGGCCTCGGTAAAAGGGCCGGCGGACGGGATGACGACATGTGGCTCATAGCGCTCCTTGTCAATACGTCCCAGAATGTCGAGCAAAGAGATCTGGGCCCCATAGAGCATGGCATCGTGGGCAACGACGAGCACGCGGTGGGCGGCACTGCCACCCCTTTGGCGGACCGACCTCCCGCTCATGCCCGGTTCGTCCTGACCCAATGCCGTAAGCGCTCCCTCACTGCCTCCGGCAAGGCAGCCACAAACGGGCTCAGCAAGCGTGAACCGGCCGAGCGCTGTACCAACGTTGCCAAAGTCTGCCGCACCGCCGCCCAGCCCCTGAACCGCGGTAGGCCGTGCAGTGCAACGAGATCGAGTGATCGCGCCGAAACCGGTACGCGGCCTGAAACCCCCGTCAGCGCGGACAATTCCTGCACAAGCCAAGGCGGATCGTTACCCCGCACATCCGCGATAGGGATGGCGAGCAGCAGCTCGCGCAGATTCTCCCACTCGCCGGGTAAGCGGAACCACAGCTTGAAGGCTTCTCCTTCGTTGAGCCATTGCAGGATAAAGTATCCGCTACGCCCCCCCGACAGATGGAGTAGCGGTACAGTCTCGTCATGCCCAGGCCGATCTGCGGCCGGGAGCGCCACGCCCACTACAAGACGGACGCTGGGCGTGCCGTTAGCAAGGCGAACGAGGTCCGTGCGGAGCCGGAAGGGGCGGGCCGGATCGACAGCAAAATGGCGCTGGATCAGTGCAGGATAGTGCGGATAGCGCTCAGCCAAGAGGCCGTAGGCCTGCCTGACCCGCACTGCCTTCTCATGGCCGAAGCTACCGTGGCCCCGGTGGTATACGAAGCAGTCTGCCGCCAGCACGTGGGCCCAGCCTCGTTGCGCGGCACGCAGGCAGAAGTCGTTTTCTTCACCATAACCCTTCCCGAAGGTCTCCTCGTCGAAAGCACCGGTGTCCTTCAGGCAGTCCCGCCGAATGAACAGGCAGAAACCAACCCCAATCGGTATGTCGACGGTTGCCTCCGCATTCGCAATCCCGAAGAAGCGATCGAGTCGATCCGGCGAAAGGTTTGCCGGCAAAGCGTTCTCCACGTTCGGTTTCGGGTAACTTGCTAGCGAACCACAATTCGAAAACGGTGTCACCGTGCCAGTGCGGCCCCCTCGGTATGCAGCACTACGCAAACGCTGCAGCCAGCCGGACGGAACCTCCGTGTCGTTGTTAAGGAGTACCACATCATGCTCCGGCCAGCGTGCCATACCGCGATTGACGCTCGCCACAAAGCCAAGGTTGACCGTGTTACGCAGCAATTCCCAGGCTGGACGGTCAACACCGGCACCCCGTGACAGCCCGGAAAAAGTTACCTCCTCAACGAACGCCACCAACATTTCATCCATGCCAGTTTCGGGCGAGGCGTCGTTGATCAGCGTGATTCGACAATCCGACGGCAAACCAGACGCAGCAAGGCTCTCCAAGCATCGCCGGGTCAACTCTATGCCGCGATACACGGGGACGACAATATGGACAGGCAGACTCAAGACCGATCACCACGACTGAGCCGCGATAGCGACGACTTCAGGAAGGACTTAAAGCACGGGTTGCGACTCAGAATCGACCTGAGTCTCTTATGAAACTTGGCAACCAGGTAGGCGCCATGCTTGTTAAACAGACTCCCCATATCTACCAGGAAGGCCCTCACCCCACCAGCTACACACTCAGGAATCCCTTTGTCAGGAAAATCTTTCAGCATCGAAAGCCCCCGCTTTGCCCTGAGCGTGGCCTCCAGGAATGCCCGCCCGTACTTCTGATCAGGTTCCAGATGGCACCCCTCCGCCCACTCGTTCCACGCGTTGATGAATACCAAGCGGTCCGCCGGAACCTGCTCAGCACACATCCGGCTCATGGTCGCCGAGAGCCAGTACTCATAGTTTCCGGGAGTTCCATTCACGAAGATCAGAGCACGATTACGGCTACGGGCAGTGTTATCCCACGATGGAAACACGCCACGAAAGATCTTCGCGCCCCGCACGTCGCGCGACAAATAGGCGTTGGCCAAATCATGATAAAGCATTGCTTTACCATCGAATGATCGATAGAAATTGATCAATTCGTGTACCTCACGCACACCAAGCACGGTACGGTTGTGCGGCGGAAACTCTACACCGCTGTCGAATCCGAACTGGGCGTAATCCAGATTATCGAAGGTCAATGCAGCGCACAGATGAATGTCGCCGAGCCCGAGAGCCACAGCATGACGTCGCCACACCGCCACCGTGGCTCGGATATCGGGTATCAATTGGGGGCGGTAGACGATGAGCAGGGACTTGCCGTCAACCTTCAGATAACGCCGGTCTCGAAGAAAAGGGGCGATGTCGCCGATGAACCTTTCGGCATCGTCCTGAGCATACTTTTGAGCGATCAGAATATCCTGATCACCGCCATTCCAGCGCCGCGTCCAGTTCTCGTTCGCCCAGCAGAGACAGAAGGGCATATCACTGGCGGGGTCTGCAAGCATGTCATCCAGTGGTTCATGCAGAAGCCGAGTCCCCGAAAACCAGTAATAGTGGTAACAGAATGCGTCGATGCCATGTTCCTTGGCCAAACGGATCTGCCGGCGACGCGTGTCGCGCAGCCTCAAGTCATAGAATCCCAGCTCTTCCGGCTGGTGGGGCTGCCAGTGCCCGGGAAACAACGACTCCGCGCGGCTGACATTCGTCCACTCCGTAAAGCCTCGCCCCCACCACTCGTCGTTCTCTGGTATAGGGTGAAACTGGGGCAAGTAAAAAGCAACAAGCCGCACCTCATCCGCCTCTCTGGATGAGGTAGCCGGCGCGGTACCTATGGCGCCTCCCGTAACGGCGTTACTCTTTTCTATCATCGCTACCTGGTTTGACAGTAACAAGGACTTCGATGTACTCAGCTCGTATGCCGTAACTGAGGTCGTCGATATGCACGATCTGGGTAAACAAACCAGACGCCTCGTAGATATGTCTGCAGATGTCGAAGCCCCAATCTACAGTAACCAGCGCGCCGTCCGAGCTGACAGGATTGCCGTGGTAAACCGGTGGCAGCAGATGAGAGACCTGTCGGTCTGTACCCACTACCGCCCTGGTTCTGGAGGGTCGGTGTTTGTTGACAAGAGGCACCGTAAATACATGAGCCCCGCCCGGTTTGAGTGTTCTCGCGATCTCCCGAAACACCTTCTCCGGTTCAAAAACATGCTCCATGACATCCTGAGTGACATGCAGATCGATACTCGAATCAGCAAATGTCATCTGCCGCAGATCCTCGCAACGCACGCCGTTCCTCTGCTCACCGAGCGGCATGTCACCGAACAACTGCGAAGGAATATAGCGAACGCATTCCCGCCCAAGTCTGACGCTCGCGCCGCGATCTATGGGCGACGACTCATGGATGACTCTTTCCGCCCAATCAGGGAAGAACATCTCCAGCACTCGCATCAAGGCCCGTTCCCGCGGCTTGCTTCCGCAATCCGGACACAGCAGGTGATCTCGCAGCCACGGGCCAGTTGCAATGAATGTGACGTCTCTCCTGCAAGTAAGGCAATGGCCACGGGAACTGAACAGGACCTTCTTTCCCCTCAGCACGCGCACGAGTGGCCCCAGATGCCGATACAAGCGCTTTCTCAAGTCCAAGCTTCGGCCCATGGCTCATTCTTCACTTTCTTTATCCCCTGATAGATGCCCGACTGCGAATCTATACTGACGTGCAAACAGACCACGCGACTCCCTTTCGCCGCATCCAGAGACCTCGTTGTCCTATTAACCCGCCTTTACGGCCACTTCAGAACGGAGCTCCATATGCGTATTCAATGCGGCAAGTACCATATTCACTGGCATCTCATCAAGAGATCCATCGTATCTAAGTATCGTAGCATTACTGCCACATCCATAATCTCCGCTATAAGGCATATACGCAGGAAAATTACGATACTTGCCGAGGAGAACTATCCCGTAAGCACCAACCGCGTTGGCAAGATGCGCAGGACCGCTATCGACACCAACAAAGATATCAGCCCGTCGAATAACCTCGGCCGTAGCCACAATCGAGAGCCTTCCGCACAACGAGGTGTAACGAGGATGCGCAAAATCGCCAAGTACGGATTCGAGACCGATCTCGACGACGTTATACCCACGTTCCCGAGTTAGGTTATCGACAAGTTCCCTCCATTTGGCCGCACTCCAATTCCGTGCATTCTCGTTCGATAGTCCGTGTATGCATATGAATCGTGCAGGGAGTGTCAATCTGTCTACATCGCGCAATACCATCGATGGAATATTGAGCTTCGGCCCCTCATCGAACGCAGGCAATCCAGCGCTTCGAAGCATGACCGTGAGCAGGTTACCCATCAGGTAATAGTTTTCTATATTTATACCAGAATCATCTTCTGGCTTTACAAGAGTCACCCTACAAACGTAACATGTACGTCCTGACAGATTAAGATCAATAATCCGATCTAACGCACAGAAACCTCTCACTACGATCCATTCCGACAGAGTTTTCAACCCTATCACCATGTCGACATCAGGATGATTCTTTGGAATTTCGATGTAGGGAGCGCCAACAAACCAAACGATGAAAGCCTTCGGGTTATCCGCTCGCAGTCGGCGAATGACAGGCTCGGATGCAACAATGTCCCCCATATGCGCAAGCAAAGAGACCCCGATTAATTCAGCCTCTGAACGGAAAAATCTCAAGTACAGTTTTATTGTGAAGAGACGAAGCAGCATCGGAGCGCTGAAAGCAATGCAAGAAAAAGTGCAAAGCTTTTTCTGATGCTCAAAACTAAGTGGGAGCCGGTTTATTCGGCGTAAGATGTTAACGACAATCAATTTATTCAACGGCGATGAACTGTCTTTGTGGAGTCGCTACGCAGGTACCCTTCCCCACCTTGCACATTCTCAACGATGTCTTCCAAACACGCTCCGAGAAGCTGAAGGTATTTTTCCCGACTCGCGACCTTGATGGCGCAAAGCCTTTCCCTCCATGCGTCTGGGCGCGCAGCAAAATCCGTACACCAAGCAATTATCCTGTCAGTAGTCGCTTCGTTAACGAAGGTTACCGGCAGTTCCATCAACTCCGCCATCCTCACCCGGGTGTCGTTCCCCACAACAACCGCAGGGCGCCCAAGTCCTGCCAGCACCATGGCGCTATGAGCCCGGTTCACCACCCCGAACCTCGCCTTCGCGTACATGTGAAGGTAGTCCTCGTAGTTAGGCGAGAAAAAGGTATCCGCATCCGGCAGCAACGAGCGCACTTTCAACACTTCTCCAGGAGAATGACACATCACGACAACTGGGTACTGCCCGCTTAGTAACCTGTGGATTTCCTGGAATGCACGCTGCCAGCCATCACTGTCTATCTTCTGCCCAAGATTGTAGTGAGCCCCCCCCTCCATGTAGTTCAGGCAGACGAAGCGAGGCTTCTCCGGGTAGATGCGATGGCAGTCTGCGGCAAAGATAGCAGTACAAGGCAGGCAGTGGGTTTGCAGTCCACAGCGCTCCAGGAGACGCTCTGCCACCTTTTCCCGGACGGTTGTAAGCCGAGAGAGATCAACTGTCCTGCGGATGAAATCCAGCAAAGCCGGGCTATGCTCGAACTCCAACGCATCACTGAAAAAAGGCTGGCATGTGCCCACCGCGAGATTGAGAAGGGGCGGCGGAGAAGAAAGGCAGAAAAGACGTTTCAGCCATACCTCGCCAATCCAGCCCGTAGTCAGACTGCTGGAAAAAGATTCGTAGGCTCCGTCCGCGTCCGGCACAATGTAATAAAAAGGCGTTCCTGCCTGGACCACCAGATCCGCACTAAGAAACGGGTCCTCCGTCCCCTGCTCTCCCTTTCCAAGCAATCTGCCCATACTTGCGAATAACGACCCACCACCGCCCTGGGTCGGCGCACCGAGGTATTCATGCTTATCGACGTAAATTCCGCGATAGTACGGAATATGCTGCTGAATTAGGTACTCGATGCCCGCACGAATGAATGCATCGCCCGGATTACGATCAACCGTGGTAATGAACGCAATTCTCAGCAGACTCTGGGTGTGATGCATAATCAGCTACACTTGGAAATTTTCTTTGGGGACACTCATAGGGTCTTTAAAAGACCACTGAAAAGGTATGTCAACAAGGCTTAGCTGCGGCATCCGCATGACGTTAACCGCTGAATCTGCCACAACCCTGAAAGCATGCAGCCGATGTCCGTCCCAGATGTTCCTGCGGTAGCCATCCAAGAAAGCGAGACGAACATAGTATACGCCGGGAGTCAGGACCATGTCTGGAACAGTGCATTCCACGATGTGCTCACCTACCTCGAAATCACGGGATTGACCGAGAACTGCTGACGAGCTTGTCGACACAACATACACTGAATCTGCAGTATGAAATCCGACAATTACGTCCAAGGACGTCACAGGTATATGGCAGCGAAACCTGATACTCACAACCGCGCTACCGTGCATGACGACTTCGTCAACACAATCGCTCGTATCGGCATGTGACATCGATATGTCGATAACGTCAATCTCACCAGAAGCCGTACAATTATATGCCCCGCTCCGCTCTACCTGCTGTGCGTGCACATCCTTGATGATCTCATTATGGTACGCATTGCATACATCGTTCGACTTTCCGCCAAGACGCAAGCTGCCCTGGTCGAGCCAAAACACCTGTGAGCAGATCCGTTCGATCTGCCTGATATTATGGCTAACGAAGAAGATAACCATCTTCTTTTGATCAAGGATCTCTTCGATCCGCTCAAAGCACTTTCTTTGAAAACTCTCATCTCCCACGGCAAGCGCCTCGTCAACCATAAGAATATCGGCATCCGAGTGAATTACAGTGGCAAACGCAAGCCGGACGAACATCCCGCTGGAGTAAACGCGAACAGGTTGGTCAATAAAACGTCCTATGCCTGCAAAAGTGGCAATGGCTTCAAAACGCTCCTCCATTTGCGCCATCGAAAAACCCATCAGGGCACCTTGAAAGTAAACGTTCTCTCTTCCAGTAAACTCCGGGTTAAAACCCGCACCCAACTCCAGCAACGCTGCAACACGCCCATTCACGGTGATCGACCCGGAGGTAGGCTTCAGAATACCGCAAACCAACTGCAACAGCGTGCTTTTACCAGAACCGTTCCGGCCAACAACACCAACCGTCTCACCTTTTCGAATATCAAAAGATACGTCATTCAGCGCAGTAAACTCGCTGTGATATTTTCTTAAGCCGAGGCTCAGAAATTGTTTGATGCGATCACCGGGACCATCGAAGAGTCGATAAGTCTTGGTTAGATTCCGTGCCGAGATGACTATATTGTCAGAGAGCGTCAGCAAATTCATCGCGGCTATGCATGAAAAACGCAAGACCGAGCACTGCGGCAATCGATCCGCTGATCAAAGATACGATCCATGGAACCCAGGAGATATGCATACCGAAGACTGCTGCCCGAATCGCCTCGATGACCGCACCCAACGGATTGTATTCGTACAGGGGACGCAAAGCGGGGGGCACGACCGAAACGGGATACAAAACAGGCGAAAGAAAAAAAGTCATCTGCACGAACAAGGGCACGATCTGGGTCATGTCCTTGATGAACACACCCCAAGCGGACAGAAACCACGAAAGGCCGGTAGCAAAAAGCAGGACGGGTAGAATTAACAAAGGGGCGAGCAGGATGCCGCTCGAAAGATGTCCCGTCCAGGCCAGCGCTGCTACAAGAATTAATAAATTTAATCCGGCATGAATCAGGCAAGTTCCGAGCGGCACAAGGGGTAGCAGGTACACCGGGAAGATGATCTTCTTCACGTAACTCGGATACGCCCGTACGGCTGTCGGGGATCGGGAGACGGCCTCGCCGAAGATATTGAATACGATCAGCCCAGAATAAAGCAGCAGCCAGAAAGGCAACCCTTCCGGTTGCTCGGGCCATCTGCTTTGGAAAATATGCCCGAAGACGAACGCGAAGATCGCGAGCATCAACAACGGACTCAGGAATATCCACAATATGCCGAACATGGCGCCGCGGTAGCGTAACAGCACATCGCGCAGGATCAGTTGGCCGAGCAGATAACGGTGCGTTGTGAAATTAGAGATCATGCGTTGCAGAGGGCTCTACCTATAGAACGATCAAGAGTCCTAAAAAGGATGGATCCCATTGCTGCCAACGGAGCAGGGCTCGATCATGCATGCGTTCCGTGCGGCAAATTCTTTGTAGCGTAGTCCAAGGTGACAACGTGACTGACAATCAAATTCGCGCGCCTTGGCAAGTGCTGTAGCTGGTTCAGCAGGATTTGCGACGTAGTCGTGCACCAAGCGGTTACGCAGTCGGCGCATGCCCATCCACGCGTCTTGGGCGGCTACAAAGCCAAAACGTTGGGCCAGGTTAGGGTTGTTGAGCGCATGTCCGGCCCGCTGACCGGCCGCGGCCAGAAAGATGCGCAGGAGCTTATCCATCATGGTGTCCTGCACGCGCCCGACACGAGGTCGAGCAGTTCGGCCGGCGCTCCATCCAGTTCCCCTAACACGTCCAGGCTATCTCGATGGGCACTATCGTCCTGGTGCGATCGAACCACGCGGACAGCAGCTGAACCGCCGAGAGTGCGGGCGGCAGCGCGTCGAATCCGTTGTCGCTGATCGGCAGAGAGTCGCATGGTCTGTACAAGAGAATAGCCGAGGAACTGGCGAGCATTATTGCAGCCAGGAGACTACCAGGCAATCTGGATGCGCGTCCGACAGTGGTTCGGGACGGGTGCTCGCTGCCCCTCTCAAACCCAACACCGTACTTGGCCGCCGCTGGCTTCGGATATAACTGCTGCCAGCGCATGATGGGCAGCGGGTTCTCCATGAACCAGCCGGACTTCCGCCGGCCAGTGCCGCATATGGGTGATGAAGCGGACCAGGTTCCGCTGGTCGGCGTGGGCGGAGTAGCCGGCGATGGTGTGGATGCCGGCACGGATGTCGATGCGCCGGCCTTCCAGGTCCACATAGCCGCGACGGGGACCGTAGCGCTGATGGGGCGGCACCCGCGGAGATATCCGCGGTGAGGTAGCCGACGCAGAGCACGTCGCTACGAAGGTCTGCGAGCATTGCCCTGAGGTAATTCAACCCTCGGCCGCTCCCGGATTAGGCTGCGCCCCATCCGGGCCACGAGCGCTTTCCCGTACTACTCCATCCCCCACTTCTGCAGCCGATAACGCAACTGGCGCAGGGTCATGCCCAGGCGGCGGGCGGCTTCAGAGCGGTTCCAGCGAGTCTCGTCGAGCATGCGCAGGATGCGGATGCGCTCGTCGTCGGATTCGGCGCCGGCTTCGTCCCCGGCCTCGGGCTCATCGTGGCGCGGCAGGGCGCGCAGCAGGCCTTCGGTGGGGTGCAGGTCGATGTCGTCGGGGCCGATCTCATCGCCTTCGCACAGGGCGCAGGCGCGTTCTAGCAGGTTTTCCAGTTCGCGCACGTTGCCGGGGAAGGTGTGCTGCTGCAGCAGGGCGATGGCGGCGGACGACAGGCGGCGGGGGACGCTGCCTTCGCGCTCGGCGAGGCGGGTGAGGACGTGGGCGGCGAGGTCGGGGATGTCTTCCGGGCGCTCGCGCAGGGGCGGGACGCGCAGGGTGATGACGTTGATGCGGAAGTAGAGGTCCTGGCGGAAGCGATTGTCGGCGACCAGTTGCGCGAGGTCGCGGTGGGAGGCGGAGAGGATGCGCACGTCCACCGGCTCTTCGTTGTGGGCGCCCACGGGGCGCACGGCGCGCTCCTGGATGGCGCGCAGCAGCTTGACCTGCATGGCGAGCGGCAGATCGGCGACTTCGTCGAGGAAGAGCGTGCCGCCCTGGGCGGCCTGGAAGAGGCCCTGCTTGTCGCTGGCGGCGCCGGTGAAGCTGCCTTTCTTGTGGCCGAAGAACTCGCTTTCCATCAGTTCGGGGGAGATGGCGCCGCAGTTGACGGGCACGAAGGGCGCCGCCGCACGCGGGCCCAGGCTGTGGATGAGGCGGGCGATGACCTCCTTGCCGGTGCCCGATTCGCCGTGGATGAACACCGGGGCCTGGTTGCGGGCGAGCTTGGCGACCTGGGCGCGCAGTTGTTCGAGGGCGGTGGAGCGGCCGACCAGGTTGCGCCCGCCGTTTCCCGCGCCGCCCTCTGCGGGGCCGCGCAGGGCGTGAGCGACCAGTTCGCGCAGGCGCTTGAGTTCCACCGGCTTGGTGACGAAGTCGAAGGCGCCCAGCTTGAGGGCGCGGATGGCGGTCTCGATGCTGCCGAAGGCAGTGATGACGGCCACCGGCAGGCCGGGCTGGCGGGCCTGGATGGATTCGACCAGTTCCAGGCCGTCGCCGTCGGGCAGGCGCATGTCGGTGAGGCACAGGCGGTAGCGCCTGGCGTCGAGCAGTTCGCGCGCCTCGCCGACCGAACCCGCGGTGTCGCAGGCCAGGCCCATGCGCAGCAGCGACAGTTCGATGAGTTCGCGGATGTCCTCCTCGTCGTCGACGACGAGGACGTCGACGCCGGGGGGACGGCTTCTGCGGTCCTCAATGCTCATGGCTTGCTCCGGCCTGCCAGGACGAAGTGGGCGCCGGTATTGCTCGCGGCAAGGTCGAGCACGGCGCCGTTGGCTTCGGCGAGTTCGCGGGCGATGTACAGGCCCAGCCCGGTTCCCTTGGGATGGGAGGTGAAGAACGGTTCGAAGATTTTGGCGCGATCGCTTTCGGCGATGCCGGGACCGTCGTCGGCCACGTGCAGGGCCACTGCGCCCGGCTCGGGCTCTTCGGCATACACGTGGACCGCGCCCGGGCTGCCGCTGCAGTAGCGGCGGGCGTTGACGAGCAGGTTGGCGAGAATCTGGTGCAGGTGGGAGCGGTCCGCGGCGAAGGTGAGGGAGGGGGCGATCTCGACGCGGTAGACCTGGCGCTCCTCGTCCTTGCCCAGGCAGGATTCCTCGACCAGGGCGACGGTGAATTCGCGCAGCGCGATGGCGTCCGGCATCACCTCGTCGCGCCGGCCGAGGGCGAGCACGTCGCGCACCATGTTCTCGATGCGGCGCGCGTTGTCGTTGATGATGCGGATCAGGCGCGCCTGCATGTCGCCGCGCTTTTCTTCCTCCAGCAGTTCGGCAGCCTGGGACACGGCGGAAAGCGGGTTGCGGATCTCGTGCGCCATGCTGGCGGTGAGCCGCCCCAGTGCGGCCAGCTTGAGCTGCTGGATCTGGCGCTGGATCTCGTCGTAGTCGGTCAGGTAGATCACCGTGTCGCCTCCCTCGCCGCCGGCGCCCATGGCCCGGCAGCGCACGCTGCGCCCGGTCCGCCCGAGGCGGCGCAGGCCGCTGCTGCCGCAGGTACCGTCGAGCAGGCAGGCGGCCAGGCCAGGCTCGGCCTCTGCCAGGGCGGTGCCTTCGGCCAGCGCCACGCCCAGCAGTTCGGAGGCGCGCGGGTTGGCGTGGCGGACGTACCCGTCGGCCCCCAGCACGATCACGCCGTCCTGCATGTCGCGGATGATGCGCTCGTTGATGGCCTGCTGGTTGGCGAGTTCGGCGGCGCGGCTGGCGGCGAGGGATTCGTTGGCCTGGGCGCGGCGGGCGAGCAGGCGCGCGACGATGGCGATGACGAAGAAGCCCATGCACGCCATGCCGACCTGGAAGAAGTCGCCCGGCGTGCCGCCGCTCAGGGAACGCCAGACGTTGTCCGACAGCACCAGTACGGTGGCGAGCGCGGCGTGGAACAGCACCGTGCGTTCGCGCGACACCAGGCCGGAGCCGGCCAGCACCGCCATCATCAGCACCGGCATGCCGCTGCGGTAGCCGCCGCTGGCCCACATCATCGCGGCCAGTGCCACGATGTCGATAATGCCCTGCAGGTTGACGATGCGGTTGAAGCCGATGCGCCGCACCGCGTCGGGAAAGCCCAGCAGCAGCACGGCGCCGAGATAGGCCGCGGAGACTGCGACGAAAGCGTTCGGCGCGGCGCCGCCCAGGTTCATCTCCCGGCCGGCGGCGAGGAACAGCCCGGCCAGGATCAGGCGGAACAGGTTGAGGTAGCGCAGCGAGGAACGGCGGGCCTGGTCCAGCCCTCCATCGAGCGTCCTCTCGCTCATTCAGGGACGCCTGGCACCCAGTTGGCGGTGCGCTTCGCTGCAGAAGAAGGCGTCGCCTTCGCGTACGCCTTCGCTTTCCGGCACGAGCACGCCGCAGTGGTCGCAGGCCAGCATGCGTTCCGGCACCTGCTCGCGCGCCGGGCCGTTACCGCGCCCCGGTGCGCGCAGCTTCTGCAGCGCGCGCCGCGCCCACCAGACGACGATCACGACGAGAATGAAAAGCAGCAGATTGCGCACGGCGACAGGCGGAGCAGGGAAGAATGAGCCGGCGCAGTTTAGCACGCCGGCAAGCCGGCCCTACACCCCGCGCAGCCGCTCGCAGGCCCGCGCCAGCGTATCCTCGTTCTTGGCGAAGCAGAAACGCACCACGCGTTCGTCGCGCCCGTCGGCGAAGAAGGCGGACACGGGAATCGCCGCCACGCCCACCTCCCGCGTGAGGCGGTCGCAGAAGGCGGCGTCGGGCTCGTCCGAAATAGCGTGGTAGCGCGCGAGCTGGACATAGGTGCCGCGCGAGGGCAGCACTTCGAAGCGCGAGCCGGCCAGCGCGTCGCGGAAGAAATCGCGCTTGGCCTGGTAGAAGGCCGCCAGCCCCAGGTGGCGGCCGGCGTCGGCCATGTAGTCCGCCAGGGCGTACTGCACCGGGGCGTTCACGGTGAACACGTTGAACTGGTGCACCTTGCGGAATTCGGCCATCAGCTCGCGCGGGCCGACCACGTAGCCGACCTTCCAGCCGGTGATGTGGTAGGTCTTGCCGAAGCTGGAGACGATGAGGCTGCGCGCCGCCAGTTCCGGGTGGCGGGCGCAGCTCTCGTGGCGCGCGCCGTCGAACACGATGTGCTCGTACACCTCGTCGGAGACCACCACGATGCCCGTGCCGCGGGTCAGCGCCGCGAGACTGGCCATGTCGTCCGCGCTCCACACCGTGGCGGTGGGGTTGTGGGGCGAATTGATCATGATCATGCGGGTGCGCGGCGTGATGGCCGCCGCCACCGCCGCCCAGTCGGGCCGGTAGTCCGGCGCGGACAGCGCAATGCGCACCACCTTGCCATCCTGCAGTTCGATGGCCGGGGCGTAGGAGTCGTACACCGGCTCAAAGACGATCACCTCGTCGCCCGGGTGCACCAGCGCCGCCACCGCGGTGAACAGCGCCTGGGTGGCGCCGGCGGTCACGGTGATCTCGCCGTCCACGTCGTAGGCGGTGCCATACAGAGCCTCCACCTTGCCCGCGATGGCCTCGCGCAGCGCCGGCACGCCAGCCATGGGCGGGTACTGGTTCATGCCCGCCCGCATCCAGTGGGCGACGCGCTCGAACAGCAGGTCCTCCGCGTTGAAATCCGGGAAGCCCTGGGACAGGTTGATGGCCCCGCACTCCTGGGCCAGGCGCGACATCACCGTGAAGATGGTGGTGCC
Source organism: Pseudothauera rhizosphaerae (assembly GCF_004801305.1). Lineage (GTDB taxonomy): Bacteria > Pseudomonadota > Gammaproteobacteria > Burkholderiales > Rhodocyclaceae > Pseudothauera > Pseudothauera rhizosphaerae. The sequence continues at coordinate 2,101 of NZ_SSOD01000021.1, read as the reverse complement.
CACCGTGGGCAGGCGGGAGACGATGGGGGCGGGAAAGCTGGGCATGGCGGCGGAACCGGCGGGAACGGCGACGATCGATTGTGGCAGAGCCCGCGCGCCTTTGGAAATGGCCGCCCGCTCCGGGCAGACCCGTGCTCCGGCACGGCCCCCCGCCCGCCGCAATTGATAGAATCGTCCGCATGACCTTCACCCAGCCCATCTCCACCATCCGCCGCGACCGCGACGGCGCCGTCGTCCTCGACCAGACCCTGCTGCCCCACCGTACCGAACTGCGCCGTCTGGCGACCCTCGACGAAGTGGCCCACGCCATCCGCAGCATGCAGGTGCGCGGCGCGCCGCTGATCGGCGCCACCGCCGCCTATGGCGTGGCCATCGCCATGACCCACGACAGCGGCAACCGGGCGCTGGAGCAGGCCCTGGGCACCCTGGCCGCCACGCGTCCGACGGCGGTCAACCTGCACTGGGCGCTGGGCCGCATGGGCGCGCGCCTGCTGCCGCTGGCACCGGCCGCCCGCGCCGAGGCGGCGTGGCTGGAAGCCGAGGCGATCCGCCTGCAGGACATGGAAACCTGCGCCGCCATCGGCCGCCACGGCCTGGCACTGATCGAGGAGATCGCCGCGCGACGGCCCGGCCCGGTGCGTGTGATGACCCACTGCAACGCCGGCTGGCTCGCCACCTGCGGCGCCGGCACCGCGCTGGCGCCGGTGTACGCGGCCCACGAGCGCGGCATCCCGGTGCACGTGCTGGTATCCGAAACCCGCCCGCGCAACCAGGGCCTGCTCACCGCCTGGGAACTGCGTGCAGCGGGCGTGTCCCACAGCCTGATCGCCGACAACGCGGCGGGCATCCTGCTCGCCCGGGGCGAGGCCGACCTGGTGATCACCGGCGCAGACCGGGTAGCCGCCAACGGCGACACCGCCAACAAGGTGGGCACCTATCTCAAAGCGCTCGCGGCGCAGGATGCCGGCGTGCCGTTCTACATCGCCGCGCCCTTCTCCACGCTGGATTTCGCCTGCCCTGCCGGCGCGGCGATCCCCATCGAGGACCGGGACGCGGACGAAGTGCGCTGCGTGAGCGGCCTGGACGCGGACGGCCGGCTGCAGAGCCTGCGCCAGGTGCCGGACGACACGCCGGCGATCAACCCGGCCTTCGACGTGACCCCCGCCCGGCTGATCCGAGGCATCGTCACCGAGCGCGGCATCGCCGCCCCGGGCGCACTGCGCGAACTCTTCCCGGCCGCGGAAGTACCGGCCTGATGGACGCCAACCTCCCGCAGCGCGAAGCCCTGCTCGCCACCGTCCGCGTGCTGGGCGCGGAGCGCCTGAGCGTGGGCACCACCGGCAACGCCAGCCTGCGTCTGGGCACGGACGGCAGCTACCTGATCACCCCCACCGGCCTGCCGGCCGAAGCCTGCACCGCCGCCGACATGGTGGTCATGGCGCCCGACGGCACACCGCAGGGCGTGCGTGCGCCCTCCTCCGAATGGCGGCTGCACCATGACATCTACGCCGCCCGCCCGGAGGCCGGCGCCATCGTCCACGCCCACCCGCCCTTCGCCACCGCGCTGGCCTGCCGGCGGACGGAGATTCCGCCCTTCCATTACATGATCGCCCGCTTCGGCGGCCCCACGGTGCGCTGCGCCGGCTACGCCACCTTCGGCACCCAGGCGCTCTCCGACCTGGCGCTGGCCGCCCTCCGGGACCGCCGCGCCTGCCTGCTCGCCAACCACGGCATGGTGGTGTTCGGCCGCGACAGCGCCCACGCGCTGATGCTGGCCATCGAGTTCGAAATGCTGTGCGAACAGTACTGGCGCGCCCTGCAACTGGGCGAACCGGTGCTGCTGTCCGACGCGGAAATGGCCGAGGTGACGGAGCGTTTCAGTTGGTACGGGCAGCCCCAGGATCGGGACCGGAGCTGACCGCCTGTAGGAGCGGCCTCGGCCGCGATTGTGGCGGTCGCTCTTCCACAGGCCGTATCGCGGCCAAGGCCGCTTGTGTCTGCGATACCCCGTAGGATCGTGGGTGAGAGCGGCGGGTGGCAAGCTGCCAGGCCGGGGTGCGCAAAGCACGTGTGGGAGCCCAAGCTGCCACCCGCCTGCCTC
>NZ_SSOD01000020.1 GCF_004801305.1 Pseudothauera rhizosphaerae | reverse complement strand
GCAAAAACGGAGGGCAACAGCCCGAGGACGACCCGATCGGAAGCGAAAAACGCCATCAAAGTCGAAAGCCCGTCACTGATACGCGCTCGAAATCGGTCCGCGGGCATTTGTTCAGCACTTCCTTAGCGCTCACGATTTTGGCGGAGGCGCAAATATGTGTAGGCCCCAACAGAGTGCCCCCAAATGCCAGAAGATATTGACGGAACCGATTGCAGTTGGCTGGGCGAGCTGACCGATACCGAGCGCACCGAACGACAGCAGACTGAAACCAACGAAGAAAGAAATTTTTGGAAAAGGGAATACGAGAAATTGGTTGATTAGTTCGTATGCAACCAGAACCAGACCGACACCAGCGATAAAGGCGACGGTTCTAGCGAGAAACTTGACCCAAGGAATAGGCGAGGAAAAGAGCGAAAGAATACAAGGGGTGCTCTCGAAGTTCATTACCCAGAAGCCAAAATCTACGAACAAAGCAGCCCCAAGAAATGGAACCACCATGAGGACAGCGAGCTTGCTCAAGCTCTCAATATCTTTAGGGGCGAAAGACTCTGACATATTTCGTGTTCCTGTGAGCGCTAACGTGTTGTACATCAAATCTGATGGATATTCCGGGAGGTGCTGTGTAAACCACCACCTATTCCGTTGATATTTGTCAATTAGATCATTGTCTTGCAAGCTATTCCGGTCTGGTGGTCCTACGCTGCTACACCCCAAACCCTGCATCGTGCTGGAGACGCCCGGAACCTTGCGTGGGGGCACGAGTACAGATGCCACTTCGAAACCCTATGGCGTATGAGTTTAGGGGATGTGGGTACGCGAAGGAAGCGTAGGGGGCGCAGTTGATGCTGCGTCCGCTATCGAGTCGTCCTGTTTAGCCGCAGGGGGCAGAGCAGAAATGCGCGCTCCCGCACGTTCAAACCTGCGCGACGGCTCCGGGCGGATGTGGTTTCCCCTTCGGCAAGCTCAGGACGAACGGGTCTGTCGAAGGATGAACGGGCTTGTTCGGAGATTCCCCTGTTCCGGCCGTGTCGGTGGTCCGACCGTTCCCACCGGCGACCAGTCCCTTGGCAGCAAGCCGATCCCCGAAGCAGTGCGGTATCCTTGCCGGTCCTGATCGTCCGGCGGTTCCGTCCGCCCGAGTTTCCGCCCCCGTGAGCTACGCCAATTCCCGCATTCCCTCCAGCGCCCAGCAGGGTGTGCACGAGAACCTCGCCCGCCTCGTGGAGCGCCACCTGCGGGAGCCCTTCCGCAAGCCTTACGCCGATTACAACCGTGCCGCCTTCGAGGCCAGCCTGGCAGGCTGGGACGGTCGCGCACCGCTGATCCTGGATGCGGGCTGCGGGGTGGGGCACAGCACCATTCAGATTGCGCGGGCGTTTCCCGACCACTGGGTGATCGGCGTGGATCAGTCGGCCGACCGCCTCGAACGGCGCAAGCCGTACCCGGATGCGCTGCTGCCGCGGAACATGGTGTTCGTGCGTGCGGACCTGGTGGATTACTGGCGGCTGCTGCACGATGCTGGGCTGCGCCTGGCGCGCCATTACATCCTGTATCCCAATCCCTGGCCCAAGATCGGCCATCTGGCGCGGCGCTGGCATGCCCATCCGGTATTCCCGTGGCTGGCGAAGCTCGGCGGTGTGCTTGAATGTCGCAGCAACTGGCAGGTCTATATTGAAGAATTCGCCCTTGCACTCGGCATGGCGGCCGGCCGGCCGGTGGCTTGGGAGCGCTTCGAGGCCGAGGTGCCGCTGACGCCGTTCGAGCGCAAGTACCGGGATTCCGGCCAGGCGCTCTTCCGCGTGGGGTGCGACCTGGGCGGCGGCGAAGCGGCGGGGCAGGCATCCCATTCAACCAGCGGAGTGCAGCAATGAACCAGGACGAGATCGAAGCCCACATCCTCAGCGACGACGAGTTCGAGGCGCTGGAGGAACTGCTGACCTCCGACGTGGTGCCCGAGGACTGCATGGACCTGGAGATGCTCGACGGCTTCCTCGCCGGTGTCGTCGCCAGCCCGCAGCCCATCGTACCGGCCGGCTGGCTGCCGGCGGTGTGGACCGCGCACGCGGAGGAGGTGTCCTTCGGTTCCGGGCGGCAGATGCAGGAGGCCATCCGCCTGGTGCTGCGCTACCACAACGAGCTGGTGGCGACGATAGGCGCCGAGGAGAGCTGGGAGCCGTTCTGCTTCGCGACCGGGGAGGGCGACACGCTGGCGATCGGCGAGGAATGGATGGCCGGCTTCACCCTGGGCCTGGAGCTGTGGCCGGAAGACTGGGAGGACATCGTGCCGGACGAGGATGCCGCCGCGGTGCATGAGGAAATCGCCCGGCTCGCCGCCACCTGGGGCAGCCCGGCGGCGGCCACGGCCGACGACGAGACCCGTCTGCTGTGGCTGGAGGAGGCGGGCCAGGCGGTGGCGCGCATCCGCGCGCGCTGGGAGGCCGCGGGCCTGGCCGGGCCGCAGCCGGTGCAGGTGGACGTGCCGTCCGCGGCCGCGCCCGGTGGGCCGGGGCGCAACGACCCCTGCCCCTGCGGCAGCGGCAAGAAGTACAAGAAGTGCTGCGGGGCCGATCCGGCGTGAGTGACGCTGGCGGCAGCGATCCGTGCACGCGTTGTGGCTCGTGCTGCGCGGCCTTCCGCGTGGATTTCCATCCGTCCTGTCTTGAAAGCCGCGAGGCGGGCGGGGTGCCGGACGCGCTCACCGTACCGCTCACCACCCAGCTCGTGCGCATGCGCGGCACCGACGCGGCCGCGCCGCGCTGCGTGGCGCTGCGGGGGGAGATCGGCATGGCAGTCGGCTGCAGCATCTACGCCCGGCGTCCGCCGCCGTGCCGCGACTTCGCGCCCTACGCGCCGCTGGGCATCGGCGACGACGGCTGTGCGCGGGCGCGGCGGCGGCACGGGCTGGCGCCGCTGTGAGCCATCCGGCGAGCGGATTCCGGCAAACAACATTCCTGCAAAAGTTGTTTTGATTCAGCCGCTTAATGCCCGTTGCGATGCTTGATTTCGGCTGCCGAACGGCTAGAATCCGCGCGCCGATTTCGACGCTTCAAGACAGGTCTTGGAAACCTTCAACCCCTGCATCGCCTGCGGCATCTGCTGCACGCATTTCCGCATCTCCTTCTACTGGGCCGAGGCCGACGATGCGCCCGGCGGCTTCGTGCCGGCGGAGATGACCGAAAAGCTCACCCACCACATGCGCTGCATGAAGGGCAGCAACGACCTGCCGCGGCGCTGCAGCGCCCTTGCCGGCACGGTGGGCGAGGCGGTGCTGTGCACGATCTACGAGAACCGCCCCACGCCCTGCCGCGAATTCCCGGTGTATTTCGACGACGGCACGCCCAACCCCAAGTGCGACGAGCTGCGTGCCACCATCGGCCTGCCGCCGCTGCCGCCTTTCTTCCCGCTGCCGCGGGCGGCTTGAGTTTCGATCGACAAACCGTTCGCCCTGAGCTTGTCGAAGGGCGTTGCACAGAGCGGGCTTCGACAAGCTCAGCCCGAACGGTGGTCCGGTATTTCGTTGCCGGTTAATAGTCCGCCGGCTCGGCAACCTCGGCCAGCAGCCTGAGCGGCCCGGCGGTGCGGATCAGCTCGATCTGCGCCGGGCGGCGCACGAAGAGCGAACCGGCGAAGCCCAGGGCGTTCACCGAGATGTCCTCCCAGTGTTCCCGCCGGCGCGGCACCAGCAGCATCCAGTCGCGGTCGAGCAGCAGGTTGTAGGGCGGCATGGGATCTGCCGCGGCGGGTACGTCCAGGGCGGCGCACAGGCGGACGAAGGCGGCGTGCAGGCGTTCGCCGGCGGCCTGCGGGCGGTCCCATTCCACTGTATTCAGCCGGACGAAGGCATGGCGGTAGGGCAGTTCCGCCAGCGTGTGCACAGCCGTGTCGCCGGCCTGGGCGGTCAGGCGGGCGGTCTGGGGCGCGAGGGAAGCCTCGCCGGCCGCGGCGGGAATCCACTGCAGGTGCTTGTGGCGCTGGCTGGCGCCGGCCGCCGCGCCGCCGTTGTAGAAGCCCAGCCCGCCGTGGGGCCCCATGACGAAGGCGAGCGCGGCGAAATCGGCTGCGGTCAGCGGTGCGGTCTGGTCTTCGAAGGCGCGGGTGATCACCAGCAGGTGGCGGTCGATGACCGGGAACTTGTTCAGCACCGCCAGATGCGCCTCGCCCAGCGGGCCGACGGTGAGGGCGGGTTCGGGCGGCAGGAAGGGGTTGAAGTCCCCGTCGCGCCGTCCAGCGGCCTGTTCCCGCGCCGCGTGCTTGTGTTCGAGGCTGGAAATCCAGCGCACGCTGAATGGCAGGGCGCCGTTCTCCAGCGTGGCCCGTTCGGTGAGGATGGGCTGCAGTGAGCCGCTTTCCAGGGCGCGGTTGCGGGTCAGTTCGATGCGGGCGAGCAGGCCGCTCGGGGCGGCTGGGGCGGTCTGGGCCATGGCGGCGGGCGGCGTTGTCGGCGACAATTCGGGACGTGGCGGGGCGGCCCGCCGGTTTCCACGGATTCTACGCGCTGCCGGCCGGCAGCGCCGGAGCAGGGCATGCCATCACCGAAGACGCAGCGCTTCGCCGTACGCGGCGATCACATCCAGCTCGACCAGTTGCTGAAGACCCTCGGCCTGGTGGAGTCGGGCGGGGCCGCCCATGCGGCGGTGGAGGCCGGCCAGGTGCGGGTCGATGGCGCGGTGGAGACGCGCAAGCGCGCCAAGCTGCGCCCGGGGCAGCGGGTGAGCTTCGCCGGCGAGACCATCGAGCTGGTGGCGGCGGAGGGCTGAAGGGTTCAGCCCGGCAGGCGCAGCCGCACTTCGTTCTTGCGCCGGCCGCCTAGCCTTTCCCATATCCGGCCGCCGGGCATGTCTTCGCCGGTGAGTACGTAGCCGAGGGCGTGTTCGTTGGACAGGCACAGGTCGAGGTCGCTGCGCGCATCGGGGCGGCCGACCAGCAGCAACTCGTCGCCGGCACGGATCGGCGTGTCGCCCAGCGGCATCACCAGGTGATCGTCATCATCGCGCACGAGGTGGACTACCTCGCACTGCAGGTATTCGGCGCGGTTTTGCGGCGAACGCAGCAGTTCGTCCAGGGTGACGTCCTCGCCGTCCATCAGGCGGCGGTAGAGGGCGGGCGCGCGGGACAGGTTGATGCGCTCGCTCCACACCGTGGGCACCTCCCAGCCGAAGCGGCCGGTGAGGCGCTTGCACAGCCAGGCGCACCATTCCTCGTCGCGCTGCTTCACCTCTTCCAGGAAGGGCACCAGCAGCGGCGTGTTGAGGATGGCCAGGCATTCGTGGGCGATGATCTCGCTCGGCACCATATTGAAATCCGCGTCGAAGGCGTCGAAGAGCGCGCCGTTGCTGTAGTGGTTCTGGCGGATGACGACGAACAGGTTCCGGTTCAGTTCCCGCGCGGTGACGGCGATGGACAGGTTGTCCACGTCCGAACTGGTGCCGGCCACGATGCCGACCGCCTCGCGCACGCCGGCCGCCTCCAGCGCGGCGGCGCCGGTGCCGTCGCCCTGCACCCAGCGGTGGTCGAGGTCTTCGGGCGGATGGCGGTCGATGATGGTGACGGGCACCGACTTGCTGTCCAGCGCCCGTGCCATGACGCGGCCGAAGCGGCCATGCCCGCACAGGATCCACTTGCCGCGGGGCGGCTCGCGGTAGCGTTCCACGGTGGTGCCGGGCAGGCCGGTCAGCCAGGCCAGCAACTGCCAGGCGGTGGGCGACTGCAGGGCGAGGCCCAGGTAGTCGCCGAACTTCTCGAAGGGGTTGATGATGTGCCGCGTGCCGAAGGAGGCCATGTTGGCCGCGGTCTCGGCGGATTCGGCACGGCACAGGGCGGGGGTCCTGGGCGCCAGCAGGCGGGCGGCGATGGCGATGGCCAGGTTGGCGCGGTCGTCGTTGGTGAGGGCGATGACGCCGACGCAGTACGGGCTGGCAAGCCCCGCCAGGCGCAGGGTTTCCGGGTTGGAGGCATCGGCGACGAGGGCCGGCACGTCGGCCGCGTAGCCGTGCAGGTCGATCTCGCCCACCTTGTCCTCGTCCACTTCGAGGACCACGGCGCGGTAGCGCAGGCGGTCCAGGGCGCCGCAGATGAGCCGGCCGGTCTCGCCGTAGCCGCACACCAGGTAGAAGGGGTCGCGCAGGCGTCGCACCGCCCGCGTGAAGCGCTGGGTGAGGATGGCCTGGCGCAGGCTGCGGTCGCCGAGCAGGGCGAACAGGGTGGCCAGCGTGTAGGCCCAGCCGATCACCGACAGGTAGATGCATACCGTCACCCACAGGCGCTGCTGGTTGGAGAACTCGTGGGGGATCTCGCCGAAGCCTATGGTGGTGGCGGTGTAGCTGATGAAGTAGAAGGCATGGAAGAAGCTCAGGTACTGGACCTGGCCGTTCTCGTCCATCCCGGGGGCGAGGGTGAGGCCGAGCACCGATATGGCGAGAATGGTGATCAGCAGGATCAGCGGCGCGCGCAGGCGCCGCATGATGAGCAGGAAGATGCTGTGGTGGCGCGACAGGGGCGTCATGGCGCGCTCGGGGCGGTTCAGCGGCGCTGCATGATGGTTTCGGCGATCAGGATGACCACCGAGATGCCGTTGGCCAGCAGCGCGCCGCCCGAGAGCGAAACCACCTTGGCGGTCATGTCGGGCGTCAGTCCTCCGGCCGACACGTGGGCCGCGTAGCCCCACACCATGGCCGCGGCGATCAACTGCAGGTCCGCCACCAGGCTGGTGGACAGATGCACCGCGCCGATCTGCGTGCGGTCGCCGAACTTGAGCACGGTGGCGATCAGGCTCACCACGATGGCGGCGAAGAGCTCGTAGATGTCGTGGTGGATGGGATCGTCGATGTCGCCGATGAAGAAGCCGAAGTTCAACGTGGCGGCGAGGACGATGAAGAAGCCGAAGATGACTTTTTCGAGATTCACGGCGGCATCCGCTCAGACTATGGTGGAGCGATTATAGGGGGACATGCCGTCAGCCTTCGTGCAGATCGCCGTCCACGTAGTACCAGCGGCCGTCCTCGCGCACGAAGCGGCTGGTTTCGTGCAGCCGGCCGGCACGCCCGCCGACGCGGTAGCGGGCGACGAATTCCACGACGGCATGGTCCGCGTCCATGGCTTCGTGGCGCCGCACCTGCAGGCCTATCCACTTGGCGGCCGGGGTCTCGTCGAGGGCGAGCGCCGGCGGGCGGGTGGAGGCGTGCCAGGTGGCGAGCAGCCAGTCCTCCAGCCCCAGGGCGAAGGCGCTGTAGCGGGAGCGCATCAGCGCCTCGGCGGTGGCGGGCCACTGTGTGCCGGCGTGGGCCGGGCCGCAGCAGTCCGCGTAGCCGCGGCCGGAGCCGCAGGGGCAGGGGAGAGGGGATGAAGGCTTGCGCCTGGCGGACATGGGGGGCCTGCGAGAACGATGAAGGCACGCATCATAACTGTAGGAGCGGGCTTGCCCGCGATGCGGCGGTCATGAGCACCTGGAACCGCCGCATCGCGGCCAAGGCCGCTCCTACACGCCGCCTTTCCTAGGCGAGAATCCCCCGCAGCACGAAGGGCAGGATGCCGCCGTGGCGGTAGTAATCCACCTCGATGGGCGTGTCGATGCGGCACAGCACGGCCACCTCGCGCCGGCTGCCGTCGGCGCCGTGGATCACCAGGGTTAGATCCTGCTGCGGCTGCAGGTCGGTGGAGACGCCCACCACGTCGAAGGTCTCCTCGCCGGTCAGACCCAGGGCCTGCCAACTGTCCTTGCCCTTGAACTGCAACGGCAGCACACCCATGCCGACGAGATTCGAGCGGTGGATGCGCTCGAAGCTCTTCGCCACCACGGCCCTGACCCCCAGCAGCGCCGTGCCCTTGGCCGCCCAGTCGCGGCTGGAACCGGTGCCGTACTCCTCGCCGGCGAACACGATGGTCGGCACGCCGCGCTTCTGCCAGGCCATGGCGGCCTCGTACACCGTGGTCTGCTTGCCGTCCAGCAGCGTGTAGCCGCCTTCCACGCGGGAGCCGTCCTCCTTCGGCGGCAGCATCAGGTTCTTGACCCGCACGTTGGCAAAGGTGCCGCGCACCATCACGTCGTGGTGGCCGCGCCGCGAGCCGTAGGAGTTGAAGTCCTTGCGCTCCACGCCGTGGGACTTCAGCCACTGGCCGGCGGGCGTGGTCTCGGCGAAGGAGCCGGCCGGGGAGATGTGGTCGGTGGTCACCGAATCGCCGAGCAGGAGCAGGGTGCGCGCACCGGCGATGTCGCCGATGGCGCCGGGGCGGGGCGCGAAGTCGTCGAAGAAGGGCGGGCGAGCGATGTAGGTGGATTTGGGCCAGTCGTACACCTGGCCGCCCGGGGCGGAGATGGCGTTCCACAGGTCGTGGTCGCGGGTGAAGTCCGCGTACAAGCGGCGGAAGGTGGCCGGGTCCATGGCATAGGGCATGACCGCGTTGATTTCCTCCGAACTGGGCCAGATGTCGCGCAGGTAGACGTGATGGCCGTCGGCGCCGGTGCCCAGCGGTTCGTCGATCAGGTCCGCGTTCATCCGGCCCGCGATGGCGAAGGCCACTACCAGCGGCGGCGAGGCGAGGAAGTTGGCGCGGATGTTGGGGTGGATGCGCGCCTCGAAGTTGCGGTTGCCGGAGAGCACGGCGGCCGCGACGACCTTGTTGTCGTTGATCGCCTCGTTGAGTTCCGGCGCCAGGTCGCCCGCGTTGCCGATGCAGGTGGTGCAGCCGTAGCCGGCGAGCGCGAAGCCCAGTTTGGCCAGCGGCTCCAGCAGGCCGGCCTTTTCCAGGTAGTCGGTGACCACGCGCGAACCGGGCGCGAGGGAGGTCTTGATGTGCGGCGCCACCACCAAGCCGTGCTCCACCGCCTTCTTCGCCAGCAGGCCGGCGGCGATCAGCACCGCCGGGTTGCTGGTGTTGGTACATGAGGTGATGGCGGCGATCAGCACGTCGCCGTGGCCCAGGGTGACCCCCGGCAGGCCGGTGGGGAAGCGCGTGCCGAGCGCGGCCTCGGGTACGCCGAAGCCGCCGTCCACTTCGGGCGTGCCGAGCAGGCGGTCGAGTTCGTGTTCCATGTCCTGCAGCGTGATGCGGTCCTGCGGGCGCTTCGGTCCGGCCAGGGAAGGCACGATGTCGGTCAGGTCCAGTGTCAGCACGCGGGTGTAGTCGATGTCGCCCGCGCGCGGCACGCCGAACAGGCCCTGGGCGCGGAACCAGGCTTCGAACAGCTCGCATTCCTCTTCGCTGCGGCCGGTGCCGCGCATGTAGGCCACGGTTTTCTCATCGACGGGGAAGAAGCCCATGGTGGCGCCGTACTCGGGGGCCATGTTGGCGATGGTGGCGCGGTCGGGCACGGCGAGGCTGGCCGTGCCCTCGCCGAAGAATTCGACGAACTTGCCCACCACCTTCTCGCGCCGCAGCATCTCGGTGACGGTGAGCACCAGGTCGGTGGCGGTGATGCCCTCGCGCAATGCGCCCCTGAGCTCCACGCCGATCACGTCCGGGGTGAGGAAATACACCGGTTGGCCCAGCATGGCCGCCTCGGCCTCGATGCCGCCCACGCCCCAGCCGACCACGCCCACGCCGTTGATCATGGTGGTGTGGGAGTCGGTGCCCACGAGGGTGTCGGGGTAGTAGAGCGGGCCGTCCGGCGTGTCCTGCCGGCGCACGCCACGGAACAGGTATTCCAGGTTCACCTGGTGCACGATACCGATGCCCGGCGGCACCACCTTGAAGGTGTCGAAGGCCTGCATGCCCCATTTCATGAACTGGTAGCGCTCGCGGTTGCGCTGGAACTCCAGCTCCATGTTCTGCCGCAGCGCGAGCGGGGTGCCGTAGTGATCCACCTGCACCGAGTGGTCCACCACCAGGTCCACCGGCACCAGCGGCTCGATCTTCTTCGGATTCTGGCCTGTGCGCGCGGCCACGTTGCGCATGGCCGCCAGGTCGGCGAGCAGCGGCACGCCGGTGAAGTCCTGCAGCACCACGCGCGCGACCACGAAGGGGATCTCCTCGGTGCGCGGGGCTTCCGGCTGCCAGGCGGCGAGCTGGCGGATGTGGCCCTCGGTGATCTTGCGCCCGTCGCAGTGGCGCAGTACCGCTTCGAGCACGATGCGGATGGACACCGGCAGGCGCGACACCGCCCCCAGGCCGGCCTGTTCGAGCGCGGCGAGTTCGTGGAACAGGCCCTGGCGGCCGGAGGGCGTGGCGAAGGACTGCAGCGAAGCGAAGGTGTTTGCTGGCATGGTCGATCTCCCTGGCAATGGGCGGCGTGCCGCCGGACACAGAAGGTCCGACCCGCGTGCCGCGGACGTGTTCCCGCGTGTTCCATGCACCGTCTGGCCGGGTTTCCGCAGCCGCAGTGCCTAACTCACTTGTAGCCCAGTACCGGGATTCCCGCGACTTTCCGCACGCCGTGGCGTGCTCCGCGGCGCCCGCAGGAAGCTGGTGCACGGCGTGGCGCCGAAGGGTAGAATCCGGCCGGACGCGTTTCGATGCTGCGTTGCACCGCAAGTCTTATAAAAGACATATAATCTGCGCGAGCCGCTTCCGGGTGACCCCCCGGAAATCCCCTAGCCACCGTCACGAACAAGGAAGGAAGTCGCCGTGCTTGAAGCCTACCGTGCCCATGCCGCCGAGCGTGCCGCCCTCGGCATCCCCGCCCTGCCGCTGAACAAGCAGCAGACCATCGACTTGGTCGCCCTGCTGAAGAACCCGCCCGCCGGCGAGGAGGCCTTCCTGGTCGAACTGCTCACCTACCGTGTGCCGGCCGGCGTGGATGACGCCGCCAAGGTCAAGGCCGAGTTCCTGGCCCGCGTCGCCAAGGGCGAGGAAACCTGTGCGCTGGTGTCGCGCGCCAAGGCCACCGAACTGCTGGGCACCATGCTGGGCGGCTTCAACATCAAGCCGCTGATCGACCTGCTGGGCGATTCCGAAGTGGGCAAGATTGCCGCCGAGGGCCTGAAGAAGACCCTGCTGGTGTTCGACTACTTCCACGACGTCAAGGAACTGGCCTCCGCCGGCAACGCCAACGCCAAGGCGGTGCTGCAGTCCTGGGCCGACGCCGAATGGTTCACCAGCCGCCCGGAAGTGCCGGCCTCGCAGAAGCTCACCGTGTTCAAGGTCACCGGCGAAACCAACACCGACGACCTCTCGCCCGCACCGGACGCCTGGTCGCGCCCCGACATCCCGCTACACGCGCTGGCCATGCTGAAGAACCCGCGTCCGGGCATCACCCCGGAAGAGGCGGGCGTGCGCGGGCCGGTCAAGTTCCTCGAAGAGCTCAAGGCCAAGGGCAACCTGGTCGCCTACGTCGGCGACGTGGTCGGCACCGGCTCCTCGCGCAAGTCCGCCACCAACTCGGTACTGTGGTTCACCGGCGAGGACATCCCCTTCGTGCCGAACAAGCGCTTCGGCGGCGTGTGTCTGGGCTCCAAGATCGCCCCGATCTTCTTCAACACCATGGAAGACGCCGGCGCGCTGCCGATCGAGATCGACGCCGGCCAGATGGACATGGGCGACGAGATCGAGCTGAAGGTCGACCAGGCCAGCGGCAAGGTCACCGCGCTGAAGAACGGCGCGGTGATCGCCGAATCGCAGCTCAAGACCCTGGTGATCCTCGACGAAGTGCGCGCCGGCGGCCGTATTCCGCTGATCATCGGCCGCGGCCTCACCGCCAAGGCGCGCGAGGCCCTGGGCCTGCCGCCCTCCACCCTGTTCCGCCTGCCGCAGGCCCCGGTCGATAGCGGCAAGGGCTTCTCCCTGGCGCAGAAGATGGTCGGCCGCGCCTGCGGCCTGCCGGAAGGCCAGGGCATCCGTCCGGGCACCTACTGCGAACCGAAGATGACCACCGTCGGCTCGCAGGACACCACCGGCCCGATGACCCGCGACGAACTCAAGGACCTCGCCTGCTTGGGCTTCTCCGCCGACATGGTGATGCAGTCCTTCTGCCACACCGCCGCCTATCCCAAGCTGGTGGACGTGCGCATGCACCGCGAGCTGCCGAGCTTCATCAGCACCCGCGGCGGCGTGGCGCTGCGTCCGGGCGACGGCGTGATCCACTCCTGGCTCAACCGCCTGCTGCTGCCGGACACCGTCGGCACCGGCGGCGACAGCCACACCCGCTTCCCCATCGGCATCTCCTTCCCGGCGGGCTCCGGCCTGGTGGCTTTCGCCGCCGCCACCGGCGTGATGCCGCTGGACATGCCGGAATCCGTGCTGGTGCGCTTCAAGGGCACGCTGCAGCCGGGCGTGACGCTGCGCGACCTGGTCAATGCCATTCCGCTGTACGCGATCCGCCAGGGCCTGCTGACCGTCGAGAAGAAGGGCAAGAAGAACATCTTCTCCGGCCGCATCCTCGAAATCGAAGGCCTGCCGGACCTGAAGGTGGAACAGGCCTTCGAACTCACCGACGCTTCGGCCGAGCGCTCCGCCGCCGGCTGCACCGTCCATCTGAACAAGGCGCCGATCGTCGAGTACATGAACTCGAACATCACGCTGATGAAGTGGATGATCGCCAACGGCTACCAGGATGCCCGCACCCTCAAGCGCCGCATCAAGGCGATGGAAGAGTGGATCGCCAATGGTGAACTGCTCAAGGGCGACGCCGACGCCGAATACGCCGCGGTGATCGAGATCGACCTGGCCGACATCAAGGAGCCCATCGTCGCCTGCCCGAACGACCCGGACGACGTGAAGCTGCTGTCCGAAGTCGCCGGCGACAAGATCGACGAAGTCTTCATCGGCTCGTGCATGACCAACATCGGCCACTTCCGCGCCGCGGGCAAGGTGCTGGACGGCAAGTCCGACATCCCGACCCGCCTGTGGATCGCCCCGCCGACCAAGATGGACGCGATGATCCTCAACGAGGAAGGCTATTACGGCGTGCTCGGCAAGTCCGGCGCCCGCATGGAGATGCCGGGCTGCTCCCTGTGCATGGGCAACCAGGCGCAGGTCCGCAAGGGCAGCACTGCGATGTCCACCTCCACGCGCAACTTCCCGAACCGCCTGGGCATCGACACCCGTGTCTATCTCGGCTCGGCCGAACTGGCCGCGGTATGTGCGCTGCTGGGCCGGATTCCGACCGTGGCCGAGTATCTGGCCCAGGTCGAGGTGGTGAACCAGAAGGCCGGCGACATCTACCGCTACATGAACTTCGACCAGATCGAAGAGTTCAAGAGCGTGGCCGACACCGTTGAAGTGTGAGGTAGGGAGGCGGAGCGGGGCGCCCATGTAGCGCCGCCGCCCGTCCGGTAGAGACGCCCCTGTCCGGGAAACCGGCAGGGGCGTTTCCCTTTGCGGTTTGCTGGTGCCGGAACGCGGCGGCGCCTGAAGCACTCCTACCCGCGTGCCGAATTGACGAGGAGTACGACATGAGGACGAACGAAGGCGAGCGCAGCGGCAGGAAACTGCTGCCCTACCTGGGTCTGGTGCTGGTGGCGGCCGTGATCGGCGCCGTGGTGGCCTGGCTGTGGCGGCAGGAGACATCCGTGCCGGAGGTGGTCCAGCCGGCGCCGCAACCACCCGCCGTTGCGCCCGCACCCGACCTGCAGCCCGGCATCGGGATGCCCGGCGCCATCCAGCCCGAACGCCACTTTCCGCCGCCGGTCGCCGAGCCGGAAGAGGGGGCCCCGCCGCTGCCGCCGCTGGACGACAGCGATGCCGCCTTCGGCGAGGTCCTGTCCGGGCTGGCGGGCGACAGTGCCGGCCTGCTCATCGTGAATCACCTCGTGCGCCGCATCGTGGTGACGGTGGACAACCTGCCCGGAAACACATTGCCGGTGGCCCGTGCGCCGCTGCGCCAGGCGGAGGGCGCCTTCCGCGTGAGCGGGGCGCCGGACGCGCTGGTCATCGCACCGGACAACGCGGCGCGGTATTCGCCCTACGTGCGGCTTGCCGAGGCCGTCCCCGCCGATCGCCTGGTGGCGCTCTACGCGCGCTTCTATCCGCTGTTCCAGGCGGCCTGGGAGGAACTCGGCTACCCCGGCGGGACGCAGTTCAACGACCGGCTGATGGCGGTG
Source organism: Pseudothauera rhizosphaerae (assembly GCF_004801305.1). Lineage (GTDB taxonomy): Bacteria > Pseudomonadota > Gammaproteobacteria > Burkholderiales > Rhodocyclaceae > Pseudothauera > Pseudothauera rhizosphaerae. Next base: position 83,832 of record NZ_SSOD01000020.1, on the reverse strand, counting down.
ATCGACCAGTTGATCGCCACGCCGGAGGTCCGCGATCCCATCCCCCTGGTCCAGCCCAGGGTGCGCTACCGTTTCGCCGACGAGCGCCTGGAAGCCCTGCCGGCCGGGCAGAAGATCATGATCCGCATGGGTGCCGACAACGCCGTGCGGATCAAGGCCAAGTTGCGCGAGATCCGTGTGCTGCTGGCCGGCGCGGGGCGGCGCGGCTGAGCGCCCGCCCCGCGCTCGCTGCTTACAGCAGCCGGAAAGCCAGGATGGTCACCAGCGTCGGCGGCACTGCGGCGACGAACAGGCCCAGCGGATTGACCGCGCCCTCGTTGAAATGGGGGCGCAGGATGGACATGCCCGCAGGGTTGGGGGCGTTGGCGATCACGGTCAGGCCGCCGCCGGTGACGGCGCCGGAGACCACGGCGTACTTGAATTCGTCGGTGAGTCCATCGACCAGCGAGGCCAGGTAGGTCAGTGCGGCGTTGTCGGTGACCGCGGTCAGCGCGGTGGCGCCGAAGTACACCGTGGTGGCGTTCATGCTTTTCAGCAGTGGTTCCAGCCACCAGGCCTGCTGGCCGCCGAGGATGACCAGGCCGGCGAGGAAGAAGGCCACCATGAGACCCTCCCGCAGGATGAGGCGGGTCTGGTAGGCGGGGTAGGCGGTGGCGACTCCCATGAAGAGCAGGAAGAGGCCCAGGAAGATGGGCGGATGGTGGGCGAAGACCACGATGAGGGCGAGCAGGAAGACGTGGATGGCTATCATCAGCGCAGGCACTTCGCCTTTTTCGCTGTCGGTTTCGCTCTGGGCGAGCCCCGTGAGTTCGGCGCGGAAGAGCAGCGTGGCGGCACCGGCGTTGATGATGGTCGCCACGGCGGCCTTCCAGCCGAAGTGGGAGAGCATGTGCAGGCTCGACCAATCCCAGGTGGCGGCCACCATCAGTACCGGCGGCGCAGCGAAGTTGGTGAGTGTGCCGCCGATGGAGACGTTGACGAACAGGGCGCCGATGGTCACGTACATCAACTGGCGCGAGATGCCCTTGCTGTAGTAGCGCTCGCGCAACATCATGGCCGCCAGCGTCATGGCCGCCGGTTCCGTGATGAAGGAACCCAGCAGCGGCACCACGGCCATGATGGTGAAGTAGGTGGCGATGGGTTCGGCCAGCGGGATGGAGCGGGCCACCATGCGCACGACGGCCGTGGTGAACTGCAGCACCGGCTTGCTGGCCGCGACCACCATGATGGCGAAGACGAACAGCGGCTCGGTGTAGTTGCGCGTATCCATGTATTCCACCGCCGCGTCCTTGCCCGCCACGAAGCCCATGAACAGGATCAGGACGATGGCCCAGAAGCCGAACACGGCTTCCACTTCGCCCAGCAGGTGCCACAGGCCGGCGTGCGCCGGGCGGGTGTGGGCGAGGTGTTCGAAGAACTTGGTCGAGAAGGTATGCAGTACAGCGATCGCGAACAGGGTCGCGCCGATGATCTGGATCGTCGTCGGATTCATGCGTGTTTACCGGGCGGGTTGACGGGGGGTGCTGCGGAGGCGAGCCGGGGAGGCTGGGGGCATGGGACGGTCGTTGCGGCGGGTTGGCATGGGCATATCCATTCGCCGTGCGGCGGCCCGACCGGCACGAAAACCTGCCCGCCCGCGCCAGTGCGGACGGACACCCGCGTGGAAGCTTACCGAAATGTAACGAAACCTCAAAGACGCAGCGCCGCAAAAAAACCGTAAAAACACGCGTCGGGCGTTACAGCGGAAACTGGGCGGCCTCCACCGGCCGACAGAAATGGTAGCCCTGCGCCAGGTCGCAGCCGTGGCGGGCGAGGATGTCCAGTTGGGCCGCGGATTCCACCCCTTCGGCGACGACGCGCAGGCCCAGGCTGTGGGCGAGCTTGACGATGGCGTCGGCGATGGCCGCGTCTTCCGGGTTGCGCTCGATGTCGCGGATGAACAGGCGGTCGATCTTCAACTCGTCGATGGGGAAGCGCTTCAGGTAGGCGAGCGAGGAGTAGCCGGTGCCGAAATCGTCCAGCGCCAGCCGCACGCCCAGCCGGCGCAATCTTTCGAGCACGTCGATGCCGCGGCTGCTGTTTTCCATCAGCATGCTTTCGGTCAGCTCCAGGGTCAGCAGGCCCGCGGGCATGGCGGTCTCGTGCACGACCCTGGCCACCAGGTCCGCCAGGTTGTCGTCGCGGAACTGGCGCGCGGAAATGTTCACCAGCATGCGCAGGTTGGCGTGGCCGAGTTCGCGCCAGCGGCGATGCTGCAGACAGGCGGTGCGCAATACCCATTCGCCGATCGGCACGATCAGGCCGGTTTCCTCGGCCAGCGGGATGAAATCGGCCGGCGACACCAGTCCCAGCTCCGGGTGGCGCCAGCGCAGCAGCGCCTCGGCGGCCACGGTGCGGCCGCCGGCGATCTCGACCAGGGGCTGGAAGTGCAGGACCAGTTCGTCACGCTCCAGCGCGCGGTGCAGTGCGCTTTCCAGCGCCAGGTGTTCCAGCGAGCGGGCGTTCATCGCCGGCTGGTAGAGCTGGAAGGCGTTGCGTCCTTCGGCCTTGGCGCGGTACATGGCGGTGTCGGCGTTCTTGATCAGCGTCGTGGCCTCCCTCCCGTCGTCGGGGAAGATGCTGATGCCGACGCTGGTGGTTACCGTGAGTTCGTGCTCGCCGATCTGTACCGGCCGGCGCAGGGCCTCGATGATGCGGGTGGCGGTGTGGGCGGCGTCGTCCGGGTCGGCGATGTCGCTCAGCACGGCGACGAACTCGTCGCCGCCCATGCGCGCCACCGTGTCGTCCTCGCGCAGGCAGGAGCACAGGCGGCGCGCGATTTCCACCAGCAGGTGGTCGCCCACCTCGTGGCCCAGGCTGTCGTTGATGCGCTTGAAGCGGTCCAGGTCGATGAACAGCAGCCCGGTGCGGTTGCGGTTGCGGTGGGCGTGCGCCAGGGCGACCTGCAGGCGGTCTTCGAGCAGGCGGCGGTTGGGCAGCCCGGTGAGCGGGTCGAAGTAGGCGAGGTGGCGGATGTGGGCCTCGTTTTCCTTCAACTGGCTGATGTCGCTGAACACCGCCGCGTAATTGGTCAGCCGCCCGTCGCGGTCGCGGATGGCGGTGATGGTGAGCAGTTCCGGGTACAGCTCGCCGCTCTTGCGGCGGTTCCAGATTTCGCCCTGCCACTGGCCTTCGGCGCTCAGGCGTTCCCACATCCCCTGGTAGAAGGCCTTGTCCTGGCGGCCGGAATTGAGCAGGGAAGGGTTGCGCCCCAGCACCTCCCCGGGCATGTAGCCGGTGAGGCGGGTGAAGGCGGGGTTCACCGAGACGATGCGGGCGTTCTCGTCGGTGACCAGGATGCCTTCGAGCGAGCTTTCGATGACCTTTTCGGCCAGGTGCAGGTTGCGCTGGGAGGCGTTGAGTGCGAGGTCGCGTTCGCGCAGAGCGTGCTGCAGCTCATGCACATAGACCAGTTCCATGCCCGACAGGATGTCCTTGAAGCTGACCAGGTCGGCCAGGGCGCCGTCCTCGCGCCTCACGCCGATGTGGCGGATGCGGTGATCGGCGAGCAGGCAGCGCACGTGGTACAGGCTGGCATCCTCGCTGACGGTCATCAGCGGACGGGTGGACAGTTCGCCCACCGGACGGTTGCCGGCACGGTCGGCCACCAGCCGGGTGAGGTCGCGCTCGGTGAGGATGCCGAATTCGCCGTCCGCGTAGGCGACCACCACGGCGTCCTGCGCGCTGTTGCGCATGTGGTGCGCGGCTTCCGACAGCGGCATGGTTTCCGGCAGCAGTTGCAGACCGCCCTTGATGACCGAGTCGAGCTTGCGCAGCTTCAGGTAATGCTCGATACCCTGATTGAGCACCACGTCGGTCTGGGTGACGATGCCACAGCGCTGGCCGTCCTCGTCCACCACGAGATAGTGGCGGACGTGTTCGTCGCGGAAGCGGATCGCCAGTTCCTGCAGGCTGAGGTTGCGTGCGACGGTGCGTACCGGCGTACTCATGACCTCGCGGATGGGGCGATTGAAGCTGTCGGGATCGTCGAAATCGACGCCGAGCGCATCGCGCTCGGTCCAGATGCCGACCGTGCGGTCCCCGTCGACCACCAGGATGGAACTGACGTGGGCCACACTCATGCGCCGCGCGGCCTCGCACAGCGGCAGATCCGGCCCGCACTCGAGGATGCCGGCACGCGCGATCTGGCCGACCGGCACCTCGGAGGAAATCAGCGCACTGAGAACGGTCTGTTCTGCGGGGTCGGCGTCGGAGGCTCTGTCATCCATCGTGTGTGGGCGGGCGAACGGTTGCTGGCGGCGGCCACCCGGGGCGGGTTGTCTGATACATGACTTCCCGCGCCGGCTGGGCGAAATGCGCGTCACACATTATCACTGCATGCCGAGTCCTGCCACCGGTCGGGACAAGGACAATGACGGCCTGCGGCCGAATAAATTAACGGCGAATATCCGGAAGCGGGATGCAAAACGCAATCCGGGTGGAGTAAGCTGCACCCGAATCCACTGTTCCGACGAGGAGTGCAGGATGAAATGGAGTGATTTCCCCTATCATCAGGGCCGGTTTGCGGAGCCGTTGTTCGTACCGTATGCGGAGCTTTCCGGCTCATGGCTGAACGCCTGGGTGCAGCCGTTCGAAACCTGGCAGCAGTTCGTCGACAGCCAGTGGCAACTCTGGCTGGACACGCTTGCCCATCTGCCCAGTCCGTGGCTGCCGGCACTCGCTGCCGGGCGCGACGTCCAGCCGCCGGCCATCGATTTCTTCCTGCCCTGGCTGCCCGCCGTGCAGGCCGCCGCCGAACCGGCGGTGGAGCGCCAGCCCAAGCCGGCACCCGCTGCGGCACCCGTAAAGGCTGCGCCGCAAAAGTCGCCTGCACCGAAGCGGGCTGCGGCTTCGCAGAAGCCGGCCAAGCCTGTAGCGAAACCGGCCAAGCCGGCGGTAAAGCCGGCTGCGAGCAGTGCCGCAACGACGGCGGCCAAGGTCGCAGCCCCTGCCAAACCCGCCAAGCCTGCGCCTGCGGTCAAGCCCGCGGCACCCCTCAAGCCTGCGACACCCGCCAAGTCTGTGGCCGCCGCCAAGCCTGCGACGCCGGCCAAGTCCAGGACGCCGGCCAAACCCGCCGTACCGGCAAAGCCCGCCGCATCCGCCAAGCCCAAGGCGCCGGCCAAGGCGAAAGCGCCCGTCAAGGCCCCCATCGAGATTGCGGCACAGGTGCAGGCTGCCGCATCCGCCAGCAAGGCTGCCGCAGCGGCCAAGCCCGTGAAACCGGCCAAGCCTGCGGCTTCTGCCAAGCCCGCGGCACCGGCCAAGGCCGCTGCTCCCGTCAAGACCACGGCGCCGGCCGGCGCGAAACCGCCCGCCAAACCGCCTGCCAAGCGGTCCGGCAGCGCCTAGCCGGCGAAGAAGCGCCGCGACGCGTCGGCCGGCAAGGCCATGCCGGTCTGGCGCGCGCGCTCGAGGAGTTCCCAGTAATAGCGGTAGGAGGCACGGTCGTGCAGCCTGCCGCCGTGCTGGATCGGGCCCCAGTGGGCGTCCTGGGCTGCGGCGAGGATGGCTGCCGCTTCCTCCACTTCGGAGAAGTCCGGCTGCATCGCCTCGACGATGGGGCGGATCTGGTTCGGGTGGATGCTCCACATGCGCAGGTAGCCGAACTCGCGGCGGGCGCGTTCGGCGTCGCGGCGGATGGTGTCCACGTCCTTCAGTTCGGTGGTGACGTTGTGCGAGGGCACCACGCCGTTGGCAAGCGCGGCGGCGGCGATCTCGGTTTTGGCGCGGACGATCAGCGGGTGCTCGAACTGGCCGGGACTCTTCATCGCGGAGCCGGGAATCGCGCCGTGGTGGCCCGAGACGAAATCCATCAGGCCGAAGTCCAGCGACTCCACGCCGTCAAGCGCGGCAATCGCCCACACTTCGCGCAGTGCCCCGTGGGTTTCGATCAGCACATGGACCGGCAGCGGCCTGGCCAGGCCGGCCGCCTGTTCGGCACGGCGCAATGCGGCGATCTGCGCGGCCGTATCGGCCGCCGAGCGGACCTTGGGCAGGGTGATGAAGGCCAGCCGCTTGCCTGCGCCGCGCACCAGGATGTCCAGATCGGCCTGCCAGTGGGGATGAGTGATGTCGTGGATGCGGGCGCCGACGCGACCGTGGCGGTTCTCCGCCGAATCGACCACGCCGGCCACCATGCGCGCGTGTTCCGCTTCCGCACCGGCACGGGCGCCGTCCTCGCAGTCACAGGTGATGTCGAACACCGGGCCGAGTTCGTTCTGCAGCGCGAGCGCTTTCAGCATCAACTTTTCCGAGCCGGCGTAGTGGTCAACGGCGGGCAGGGCGGGGAAGGGCTTTTCACCTGCGAACAGCACGTCGCGAGGGTGGGGGGCGTGGGACATCGTTTGCCTTCGAGCGTGGTCGGTGGCGGCGAAGGATAGCACCGTGAACGAAAAAGGCGCACGGCCGCAGCCGTGCGCCTTTCATTGCGGGGGCGGGAGGATCAGGCCAGCAGATCCTTGACGCCTTCGCGCTCTTCCTGCAGTTCGGCCAGGGTGATGTTGATGCGTTCCTGCGAGAAGGCATCGATTTCCAGGCCCTGGACGATCTTGTATTCGCCGTTCTCGGTGGTGACCGGGAAGCCGAAGATGATGCCTTCTGGGATGCCGTAGGAACCGTCCGACGGGATGCCCATGGTGACCCATTCGCCCTTGGAGCCGAGCACCCAGTCGCGCACGTGGTCGATGGCGGCGTTGGCGGCGGAAGCGGCAGACGACAGGCCGCGCGCTTCGATGATGGCGGCGCCGCGCTTGCCGACGGTGGGCAGGAACACGTCCTTGTTCCAGGCTTCGTCGTTGATCAGCGCCTTGACCTTGTCGCCGTTGGAGGTGACGTAGCGGTAGTCGGCGTACATGGTGGGGGAGTGGTTGCCCCACACCACCAGGCTTTTCAGGCTGGCGACGTCGCGGCCGGTCTTGGCGGCCAGTTGCGACAGGGCACGGTTGTGGTCCAGGCGCAGCATGCCGGTGAAGTTCTTGGCCTTGACGCGGCCGTACTTCACCGCCACTTCCTTGGCGATGTAGGCGTTGGTGTTGCAGGGGTTGCCCACCACCAGCACCTTGATGTCCGGATCGGCGTACTGGCCGATGGCCGCGCCCTGGACGGTGAAGATCTTGGCGTTTTCGGTCAGCAGGTCCTTGCGTTCCATGCCGGGGCCGCGCGGACGTGCGCCGACCAGCAGGGCGATGTTGGCGTCTTTGAAGGCGACGTTGGGGTCGTCGGTGGCGACCACGCCGGCCAGCAGCGGGAAGGCGCAGTCTTCCAGTTCCATGATGACGCCCTTGACCGCCTTCTGGGCCTGGGGCAGGTCGAGCAGTTGCAGGATGACGGGCTGGTCCTTGCCCAGCAGTTCACCAGCGGCGATGCGGAACAGCAGGCTGTAGCCGATCTGGCCGGCTGCGCCGGTCACGGCAACGCGGACGGGGGCTTTGCTCATGTGATGACTCCCTCAATTCAAGACGGTCTGGATGGGTTCGGTCGTGCGCCCTGTGCTGCGTGCCTGGGGACGGAAATCCGGCGGGGCGACGCTCAGAACTCGGGGCGGGAGGATGGTAGAAGCAAGTCGGAATGCTGTCAATTCATGTCTTTTGTCTTATATAAGACATTAGAGTAACCATAGACGACTAAAAATTTTTGTGCTGAAATACGCGGATGACCCAGGAATCGCCCACCTTCAGCCCGCTCTATCGTCAGATCAAGACCCTGATCCTTCAGGCGCTTGAAGCGGGGGAATGGCGCCCCGGCCAGGCGATTCCCAGCGAGCAGGAACTCGCGGCACGCTTCAGTGTATCCCAGGGTACCGTGCGCAAGGCCATCGACGAGATGGCCGCCGAGAATCTCCTGATCCGCAAGCAGGGCAAGGGCACCTTCGTCGCCTCGCACAACGATCCGCGCTCCTTCTTCCGCTTTCTGCGCCTGGTGCCGATGGATGGCGACATCTCCCACCCCCAGAGCATCCCGCTCGATTGCTGGAAAGCCAAGGCGGGGCAGGAAGCCTCGCGCATGCTCGGCATCGAGCTGGGTGCGCCGATCATCATCCTCCGCCGACTGCTGCGTTTTGCCATGAAGCCGGTGGTGATCGACGAGATCTATCTGCCGGGCGAAATCTTCCAGGGCTTGTCGATGGAGACGCTCCAGGACTGGAACGGTTCGCTCTACAGCCTGTTCGAAACCCGTTTCGGCCTGCGCATGATCCGCGCGCAGGAACGTATCCGCGCGGTGGGCGCAGACCGCTCCACCGCCGAGGCACTGAAGGTGGCCGAGGGGACGCCGCTGCTGTCCGTGGAGCGCGTCACCTATACCTATGGAGACAAACCGGTGGAATGGCGCCGCGGGCTGTACTTGACCGCGGAGCATTTCTACCTGAACGAGCTGAACTGAGTCGAAAGCCTTGCCGGCGGGCGGTCTCGACGGATCGGCCGAGATATAATCCGGTCCTTTTTGGGAGTCGCGGCGGGAATTTCCGCCGCACATGTAGAGGGGAAACTTCATGTCAGAAGTGACTGTGCGCAAACCGAGGCCGAAGCATCTGGCCGTTCACGAGATCCGGCTGCCACTGCCGGGGATCGTGTCGATTCTTCACCGGGTCAGTGGAGCGGGGCTATTCCTGCTGCTGCCTTTCCTGCTGTACCTGCTGGATCGCAGCCTTTCGCAGGAAGGCTTTGCCACCTTCGAGGCCATCGTCGGCCATCCGCTCGCCAAGCTGATCCTCATCGGTCTGCTGTGGGCCTTCCTGCACCACTTCTGTGCCGGCATCCGCTTCCTCGCGCTGGACCTCCACAAGGGCCTGGAGCTGCAGGCCGCGCGCAGCACGTCGCGCATCGTTCTGATCGTGAGCATCGTGCTCACCGTGATTATCGGGGTGGCACTGTGGTGAATCGCAAAATCGTCGGCGCCCACTACGGGCTGAAGGACTGGATCGCGCAGCGCGCGACCGCCGTTTACATGGCGCTCTACACGGTCGTGTTCGCGATCTGTGCGCTGACCCTGCCGGAGCTGTCCCATGAAGCCTGGTCGGGTCTTTTCGCGAACGGTCCGTTCAAGTTCCTCTCCTTCCTCTTCTTCCTGTCTGTGTTCTATCACGCCTGGATCGGCGTGCGCGACATCTGGATGGACTACGTCAAACCGGATGGCCTGCGCCTCGCCCTGCACCTCGTCACCCTTTTCCTGCTCATCGGCTACGCCGGCTGGGCTGCCCAGATTCTGTGGAGGCTGTAAGCGTGAACGTCGCGAAGCGTACCTTTGATGCGGTCATCGTCGGCGCCGGTGGCGCCGGCCTGCGCGCCGCGCTGCAACTTTCCGAAGCCGGCCTCAAGACCGCCGTGCTGACCAAGGTCTTCCCCACCCGCTCCCACACCGTGGCGGCGCAGGGCGGGGTGGCGGCCTCCCTGGGCAACACCACCGAGGACAACTGGCACTGGCACATGTACGACACCGTGAAGGGGTCGGACTGGCTGGGCGACCAGGATTCCATCGAGTTCATGGTGAAGAAGGCCAACGAAGTGGTGGTCGAACTCGAACACTACGGCATGCCCTTCGACCGTACCGACAACGGCAAGATCTACCAGCGCCCGTTCGGCGGCCACTCCATGAACTACGGCCAGGCGCCGGTGATGCGTTCCTGTGCCGCTGCCGACCGTACCGGCCACGCCATGCTGCACGCGCTCTACCAGCGCAACGTGCGCGCCAACACCCAGTTCTTCGTCGAATGGAACGCGCTGGACCTGATCCGCAACAGCGCCGGCGACGTGCTCGGCGTGACCGCGATCGAGATGGAAACCGGCGAGGTCTCCATCTTCCACGCCAAGGCGACCATCTTCGCCACCGGCGGCGCGGGCCGCATCTTCTACAGCTCCACCAACGCCTTCATCAACACCGGCGACGGCCTGGGCATGGCGGCGCGCGCCGGCATCCCGCTGGAAGACATGGAGTTCTGGCAGTTCCACCCCACCGGCGTGGCCGGCGCGGGCGTGCTGATCACCGAAGGCGTGCGCGGCGAAGGCGGCATCCTGCGCAACAGCAGCGGCGAGCGCTTCATGGAGCGCTACGCGCCCAACCTGAAGGACCTCGCCTCCCGCGACGTCGTGTCCCGCTCCATGGTCACGGAAATCAACGAAGGCCGTGGCTGCGGTGCCGACAAGGACCACGTGCTGCTCGACATCACCCACCTGTCGCCCGAGACCATCATGAAGCGCCTGCCCGGCATTCGTGAGATCTCCATCCAGTTCGCCGGTGTGGACCCGATCAAGGCGCCGATCCCGGTGGTGCCGACCGCCCACTACCAGATGGGCGGCATCCCGACCAACTATAAGGGCCAGGTCATCGCACCGAAGGACGGCAATCCGAACACCCCGGTGGTCGGTTTCTACGCCGCCGGCGAGTGTGCCTGCGCCTCGGTGCACGGTGCCAACCGCCTGGGCACCAACTCGCTGCTGGACCTGCTGGTGTTCGGCAAGTCCGCGGGCGAAAGCGTGGTCGAGGACTTCAAGTCCGGCAATCTGACGCTGAAGCCGCTGCCGGACGACGCCGCCGACGCTTCGCTGGCCCGCATCGCCCGCCTGGAAAGCCAGAAGAGCGGCACCGACGTGCATGAAGTTCGCCTGACCATGCAGCGCACCATGCAGAAGCACGCCGGCGTGTTCCGCTTCAAGGACCTGCTGTCCGAAGGCGTCACCCGCATCCTGGAAGTGGCCGAACAGTCGCTGCATACCGAGATCGCCGACAAGTCCAAGGTGTGGAACACCGCGCGCACCGAAGCGCTCGAACTCGACAACCTGATCGAAGTTGCCAAGGCGACCATGGTGTCGGCCGAGGCCCGCAAGGAATCCCGCGGCGCCCACGTGCGCGACGACGCGCCGGACACCGCCGAGCATCCTAATGGCCGCGACGACCAGAACTGGCTCAAGCACACCCTGTGGTACCGCGACGGCAATCGCCTCGACTACAAGCCGGTGAACCTGAAGCCCCTGTCCGACGACGTGGAACCCATCGCGCTCGCCAAGCGCACCTACTGAGCGCGGGAGAACAGATCAAATGACCAAGCGTACCGTTCAATTCAAGATCTACCGCTACGATCCGGACAAGGACGAAAAGCCTTACCTGCAGGACATCTCCGTCGAACTGGAACAGTCCGACAAGAAGCTGCTCGACGCCCTGGTGCGGCTCAAGGCCAAGGACGACACCCTGTCCTTCCGCCGTTCCTGCCGCGAAGGCGTGTGCGGTTCGGACGCCATGAACATCAACGGCAAGAACGGCCTGGCCTGCCTGACCGACGTGGACAGCCTGCCGCAGCCCATCGTGCTGCGTCCGCTGCCGGGGCTGCCGGTCATCCGCGACCTGATCGTGGACATGACCCAGTTCTTCAAGCAGTACCACTCGATCAAGCCCTACCTGGTCAATAACGACCCGCCGCCGGAGCGCGAGCGCCTGCAGACCCCGGACGACCGCGAGGAGCTCAACGGCCTCTACGAGTGCATCCTGTGCGCCTGCTGCTCGACCTCCTGCCCGTCGTTCTGGTGGAACCCGGACAAGTTCGTCGGTCCGGCGGGTCTGCTGGCGGCCTACCGCTTCATCGCCGACACGCGCGACCAGGCGACCAACGAGCGCCTCGACAACCTCGAGGACCCGTACCGCCTGTTCCGCTGCCACACCATCATGAACTGCGTCGACGTCTGTCCGAAGGGTCTCAACCCGACCCGCGCCATCGGCAAGATCAAGGACGCCATGGTGCGGCGGGCGGTATGACCCTCAACCGGGGGCGCGTGCGCTGGCAGTGCAGGCGGGCTCTGCTGGAGCTCGACCTGGTGTTCACGCGCTTCCTGGAGCGGCATTTCGATCGTCTCACCGACGATCAACTGGCGGATCTGGAAGACCTGCTGCGCTGCGACGACTACGACCTGTGGGCCATGGTCAACGGCAGCAAGGCATGTGAGACGGAGCGCTGGAAGCAAGTGATCGACCTGCTGCGCGAACGCTGACGCGGCAGGCGGTCATCGACAGGGAGTCGGGCTTGCGGGCGCTTGTGCCGCAAGCACTCAAAGTTAAACGGGCAAGAAAGAGAGAGACGATACTTATGAGTACTGAACGCACCGCAACCCTCAGTGTGGACGGCAAGACCGTCGATTTCCCGGTCATGACCGGCACCCACGGCCAGGACGTCATCGACATCCGCACCCTGGGCGGCAAGACCGGCCTGTTCACCTACGATTCCGGCTTCCTGTCGACCGCGAGCTGCAAGTCGAAGATCACCTTCATCGACGGCGACAAGGGCGAGCTGCTGTACCGCGGCTACCCGATCGAGCAACTGGCCGAAAAGTGCAACTTCCTGGAAGTGGCCTACCTGCTGAAGAATGGCGAACTGCCGAATGCCACGCAGAAGGTGGATTTCGAGAACACCATCAAGAACCACACCATGGTGCACGACCAGCTCACCCGCTTCTACAACGGCTTCCGCCGCGATGCCCACCCGATGGCCATCATGGTGGGCGTGGTCGGTGCGTTGTCCGCCTTCTACCACGAGGCGATGGACTTCTCCGACACCGAGCACCGCAACATCTCGATCAACCGCCTGATCGCCAAGCTGCCCACCATCGTCGCGATGGCCTACAAGTACAACAGTGGCCAGCCGTTCATGTATCCCCGCAACGATCTGGACTACACCGCCAACTTCATGCACATGATGTTCGGCACCCCGTGCGAGGAATACAAGCCGAACCCGGTGCTGGTGCACGCGCTCGACGTGATCTTCACCCTGCACGCCGACCACGAGCAGAACGCCTCCACCTCCACGGTGCGCCTGGCCGGCTCCTCCGGCGCCAACCCCTTCGCCTGCATCTCGGCCGGCATCGCCTGCCTGTGGGGCCCGGCGCACGGCGGCGCGAACGAAGCGTGTCTGAACATGCTGGAAGAAATCGGCGACGTGTCCCGCGTCGGCGAATACATCAAGCGCGCCAAGGACAAGAACGACAGCTTCAAGCTGATGGGTTTCGGCCACCGCGTGTACAAGAACTTCGACCCGCGCGCCAAGCTGATGGGCAAGGTCTGCGCCGACGTGCTGGGCGAACTGGGCCTGGAGAACGACCGCCTGTTCAAGCTCGCCAAGGAACTCGAGAAGATCGCGCTGGAAGACGAGTACTTCGTCGAAAAGAAGCTCTACCCCAACGTGGACTTCTACTCCGGCATCGTGCAGAAGGCCCTGGGCATCCCGACCTCCATGTTCACCTGCATCTTCGCGCTGGCGCGCACGGTGGGCTGGATCACCCAGTGGGAAGAAATGATCACCGATCCGGAATACAAGATCGGCCGGCCGCGCCAGCTCTACATCGGCGCGGCGCGGCGCGACGTTCCGGCTCTCGCGCAGCGTACGTAAGAGACGAGACGATGGAGAGGGAAGGGGGATACTCCCGGCGCTAACCGTCGTACTGCGGGATGGCCGTGCGCGCACGGCCATCCCGTTTTCACATCGGTCGGGATGCCAGGGTCCGCCCAGGAAACCTCAGGCAGGGAAACAAAACACAACGGGTGGCTTTCATCATGATGAAGCAACATTTTTCCACTTCGCATCTGTTCGGTGCCAACGCGCCGTTCATCGAAGAGCTGTACGAGAATTACCTGGCCGACCCGGCCTCCGTGCCGGAAAACTGGCGCGTCTACTTCGACCAGTTGCAGGCCCAGGCCGGTGCGGCGGTGCGCGACGTGGCGCACGGCCCGGTCATCGCGGCCTTCGAACAGATGGCCAAGCGCGGTCCGGTGCGCACCGTGGTCGCCGAAGGCGGTGACGACAAGCGCCAGGTCAGCACGCTGCAACTGATCAACGCCTACCGTTTCCTCGGCAACCGCTGGGCCAACCTGGACCCCCTCAAGCGTACCGAGCGCCCGCAGATCGCCGAACTGGAGCCGTCCTACTACGGCTTCACCGAAGCCGACCTCAACAAGCAGTTCAACGTCGGCTCCTTCCACGGCTTCTCCACCGAACACGCCACTCTGCGCGAGATCCTCGAGGCGCTGCGCCAGACCTATTGCGGCTCGATCGGCTCGGAGTACATGTACATCTCCGACATCCAGCAGAAGCGCTGGATCCAGAGCCGGCTGGAAAGCGTGCGCGGCACGCCGAAGTTCTCCACCGAACTGAAGAAGCGCATCCTCGAACGCACCACCGCGGCCGAGACGCTGGAGCGTTATCTCCACACCAAGTACGTCGGCCAGAAGCGTTTCTCGCTCGAAGGCGGCGAATCGGCCATCGTGGCGATGGACGAGATCATCCGCGTCGGCGGCAGCCTGGGCGTGGCCGAGACGGTGATCGGCATGGCCCACCGCGGCCGCCTCAACGTGCTGGTCAATACCCTGGGCAAGTCGCCCAAGATGCTGTTCTCCGAGTTCGAGGGCAAGGCCGCGGCCGACCTGTCGGCCGGTGACGTCAAGTACCACATGGGCTTCTCCAGCGACGTCATGACCCCGGGCGGCCCCATGCACCTGACCCTGGCCTTCAACCCCTCCCACCTGGAAATCATCAACCCGGTGGTCGAAGGCTCGGTGTATGCCCGCCAGGTGCGCCGCAGCGACACCGCCAAGGGCCAGGTGCTGCCGGTGCTGATCCACGGCGACGCGGCCGTGGCCGGCCAGGGCGTGAACCAGGAGATGCTCAACTTCTCCCAGACCCGCGGCTACGGCACGGGCGGCACGGTGCACATCGTCATCAACAACCAGATCGGCTTCACCACCTCGGACCCGCGCGACTACCGCTCGTCCCTGTACTGCACCGACATCTTCAAGATGGTCGAGGCGCCGATCTTCCACGTGAACGGCGACGATCCCGAAGCCGTGGCCTTCGTCACCGCGCTGGCGGTGGAATTCCGCCAGGAATTCAAGAAGGACGTGGTGGTGGACATCATCTGCTTCCGCAAGCTCGGCCACAACGAGCAGGACGAGCCGATGGTGACCCAGCCGCTGATGTACCGCACCATCCAGAAGCACCCCGGCACCCGCAAGCTGTACGCCGACCGCCTGGTCACCGAAGGCACGCTCGCCGCCGACGAACCCGAGAAGATGATCGCCGAGTACCGCGAGCATCTGGACAAGGGCGAACTGCTGTACAACCCGGTGCTGTCCGGCCACAACCGCCAGTTCGCGGTGGACTGGACGCCCTTCCTGAACCAGCCCTACACCGACGACGCGGACACCGCGATTCCGGTGCAGGAGATCAAGCGCCTGGCCGGGCGCCTGACCGACGTTCCGGAAGGCTTCGCGCTGCATTCGCGGGTCAAGAAGATCATCGACGACCGCTCGGCCATGGGCAAGGGCGAACTACCCCTCGACTGGGGCATGGGCGAGAACCTCGCCTACGCTTCGCTGCTGGCCCAGGGCTACGGCGTGCGCCTCTCCGGCGAGGACGTGGGCCGCGGCACCTTCTTCCACCGCCACGCCGTGCTGCACGACCAGAAGCGCGAGCGCTGGGACGAAGGCATCTACAAGCCGCTGGACCACATCCAGGACGGCCAGGCGCGCTTCCAGTGCTTCGATTCCGTGCTCTCCGAAGAGGGCGTGCTGGGCTTCGAATACGGCTACGCGACCACCGAACCGAACGAACTGGTGGTGTGGGAAGCGCAGTTCGGCGACTTCGTGAACGGCGCCCAGGTCGTGCTCGACCAGTTCATCTCCTCGGGCGAGGCCAAGTGGGGGCGGCTGACCGGCCTGACCATCATGCTGCCGCACGGCTATGAAGGGCAGGGGCCGGAGCACTCCTCCGCGCGCCTGGAGCGCTTCATGAACAACGCGGCGGAGAACAACTGGCAGGTCTGCGTGCCGACCACGCCCAGCCAGATCTTCCACCTGCTGCGCCGCCAGTTGATCCGCAAGATCAGGAAGCCGCTGGTCATCATCACGCCCAAGTCGCTGCTGCGCCACAAGGAGGCGATCTCCTCGATCGATGAACTGGCGCACGGCGGGTTCCGCACCGTGATCGGCGAAACCGAGAAGCTGGACCCGAAGAAGGTCAAGCGCGTGGTGCTGTGCCAGGGCAAGCTCTACTACGAGCTGCTGGCCCATCGCCGCGAGCAGGGCATCAAGGACACCGCGCTGGTGCGCATCGAGCAGCTCTATCCCTTCCCGGTCGAGGAGTTCGCCAAGGCGATCAACGAATTCCCCAACGCCAAGGAAGTGGTGTGGGCCCAGGAAGAGCCGCGCAACCAGGGGGCGTGGTACTGGCTCGCTTCGCGCCAGCACCTGGTCAATGTGCTCGGTGCCAAGCGCAAGCTGCTGCTGGTCAGCCGTCCGGCCGCCGCGTCGCCCGCCGTGGGCTACTACGCCAAGCACAACGCGCAGCAGAAGGCGGTCATCGAAAACGCCTTCGGCCCGATCAAGGACGCCACCCCGCAGGCCCCCAATCAATAAAGAAGCACACCGGGAGAGAATTTCATGCTGATCGAAGTCAAGGTACCGCAGTTGTCCGAGTCCGTTTCCGAAGCCACGCTGGTGTCGTGGCACAAGAAGGAGGGCGAGGCCGTTTCTCGTGACGAGAACCTGATCGACATCGAGACCGACAAGGTCGTGCTCGAAACCCCCGCGCCGGCCGACGGCGTGCTGGTCAAGATCATCAAGGCGGACGGCGAAACCGTCGCCTCGGGCGAACTGATCGCCCAGATCGACACCGAAGCCAAGGCTGCCGCCGGCGCCGCCAAGCCGGCCGCGCCGGTGCAGGCGGTGACCCCGCCGCCGGCTTCCGCGCCGGCTCCCGCCGCGTCCGCGGCCGCCGCCGGTGCCGCCAGCCCGGCCGCGCGCAAGATCCTGGAAGAGAAGGGCGTGTCCGCCGCCGACGTGGCCGGCACCGGCCGCGGTGGCCGCGTGACCAAGGAAGACGCGGTGGCCGCCGGCGCCAGGCCGGCTGCCGCCGCCGCTCCGGCGGTGGTGATCGCCGGCGAGCGTCCGGAAGAGCGCGTGCCGATGACCCGCCTGCGCGCCCGCATCGCCGAACGCCTGATCCAGTCCAAGAACGAAAACGCCATCCTCACCACCTTCAACGAGGTGAACATGGCGCCGGTGATGGCGCTGCGCAAGCAGTACGGCGAGAAGTTCGAGAAGGCCCACGGCGTGCGTCTGGGCTTCATGGGCTTCTTCGTCAAGGCCGCCGTGGCCGCGCTGAAGAAGTACCCGATCCTGAACGCCTCGGTGGACGGCACCGACATCGTCTATCACGGCTACATCGACATCGGCATCGCGGTCGGTTCGCCGCGCGGCCTGGTGGTGCCCATCCTGCGCGACGCCGACCAGATGTCGATCGCCGACATCGAGAAGAAGATCGCCGAATTCGGCCAGAAGGCCAAGGACGGCAAGCTGTCGCTGGAAGAACTGTCCGGCGGCACCTTCTCCATCTCCAACGGCGGCGTGTTCGGCTCCATGCTGTCCACCCCGATCATCAACCCGCCGCAGTCGGCCATCCTCGGCATCCACGCCACCAAGGACCGTCCGGTGGTCGAGAACGGCCAGATCGTGATCCGTCCGATCAACTACCTGGCCATGTCCTACGACCACCGCATCATCGACGGCCGCGAAGCGGTGCTCGGCCTGGTGACCATGAAGGAAGCGCTGGAAGATCCGGCCCGTCTGATCCTCGACGTCTAACGCACGCTGTTCGGGGCGCATTCCGCCGGGAGCCTCGGCTCCCAGCGTGCGTGCGCCCCGTTTTTCCGCAAGGGAGTTCACCATGTCCAAGGAATTCGACGTTCTCGTCATCGGCGGCGGCCCCGGCGGCTATGTTGCCGCCATCCGCGCCGCGCAGCTCGGCTTCAAGACCGCCTGCGCCGAATCCAACCCCTATGCCGATCCCAAGGGCGAACCGCGCCTGGGCGGCACCTGCCTCAACGTGGGCTGCATCCCCTCCAAGGCCCTGCTGCACACCTCGCACCTGTTCGAGGAAGCGGGCCACGGCTTTGCCGACCAGGGCATCAGCGTCGGCACGCCCAAGATCGACGTGGGCAAGATGCTGGCGCGCAAGTCCGGCATCGTCGACCAGCTCACCGGCGGCATCAAGGGCCTGTTCAAGAAGAACAAGGTGACTTTCCTCCCCGGCCACGGCAGCTTCGTCAAGCAGGCGGCGGGCGGCTGGGAAGTGAAGGTCGGCGCGGAGACCGTGGTCGCCAAGAACGTCATCGTCGCCACCGGCTCCAAAGCCCGCCATCTGCCGGGCATTCCGGTCGATAACAAGATCATCGTCGACAACGTCGGTGCGCTCGATTTCGACGCCGTGCCGAAGAAGCTCGCCGTCATCGGTGCGGGCGTGATCGGTCTGGAGCTGGGTTCCGTGTGGCGCCGTCTGGGTGCCGAAGTCACCGTGCTCGAAGCGCTGCCCGATTTTCTCGCCGCCGCCGACCAGGACGTGGCCAAGGAAGCCCTCAAGCTGCTGACCAAGCAGGGCCTGAAGATCAACCTGGGCGTCCAGATCGGCGAGGTCAAGACCGCCAAGAAGGGCGTGACCATCGCCTACACCGACAAGAGCGGCGCCGCGCAGAAGCTGGAGGCCGACCGCCTCATCGTCTCCGTGGGCCGCGTGCCCAACACCGATGGGCTGAACGCCGGAGCCGTGGGCCTGAAGCTCAACGAGCGCGGCATGATCGAAGTGGACGGCCACTGCCGCACCAACCTGCCCGGCGTGTGGGCGGTGGGCGACGTGGTGCGCGGCCCCATGCTGGCCCACAAGGCCATGGAAGAAGCGGTGGCGGTGGCCGAGACCATCGCCGGCCAGGCCGGCCACATCAACTTCGACACCATCCCCTACGTGATCTACACCAGCCCGGAAATCGCCTGGGTGGGCAAGACCGAGCAGCAACTGAAGGCCGAAGGCGTGGCCTACAAGGCGGGCAAGATTCCGTTCGCCTTCAATGGCCGCGCACTGGGCATCGGAGCGACCGACGGCTTCGTGAAGATCCTCGCCGACGCCGCCACCGACCGCGTGCTGGGCGTGCATATCATCGGCGCGGGCGCGTCCGACCTGGTGGCAGAAGGTGTGGTGGCGATCGAGTTCTCCGCCGCGGCGGAAGACTTGGCGCGCATTTGCCACGCGCACCCGACCCTGTCGGAAGTGCTGCACGAGGCCGCGCTGGCCACCGACAAGCGTCCGCTGCACGCCTGATCCTGGCGTCTTGCTCCCTCCCGGGCTGGGGTGGGGATGGGTTCAGTACCGCGCTGGGCGGAAACCCATCCCCCTCCTAACCTCCCCCTTGAAAGGGGAGGAATGTTCTTTGCCCCCACCCGTAGTCCCCCTGAGCATCATCATGCGCGCTTGCGACGCACTCGGCTGCGGGGCGCCGGATCGGGCACGATGTCATCCAGCTCCGGTCTCCTCACCAGCTTCGCCGGTGCCGGCGGCAGGCCGAACTGGGCCGCGATGCGGTCGTAGCGTCCGCGGAAGTTCTCGTCCAGGCTGCCGCGGGCGCAGGCCAGAGAATAGGCGATGTCCAGCGCCCGCTGGCGCAGCGCGGCGCTCGGCAGCAGTTCGTCGAGGCCGGCCAGGGTGCGTTCTTCGTCCATCAGGAAGAGCAGGGCCTGGCGCTTGAGGGTGTGCTTGAGGTCGGCGAAGGTGCCGGCCGAGGCCAGGCCGGCATCCTGCAGTTCCTGGCGCAGCAGGTTGAAGGGGCGCTCGTCGAAGCCGAGCATGTCCGGCTTGGTGTAGAACACGGTGCGGACCAGGCCGTCGAGCACCGTGCCCTGCTCGAAATCCGTCGCCAGCGCCTTGCGCTGCAGGTTGCGGAATTCGTCTTCCATCCAGCTATGGGCCTGCTCGCGGCGGCGCGCGATGCCGCCGCTGTTGCCCAGACCCACCAGGGCGCGCACCAGCGGCGCCTCGTAGACGGTGGTGAAGACAAACTCCTGCAGCCGGTCGCGCACGTCGCGGTAGCTGTCGAGTGCGAGCTCGATGCCCTGCGAGACCTTGGTTTCCAGCGCCACGAAGGGGTTGTCCCCGGCGGCCGGCACGCGCTTGTGGCGCACCAGGCCGGCAAAGGAGCCCAGCGGCCACAGCAGCGGATTGGCGTCGGAGAACCACAGCCGTTCGAAACGAGCCGGGTTGAGGTTGCGCAGGGTTTCGGCGAGGAATTCGTTGCTCCCCGCCAGCTTCAGCCAGGGTGAGAGGAAGGTGTCGTACAGCCCCTGGTTGATCTCGGAGACGCGCCGCACCACCTCGAAGGCGCGCTCGTCCTCGCGGCCGTCGTCCAGCGCCAGGATGTCGGGGATGTCGCGGGGCTCGAAGCGCACCAGATAGCGCCCCTGGACGAACTCGCGGCCCGGCATCTCCGGGTGGGTGTCCTCGATCACCGCCTCGTAGAGGCCGGGCGGCAGGATGTCGATGAGTTCCAGCGTGCCGAGCAGCTTGCCGGTTTCCTTGCGCGCCACCGCACCGGACACGAAGATGCCCAAGTGGCCGATCTTCTCGTGCAGGCAGTACACGATGGTCTGCTCGTTGAGGCGGATGTCCTCCACGTCGTCGTAGAGGTCGGGAATCCAGTTCAGCGCCTGCTGGGGCGGGGTGATGTTGTCGCCCCAGGACGCGAACACGACGATGGGCGAGCGGATGTTGCGCAGGTCGATGCGGGTCTTGCCGCTGCTGGAGACGATCTCGCCGGCCGTCAGGCGGTTGCCGACGAAGAGGTTCTGCGTGATCCACTCCATCTCCGCCTTGTTGAGCAGGAAATGGCCGCCCCACCAGCGCTCGAAATCGAGGAAACGCTCCCGTTCGTCATCGACGTTGGCGAAGAGGTTGTAGGACTTGCTCCAGAAGGTATTGGCCGGGTTGAGCAGTTCGAAGTTGTTGACCAGATAGGCGCCGTCGAAGCGGCCGTTGCCCAGGTCGCCCACCAGCGAAGCCAGCCAGGTGCCGCCCAGCAGGCCGCCCGAGTAGCGCATCGGATTCCGGCCGCGCACGCCGGCCCAGTACGAAATCGGCGAGCCGGCCAGCAGGATGGGGCCCACCGCCTGTGGCACGGCCGCGGCCAGCATCATCAGCGCCCAGCCGCCCTGGCAGTTGCCGATCACCAGGGGCTGGGGCGCAGCGGGATGGAGTTCGTTTACGCGCGTGAGGAAGGCGTATTCCGCCTTGCCCACCGACTCGATGGTCTGCCCCGGCACCGGCGTGGGGAAGAACATCACGAAGTAGCAGGGATGGCCCTGGCGCAGGGCGATGCCGATGCCGCTGTCGATCTTGAAGCCGCCGATGCCCGGCCCGTGCCCGGCGCGCGGATCGATGACCACGAAGGGGCGCCGGGTGGGGTCGGTGGCCGGGCAGTCCGCCGACGGATGGATGCGGGCCAGGGCGTAGTTGGCCGGATCGGGCAGTTCGCGCCCGTCCATGATGATCTCGTAGTCGAAGGCCAGCACCGGCGGCTTGCCGGAGCGGCTGTGCTCCAGGTACTGGTTGCCGCGCTCGCGCAGCACGTCGGCGACCAGCACCTGGCGCTGCCAGCGGTCGTAAAGGTATTCGGCGGCGGCGGAAAAGCCCCTGGACTGGGCGCGGAGCGTCTGCTGCGTGCCTGCCAGCACGGTGGACAGCGTGGTCAGCGCCGGGGCGGCGGGAGAAAGGACTGGATGCACGGCTCACCTCCGTAAGTGCATGCTGCACTGCAGCGTAGCGTCTGCGGCTATGGGCTGCAAGCACTGATGCACGGCGGAAACGGCCGGTACTTGCACTACAATCCTGCCTTCCATCCGAGCCCTGCGGCACTAGTCACCCATAGCCATGCCCTACCGCACCCTTAAAGTTTCCGAACACGGCGTGCTGGATGCCTACGAGGCCCAGTTGCGCGCCCGCGGTTTCAAGTCCGACCCGGCGCAGCGCGCCGCCGTGCAGCGCCTGCAGCAGCTCTACGCCGAGCTGCTGGGCTTCAAGGTGGCGCGCGGCAGCACGCTGCGGCGGGTGTTCTCGCGCCCGCAGATGCCGCGCAGCGTGTATTTCTGGGGCGGAGTGGGGCGCGGCAAGAGCTTCCTGATGGACTGCTTCTTCGACGCCGTGCCCTACAAGCGCAAGCGCCGGGTGCATTTCCACGCCTTCATGCAGGAAGTGCAGAACGACCTCAAGGACCACAATCACGAGCCCGACCCCCTGCAGAAGGTGGCCGACCGCATCGCGCGCCAGACCCGGCTGCTGTGCTTCGACGAGTTCCACGTCTCGGACATCGCCGATGCGATGATCCTCGGGCGCCTGCTGGATGCGCTGTTCGCGCGCGGGGTGATCTTCGTCATGACTTCCAACTACCCGCCGGACGGCCTCTACCCCAACGGTCTGATGCGGGTGAACTTCCTGCCCACCATCGAGATGATCAAGCGCCGCTTCGACGTCGTCGAGGTCGACCACGGCACCGACTACCGCCTGCGTACGCTGGAGAAGATCGAGATCTACCTGGTGCCCGCGGACGAGGCCGCGACGCGCAAGATGGGCGAGGATTTCCGTCGCCTTGCCGCCAGCGAGGGCGAGACGGGGGAACTCGAAGTGCTGGAACGCAAGCTGCCGGTGGTGCGCAGGGCGCCCGGCGTAGTGTGGTTCGATTTCGCCACCCTATGCGGCGGGCCGCGCTCCCAGAACGACTACCTGGAGATCGCGCGCGAACACCACACCCTGCTGCTCTCCGGCGTGCCGAGGATGAACGCGGGACAGGCTTCCGAGGCGCGCCGCTTTACCTGGCTGATCGACGTGCTGTACGACCACCGGGTCAAGCTCGTCATGAGCGCCGAGGTGGAGGCGCCGGAACTCTATACTGAGGGGCACAACGCGCACGAGTTCGTGCGCACGGTGAGCCGGCTGATCGAGATGCGCACCCGGGACTACCTCGCCGAGGCGCACCGGGTGGAGTGATCAGGCCCTGACGTCGATGTTCTGCCCCAGGTTCGGCGGATTGCTGGCCGCGGGCTGGGGCAGGGCGGCGATCAGTTGGGCGGCGTGCTGAGCCTGCAGGTTGATGGCCTTCTTCAACACCAGCACGCCGACCGCGTCGCCGGTGCGGGCCTGGCTCAGGCTGGTGGCGAGACTGGCAACGGCGGTGACATCCATGGCGATACTCCGATTCTGTGCGGCGCAAATGTGTGACCGGCGTCATTCTAACCCGGCCCGGGCGGTCGGCGGCATCCTGCGGCGTATGTTGTGCGCGCTGGCGCTGTTCCTGCCGCTTGCCGCGGCCGCGGAACCCGCGCTGGAGATCATCCCGTTGCGCCACCGGCCGGCCGAACAGGTGCTGCCGGTGCTGCGCCCGCTGCTGGCGCCGGGCGGCAGCCTGTCCGGCTTCAACGACAAGCTTTTCGTGCGCACGAATGCGGCCAATCTGGCCGAGCTGCGCGCGGCGCTCGCCGGCATCGACGTGCCGGCCGCGAGGCTGCTGATCTCGGTGCGCCAGTCCGCAGACGAATACAGCGGCCGTTCCCAGGCTGAAGCCCACGGCCGCATCGGCCGCGGCAGGGTACAGATCGAGCAGGAGTCCTCCGGCCGGCACCATCACATCGGCACCGGCGTGGTGGTGGAACTCGGCGGACGCGAGCGCGCGGCGAGTTCCTCCGCCGAGCAGCAGGTGCAGACCGTGGACGGCGGGCAGGCCTTCATCCGGGCCGGCGTCTCCCTGCCGGTTCCGCTGCGCCGCGTGTGGCGGCGGCCCGACGGCGCGGCGCTCTCCGAAACGGTGATCTGGCGCGATCTCGGCACCGGTTTCAATGCCTCGCCGCGGGTGATGGGCGGCCGCGTCAGCATCGAGATCAGTCCCTTCGACGAACGTCCGCTGGCGCCGGACGGCACGGCCGAAATCCGCCACCTGAGCACGACCGTGGAAGGCGCGCTGGGCGAATGGATTCCCCTCGGCGCCAGCACCCTGCAGGCGGCGGACGGGGAACGGGGGCTGTTGTCTCGGGGCGAGCAGACCTCGTCGGGCAGCAACGAGGTCTGGCTCAAGGTCGAACGCCTGGATTGAAACGTTCAGCGCGCGAGCTGGAAGCGACCCACGCTGTGCTCCAGCGAAGCGGCGAGTTGCTGCAGGTCGTCGGCCCGTCCCAGGGAATCGCGCGTGGCGGCGTGGTTCTGCTCGCTCATCTGGGCGATGCGTTCGATGCTCTGGGCGATGTCCGTGCTCGCCGAACGCTGTTCGCGCAGCGCGGCGTTGATGGAGGCCACCGCGTCGCGCACCCGGTCGGAGCCCGATTCCAGCGCAGCTACCGCCTCCCGCGCCACGCCCGCGCTGTCCGCACCGCGCTCGGCCAGATCGCGGCCGTCCTCCATGCTGCGCACCGCCTCGTGGGTGCTGGCCTGCACGCGCTGGATCATGCCCGTGATCTCGTGGGTGGATTGCGCCGTGCGCTCGGCGAGCTTGCGCACCTCGTCGGCCACCACGGCGAAGCCGCGACCCTGCTCGCCGGCGCGGGCGGCCTCTATGGCCGCGTTGAGCGCGAGCAGGTTGGTCTGCTCGGCCACTTCCTGGATCACCTTGACGATGTTCGAGATGCCGTCCGCGCTCGCCCCCAGGTCAGCCATCACCTGGGTCGAGGCGGACATGCGTTCGGCGATCTGGCCGATGATGCCCACGGCGTCGTTGATCACCTTGACTCCGTTGTGTACCTGCCCGGCGGCTTCTTCGGTGAGCCGGTCGGCGTCGTCGGCATGCTCGGATACCTGGGAAATGCTCACCGTCATCTCCTCGACGGCGGCGGCGATGGAACTGCCCGCTTCGCTCTGCTGCATGGAGGCGTCCGCGATTTGCGCCTCGTTGTGGCGCAGCACCGAAATCGATTCCGAAACCTGGCCCGCGAGTTGGCGGATGTCGGCGATGGTCGTCGCCAGTCCTTCCTGCATGCCACTCATGGCTCCCAGCAGGCTGTCGCGGTCGCCTCGGCGCACTTCGACGGATTCGTCCAGCCGCCCGTCGGCGATGCGTCGCGCCACCTCGGCGGCGTAGGACGGTTCGCCGCCGAGCTGGCGGAAGAGGTCGCGGATCACGTACAGGGACACGCCCACGCAGGCTGCCAGGGCCGCCAGCGCCATCACCACGGCGATCAGGTTGGCGCGCTCCAGGCCCGCCACCACCTCACCCTTGACCTCGCCGGAGGTGCTTTCCAGGTGGGCGATCTGATCCAGCAACTGGGTACGCATCTCCCGCCACGCCGGGGTTTCCTTGTCGATCAGGACGAGCCGGGCGCCTTGGGTGTCGCCGGCCCGCACGCGTTCGATCACGTCCGTCTGCAACGGCCCCCAACGGCGGTGGATGTCGTCGATGGTGGCCACGCTCGCCGCACCGCCCTTGAGAATATCGGTACGCGTTTTCACCCGCCCGATCACCGCGTCGAACTCGCTTTGGGCGCGATCGAAGTTCTTGTACGCCTGCGGATTCTGCGGGTCGAGCAGGATGTTGCGTAGCGCTTGGCCCATCTGCAGTCCCTGGGCGTAGGCTTTGGTCACGTCGCGCTCCGTGGCCAGTTCCGTGTCGATGAAATCCAGCAGTTGTTGCTGGCTGGACCGGGTTTCCCACAGGGAGCCGGCCAGAGCGGCGATGAACAGGCCGCAGGTAATCGCGACGAGGAAGAGCAATTGGGTGCGAACGGATGAACGGGCTTTCATGCGTGGTCTTTCCGGGATCGTGTTGTTGTCATCATGGGCGGCTGTCGGTGCGCACCATGTTTCCCCAAGCGCGGCGGCTCTGGGTGATATATCGGCGTATCGGAACTTACCTTGATGGCCATTTGATGCGCAGCCGTCACCCCGGACGTCCGACGCGCGGGCTGGCGGTGGTAGGATTGCGGCTCCGCCGTCATCCTGTTCATGCCGTATGAGTGCTGTCGACCAGGCCTTTACGCCGGATGGCCCTCTGGCAAAGACCATCCCGGCATTCAGTGCGCGCCCGCAACAGATCGAGATGGCGCGCCTGATCGAGCAGGCGTTGCATGAGCACCGCGTGCTGGTGGCCGAGGCCGGCACCGGTACCGGCAAGACTTTCGCCTACCTGGTGCCGGCGCTGCTGTCGGGCGGCAAGGTGATCATCTCCACCGGCACCAAGACCCTGCAGGACCAGCTCTTCAACCGCGACCTGCCGGTGGTGCGCGCTGCGCTCAAGGTGCCGGTGAGCATCGCTTTGCTCAAGGGGCGGGCCAACTACGTCTGTCCCTACCATCTGGCGCGCAACGCCAAGGACGGCCGCTTCCAGAGCCCGCAGGACGCCGCCGACCTGCGCGCCATCGCCCGCTTCGCACAGACGACGCAAAGCGGTGACAAGGCCGAATGCAGCGCGGTGCGCGAAGACTCGCCGGCCTGGATGGCGGCGACCTCGACGCGGGACAACTGCCTCGGCCAGGACTGCCCGGACGTCAAGGGCTGCTTCGTCCTCGCCGCCCGGCGCACGGCTATGGACGCCGACGTGGTGGTGGTCAACCACCATCTCTTCTTCGCCGACGTGATGCTGCGCGACGAGGGCGCGGGCGAGCTGCTGCCGGCCTGCAACGCGGTGATCTTTGACGAGGCCCACCAGTTGCCCGAGACCGCCAGCCTGTTCTTCGGCGAGAACGTATCCACCGGCCAAGTGCTGGACCTGGCGCGGGACATCCGTTCCGAAACGCTTGCCGCCGCGCCCGACTGCCGCGATCTGATCGACGCCAGCCGCACCCTGGAGAAGGCCGCCCGCGACCTGCGCCTGGCCTTCGGCGTCGAGCCGGCGCGCCTGCCCGCCGCGCAGGCGGAAGCCTTGCCGGAATTCGGCGCCAGGGCGCAGGGCCTGGCCGCCGAAATCGAACGGCTCGAAGCCGTGCTGGAAACCCAGGCCGAACGCTCCGAAGGCCTGGCCGCCTGCCTGCGCCGCAGCCAGGAGACGGGCGAGCGCCTGCGCCGCTGGCGCCAGCCGGAGGATGCCGAGCTGATCCGCTGGGTGGAGGTGTTCTCCCAGTCCGCGGCGCTCAACGCCACGCCGCTGCACATCTCCACGGTGTTCCGCCGCCAGCTCGAAGGCCATCTGCGGGCCTGGATCTTCACCTCGGCCACCCTCGCGGTGGGGCAGGACTTCGGCCACTACTGCGGCGAGCTGGGGCTCACGGCGCTGGAGCCGCCGCCCCTGACCGCGGTGTGGGGCAGCCCCTTCGACTACGGCGAGCAGGCGCTGCTCTACGCCCCGGCGGGCATGCCGGACCCCAACGCGCCGGGCTACATCGAGGCCGTGGCGAAGAAGGCCCTGCCGTTGATCCGCGCCGCGCGCGGGCGCGCCTTCGTGCTGTGCACCTCCCTGCGCGCCATGCGCCGCGTCCATGAATTGATCGCCGACGGCCTCGCCGCGGCGGGCGACGACCTGCCCCTGCTGCTGCAGGGGGAGGGCTCCCGCACCGAGCTGCTGGAACGCTTCCGCCGCCTGGGCAATGCGGTGCTGGTGGCCAGCCAGAGCTTCTGGGAAGGAGTGGACGTGCCGGGCGACGCGCTCTCGCTGGTGGTCATCGACAAGCTGCCCTTCGCGCCGCCGGACGACCCGGTGCTGGCCGCGCGCGTGGAATACCTGCAGAAGAGCGGGCGCAACCCCTTCATGCACTACCAGTTGCCGCGCACCGTGATCAACATGAAGCAGGGCGCCGGGCGCCTGATCCGCAGCGAACAGGACCGCGGCGTGCTGTGCATCTGCGACCCGCGCATGATAGACAAGCCCTACGGCAAGGTGGTGTGGCGCAGCCTGCCGCCCATGCGCCGCACCCGGGAGGAGGCGGATGCGGTGGCCTTCCTGGAACAGTTGCCGCCGCCGGCCGTGCGCCAGGGCAACGGCTGAACAAAGGACCCCCAGGTGAAGACGCGCCTCGCTCTGCTCCTCGTGGTGATCACCGCCCTGATCGCCTCCGGCATCTCGCCCTACGACCGCGAAGTGTGGCTGGGCGAGGTGATGCCGGTGCTGATCGCCCTGCCCATCCTCCTCCTCACCGCCCGGCGCTTCCCGCTGACGCCGCTCACCTGCTGGCTGATCGCCCTGTTCGCGCTGATCCTGATCGGCGGCGGCGCCTACACCTACTCGCGGGTGCCGGTGGGCCTGCAGTTGCAGGATGTTCTTGGCCTCGCGCGCAACCCCTACGACCGCATCGGCCACGTGTTCCAGGGCGTCACGCCGGCCATCCTCGGGCGCGAACTGCTGCTGCGCACCTCGCCACTGCGGCCGGGCAAGTGGCTGTTCGCACTGCTGGTGCTGGCCTGCCTGGGCATCAGCGCGGCCTACGAACTGGTGGAATGGGCCGCGGCGGTGTTCTGGGGCGACGGTTCGGTGGAATTCCTGGGCACCCAGGGCGATCCGTGGGACGCCCAGTGGGACATGTTCATGGCGCTGCTGGGGGCGGGCGGCGCGCTGTTGCTGCTGGGGCGCTGGCACGACCGGCAGCTCGCGGCGCTCGCCACCCGCGATCCAGGCTAGTTTGTTGGCGAACCTCGTCGTTTGCTGGCACTCTCAATTCCAGATACCAACAACGACATCACCCCCCAATGGATCACCTCGTCTTCGACAACCGCTTCGTGCGGGAGCTGCCCGCCGACCCCAGCGACGCGCCCCACATCCGCCAGGTGCTCGGCGCCTGCTACTCCCATGTGCGGCCCACGCCGGTCCGGGCACCGGAACTGGTCGCCTGGTCGCGGGAAGTGGCCGCCATGCTGGACCTGGACGAGGCGGACGTTAGTTCGTCGCGCTTCGCCGAGGTGTTCGCCGGCAACGCGCTGCTGTCGGGCATGGCGCCCTACGCGGCGTGCTACGGCGGCCACCAGTTCGGCAACTGGGCGGGGCAGCTCGGCGACGGGCGCGCGATCAACCTGGGCGAGGTGCTCAACGGGCGCGGCGAGCGCCTGGAACTGCAACTGAAGGGCGCCGGGCCGACGCCCTACGCCCGCCGTGCGGACGGCCGCGCCGTGCTGCGCTCGTCCATCCGCGAGTTCCTGTGCAGCGAGGCCATGCACCATCTGGGCGTGCCCACCACGCGGGCGCTGTCCCTGGTCGCCACCGGCGAGGAGGTCGTGCGCGACATGTTCTACGACGGCCATCCGCAGGCCGAACCCGGTGCGGTGGTGTGCCGCGTGGCGCCGTCCTTCATCCGCTTCGGCAACTTCGAGATCTTCGCCGCGCGCGGCGACCTGGACGTGCTGGAACGGCTCGCCGAATTCACCATCGCCCGGGATTTTCCGTGGATCGAAGGCAGCCCGGCGGAGCGCCGCAGCGCCTGGTTTGCCGAGGTGTGCGAGCGCACCGCGCGCATGGTGGCGCACTGGATGCGGGTGGGCTTCGTGCATGGGGTGATGAACACGGACAACATGTCCATCCTGGGCCTGACCATCGACTACGGTCCTTACGGCTGGATCGACAACTTCGATCCCGGCTGGACGCCCAACACCACCGACGAGGAGATGCGGCGCTACCGCTTCGGCCACCAGCCGCGTATCGCCCACTGGAATCTGCTGCAGCTCGCCAATGCGCTCTATCCCCTGTTCCGCAGCGAAGCCCCGCTGCAGGCCGGGTTGGATCGCTACGTCGCCACCTACGACGCGGAAAGCCGCCGCATGCAGGCCGACAAGCTCGGACTCGCGGCCTTCACCGACGCCGATCTGGAGATGACCGACGCGCTGCACCGGCTGATGACCAAGGCCGAGATCGACATGACGATCTTCTTCCGCGCGCTGGCCCGGCTGGACCTGGATGCACCGTCCCTCGCACCCTTCGAGGATGCCTTCTATTCCCCCGAGGGCCGCGAGGCCTACGGCGGCGAACTGCAGGCCTGGCTGGAAGGCTACGCTGTGCGGGTGCGCCAGGAGAACCGCCCGGCGGCCGAGCGGCGCGCCCGGATGGATGCCGCGAACCCGCGCTACGTGCTGCGCAACTGGCTGGCCCAGCAGGCCATCGACGCGGCGGAGCAGGGCGACTATGGCCTGGTGGCGGAGACCCTGGAGGTGATGCGCCGCCCCTACGAGGAACAGCCGGGCCGCGAACACTATGCCGGCCGGCGGCCCGACTGGGCGCGCAACCGGCCCGGCTGTTCGATGCTGTCCTGCAGTTCCTGACTCAGCCGAAGGGCGCCACCCCGAAGAGCGGTGCGTGCAGGTAGCGCACCACCGTGAACCAGGCCAGCAGGCCGATTGCCGCCGCGGCGGCATCGTTGCGCAGCGCGGCCTCGGGGCGGCGGCGGTGTTCGGCGCGGTCGCGCCGGCGCGAGACGATGAAATCGATGATCGCCCACACCAGGAAGCTGCCGAACAGCAGCAGGTCGGCCAGAGTGTTGTTGGCCAGCAGATGGGCCAGCGCCCACAGCTTGACGCCGGCCAGCATGGGGTGGCCGATGCGCGCCTTCATGTGCGTGCCGGGCAGGTAGGCGGCGACCAGCAGCACGAAGGCGGGCAGGGTGAACAGGGCCGCCACGTGGCGCATCCACACCGGTGTCTGCCACAGCAACAGGGGGTCGAGGCGCGCCTGGCCGTAGCCGTACACGATCAGCACCAGTCCCGCGGCCGACAGGGCGGAGTAGGCGAGCTTCCATTTCAGTTCGCCGAGGCGGGCGAACTGGCGGGTGCGCCAGGGGTCGGCGACGATGCGCACCGAGTGGGTGCCGAGGAACAGCACCAGGCCGAGGATCAGCAGGGTCATGGGCATTCTCCTTCCGATGATCGGTGTATGAGCCCCGCCCCGAAGCGGGCGCTCAGGCCTTCACGCGCATCAGGCGCTGTTTTTCGCGCTCCCAGTCGCGCTTCTTCTCGTCCTCGCGCTTGTCGTACTGCTTCTTGCCCTTGGCCAGGCCGATGGTGGCCTTGATGCGGCCCTTGCTGTAGTGCAGGTCCAGCGGCACCAGCGCGTAGCCGGCGCGCTCCACCTTGCCGATCAGCTTGTCGATCTCGTGGGCGTGCAGCAGCAGCTTGCGCGTGCGGGTGGGGTCCGCATGCACGTGGGTGGAGGCGCTCGCCAGCGGCGTGATGTGCATGCCGAAGATGAAGATCTCACCGTCGCGGATGACGACGTAGGATTCCTTGATGTTCGCGCGGCCGGCGCGGATGGCCTTGACTTCCCAGCCTTCGAGGACGATACCGGCCTCGTGTTTCTCCTCGATGAAGTAGTCGTGGAAGGCCTTGCGGTTGTCGATGATGCTCATGGTGTCGGGGTCGTCCGGCGGGCGCGGGCGGGGCGCCGCGGCTTTGCGGTAGAATCGCGCATTCTAGCAGTTCGCCCCAGCCCCGAGCCGCCCGTGCCATGGCCGAAGTCACCAAGCTTGTCCTGATCGAATTCACCCCGGCCCAGATGTTCGAACTGGTCGACCGCTGCGAGGACTACCCCGCCTTCCTGCCCTGGTGCGGCGGCGCCGAGGTGCACACGCGCACCGACACCCTGACCGCCGCGACGCTGCACATCAACTACCACGGCATCAAGGCCCACTTCAGCACCGAGAACGCCAAGCAGCGTCCGCACGAGATGCTGATCCGCCTGCGGGAAGGGCCGTTCAAGCACCTCAACGGCCACTGGCGCTTCACCCCGCTGGGCGACACCGCGTGCAAGATCGAATTCGGCCTGCACTACGAGTTTTCCAGCCGGCTGCTGGAAAAGGCGCTGGGGCCGGTGTTCAGCCATATCGCCAACACCTTCGTCGATTCCTTCGTCAAGCGCGCAGCGCTGGTCTATCCAAAGGACTGAAACGTGGCCGACCGCATCAACGTGGAAGTGACTTACGCCCTGCCGCAGCGCCAGGAAATCGTGCATCTCGTCCTGCCCGAAGGGGCGACCGTGCGTGAGGCCGTGGCCGCTTCCGGGCTGCTGCAGAAGTATCCGGACATCGATCTGGAGGGCGCGAACAAGCTCGGCGTTTACGCCAAGCTCGCCAAGGCGGACACCGTGTTGCGCGACCACGACCGGGTGGAAATCTACCGTCCGCTGATCGCCGACCCGAAAGCCGTGCGCAAGAAGCGCGCGGAGGAGGGCAAGGTGATGAAGAAGGGCGGCAGCAGCGGCGAAGAGGCCTGAGCTGCCGGGCGGCGGCAGCCGTTCTGCCCGGCGGATCGCCATTCGATGGCCGGGTGACGGCTCTGCCTACTGGGAGCAATTCTGGTCGAGGAAAGCCTGGATACGCTCCGCTTCCTGGGTGCGGGTGTCGTCGTCGAGGAACTCGCGCTCCCCTTGTGCGTTCACGCGTGCAACACGCTGGTTGTTCTGCAGCGTGGCCAGTTGCCCGCGCGCGCTGTCGCAGGCCCGTTGCCGGTCGGCGGCGCGCTTTTCCTCCTGCTCGGTCTTGGCGGCGGCGTCCGCTTCGGCAGCGCGGCGCTGGCGGAATTCCAGTTCCTTGTCGGCCAGCGTCGGTTCCTGGCCTTCGGCGCTTGCAGCCGCTTCTTCACTTTCCGACTTGGAGACGCGGCGCACGGGGCCGACCACCGTGGCGTCGCCGGTGAGCGGCGGGGTGTCCGCGTAGTGGACCTGTCCGCTCCTGTCCTTCCAGGTGTAGATGTCGGCCTGGGACGTCTGGGCGTAGAACAGGGGAACGGACAGCACGAGGAGGGTGGCGGCGAGGCTGAGCCGGGCGGAGCGTAGGGCCATGGTTGCTTTTCCTGATGTTGTGCGGCTTACATGACGCGAAGGCGGTCTGTATAATACGGATTTGGTCGAAAGGATAGAAGCCATGCGAGTGATCCAGAAGGCGCTGACGTTCGATGACGTCCTTCTCGTCCCCGCCCATTCCGCCGTCCTGCCCCGGGACGTCAGTCTCCAGACCCGCCTGACCCGCCGCATCACCATCAATCTGCCGCTCGTCTCCGCGGCCATGGATACCGTGACCGAAGCCCGTCTGGCCATTGCGCTGGCACAGGAAGGCGGGATCGGCATCGTGCACAAGAATCTCAGTGCCAAGAAGCAGGCCGCCGAGGTGCTCAAGGTCAAGCGCTTCGAGTCCGGCGTGCTCAAGGATCCGATCACCATTCCGCCGACGATGAGCGTGCGCGAGGTGATGGCGCTGACGCGGCAGCACAAGTTCTCCGGCCTGCCGGTGGTGGAAGGGCGCCAGGTGGTGGGCATCGTCACCAACCGCGACCTGCGCTTCGAGACCAACCTGGACCAGCCGGTGTCGGCCATCATGACGCCGCAGGGGCGCCTGGTCACCGTGCCCGAAGGCAGCAGCCTGGACGAGGCCCGCGCCCTGTTGCACAAGCACCGCCTGGAGCGCGTGCTGGTGGTCAACCCGGCCGGTGAGCTGTGCGGCCTGATCACCGTGAAGGACATGATGAAGTCCACCGAGCACCCCCATGCGGCCAAGGACGAGCAGGGCCGCCTGCGCGTGGGCGCGGCCATCGGCGTGGGTGCCGGCACCGAGGAGCGTGCCGAACTGCTGGCCGAGGCCGGCGTGGACGTGATGGTCGTAGACACGGCCCACGGCCATGCCCAGGGCGTGCTTGACCGGGTGAACTGGGTCAAGAAGCGCTTCCCCCATGTGGAGGTCATCGGCGGCAACATCGCCACCGGCGACGCCGCGCGGGCGCTGATCGATGCCGGTGCGGACGCGGTCAAGGTCGGCATCGGCCCCGGTTCCATCTGCACCACCCGCATCGTGGCCGGCGTGGGCGTGCCGCAGATCACCGCCATCGACAACGTCGCCAGCGCCCTCGTGAGCGCCGGTGTGCCGCTGATCGCCGACGGCGGCATCCGCTTCTCCGGCGACATCTCCAAGGCCATCGCGGCCGGCGCCAGCGCGGTGATGCTGGGCGGGCTGTTCGCCGGCACCGAAGAGGCGCCGGGCGAGACCGTGCTCTACCAGGGGCGTTCCTACAAGTCCTACCGCGGCATGGGCTCCCTGGGCGCCATGCAGCTGGGCGCGGCCGACCGCTACTTCCAGGACAGCACCGCCAACGTGGACAAGCTGGTGCCGGAAGGCATCGAGGGCCGCGTGCCGTACAAGGGCCCGGTCACCGCGGTGATCCACCAGTTGATCGGCGGTCTGCGCGCCTCCATGGGCTACCTGGGCTGCGGGAGCATCGCCGTCATGCACGAGCGTGCCCAGTTCGTGGAGATCACCTCGGCGGGCGTGCGCGAATCCCACGTGCACGACGTGCAGATCACCAAGGAAGCGCCCAACTACCACGTCGAATAAGCGGCCCAACCGACACCCGAGGCGGCCAAGGCCGCCTTTCTTCTTTTTGGAAGCGCCATGTCCCACCAGAAAATCCTCGTCCTCGACTTCGGCTCCCAAGTCGCGCAACTGATCGCCCGCCGCGTGCGCGAGCAGCAGGTCTATTGCGAACTGCATCCCTTCGACGTGTCCGAAGCCTTCATCCGCGAGTACGCGCCCCAGGGCATCATCCTGTCCGGCGGGCCGAACTCGGTGTACGAAGCCCTCGAATGGCAGGCGCCGCAGGTAGTGTTCGAACTGGGCGTGCCGGTGCTGGGTATCTGTTACGGCATGCAGACCATGGCGGAGCAACTCGGCGGCAAGGTGGAAAGCTCGGCCCAGCGCGAGTTCGGCTATGCGGAGATGCGCGCCCACGGCCATTCGAAGCTGTTCGAAGGCATCCAGGACCGCAGCAACGACCAGGGCCACGGTCTGCTGGACGTGTGGATGAGCCACGGCGACAAGGTCACGCAACTGCCCGCCGGCTTCAAGGTCATCGGCAGCAGCGCCTCCTGCCCGGTGGCGGCCATGGCCGACGAGGAGCGCGGCTTTTACGCCGTGCAGTTCCACCCGGAAGTCACCCACACCCTGAAGGGCAAGGACATCATCGCCCGCTTCGTGCATCGGATCTGTGGCTGTGGCCGCGACTGGAAGATGCCGGACTACATCGGCGAGGCGGTGGAGAAGATCCGCGCCCAAGTCGGCGACGAGGAAGTCATCCTCGGCCTGTCCGGCGGGGTGGATTCCTCCGTGGCGGCGGCGCTGATCCACCGCGCCATCGGCGACCAGCTCACCTGCGTGTTCGTGGACAACGGCCTGCTGCGCCTCAATGAAGCCGAGCAGGTCATGCAGACCTTCGCCCGTTCCCTGGGTGTCAAGGTCATCCACGTGGACGCCACGGAACAGTTCATGGGGCACCTGAAAGGCGTGTCCGATCCGGAGCAGAAGCGCAAGATCATCGGCCGCGAGTTCGTCGAGGTCTTCCAGACCGAGGCGAAGAAGCTGCCGAAGGCCCGCTGGCTGGCCCAGGGCACCATCTACCCGGACGTGATCGAATCGGCCGGCGCCAAAACCGGCAAGGCCCACGCCATCAAGAGCCACCACAACGTGGGCGGCCTGCCGGAAACACTCAACCTCAAGCTGCTCGAACCGCTGCGCGACCTCTTCAAGGACGAAGTGCGCGAACTGGGCGTGGCGCTGGGCCTGCCCCACGACATGGTCTATCGCCATCCCTTCCCGGGCCCCGGCCTGGGCGTGCGCATCCTGGGCGAGGTCAAGAAGGAATACGCCGACCTGCTGCGCCGGGCGGACGCCATCTTCATCGACGAACTCCGCGCCGCCGACTGGTACGACAAGACCAGCCAGGCCTTCGCCGTCTTCCTGCCGGTCAAGAGCGTGGGCGTCATGGGCGACGGCCGCACCTACGAATACGTCGTCGCCCTGCGCGCCGTGCAGACCCAGGACTTCATGACCGCCCACTGGGCGGAACTCCCCCACAGCCTGCTGGGCAAGGTCAGCAACCGCATCATCAACGAGGTGCGCGGCATCAACCGGGTGGTGTACGACATCTCCGGCAAGCCGCCGGCGACGATCGAGTGGGAGTGAAGCCGCACCCTTCGGGGACTATCGCCAGCTATCGAAAAAAATGATGTAACACGTTGATCGAGGCGTATGCCTCCACCGCTGCCTTGTAGTCGCGGTTTGCTTGCATGGAAAAAGCTTCGACCCCGTGGCCGATCACGCCCACGATCATGAGTCCCAGCGCTACGCCCTTCCAGATTGGAACGTTGATGGCGAGAAAGACCAATGCGACGCCGACGAAAAGGAGCGCCGTGTAGGTCGCAAGCGCGCCCGTATAGCCAGAGCTGAAAACTTTCTGCATGCGAACGAGTTCATCGCGCTTGACCTCGCTCTCCAGCTGCAACAGGTAGGTCTTTGCTGCGTCCTCAGCCCTGCGGTCCACGATCATGACGTAGCTGAAGCTCGCGGCGGCCTGGAGCAACCCGGCGACCAGAAGCACGTAGGCCATCCCTGTGCCTAGCGAAGCGGCTGCTGATGCTCGCCAGAGAGCCGCCGCCAGGATCGAGAGCACCGCGCCCATCCCAATGCCGAACAGCGCGAACTGCCGTTCGTTGGCATAGTATTGCTGAACCATTTCCATCATTTTCGCCACCAGTGACCTGAAGTGCTTACTGACGACCGGAGCCGGGCCAGTGACCCAGCATCTGTTGCTGTCCGAGGATGTCTTCGACGAACTGGGCCTCGGCGATCTTTCCGTTCACGACTCTGTAGATGCCGATTCCTTCCCAGACCGCATACTTTCCGGTGGCCGGGCGCCCCAGGAACGGTCCCGTATTGATGCCGCTGTTGGTGAAGTGAACGACGACCTTGTCGCCGCTGGCGATGACGTCCTTGATGTCGAGGTGCATTCTGCTGAAGCTTCCACCGACGGACGACTCCAGCGCCTTGCGATAGGCTTCAATGCCTCGTAGTTCGCCCAGACTGGCCCCGCGCCAAACGAGATCCGACGCCCATAGCTGGTCCACCAGCTCGAAGCGGCCGCCATTGACTACCTCATCGAGAAAGCGCTTGACGATCGCGATGTTGGCTGCGGCATCGGAATTGCCAGTGACCGGCTCCGGTTCCGCCGCGATGGCCGGTGCCGGCAGTGCAGCAAGAGCGCTGACGGCAAGCGATGCAGTGACGGCACGGCGTACCGGGTTCATAGGTGATTTCATGATGTGCCTCTCCGGCTCCCGCAAAGTGCTGACCATACGCTCATTCTGCTAAATTCTGCATTTAGTGCAATAATGCGTCAAGTGCAGCAAAATCGAACAGAGGGGCCGCCTTTCTCATTTCCCAGACCTGTTCTGCCCGCTGTCACGCATCCGTCTTGAAAGTAAATTCAGCGCAACATTGCACTTGGTGAGGCATGAAGGACGTTTCCAGGACGCCACCCGCCCTTGAAGGCCGGCGAGAACGAAAACGGCGGGAAACCCGCGCCCGCATTGCGGACGCTGCGATAACTCTGTTCCTGCGGAAAGGGTTCACGGCTGTGACGGTGGACGAGATCGCCGAAGCGGCGGATGTGTCCAAAAGAACCTTCTTCGACTACTTTCCCGCCAAGGAGGATGTGGTCATCGCATGGCAGGACAAGTTCACCGGGCCGCTGACGGAAGCGGTTGCGGCCGGCCCCCAGAGCGAGGCACCCGTGCAGGCAGTCGAACGGGCGATGCTGGATGCGCTCGGGAAGACTGCCACGCCTGAATCCTTCGCCATCCATGCACTGGTGCAAGGCACACCCGCTCTTGCGGCACGGGAGCAGCACAAGTACGTGCTCCTGGAAACTCGCCTGTTCGAGGCGTTGCACGCACGTTATCCGCAGGAGAATCCGCTCGGGCTCAGGCTGTTGGCGATGGTCGTGATTGGCGCTTTACGCATCGGAACCGAAGAATGGCAGTCCACCGAAGGACTGAAGCCCGAGGACATTCCCTCCTTCACGCACAAAGTGTTTCGCATGCTCTGGAGGCAGCTCGCCAAACTGCGGTAGCGTCGGAGCATGTTCAAGCGATGCCCAGTCAGTTGATCGACGGCCCTCGCTGTCTCCCGATTTCCCACGAAACGCTACCGGCGCGTGCCATCGCTGCGAGTTGTTGCCCCAACCGCTGTTCGATCACCGGCGTCCACCTGGGATCAGTCGAAGAAGCGTGTCCCGGTCATCTGCGCGCTGATTTCCCAGAGGAGCGTGGCGGCCTTACGATCGACCGCGTAAGGCGCCACGCCGTCGTCGCGTTTGCCGGATTGGCTCTCGGCCACCGAGAAGTTCTCGGGATTGCTTCCCATCAGGGGCGCGATCTCCGAGTTGACGCAGAAGACGCCGCCCAGACCAGCGAGCCGCGGGCTGGTGGCGCACCATACTTGGGTTGCGGCTCCTTGGGGGATCGATTTGATGTCCTTGGCGGGATCAAGTTGTGGGACGCCGTTCTCGTCGATGATGCCGGCATCGATCAGTTCCTGGACCGGCACGTTCCGCTCCAGACCGGTACCGGGAATGCCACCCGGATGCAGCGAAAAGGCGCGCACGCCGTCCGCTTTGCCACGTGCATCCAGTTCGACCGCGAACAGGATGTTGGCGGTCTTGGATTGGCCGTAGCCCGCCCATGGACTGTAAGGCCGGTTCTCGAAATGGATGTCGTCGAACACGACCGGGGAGAAGCGGTGCCCCATCGACGAGACCGACACCACCCGCGCACCTTCCGTGCGCTTCAGCGCCGGCCACAACCGCGAGGTGAGCTGGAAGTGGCCGAGGTGGTTGGTGGCGAAGTGCAGTTCGTAGCCGCGCGCATCCAGCGTGCGATCGGGCACCGCCATGATGCCGGCGCTGTTGACCAGAGCATTCAGCGGCAGGCCGGAGGACAGAAAATGCTTGGCGAAGGCATCGATCGATGCGGGGTCGAGCAGGTCCATCGGCTCGACCTCGATGCCGCCGATACCCTCGATCGCCTTCTTCGCGCGCGCCACGTCACGTGCCGGAACGATCACGCGCGCACCGGCCGACACGAACGCGCGAGCCGATTCGAGGCCGAGACCGGAATAACCGCCGGTGACGATGATGACTTGGCCGACCAGGTCGATGCCCTTGATGACGTGGGCCGTGGTGGAGGCCGGACCGAATCCGGAACCGATGGGTGCTTGGGGTGTTGTGGTCATGGGATGTCTCCGCTATCGGGTAATCAGGGGTGTGGATCGGGCATCCTGTCTGTCGATCGGGACAGCCCTCGATGAGCGTTCAATTCGTGCAACCGGGTTTCCAGAACCGGTTCGACGATCGCCAAGGCATCGCTGCCGGCGAGAAACTGTCGTGGCGGATCGGCCATGTTGGCGATGCGGACAAGGGCCTCACCCAGCTTTGCGGGATCGCCTGGCTGCCGGCCGTCCAGAGCGGCCCATGCCTGCGCCACATCGCCCGTGCCCGCGTAGTCTTCGATGGTGTTCAGGCCGTACTTCGCGTGGCCGGTCTCCAGCAGGCCCGTGCGGAATGCGCCGGGCTCGACCACGGTGATGCGAATGCCGAACGGCTCGACCTCTTGTGCCACCGACAGAGACAGGCCCTCCACCGCGAACTTCGTCGCCGCATAGGCGCCGCAGTGCGCGAAGCCGGTCACCCCTGCCAGCGAACCGATGTTGATGACACGGCCCGTGCGCTGCCTGCGCATGATCGGCAGAACGGCACGCAGGACATGCATCACGCCGAAGATGTTGGTCGCGAACTGACGTTCGATATCGGACGTGACGAGTTCCTCGAAGTTGCCCAGCATGCTGTAGCCGGCGTTGTTGACCAGCACGTCGATGCGGCCGAAGTGCCCGACCGCTTCTTGCACCGCTGTCTTGGCTTGTGCCTCGTCGGACACGTCGAGGCTGACGAAGGCCAACCGGTCGTTCGCCACGTCGCGCAAGGCACGGCGCAGTTTGGCGAGATTCCTGCCGGTGGCGACGGCTCGGTCTCCGGCTTTCAAAGCCGCCCGAACGGTGGCGGCGCCGATGCCGCTGCCGGCGCCCGTGATGAACCAGACTTTGCTCATGAGGGTTCGCTCCCGCAGTTCAGAGCAGCAGCCGGCCACCATCGATCGGGACCTCGATACCCGTCACGAACGAGGATTGGTTCATGATCGTTTCTCCTTTCCCGACATGCGGAATCAGACCAAGCCGCCGCTGGCATGAATGGTCTGGCCGTGCACCCAACGCAGAGGTCCGACAAGCGCTAGCACGACTTCGGCCGCATCGTCGGGACGGCCGATGCGGCCGAGGGGCGTGGCACTGACAATGGCCTGACGCATCTGCTCGCCGTGGCCGCTGTTGGCAAAGCCCGTGCGAAGCATGTCGGTATCCGTCGGGCCGGGCGCGACCGCATTGACCCTGATGCCACGGCCCCCAAGCTCCTTCGCCAGCGTTGCCGTCAGTGCTTCCAAGCCAGCCTTGGTCGCGGCGTAGACGCTGTAGCCGGGCGCCGTGCCCTTGGTGATTGCGCTCGAAATGTTGATGATCGATCCACCGGCGCGGACCCTGCGGGCCGCCTGCCGGCTCACGATGACGGCGCCACGCAGGTTGGTGCCCAGCATGCGGTCCACTTCGTCGATATTCAGGTCCGCCAGCGGCTTGTCGATGAGGACCCCGGCCGCGTTCACCACCACGTCGATGCCGCCGAATTCGCGCTCTGCGGTATCGAAGAGGCGGGCGATCACGGCTTCGTCGGCAACATCCGCGCGTACTGCACGCGCCGTTCCGCCGATAGCGGCGATACCGGCCGCTGCTTCGTCTGCGCTGGCCTGCTCACTGCGGTAGCCGATCAGCACGGCGTAGCCGGTCTGCGCCAGCCGTTCGGCGATCCGGCGGCCGATGCCGCGCGAGCCGCCGGTGACGATGGCCACCGGCGGCCGGCCGGCAGGAAGAGGGGATTGTTCCGAGGGGAGTCGGTCCGGTGGCGTTGCAGACATGGTGTACGTCCTCAGGTGGATGCGATGACGACACCTTATTCGCCCGTGGAAGGACTTAGAATGCTTGTGAGTACTTAATTTCTTTTCAATAGTCCTGCCATGAAAGAAGATCCGTTCTCCGATGTGCTTGCACTAGCCAATGCCCGGAGTGTCGTTTCCGGCGGTTTCCTGGCTGGTGGCGACTGGGCGATACGGTTTCCTCCTCCCGATCGCGTCAAGTTCTTCATCGCTGCCCGCGGCGCATGCTGGCTGTCCATCGAAGGTGAAGAGTCCATTCGTTTTTCCGCGGGCGAAACCATTCTGCTGACGGCGGCGCGAGGGTTCACGCTCGCCAGCGATCCGGCTTTGCCTGCGCTCGATGCCGTGGCCCTCTACGGCGATGATGGGAACAGGATCATCAATCTGGGCACGGCAGAGGAATTTTTCTTCCTTGGCGGGCATGTCAGGCTGGATTCGGCCAGCGGCAATCTGCTGATCGACAACCTTCCACCCGTGATCCACCTGCGAGCGGGTAGCGTCGATGCGGATGCAATCCGGTGGCTGATCGACCGACTGGCGAGGGAACACCACATAGGCCTTCCCGGCTCGGATTTCGCTGCCACGCAATTGGCGCAACTCGTCTTCCTGCAGATCCTGCGCGCATACCTGGCGAGCACGGACACGATGACGGCTGGCCGTCTTCGCGCCATCAGCGATCCTCGCATCGCACCCGCCATTCGGATGATGCACGCCGATCCCGCGCGTGCCTGGCATCTGACCGAGCTGGCCAGAGCCTGCGCGATGTCGCGCACGGTCTTTGCGAGTTACTTCAAGTCGGTCGCCGGTTTGGCGCCGCTGACCTACCTGACGCAGTGGCGCATGCACTTGGCCGAGCGCGCACTGCGCGAAAGCAACGCGCCGTTATCCGAATTGTCGGAGATGCTCGGCTACTCGTCCGAAAGCGCGTTCAGCGTGGCGTTCAAGCGCGTTACAGGCAAAGCCCCGAAGCGCTACAGATCGGCCGCGCGCCGGGCCGTTTCCCGGGATCTTGTTCTTCCCCGGGCGCATTGAGAGCCATGTGTGCCTGAAACTCCGCGCGCACCATTAAAGAAAGCCTTCTTGGTCAGGACTATTGAAAAGAAAAAGCGGACTGACTGATATGGATGGTCCATCTTCCGTGATTTACCGTTGATCGTAGTCACCACTTCGCAGCACTCGCATGCCTGCATCTATGCGAAGGGAGCCGGGTGACTCCAAGAACGAGGCTGTAAAGAGCGACGACAGCCGCTCTGACCGGCAATCCAATAGCAACGGAGTCCAGTTCATGTCCACCATACCGTTCGGCATCATTGCGATGCTCATGGGTTCAGTCGCCGTCCAAGTAGCAGGGGTTTTTCTGATGCCTTTGAACAAGGGTTTCACTGCCCCCCTTCCCACGATCGGGACGATTCTGTGCTTCGGGACGGGCGTATTCCTGTTGAGCCGTTCGCTTCATTCCGGCGCCAACCTCAGCATCGCGTTGCCACTGGTCTCCGCCGCCATTCCGCTCTGCGCCATCTTTGTAGGTATCTTTGCATTCGGGGACCCGGCATCGTTCGCCAGGGTTGCCGTGCTGGTGGCTGCGTGTGTGGCGATAGCTGTGGCGTCGTATTTGTAGGCTTGGTCGGCATGGTTCTCTCTGGCCCTTGTGCGTCCTATCGGCCTGAGAGTGGACTGTCACCTCGTAGTGTGCCCCGCCGGGATGTTCGCCTCGGCGATGATCCAGTCCCGGAAGGCCAGCGCGGCCGGATGCTGGGCCACGGCCTCGCGCATCACCAGGCTGTAGGTGCTGGGCGAAGGCAGGGCGAGGTTGCAGGGGATCACCAGCTTGCCCGCTGCCACCAGGGCTTCCACCAGCGGGCGCGGGGCCAGCGCCACGCCGTGGCCGGCGAGGGCGGCCTCCAGGGCGAGCACGGTGTTGGAGAAGCGGGGGCCGCGCAGCGGAGCGGTCGGCGGCAGTCCGGCCCGTTCCAACCAGGCATGCCAGTCGCAGGATGAGGGCGCGCCCTTGCCGTCGTCGAACGTGTCGTCGTGGATCAGCGGCAGGCGGGCGAGCTCGGCCGGTGCCAGCGGCGTGGGCAGGCCGTCCACCAGGGCGGGGGCGCAGACCGGGACGTAGTCGGGGGTGAAGATCGGCACCGTGATATAGCCGGGATAGTGGCCGCGGCCGTAGAGGATGGCGACTTCCTGCCGGGCCGGGTGCAGGCGTGCGGACAGGCTTTGCGCGCCCTTGCGGCCGACCGTGTCGGAGGTGCTGGTCAGGCGCACCGGCAGATCCGGATGGGCGCGCACGAAGCGCGGCAGGCGCGGCAGCAGCCAGTGGCTGGCGAAGGACGGTGGCGCGGTGATCGCCAGCGGGCCATGGGTTGCCTGGCGTACGCCGGCGACGGCGGCGGCGAGCTGGTCGAGGGCGGCCCGCAGCTCGGGCAGCAGGGCGGCGCCCTGGGGCGTGAGGTCCAGCCCGCGTACCCGGCGATGGAACAGGGTGACGCCGAGCTGCGCTTCGAGCGCCTTGATGTGCTGGCTGACGGCGGCCGGCGTGATGCAGATCTCTTCGGCCGCCTGCTTGAAGCTGAGGTGGCGGGCGGCGGCTTCGAAGGTGGTCAGCAGCGTGAGGCTGGGAAGGCGCTGGGCCATGGGGAATATGGTTAAGTTTTTGTTACGCGTCGAATAATAATTCTTCGTTTGTCGCCCCGCCAGCGCATTTCTACACTGCCTCCCGCCTGTTACTGGCAGTGCCCTTCCGCCGCGATGTTCCCTCCCTCCCATCGCGGCGGGTTCTTCGAGCGATCGAAGCACGCGCCATCGCCCCGTGCGATGGCGCGTTTATTTTGCCCACTACGCACGAGCAGACCATGAGCGAATCCCGCATCCAGTGCGCCGCGCTGCGCAGCAAGATCATGTCGGCCGACGAGGCCGCGGCTCTCATTACGTCCGGCGTCAACGTCGGCATGAGCGGCTTCACCGGTTCCGGCTATCCGAAGGCGGTGCCTTCGGCCCTGGCGCGGCGCATCGTGGCGGCCAACACCGCCGGCGGGAAGTTCCGCATCGGCGTGTGGACCGGGGCCTCCACCGCCCCCGAACTGGACGGCGCCCTGGCCCAGGTGGACGGCATCGAGATGCGCCTGCCTTATCAGTCCGATCCCCATTGCCGCGAGCGCATCAACGCCGGCGAGATGGAGTACATCGACATCCACCTGTCCCACGTGGCGCAGTTCGTGTGGTTCGGCTTCCTCGGCAAGCTGGACGTGGCCGTGGTGGAAGTGGCCGGCATCCTGGAGGACGGCCGGCTCGTGCCCTCGTCCTCGGTGGGCAACAACAAGACCTGGCTGGAGCAGGCCGACAAGGTGATCCTGGAGGTCAATTCCTGGCAGAGCAGCCAGTTGGAGGGCATGCACGACATCTACTACGGCACCCAGTTGCCGCCCCACCGCCAGCCGATTCCGCTGCTGCGC
Organism: Pseudothauera rhizosphaerae; assembly: GCF_004801305.1. GTDB lineage: Bacteria > Pseudomonadota > Gammaproteobacteria > Burkholderiales > Rhodocyclaceae > Pseudothauera > Pseudothauera rhizosphaerae. Next base: position 39,752 of record NZ_SSOD01000020.1, on the reverse strand, counting down.
CCCTCCGACCGCATCGGCGAGCCCTATCTGCGCTGCGACCCGGACAAGGTCGTGGCCGTGGTCGAAACCCACGCGCCGGACCGCAACTCGGCCTTCACCGCGCCGGATGCGACTTCGCGCCGCATCGCCGGCCACATCCTGGAGTTCCTGCAGCACGAGGTGAAGAAGGGGCGTCTGCCGCCCGATCTGCTGCCGCTGCAGTCGGGCGTGGGCAACATCGCCAACGCGGTGATGGCTGGCCTCAACGAAGGCCCCTTCGACAACCTGACCGCCTACACCGAAGTGCTGCAGGACGGCATGCTGGACATGCTCCGCTCGGGCAAGCTCGCCTGTGCCTCGGCGACCGCCTTTTCGCTGAGCAACGGGGCGCTGGCCGAACTCAACGCGGACCTGGAGCGCTACCGCGAACGCATCATCCTGCGCCCGCAGGAGATCAGCAACCATCCCGAGGTAATCCGCCGTCTGGGGGTGATCGCCATGAACGGCCTGATCGAGGCCGACATCTATGGCAACGTGAATTCGACCCACGTGATGGGCTCGAAGATCATGAACGGCATCGGCGGTTCTGGGGACTTCGCGCGCAACGCCTACCTGTCCATCTTCATGACGCCCTCCCAGGCCAAGGGCGGGGCGCTTTCATGCATCGTGCCCATGGTTACCCACGTGGACCACACCGAGCACGACGTGCAGGTGCTGGTCACCGAGCAGGGGCTGGCGGACCTGCGCGGCCTGTCGCCGCGCCAGCGTGCCCGGGTGGTGATCGAGAACTGCGCCCATCCGGATTTCCGCCCGGCGCTGCGGGACTACTTCCGCCGCGCCATGGAAGGCGCGCCCGGCAAGCACACGCCCCATCTGCTCGGCGAGGTGTTCGACTGGCACCTGCGCGCCCTGCGCGGCGAAGGCATGTGAGAGCACCGGGCGGCGGCCCGTGCCGCCGCCCGGTCTGCCGCCTCAGAGGAACTGCGTCGCGGTGTCGGCGTCCAGCCGCGGGCCGCGCGGGCGGTTGCCGGACGGGTCGCCGTAGCCGACGTTGATGACGAAGTTGGCCTGCCAGCGCCCGTCCGGGAAGAACTCGGCATTCAGCTTGCCGGCGTCGAAGCCGCTCATGGGGCCGACGTCCAGGCCGAGCAGGCGGGCGGCGACGATGAAGTAGGCGCCCTGCAGGCTGCTGTTGCGCAGCGCCGTGGCTTCCGTCAGCGCAGCATTCCCCTCGAACAGCGGCTTGGCATCGTAAGCGGGGAACTGGGTGGGCAGATGCTCGAAGAAGCGCGTGTCCTGCGCCACGATGACGGTGACCGGCGCCTTGCCGGTCTTGTCCACATTGCCCGGCGAGAGCGCGGGCAGCAGGCGGGCCCTGGCTTCCGGCGTGCGGATGAAGACGAAGCGGGCCGGCTGGGCGTTGAAGGCGGTCGGCCCCCATTTGACGATGTCGTACAGGCGGCGCAGCAACTCGTCGGGCACCGGCCGGTCGGTGAAGGCGTTGGCGGTACGGGCGGCGAGGAAGGCGCGCTGCAGGGTTTCCGTGTCGGCCGGGACGAAGCGGCGCAGGTATTCGCGCGCGGTGGTCGTGGGGCGCCGGCCGCCGAGGCGTTCAGCGTCCTGCGAAACGGCGGAGAACTCGCCCGCGCCGAGGGCGGCGTAGAAGCTGGTGAGGCCGCTCACCACGAAATCCGGAAAACCGAGGGCGCGGAACTGGTCCGTATAGGCCTGCAGGGGTACGTCCACGGCTTCCACCGGGCGGCCGGAGAGCCGGCTCAGGATCGCCGCCAGTTCCCGCGCGCTGTAGGCTTGGGAGCCGGAAATCTCGTAGATCGTGTCGGGTTCACCGGCGCCGGTCAGGGCGCCGACGGCCGCGGCGGCCGCGTCTTCGTGGGAGATGTAGGCCACCGGGGTGTCGACGCCGGGGAAGGGCAGGGTGCCGGTGGCGACGGCCTGGGCGAACAGGCCGTCGTTGTTGGAGAAGTAGGAGTTGTCCCGCAGGATGGTGTAGCCGAGGCCGGAGGCCTTCAGGTAGGCCTCCGTTTCCACATGGGCGCCGGACCATTCGAAGCGGCTGTCGTGGGAGGGATTGGTGGTGCTGGTGTAGACGACGTGGCGCACACCGGCGGCCTTTGCCGCGTCGATGGCGGTCCGGTGCTGGCGGATGCGCTGCTCGTTGGTGCCCATGCTGGAGATCAGCAGTACCGCCTCGGTGCCGGCGAAGGCGGCGCGCAGGCTGGCGGGGTCGTCGTAGTCCGCGGCGACCGTCTCGAAACCCTGGGCCTCCAGGCCGGTGAGCTTTTGCGGATCGCGTGCGGCGAGGCGGGTTTGGCCGGCCAGGCCGCGGGCGGCCAGTTCGGCGGCCACGGCGTGGCCGAGCTTGCCGCTGGCGGCGGTGATGGTGATGTGCGTCATGGGACTTCCTCCGGGGTTTGAACGAGGGTGAGGCGGATCAGGCCGGGTTGCCCGCCCCTTCCAGCAGGGCCAGGTCGTCGGCGGAAAGGGTGAGGCGGGTGGCGCGGATCAGGCTGTCGAGCTGTTCGAGGGAGGTGGCGCTGGCGATGGGCGCGGTCACGCCCTGTCGGGCGATCAGCCAGGCCAGGGCCACTTCCGCAGGCCGGGCATCATGGCTGTGCGCCACGCCGTCGAGGGCATCCAGGATGCGCAGCCCGCGCTCGTCCAGGTATTTGGCGATGCCCGCGCCGCGCACGCTCTTCCCCAGATCGGCCGTGCTGCGGTACTTGCCGCTCAGGAAGCCGGAGGCGAGGCTGTAGTAGGTGATCACTCCCAGCCCTTCGGCGATGGCGAGGTCGCGCAGCGGGCCTTCGTAGCCGGCGCGGTCGTAGAGGTTGTATTCGGGCTGGATGACGCCGTAGCGCGGCAGATTGCTGCGGTCGGCGGCGTCCAGTGCTGCACGCAGTTGCGCGGCGTCGTGGTTGGAGGCGCCGATGGCGCGCACCTTGCCCTGGCGGATCAGGTCCTCGTAGGCGCGCAGGGTTTCCTCCACCGGCGTGGCCGGGTCCGGGTAGTGGCTCAGGTACAGGTCGATGTGGTCGGTCTGCAGGCGGCGCAGGGACGCTTCCACGCTCTCGGCGACGTACTTCGCCTGCAACCCGCCGGTGACGGGGCCGATGGCCGCGCCCACCTTGGTGATGAGCACGACCTTGTCGCGGCGCGAAGGCGCGGCCTTGAGCCACTGGCCGATGATGGTTTCGGATTCGCCGCCCCGGTTGCCCGCCACCCAGGCCGAGTACACGTCGGCAGTGTCGATGGCGTTGAGGCCGGCGTCCACGAAGCGGTCCAGCAGCGTGAAGGCAGTGGGCTGGTCCACGGTCCAGCCGAAGACGTTGCCGCCGAACACCAGCGGGGCGATGCTCAGGCCGGAGCGGCCCAGGGGGCGCAACGGAAGGGGCGTGGTTTGGCTCATGCGAGATCCTTTCCGCCGGGACGGCGGGGCGTTTACGTCAAACGCAGAAATGGATATAAGTATTTCGTTGAATCCAGCTCTCAAAAAGAGAGTTGATCCATTGTAGGGCCAGGATGGCGCCCATGGAAGGCGGCACCTGCTCCATACCTGGTTACTTTTCAGGAACTCGAATGGGCGATATCGATACCGTCGTGGCACGCATCCAGCAGGGCAACGGCAGGCCCGCGGAGGGCGTATGCCCGATCCGCGACGTGCTGGACCAACTCGGCGACAAGTGGAGCATGCTGCTGATCTTTTTGCTGGCGGCGGGGGCGCAGCGCTTCGGTGAACTGCGCCGCAAGCTGCCGGACATCTCCCAGCGCATGCTGACCCAGACCCTGCGCGACCTGACCCGCAACGGCCTGGTGACGCGCACCGTGCACCCCACCCGCCCGCCCAGCGTGGAATACGCGCTGACGCCCCAGGGCTTCACGCTGCTCGACGCCCTGGGGCCGCTGCTGCGCTGGGCGGAAGACCACCACGACTACGTCCGCAGCTCGCGCAGGCGCTTCGACGCGGAGGCTTGAACCGGGCGGAAAGGCCAGGAAGGGGGACGGTTGCTCAGTCGGGAATCGCCGCCCCGTCCGGCACCACCACCGCGAACAAATCTCCCAGGGCCGCCAGGGCGGCGGACTGCAGGGCCGCGGCACTGATCACCCCGTCGTCCGGTGCGGGCAGGGGGCGGGTGGCCGTGGCAGCCGCGGGGACCGTCACGCCGTAACCCAGGTTGAAGGCACCGCGGGCGGTGGAGTTGATGCACATGTGGGTCATGAAACCCGCCACCACCAGGTTCTGCACCCCCGTGGCCTTGAGGCGGGCGTCCAGGTCGGTGCCGACGAAGGAATTGGGGTAGTGCTTGACCACCACCGGCTCTCCGGCCGCCGGCGCCACCTCGTCGGCGATGGCGCCGATCCCGGCACGCACGTCGTAAGGGGTGCCGGGGCCCGCGTCGTGCTGGACGTGGATGACCGGAATCTTCAGCGCCCGCGCACGGGCCAGCAGCCGGGCACATTCGTCCAGGGCCGGCTCCACGCCGGTGAGCTGCATGATGCCGCTTCGATAGGTGTTCTGGGCATCTACGATGACCAGGACCGATTCGGACAGGCGGGCCGGGCCGGCAGGCCGGCCCGAAATTTGGCGCAGGGTGATGGATGCGGTGCTCATGGATGGTTTCCTCCCGGTGTCAGGACGTGACGCCATGAGGCTATAGCCCGGCCGTTCCTGCGTAAATGGACATTCCTGCCCTACACTCGTGCAGATTTGCAGACTTGGGGGAGCTCGTGAACTGGGACGATCTGCGCTTTCTCGTCGCCCTCGGCCGGGAAGCATCCCTGTCCGCCGCCGCACGCCGGCTCGGGGTGGACCAGACCACCGTTGCCCGCCGCCTGCGGGCACTGGACGAGAGCCTGGGCACCCCCCTCTTCGAGCGCAGGGATGGCCGGTGGCGCCCAACCCCCGTCGGCGTCCAGGTGCTGGAGCGGGCCGGCCGGATCGAGGAGGACGTGGCCGGGATAACGCGCCTGGCCGAAGCCGGTGCCGCCACGGTAGGCGGCGTGGTGCGGATCACCGCCGTGAGCGCCATCGCCGGCGAATGGCTGGTGCCCCGGCTGCCGGACCTCTACGCTCGTTACCCGGAACTGTGCGTGGATCTCGTCGCCAGCAACGACAACCTCAACGTGGCCCGCCGGGAGGCCGACATCGCCATCCGCCTGGCCCGTCCCGCCAGCGGCGATTTTCTCATCCGCAAGCTGGCGGACGTGGGCTTCGCCCTCTACGGTGCTGCGCGGGGCGATCTGCAGGCGCGGGCCGGCGACTGGGTGGCGTACAACGAGGATCTGGCCCACACGCCGGAGATGCGCCATCTGCAGTCCATGCTCGGCACCGGCCGTATCCGCCTGCGCTCCAACAGCGCCCATGGCCTGGCCAGAGCCGTGGCCGACGGCACGGGCCAGGGCCTGCTGCCCTGCTTTCTGGCCGATCCCGATCCCGGCCTGGCCCGTTTGTCCGGCCCCGACCCGGTCCTGAGCCGCGAACTGTGGATGCTCATCCACCCGGACGCCCGTTCCCAGGCCCGAGTCGCCGCCGCAGCGGACTGGCTGGCGGAGCGCTTCGGCCGGGAGGCCGGCCGTTTCGCGGGAAAGGCCGGGGCATGAGGCCGGCGCCGGCCGGATGAACCAGGCGCCGGTTTCCGTACGCTGCGGCCGGTTTCAGAACAGGTTGAACTGCTGCTGCGCGGCGCGTGCCGGGCGCGGCGGCGCCTCCTGCGCGCGCAGCAGTTCCGGTGCGATGTCGTCCAGGAAGGGCGAGGGCGGCAGGGTGCGGCGCTGGCCGCGCCAGGCGCGTTCGCGGGTGCGGGTGAGGAAGAGCCGGTCCTTGGCGCGGGTCAGGGCGACGTAGAACAGGCGGCGTTCCTCGGCCGCATCGGCGGTGGAGGTTTCCGCGTCCGCCGCGCCCCAGGAAAAGGGCATCAGCCCGTCCTCGACGCCGACCACGAACACCACCGCGAACTCCAGCCCCTTGGCGGCGTGCAGGGTGAGCAGGGACACGCGGTCGGCGCGGGCGTCCCAGAAATCGGCCTCGGTGGACAGGGCGACCCGCTCGCGCAACCGGGTTTCGTCCGCATCGGCGGCCAGCGCGGCGAGCCAGCGGAAGGCCTCGGCCAGGGTGGCCTGGCCGGCGGCGTCCTGTTCCGGGCGCAGCCGTTCGGCCGCGGCCGTGATGCGGTCGGGCAGGGGGGCGGCCTGCTGTTCGATGCCCTGCTGCGCCAGGGCGTCGAGCAGGGCTTCCACCATGGCGTGGCCGGCGATGGGTGCGGGCGAGCTTTTCTTGTACGGGATGCCCGCCCGGTCCAGGGTTTCGCGCAGCGGGTTGGCCTGGGCGTCGGTGCGGTAGAGCACGGCGAAATCGGCGAAGCCGAGCGGGCGCTCTTCCCGTCCTCCCGCGCCCTTGCGGTGGGCGGCGAGCATGTCGTGGCCGCCGAGCAGGCTCTCCATCGTGGCGGCGACGAAATCCGCTTCCGCGCGCTCGTCGAGGGCGGCGTACAGGGTGAGCGGTTCGCCCATCGGCCGGATGGGGTCGTCCGGCGTGCCGCTGCCGATGACCTGGGCTGCGGCGCCGACGATGCTGCCGGTGGAGCGGTAGTTGCGCCCCAGGCGCAGCGTGCGGGCGCCCGGGAAATCCTCGCCGAAACGGGCGAACAGGGTGGCGTCGGCGCCGCGGAAGGCGTAGATCGCCTGATTGGGGTCGCCGATGGCGCAGACGCTGGCGGCGGACGGCGCGAGCAGTTGCAGCAGGCGGTACTGGCGCGCATCCACGTCCTGGAATTCATCCACGCAGAGGTGGCGGAAGCGTCGGCGCCAGCGTGCCGCGACGGCGGGATCGTTTTCCAGGATGTCCACCGGCAGGCCCACCAGATCGTCGAAATCCACCCAGTGGCCGGCCTGGCCGAGGCGGCGGCAGGCGGCCAGCGCGGCGGCGCTTTCCTCGTCGGCGGGCGGCGTGCCGGTGCGCTTGAGCAGCGAGACGGCCTTCAGCAGGCGGGTGGCCTTGGCCTGGCCGACATCGAGTTCGGCGGCGAGGGCGGCAGCGCGTTCGCGCTCGTCGGCGATGCGGAAATCCGCCGGCAGGCCGGCTGCCGCCCCCTCCGCGTGCAGGAAGGCCAGCCCGAGGGAATGGAAGGTGTGGATCGCGCATTCCCCCGCGTCCGCCGGCAGCAGCGCGGCGAGCCGTTCGCGCACCTCCCCGGCGGCGCGGCGGCTGAAGGTGATCGCCAGGCAGGACTCGGCCGCTTCGCCGCGTTCCAGGATCAGGTGGGCGAGGCGGTGGGTGAGCATGCGCGTCTTGCCGGAGCCGGGGCCGGCGGCGACGATCAGCGGGCCGTCCACCGCCGCGGCCGCTGCGGCCTGATCGGCGTCGAGCGCGGCGAGGATGCCGGCGCGGCCGGAAGGCAGGGGCGCTGCCGGCTGCGGGGCGGCCGTTTCCGGCAGCGTCTCGTCGACCTTGGGCGCCGCTGTTCTTGCGGTCCGCCGGCGCTGCGGCAGGGGCATGTCGAAGAGCAGGTCGCCGCGGGTCAGGCGGTCCAGTTCGCCATCCTCGAACAGGCGGATCACGCCGTATTCGCCGTCGTACCCGGCCTGGCGGATCACGCGGCCGGCGCGCAGCCGCTCGACCGCCTCGCCGAGCAGCGGGTGCGCGCGGCGGACGTCGTCGATGGGCGTCTCGCACAGGATGGTGAAATCCGGCCCGAGCGCGGCCGACACGCGGTCGTAGGCCTGGGCCACGCCCTGGGAGGCGACGCCGCTGCCGAGGATTTCGGCCAGCATCTCGGGCAGCGGCACCAGGCTGGTCACCGTGCCGGCGGTGGGCGGTGGCACCGCAACGTCACGGTCGGCCAGCGCCTCGACGCGGTGCGCGACGCCCACGGTCACCGGCTTGCCGCATACCGGGCAGAGGCCGCCGCGGGCGATGGTCTCCACCGGGTCCAGCCGCACGCCGCAGGCGCGGTGGCCGTCCATGTGGTACTTGCCTTCCTCGGGGAAGAATTCCACCGTGCCCACGTAGCCGTCGCCGCTTTCCAGCGCGCGGCGCATGGCGTAATAGTCCGGCGCGCAGGAAAAGCGCGTCGCCTCGCGGCCGAGCTTGGCCGGCGAATGGGCGTCGGAGTTGGAGACCAGCCGGTAGCCGTCCAGGGAGGACACCCGCCAGTTCATCTCCGGGTCGGACGACAGCCCGGTCTCCACCGCGAAGATGTGCCCGGCGAGGTCGCCGTAGCATTCCTGGATCGAATCGAAGCCGGACTGGGAGCCGAGGGCGGCGAACCATGGCGTCCAGATGTGCGCCGGCACGAGGCAGGCGTGCGGCCCGGATTCCAGCACCGTTTCCAGCAGGTCGCGGGAATCCAGGCCGAGGATGGGCCGGCCGTCGGAAGCGATGTTGCCGATCCGCCCCAGGCTGGCCGCCAGGCGGTCGGCGGTGGCGAAGTCGGGAGCGTAGACCACGTGGTGGATCTTGCGCGTGCGCTCGCCCTTCTTGTAGATCGTGGAAATCTCGGTGGAGAGCATGAAGCGCACCGGCGCCCGGCAACTCGGCGGCAGGGTCCGCCACACCTCGGCCTCGATCTCCGGCCGCAGGGCGAACAGGCCGCTGCCGTCGGGCACCAGCTTGTCCTTCATCTCCGCCAGCCAGGCCGGGTGCACGCAGTCGCCGGTGGCCACCACCGCGATGCCCTTGCGCGCCGCCCACCAGGCCAGATGCTCCAGGTCCAGGTCGCGGCTGGTGGCGCGGGAATGCTTGGAGTGCACGTGCAGGTCGGCGTGGAACGCCATGGCGGATCGGGCCTCGCTTCAAACAATGCCGGAATTATAGGGAGCCTGCCGGGCGCAGATGGGGGAAATGATCCATCCGCGCCAGCACCGGAAAGAGCCTGATCCACGCCCCGGCGACCGCGAGCGTGGCCGCACCGCCGAACACCACCGCGGGCACCAGCCCGAGCAGGCGCGCGGCGACGCCGGACTCGAAATCGCCGAGCTGGTTGGAGGCGCCGATGAACACCGCATTGACCGCGCTGACCCGCCCGCGGATCGCATCCGGCGTCTCGTGCTGGACCAGGATCTGGCGCACGTAGACGCTGACCATGTCGCCCGCGCCGCTCAACGCCAGCGCCGCGACCGACAGGGGCAGGCTCGCCGACAGGCCGAACAGCGCCATCGAGGCGCCGAACACCGCCACTCCGCCGAACATCCAGCGCCCCACGTGGCGATGGACCGGCCGCCACACCAGCGCCACGGCGGCCAGTGCCGCGCCCGCCGCGGGTGCGGCGCGCAGCAGGCCCAGGCCGGCGGCGTCCACCTGCAGCACGTCCCGCGCCATGGCCGGCAGCAGGGCGACCGCGCCGCCGAACAATACCGCGAACAGATCGAGCGACACCGCCCCCAGCACCAGCGGGCGGGAGAACACGAAGCGCAGGCCCTCGAACACCGCTCCGGCACCGCGGGAGCCTTCCTGCGTCTCGAAGTGGTGCACGCCGCTGCGCACGCGGCTCATCAGCAGCACCGCGCAGGCGAAGAGCGTGGTCGAGGCGACGTAGACCGCATGCGGACCGCCCAGATACACCACGCCGCCCAGCAGCGGGCCGACGATCACCGCCACGTGGAAGGACGAGGAATGCAGCGCCACCGCCTGGGCGAAGCGCGGCGCGGACACCAGGTTGATCAGCACCGCCTGGCTGGCCGGCATCATGAAGGCCCGCGCGCAGCCGAGCAGCACCAGCACCGCGTAGATCAGGCCGACCGCACGCAGGTCCGCCAGCGTGATGCCCAGCAGCGCGGCCGAGGCCAGCCCCTGCAGCGCGAAGCAGAAGGCGATGATGCGGCTGCGTTCCTTGCGATCGGCGACCTGGCCGGCGGGCAGGATCAGCACCACGAAGGGCAGGAACTGGGCCAGCCCGACCAGCCCCAGGGCGAGCAGGTCGCCGGTCAGTTCATAGACCTGCATGCCGACCGCGACGCTGACCATCTCTGCGGCCAGCGTGACCAGGAGCTTCGCGCTCAGGAAGAGCGTGAAATCCCGTTCCCGGAGCACCTCCAGCCGTCCCGGCACGCTCAATCCAGGCTCCCCGGCAGGTGCAGCCGACGTGGGCTCATCCGTAGTCCTTCAGCAATCGACATGAACCGGCGATTGTGCCGGATTGCGAGACCCTAGCGCCACAGCCCGCCCGGCCACCAGCGCGGACGGGGCGGCACGGCTGCACCATGGGGGCCGGAGAGGGCGGTGCCGGGCCAGGCCGCGGGGGCGGCCTGCAGGGCCATTTCGCGCAGGCGGCCGATGCGCTCCCCGGTGGCGGGGTGGGTGCGCAGCCAGGACGGTTCCGGGTTGCCCCAGCCGGGCATCAGCCAGGCGCGCCAGGAGCGGCTCACCCGCTCGATATGGACGAGGGCGCGGGCGAGCGATTCCGGGTCGCCGGTGAGTTCCGCCGCGGCCCGGTCGGCGTCGAACTCGCGCACGCGGGACAGGCCCAGTTGGGCGAGCAGGGCGAGTTGGGGCGAGAAGGCGAGCAGCAGCAGGGCTGGCCAGTTCACCGCCGCCTCGCCCAGCAGCAGCGCCGGCAGCGACAGCAGCAGGCCGATCTGCCCGCTCAGGGCGAGGAGGGCGGTCATGCGGCTGACGAAGTCCGCCAGCCCCATCACGCGCAGGTCGCCGTGGGCGATGTGGGCGGTTTCGTGGGCCAGCACGCCGAACACCTCGCGCGCGTCCAGGGTGCGCAGCAGGCCGTCGGTGACGGCGATGGCGGAGGATTGCCGGCGGCCGACCGCGAAGGCATTGACCAGCGGGCTGGGCACGTAGTGGGGAACGGGCACGGCGGGCAGGCCGGCACGGTCGGCCAGCGTGGCGAGCATGCGCCACAGCTCGGGGGCCTCGTGCCGGCCCAAGGGGCGGGCGCCGTACAGGGCGAGCGTCATGCGCGAGGCGGCGGCCGGTTCGAGGATCAGCGCGAGCAGGCCGGAACCGAGGGCGCCCCACAGCCCGGCGCGGCCGAACAGCAGGTAGCCCGCCAGCCCGGACAGGGCCAGCAGCACGCCGACCAGCAGCACGGTCTGCATTAGGTTCGCCACGGCGTGGCGGTTGGCGATGGTGCCGTTCATCGCGCGTCCCGGCGGGCGCCGGTCAGGCCCGGCGGCGGGCTTCGCCGGCTGGCGCGGCGGCTTCGGCGGCGGCGTTGCCGAGGGTGAAGCAGAAGCGCGCGCCCTTGCCCGGTTCGCCGTGGGCCCAGATCCGGCCCCCGTGGCGCTGCACGATGCGGGCCACGGTGGCCAGCCCGATGCCGGTGCCCTGGAAGTCGCGTTCGTGGTGCAGGCGCTGGAAGGCGCCGAAGAGCTTGTCGGCGTAGCGCATGTCGAAGCCGGCGCCGTTGTCCTCGATGCAGAACACGTCCTCGCCGCCGTCGCCGGCGTTGCGGGTGAAGCGGATCGCGGCGTCGTCGCGCCGGGCGGTGAATTTCCACGCGTTGCCGACCAGGTTCTCCAGCGCGATGCGCAGCAGGCTGGGGTCGGCATGGGTGTGCAGGCCGGGTTCGATCTCCACGCTCACCTTGCGCTGCGGCTCGTCGCGTTGCAGGTCGGCGGCGATTTCGGCGACCAGGCTGGACAGGTTCACCGGCTGGCAGGCGATGCTCTGCCGCGACACGCGCGCCAGGTCGAGCAGATCGTCGATCAACATGCCCATGCGCTGCACCGCGGCGCGCATGCGCTGGAAGAGCTGGCGCGCTTCGTCGTCGAAGGCCGCGTCGTAGTCGGTGGCGAGGATCGCGCTGTAGCCGTCGATGGCGCGCAGCGGCGCGCGCAGGTCGTGGGACACGGAGTAGCTGAAGGCTTCCAGCTCCTTCATCGCCGCGCTCAACTGGGCGGTGCGTTCGGCGACGCGGGACTCGAGTTCGCGGTTGAGATCGCGCATGCCCGCTTCGGCGCGCTTGCGTTCGGTGATGTCGCCGATGGAGCCGACCATGCGGTAGGCGATGCCGTTCCCGTCGCGCTGGGCGATCCCGCGCGCGAGCACCCAGCGGAACTCCCCGCTGCGGTCGAGGAGGCGGTATTCGCACTCGAAATGGGGCGTCTGCCCCTTGAGGTGGGCGATCAGCGCGGTCTGGAAATGGGCGCGGTCCTGCACGTGGATCAGCTTCAGCCATTCGTCGCTGGTGGTGCGCAGGTGATCGCCTTCCGCGCCGAGGATGCTCAGCAGGCGGCTGGAGAGGAACAGGGAACGGCTTTGGGGATTCCAGTCCCACAACCCTTCGTTGGTGCCGCGCATGGCCAGCGCGTAGCGGGTTTCGCCTTCCTGCAGCATGCTCTCGGCCTCGTGCTGGGCCGAGACGTCCTCGACGATGCCCACGCCGCCCGTCACCCGGCCGTCGGCGTCGAACACCGGCGTGGCGCGCAGCGTGACGCGGAGCTGGCGCCCCGAGAGGGTGGCCGCGTACTCGCCTTCGTAGCGCGCGGGCCTGCCGGCCAGCGCGGCGCGCAGGGGTTCCAGGATGCGCTGGTCGCGCAGCGTGGTCATGTCCAGGCGATGGAGCGCCCGCCGCGGCACGTGCAGGATTTCGGCGAAGCGGCGGTTGAGTTCGGTGATGCGCAACTCGCGGTCGTAGTGGAAGATGCCCACCGGCAGGTTCTCGACCAGCGTCTGGTAGCGCGAGGATTCCGTTTCCAGGCGCCGCAGGGTGTCGGTTTCCGGTTCGGCCGCGGGGGCTGCGCCGGAACCCGCGAAGCGGCACGGACCGGCGACGATGCAGGCCATCAGCGGGGCGAGGAGGACGAAACCCCACAGCCAGACGTAATGGGCCGATTGCTGCAGGCCCGTGGCCGCGGCCAGCGGGCCCGCAAGGATGCTCCATCCTATTGCCGTGACGACATAGCACAGCAGGCCGCGGAGGAAGGGCGCGAGGCTGCGCCCTTCATGCTGGCCGCGGGTGGAGGCGGAGTCATCCATGGTCGATGGATAGTACGATGGTCGTAGCAGTGCGTTGTTCGGGGAATCCGCAGCCGGGTATACCCCTCGGCGCCCCGGCCCGCAAGCTGCAGTGCAGCGCGATCGCCCGGCTCGGGTACACTGTCGGCTTGCATTGCAGGGCGATTCGATGACGGACGAGGATTTCATGCGTGCCGCACTGGAACAGGCCAGGCTCGCGGGCAGTTGCGGCGAGGTGCCGGTGGGGGCGGTGGTGGTGCTGGACGGCGAGATCGTCGGGCGCGGCTTCAACCAGCCCATCCGCAGCAAGGACCCCACCGCCCACGCCGAAGTGATGGCGCTGCGCGACGCCGGCGAGCGCCTGGCCAACTATCGCCTGCCGGGCTGCGACCTCTACGTCACGCTTGAGCCGTGCGCCATGTGTTCCGGCGCGATCATGCACGCGCGCGTGCGCCGGGTGGTGTTCGGCGCGCGCGACCCCAAGACCGGCGTGGCCGGCAGCGTGATCGACCTGTTCCAGGAAAAGCGCCTCAACCATCACGCCATCGTGGAAGGCGGCGTGCTGGCCGACGAATGCGGCGCGCTGCTGTCCGGCTTCTTCGCCGCGCGCCGCGGGCGCACGCTGACCGCCTGAGGACGGCCGCCGTGCGCATCGAAGTGAGCCTCGCCCGCCAGGAACTGGCGCTGTTCGGCGAGGACGGCGCCTGCATCCGCCGCTATCCCGTGTCCACCGCGGCCAACGGCCCGGGCGAACTGCAGGACAGCGGGTGCACGCCGCGCGGCCGCCACGTGGTGCGCGCCCGCCTCGGCGCCGGTGCACCCGTCGGCACGGTGTTCCGCGGCCGCCGTCCGACCGGCGAATGCTGGACCCCCGAACTGGCCGCCGTCCAGCCGCAACGGGACTGGATTCTGTCGCGCATCCTGTGGCTGTCCGGCTGCGAGCCCGGGTGCAACCGCCTCGGCGGCGTGGACAGCATGCGGCGCTACATCTACATCCACGGCACCGGCGACGACCAGCCCATGGGCGTGCCGCGCTCCCACGGCTGCATCCGCATGCGCAACCGGGACGTGATCGAACTGTTCGACCTGGTGCCCGCGGGCACCGCGGTGGACATCGGAGACTGAGCGATGGCCGTCCAAGGGATTGCCGAGACGCTGCGCATCCTGGACTGGCCCCGGGCCGAGGCACTGGTCATGCCGCTGCGCACCGCGGTGTTCGTGGTCGAACAGGGCGTGCCGCCGGAGCTCGAACTGGATGAATTCGACCCGCTGAGCCGCCATGCGGTGGCGCAGGACGCCGCCGGCGCGGTGATCGCCACCGGGCGTCTGCTGCCGGACGGGCACATCGGCCGCATGGCCGTCGCGGCGCACGCACGCGGCTGCGGCACCGGCGGGCGGGTACTGGAGGCGCTGGTGGCCGAGGCGCGCTCGCGCGGGCTGCGCGAGGTGGTGCTCCACGCCCAGGTGCAGGCGCTGGAGTTCTACCGCCGCCACGGCTTCGCGCCGGAAGGCGAGGTGTTCATGGAAGCGGGCATCGCGCACCGCTGCATGCGGCGGCGCTGGTAGGGTTCGTGCGTTTCAGGCGGCCTGCCCGCTCCCGTCGATCGCGAAGCCGTGGGTGGCTTCGCCCGCCAGGTCACCGTCTTCCGTCCACGTCCATTCGCGCAGCCGCACCTGCCCGTCGCGGCGCACCGTGAGCATGGTCGAACAGCGCGTGCCGTAGCCCGGGGCGCGGATGAAGGCGGGGGACAGCCAGCGCTCCCATTCCGCGCCCACACCGGTGTGCGGCAGATCCGCTTCGGCCGCCGGGGTGCCGTCCCGCAGCAGGGCGAGGATGGCCTCTTCGTCCAGTTCTTCATCCGGCTGCGAGCCCAGCGCCGTGGCCAGGCGTTCGCGCGCCTGGCGCACCTTGGGCCAGGGCGTGTCGAGCAGGTGGTTGGAAAGGCCGTAGATGCCCGGCGCCAGCATGTGGATGCGGCCGGTGACGCTCTCGAAGGCCCCCAGGCGCTCGCCGTCACCGACCAGCAGGTTGAAGGCGGCGTAGCTGTCGGCATGGCGGGCGATGCCCGCCAGCGTGGGCTCGGCGGCCTCCGGTGCGGTGAGGCAGTCGCGCACCAGCAGGCCGCGGGAGGGCACCCCGTCGCGGCGCAGGCTGGGGTCGCGGTAGTTGGTCAGGGCGGCGAAACGGCCGTCGCGGCTCACGCCCATCCAGGTGCCGCCACCTTCCAGATCGCGCCCGGCGAGCAGGTCGGGCAGGTCCGGCCACCAGTGCGCCGCCGCGGCGGGCCGGGCGAAGAACTCGTCCCGGTTGGCCGCGACCACCAGCGGGTAGTCGGGATGGGCCTGCCAGGCCAGCGCGATCAGGCACATGCTGCCGGATCAGCCCAGGGCGTAGGGCAGGTCGAGGAAGGTGAGCCGCGGGCCGTCCGTTGCGCCGACGTGCACCTCGCCGCCCTCGTGGCTGCTCACCTGCAGCACCGCCAGGGCCTCGTAGCCGCCGCCGGGGGCGGGCGCCACATTGACGAGCTGGCCGGCGGACTGCTCGCCGAAGTCCGGCGCGTAGAGATCGGTGGCCGGTGCGGGGGCGGCGCCGGCTTCGATGTGCACGCGGAAGGTGCGCTTCTTGAGCTTGCCCAGGTACTGGGTGCGGGCGACGATTTCCTGGCCGGGGTAGCAGCCCTTGTGGAAGCTCACCCCGCCGATCAGTTCGAAGTTGAGCATCTGGGCGACGAAGGCTTCCTGCGTGGCGGCGGTGACGAGCGGCAGGCCGGCGCGGATCATCGCCAGCGTCCACGCGTCGGTGCCGGCCGCCGCCGCGCCGGCCTCGCGCAGCGCGGCGAAGCGCGCCGGGGCGTCGGCCAGCGGGGCGGCGACGACGTAGCTGTCCTGGGTGATGCGGACCACCCGCCCGTCGCCGGCCGCGGCGTGGCGCATGGGCTCCTGGGGCCGGGGCAGGCCCGCGGCGGCGAGCACGTCGGCGGCCTTGGGGCCGCTCACGCCGATCAGGGCGAATTCCCCACTGGCGTCGGTGAGCTTCACCTTGCTGCGCAGGATGTACATGGACAGCTTCTTCAGGATGCCCGGCAGGATGTCGGCCGACAGGGCGATCAGGTGGCCGTCCGCCTCGCGCCACATGAGCAGGCTGGCCAGCATGCGGCCCTTGGGCGTGTTGAAGCTGTTCAGCGTGGCGGCGTCCTCGGCCAGCTTGTTGACCTCGTTGGACAGCAGGTTGTGCAGGAAGGGGGCGGACTCCTCCCCGCGGCTGCGGATCAGGCCGAGGTGGGTGAGCGGCACCGCGACGGTGGCGCCTTCATCCGGCGCGCCGGGAAAGCGGACTTGGCCGGCGTCGAGGGTGGCGCCGGCCTGGGCAAGGTATTCGGTCCAGGTCGTGTTCATGGGTCGGGGGCAGGTTTGGCGTTGTAGGAGGGTCGGGCGTGCGGCAGGCAAGGTGAAGTATTATAGTGCGCCCCCGGCGGGGGCCTGGGTCTATCCGCTGCACGGGCCGTGCAGCCAACATCCGTTCCTATGAGATTCCTGTTCCGTCTCGTCCTGATCATCGCCGTGCTCGCCGGACTCGCGGCGGCTGCCGCCTGGTGGGTGGGCACGCGCCCGCTCGCGCTGTCCGCGCCGGTCATCGACTTCACCGTGCAGCGCGGCCACAACATGCGCCAGGCCGCCAACACCATCGCCGCGGCCGGCGTCGCGGTGGAGCCGCGCGTGCTGTACTGGGTCGCCCGCCTGAGCGGCAAGGCCCGCCTGCTCAAGGCCGGCAGCTACGAGGTGCATGAGGGGCTGACGCTGTGGCAACTGGTCCTCAAGCTCTCCAGCGGCGACGTGTCCCAGGCCGACCTGACCCTGGTGGAAGGCTGGAATTTCCATCAGGTGAGGGCGGCGATCGAATCCCATCCCTACCTGACGCAGGACGCGGCCGGGCTGACGGACGCCGAACTCCTGCAGCGCGTCGGCGCCGCCGAGGCGCACCCGGAAGGGCTGTTCTTCCCCGACACCTACGTCTTCGACAAGCACTCGGGCGCGCTGGCCCTGTACCGCCGCGCCTACCAGTCCATGCAGGAGCGCCTGCGGCGCGCCTGGGACGAGCGCCAGCCGGGGCTGCCGCTGGCCTCGCCCTACGAGGCGCTGATCCTGGCCTCCATCGTGGAGAAGGAAACCGGCCGCCCCGAGGACCGCGGGCTGGTCGCTTCGGTGTTCATCAACCGGCTGCGCATCGGCATGCGCCTGCAGACCGACCCGGCCGTGATCTACGGCTACGGCCCGCAATTCGAAGGCCGCCTGCGCCGGCACCACCTGGACACGGACCACCCCTGGAACACCTACACCCGCGCCGGCCTGCCCCCCACGCCCATCGCCATGCCGGGCATGGAATCGCTGCGTGCCACGCTGCAGCCCACCGCTTCCCAGTATTTCTACTTCGTCTCCCGGGGCGACGGCAGCAGCGAGTTTTCGCGCAACCTCGCCGATCACAACCGGGCGGTCAATCGCTTTCAGCGCGGAGGTAACGGCAGTTGAACGGTACGGCAACCCGGGCGCGCTTCATCACGTTCGAAGGCATAGACGGCGCGGGCAAGAGCAGCCAGATCGCCAACCTGGTCGAGCTGCTGCGCGGGCGCGGCCTCGACGTGGACCAGACCCGCGAGCCGGGCGGCACGCCCCTGGGCGAACGCCTGCGCGAGCTGCTGCTGCACGAGCCCATGCACCTGGAGACCGAGGCCCTGCTGATGTTCGCCGCGCGCCGGGAACATCTCGCCGCGCGCATCCTGCCGGCGCTGGCTGCGGGGCGCTGGGTGGTGTGCGACCGCTTCACCGACGCCACCTACGCCTACCAAGTGGGCGGACGCGGACTGGACGAGGCGCGCTTCGAGGCCCTCGAACGCTGGGTGCATCCGGACTTCCAGCCCGATCTCACGCTGGTCTTCGACCTGCCGCCGGAGATCGCCGCCGCGCGCGTGGCCGCCACCGGCACGGCCCCCGACCGCTTCGAGCGCGAACAGCGCGACTTCTTCGGGCGCGTGCGCGCCGCCTACCTGCTGCGCGCCCGGCGCGACCCGGCGCGGGTGCGGGTGATCGCCGCCGACCGGGCGCCGGAGACCATCCGCGCCGAGCTGGAAGCCATCGTCGCCGAGCGCTTCTTCCCATGATCCAGCCCTGGCTCGTGCCCGTCTGGCAGCGCCTGCTCGACCTGGGCGAGCGCTTGCCCCACGCGCTGCTCTTCGTCGGCCCGCCGGGCCTGGGCAAGCGCGACCTGGCCGAGGCACTCGCCGCCCGCCTGCTGTGCGATGCGCCGGGCGCCGACGGCCATGCCTGCGGCCATTGTCCGGCCTGCCAGTGGCGCCTGTCGGGCAACCACCCGGACCTGCTGCGCATCGTGCCGGAGGCGGAAGCCGCCGCCGAAGCGGAAGAGGGTGAAGGAGCCGAGGCGGGCACCGGCAAGGCGAAATCCTCGCAGATACTCATCGAGCAGATCCGCGCACTGCAGGAAGCCCTCAGCGTCACCGGCCACCACGGCAGCCGGCGCGTGGTGGTGCTGGACCCGGCCGAGGCGATGAACGTGTTCACCGCCAACGCACTCCTCAAGCTGCTGGAAGAACCGCCGGCGGGTTGCATCTTCCTGCTCGTGTCCTCGGCGCCGCGGCGTCTGCTGCCCACCATCCGCAGCCGCTGCCAGCAGTGGTCCTTCTCGCGCCCGTCCGCGGAGGCGCTGGGCGCCTGGCTGGCTGCACGCGACGCCAATGCGGGCGCGCTGCTCGCGCTCACCGGCGGCCTGCCGCTGGCAGCCGAACGGCTGGCGGAGCAGGGCGCGGGCAGCCTGTTCGCCCGCTTCGTACGCGACGTGGCCAGCCTGCCGGGCGAAGACCCGCTGCGCCTGGCCGGACAGTGGGAAAGCTGGCTCAAGTCCAAGGAAGCCCTCGCCGCCGGCTTCAACATGCCGGCCCTGGTGGACTGGATGCAGCGTTGGGTGGCCGATCTCGTTGCGCTGCGACTGGGGGGCCGGGTGCGCTTCTTCCCGGCGCAGGAAAGCACGCTGGCCGCGCTGGCCGCGCGCACCAGCATTGCCGCGGTAAACAACTGTTACAATGAATTCATCCAGATTCGCCGGGTCGCCCAGCATCCGCTCAATGCCCGGTTGATGCTGGAAGACATGCTGATGCGCTACGCGCGCGCTCTAACCGGACCCAGATCATGAGTGAGCAGGCCAGGCCCCAGGTGGCACGCCCCAGCGTGCTGTCGCTGAACATCAACTCCAAGTCGGCGCTCTACGCCGCCTATATGCCTTTCCTCACCAACGGCGGCATCTTCGTGCCCACCCCCAAGGGCCAGAACCTGGGCGACGAGGTGTTCATGCTGCTGCAACTGATGGACGACCCGACCAAGCACCCAGTGGCCGGCACGGTGGTGTGGGTCACACCCCACGGCGCGCAGGGGGGCAAGACCCAGGGCGTGGGCGTGCATTTCAGCGACGACGAATCCGGCAAGGCGGTCAAGCACAAGATCGAGCAGATCCTCGCCGGCCATCTGGGCTCCAACCGCCCCACCCACACCCTCTGAACGCCGGCCGGCGCGCCGGCCCCTGCGAACCCTCACGCCCGCGGCCGGTCCCATCGCTGTCCGGACGCCGCGGCGTCCGTCTTTTTTCCTCCGCGCATGTTCGTAGATTCCCACTGCCATCTCGATTTCCCCGACCTCATCGCCCGCGAGTCCGAAGTGCTCGCGGCCATGGCCGCCAACGGCGTCGGCCACGCCCTGTGCGTGTCGGTGAAGCTGGAGGATTTTCCCGCCGTGCTGGCGCTGGCCGAGCGCCATCCCAACCTGTACGCCTCGGTGGGCGTGCACCCGGACAACGCCGACTGCGAGGAGCCGGACGAGGTGCGCCTGCTGGCCCTGGCCGACCACCCGCGCGTGGTGGCCATCGGCGAGACCGGGCTGGACTACTACTGGCACAAGGACGCCCCCGAGTGGCAGCGGGCGCGCTTCCGCACCCACATCCGCGCCGCCCGCCGCGCGGGCAAGCCGCTGATCATCCACACCCGGGACGCGGCCGCCGACACGCTGCGCCTGATGCGGGAGGAAGAGGCGGGTGAAGCGGGCGGCGTCATGCACTGCTTCACGGAGTCCCAGGAAGTGGCCGATGCGGCACTGGACCTGGGCTTCTATATTTCATTCTCGGGCATCGTCACCTTCAAGAACGCCACGGCGCTCAAGGAAGTGGCCGCCCGCGTGCCGCTGGACCGCCTGCTGATCGAGACCGATTCGCCCTATCTCGCGCCCACGCCATACCGCGGCAAGACCAACCAGCCGGCCTACGTCGTCCATGTCGCCGAGGAGATCGCCCGCCTGCGCCATGAGCCGCTGGAGCGCATCGCCGAGGCCACCACCGACAACTTCTTCAGGTTGTTCCGCCATGCGTCCCGCCACTGATACCTCCATCCTTCGTCCGTACGGTTTCCCGCGCCTGCTCGTGGCCGTGCTCGCCTGCCTGTTCGTGGCCGCGGCCGCCGCCCAGGGCAGCAGCTATGAGGATTCCCTCAGTTCCGCGCGCCTGGGCGATACCCGGCAGCTCGCCGCGCTGCTCGCCCGCGGCATCGACCCGAACACCGTGGACGCCCAGGGCAACAGCCTGCTCATGCTCGCCGCGAGGGAGGGGCACAAGGCCACCGTGGAAACCCTGCTGCGTTACCGGCCCAGCCTCGGGCTGCGCAACCTCGCCGGCGATTCGGCGCTGATGCTGGCCGTGCTCAAGGGGCACGAGGACGTCGCCGACCTGCTCCTCGCAGCCGGCGCGCCCGTGGATCAGGACGGCTGGACGCCGCTGCACTACGCGGCTTTCGAGGGGCGCACGGCGCTCGTCGACAAGCTGCTGGCGAGTGGCGCGCGGATCGATGCGCCGGCGCCCAACCAGGCCACGCCGCTGATGATCGCCGCACGCAACGGCCACATCGACGTCGTGCGCCGCCTGCTCGCCGCCGGCGCCGACGTGGACCTGAAGAACGACCGCGGCCTGACCGCGGACGCCTGGGCGCGCGCCCAGGGCAACACCGACATCGCCGCGCTGATCGAAGCCGCGCGCACGCGCCGGCGCTGAAACGGAGCCCCGTCGCGCGATCGGTTCGTTGGTTGCACCGATGTAGTGCAGGTGTGCGCAAAGTTGGTGCGCTCCATCCTCTTTTCCGACAAAATGCATGGTTTTGGTGCATTGCGGGCCCACGAGGGCCGGGAAGGAAAAGAGAGGATGAAGTATCACAACCTGGAAGAGTTCCTCGCTTACGTGCAGGAGCGCAATCCCGGCCAGCCGGAGTTCCTGCAGGCGGTGGCCGAGGTCATGGAGAGCATCTGGCCCTATATCGCCGAACATCCGCGCTACGCGGAACACGGCCTGCTCGACCGTCTGCTCGAACCCGAGCGCGCCATCCTGTTCCGCGTGTCCTGGGTGGATGACAAGGGCGAGGTCCGGGTCAATCGCGGCTACCGCATCCAGCACAGCTCGGCCATCGGCCCGTACAAGGGCGGCATCCGCTTCCACCCCTCGGTGAACCTCTCCATCCTGAAGTTCCTCGCCTTCGAGCAGACCTTCAAGAACGCCCTGACCACGCTGCCCATGGGCGGCGGCAAGGGCGGTTCGGACTTCGACCCCAAGGGCAGGAGCCCGGGGGAGGTGATGCGCTTCTGCCAGGCCTTCGTCAGCGAGCTGTACCGCCACATCGGCTCCGACACCGACGTGCCGGCCGGCGACATCGGCGTGGGCGGGCGGGAGGTGGGCTTCATGGCCGGCATGGTGAAGAAGCTCTCCAACCGCGCGGACTGCGTTTTCACCGGCAAGGGGCTGCCCTTCGGCGGTTCGCTGATCCGTCCCGAGGCCACCGGCTACGGTACCGTGTATTTCGCCGAGGAGATGCTGCGCCACACCGGCCGCAGCATCGAAGGCCTGCGGGTGGCGGTGTCCGGTTCGGGCAACGTGGCGCAGTACGCGGTGGAGAAGGCGATGGCCTGCGGCGCCAGGGTGGTCACGGTGTCGGATTCCGGCGGTACCGCGATCGACGAGGACGGCTTCACGCCGGAGAAGCTCGCCGTGCTGATGGAGGTGAAGAACCACCTCTACGGCCGGGTGCGCGACTACGCGGAGCGGGTCGGTGCCCGCTTCGTGGCGGGCGTACGGCCTTGGCGCGTGCCGGTGGACGTGGCGCTGCCGTGTGCGACGCAGAACGAACTGGACGCGGACGATGCCGCCGCGCTGGTGAAGCAGGGCGTGGTGTGCGTGGCCGAGGGCGCCAACATGCCCTCTACCGCCGAGGCGGTGAAGGTGTTCGAGAGCGCGGGCGTGCTGTACGCCCCGGGCAAGGCCAGCAACGCCGGCGGCGTGGCGACCTCGGGCCTGGAGATGAGCCAGAACGCGATGCGCCTGTCCTGGACCCGGGAGGAGGTGGACGCCCGCCTGCAGGAGATCATGCGCGGCATCCACCATGCCTGCCTGCAGTACGGCCGGCGCGCCGACGGTTCGGTGAGCTACGTGGACGGCGCCAACGTGGCCGGCTTCGTCAAGGTGGCCGACGCCATGCTGGCCCAGGGCGTGGTCTGAGAAACCCCAGGTAGGAGCGGGCTTGCCCGCGATGCGGCCTTCGTTTGTCCATAGGCCGCATCGCGGCCAAGGCCGCTCCTACAGGGCCGGCCCGTCCCCGCCGTTGGAAGGGCATCCGGCCGCCGGGATGCCGCCCAGGCGGGCGAGGAAGGCTTCGACCGGTTCCGGCCGCGCGTACAGGTAACCCTGATAGAGCATGGGCGCGCGGGCGGCGAGGAAGGCGGCCTGTTCCTCGGTTTCCACCCCTTCGGCCACCACGTCGATGTGCAGCAGGGCCGCGATGGACAGGATGGCGTCCACCAGCGCCGCGTCGTTCGGGTCGCTCGGTGCGTCGCGGACGAAGCTGCGGTCTATCTTCAGTTCGTCGATGGGCAGGCGCTTCAGGTAGGAGAGCGAAGAGTAGCCGGTGCCGAAATCGTCGATCGAGAAGCGGATGCCCAGGGCGTTGAGCTCGGACATGGTGGCGACGGTCTGGTGCACCTTGTCGATGACCAGGTTCTCGGTGACCTCGAAGGTGAGCCGCTCCGGGTCCGCGCCGGTGTCGGCGAGGATGTCGCGCACGCGGCCGACGAAGCCGGTGCGGTGGAACTGGCGCGGACTCACGTTCACCGACAGGCGCAGCGGCAGCCCGGCCATCTGCGGTGAGGTCAGCAGGCGACAGGCCTGGTGCAGCACCCAGTCGCCCAGTTCGACGATCAGGCCGGTTTCCTCGGCGATGGGGATGAAGCTCGCGGGCGGGATCAGCCCGCGGCGCGGGTGGTGCCAGCGCAGCAGCACCTCGGCGCCGCGCATGCGGCGCTCGGCGTCGAACTGGGGCTGCACGTACAGGCGCAGCTCGTTCTGGTCGATGGCCTGGCGCAGTTCGGTTTCGAGGGTGAAGCGCATCTCGGCGCGCGCCTGCATCTCCGGCTCGAAGAAGCGCACGGCGTTGCGTCCCGCGGCCTTGGCCTGGTACAGCGCGGTGTCGGCCTGCTTGATCAGCTCCGTGGCTTCGCCCCCCTGGGCGGGCGGGAACAGCGTCACCCCTATGCTCACGCCCAGCGCGATGGGCTGGCCGCCGATGTCGAAGGGCAGGCCGATCACGCTGCGCATCTTCTCCGCCACGTTGCGCGCCATGTCGGCGGCCTGGTGCTCGTACGCCGCGATCTCGGGCAACAGCAGCACGAACTCGTCGCCGCCGAAGCGAGACAGGGTGTCGCTGGCGCGCAGTCCCTCATGCAGGCGCTCCGCGACCGCCTTGAGCAGGCGGTCGCCCATTTCGTGGCCGCGGGCGTCGTTGAGGGTCTTGAAGTAGTCCAGGTCGAGCAGCAGCAGGGCGCCGTGGTGGCCGGAGCGCTGCGCCACCGCCAGCGCATGGGCCAGGCGGTCGAGCAGCAGGTGGCGGTTGGGCAGGCCGGTGAGCGAGTCGAAATACGCCAGGCGTTCGATCTCCGATTCGGCGTGGCGCCGCTCGGTGATGTCGCGGCCTATGCTCACCAGGCCGTTGCGGCTGCCGTCGGTGTGGAAGAGCGGCACCTTGATGGTGTCGAACACCATGCACTGGCCGTTGGCGGTGGGGATGTTCTCCTCGATGCGCAGCGCGGCGCCGGCCTGCCAGGCCTCCTCGTCGGACTGCTCGTGGCCGAGCAGGGCGCGGCGCGCATCGCCCTGGCGGAAGGCGAGTTCGGCGTCGGTGCGGCCGCGGTAATCCACGTCCGTGAGCCCGAACAGCTCCAGCGCATAGCGGTTCGCCTGCTGCCAGCGCCCGGCGCCGTCCTTCAGGCGGATCACGTCGGGCAGGGCGTCGATCAGCGTGCCCAGTTGCTCCTCGTGCCGTGCCAGCGCCCACGCACTGCGGCGCTGGCGCACGATGCTGACGAGCAGCAGTGCGATGAGCGCCAACTGGGCCATCACTGCACCGGCGAGCACGTTGCGCGTGCGCTCCTGGGCCGCGCCCGCTTCGCGGGTACGTTGTCCGACTAGTTCTTCCAGGCGGTGTCTGTAGTCGAGCAGGTCGGCCTCGGCGACGCGCTTGCCGGTGATGTCGTGGACGATGGAGAACAGCACCAGTTGGCCGTTGTCCAGCCGCACCGGCGAGGAATACACCTCCACGGTGCGGATTTCGCCGCTCGCCAGGCGGTGCGGGAATACGAAGTAGCTGCGCTGCTCGGCACGCGCCTGTGCCCGTTCGGCGGCGACTTCATAGGGGTCGAGGGCGTTGATCTCGTCGATGCTGCGGCCGGTCAGTCCACGCGGGCCGTAGCCGTAGAAGCGTTCGGCGGCCGCATTGGCGTCCACGATGAGGCCACTCTCGGGCTCGATGAACATCATGACGGCGGTGTGGCGGTGGAAGAGGGAGGACAGCAGGTCACGCTGCGCCTGCGCCAGCGAGGCCGTTGCCGTGGCGGCGGCGAGCCCCAGCGCCAGCAGCAGCCAGCGCAGGGGGGAGGAAGCGGAACGGATGCGGTGCAAAAGGGAGGACAGGATGGTACGGGAACGATATTTATCGGCCAACATTCTCTGGACGCCGGCAGGGTTTTTCACAGTAAGTTAACCTGAAACGGCGCGGCGGCCACTTGTACCAAGGTCGTAGGCTCATCCGTGATCGCGGGGCGTTTCGCCCGGCAATCGCGGACAAGCTCACTTGTCGATGAAGCTCACCACACCCGGCGGAAGGTGGCCGCCACCCCGTGCTCCCGGTCGGATTCGGCGAACTCGCCGCGGTAGGCGAGATCCAGCCGGGCGTCCTTGCCCGCCCACGCCGTCAGCCCCAGGCCGAGCGCGAGGCGGTCGCGGTCCAGTTCCGGGCCGTCGATGCGGAAGGCCGCGGCCGGTGCGCCCGCGAAGCTTGCGGCGATGCGGCCGCGGTCGTCGCCGAACTCGTGGACCCAGGCCACGTCGGCACTGGGCGCGAAGCGCGTGCCCTGCCAGGCGTAGCGCACGCCGAGCCTGGAGCGCAGGGAATCGTCCGTGCGGCGTTTCACCTTCAGGTTGGCGTCGTCCGCGCCCGATTCGGTGAAGCCTTCGCGCTGCAGGACGGCCGCTTCCAGGCCCAGATAGGGCGTGAAGCTGCCCCACGCCCGCGCGTGGGTGCGGCCGGCTTCCACGGCCAGCGTGAAGCTGTCGGCGCCGTAGTCCGAATCGGCACGGGCACCCAGGAAGGCGATGTTGCGGCGCGCGTCCGCCTCGTGGCGGCCGTAGCCGGCGGAACCGGCCAGGTAGAACCGTTCTCCCTGCCAGCGGCCGTAGGCGGCGAGCTGGTAGCTGTCCAGGTCCACGTCGCCGCTGCGGGTGTCGGCTTCGCCGCGGCTGTAGGCGAAGGCGGCACCGATGCGCAGGCTGCCGTTCACCTGCCGGTCGGCGCCGATGGCCACACCGCCGCTGGAGGTGTCGGCGCCGCGGGCGTTGCCGTCGCCGTCGATGCGCCCGTCGGCAGCGAGCGCACGCAGCCAGAAACCGTCGCCGGCGGGGGTGTCGTCCGCGAGACTGCCCAGGTTGTTGCCGGCGTAGGCGAGTTTCGCGCCGTCGAAGGCGTTGAACGCGGTCTGCCCGACGCCGCCGGCCAGTCGCTGGCCCAGCAGGCCGTGGAACTGGCGCGTGGCCTGGAAAGCCAGGGCAGGCACGAAGCCGTGCTCCACGCCGGAGAGCGTGTCGAAGGCGGCGGGCAATGCCCTGGCGGCCAGCGTGTTCAGCCCGGCGATCAGGCCCGCGGCCTGGCCGCTGGTGGAGAAACTGTCCAGGTTGGCTGCGACGGCGGACTGGTTGCGCGTCAGCGGACCCGCCACGGCAAGGTAGTCCTGCTGGGCCAGGGAAATCACGATGTCGAAGGTGGCGGGGTCGATGACCGGGGTAGCGAGCAGCCCGGCGCCGAGGTTGCTGGTGATGCTGGCGAAACCGGTGGCGGCATCCCCCGCCGGGACGATGCTGGCGGCCTGGATGAGGCGGTACTGGGTGCCGTTGGTGGGCACGTAGCCGAAGACCAGATCGAGCGTGCCGTCCAGGGTGGCCGTGCCGGCGACGTCGATGGCGTCGTAGTCGGCGCCCCGGTTCGTACCGTTTATCTCCATCACGGTGGTCGAACCGGGGGCGAGCGTCAGGTCGCCCGTCACCGTGAGCAGGCCGGGGCTGTTGCCGGGGGCCAGCGTGCCGCCGCTGGCGACGCTCACGTCGGCGACCGTGCCGGAACCGCCCAGCGTGCCGCCGGACTGCACGGTGAGCGTGCCGCCGATCTGGCCGTCGACGGCCAGGATGCCGCTGGCGACCGTGGTCGCGCCGGTGTAGGTGCTGGCACCGGTCAACGTCAGCGTACCCGCGCCGGCCTTGGTCAGGCCGCCCGTGCCGGCCAGGCCCACGCCGATGCCGATGGCGTGGCCGTTACTGTCGACGAAGGCGCCGCCGTTCGCTATGGTCACTTCACCGGCGTTGAAGCCGCGCAGGAAATCCGCCGTGTCGGCGGTGGCGCGCAGGATGCCGCCGTCGAAGGCGACGTTGGCGGTGGAACCGCCGACCCGCGTGCCGCCAAAGCCCGCCTCGACGAAATCGGTTTCCAGCACGCCACGGGCGCCAGCGCTGCCGTCGAGGTGCAGGATGCCCGCGCCAGGCGAGCCGGCGTTGCCGGTAAGGTGGACTTCGTCCGCCGAGACGCGCCCGCCGTCCGCCAGCGTCAGCGCGCCGCTGCCGCCGTCGCCGCCAAGGGTGATGCGATGGCCGCCGGTCTGCCCCAGGTCCCACAAGGAATTATTTCCGGTGACGGTGACCTGGCCGGTGGCGCCGTCGACGCCGATCCCTCCGTTGAGGCTGACGAGCTTGCCGCCGTCGGCGACGGTGAGCGTGCCGTCGCCGCTCGCATTGGTCTGCCCGATGTTCAGGTTGCCCGCCAGCCGCAACGTGGAACCGGCGCCCGTGACGGTGAGGCTGCCCTCGCCGCCAGCGCCGACGCGAGAAGTGCCCCCCACAGCATCCAGAACGACCTCGGCGCCGTTGCGGACGGTGAAAGCGGCATTGCCGCCGCCGGTGTTGGTGACGGAAAGATAGCCGTTCGCGCTCTGGATGTCTCCGCCGTCGACGATCAGCGTGCCGTTGTTGACGGCGGTGGCGCCGCCGTAGCTGCCGCCGCCGGTGAGCGTGAGAGTCCCCGTGCCGGATTTGGTCAACCCGCCCGTGCCGGTGACGGCCGTGGCGAAAACGACGTCGTTGCCGTTGGTGTCGAAGGTGCCGCCGCCCGCTCCCAAGGCATTCAGCCTGCCGGAAATGTCGGTGGTATTGCCCGCGGCCCATTGCAGGCCGCCGCCGTTGAGCGTGACGTTGCCGGTGCCGAGATTGCCGCCGGTGCTGAAATTGATGAAGCCGCCGGTAATCGTGGTGCCGCCGGCGTAGGTGTTGGTGCCGGTCAGCGTGG
This sequence comes from Pseudothauera rhizosphaerae, assembly GCF_004801305.1. Lineage (GTDB taxonomy): Bacteria > Pseudomonadota > Gammaproteobacteria > Burkholderiales > Rhodocyclaceae > Pseudothauera > Pseudothauera rhizosphaerae. Next base: position 11,882 of record NZ_SSOD01000020.1, on the reverse strand, counting down.
TGGTGCCGCTGCCGCGCTGGTTGACGTTGATGCTGCCCTCGATGGGCACGGCGAAGGTGATGTCGTCCGTCTGGTTGAAGTTCACCGTGGCGGACCCGGCGCCGCCGGTCAGCCGGGTGGCGGTGACGGTGCCGGCGGTGCCGGAAAGATCGTCCTTGCCGATGTTGAGTGTGCCGCTGCCGGCGGCGAGGAAGCCGAGGCGCAACTCTCCCGTATTCGTCCAGGTGCCGCCGTCCGTCACGGTGACGATGCCGGTGCTGGTACGGCCGATGTTGCCGGTGCCGTTGCTGCTGACCGTGCCGCCGCTTTCGATGTTGAGGTCGCCGGTGCCGCCGGTGTCGCCGACACTCAGGCTGGCCGTATTCGTCCAGGTGCCGCCGCTCGCCACGACGACGGTGCCGCTGCCGCCGCTGGCGACATAGCCAGTGCCGTTGCTGACCGTGGCGCCGTTCTCGATGCGGAGGCTGCCGGTGCGGCCGCTGGCATAGCCGACGATCAGTGTGCCGGTATTCGTCCAAGTGGAACCGACGCCGGTGACGGTGACGGCGCCGTCGCCGATGCCGCCGGTGCCATTGTTGACCATGCCGCCGCTCTCGATGCTGAGACTGCCGGCGGCGGCATCTCCGACAAGCAGACCGCCGCCGACATTCCACGGCGAAGCCTGGGCACTGCCATTGATGGTGCCGCCACTGCCGGAAATGACGTTTCCAGTCGTAGCGATATCGACAAATTGCGCCCGCGCGGGCGGTGCGCAAAGCGCGGCGGCCAGCGTCAAGGCCGACATGCCCGTCTGCAAGGCGCGTGCGCGCTTTTCCTTGGCCGCGCGCGCCATCGCGCGGCAACGTACCGAACCGTTGGTGTTCATATTCCCCTCAGACTGTCTGCATGGCCGCCGGTCGCAGTCCGACCGTCCCGGCCCCATCCCCTCCCCGGCGCGAACGGCCGAGGTCGTTGATTATCGTGGATATTCGGCGAATTCTTCGCAATGTGCCTAAACCAAGGGCATCCTCCGTTCAGCCGCAGGGCAGGCCGGGGTGCGGCGGAACGGCGCTCACGGGCAGGAGATGTTGGTGAAACCGACGGCGCCCGACGGCGTGCCGGTGAATGTGCAGGTGCCGTGGATCGCCGTGTTGCCGGTCGATCCCGCCGCGAAGCCGGTGAAGGCGTTGCCGAAGACGGCATTGCCGGAAAAACCGCCCACGGCGTCGATCGTGTTGTCGGCCACGGTCAGGTTGACGGTCGCGGCGCCGGCGCTTACGCCGTCCGCCATGATCGCGATCCCCGCGCCGGTCCCCCCCTGCGCGGTGATGGTGTTGCCGCGTATCACCGTGTCGGTCGTTCTCCGCGCGTCCACACCCCAGGCACCGAAGCTGCTACTTGTCGCCACAATGGTGTTGTCGGTGATGGTCACGTTCGACGAACCCTGGGCAGTGACCGCGGTCGGGGTACCGCCGCCGCTCCATGTCGCGACGATCGTCAGGCCGGAGAGGACGGCGCCGTTCTCCATGGTGACGCCGAAGAGTGTCGTCGAACCGGTGGTGACGTCCAGGGTGGCGCCTGGGGCGGCGATGGTGGCGGTATGGCCCGACGCGGTGGTGACGGTGAGGTCGCCGGCGCCGAGCAGGCTTTGCCCGGCCTGTACCGCCACCGTGGTGTTGGTGTTGAAGGTTCCCGCCAGCACCACGGTGCTGCCGCTCCCGGCGGCGTTGAGGGCGGCCTGCAAGTTGGCGCCGGTGGTGGTTTCGCTGCTCAGCAGGGTCACGGGCGTGCCGCCCGCCATGGTGAGCGTGACGCCGCTAGCCGGATCGGTAATGTCGGTGCGGTTGACGGTGACGCCGCTCAGGGAACTGCCGGGCGCCGCCGTGGAGACGGCGGGCGTGGTCGAGCCGATCACGAAGGCGTTGATGGCGGCAGCCGGCGTGGTGACGGTGGCGCGCCGCCCCGAAGCCGTGGTCACCGTCAGCGCCGTCGAACCCAGCAGGCTCTGGCCGTTGTGCAGGGCGGTGGCGCCGGTGTAGAAGTCGCCCGCCAGCACCACGGTGCTGTCGTTCCCGGCGGCGTCGAAGACGGCCTGCAACTGATTGCCGGCGGTGGTTTCGCTGCTCAGCAGGGTCACGGTCCTGCCGCTCGCCGTGGTGACGGCGGGCGTGGGCGTGGCGGCATCCACGCTTTCCACCAGCGTGGGCATGACGCGGCTGACGCGGCGCTGGGCGACGATGTCCACGTCGCGCACCACCGGCGCGGTCATGCGCCGTTCCTGCATGGAGCGTTGCGCCGGACGGGAGGTCTCCTTGTCCAGCGGGATGCGCAGGCGCAGGGAAAGGAAGTTCTGTGATCCCCGCTCGTCGTCCTTCTGCGCCTCCGCGCCGAGAAAGAGGGCCGTGCCATTGCCGAACCAGGCGAGGTCCTCGATGGCCAGTTCGACCCGGATCCGGGGGCCGCTGACCGTCGTACCGGCATCGCTGAAACGGTAGCCGCCGGCATGAAGACGCAGTTGCCGCGCGCCCTCGGTTTCGAACAGAGGGACGCGCCAGCCGATTTCGGCGTCGTAGCCCTTGAGGGCGCGTTCCTCATAAGCCGTGCTGCCGGGCGTGGTGACGGTGATGGTGGTGCCGGACAGCGCCGCAGTCGAGGCGCCGCCGCCGACGGTGTTCAACTCGCGTGCCTTGTCGCCGGTGGGGCGATAGACGTTGGCGCGGAAATCCCAGTCCGGTCCCAGGGCTTCAAACCCGGCAGTGGCCTGGTTGAAATGGTTGTCGAACTCCGTGCGGCGACGGTCCAGGTAGCCGTAAATGCCGACGTTCCAGCCGCTGTCCAGCATGCGGCGCAGGCCGAGGCCGAGATTGCCCTCGCGGCTGTGTCTGTTGTCGAAGCGGCCGCGCAGGTTGGCGAAGAGGAGGGTGTCGGCATTCTGCCAGACAGGCACGAACAGATCGGCTTCACGCAGGGTGCGCCGGTTGCCGGGTTTGGCTTCGAGGTCGATGTGCGGTCCCCATTTGGGCGCCTCCGTTGCCGCGGCGCCCAGGGCGAAAACCGTCAGCACCGTGCCGACGGCGGTTTTCAGCGCGGGATTCCGGGCAGCGCCGCTTCCGCCTCTGCCATGGGACTTTGCGGTTTCGGGCACGGCCTGCATCTGGCCGGTGGCGGTGTTGCGGGTGAGTTTGTAGGTGTGGTTCATGGGGGGGACCTCAGGTTTGGCTTGATTCGGTGCTATCGCTGGCGCTATCATTTGGCGCATGAAACGGGTGGTGGTCGATACCAATGTTTTCGTCGCGGCGCTCTTGAGCGCGGACGGCGCGGCGCGGGAGGTGCTGCGGGGCTGGCTGGCCGGTCGCTACGAGGTGTGCATGTCGCTGGCGCTGTTCGCCGAATACCGCGATTTGCTGGGGCGGCATGAATTGCTCGGCAAATCGCCGCTCGATGGCGAGGAGCGCGCGGCCTTGTTTCATGACCTGATGGCCGCCGCGCGGCTGGTGGATGTGTATTTCCTCTGGCGGCCCAATCTGCCGGACGAGGCCGACAACCATGTGCTGGAACTGGCGGTGGCGGCAGGCGCCGATGCGGTGGTGACGCACAACACGGGCGATTTCCGCCGCGCCGAACTGCGTTTTCCGGCCTTGCGGATACAGACGCCCGCCGAGTTTTTGAAGGAGCACTGACATGTCAACCGTGACCTTGCGTATTCCCGATGACAAGCACGCCCGCTTGAAGGCGCTGGCGGAAAGCCGCCATGTGAGCGTGAACCGCTTGCTGGACGAGTTGGCCACGGTGGCGCTGGCGCAACACGATCTGGCGGCGCAATTCCGCGCCGCCGCCGCCAGCGGCGATCCGCAGCGCGGGCTGGCGTTCCTGGACAAGCTGGATCGGCATTTCGGCGATAAATCCGGGCATTGACCATCCGCCTGCCCGCTTCCGCGCACCGCAAGATCAAGGAACTGGCCGCCAGCGACGGCGTTTTGGTGAACCCGTTCATCGCCACGCCCACCTGAAGGTCGCTGCGACGGCATGGTCGCGGTCCGAGCCGGCGAACTCGCCCCGGTAGCCCACGTCCAGCCGCGCTGCCTTGCCCGTCCAGGCGGTCAGCCCCAGGCCCAGTGCCAGGCGGTCGCGGTCCAGTTCCGGGCCGTCGATGCGGAAGTCCGCCGTGCCGGCGAAGCCGGCGGCGATGCGGCGTTTGGCGTCGCCGAACTCATGCACCCACGCCAGATCGATGGCCGGCGACAACCGCGCGCCTTCCCAGGCGCACCGCACGCCCAGGCCGGAACGCAGCGAACCGTCCGTTCTGCTCTTCACACGCAAGTTGGCGTCGCCCGCGCCTTGCTCAGTGAAACTTTCGCGGCGCAGGTGCGCGCCTTCGAGCCCCGCGTAGGGCGTGAGCGTTGCCGCGCCGCGCGCGAGCGGCAGGCCGGCTTCGAGCGCGAAGGCCGCGCTGTCGCCGTCGTAATCGGCTTCCGCGCGCTGCCCGAGGAAAGCGATGTCGCGGCGGGTTTCGGCGCGGTGGCGGCCCGCACTCACGCTCGCATCCACGTAGGCGGTGTCGTTCTGCCAGCGGCCGTAGGCCGCCAACTGGACGCTGTCCACGTCCACCGCGCCGTGGTCGGTGTCCGCTTCGCTCTTGCTGTAGGCGAAGGCGAGGCCGGCGCGCACGTCCGCGGCGATCCGGCGGTCCGCGCCCAGCGCCACGCCGCCGCCCGAGAGCTTCGCGCCGCTGGCGTTGCGGTCGCCATCGATGCGGCCGTGGCTTCCCAGCGCGCGCAGCCAGAAGCCGTCGGCCGGTCTCTGCGGCGCATCGAACAGGCCGGCGGGATTGCCGGCGTGGGCGAGTTTCACCCCGTCGAAGGCGTCGAGCGCGGCCTGGCCTCCGCTGCCGCCGGCCAGTCGTTCGCCGAGCAGGCCGTGAAGCCGGCGCACGGCCTGGAAGGCCAGCGTCGGCACGAACGTGTGTTCCACGCCGGAGAGCGCGTCGAAGGCCGGGGCCACTTGATGCGTGGTGAGGTTCGCCACCGCGTTGAACAGCGGGTTGCCCAGCCCGAGGGCGTAGGCGGCCTTGCCGACGGCGGCCTGGTTCCGCGTCTGGCCGGGCAGGGAGAAGCCGCCACCACCACCACCACCACCGCCGACGAGTGCGCTGGTCAGGTAGTAGCTGTTGGCGTCGAAACTCGTGCTGAAGTCGAGGAAGGGGTAGTCGTCGGTCACGATCTGGCTGCCATCGACCGTCAGCCCGCCGCTGGCGGTGAGGAGGGTGTAGGTGAGGCCGGGCGTGTAGGTGCTGCCGTCGTCCGTGCCGTTCTCGGGCTTTACCTCGATCATCGCGCCGTCGGCAACGGTGGCGGTGCCGGTGATGGCGGCAAAATCGTTGTGCGTGCCCGGCGTATTGCCGCCCGCCTTCAGTTCCACCTCGTAGGTCGCGCCGGTGCCGAGCGTCCAGTTGCCGGCGACGTTCAAGGTGCCGATGCTGTTGCCCGGGGCGAAGCGGCCGCCGGACTGCACCGCGGCGCCGCCCACCGTGCCGCTGCCGCCCAGCGTGCCGCCGCTGTTCACCGTTACCGCCGAGTTGGCAATGCTGCCGCCCACCATCAGCGTGCCGCTGGCAACGGTGGTGGCGCCGCTGTAGTCGTTGCTGCCGGACAGCGTCAGCGTGCCCGCACCGCTCTTGGTCAGGCCGCTGCCGCCGGTGATCGGCGCGGCGATGGTCGCGCCGTCGGCCAGCACTTCCACCGTGGCCGCGCCGGTGAGTTCGAGCCGGCCGCTGCCGTCGGCGGCGAGCACGTAGCCGTCGGCGAGGAAGGAGAGCGCCGGGGCGGAGGCCGTGAAGCCGTCGTCTATCGTCACCGTGCCCGCGGTGCCCGCAAAGACCGCCGCAATACTGCCGCTCCATGCGCCGTTGCCGTTGCCGTCGGCGTTGGTCCAGTTGCCGGTGCCGCCGTCCCAGGTGCCGCTGCCGCCGGCGCCCTGGGCGATACCCGGGGGCGTGGTGCCGCCGCCGTTCCAGTACTGCGCGGTGGCGGCGGAGACCAGCAGGTTCACCTGGTACAAGGTGGCGGTATCCAGGCTGTAGTCGTAGGCCACCGGCATCACCTCGAAGGCGAGGCCGCTGCCGGTGAGCGCGCCGCCGTAGTCGAACAGCCGGTAGCTGCCCGCGCCGAAACCGGCGAGCGGCGTCACCCGCAGCTTGCCGGCCAGCGCAAGGTCGCCGGTGACGGTGACCAGGTCGCTGTCCACGCCGGCCGTGCCGGTGGGGTCGCCCAGTTCGAATTCGAGGATGGAATCGGCATCCAGCACCAGACTGCCCACGGTGAGCGTGCCGGGGCTGTTGCCGGCGGCCAGCGTGCCGCCTGCGGCCACCGTCACCACGCCGGCGATGCTGCCGCTGCCGCCCAGTTTGCCGCCGTTGTTCACCGTTACCGCCGAGTTGGTGAGGCTGCCGTTCACCGCCAGCGTGCCGTCGGCCACCGTAGTGGCGCCGCTGTAGGTGTTGGTGCCGGACAGCGTCACCGTGCCCGCGCCCTGCTTGGTCAGGCCGCCGCTGCCGGAAAAGCCGGCGGCGATGCCGATGTTGTAGCCGTTGCTGTCGATGAAGGCGCCGCCGCCGGCGATCGTCACCTCGCCGTCGTAGAAGTTGCGCAGGAAATCGCTCTCGCCGCCGGTGGCGCGCAGCATGCCGCCGTCGAAGTTGAGGGTGGCGTTGCCCACGTTCGGGCGCCCGCCGCTGCCGACCTCGACGTAGCCGGTTTCCAGCACGCCACGGGCGCCGACGCTGCCGTTCAGGTTCACCGTGCCCACGCTGTTGGCGGGGGTGAGGGCGATGCTCGTCCGGTACGCCTTCACCTGGCCGCCGTTCTCGACGGTGAGCGAGGCATGGTTGGTGGTGCCGCTGCCGACCCGGAGATAACTGCTGGCCACCAGGACCTCCAGGGTGGAGTCCGTGCCGCTCACCGTGACCGCGCCGCTGGACGAACCGCCCACGCCGATGGCCAGGGTACTGACGGCGTGGGCCGTGCCGCCGTTCTCGATGCGCAGGGTGCCCTCGCCGTTACTGGCGCCGACCTGCGCGATGGAACCGAGCAGCAGGCGTGAACCCGTTCCCGTGACCGTGGCCGCGCCCTTGCCCTGGTAGCCGATGTAACTTGAGAAGGATTCGCCGAAATCCGCCGTGCCGCCGTTCTTCACCACCAGTTCGGCGGTGCCGCCGCCGGTGTCGCGCAAGTAGAACGAATCCGCGACATCCCCGTTGCCGCCCTTGACGTAGGCCCCATCGATTTCCAGCCGGCCTTGCCCGATGTCCGTATTGCCCTGCCAGTTGCCGTTGCCGCTGAGCGCGAGGGTGCCGCCGCCGGTCTTGGTCAGGCTGCCGCCGCCGGTGATGCCGCCCGACAGGGTGGCGGCGTAGGCGCCGGTGTCGAAGGTGCCGCTGCCGCCCAGCACGATGGCGCGGGCCGAATCGAAGGCCGTGCCCCATTGCAGGGTGCCGCCGTTCAGGGTGACGCCGCCGGAGGCATCGCCCAGGGCGGCATCGCTGCCGGCCCGCAGGGCGCCGCCGGCGATCGTGGTGCCACCGCCGTAGCCGTTGCTGCCGGAAAGAGTGAGGGTGCCGTTGCCGCGCTTGGTCAGGCCGCCGCTGCCGGAAATGTCGCTCGCCAGGGTGACGTCGTTGCCGTTGGTGTCGAAAATGCCGCCGCCCGCGCCGAGGGCGGCGAGCCGGCCGGAAACGTCGGTGGCGTGGCCGTTCCATTGCAGGCCGCCGCCGTTCAGGCTGAGGGTGCCGCTGCCGAAATTGGCGAGGCCGGTGAAGTTGATGAGGCCGCCGGTGATCGTGGTGCCGCCGCCGTAGGTGCTGTTGCCGGAAAGGGTGAGGGTGCCGGCGCCGCTCTTGACGAGACGGCCGGTGGTGCCGGTGATCGCGCCCGCGTAGCTCGTGTTGATCGCCTGGTCGATGGTCAGCGTGGCGCTGCCCAGCGCCACGCTGCCGGCGCCGGACAGGGACGACATGGTGAGGCCGTAACCGTTCAGGTTCAACGTCGCGCCGCTGTTCACCGTATAGGCCGTGTTGGCGGCGAATGCGCCCGCCGCCCCTTGCCGCAATTCGCCCGCCGTCACCGTGGTGGCGCCGGTGAAGGCGTTGCTTCCGGTCAGCGTCCAGGCGGAACTGCCGCTCTTCTCGAAAACCTCGAAGCCCCGGTACTGGGCGGCCGCGCCCACCTGGGACATGTCGAAACTCCCGTTCGTCGTGCCGCCCAGCCGCAGGGTGTCATTGGTGCCGTTCGCCGCCACGTTGCCGGTGATGACGTAGCCGCTTTGCAGTTCCAGCACGTTGGTGCCGCCGGTGAATTCGATGGCATTGGCGCGCACGCTGCCGTTGCTGCCGTTGCCGCCCATGCCGCCGGTGATGCTGCCGCTGTTGACCAGGGTGATGTTGGCGCCGATGACGCCGACGCCGCCCGCGCCGCCGAAGCCGATGCTGTTTATGGTGGCGGTTCCGTCCAAATTCCAGCTTTTACCGCCATCGCCACCATTGCCGCCGGTGATGCTGCCGCTATTGGTCAGGGTGATGCCGCTGCCGGAAACGCCCGCGCCGCCGTCGCCGCCGTGACCGCCGCAGAGGCCGGCCGCGATCCCCGCGCCGATGCAGATGTCACCGGCGCCACTTTCGTAAAGGGAACCCTTGTTGCCGCCGATCCCCCCGGCTCCGCCGACGATGCCGCCGGTGTTGGCGAAGGAGGCGGCTCCGGTGAACCGCAGGCCGATGCCGCCATCCCCGCCGTCGCCGCCGTTGCCGAAGATGTAGCCGTGCCCGCCCGCACCGCCCGCACCGCCGAGGAATGTGCGGGCACTGCTGCCGCTGCCGCTGCCCGTGAGCACTGCGCCGTAGCCGCCCGCGCCGCCGCCGCCGCCCGCGGTGCCCTCGAACGTGCCGTTGCCCCCTTTCCCGCCCTTGCCTCCGGCGGTCGTGCCGCTGGCGAAGGCGGTCGCGGCCGCGCTCACGGCGCCGTGCGCGCCGCCCCCACCCCCGCCCGCGGGGCCAAGATAATAGGGCGCAGTGACATCGGTGGCGTCATAGTCGGCGTTGAACGCGTCGCCCCCATCGGCGCCGGCGGAGGCGCCGCCCACACCGGCGTTGTTCATATCGTAGCCCGGTGGTTGCAGCGGCTGCGCCAGGTTTTCGTCGGTGCGTCCGCGCCAGCCGCCGCCGTCGCCGCCCACCGCGCCCGCGCCGCCGCCGCCGCCCGCGCTGCTGACCCGGGGAGAGACATCCCATTTTCCCCCGTCGGGTTCGCCGAAGCTGCCGGCGCCGCCCGTGCCGGTATCCACGCTGGCGCCGCCCGCGCCGCCGCTGAATTGGTAAGGATCGGGGCGGGCGTCCCCGCCCGTGCCGCCGCCTGCGGCGGCCGGCCCGGCAAGCGAGAGCAGCGCCGCGCAGGCCAGCGTGGCGGCGGGGAGCGTTCCACTTCTCTTGCCGCGTGCTTTCGTGTGTTCCGATACCGCCTGCCATACGCCGAGGCTTTCATTGAATACGGTGCGGTAGCTGCGGTTCATGCCATCTCCCCCGAATGCCTGCGCATAAAATGGTGGGAGGATAGCGACGGGAATTGCAGCGACATAGTCTCTGAACAGAGACTATGTCATTAAATAATTGATTTTAATTGATAATTTAATCCAACTCGGCGTAATGAAACGGGCGGCTGGGCCGCCCGTTTCCCGCCATTCGGCCTGGTCGGTAGGAAGACTCTAGTTACCGTAGCCCGAGATGAGCAGATTTTCGGGAGGATGGTTGACCGGCTGGTAGGTCAGGTGATCCACGTTCAGTTCCGGAGCCTCTGCGCATGTTGCCTTGGCTGTCACCGTGAAATACCAAAATTCCGAAGTGTCATCCCACTGGAGGTTCAAGATGGTGACGGGAACAGGACCATGATTGGGCCCGACGATGAATCCGTCAATGGCGTTCCAGTTGATTGGTTGGTGATTCGGCGCTCCGGCCACGACGATTACGTAATCGTACGTTTTGATCATTGGCATTTTTGACCCCTTTCGTTGTTGATTCCATCGAAGTGTTCCATCCGTAGACCTTGACGATCCTACGCATGGGCACAGGGTTTACTGCTTGGTGTGCACGTTGTTGCCGTCGAACAGGTAGGCCAGTCCCTTGGCGCAGTCGTAGGTGCAGCCGTTGCTCTTGACGAGGATGTGGATGCGCTCGCCCCGGGCGGTGAGCTGCACCGCCTGGTGGGGGGCGATCTTGCGTTCCTCGTAGCGCACCCAGCGCACGGCGTCGTCCTGGTCGAAGGTCTCGACGGAGACGGTTTCGTCCGTGTCGTTGAGCCAGGTGACGTAGCCCTCCGCCGGGCGGTAGAGGAACTGCAGGTTCTCGATGAGCTTGGCGGCCTGTTCGGTGATGACCTTGATGCCGAAGTCGAGCAGGCGCTGGCCGGTGCTGCCTTGTTCGGGCGTGTCTTGATCCTGATCGGGCATGGTGTTGCTCCTTTGCTGAAGTTGAACGGTTGTGCCATATGGCATGGCCGATGTTAGGGACGGGCTCCGTTTCCATCTGTCCGGGCGATTGCCGACAAGGGCGTAAGGAAACGACCCACGGAGCGCTCATGGCGCGAGGCCGTTGCGCACCGCGAAGCGGATGAGGTCGGCGGCGCAGCCCAGGCCCAGCTTCTGCATCAGGCGGTTGCGGTAGGTCTCCACGGTCTTGGGGCTGAGGCCCAGGGCGCGGGCCATGTGCTTGGTGGTCTGCCCGGCGGCGATGCCTTGCAGCACCTCGAGTTCGCGGCGCGAGAGCCCGAGCCGTTCGCCCTGGACGGCCGCGACCGGGGGAGGCGGGGACGGGAAGAGGCCGCCATGCAGCACCAGCAGCAGGGTGGCGAGGAGGTCCTCGAAGTCGTTTTCCCGGGTCAGGATGGCGCAGATGCCGGGGGGCCGGGGCGGTACGGCCCCGCCGGACGCCGTTTCGCAGGCGGCGAGGTAGACGACCCGGGTGGGGGTTTCCGTGGCGGCGGTGCGCGCCACGGCGGTGCACACGTCGCCGTCCGGGGGATGTCCGGTGACGATGACGGTTTCCGGCCGGTGGGCCAGGAGCCGGGCACGGGCTTCCGCCGCGCCGGCGACGGCTTCCACCGCCACGAGGCTGGGGCGGGTTGCGGGGAGGGTGGCCAGGGCGCGGGTGGCCGGGGATGCTTCGAGGAGGTGCGCGTGGGTGAGGATCAAGGTTGCCATGCCGCTTTCTCATGTGGACGGGAAACCGGCCGCCCCGGGGGCGGAACAGGCATGGCGGGTCGGGGGAGGGAACGGACGGCGGGGGAGGAAGACGGGGAAACCGGCGGGCGAAGCCGAATCGGGCGAGCCATTCGGGGCCGCGCAGGGCATGGGCGGCCAAGTCGCGCTCGCTGGCGGTGAAGCGCGGCTTATTAACCCGGCGTTCGGGCTGAGCCCTTCGGCTGCGCTCAGGACAGGCTTGTCGAAGCCCGCTTTGGGCCAACGCCCTTCGACAGAGCCTGTCCCGAGCCTGTCGAGGGGCTCAGGGCGAACGGTGTTGCCTGAATGATTGCCGGGTTAGCAAAGGGGTGAAATGGACTTCGGCGTCGATGGCGACGGGCCGATCCGCCCACATCGCGTCGCCGATACATCCATTCGCAATGGTCGGGACGATAGCGGAATGTATTACACTTGCATAGTCTCTGTTCAGAGACTGTGCGATGCCAGCCGCGCCATCCCGCTGGAGGATGACGTCATCTTCCCGGATGCGCCGCCGTCGGGTGGGAGCAACTGTCTGCAGCAGATTTGTCGTTCAGGCTTACAGGGGGTCGCCCGTTCTCCATGTGGTCTGGTGGCGGATCATGGCGTTCAGACGAATGAGGAGGACGCGCATGCAGGCGACGAGG
>NZ_SSOD01000019.1 GCF_004801305.1 Pseudothauera rhizosphaerae | reverse complement strand
GAGCAAAAACGGAGGGCAACAGCCCGAGGACGACCCGATCGGAAGCGAAAAACGCCATCAAAGTCGAAAGCCCGTCACTGATACGCGCTCGAAATCGGTCCGCGGGCATTTGTTCAGCACTTCCTTAACGGCGGTAATCGTGAGCGTGCCCTTTGACGGCGTGGCTGTGGAGATATAGCTTCGATCATTGCCATTCTGTAGTTCTCGTTTGAACTCGTCTTCGGTGTTGTCCTTGGATTCGCCGGGGGTAAGTACTTCAAGCTTAGCAAGGTCATCGTCTATGGTGAGCGTCACGAATATCATGTACGCACCCATCGCGACGAACCCTCGTGCTACCTCCGCGGCATCGTTCCTTGGAGTCATCGCCGTCACGGTGCGCTCAGTCGCTTCCAAGTCGACCATCCATGTGCCATTAATGCTTTTCTGGCTGTTCGCCGAGACGTTGAGAGCAAATGCAAAACTGAACAAGGCGATTAGTAGTTTCATCCTTGCAGAACTCATTGAGTGATCTTGAATAACGGTGGGTTGACGATAAAATATCTGGTGAATTATGAAGGGGCCGCAAGAACCGGTTCCGTTACCCGCGCCCCCCAAGTTTCCCCACCAACCCCCGCAACGTCTCCTGCAAATCCGCCGGCAGCACCACCACTTTCGAACTTCCCGCCTGACCCAGCCGTTCCAGCGAGGCGATGTACTTCTCCCCCAGCAGGTAAAGCATCGGTGTGCTCTCAGTGCCGATGGCGACCGCCACGCGGCGGATGGATTCGGCGGAGGCTTCGGCCAGCATGACCTGGGCGTTGGCGTCGCGCTTGGCGGATTCGAGGCGGGCTTCGGCTTCCAGGATGGCGGCCTGTTTGGCGCCTTCGGCCTTGGTCACGGCGGCTTTCCGTTCGCGTTCGGCGGCGGCCTGCATTTCCATGGCGCGCTGCATGGAGTCGGAGGGGTTGATGTCCTGGATTTCCACAGATTTGACGGTAAGGCCCCAATCCACGGCCTCGTCGGCGATGCTTTCCCGCAGCCGCGCCTTGATCTTGTCGCGGGAGGACAGCGCCTCGTCCAGCTCCATCTCGCCCACGATGGCGCGCAGGGTGGTCATGATGAGGTTGCGGATGGCTTCGGAGAAGTCGGTGACGCCATACACGGCGCGCACCGGGTCGGTGACCTTGATGAAGGCCACGGCGTTGGTGCGGATGACGGCGTTGTCGCGGGTGATGACTTCCTGCTCCTGCACGTCGAGGATGATGTCCTTGGTGACGAGCTTGTAGGCCACCCTGTCCAGGTAGGGGATCAGGATGTTCAGGCCGGGCTTGAGGGTGCCGTGGTACTTGCCCAGCCGTTCGACGATCCATTCCTCGCCCTGGGGCACGATGCGCACGCCCTTGGCGATGGTGACGGCGACGAAAACCAGCAAGGCAATGGCGATGGCGAGACCTGCGTTCATGCGGCGACTCCGGTAGGGATGCGGGAAAGGGAAGGGGAAACGGGGCGGTGCCGGCCGTTCAGGCGCGGACCACCTTGAGGAAGCTGCCTTCGATGGCGACCACGCGCACACGCTCGCCGGCGGGAATCGCGGCATCGGCCAGGCAGACCCATTCGTCGTGGCCCAGGATGGGGCGCTGGAAGCGGACCTTGCCGCGGCCGTAGGGCTCGACGGCGCCGACCAGCAGGCCGACTTCGCCGATGACCTCGCCGCCGGCCGTGCCCGCCAGGGTCTTGTGGCGGCGCGTTTCGAAGACGCGGAACCACAGCACCGTCATGGCCACCGAGGCCGCCGCCCACAGGCCGATCTGCGTGGTGAGGGAAAGCCCGTCCGCCAGCCACAGGACGAGGGCCACGAGCAGGGCGCCGAAGCCGAACCAGATGACGAAGAAGGCCGGAACCGCGAGTTCCAGCAGGATGAGGACGATGCCGCCGACCGCCCAGTGCCACCATTCCAGATTCATGGGAACCTCCGTGGCGGCATTCTAGCCCGGACGAGTATTTTCCGGTTCGTTCGCCTGCCGTGCAAATCCATGGGTTGTGCGGAATGGCACAACATCCCTGCCTTGCCGTGAGCGCCGCCGCCTGAACCGTGCCCGCGCCGGGGCGGTCGAACTTGCGCCGTTTGCAGGAGGAAGGCGGATGAATGGACGCATGTTTTCCCGGCGCCGTTTTCTGGCGCTGGCGGCGCTGGGTGCGCTGGAGTTGCCGCGCCTGCCGGTGGTACAGGCCGCGGAACCGGTGTTGCGGTCGGTGCCTTCCACCGGCGAGCGACTGCCGGCCATCGGCATGGGGACGTGGATCACCTTCGACGTGGATCGCGGCGACACCGAGGTGATGACGGTCCGCTGGCAGGTGCTGCAGGAATTTTTCGCCGCGGGCGGGCGGCTGATCGATTCTTCGCCCATGTACGGCAGTGCGGAGGCGGTGCTGGGGGAACTGCTGCCCCAGAGTCCGGGGGCGGGGGCGCTGTTCTCGGCGACCAAGGTGTGGACGCCGGGGCGGTGGATGGGCGAGCAGCAGATGGCGCGCTCGCGGGAGCTGTGGGGGCTGCCGCGCTTCGACCTGATGCAGGTGCACAACCTGCTGGACTGGGAGGCCCACCTGCCGACGCTGCAGCGCATGAAGGCGGAGGGGTGGGTGGGCCACATCGGCATCACCACGTCCCACGGCAGCCGGCACGGGGAGTTCGAGCGCATCCTGCGGCGCGAGCGGCTGGATTTCGCGCAGTTCACCTACAACCTGGCACATCGGGAAGTGGAGGAACGGCTGTTGCCGCTGGCGGCGGAGCGGGGCTGCGCGGTGTTGATCAACCGGCCCTTCGACGGCGGGCGGTTGTTCGGCCGCGTGAGGGGGGTGGCGCTGCCGGGCTGGGCGGCGGAGATCGGCTGTACGAACTGGGCGCAGGTGTTCCTGAAGTTCGTCATCTCGCACCCGGCGGTGACCTGTGCGATTCCCGCCACCTCCCGGCCGGCGCATATGAGGGAGAACATGGGGGCGCTGGCCGGGCCGCTGCCGGATGGGGCGCTGCGCCGGCGCATGGCGGCGGATTTCGAGCGGCTGTAGGGCGGTGCCGTCTCAGTCCGCCTCGTCCCAGCGCAGGGAGCGCAGCGCCCGGGCTACCGCCAGGGCGCGGGCTTCGGCGAGAGATTGCCCGTCGTCGGGTACGGCCGCCTGGGTGGCGGCCAGGGCGCGTTCCATCAGCGCGGTCTTGGGGTAGGGGAGGACGCTTTTGCCCGGGTAGGCGTGGAAATCGCAGGCGCACAGGGTGAGCAGGTTGCGGAAGCGGTTGGGTTGGTCGAAGGCTGCCACCCGTTCCAGCAGGGCGCTGATGGAGCCGGCGCGCATTTCGGCGGCGCGGTGCACCCGTTCCAGTTCGAGCACGGCGAGTTGGGCCAGGTCGCGGCAGGACTCGGGGACGCCGAGGCGGGCGCACACGGCATCGATCCGCGGAATCGCCCGCTCGATGTGGCGGTAGTGGTCGGGCAGGTGCTCGGGCGGCGAATCGGACTTGCCGAAGCTGTAGCCCAGCGCGGCGAAGCGCACTTCCACCGGGGCGCCGCAGCGGGCGGCCTCGTCCAGCACGCGCATCTGGTGGTCGCCCACGTCGATCTGGTGGGTGTCGTGGCCGCGCTGGGGCACGCCCCAGAGGGCGTCGAGTTCCGGCAGCAGCAGGCGCAGGGCGCCGCAGCGGCGCAGCACGCGGAACATGCGCGAGGGCGCGGTGCCCATGAGGCCGACCTGCAGCTCGGGCCACAGCAGCGGCGGCCAGACGTGGGCCAGGGAGCCGCTTTCCACCTGTTGCGCCATGAGGTCCAGGGTTTCGGGGTCGAGTTCGCCGTCCTCGCAGGCCGCGAGGGCGGCCAGGCGCAGGATGGAGAATTCGGGGCCGGCGTGCAGCGTCCGGCGGAAGGGGCGCAGGGGGTCGCTGGAATCCGGTGGCATCGCCGTCGCGGAACTCAGCCCTGGGGGCCGGGGCCGATGATGCGCGGACGGCCGCCCTGGTCCAGGGCGACGAAGACGAAGTGGGCGTCGGTGACCCGCACCTGGTCCTCGCCGTCCCGCGCCCGGCGCCAGGCTTCCACGCGGATGGTCATGGAGGTGCGGCCGATGCGGGTGATGTCCGCGTACAGGCTCACTTCGTCGCCCACGTACACCGGCTGCAGGAAGTTGATGCGGTCCACCGACACCGTGGCGCAGCGGCCCCGGGCGCGGCGGGCGGCGACGTTGCCGGCGGCCAGGTCCATCTGCGCCATCAGCCAGCCGCCGAAGATGTCGCCGGCCGGGTTGGCGTCGGCGGGCATGGCGATGGTGCGGATGGCGGGTTCGCCCTGGGGGCGTTCGGGGGCATCGGTGGGGGCGGGGGTGTTCATGCTGCGGTCCTTTGCGACGGGGGAAATGCTCCCATCGTAGCGCGCCGTCCGGCACGGGGGTCTGCGGATCAGGCGGCGGTGGCGGCGCTGCGCTTGAGGTGGGCGGCCAGCGCGGCGTCCATGGTGGACAGGTGCAGGTCGAACCATTCGGGCAGGCTCTGCTGCACGTAGGCACGGGCGAATTTGAGCCGCCCGGCCTGCACGCCGCGGCCGAAGGCCATCAGCTCGCCGAGCACGCGCTGGTGTTCGTTCACGTGTTCGCCGATGGCGGGAAAGCGCGCGTCGTCCGCGGCCATGAGGGCGGCGGCCAGGTCCACGAACTCCCGGTGGGTGGCGTCCATGTCCGCCACGCCGAGGGCGTGGCGGTCCTCGATGAAGGCGATCACGTTCAGGCCGCCGCGGTCTCGGTCAGGCCGGCCAGGTCGCGCACGTCGGTTTCCACCACGGTCAGGCCCAGGCGCGCACAGAAGCGGCGTTCCTTGTCGTTGGGCTCGGCGATCAGCGCCCAGCCGGAGGGCTGCGCCGCGCCGTAGATGAAGTCCGACAGCAGCATGCGGATGGTGTCCCGGTTCAGGCGCGCGCCCACCACCAGGTACTTGAGGCCCTGGCGGCGTTCCTTGAGGAAGGGGGGGATGGCGAAGCCGCCCATCAGCTCGGTGATGTAGTCCACGTAGTCCGCGTCGGAGGCGATCCACTGGGGTTCGGGCCAGGGCGTGCCACAGGGCTTGAACAGGATGGGGGCGGAGGTGTCGATCTCGCTCTCTTCCGCCGTGGCGGGGCCGTAAGCCTGGCCGTCGTGGCGGTAGAGTTTGTAGCGCAGGCCGCTGGCGATGCGCGCGGTGCCCACGATCAGCGTGTGCGGGCGGTCGGCGTAGAGCTTCTGCAGGCCGGTGTCCCGGTTCAGGTCGATGACGTAGGGCAGCTTCTGCTCCGCCAGCCAGCGGTGCACGGCGGCCTCGCTCCAGCCGTTGTCGCCGTAGATGCCCAGCAACGACCGGTTGACGGTGCTGCGCCCGCGCTTGAGTTCGATGTTCATGGCCGCGCGGGGGAATTCGTACATCAGGCGCGGGGCCATGGGCTGGCCGTTGTTCAGGGCCAGGATGAGTTCGTCGCTGGTGGCGGGAATCTTGCGGCCGTCCTGGGTGTGGCGCACGTCGGCGAGCACGTCGGCGCCGAGAAAGGGCACCACGTTGCCGGCGGCGAGGCCGGCGCGGATCTCTGCGAGGGTTGCGTCCATGGGTTTTCCTGTCGGGTTGTGCGTGGGGTCCCGAATGGGCGCGCAAGAACGATGCCATGCCGGCGCCCGTGCCTTCCTCCCCGCCGCGCCGCGGCTTCGTGGCAAATCTGACGATCACGGGCATGTCGTCTTTGCGACAAACCCGACATTGGGGCTAAATATTACTTTCGTCGTGCCGATACGACTGCGGAGGCTTCCGCGGACGGTAGCGCCGCGGTTTGGGGAACAGAGTGAAGAACACCAAGATCGTGATCAGCGGGCGCGAAGTGATGCTCGACGCGGACGAGCAGATCGTCAGCAAGACCGACCTGAAAGGGCGGATCACCTACGCCAACCGCGCCTTCATGCGCATCTGCGACTA
This sequence comes from Pseudothauera rhizosphaerae, assembly GCF_004801305.1. Taxonomy (GTDB): domain Bacteria; phylum Pseudomonadota; class Gammaproteobacteria; order Burkholderiales; family Rhodocyclaceae; genus Pseudothauera; species Pseudothauera rhizosphaerae. The sequence continues at coordinate 95,201 of NZ_SSOD01000019.1, read as the reverse complement.
TGCGGAGCCGGAGTTGCTGGGCGTGCAGCACAACATCGTGCGCCATCCGGACATGCCGCGCGGCGTTTTCCAGATGATGTGGGAAACCCTGCAGGCCGGGCAGGAGTTCTTCGGCTTCGTCAAGAACCTGACTGCCAACGGCGACCATTACTGGGTGTTCGCCAACGTCACCCCGGACCGCGAGGCGGGCCGCGAGGTGGTGGGTTATTTTTCCGTGCGCCGCCGGCCCTCGGCGCGCGGTGTGCAGGCCGCCGCCCGCCTGTACGCCGAGATGCTCGCTGCGGAACGCGGGGCCGGGCCGGCGCGTGCCATGGAGGCTTCACGCGCGCTGCTGGCCGAACGCCTCGGCGGCGAAGCCTACGAACGTTTCGTGCTGGCCCTGCAACTGGGTTGAGGAGTACATCATGCCGCATGGAATCGAGGCGGGCCGCCACCACCAGAGCCACCATTCGCTGTTCCTCTCCCGCCGCTTCGTCGTGGTGTGCGGCGTGTTCTGCGCCATCACCGTCGCCCTGGCCGCGGTGGAGGCGGTGCGCAGCGGCTTCAATTACACGCACGTGGCGTTTCCGCTGCTGGCGGCAGTTTTCGCCGTGTTCGCGGTGCGCCAGTTCCGCCGCCCGCTGGGCGCCCTGGGCTGCATGCGCGCGGTGTTGCACGAGGCGCGCCAGGGCCGCCTGCACAAGCGCATCACCGGTACCGCCAGGCTGGGGGAGGTGGGCCAGGTGGCCTGGGAACTGAACGAGATGCTCGATCTGGTGGAGACCTACTTCAAGGAAGTGTCCACCTGCTTTGCGCGCGCCGCGCGCGGCGAATACCACCGCCGCGCGCTCGCCGCCGCCATGCCCGGGCAGTTCGCCGAATCGCTGCGGAGCGTCAACGAAGCCCTGCAGGCCATGGAGGACAACGCCCACTACATCGCGCGCAACCGGCTGAGTTCCGGCATGCACGGGCTCAACATGGGAAAACTGCTCGACAATCTGCAGGGCAACCAGGCCGACCTGAGCGCGGTGAGCCGTGAAATGGACGAGGTGACGCGCATTGCCGACGAGAACCTCGCCGCCGCCCGCGATAGCCGGCAGACTTCCGAGGCCATCGGCGGCGCGCTGGAGGGCATCGGCACGCGCATGGCGGAGATGCGCCGCGCCGCCGAGGAACTGGGCGAGGCCAGCCGGCAGATCGACCGCACCATCCTGATCATCGCGGAGATTTCCGACCAGACCAATCTGCTCGCGCTCAACGCCGCCATCGAAGCCGCCCGCGCCGGCGAGGCTGGGCGCGGCTTCGCGGTGGTGGCCGACGAGGTGCGCAAGCTCGCCGAGCGCACCAAGAGCGCCGCGGCCGAGGTGGGCGGCATCATCGAGGGCCTGCGCGGGCGGGTGGACGGCATGATCGGCCAGACCGGGCATGCCAGCGAGGTGTCGGCCGCGGCGGCGGGGCAGGCCACCGAGTTCCGTGCCCACTTCGAGCGCCTGGCCGAATCCTCCGGGCGCACGCTGGAACTGCTGGGCCGCGCGCGGGATCTGTCGGACGCCTCGCTCGCCAAGCTGGACCACGTGCTCTACATGCAGAACGCCTACGTGGCGATCGAGCACAACGGCGAAGGCGAGGAGGCCGCGCGGGCCGCACTGGGCGCACGGGAGGCCGAGCTGGGGCGCTGGTACCACGAAGGCAGCGGCCGTGCGCGCTTCGCCGCCACCGGCGCCTACGCGCGCATGGAAAAACCCAACCAGCGTGTGCATGGACGCGTGCACGGGGTGCTGGGCCTGCTGGCGCAGGACTGGGAGAACGACCCGGCGCTGTGCGAGCGCATGCTGGACACGATGCGCGAGGCGGAAGCGGCCAGTGCCGAGGTGCTGGCGGCGATAGACGCGATGGTGGCCGAGCACCACCCGCGCTGACCCGCGATCGAACACCGTCCGGGCCGGCGGGCGCCGCCGCCGGCCCGCCTCAATCCACCCGGCGCACCGCGGCGACGCCGCCGATCACCAGGTATTCGTCCTCCCCCTGCAGCCGGCCGGGCAGCAGGCGGGAGAAGGCGAGCACCTTGGGCAGGGGCACCTCACAGGCCAGCACGCGGTCGCCGAACTCGTCGGCGCGCTCCTGGCTGGCGGAAAACGAACTCAGGTTGTTGAGCACCACCACCGTACAGCCGTCCGGCAGGCGTGCGAGTTCGGGGAGCGCGTCGCGTCCGTTGAGGCCGCGGTATAGCGTGAGGTGGCTGCGCCCGGGGTCGCGGCGCGCGAGTTCGTGCTGGGTGTAGGCGTAGAGCAGGTCCACCTGCGCCTCGAGCGCGCCGGTGCCGTACAGGCCCGCTGCGCGTTCGTGCTCGAAGGCCGTGCGCGCGGGGTCGTCGGCTTCGCCCAGCGGGCCGTGGTGGAAGGCGGTGAGGAGGCCGAAGCGGGATTCCACCCAGCTTTTCAGCACTGCGCCCTCGCGTCCTTCGGAGTCGAACAGCCAGCCGCGCAGCAGGCGCAGGTAGTCCAGCCGGCTGCGGTCTACGCGGGCGCTGCCGGTGAGTCCCAGCGCGGGCGGGTCGTCGAGCAGGAAGTGGGCGGTCATGTACTGCATGAAGATGCGGGCGCGGTCTGTCGCATCGTCGACAAGCGACAGGCGTTCGAACAGGGGGGCGTGCAGCGGCAGTACGCCGTCCACCTCCAGGGGCACGGGGGCGAGCTGGAAGGCCAGGCTGGCGAGGGCTTCCGCGGGCAGGTTGCAGCGATTGACGGGCAACCGCGCGGCCGGCGGTGCGCTCAGGCGGGCAAGGGCGGGGGGAATGTCCGTGGCCCTACAAATTGTAGGGGATTTGTCGCATGCGTCAGCCGTGATGGCGGCCGTCTCTCCGCCGATGAATTCTTTCATTTCAATGCGTTATGTGTTGTTTTCGGGATTGGCACAGTCCTTGCGGAAGAGTGGCCGTGGTCCAGTACTACACGATCGAATCACGAATCCCGTTTCGACAGAGGAGTAACGCATCATGGCAAAGCTTCGTCAAGCCGCTATCTACGGCAAGGGCGGCATCGGTAAGTCCACCACCACCCAGAACCTCGTCGCCGCGCTGGCCGAAGCCGGCAAGAAGGTGATGATCGTCGGCTGCGACCCGAAGGCCGACTCCACCCGCCTGATCCTGCACAGCAAGGCGCAGAACTCGGTCATGGAACTGGCGGCCGAAGCCGGCTCCGTGGAAGACCTGGAACTCGAGGACGTCATGTCCGTGGGCTTCGGCGGCGTCAAGTGCGTCGAGTCCGGCGGTCCGGAACCCGGCGTGGGCTGCGCCGGCCGTGGCGTGATCACCGCGATCAACTTCCTGGAAGAGGAAGGCGCCTACGACGAAGACCTGGACTTCGTGTTCTACGACGTGCTGGGTGACGTGGTCTGTGGCGGTTTCGCCATGCCCATCCGCGAGAACAAGGCGCAGGAAATCTACATCGTGTGCTCCGGCGAGATGATGGCCATGTACGCGGCCAACAACATCTCCAAGGGCATCGTGAAGTACGCCAACTCCGGCGGCGTGCGCCTGGCCGGCCTGATCTGCAACAGCCGCAACACCGACCGCGAAGACGAACTGATCATGGCCCTGGCTGCCAAGCTGGGCACCCAGATGATCCACTTCGTGCCGCGCGACAACGTGGTGCAGCACGCCGAAATCCGCCGCATGACCGTCATCGAGTACGACCCCAAGGCCAAGCAGGCCGACGAGTACCGTGCCCTGGCGCAGAAGATCATCGCCAACCAGAAGTTCGTGATCCCGACGCCTTGCACCATGGACGAACTCGAAGAGCTGCTGATGGAGTTCGGCATCATGGAAGTGGAAGACGAGTCCATCGTCGGCAAGACCGCCGCCGAAGCCGCCGCCGCTGCCTGATCGCCGCCGGGCAGGAAGCAGCCCGGCGGTGCGCTCGCCAGCGTGCCGCCGGGTATCGAGCAAACCTACGCGCGCCGTGCACGGATTGGTGCCGGCGCGAACAGGAGAAGCAGGATGTCTACGCTCACCCGTGAAGAAACCGAGAGCCTGATCCAGGAGGTTCTCGAGGTTTATCCCGAGAAGGCCAAGAAGGACCGCGCCAAGCACCTGGCGGTCAACGACCAGGCCGTCGAACAGTCGAAGAAGTGCATCACCTCCAACCGCAAGTCGCAGCCGGGCGTGATGACCATCCGCGGCTGTGCCTATGCCGGTTCGCGTGGCGTGGTGTGGGGTCCGGTCAAGGACATGATCCACATCTCCCACGGCCCGGTCGGCTGCGGCCAGTATTCCCGTGGCGGCCGCCGCAACTACTACGTCGGTGCCACCGGCGTGAACACCTTCGCTGAAATCAACTTCACCTCGGACTTCCAGGAGAAGGACATCGTCTTCGGCGGCGACAAGAAGCTGGCCAAGATCATCACCGAAATCGAGCAGCTCTTCCCGCTCAACAAGGGCATCTCCGTGCAGTCCGAGTGCCCCATCGGCCTGATCGGCGACGACATCGAAGCCGTCTCCAAGAAGGCGGCGAAGGAAATCAACAAGGTCGTGGTGCCGGTGCGCTGCGAAGGCTTCCGCGGCGTGTCCCAGTCCCTGGGCCACCACATCGCCAACGACGCCATCCGCGACTGGGTGCTGTCCAACCGCGACGGCAAGGAATTCGAATCCACCCCCTACGACGTCACCATCATCGGCGACTACAACATCGGCGGCGACGCCTGGGCTTCGCGCATCTTCCTCGAAGAGATGGGACTGCGCGTGATCGCCCAGTGGTCCGGCGACGGCACCCTGGCCGAAATGGAGAACACCCCCAAGGCCAAGCTCAACCTGTTGCACTGCTACCGCTCGATGAACTACATCAGCCGGCACATGGAAGAGAAGTACGGCATCCCCTGGATGGAGTACAACTTCTTCGGCCCGACCAAGATCGAGGAATCCCTGCGCCGCATCGCCGCCTTCTTCGACGACAACATCAAGGAAGGCGCGGAGCGCGTGATCGCCAAGTACAAGCCGATGATGGAAGCCGTCATCGCCAAGTACAAGCCGCGCCTGCAGGGCAAGCGCGTCATGCTGTACGTGGGCGGCCTGCGTCCGCGTCACGTCATCGGCGCCTACGAGGACCTGGGCATGGAAGTGGTCGGCACGGGCTACGAGTTCGCCCACAACGACGACTACGACCGCACCATCAAGGAAATGGGCAACGCCACGCTGCTGTACGACGACGTCACCGGCTTCGAGCTGGAAGAGTTCGTCAAGCGCATCAAGCCCGACCTGGTCGGTTCCGGCATCAAGGAAAAGTACATCTTCCAGAAGATGGGCATCCCCTTCCGCCAGATGCACTCGTGGGACTACTCCGGCCCGTACCACGGCTACGACGGTTTCGCGATCTTCGCGCGCGACATGGACATGACGCTCAACAACCCGTGCTGGGGCAAGCAGGTCCCGCCGTGGAAGAAGAGCGCCGCGCCCGAAGAAGTGAAGGCCGCCGCCTAAAGCCGACTGGTTCGGCAGCCGCACGCAGTTCCGTCCGCCCCGGGCCAGGCCCGGGGGTTCCGGCAGGGCCCGTTCGGGTACCGCCCGGGCGGAGTGCGGGCTGCCGTACCGCAAGGAACAAACCTCACGCCCGCGTCCACAGATGGGTGGCCGGGCCAAGGAGCCTCAAATGCAGATCGTTGACGACATCAAGCCGTGCTATCCGCTGTTCCGCGCCGATGACTACAAGGAATCGCTGAAGCGCAAGCAGGACCTCTACGAAGAGAAGGTTCCCGACGACAAGATCGCCGAAACCTTCGAGTGGACCACCACCAAGGAATACCAGGAGCTCAACTTCGCCCGCGAAGCGCTCACCATCAACCCCGCCAAGGCCTGCCAGCCGCTGGGCGCGGTGCTGTGCGCGCTGGGCTTCGAGAAGACCCTGCCCTACGTGCATGGCTCGCAGGGTTGCGTGGCCTACTTCCGCACCTACTTCAACCGCCACTTCAAGGAGCCGATCGCCTGCGTGTCCGACTCCATGACCGAAGACGCGGCGGTGTTCGGCGGCCAGAAGAACATGTTCGACGGCCTGGAAAACGCCAAGGCGCTGTACAAGCCCGAAGTGATCGCGGTCTCCACCACCTGCATGGCCGAGGTCATCGGCGACGACCTCAACGCCTTCATCAACAACTCCAAGAAGGAAGGCCACATCGCCCAGGACTTCCCGGTCCCGTTCGCCCACACCCCGTCCTTCGTCGGCAGCCACACCACCGGCTGGGACAACATGTTCGAGGGCATCGCGCGCTACTTCACCCTCAACCACATGGAAGGCAAGAAGGCGGGCAGCAACGGCAAGCTCAACTTCGTGCCGGGCTTCGAGACCTACCTGGGCAACTACCGCGTCATCGCCCGCCTGATGAAGGAAATGGGCGTCGATGCCACCATCCTCTCCAACCCCACCGAGGTGCTGGACACCCCGTCGGACGGCGAATACCGCATGTACGCCGGCGGCACCACGCTGGATGAGATCAAGGACGCGCCCAACGCCCACAACACCATCCTGCTGCAGCCCTGGCAGCTCGAGAAGACCAGGAAGTTCGTCGAGAACACCTGGAACCACGAAGTGCCCAAGCTCAACATCCCCATGGGCCTGGAGTGGACCGACGAGTTCCTGATGAAGGTCTCCGAGATCACCGGCAAGGAAATCCCGGCCTCGCTGGAGGTGGAACGCGGCCGCCTGGTGGACATGATCCAGGACAGCCACACCTGGCTGCACGGCAAGAAGTTCGCGCTGTACGGCGACCCCGACTTCGTCATGGGCATGACCCAGTTCCTGCTGGAACTGGGCGCCGAGCCGCTGCACGTGCTGTCCAACAACGCCAACAAGCGCTGGGGCAAGGCCATGGAGAAGCTGCTGGCCTCCAGCCCGTTCGGCGCCAAGGCCAAGGTGTACGTCGGCAACGACCTGTGGCACATGCGCAGCCTGTGCTTCACCGAGAAGCCCGATTTCCTCATCGGCAACTCCTACGGCAAGTACATCCAGCGCGACACCGCCCACAAGGGTCCGCAGTTCGAAGTCCCGCTGATCCGCCTCGGCTTCCCGATCTTCGACCGCCACCATCTGCACCGCATGACCACCCTGGGCTACGAGGGCGCGATGTACATCCTCACCACCCTGGTCAACGCCGTGCTGGAAAAGCTCGACGACGAGACCCGCGGCATGGGGACCACCGACTACAACTACGACCTCGTTCGCTAAGTCGCGGTCGATGCGCGGTGCCGTCCCCGCAAGGGGGCGGCCCGCGCTTCAGGAGTTCACATGGCCAACATCATGATCCGCAAGACCGCTTCGGGCGGGCTGTCGTTCTACCTGCCCAAGCGCGACCTGGAAGACAACATCGTCTCGATCGAATTCGACCAGGCCGACAAGTGGGGTGGCGAGCTGAAGCTGGCCAATGGCGGTACCTACTATGTCGATCCGCTGGATGCGCCGCCCAAGCTGCCCGTGTCGCTGCGTGCCAAGCGCGTCGACGCGCCGGAATGATCTTTCAACACCAGGAGACCCATCATGGCTCTCAAGATCCTCGTTGACGAATGCACGTCCTGTGGCGACTGCAAGCCGGTGTGCCCGACCAAGTCGATCACCGACAAGGGCGGCATCTTCAAGATCAACGCCGACACCTGTACGGAGTGCGAAGACGGGTACGACGAGCCCCAGTGCGTGTCCGTCTGCCCCGGTGCCGACAACACCATCGTCTTCATCTGACGAGGACGCCCGCGGTGGGGCGGCTGGTGCCGCCGCACCGCTCCGAACACCCAGGAGCACCGCCATGAACGCAACCGCCCCCACCGGCAGCCCGGTCTCGCGCGAGACCGCCCTGCGCATCGCCATGGCCGCGCGCACCCTGCCTGGCGTCAACGTCGCCGCCTTCGTCCATGCGCTGGGCGAACGCCTCGGCCTGCCGGTCACCGACGAGAAGCTCGCGCGCATGACCGTGGCCGACCTCAAGGCCATGCTGCAGGGCGACGAGATCGTCGACCCCGGCGTCGAAGCCAGCGCGCTGAAGAGCGCGGTGCGCTACCTGTGGGGCGAAGGCCTGTCCGACGACGCGCCAGTGCCCGAAGCCGACGTGCCACAGGGCGACGCCGCGCTCACCGTGGCGGTGGCCTCCAACAACGGCGAACAGCTCGACGGCCACTTCGGCTCCTGCAACCGCTTCCTGATCTACCGCGTGGCCGAGGACGGCATCTGGCTCACCGGCGTGCGCTCCACGCTGGAAGCCGACGGCGCCGAGGACCGCAACACCGCACGCGCGGCACTGCTGGCCGGCTGCCAGCTCGTGTACGTGCAATCCATCGGCGGCCCCGCCGCTGCCAAGGTGGTGCGTGCCGGCGTTCATCCGGTCAAGTTCCCCGCCGGCGGCGCGGCGCGCGAGGTGCTGGGGCAGTTGCAGAAGGTGCTCAACAGCCCGCCGCCCTGGCTCGCGCGCGCGCTGGGCAAGGAAGCGCGTTCGCTGGCCCGCTTCGTGCCCGCGGCCGAGGCCGAGGCATGATAGGCGCCGAGGTCGTCGACACCGCCTGTGCGGCGCTCGCCAGCCACGGCTACGGCGAGACCGCGGTGGAGGCGCTGCGCAGGCAGTGGCCCGGCCTGCGCTTCGTCGCCTGTTCGGACGACGACGTCCCGCCGCGCCTCAGGGCCGTGGCGGAGGGCGAGGGTTGGGCGCTGTACTACATCGCCGGCGGCGACCACTGCCTGTCCCTCACCACCGATCCCGGGGCGGCCATCGGCCTGGTCGTCGCCGAGGTCCAGCCGGACGACTGAATGGTGGGAGCGGGCTTGCCCGCGATGCGGCGCTTCCCTCCCGCGGGCGGTATCGCGGGCAAGCCCGCTCCCACATAGAATCGCGGGCGTGAATGCGTCCGCCGCACCCCCTCCCCCGACCGAGCGCCTGTTCCTCGCCCTGTGGCCGGACCGGCGCCTGCGCTCGGCCCTCGCCCGCGCGCGCGACGCTTGGCACTGGCCACCCGGTGCGCGCCGGGTGCGCACCGACAAGCTGCACCTGACCCTGCACTTCATCGGCGCGGTGGCGCGCGACCGCGTCCCCGCGCTGGCGGACGCGCTGGCCGTGCCCTTCTCCCCGTTCGAACTGGAACTGACCCGATCCGCGCCGTGGCCGCGCGGCCTGGCCGTGCTGGAAGCCGAGGCGGTGCCGCCCCCGCTGGCCGCCCTGCACGCAGCCCTGGCCGGGGTCCTGCGCCGCGCCGGACTGCCGGTGGAAGCGCGCCCCTTCCGGCCCCACCTCACGCTGGCGCGCCGCGCGCCCGGCGCCCGCCCGCCGGAGAAGCCGGCAGCCCTGCGCTGGGCGGTGTCCGGCTACGTGCTGGCGGCCTCCGACCTGGGGGCGGACGGCGGCTACCGCGTACTGGCGCGCTATCCCGCAGCGGAGGCGGCGCAATGACCCAGGTATTCAGCTTTCCGCCCATCGCCGCGCCGGACGCCCGCGTGCTGGTGCTGGGCAGCATGCCGGGCGCGGCCTCCCTCGCCGCCGGGCAGTATTACGCCCATCCGCGCAACGCCTTCTGGCCCATCATGGGCGCGCTGTTCGGCTTCGACCCGCGCGCCGCCTACGCCGAGCGCGCGGCCGCGCTGCAGGCCGCCGGAGTGGCGCTGTGGGACGTGCTCGCCTCCTGCGTGCGCCCGGGCAGCCTGGATTCGGCCATCGCCGCCGACAGCATCGTGCCCAACGATTTCCGCGGCTTTCTCGCCGCCCATCCGGGCATCCGCAGCATCTTCTTCAACGGCGCCGCGGCCGAAGCCTGCTACCGCCGCCACGTGTTGCCCCAGGGAGAATGGGCGGCGCTGCCGATGCTGCGCCTGCCCTCCACCAGCCCGGCCCACGCCGCGCTCGACCTGGCGCGCAAGCTCGAGGCGTGGCAGGCGCTGGGGGACGCCTGCGGAGCGCCTGCGAAGGAGGCTTTGCCCCCTTCGTGGGGGGTGCCTAAAGTTAATCAGAAAGGCACCCGATAACTGCAGAACGGTGCGCATAGGCGTGCCGGCCGACCGATGCGCCCGTAGTGTTCCTGTGAGAATGGCAGCCATGCTCGATTCGCTGAAACTGAAGACCAAGATCGTCCTGATGGTGCTGGCCGCCTTTGCCGGCCTCGCGCTCACCGTCGTGCTGGGTGCCTTGGCGACCCGGGCAGACCTGATGGACGCCCGCAAGCTGCAGGTGCAGTCGGTGATTCAGTCTGCGCTGCAGGTCGTCGCCGGCTACCATGCGCGCGCCGCGGCCGGCGGGCTGCCGGAAGCCGAGGCACAGGAACTCGCCAAGGGCGCGTTGGAGCACATGCGTTTCGGCGGCGCGGACGGCAAGTCCGAGTACGTCTACATCCTGGCCACCAACGGCGTCACGGTGATGCACCCGATCCGCACCGACTGGAACGGGCGCGACATTTCCGGCGAAGTGCGCGACAGTGCCGGCCGCTACACCCTCCGGGACATCATCGCCGTGGCCAGCGCCAAGGGTGCCGGCTTCGCCGATACCTCCTTTCCTCGCCCCGGCAGTACCGTGCCGGTGGACAAGCTGCAGTACGCCGCAGCCTTCAAGCCGTGGAACTGGGTGATCGGCGCCGGCGTATACGTGGATGACGTCAAGACCGCGTTCTGGTCGCGCCTGCTGGTCGACCTGGCGGTGAGCGGCGTCATTCTGCTGGTGATCGTCGGCCTGGGCATCGTCATTGCCCGCTCGGTGCTGCGCCAGATCGGCGGCGAACCGGCCGAGGCGATGGCGATCATGGAGCGCGCCGCGAGCGGCGACCTGACCGTGAACGTGCCGGGCGCCGCGCCCGGCAGCCTGCTGCACGGCCTGTCCCGCATGCTGGGTTCGATCCGCGACATGGTGGGGCAGATCGCCAACGGCGCGCACACCCTCAAGGACACCGCGGAGAGCATCTCCCACGCCTCCGGCCAGGTCGCCGTGGCGGCGCACCGCCAGGCCGATTCCACCTCCTCCATGGCCGCGGCCATCGAGGAGATGACCGTCTCCATCAACCACATCTCCGATTCGGCGCGCGACACCGAGGACAACTCCTCCTCGGCCGCCAACCTGGCCGAGAGCGGCGAGCAGAAGGTGGCCACCGCCACCGACGAGATGCACCGCATCGCCGGCACCGTGTCCTCGGCCGCGGAGATGATCCGCTCCCTGGAAACGCGGACCAACGAGATCTCCTCCATCGCCAGCGTGATCAAGGAGATCGCCGCCCAGACCAACCTGCTCGCGCTCAACGCCGCCATCGAGGCCGCGCGGGCCGGCGAGCAGGGCCGCGGTTTCGCCGTGGTGGCCGACGAGGTGCGCAAGCTCGCCGAGCGCACCTCGGCCGCCACCGAGGAGATCGGTGGCATGATCAGCGCCATCCAGAGCGACACCGCGAGCGCCGTGGGCGCCATGGACCAGGCCCTGCCCCAGGTCGAGCGGGGCGTGGACCTGGCCCAGGAGGCAGCCCAGTCCCTGCGCGACATCCGCGACGGCGCCGGCGCCACGCTGGCGCGCATCCGCGACGTGGCGCTGGCCACCCGCGAACAGAGCGCCGCCAGCAACGCCATCGCCCAGCAGGTCGAGAGCATCGCGCAGATGGTGGAGGAAACCAGCGCCTCCATGCAGCAGACCGCCGAATCGGCCCACAGCCTGGAACAGGTGGCGCGCCAGCTCGGCGAACTGGTGGGGCGCTTCCGGCACTGAGCCGACGGCGGCGCGGCCTCTGCCAACCGCGCTATCATCGGCCGCATGGCCGCGCCCGACTCCGCTCCCGACGTCTTCGCCTACCCGCTGGCCGGCATCCGCCTGATCGAGGCCTCGGCCGGCACCGGCAAGACCTGGAGCATCTGCGGGCTCTACCTGCGCCTGCTGCTGGAAGGCGGCCTGGCGGTGGACCAGGTGCTGGTGGTCACCTTCACCAAGGCCGCCACCGCGGAACTGTCCACCCGCATCCGCGAACGCATCGTGGACACCCTGCGCGTGCTCGACGGCGGCGATCCCGGCGCGGACCCCTTCGTGCCGCGCCTGATCGAAGCGAGCGCGGCGGCCGGCATCGCCCATGCCGCCATGGCCGAACGCCTGCGCCGTGCGCTGCAGGTGTTCGACGAGGCGGCCATCTTCACCATCCACGGCTTCTGCCAGCGCGCGCTGGCCGACACCCCCTTCGCCGCCGGCCAGCCCTATGCGCTGGAACTGGTGGAGGACGACGCCGACCTGCGCGGCGAAGTGGTGGCGGACTTCTGGCGCCGCCGCGTGGCCGGCGGCGCGCTGCCGCCCGCCCTGGCCCGCCTGCTGTGGGACAGGGGCGACTGCCCCGCGAGCTGGGCGGAGCAATTGAAGACCGACATGGCCCGCCCGCTCGCGCGCCGGTTGTGGGATGCCGACCTCGCGCCCGCGCCGGATGAAGCCGAGGCGGCGCTGCACACCGCCTGGGCCGCGCTGCAGGTGCAGGCCGGGGAACTCGCCGCCGCCCGCGCCGTGCTGGAAGCGCCCGGGGTGAAGCTGCACAAGGCCGCCTACAAGCCGGAGACCATTGCCGCCGCGGAAGCGCAATGGGCGGGATGGCTCGCCAGCGGCGATGCCCTGTACCCCTTGCCGGCGGAGAAGGAAAACAGGCTCGATCTCTTCACCGCCGCCAGGCTGGCGGAAAAATCCACCGGCGGCACCCCACCGCCCGCCCATCCCTTCTTCGACGCGGCCGGTGATCTGTTGGCCGCCCGCGCTGTCCTCGACGACGCCCTGGAAGCGGCCCGCCTCGCCCTGCTGCGCGACTGCCTCGCCGAATGCGCCGAGGCCCTGCGCACCCGCAAGCGCGCCCGGCGCCAGATCGCCTTCGACGACATCCTGTGGAACGCCCACCGGGCGCTCACCGACGGCTCCCAGCCCTGGCTCGCCAGTGCGTTGCACGCGCGCTACCCGGCCGCGCTCATCGACGAGTTCCAGGACACCGATCCGCTGCAGTTTTCCATCTTCTCGAGCATCTACGACCGCCCCGGCGCGCGCGGGCGGCTCTTCCTGGTGGGCGACCCCAAGCAGGCTATCTACAGCTTCCGCAGCGCGGATCTCTTCGCCTACCTCGCCGCCCGCGAGCGGGCCGACGCGCGCTACGGCCTGGCCCACAACCAGCGCTCCACGCCGGCGCTGATCGCCGCCTGCAACCGCCTGTTCGAAGCCAATCCGGCGGTGTTCATGCTGCCCGGCCTCGACTACGCGCCGGTGGAGCCGGGTACCCGTCCGCGCCCGCCCTTCGTCGATCGCACGCCCTCGGGTGCGGAACCGGCCGCGCTGCGCCTGTGGCGCCTGCCCGCCGCGGCCGGCGACCCCGCCCGGCGCCTGCTGCGCGGCGAAGCGCTGCCCGCCGCGGCGCGGGCCGCCGCCGCCGAGATCGCCCGCCTGCTCGCCGCGGCCCAGGCCGGCGCGGTGTGCATCGGCGAGCGGCCGCTGGCGCCGGCGGACGTCGCCGTACTGGTGCGCAGCCACCGCCAGGGCAGCCTGATGCGGCGCGCGCTCGCCGCCCTCGGCGTGGGCAGCGTGGAACTGGCACAGACCAGCGTGTTCCATGGCGAGGACGCCGAGGAACTGGAACGGGTGCTGCTCGCCATCGCCGAACCCACCCGCGCTCCGCGTGTGCTGGCGGCCCTGTCCACCGCCGCCATGGGGCGGGACGCCGCCGCGCTGGCGGCCCTGGCTGCCGACGAGGCCGGCCTGCCCGCCCTGCTGGAGCGCTTCGCGCGCTGGCGCGAGCTGTGGCTGGCGCGCGGCTTCGGCGTCGTGCTGCGGCGCTGGATGGCCGACGAGGGCGTCGCCGCCCGCCTGCTCGCGCGCGCGGACGGCGAACGGCGCCTGACCAACCTCATGCATCTGGCCGAACTGCTGCAGCAGGCCGCCGGCGGCGCCGCGCCCGAAGCCCTGCTGCGCACGCTGGCCACCCGCCGCGCCGAAGCCAACGGCGGCGAGGCCGCCCAACTGCGCCTGGAATCCGACCGCAACCTGGTGCAGATCGTCACCATCCACCGCGCCAAGGGCCTCGAATACGGCGTGGTGTTCTGCCCCTTCCTGTTCGACGGCCACGCCCGCGGCGCGGGCGGCCTGCCCGGCGTCTGGCACGACGACGCGGGCGAGCTGCTGCTCGACTACCGCCGCGCGCCGGACGACGCGGACGCCGTCAAGGCGCGCCTCAGGCTCGAAGCCGCCGCCGAGGACCTGCGCCTCATCTACGTGGCGCTCACCCGCGCCGTGTATCGCTGCTACCTGACGGTGGGCTGCTACGCCAAGCCGGTGCGCAACGGCGTGAGCCACACCGAGAGCGCCCGCAGCCTGCTCAACTGGATGGCGGCCGGCGCCGGCCTGTCGCCGGCCGACTGGTTCGGCGCCAGACTCGATGTCGAAGCGATCGAGGCCGCCTGGGCGGACCTGGCCGGGGGCGACCCCGGCATCGCCCTGCACGACCTGCCCGCCGCGCCCGGCGTACCGCTGGCTGCCGCCCACGACGCCGCACGGGCCCCGCGCGCGCTGACCCCGCCGGCGATTCCCGACGGCTGGCGCATCGGCAGCTTCAGCGCGCTGGTCTCCGGCGCCTCCCACGAACAGGCCGCCCGCGACCACGACGCCCGCGTCCGCCCGGCGCCGGAGGAAGGCGCCGCCGAGGACGCCGCGCCGCCCCCCGGCGACATCCTGCGCTTTCCCCGCGGTCCCGCGGCCGGCGACTGCATCCACGCGGTGTTCGAACACGCGGACTTCACCGATCCGTCCGGTTGGGAGCAGGCCATCGGCCGCGCCCTGGCGGATCACCCCCAGCGCGGCGGCGAGCCGTCGGCATTGAAGCCGATGTTGCAGGCCATGCTGGACGACGTGCTTGCCACCGAGCTGATCCCCGGCCTGCGCCTGCAAACCGTGCCGGCCGCCCGCCGCAGCATCGAGATGGGCTTCCACCTGCCGGCGCCCCGCCTGGCCGCCTCCGCCCTCAACGCCTGGCTGGCCGCCCACGGCTACCGCATGCCGCAACTGGGCTTCGGCGAACTGGCCGGCTACCTGAAAGGCTACATCGACCTGCTGTTCGAGCACGGCGGGCGCTACTGGGTGCTGGACTGGAAATCCAACCACCTGGGCACGCGCGTCCAGGATTACGCCGGGCCCGCGCTGGAAGCCGCGATGACCGCCCACGGCTACCACCTGCAGCACCTGCTCTACACCGTGGCCGTACACCGCCACCTGCGCCGCAGCCTGCCGGGCTACGACTACGGGCGCCACTTCGGCGGCGCGCTCTACCTCTTCGTGCGCGGCGTGCGTCCCGGCTGGCGGGTGGACGGCGTCCCCGCCGGGGTCTTCCATCATCGCCCCTCCGCCGCGGTGATCGACGCCCTCGACCGCCTGCTGGCCGGCGAACCGGCGGCGCTGCCCGCCTGACACCATGAACGGCGCTGCCCTGATCCCCGACACCCAGCCCGCCGCCGCCCAGGACCTGGCCGCCGGTTTCGCCGAGCACGCCGCCGCCTGGTCCGCCGCGCTGGGGGCGCCGCCCGCGGCCCGGCAGGCCCTCGCCCGCGCCGCGCGCCAGCTCGCCCTGGCCGGCAGTGCCGGCCACGTCTGCCTGCCGCTGGAAGAACTGGCCGGCGAGGACGACCCCGCCGCCCTGCGCGAACACCTGCTGGAAAGCGGCGTGGTCGCCGGGGAGGATGCGGCCCGGCTGCCGGGCAGCGCCCATCCGCTGGTGCTGGACGGGGCCGGACGGCTCTACCTGCGCCGCCACTACGACCTGGAAGGCCGGCTCGCCGCCGCGCTGCGCGCCCGTACCGCGCGGGCCGCGGGCGAGGGCGATCCCCAGGCGCTGGGCGCGCTGCTGGCGGACTTCTTCCCGCCCCGCGCCGACGGCCGCCCCGACTGGCAGAAGCTCGCCGTGGCGCTCGCCCTGCTGCGCCGCCTCACCGTCATCAGCGGCGGCCCCGGCACCGGCAAGACCACCACCGTGGCCGCGCTGCTGGGCTGTCTGCTGAGTCTGCGCGCCGATCTGCGCATCGCGCTCGCCGCCCCCACCGGCAAGGCCGCCGCGCGCATGCTGGAAGCCCTGCGGGCGCGCTCCGAACGCCTTCCCGCCGACCTGCGTGCCCGCTTGCCGCAAGAGGCCTGGACCGTGCACCGCCTGCTGGGCGTCACCCCGCAGGCTGGCCGCTTCCGCCTCCACGCCGGCAATCCGCTGCCCTTCGACGTGGTGGTGGTGGATGAAGCCTCCATGCTGGACCTGGCGCTGGCCGCCCGCCTGGTGGACGCCGTGCCGCCGGCCGCGCGCCTGATCCTGCTGGGGGACAAGGACCAGCTCGCCGCCGTGGAGGCTGGTGCGGTGTTCGCCGAACTGTCCGCTGGCAGCCGCTTTTCCGATGAATGCGCCGCCGCGCTGGAAGATCTCGCCGGCCACCGCCCGGCCGACGCGGGGGAGCCCGCAGCCCTGCCGGACAGCGTGGTGTGGCTGCGGGAAAGCCACCGCTTCGCCGCCGGCTCCGGCATCGGCCGTCTGGCCGCCGGCATCAACGGGGGCGAAGCCGCCGCCCTGCTGGCCTGGCTGCGGGAGGCGGCCGATCCGGCGCTGGGCTGGCTGGAAGACGCCGGTCGCGCGCCGGCCGCGGAAGTGCTGGCCCGCTGCGAGGCCGGCTATGGAGCCTACGCGGACGCCCTGCGCCACGGAGGAAACGATCCGGCCGCGGCCTTCGCCGCCTTCGATCGTTTCCGCGTGCTGGCCGCGGTGCACGACGGCCCGCGCGGCGTGCGTGCCCTCAACGCCCGCCTGGCCGAGTGGCTGCGCGGGGCGCTGGCCCATGCGGCCGATCCGGGCGCCGGCGCGGAGTGGTATCCGGGCCGCCCGGTGATCGTGCTGCGCAACGACTACCTGCTGGGGCTCTTCAACGGCGACGTGGGCCTGACGCTGGCCGACGCCGACGGCCGCCTGCAGGTCTGGTTCCCCGCCGCGGGCGGCGGTTTCCGGGCGCTGTCGCCCGTGCGCCTGCCGGCCGTCGATACGGCTTTCGCGCTCACCGTGCACAAGGCCCAGGGTTCGGAATTCGAGGAAGTGCTGATGGTGTTGCCGGATGCGGAGTCGCCCGTGCTCACCCGCGAACTGCTCTACACGGGCGTGACCCGCGCCGCGCGCCGGGTGGCGCTGGCCGGCAGCGCGGCGGCCTTCGCCGCCGCCTGCGCCCGCCGCACCGTGCGCCATTCCGGCCTCGCGGACCGGCTGGCACCGTAACCCGGATTCCGGGCTACGGACGGGCGGCGGCTCGCGCGCTCACACCGGGCCGCGCCCGCCGTGCCTGACTTCGATGGTGTCGGCCAGCGCCGCTTCCAGCGTGGCTTCCGCGCCCTTGAGGGCAAAGCTCTTCAGGGACGAACAGACGGTCGCCACCTTCTCGCCGGCGCTCTGGCCCTTGAGGTCGCTCTTTTCCAGGCGCAGTTCTTCCAGCAGTTCGTTCCACACCATGCCGTCTTCCAGCGGCAGGAGCTGGAACTTCACCCCGCCCAGCGTGACGCGCACCGGCTTGCCGATGTTGTTCACGAAGAACACCGCCTGCATATCCGGGGCGAAGTCGGCGCCGTAGCGTTCGACGAACAGCGGAAGCTTGGCGAGCTCGTCCAGCAGCCCCGCGGCCAGCACCAGCTTGTCGGCGGTGGCCAGCAGCACGGCCTGGCGCACGCTGGCAGTGGGCGGCTTGCGGCGGCCGGAGGCGTCGGCCACCTCGCCTTCGGTCAGTACCAGGTCGCCGCGGTAGGCGGTCAGGCCCGGGCCGGCGGCCTCGGTGAAGTTGGAGTTGAACAGCAGGGCCTGTTCTTCGTAACGCTTGAGCAGCATTTCACGTCCTCGTGAAGTGGATGAAATGCTTCGCTCCAGCAGGAAGTGCGCCAAGCTGCTCCGGACGGGCGGCGTGCGGCGCAATACCGCTCCGCCACAGGCGATGCGCCGCCCCCGTGGGTGGCGCGCCGGTTCGCCGGTGGGGCGGCTGTGCTACAAGAATTGTCGGGTTTGCGACGTCCGAACGTCGGCTGCCGTCTCAGCGCGGCACGCCCAGGATCACGTGCGAGGCCTTGATCACCGCGGTCGCCGCGACGCCGGGCTTGAGGCCCAGATCGCTCACTGCCTCGCGGGTGATGATGGACGCCACTTCGGTGCCGCCGCGCAGGGCGATGGTGACTTCGGCGTTCACCGCGCCGATCTCGACCGCCTTGACGGTGCCCGAGAGGATGTTGCGAGCGGAGAGCTTCACGTCGCCCGCGTCGGTCAGCACCATCACCCAGGGCGCCTTGACCAGCGCGACCACGTCGCTGCCGACGGCCAGGCCCAGTTCGTTGAGGCTGCCGAGGGTGACCACGGCCACCAGGCTGTCGCCGCCACCCAGGTCGATGTCCACTTCCGCATTCACGGTGCCGGGCCGCGTGGCGGCCACCTTGCCGCGGAAGACGTTGCGGGCGCTGACTTTCATGGCGTTCTCCTTGTTCGGCCATTGTCGGGTAACTTACGCGTTGTGTCGTTGGCTACATAGAATGCCGACACTGAATACGCGTGTTCAGTGCGATGGATTCTAGGAGTTTGCGCTGTTCGATCTCAACCATAGCGGTACGAATAACGCAAAGCCAGCGGGCATGAAAATCGCTATATATGCCTCTAAATAAAATTCGAGTTGCCAGACCGATGAACGACTGTGCCCTGTCCGACGAAGCCCTGACCCGCCTGCTGGCCGACGACGTGCCGGCGGGCGACCTCACCACCGAAACCCTGGGCATCGCCGCGGCGCCTGCGCGCACGGAGTTCCGCGCCCGCGGCGCCATGTGCGCCTGTGGCCTGGAGGAGGCCCGCCGGCTGTTCGAACTGGCTGGCGCGACGCGCTGCCTGGCCTTCGCCGGTTCCGGCTCCCAGGTTGCGGAAGGCGCCCTGCTGCTGTCCGCCGAAGGGCCGGCCGGTGCGCTGCACCGGGCGTGGAAGACGGCGCAGAACCTCGTCGAGTGGATGAGCGGAGTGGCCACCGCGGCGGCGGCCATCGTTGACGCGGCGCGCCCGCTGGCGGTGGCCTGCACGCGCAAGAACGTGCCCGGCACCAAGGCCCTGTCCATCAAGGCGGTGCGCGCCGGCGGCGCCATCGTGCACCGCCTGGGCCTGTCGGAAACCCTGCTGGTGTTCGCCGAGCACCGCCTCTTCCTCGACCTGCAGCCGGGCGCCGTGGTGCGCCGGCTGCGCGCGCTGCAGCCGGAAAAGCGCGCCGTGGTGGAAGTGGGCGACGTGGACGAGGCGCTGGCCTGGGCCGCCGCGGGCGCCGAGATCCTGCAACTGGAGAAATTCCCTCCGCCCGCGGTGGCCGCCCTGCGCGAACGCCTGCGGGCGGCCGGTTTCACGCCGCTGCTGGTCGCCACCGGCGGCGTCAACGCGCTGAACGCGGCGGCCTATGCCGTGGCCGGCGCGGACATGATCGCCACTTCGGCACCCTACAACGCACCGCCCGCGGACGTCGCCGTGCGCTTCGAACGCCTGGGCAACGGAGCCCGCCATGTGTGAACGCCCGCATACCCCCATCGCCTGCCAGCACCGCTCCCTCTGGCCGGAGGAACACCCCTGGCGCGAGGGACTGCCCGTCGCCTGGCGCGACCAGGTCGTCGCGCCCCTCGATTTCGAGATCCACCGGGATGAAGAACTGGCCGCCCAGCGCGTGTTCGGGCGCGATGCGGACGGCACGCCGTGCTACTACGCCCACGCGTGGACGATGAGCGAGCCCTGCTCGGACGACGACGAGGAGTTCTACCTGGTGGCGACCGCCGGCGAGTCGGTGACCGCCTGGCGCCTGCGCGACGAACGCTGGCTGGTGCGCCGCGTGGTGATGGGCAACGAGCGCTGCGTGGCGCCGCAGCCCTTCTACGTGTTCAGCGAATCGATGCCGCGCTGAGTCGCCGGCGCGGAGCCTTTTTGTCCATCAGCGGAGTAAAACCGTCATGCAATCCTTCATCCAAGGTGTTCTTCGGGCCGGCCGCCGGTATCTGGTGCCGCTGGCGCTGCTGGTCCTGGGCCTGCCTGCCGCGGCGCAGGACGCCCTGTTGGTCGCGGCCGGCGCGGGCTACCGCCGCCCGGTGACCGAACTGGCGCAGGACTTCGAGCGCCGCAGCGGCATCCGCGTCGAGCAGATGTACGGCCACATGGGCCAGATCCTCGGCCAGGTGGCCCAGGGCGGCAAGGTGGCGGTGGTGTTCGGCGACCGCGCCTTCCTCGAGAACGCGAAGAACGTGCAGTTCTCGCGCTACCTGCCGGCCGGCACCGGGCGCCTGGTGGTGGCGTGGGCGAAGGGCAAGACCCTGTCCAATGTGGAGGATCTGGCCGGCCCGGACGTGACGCGCGTGGCCCTGCCCGACCCCATCCACGCGGTGTACGGCAAGGCCGCCACCCAGTTCCTGGAGCGCAGCGGCCTGAAGGCCCGCATCGGCGAGCGCCTGCTGCCGGTGTCCACGGTGCCGCAGGTGTCGTCCTACCTGGTCAGCGGCGAGGTGGATGCCGGCTTCATCAACCTGACCGACGCGGTGGGCATCGCCGACCGCATCGGCGGCCATCTGGAAATCGACCAGAAGCTCTACGACCCGGTGCAGATCGTCATCGGCGTGGTGGCCGGGCAGGAGGGGAGCGCCGCCGTGGCCGCGCTGGAGACCTACCTGGGCTCCGCCGAGGCGCGCGCGATCCTGTCCCGCCACGGGCTCTGAGGCCCCCGGGCATGCTCGACGCCGCGGCGGCCGTGCTGGGCGAGGCGGAGGTCCGCCACGCCCTCCGGCTCACCGCCCAGGTGGCACTGGCCACGCTGGGCCTGCACCTGACTGCCGGCCTTGCGCTCGGCGCGCTGCTGGCGCGCCCGGGCTGGCCGGGGCGGGGGGCGCTGGACGCGCTGGTGACCCTGCCGCTGGTGTTCCCGCCCATCGCCACCGGCTTCGCCCTGCTGCTGCTGTTCGGCCGGCGCGGGCCCGTGGGCGGCTGGCTGGACGCCGTGGGCGTCGAGATCGTGTTTTCCTTCTGGGGCGTGCTGTTCGCCTCCTTCATCGCCGGCCTGCCGCTGGTGGTCAAGCCGGTGCAGGCGGCGCTGGAATCGGCCTCGGCGCGGCTGGCCGAGGCCGCGCGCACCCTGGGCAAGAACGAGGTGCAGATCTTCTTCCACGTGCTGCTGCCCAACGTGCGCCGCGCGCTGGCCGCCGGGCTGGTGCTGGGCCTGGGCCGCTCCCTGGGCGAAGTCGGCATCACGCTGATGCTGGGCGGCAACGTGATCGGCCGCACCAACACGGTGTCGCTGGAGATCTACAACGCCGTGAGCGGCGGCGATTTCCAGCGCGCCGCGGTGCTCTCCGCCCTGCTCGGGGTGCTCACCCTGGCGATGTTCTGGGGGCTGCGGCGTCTTGGGGCGGTGTGAGGGGAACGGGCCGGGCGGTCCAGCGCTCGGCGACCAGGGTGACCATGCTGCCGGGCGCCAGCGCGGCGCCGTCGGCGGCGCGGGCCAGCAGGGTGCGCCCGTCGGCATCGATGCGGTACAGGGGGCCGTCCGCGCCGGCCTCCACGTCCAGCACCCGCCCGCCCAGGGTCAGGGCTTCGCCGCGTCCGCCGAACAGTTCCGCGGGCGTGGCGTCGGCCACGATGCGCCCGCCTTCGAGCAGGATCGCGCGGCCGGCCAAGCGCACCGCCTCGCCCGGGTCGTGGGTGACGACGAGGGTGGTCAGGCCGTACCGCCGCCGCAGGGCGATCAGCTCGTCCTGGAGGCTGCGGCGCAGGCCGGCGTCCAGGGCCGACAGGGGCTCGTCCAGCAGCAGCAGGTCCGGCTCCGCGGCGATGGCGCGCGCCAGTGCCAAGCGCTGCTGCTGCCCGCCGGACAACTGCGCCGGCCTGCGTCCGGCCAGGGCCGACAGGCCCACGGTTTCCAGCAACTCGTCGGCCAGCCTCTCGGGCGCGCCGCGGCGCAGGGCGAAGCGCACGTTGCCGCGCACGCTCATGTGGGGAAACAGCGCGTAGTCTTGGAACACGTAGCCGATGCGGCGCTTGCGCGTGGGCAGCGCGAGGCTGCGCGCACCGTCCAGCCAGCAGCGCCCGAAGGCGTGGATGTGGCCGCCGTCGGCGGGCGTCAGGCCGGCGAGCAGGCGCAACAGCGTGGTCTTGCCCGCGCCCGAGGCGCCCAGCACCGCCAGGCAGTCGCCGCGCCGCAGGGACAGGGCGACGTGCAGTTCGAATGCAGGATGGGCGGCCTGGCTGCCCCGGGCGGCGTGCATGCGCTTGTGCAGCTCGAAGCTGAAGAGGTCGGGATCGGCGCAATGGAGGGCGGACATGGCATTCGTTCCGGGTGGCGGCGGATGTCGCAATGGCGACACGTTGTAGTATTGACTACATATAACTAATCGCGCATCTTCTGCCCCTGACCGCCAGTTCTGTCCGGCCTATCCGTGAAATCGAGGCATGGTGCGCGTGGCACGATTATCGCTGTATATCGTTCAACATATCCAGGAGAGAACATGACTCCGCACTGTCCCGAGCGCCTCACGGGGCGCCTGTCGATCGACGCGCCGGCGGGCAGCACGCTGTCCGACACGCGGGTGCGCCTGTTGGAGGCGATAGACCGGCTGGGTTCGATCAATCAGGCTGCCAAGGCCGTGCCGCTGTCCTACAAGGCCGCCTGGGACGCGGTGGACACCATGAACAACCTGTCCCCCGAGCCCCTGGTGGTGCGCGTGACCGGCGGCCGCCAGGGCGGCGGCACGCTGCTCACCGACTACGGCCGGCGCATGGTGGCCATGTACCGCGCGCTGGAGCTGGAAACCCAGGCCGCGCTGGAGCGCGTGGCCGAGCGCCTGGCCGACGACGGCCCGGTGAGCATCGGCGACTTCCGCCGCCTGATGCACCGCATGTCCATGAAGAACAGCGCGCGCAACCAGTTCTTCGGCCCCATCGTCGCGCTGCGCGACGGCGAGGTGGATTACGAGGTGCGCCTGCGCCTGGACAAGCACACCGAGATCGTCGCGGTGATCACCAAGGCCAGCGCCGAGAACCTGGGGCTGATCATCGGCAAGGAAGTGTTCGCCCTGGTGAAGTCGTCCTCGGTGCTGCTGTCCACCGACGCCGAGGTCCGCCTGACCGCCCGCAACCAGTTGTGGGGCGAGGTCTTCGCCATCCACGAAGGTTCGGTGAACGACGAGGTCACGCTGCTGCTGCCCTCGGGCAAGAACGTCACCGCGGTGGTCACCCACGGCAGTTGCGAGAACCTCGGACTGGCCGTCGGTACGCGCGCCTGCGCCATATTCAAGTCGTCCAGCGTGATCCTGGCGAGTTACGACTGAGCGTTTCCTTCCACCTCAATGTTCCGGAGCAAACGATGAAATCCCTTTTCCGCATCCTTGCCGTCCTGGCCGCCGCCGTCCTGCCGGCGCTGGCCTCCGCCGCCGAGATCAAGGTCGCCGTGGCGGCCAACTTCCACGGCACCCTGCAGAAGCTGGCCCCGATCTACCAGGCCGCCAGCGGCAACACCCTCACCCTCAGCTCCGGCTCGTCCGGCGCGTTCTACACCCAGATCGTCAACGGCGCCCCCTTCGACGTGTTCCTGTCCGCCGACAGCGAGCGGCCCGAGCGGCTCGCCAAGGAAGGCCATGCCATCAATGGCACGCGTTTCGTCTATGCCCTGGGTGTGCCGGTGTTGTGGAGCGCCACGCCCGGCGTGGTGGATGCCGAAGGCAAGGTGCTGAAGACAGGCAAGTTCCGCCATCTGGCCATCGCCGAGCCGCGTAACGCCCCCTACGGCGCCGCCGCCCAGCAGATCCTGACCCATCTGGGCGTTTGGGATGCGCTGGAGCGGGACAGCCGCATCGTCAAGGGCAATTCCATCGGCCAGACCCACAGCCAGGTGGGGTCCGGCGCGGCCGAACTGGGCTTCGTGGCGCTGGCCCAGGTCAAGACGCCGGAAGGCATCGCCGGCTCCCACTGGATTCCGCCGTCCGACCTGTATACCCCCATCGCCCAGTCCGCGGTGGTGCTCACGCGCGCCGATGACGTGCCCGCCGCCATTCACTTCCTGACCTGGCTGCGCACCGATGCGAAAGCCCGTGAAGTGATCGAAGCGGCCGGCTACGGCTTCGAATAAGGGCACGGGGACAGCACCGTATGCACCTGGGCCCGCAGGACGTCACCGCGCTATGGATCACCTTCAAGCTCGCCCTCATCAGTACGTCCATCCTGCTCGTACTCTGTACGCCGCTGGCGTGGTGGCTGGCGAACACGCGCTGGCGCGGCAGGACCGTGGTGGAGGCGATGGTGTCGCTGCCGCTGGTGCTGCCGCCCACGGTGCTGGGTTTCTACCTGCTGCTGCTGCTGGGGCCGCGCGGGGTGGTGGGCGGCTTCTTCGAGAGGATCGGCGTGGGGCACCTGGCCTTCAGCTTTCCCGGCCTGGTGATCGGCTCCATGGTGTATTCCCTGCCCTTCGTCGTGCAGCCCGTGCAGAACGCCTTCGCCGCCACCAGCACGCGCGTGCTGGAGGCGGCGGCCACGCTGCGGGCCACGCCCCTGGACCGCTTCCTGACCGTCTCCCTGCCGCTGGCGCGGCGGGGCTTCCTGACCGCCGCGGTGCTGTCCTTCGCCCATACCCTGGGCGAGTTCGGCGTGATCATCATGGTGGGCGGCAACATCCCGGGGCGCACCCAGGTGGCCTCCATCGCCATCTTCAACCACGTGGAGGCGCTGGACTTCGCCTCCGCCCATGCCCTGGCGCTGATCCTCGTGGTACTGGCCTTCTCCCTGCTGCTCACGGTGTATGCCATCAACCGCCGCTTCAAGGTCGTGGGGGTGGGATCGTGAGCATCGTCGCGCGCTTCCGCCTCGACCGCGGGGATTTCGTCCTCGACGTGGACCTGGACCTGCCCTCCCACGGCGTCATCGCCCTGTTCGGCCGTTCCGGCTCGGGCAAGACCACCGTCCTGCGCTGCGTGGCCGGCCTGGAGCACGCGCCGGGCGGCTACCTGAGCGTGGACGGCGAGGTATGGCAGGACGGCGACCGCTTCCTGCCGGTGCACAAGCGGCCCATCGGCTACGTGTTCCAGGAAGGCAACCTGTTCCCCCACCTGAACGCCGCGGCCAACATGCGCTACGGCCTCGACCGCACCCCGCCGGCCGAGCGCCGCGTGGGCTGGGACGAGGTGGTGGAACTCTTCGGCATCGGCCACCTGCTGGACCGCCATCCGGACCAGCTTTCCGGCGGCGAGCGCCAGCGCGTGGCACTCGCCCGCGCGCTGCTGTCCAGCCCGCGCCTGCTGCTGATGGACGAGCCCCTGTCCGCCCTCGACCACGCCCGCAAGCAGGAGATCCTGCCCTACCTGGAGCGCCTGCACGACGAACTGGACATCCCGGTGCTCTACGTCAGCCATGCGCCCGGAGAGGTCGCACGCCTGGCCGACCACGTGGTGCTGCTGGAAGAGGGCAAGGCTGTGGCCTGCGGCACGCTGCGCGACACCTTGTCCCGCCTCGACCTGCCGACGGCGCTGGCCGAGGACGCCGGCGTGGTCATCGAAGCCACGGTGGGCGCCCACGACGAGCGCTACCACCTGACCCGGCTGGATTTCCCCGGCGGCAGCGTGTACGTCGCGCGGCGCCCGGAGGCGGTCGGCAGCCGGCTGCGCTTCCGCGTCCATGCGCGCGACGTCAGCCTGGCCTTCTGCAGGATCGAGGGCACCAGCATCACCAACCTGCTGCCCGCGGTGGTCACCGAAGTGGCCGACGCCGATACCCCGGCCCACGTGCTGGTGCGCCTGGAAGCCGACGGCACGCCGCTCATCGCGCGCATCACGCGGCGCGCGCTCGACCAGTTGCAGATCGAACCGGGGCTGCGCATGTGGGCGCAGATCAAGACGGTGGCGTTGCTGGCCTGAACGACACAAGACGGAGATCGTGAGATGAAACCGGCCCAGCCTTCCCGGCCCGGCCGACGCCGGGCGCTGGCCGCCCTCGGCGGCGGCGCCCTGCTGATGTGCGCTTCCCGGCTGACGGCGGCTCCGCCGGCACCGGCCCCGGTGGTGGTCATGACCGGCTACCCGGAGGAGGTCATGAGCCGCTTCGAGGTGGCCTTCGAGAAGGCCCATCCGGAGTACCGCCTGCGCATCCTGTGGCGCAACCCCAGCGAAGCCCTGCCTTACCTGTCGGAGCCCGGGCAGGGGGGCACAGACGTGTACTGGGCGGCTTCGCCGCGCACCTTCGAGCGCCTCAAGGCGGCCGGCGCCTTCCAGCCCATCGGCATCGACCGCGCCGGCTTGCCCGAGCGCATCGGCAACACCCGGCTGGCCGACGCGGACGGTTTCTACCTCGCCACCGAGATGGCGGGCTACGGCTTCGTCTTCGACCCGGCCGAGCTCGCCCGCCTCGGCGTGGCCGTACCGAAAGACTGGACCGATCTGGCCGACCCGCGCCTGGCCGGGCACATCGCACTCCCCAACCCGGCGCGGGTGGGTTTCGCCCCGGTGCTGGTGGACATCGTGCTGCAGGCCTACGGCTGGCGGCAGGGCTGGGCCCTGTGGAGCGAGATCGCCGGGCTCGCCGCGCTGATCGGCAGCGGCGGCCGCCGGGTGGCCGAGGAAATTGGCCCGGGGCGCGCCGCGGTGGGGCTGTCCATCGATTTCTTCGTCGCCGCGGCCATCGCCGGCGGCGCACCGCTGCATTTCGCCTACCCGCGCCATGGCGGCATCAACCCGGCCCACGTGGCCATCACCGCCGGCGCGGCCAACCCGGAGGGCGCGCGCGCCTTCGCCCGCTTCGTGCTGTCGGAAGCCGGGCAGCGCCTGCTGGCCGACCCCGACATCCGCAAACTGCCGGTGCGGCCATCGGCCTATGCCGGCCTGCCCGCCGGCTACCACGACCCCTTCGCCGCCGCCGCGGCCGGTGCCTACGACTACGACAACGACGCCGGCCGTGAGCGCCTGGCGCTGGTGGCCTCGCTGTTCGAACAGATGTTCATCCAGGGCGCGGCGGGGCACGAACGCTACACCCGCCTGTGGGCGCGCATCCATGCCGCCGAGCGGGCCGGCCGCGACCTGCGCGCGGTGCGCGCCCTGCTGGGCACGCCGCCGCTCACCGAACGGGAGGCTGCGGCGCCGGAACTGCTGGCCCTGTTCCGCAACCGGGTGGAGGGGGCCGACGAGGCGTTGCGCCAGGTGGAGATCGGCTGGCAGTGGGAAGCGGTGAAAGCCTGGACCGAGGCCGAGCGCCGTCTGGACGAGGCGGGCGCATGAGGGGCATCCGCCGTCCGGGTTGGCACTGGCTGTGCCTGCTGCCGTGGCTGGCCGCGCCCGCCGCGGCCCAGGACCACCTTGTGCGCGACGCCAGCCGCGAAGCCTACGCATTGCCCTTTCCCGGCCTGGGCGAATACGAGCTGCAGCGCTTCCGTGCCGGCCGCGGGCTGTTCCGCCAGGTCTGGCTGGTGGCGCCGGCGCGGGACGAGTCCATCGACGGGCTGGGGCCGCTCTACAACCGCCTGACCTGTATCGGCTGCCACCCGAACAACGGCCGGGGCCGCGCGCCGGAGGGGCCGGAGGAGCGCCTGCAGTCCATGCTGGTGCGCCTGTCGGTGGCCGGGCGCGACCCCCACGGCGGCCCGCAGCCGCACCCGGCCTACGGCGACCAGTTCAACGAGGAGGCGATCCCCGGCGTGGCGGGCGAGGGCCGCGCGGCCATCGAGTGGGAATACCGCGAGGCCGTGCTCGCCGACGGCGAGCGCGTCGAACTGCGCCGCCCGCGGCTGGCTTTCCGCGAACTGGGCTACGGTCCGCTGGGCGAATTCCGCCATTCGCTGCGCGTCGGCCCGCCGGTGTTCGGCGTCGG
Source organism: Pseudothauera rhizosphaerae (assembly GCF_004801305.1). Classification (GTDB taxonomy): domain Bacteria; phylum Pseudomonadota; class Gammaproteobacteria; order Burkholderiales; family Rhodocyclaceae; genus Pseudothauera; species Pseudothauera rhizosphaerae. The sequence continues at coordinate 67,396 of NZ_SSOD01000019.1, read as the reverse complement.
CCTGCTCGACGCCGTGCCGTCCGCCACCCTCGAAGCCCTGGCGCGCGAACCCAAGCCGGATGGCGTGCGCGGGCGCGTGAACCGCGTCTGGCACGTGGGCCGCGGTGAAACCGTGGCCGGGCGCTTCGGCTACAAGGCCAACACCGCCGACCTGCGCCAGCAGATCGCCGCGGCGATGGTGGGCGACCTGGGCATCACGTCCTCCCTGTTTCCCGCGCAGAACTGCACCCCGGCCCAGGCCGCGTGCGGGCAGGCAGCCCACGGCGGGGAGCCGGAACTCACCGACGCCCAGCTCGACGAGATGGAGTTCTACTTCGCCCACCTCGCGGTGCCGGCCCGGCGCGGCGCCGACGAACCCCAGGTGCGCCGCGGCGAGGCGCTGTTCGCCGCCACGGGCTGCGCCGCGTGCCACCGGCCGACGCTCAAGACCGGCGTCCATCCGCGCTTTCCGCGCCTGTCGGAGCGGGAGTTCGCCCCTTACACCGACCTGCTGGTGCACGACATGGGCGAGGGCTTGGCCGACGGCCGCCTGGACTACGAGGCCGGCGGGCGGGAATGGCGCACCGCGCCCCTGTGGGGGCTGGGCCTGGTGGAGCGGGTGAACGGCCACACCGAATTGCTGCACGACGGCCGCGCCCGCAACCCGGTCGAGGCCATCCTGTGGCACGGCGGCGAGGCGCAGGCCGCGCGCGACCGCTTCGCCCGCCTGCCGCGCGCCGAGCGCGAAGCGCTGCTCGCCTTCCTGCGTTCGCTGTAAGGAAGGGCCGGGCGGAATTGCCCGGCAGCGGCGTTCGATGCGATCATCATCCGTCTTCGGTTTCCGCCGGGTCTGCCATGATGCTCGCTCCTTCCTCCACCTCTTCCCCGGACGCCGGCACCGCACTGTCGCGCGACGTGCGCGGCTTCATCGTGCTCCTCGCCGTGTTGCAGGGCGGGTTGCTGTACCTCGCCGAAACCGGCCTGCGGCACGCCTGGTGGCCGTTCTCCGAACTCGGCGGGCGGGTGTGCTGGTACACCCTGGTGCTCGCCGTGCCGACGCTGATGAGCCTGTCGGTGGAACGCCTGGACGACCGCCGCTTCTGGCAGCAGGCGGCCGCGGTGGCAGCGCTTTTCCTGCTGCTCGCGGCCTGGGCGGCGTGGAGCGCCACCGGCGCGCCCGGCCTGCGCAGCGCCAGCGTGCTCGGCCCCTTCGGCGTCACCGCCGGCATCGGCCTGTTCGTCGCCCTGCCCTGGCTGCAGTGCAGGCTGACGCACGGGAACTGGCGCGCACCCTACGCGGAACTGGTGGAGCATGCCTGGCAGAACGCCCTCACGCTGCTGCTGGCGGCGGCCTTCACTGGCATCTGCTGGGCGGTGCTCCACCTGTGGGCGGCCCTGTTCGAGCTGGTGAACATCGACCTGTTCCGCCGCATCCTGCGCGAGCGCCCCGTCATCTACCTCGCCACCGGCACCATGGTCGGGCTCGGCATCCTGATCGGCCGCACCCAGCGGCGGCCGGTGCAGGTGGCGCGGCTCATCCTGTTCGCGGTTTTCAAGGGCCTGCTGCCCCTGCTCGCCTTCATCGCCCTGCTGTTCGTCGCGGTGCTGCCGTTTACCGGGCTGGAACCGCTGTGGCGTACGCGTTCGGCGGCAAGCATCCTGATCTGCCTGCTCGCCCTGCTGGTGCTCTTCGTCAATGCGGTGTACCAAGACGGCCGCGGCGGGCGGCCTTATCCGGCGTTCCTGCGGCGCCTGGTCGAAGGCGGCCTGCTGGCGCTGCCGGTGTTCGCCGCGCTGGCCCTGTACGCCCTGTGGCTGCGCGTGGCCCAGTACGGCTGGACCACGGACCGGTTCTGGGCGGTGCTGATCGCCCTGGTGCTGAGCGGCCATGCCCTCGGCTACGCCTGGGCGGTGCTGCGCGGGCGCGGCGAGGGCTGGCTGGCGCCGTTGGCCGGCGTCAACCGGGTGCTGTCGTGGGTGGTGGTCGCCCTCGCGGTGCTGGTCAATTCGCCGCTGCTCGATCCGCTGCGGCTGGCCGCCGCCAGCCAGTCCGCCCGCTTGCAGGCGGGGCCGGCCGGGCAGGATGAGCGCGTTTACCTGCGCGACCTGGAAGTGCTGCGTTTCGATCTCGGCCGCCGGGGCTATCGCGCCGCCGAGGCCCTGCGCGAACAGCCGCCGTTTGCCGGCGATGCCCAGCGCCTGGCCGTGCTCGAACGCATCCTGCAGCGCCGGGAGCGCTACGAAGGCGCGCGCCCGGTGGAGGAACTGGCGCGCAGTGCGGTGAAAACCCCGGCCGAGGCGCGCGCGTTGATCCAGCTCGCCGACGGCGCCGCGCCGGCGGACGAAGCCTGGCTGGAAGCGCTGCTGAAGACCGACGGCCAGGCGACCCTGGCCTGCCTGCAGGCCGACAGCCGTTGCGTGCTGCTGACGCCAGACCTGGATGGCGACGGCAGCGCCGAGCATCTGCTGTGCGACGTGGGCCGCCGCTACGGGGTGTATTGCACCTTGTGGGCGCACACGGGGGCAGGTTGGGAACCGGCCGGCCGGGCGCAATGGCACGGCAGGGAGGCGGAGGTGGCGGCGGCGCTGCAGGCCGGGAGCCTGGGCGTGCGGCACCGGCGCTGGCCCGATCTGGAAGCGGCCGGCCGGGGGGCGCGGCTGGACGACTAGCCGCGGCCCCCCGCTGAACGCCTCTAGAACCGGTAGCGCGTGGCGAGCACGAAGTTGCGTCCCTGCTGGGGATAGCCCTCGGTGATCTCGTAGTCCTTGTCGAACAGATTGCGCGCGGTCAGCGACAGGTCCCAGTTGGGGGCGACGCGGTAGTCCAGCTTCACGCTGACCAGGGTGTAGTCGTCGGTGCGCACGTAATCGCTGCCGGTGGCGGGCGTCGACCAGCGCCGGCTGGCGTATTCGACGGCCGGAATCACCGCGAGCGCATCGAAGGGACGCCACTTGGCGTATACGAAGGCCTTGTGGCGCGGCGCCGTGGTCAGCCGGACGTCCGGGTCGTTCGGATCGTCCACCTCGCTGTCGATGTAGGTGTAGTTGCCGCCCACTTCGAGCCGCGCCGACAGGTCCGCCGTGAGGGTGAGTTCGACGCCCTTGAAGGTGGCCTTGCCCACGTTCTGGTTCTGGTTTTCGTTGCTGGCGATGGTGCCGTTGCCGTCCAGATCCACCGGCACCGACTGGATCAGGTCGTCGATGCGGCTGTGGAAGACCGCCGCGCTGCCGCGCACGCCGGGGGCCAGGGTGTCCTCAATGCCAAGTTCCAGGTTCAGCGCGCGCTCCGGGTCCAGGAAGGGATTGGACGAGGCCCTGTCGAAGCGCGTGCTGAAGCGCTCGAACACGGTCGGGAAGCGGGTACGCCTGGACGCGGAGAAATGCAGCTTGCCGCCGTCCCGGTAGCGCCAGATGGCCGCGCCCTGGTAGTTCCAGGCGTCGTTGTCGTCGATGTCGTAGTCGATCATCGCGCCGCCGGTGTAGTCCTCCGCTTTCTTCGCGTCGCGCAGGTCGCGGCTGACGCCGGCGACGAGGTCGAATTGCGGCGTGACGTGCCAGGTTTCCTCCAGCGCGAACGACCAGGTCGATTCGATGTTGTCCTGCTTGGGTTCCGAGACGCCGGTGAGGATGGTGACCTCGTGCTCCGTATGTTCGTCGCGGCGGTAGTGGATCGAGCCCTTGAGCGTATGGCCGGCGAGGTAGTCGGTGCCGACTTCCACGCTGCCGCCGTAGGCCGCGTCGTCGTACCAGCTTTGCCAGCTCTGGCCGCTGCTGAGGTTGTTGCGCACCAGGCTGTTGTCGAACTTGTTGTAGTAGAGGCGGGTCTTCAGCCAGGTCTTGCCGCCCAGTTCGGTGTGGGAGAGCCAGTACAGATTCCAGGTGTCCCAGGTCGGCCATTCCCACCACTGGTTGTCGTCGTTGATCACCGAGCTGATCTGGGTCTTCTCGCCGCTCTGCTTGACGAAGTTGAGCGAATACTCGTCGGTGGCATTGGGCGTGAAGCCGGCCTTCAGGTTCACGCGCCAGTCCTTCTTGGCGCTGTTGTCGCGCTTGCCGCCGTCTTCCAGCGGCGTGGACTTGAAGTCCTCCGACAGGCGCCACTGGTCGATGTCGCGCTGCTGGGCGCTGGCCTGCCAGTACCAGGTGTCGTTCCTGCCGCCCAGGTTGGCGTAGGCGGTATAGCCGTCATACTGCCCCTTGCCGCCGAGATTGGCCGCGGCGCGTACTTCCGCCTCGAAGGGCTGGACGGGCTTGCGCGTCACCAGGTTGATCGCCCCGCCCATGCCGTCGGGGCCGTTGAGTACCGACACGTAGCCCTTGGAGACCTGGATTTCGGCCAGGTCGGGGGTCAGGAAGCGGTCGAAGTCGATGCGGTTGTCGGCGGGCAGGTAGAGGCGGATGCCGTCCATCAGCAGCGGCACCTGCCAGCGGCCGAAGCCGCGCACGCTGATCGCGGTCTCGTTGCGGCGGCTGTCGCCGGGAGTGGTGATCACGCCGGGCATGATGTCGAGCGCTTCGGGGAGGCCGTCGCGGGTGAAATCGCGCAGTTGCTCCCGGTCCAGCGTGGCGGCGCCGATGGGGGTGTCGTCCTCGTGCTGGCCGGTCACGGTGATCTGCCCGAGGGTGAATACGTGGCCGGCCTCGGCGGCGCGGGCACCGCCGTGCACGGCCATGGCGACGGCGATCGCGAGCGTACAGCGCGCAGGCATGCGTTTGAGCTTCATGTGCATCCTTTCCTTTGAGCGAGTGAAGGGGCGGGGAGAGGCAGAACCTTCAGCGGAAGGGCGCCTACCGCGGAAGTGGTACGCAATATATGTACCAATATAAATAACGGACCGCGGCACTGCAGAGAAAGGAATGCTTCGTCCCACAAGAAAGCCTAATGAAGCCGACCTGCGGAAAGATTGGGCATCAACCCGAGGGAGATTTTTATATGTAGCGTTCTATACAACAAATGTCGTGGATGCTACACCGGGGCCGAGCCTGCCGCCGCGACCTGTGAGTACGGGCAGGCTTGGGCTAGACTGGGGGCTGTCTCGTTTCCCATAGCCGGTACGCCCCATGCTTCACTGCCGCACCATTCCCGTCACGCCTTTCGAACAGAACTGCTCCCTGCTGTGGTGCGATGCCACCGGGCGTGCCGCGGTGGTGGACCCGGGCGGCGACCTGGAGCGCATCCTGGCCGCGGTGCGGGAGGAAGGCGTGCAGGTGGAGAAGATCCTGATCACCCACGGCCACATCGACCATGCCGGCGGCACCGCGGTGCTGGCCCGCAGGCTGGCGGTGCCGGTGGAAGGCCCACAGCGGGAGGATCGCTTCTGGATTGCCGGCATGCCGCAGCAGAGCAAGATGTTCGGCTTCCCGGACGTGGAAGCCTTCGAGCCGGACCGCTGGCTGGAAGACGGTGACACGGTGACCGTGGGCAAGGAGACCCTGCAGGTCATCCACACCCCCGGCCACACGCCGGGCCACGTGGTGTTCTTCCATGCGCCGAGCCGGCTCGCCATCGTCGGCGATGTGCTGTTCGCCGGCTCCATCGGCCGCACCGATTTTCCGCGCGGCGACTACGATGCGCTGATCGCCTCGATCCGGGAAAAGCTCTTCCCGCTCGGCGACGACGTGACCTTCGTGCCCGGCCACGGCCCGCGCTCCACCTTCGGCGACGAACGCGCGGGCAACCCTTACGTGGGCGACTACGCCTGAGCGCGGTCCGCGCCGCAGGCGGACGGGTGTATCAGCGCTGCTGGAGAGCGTCGCGGATTTCGCGCAGCAGCTTGACGTCTTCCGGTTCCGGCGCGGGTTCCGGTTCCGGCGCCGGCGGTTCGGCGCGCTTGAGCTTGTTGATGGCCTTGATGGCGACGAAGATCGCGAGGGCGATGATCAGGAAGTCGATGGCGGTGTTGATGAAGGCGCCGTACTTCACCAGCGGCGCGCCGGCCTTCTCGGCCGCTTCCAGCGTCTCGTAGCTCTCGCTGCCGAGGTTGAAATAGAGATGGCGGAAATCGACCCCGCCGACCAGGCGGCCGACGATGGGCATCACGATGTCCTTGACCAGCGAATCGACGATCTTGCCGAAGGCGCCGCCGATGATGACACCGACCGCGAGGTCGATGACATTGCCGCGCATCGCGAATTCCTTGAATTCCTGGATGAAGCTCATGCTGGGTTCTCCTGTCTGGAAGGGTAGGGGTGCCTTGGGGGTTGTGGTTTTCGGCACGCCCGCATCATAGCCACCGGTCCATGATCCTTTCAATCCTGCAGATGCCGTTACCATCGTGCATCGGCCGCGCCCGCGGCCGCCGCCTGGTCCTGAACCGATGAAATTCCTGCGCCGCCTTGCCCTTGTCCTGCTGCTGCCCGTCCTGCTGCTGGGCGCGGCCGTCGGCGTGCTGCTGTGGCGCGGCGGCGAATGGCTGCGGGGCGGCGTGGAAGCGGCCCTGCAGGCGCGGCTGCTGCCCCAGGTGAGCGTCGCCGCGCCGGCGCAGTGGCAGGTGTGGCCGGAGGGCGCGCTCGCCCTGCGCGGCATCGCACTGACCGGCGCGGACGGCGGCCGGCTGGCGGCGGTCGAGGAGATCGCCATCGAGTTCGCCCCGCGCGAGCTGCTGGCGGCACCGCCGCGCATCAACCTGGTCAAGGTGCGCGGCCTGCGTTTGCGCGTGGATGTGGACGCGCAGGGCCGGCCCAGCGTGCTCGACTGGCTGCTGCCGGCGCCGTCCGCCGAGGCGGATGGTGGCCTGGCGCTGCCGCGCATCGGGCGCCTCGAACTCGCCGACGCCGAAGTGGAACTGGAAGACCCGCGGCGCGGCGTGCGCCTGCGGCTGACGCTGCCCGCCCTCACTGCCGGGCCCCTGGCCCCGGGAGAGGCGGGCCGGCTGGAGTTGCAGGCGGCGGCTGAACTGCAGGCGCCGGTCACCGGCGTTCTGCGCCTGGCTGGCGCGATGGCCTACCAGGCCGATGAGCGCGGCCTGCGCCTGCAGGCACTGTCCGCTGAACTGGGCGGCGAACTGTCCGGCGGTTGGCGGATGGATGGGGGGCGGCTCACGCTCGGGCAGGCCGGATTCGGCACGGATGAAGCGGTGTTGCAGACACTGGCCGTCGATGCCGCGCTGGCCGGCCCCTGGGGGCCGGTGGCCGTAAATGCGAAGGCCGACGAGGCCGGAAGGAATGCCGCAGGATGGCGCGCGGGCGGCACGCTGTCGCTCGCGGCGGCGCAGTTCGACGCCGAGCTGCGCGCCGGCTACGGTCTCGGCGATGGTGTGCTCGATGGAACGGTAGACGGCTCGCTCGCCGGCAGTCCCCTTGCCGGCCGCTGGTCGTGGCCCCTCGGCGGTGTGCTCGATCTGGACCTGGCGGTGGAACGGCTGGACCTCGATGCCCTGCGTGCCCGCCTGCCGCCCGGCGATACGGAAGGGGAAGGCGGCCCGCCGCGCTGGCAGGACTGGCCGCTCACCGGCGAGGTCCGCGTCGGCCGCCTGAGTGTGGGCGGGCTGGAAAGCCGCAATGCCCGGCTGCGCCTCACTGGCGCGACGCCTGGCCGCTGATCAGCGCCCCACCACCTCGATTTCCAGCGTGCCGACGCCGGCGACGCGCCCGCTCAGACGGTCGCCGGGTACCACCGGCCCCACGCCCTCTGGCGTGCCGGTGAAGATCAGGTCGCCCGGCTGCAGATGGTAGTAGCGGGAAAAGAAGGCGATCACTTCGGGGATCGACCAGATCATGTCGCCCAGATCGCCGCGCTGGCGGGTCTCGCCGTTGACCGTCAGGACGATCTCGCCCGCGGCGAGCACCCGCCCGTTTGCCGGCACGATCTCGGACACGGGGGCGGCGGCGTCGAAGGCCTTGGCCACGTCCCACGGCCGGCCCTTGGCCTTGGCTTCGGCCTGCAGGTCGCGCCGCGTCATGTCCAGTCCCACGGCGTAGCCCCAGATGCAGGCGGCGGCCTGTTCGGCGGACAGGTCATGGCCGCCCCGGCCGAGCGCCACCACCAGTTCCAGTTCGTGATGCACGTCGCGCGTGGCCGGCGGGTAGGGGAAGTGCCCGGCCTCCCCGTTGCGCACGGGCAGCACCGCGTCGGCCGGCTTGGTGAAGAAGAACGGCGCCTCGCGCGTGGGGTCGGCACCCATCTCCCTCGCGTGGGCGGCATAGTTGCGCGCCACGCAGTAAATCCGGCGCACCGGGAACAGCCCGCCGCCGGCTACCGGCACGGCGGGCTGGGCGGGCTGGGCGATGACGTACTGGTCGGACATGGGGGCTCCTGTTGGATGGGCGACAGAGATGGGCCGGATTGTCGCATTCCGTGCGCCGGACCGACATACCGACATTCCCGCAGTGGCCGCGCGTCCTGCACCGCTGCGTGGCACGGGCGCGGGGCGCGGCCGTCGCCTGCGGGCAAGGCACGCTTCCTGCATGGAGAGAAGCGGGTTGACCCTGTGGTCACCGAGTGATTTAATGCGAATCATTCTTGTTTTATTTAGTTTTTCACTCAGATGGATCACATGCCCAGTGCCACGTGTCCCGATGCGCAGTCCGCCGCGGCCGACATGGCCGAGCCGGAACTGCCGCGCGGCGAAGGGCAGCCGATCGCGAGCGAGCAGATTCTGCAGGGCCGCTCGTGCGTGCTGATCCGCCACGGCGACGCGCTGTATGCATTGCGCGCAACGCGGGCGGGCAAGCTGATCCTGACGAAGTAGCTGAAATCCGTGCAGCGCGGCCCGCCGCGCTGGTCGTGACCATCACCAGGGGCTAGACTGTCATGTACGTCTGTGTTTGCAACGCGGTGACCGAGCGCCACATCCACGATGCCGTGGAGCAGGGCGTCAAGCGCATGCGCGACCTGCGCGACCACCTCGGGGTGGCCGCCGATTGCGGTCGTTGTGCGACTTGCGCGCATTCCTGCCTCAAGTCGGCGCTGGGGTCGCAGGCCGCGAGCACGCCGCAGGCGTTTCCGGCAGCATTCTCTCTGGTGATGGAGGCGCGATGAAAGGCGACAAGAAGGTCATTCAATACCTGAACAAGCAACTCACAACCGAACTGACAGCGATCAACCAGTACTTCCTGCACGCCAGGATGTTCAAGAACTGGGGGCTCAACGGCCTGGGCAAGCACGAATACAAGGAATCCATCGAGGAGATGAAGCACGCCGACAAGCTCATCGAGCGCGTGCTGTTCCTCGAAGGCCTGCCCAACCTGCAGAACCTCGACAAGCTGCTGATCGGCGAGAACGTGCCGGAATGCCTGCAGGGCGACCTGAAGCTGGAAACCGAGGCGCGCGCGCAACTGGTGGAAGCCATTGCGTACTGCGAGTCCTGTAAGGACTACGTGTCCCGCGAAATCTTCGAGGACATCCTGGAAGAGACCGAGGAACACATCGACTACCTCGAGACCCAGTTCGAACTGATCGACAAGGTCGGGCTGCACAATTACCTGCAGTCGCAGATGGGCGGGGAAGAGTAAGCGACACAGGCGGCGGGGCTCGGCCACCCGCCGCACCGGGCGGCCCGGACGCGCCGCATGCCAGCCATGCCCCGCCTCGCAGCGGGCTAGCCAGCGCCGAGCTTAGAGATAGGACTGGTTTGCCATGTTTTCGACCATGCGGGGATTGCCGGCGCGGCTGGCCGGTGCTGCGTTCGCGGCGCGGCGGGTAGTGCTTTACCTGGTGGCGGCGGCGGTGCTGATGAATCTCGCGATGGGCTCGCTGACGCCCGGCGCAGGCGTGTGAATGGACGGCCGGACGGGAACCGCGGAATCATGAGTGCAGCCGATCATGCGCTTTCAGTCTCGACCGCCTTTCCGCCCCACGACGTGGCGGCGGAGCGCGTCAACACCAGGCCGGCCGCCCCGCGTGCAGCGGTGCCCTCCATGAGCCGGCGTGGGCGCATCGGCGGTCCGCGCCGCGGCACGCGCGGTTTCGCCCTGGCCCTGGTCGTGTTCGCCCATGGCGGAGGCCTCTACGCCCTGACGCAAACCGACTGGCAGCCGGCTCTTGTCGGCGCGGCGTCGTTGCAGGTGGCGCTTATCGCCGCCGAACAACCCGCACCGCCCGCCGAAGTGCCACCCGCTCCCGTACCGCCGGAACCCGTCCCGCCCAAGCCGGTCGTCAAGCCGAAGCCGGTGGTCAAGCACAAGCCCAAACCCAGGCCCGTGCCGGTCGTCAGCGAATCCCCCAGCGCACTGACCGCCGAGAAAGAGCCCGAACAGCCGCAAGTGGAGGAGGTGGCTCAAGCCGCCGAGTCCGAACCCGCTCCGGCCGCACCGTCGGTCGCCGCCGCCGCGCCGTCGCAGGGCGACGCGTCCATGTCCGTGGAGAGCGCGGCGCGCGTCTCCGCCGACTACCTCGACTGTAGGAAGCCGCCTTACCCCGCCCTTTCCCGCCGCATGCGCGAGGAAGGCCGGGTGATGGTGCGGGTGCGCGTGTCGTCCGACGGCCGGCCGGCGCACGTCGAACTTGCCAACAGTTCCGGCTCCGGCCGCCTCGACAAGGCGGCGAGCGAGGCCGCGCACCGCTGTCGGTTCACGCCCGCCCGGCGCGGTGATCGTGCTATCGAATCCGTGGTGCTGATACCCTACGTTTTCAACTTGGAAGGATCCTGAACGTGGACGTGCAACAAAGCTTCGGCCTGGCCCACCTGTGGGCGCAGTCTGACCTGGCGATCCGCCTGGTCGCCTTTGCCCTGGTGCTGATGTCGGTGACCAGTTGGTACCTGATCCTGGTGCGCGTGGTGCGCCAGTTCCAGGCCCGCCGCCACGACCGTGCGGTGGAGGCCTTCTGGGCCGCCCCCGACCTGGAAGACGGCCTGGACCGCCTGCGTACCCTGGCGCCCGATTCGCCCTTCGAAGCCCTGGCGCGCCAGGGGGCGGCGGCGGCCGACCACGTGCGCCAGCACACCTACCAGCAATCCCTGGGCGGCAAGCTCGATACGGACGAATTCGTCACCCGCGCGCTGCGCAAGTCCATCGCGCTGTCCACCGCGCAGCTCGAATCCGGCCTGACCATGCTGGCGTCGATCGGCTCCACGGCGCCCTTCATCGGCCTGTTCGGCACCGTGTGGGGCATCTACCATGCGCTGGTGAACATCAGCGTCTCCGGCATGGCGACGCTGGACAAGGTGGCCGGGCCGGTGGGCGAAGCGCTGATCATGACCGCCTTCGGCCTGTTCGTGGCCATCCCCGCAGTGCTCGCCTACAACGCCATCAGCCGTGCCAACCGGCTGGAACTCTCCGAACTCGACGCCTTTGCCCACGACCTGCACGCCTGGTTCACCACCGGTTCGCGCCTGGCCGCGCAGCCCGATGCCGGTGCGGCGCGAGAGGCGCGCGGCGCGAAGAACTCCGTGTCGCTGCGGCCCAGCGCGGGAGCGGCGTGATGGCTTTCGGCGGCTTCAACCAGGGCGGCGGCAACAACGCCATGAGCGAGATCAACATGGTGCCGCTGATCGACGTGATGCTGGTGCTGCTGATCGTGTTCATGATCACCGCGCCCCTGCTCACCCACGGCGTCAAGATCGACCTGCCGGCCGCCTCCAGCCAGCCCAACGAGGAAAAGCCGGAGACGGTGGCCTTGGCGATGGACGGCGACGGCAAGCTGTACTGGAACGACGAGCCGATCACCGATGCCGACCTGGCGGGCCGCCTGGCCATCGCCGCCGCCGCCGTGCCGCAGCCGGAACTGCACCTGCGTGCCGACCGCGAGACGCGCTACCAGAAGATCGCCGAGGTGATGTCGGCCGCGCGCGAGGCCGGCGTGCAGAAGATGGGCTTCATCACCGTACCGGCGAAGTAGGACCGTCGCCGGGGGGCGTGAGCCCGTCAACGCGAAAGGCCGCCCGCGGGCGGCCTTTTCATTTAACGGTGGCCGGTCTCAGGCGTGCTTGCCGCGCACCCGGATGATCACGTCCACCTCTTCCAGCTCGATGTCGGGCGGCAACTGCGGCACGCCCACCACTTTCAGTTCCTCGGCGGAAACATCGGTCAGTTCGCCGGTGTTCACGTCGTACATGTGATAGTGGGGGTAGGTGTTGGAATCGAACACCACGCGATCCGGATCGACGATCAGTTCCTTGACCAATTTCTTCTCGCGAAACAGCTTGAGCGTGTTGTAAACGGTGGCCCGCGACGTGTCCGGTACGGATTGGCGTACTTCGCTGAGAACCTGGTCCGCACTCATGTGTGCGGGCCGGGACAGCAGTACGCGGGCTATCTCCAGGCGCTGCAGAGTGACCGGAATGCCGGCTGCACGCAGCCTTGCGGTCATTTCTCTGGTGGTGAGTCTGTCCATCTCTGCGGGGGTCCGTATTGATCCTGATCATGCTCCGCCGCAAGCGGGCGGGTCATCTGATTGAAATCTACGTGATGACTGCCGGTCTGTCCACATTAGCAGTGTTGCCCTGCAATACGATACAAACAATTGCACACCGCTCGCTTATCCTTTCATCCCACGGCAGATCGTGCCGGCCGACGCCCTGACAACATGAACTCTCCCGCTCGACCCGCTTCCCGCCCCCGCCGCTTTCCCTACCTGATCCTGGTGCCTCTGGGGGTGCTGATCGCCGGTGCCGCCTTCGTCGCCTGGCAGTACGCCGGCAGCCGCCAGTCCCCGGCCGACCTGTACCAGTTCGTCAACGTGCAGCGTGCCGACATCGAGGACGTGGTGACCGCCACCGGCACCCTGCAGCCGCGCGACTACGTGGATGTGGGCGCCCAGGTGTCGGGCCAGTTGAAGAAGTTCCACGTGGAGGTCGGCAGCGAGGTCAAGGCCGGCGACCTGCTGGCGGAGATCGACGCCACCGTGCTGCAGAGCAAGGTGGACGCCACCCGCGCCCAACTGCGCAACCTGCGCGCCACCCTGGGCGCCCGGGAGTCCGACCTTGCGCTGGCCGAAATCCAGTACCGCCGGCAGCAGAACCTCATCGCCGAAGAGGCCACCACCGAAGAGGCGGTGCAGCAGGCCGAAGCGTCGCTGCGCTCGGCCCGCGCCCAGATCGAGGCTCTGCGCGCCCAGATCGATCAGACCGAATCCAATCTGCGCGCTGACGAGGCCAACCTGCAGTACACCCGCATCGAGGCGCCCATAGCCGGCACCGTGGTGTCCATCAGCGCGCGCCTGGGGCAGACGCTCAACTCCACCCAGCAGGCGCCCGTCATCCTGCGTGTGGCCGACCTGACCACGATGACGGTGCAGACCCAGGTGTCGGAGGCCGACGTGAGCCGCCTGCGCCCCGGCATGGATGCCTATTTCACGACGCTGGGTGCCCAGGGCAAGCGCTGGTACGGCAAGCTCGCCAAGGTCGAACCGACGCCCACCGTCACCAACAACGTGGTGCTGTACAACGCGCTGTTCGACGTGCCCAACAGCAGCGGCGAACTGATGACGCAGATGACCGCCCAGGTCTATTTCGTCGTCGCCCAGGCGCGCGACGTGCTGCAGGTGCCCGTGGGCGCGCTCAGCATGATCCGCGCCGCCCAGCGTCCGCAGGGTGCCGAGGCCGGCGCCGGTGCCGGGGCGGCCGCCGCCGAGCGCCGCGCGATGCGTGTCCAGTCCGGCGGCAATGGCGAGGGCCGTGGCATGGAAGGCGGTTTCGGCGGACCAAACGGCGAGCGCCGCGGCCCCCGCGCCCAGCCCGGCGGCGAATCCGGCGGACCGGGCGAAGCCGGCGAACGGCGCGCCAATCGCACGCCCCGCGAAGGCGGCGGGCCGCGCGAAGGCGCTCAAGCTGCGGCCGGTGCTGCGCGCCAGGCTACGGTCAGGGTGCTCGGGGCCGACGACACCATCGAGGAGCGCACCATCGCCATCGGCGTTTCCAACCGCGTGGCGGCGCAGGTGCTGTCCGGCCTGGAAGAGGGCGAGAAGGTCGTGGCCGGCCTCGCCAGCGGCGCGCAGGCGAGCGGCAACCGGCCGCCGATGATGGGTCCGGGGCCGCGGCTGTGAAACGCGAAGCCTTCGCGCCCGGCGGCACGACCACCGCCGATGCCGGCCAGCCGCTCATCGAACTGTCCGGCATCACCCGCACCTTTGTGAACGGCGAGATCGAAACCCGGGTTCTGCACGGCATCGACCTCACCATCTACCCCGGCGAATTCCTCGCCATCGTGGGCGCCTCGGGTTCGGGCAAGTCCACGCTGATGAACATCCTCGGCTGCCTCGACCGCCCCACCAGCGGCACCTACCGCTTCATGGGGCAGGACGTCTCCGGCTTCGATCGCGACGAACTCGCCCGCCTGCGGCGCGAGGCCTTCGGTTTCGTGTTCCAGAGCTACAACCTCATCGGTGGTGCCACCGCGCGCGAGAACGTCGAAGTCCCGGCCATCTACTCCGGCATGCCGCCGGCCGAGCGCCACGAACGCGCGCAGGCGCTGCTGGGGGCGCTCGGCCTGGAAGAACGCAGCCACCACCGCCCCAACCAGCTTTCCGGCGGGCAGCAGCAGCGCGTGTCCATCGCCCGCGCGCTGATGAACGGCGGGCGCATCATCCTCGCCGACGAGCCCACCGGCGCGCTGGACAGCAAGAGCGGCGAGGACGTGATGAAGCTGCTGCGCCAGCTTTCGGCCGAAGGCCACACCATCATCCTCATCACCCACTCGCGCGAAGTGGCGGAACTGGCCCGCCGCGTGATCGAGATCCGCGACGGTGTCATCGTCTCCGACCCCGGCCCGCAACGCGGCGAAGGGCCGGAACCCGACTTTGCGCCCCATGTGGACCGCACCTCGCCCCTCACCGACCTGTTCGAGGCCACCCGCACCGCGCTGCGCGCACTGCGCGCCAACCTCTTCCGCACCGTGCTGACCCTGCTCGGCATCGTCATCGGCGTCGCATCGGTGATCGCCATGCTCGCCATCGGCGATGGCGCCAAGCAGAAGGTGGTGGACCAGATCAGCGCCATGGGTACCGATCTGCTCACCATACGTCCCGGCGCGCCCAACCAGCGCGGGCGCGACACCACCGCCACGCTGGTGCCCGAGGATGTGAACGCGATCCGCGACCTGCCCAACATCCGCGCCGCGGTGCCCGAGCAGTCGAGCAGCGTCACCCTGCGCGCCGGCGGCAGCGACCACCGCACCCAGATCAACGGCACTTCGGAAGACTACGGGATCGCGCGCAACTGGGCGGTCGCCTCCGGCACCTTCTTCAGCGCCGACGACGTCAGCCGCTACGCCACCGTCGCCGTGCTCGGCCAGACCGTCGCCAATGCGCTCTTCGCCGGGGCCGACCCCATCGGCGAATACGTGCTGGTGAACAACATCCCCTTCCAGGTCATCGGCACCATGACCGGCAAGGGCGCGACCTCCTGGGGCCAGGACCAGGACGACGTGGTCTTCATGCCCTACACCACCGCGTCTCTGCGCATCACCGGCCAGCGCTACCTGCGCAACGTCACCGTGGCGGTGGCCGACGTGGACAGGATCGACGCCACCCAGAACGACGTGCACCAACTGCTGCTCACCCGCCACGGCACCGAGGACTTCCAGATCCGCAACATGGCTTCCATCATCGAAACCGTGTCGGCCACGCAGAACACCCTCACCATCCTGCTCGGCGCGGTGGCGGCCATCTCCCTGCTGGTGGGCGGCATCGGCGTCATGAACATCATGCTGGTGAGCGTGACCGAGCGCACCCGCGAGATCGGCATCCGCATGGCCACCGGTGCGCGCATGAAAAACATCCTGCAGCAGTTCCTCATCGAGGCGCTGGTGGTGTCCGCCATCGGCGGGGCCATCGGCGTCGCCGCCGGACTGGGCGCCGCGGCCCTCATCGCCTTCTTCGGCACCCAGGTGAAATACACGCTCCTGCCGGTGGTGCTCGCCTTCGGCTGCGCCTTCGCCACCGGCCTCGTCTTCGGCTACCTGCCCGCGCGCAAGGCCGCCCGCCTCGACCCCGTGGTCGCCCTCGCTTCCGAATGAACGCCATGCCCGCCAACGCCCGTCTCCGCCTCCTGCCCGCCGCGCTGTTTGCCCTCGCCCTCGGCGGCTGCGCGCTGCCCATCGCCCACCCCGGCGCCCGCCTCGACATGCCCGCCACCTGGGCTGAAGCGGCCGCCCGCGACCGCGCCGCCAGCGAACTGGAAACCGACTGGTGGCGGCAGTTCGGTTCGGCCGAACTGGAACAGCTCATCGACCGCGCGCTGGCCGGCAGTCCGGACATCGCCGTCGCCACCGAACGCGTGCTGCAGGCCGAGATCGCCGCCCGCAGCGCCCGCGCCACGCTCTTCCCCACCATCAACCTGGACGCCCGGACCAATGCCGGACGTACACGGGAAGACGGCAGCACCTCCCGCAGCGAGGGCTCCTCCGCCGCGCTGGGCATCAGCTACGAGATCGACGTGTGGGGCAGCAACTTCGCCCGCTACGAAGGCTCGAGGTACAGCCTCACCTCCACCCGCTACGATTACGAAGCCACCCGCCTGTCCCTGGTTTCGGGCGTGGCCAACGCCTACGCCCAGATCCTGTCCCAGCGCGCGCGGCTCGCCATCGCCGGGGAAAACCTCGCCATCGCCGAACGCCTGTTCAGGATCGTCGAAGCGCGCTACCGCGCCGGCGCGGCCTCGGCCCTGGACGTGAGCCGCCAGCGTGCCACCGTGCTGTCCCAGCGCGACGCCATCCTGCCGTTGCAGGTCACGGAGCGCCAGCTCGTGCGCGCGCTCGCCATCCTGGTCGGTGAAACCCCCGCCGGCTTCGACGTGGCGGGGCAGGCCCTGGACCCGCTGGCGATTCCCGAAGTCGTCCCCTACGTGCCGGCCGAACTGCTCGTACGCCGCCCGGATCTCGCCGCGGCCGAAGCCGATCTCGCCGCAGCCGACGCCGACATTGCCGTGGCGCGCGCCGCGCTCTTCCCGCTCAAGCTCAGCCTCACCGCCAGCGGCAACCTCTCCAGCGGCGAATTCGGCTTCCTCGACCTGGCCAACCCGGTGTCCACCGGCACCGTGGCCATCTCGCTGCTGCAGGCCATCTTCGACGGCGGCCGCCTGCGCGGCCAGGTGGAGACCAGCGAATCCCAGCGCCGCGTGACGCTGGAGAACTACCGCAAAGCCGTGCTCACCGCCCTCAAGGAAGTGGACGACGCCGTCGCCAACGCGGAGCGCAGCCGCATCCAGGAAGTCACCCAGCGCGAAATCCGCGACGAGCGCGCCCGCGCGCTGCGCCTGTCCGAACTGCGCTACAAGGAAGGCAGCGACGGCCTCGACACCCTGCTCAACGCCCAGAGCACCCTGTTCTCGGCGGAAGAAGCCCTCGTCACACAACGCCTGACCCGGCTCACCGCCACGGTGGACCTGTACAAGGCCCTGGGCGGCGGCTGGCGCAGCGACGAGGCCGGCGCGCAAGCCGCGGGGAGCGCGGACCCGGCGTCGTGATCGCACGGTCCCACTGAATCCCCTCCCCACGGCGCAATACAGTTCGGTTAAGCAAATCGCATCTAAATTCCTGCTCCCTCTCCCCTTGTGGGAGAGGGCCGGGGAGAGGGGCGCCCCGCAGGGGCGCAAGGCCGTTCGTGGCGGCCCGGCTGACGCAGCCCCCTCTCCCCAACCCCTCTCCCGCGAGGGGAGAGGGGCTTTGCCAAGCTTAACTGAACGGTATTGCTCCCCACGGCGAGGATGCGGCGGTTCCGGGCGCAAAGGACGCCGCATCGCGGCTAGGGCCGGTCCCACCCCGATATCAACCCGGCAACCATCCAGGCAACGCCGTTCCCGTTTCATCGCAAGGCATGGCAGCCCGGCACTGACGAACCCCGCGGCTCGGGAAGCCCGCGCACGCCTTGTGCCCGGCCCTGTGGCCGGGCTTTTCCATTGAAAAGCGGTGACACAGACTGCGCAGATTGTGGCGATGTGTTGTAGTTGCGCAAAAATTTTTGTTGCGCATTGACACAAAAAAATGAGAACAATTATCATTCGTTACATAGTTCTTATTTCGTAGCCAGCCACCCGGCGCATGAGCCTGGAAGCCAGCCAATCTTCTGCAATTGCCACAAGGGGATTTCAATGGCTCATGCTTCATCCCGCGCCGGCACGCCGGCGCTGCGGCCCTGCGTTGCCGCGCTGCTGGTCGCTTTCTCTGCGTCCGCACTGGCCCAGGAGGCCGAGCGTCAACTGGGCGAAGTGGTCGTCTCGGCTGCCGGCTTCGAACAAAAGATCACCGATGCGCCGGCCTCGATTTCAGTCGTCACCCAGGAAGAACTCACTCGCAAGCCTTACACGACGCTGATCGACGCCATCCGTGACCTGGAAGGCGTGGACGTGGGCGAAACCTCCGACAAAACCGGTCAGAAGACCATCAGCATGCGCGGCATGGGATCGGACTACACGCTGATCTTGGTAGACGGCAAGCGCCAGAACAACCACGGCGACATCTACCCCAACAGTTTCGGTGGCAACCAGTTCAACCATATCCCGCCGCTCGATGCCATCGAGCGCATCGAAGTCATCCGCGGCCCGGCTTCCACGCTGTACGGCGCCGACGCCATGGGTGGCGTCATCAACATCATCACCAAGAAAGACATCACGAAGTGGACCGGCTCGGTCACCTTCGGCCGTACCCTGCAGACCAACGACGATTTCGGTGACGACATCACCACCGATTTCGCGGTCCGCGGCCCGATCCTGCCCGGCAAGCTGGGGCTCGCCGTGCGCGGCAGCGTTTACGAGCGCCTGGCTTCCACGCCGGAATTTGACTCGGCGACTGATCCGGACGGCAACGTGCATCGCCGCACGCTTGGTTTCGGCGGCGGCGGCAAGACCGTGGACAACACCAACAAGGCTTACGGCCTCAGCCTCTTCTTCACGCCGGACGCGCGCCAGCGCATCACCTTCGATTACGATGACTCGACCCAGAAGTACGACAACAAGCCCACCATCGATCCGGTGACGGGTGACGTCAGTTACCCGCTGGGTACGGTGGACAGCATCGACACCATCTGGCGCCGGTCGAACGCTGGCGGCGGTCGCGCGGATCCTCGCGTCGGCTATCTGGACGAACAGGAATTCACCCGTGAGTCCTGGTCACTTTCCCATGAAGGCAAGTGGGACTTCGGCACCAGCTTCATCGCCCTCTCTTATATCGAAACCGACAACAACGGCCGCACCATGCCCTTCACCGTGGCCGAGCGGCAGCAGTTGCTGGAAATGATCGATGGTACGGGGGCCTACGCCGGCATGAGCCTGGAGGACCGCCAGGCTGCCGCCCAGGCCGCTTTCCTGCCGCGGGGCAAGCGCACGCTGCAGAGCAACCAGTACACCCTGGACGCCAGGCTGGACATCCCGCTGCAGAACCTTGCGGGAGACCACCTGTTGGTGGTGGGCGGTCAGGTCATCGACGGCGAACTGAAGGACGGCGTGTTCGGCATGGAGTCGGGTACGCCGGGCAAGGCCCAGGACCACAAGATGTGGTCGGTCTTCGTCGAGGACAACTGGATGCCGACCGACGCCTTCACCCTCACGGCCGGCGTGCGCTACGACGACCACGACGTGTTTGGCGACAACATCTCGCCGCGCCTCTACGGTATCTACAGGCTCGACTCCCAATGGACCCTGAAGGGCGGTGTCAGCACCGGCTTCAAGACGCCCAAGACCACCCAGCTCTATGACGGCATTACCGGTTTCGGCAGTCAAGGCACGTCGCCGATGTTCGGCAACCCCAACCTGGAACCGGAAACCAGCCGCAACACCGAACTGGCGGTTTACTGGAACCACCCGAACCGGCACAGCTTCAACGCCACCGTGTTCCGCAACGATTTCGAGGACAAGATCGCCAACCAGCCTTGCGGCCCAGGCACTGTGCAGGAATGCGCGAGCACCGGGGAGTACGCCGGTATCGGTTACAACCCGTCCTCTACCCGCGCAACCAACATTGACGAGGTGGTGATCCAGGGCGTGGAACTGGCCGCTCGCTGGCAGATCACGAATACTTGGGCGCTGCGCGGCAACTACACTTATACGGACAGCGAACAGAAGAGCGGCGCCGAGAAAGGCCGGCCCTTCGGCAACAGCGCCAAGCACATGCTCAACGCCACGTTGGACTGGCGGGCTCTGCCCAATCTGGACGTGTTCCTGACCCTGGAGTCCCGTTCGAAGCGCTACCGTAACTACGACACGACGCTGCAGAAGGAGCGGTACTACAAGGACTACGACGTCTTCCACCTGGGTGCGAGCTACAAGGTGAATGAGCACGTCACCATCAACGGCCGCATCAACAACCTGCTGGACGAGGATTTCACGAGCTACAAGACCTCCTTCGCGTGGGATGCGGCCGAAGGGGAGTGGGTGCCCACCTACCTGGACGACTACAACAACAAGGACAAGGCCCGCAACTTCTGGGTCAGCGTCAACGCGAAGTTCTGATCGGAGTTCCTGACTCCCATGACAGGGCCGCGCTGGTTCTTCCGGCGCGGCCTTTCTTCATGGGATGTCGCCGTGCGCATGCCGCGTTGCGTTCGGCATGACTCGTGCTCTCCTGCTCTTCAGCCCTACAAAACACTACAAGAAAGTTTTCCCAAAGGGTTGTTGCGAATAGTTATCAAAATTAGAATCGATGGCATTGGCTGCAACCCCGCAGGCGGGGTGTCGCAGCACCATCGTCCTGACTTCCCATGCCGACCTACGTTCCTCCTCCCGTCGAATTGACGCCGGGCACCGCTGCGGCCGTGCCGGTGCGCAGCGCGCAGGCGCGCCGGGCCTGGTGGCTGAAGACGCTGCACCAGTGGCACTGGGTGAGTTCGGCGGTGTGCCTGTTCGGCATGCTGCTGTTCGCGGTCACGGGCATCACCCTGAACCATTCTGGCGCCATCGAGGCCAAGCCCGAGATCGTGGCGCGCACCGCAACCCTGCCGGAGGAGCTGGCCGAGAGCCTGCGCTCGCTCGCCGCACAAGGCGGGGACGGAGCGGAGGAGGCCCTGCCGGCGGACGCCGCGGCGTGGGCGGCCGAGGCTTTCGGCATCGCGGTGGCGGGACGGTCGGCGGAGTGGTCGGCGGAGGAGATCTACCTCCCCCTGCCGCGTCCCGGCGGCGACGCCTGGCTGCGCTTCGACCTGGAAGCGGGCGAGGCCGAATACGAACTCACCGACCGCGGCCTCGTCGCCTGGCTCAACGACCTGCACAAGGGGCGCAACTCGGGTCCGGCGTGGAGCCTCTTCATCGACGTCTTCGCCGTGGCCTGCGTGCTGTTCTCCGTCACCGGCCTGCTGATCCTGCAGGTCCATGCGGCCAACCGGGCCGCGGTGTGGCCGACCCTTGCCCTCGGCGTGGTGATTCCCGCGCTGCTCGTCATCCTGTTCATTCACTAGCCCCGGAGTTTTCCCCATGCACAAGACCCTGGTCCTCGCCCTGGGCCTCACCGCCGCCGCACCGGCGCTCGCCGCCGGCATCGAGGTGGACATCGAACTGCCGCGCATCGACGTGGCCGACTTCCGCCGCCCCTACGTGGCCGTGTGGCTGGAGCGGCCGGACAACACCGTGGCCGCCAACCTGGCGGTGTGGTACGGCATCAAGATGCGCGACGGCGAAGGCACGAAGTGGCTCAAGGACCTGCGCCAATGGTGGCGCCGCAGCGGGCGCGAGCTGGCGGTGCCCGTCGATGGCGTGACCAGCGCCACCCGTGCGCCCGGCACCCACCGCCTGAGCTTCACCGCCGGCGAGGCGCCCCTGGGCAAGCTGGCCGCGGGCGAGTACCGCCTGGTGGTCGAAGCCTCCCGCGAGCACGGCGGACGCGAGGTGCTGAACGTCCCGCTCACCTGGCCGC
This sequence comes from Pseudothauera rhizosphaerae, assembly GCF_004801305.1. Taxonomy (GTDB): domain Bacteria; phylum Pseudomonadota; class Gammaproteobacteria; order Burkholderiales; family Rhodocyclaceae; genus Pseudothauera; species Pseudothauera rhizosphaerae. Next base: position 45,700 of record NZ_SSOD01000019.1, on the reverse strand, counting down.
CGGCTGCCGCGACCAGCGCCAAGGTGCAAGGCAAGCACGAACTCGGCACGGTCGCCGTGCAGCTCGTTCCCTGATCCGCTCTCCGTCAAGACTCCGCCAAGAGGAAAAAACGATGAATCTGCGCAAAAGCTCCGCCCTCGCCGCCCTCGCCCTGGCCCTCGGCGCCCCGCTGGCTCAGGCCCACGAAGTGTGGCTGCTGCCGTCCTCCACCGTGCTCTCCAAGGCCGGCTACATCACCGTGGACGGCGCCGTGTCCAACGACCTGTTCTATTTCAACCACCGCCCGCTGATGGTGCGCGACAACCTCTTCATCACCGCACCGGACGGCAGCGCCGTCCAGCCGGAAAACCTGGTGCAGGGCCAGTTGCGCACGGTGTTCGACGCCAACCTGCAGGCCGACGGCACCTACCGCCTGGCCATGGTGAATTCCAGCCTGATGGCGAGCTGGAAGGAAGGCACGGAAACCAAGCGCTGGCGCGGCCCGAAGGCGGATCTGGCGAGCAAGGTGCCGGCCGACGCCGCCGAGCTGGTGGTGCGCGAGGGCGTGTCCCGCGTGGAAACCTTCGTCACCGTCGGCAAGCCGAGTGCGGTCAAGGCCACCGGCCAGGGCCTGGAGCTGGTGCCGGTGACCCACCCCAACGACCTCTACGCGGGCGAGGCCGCCACGCTGGCCTTCACCGTGGATGGCAAGCCCACGGCCGGTGTGGAGGCGACCCTGATCGCCGGCGACACGCGCTATCGCGACGAGCTTGGCAAGGTCAAGCTGGTCACCGACGCCCAGGGCCGCTTCACCCACACCTTTGCCGAGCCGGGGCGCTACTACCTGACCGCCATGATCGCCGGCCCCAGCAGCGGCGATCAGAAGATCGAGCGCCGCCTGTCCTACACCGCCACGCTGGAGGTGCTGCCGCAGTGACGCCGTTCGCCCCGAGCCAGTCGAAGGGCGGGGTGTGTACTCCCTCCCCTTCAAGGGGAGGGTCGGGGTGGGGATGGGTTTATCGCCAGTCTGCACCGAACCCCATCCCCCTCCTGACCGTCCGGGGCAGGCTTTGCACAGCCTGCCCGTTCAGCCGGCGCGAAGCAGTGCTTCGCGAAACCCCGGCTTCGCCCCCCTTGAAGGGGGAGGGACGAAGCCTGCATCCGGCCGCATGATCACCCTGGAACTGCCCCGCCTGGCCGCCGCCGCGGGGGTCGTGGCGGCCTATGCGGCCCTGTGCCTGCGGGTGCGCACGAGTTTCCGCAAGCGCCACGGCACGGCCGCGGCTGCCGGTTCCGGCACCGTGCTGGTGGCCTATGGCAGCCAGAGCGGACTCGGCCGCGAACTGGCCGAAGAGGCGGTGCGGGCGCTGGGCGCCGCCGGGGTCGGGGCGCGCCTGGCGGCCCTGGGCGAACTCTCCGCGGCCGATCTGCAGACCTGCGGGAAGGCGCTCTTCGTCGCCAGCACCACCGGTGAAGGCGATCCGCCGGATAACGCCGCCGCCTTCGTGGACCGGATCATGGGCGGCCGACCGCAGCTCGGCGCCCTGCGCTACGGCCTGCTGGCCCTGGGCGACCGCTCCTATGCGCGTTACTGCGCCTTCGGCCGCGCGCTGGACGGCTGGCTGCGCGACTGCGGCGCCGCGGCGCTGTTCGAGCGCGTGGAAGTGGACCGCGCCGACCCGGCGGCGCTGGAAACCTGGCGCCACCGCCTGGCGAGCTTCGCCGGCCTGGCGGAGCCGAACGGCGCCGTTGCGCCGGTCATGGGCTACTGGCGGGTGCGCGCCAGCCGCCACCTCAACCCCGGCAGCGCCGGGCAGCCGGTGCATCACGTGGAACTGGAAGCGGTCGCGGGGCCCGAGGCCGACGCCGCGTCCGTAGCGCTGCCGCGGTGGGAGGCGGGCGACCTGCTGCAACTCGTCCCCCCGGGCGCGGACGCCCGCCCGCGCGACTACAGCATCGCCTCGCTGCCGGAAGACGGCGCAGTGCACCTGCTGGTGCGCGTGATCCGCGGGCCGGACGGCGAGCCGGGGCGGATGTCGTCCCTGCTCACCGGCGCGGGGGCATCCGGCAACGTGTTCCAGGGGCGCATCCGCGCCCATCCGAATTTCCGCCTCGGCGACAACGCCGCCCGCCCGCTGATCCTGGTGGGCAACGGCACGGGTCTCGCCGGCCTGCTGGCCCTCCTGCGCCAGCGCGCGCGGCGGGGCGACGGGCGCAACTGGCTGGTGTTCGGCGAGCGCAACGCCGCCCACGACGGTTTCCACGCCGACGAACTCGCCGCGCTGGAACGGGCCGACCTGCTGGCGCGCTGCGACCGCGTGTTCTCCCGCGACGGTTCGTCCCCCGAATACGTGCAGCACCGCCTCGCCCGCGCCGCGGACACGCTGCGCGAATGGGTCGCCGGGGGCGCCGCCATCTACGTGTGCGGCAACGCCGTGGGCATGGGGCCGGCCGTGCACGACACCCTCGCCGGCATCCTCGGCGCCGGACGGCTCGCGCAACTGGCGGCCGCAGGGCGCTACCGGCGGGACATCTACTGATTCACCGAGCAACCATCAAGGAGTCCAGATGAAGAAGATCCTCACCCTCGCCGCCCTGGCCGCCTGCACCGCGCTGGCGCCCGCCGCCCACGCCGCCGATCCCCAGCCGCCGCGCGTGGACCACTACCAGGCCAAGAAGGGCGGCAACATCGAGGAGACCGTGGCCATCCTGCGCGACGCCAACAAGAAGCTGGCCGAACTGCTGGCGGGCGAGGTGGGCGAGTACGACATGCACGACATCCACAGCCTGTGCTACACCATCGAGGATTCGCTGAAGGCCATCAACGCCGAACTGCGCTCCCTCTCCGAAACCGCCGCGGACCTCCATTTCGCCACCGAAGGGCAGAACCGGGACGCGGTGATCGATTACGGCGACGCCTATCTGTCGGGTGTGCGCAAGATCATCGCCGAGTAAACCGGAACACACCCGTGGGAGCGGGCTTGCCCGCGATGGGGCGGTTCGGGGTGCCGAGGACGCAGCAATCGCGGGCAAGCCCGCTCCCACTCCTCGCCCAACCCACGCTACAGCACCGCCAGGAAGGCCTCCAGCGCGTCGAGTTCCTCCGGCGTCAGGTCCAGCGGCCGCAGCAGTTCCGAGGTCTTCGGGAACAGCGGGTCGCGGGCCTGTTCCGCGTTGGCCGGTTTGGGCTGCGGCATGCCGGCGTTGTACATGTTGAGGATGCCGCGCAGGCTGGGAAAGCGGCCGTTGTGCATCCACGGGCCGGTGTGCGCCACCTGGCGCAAGGTCGGCGTGCGGAAGCGGCCCACGTCGACGGGATCGCCGGTCACCCCGTAGCGTCCCAGGTCCTCGTACTGCCGGCCGTACCAGGTCAGTCCCAGGTTGTGGAAGCGGTTGTCCGTGAGCAGCGGGCCGTCGTGGCAGGTCATGCAGCGCCCCTTGGTGCGGAACAGGTGCAGGCCGAGCAGTTCGCGGTCGTCGAGTGCGCCGCGCTCACCGGCCAGGAAGCGGTCGAAGCGCGTTTCGGGCGGCAGCAGCGTGCGCTGGTAGGCGGCCAGCGCGGCGGCGATGCGGGCCAGGGTCACCGCGCCCTGGCCGTTCCCGGCGGACTCGCCGGCGAAGGCGCGGGTGAAGGCGGCCTCGTAGTCGTCGAGGGCGGCGAGCTTGCCGGGCAGTTCGTCGAGGGGCATCGCCATCTCGTCCGGATGGGCGATCGGTCCGCTGGCCTGCGCTTCCAGCGTGGCGGCGCGGCCGTCCCAGAACAGCGCGGGGGCGTGTGCCGCGCCCAGCACGGTGGGCGCGTTGCGCGTGCCCAGCCGGCCCTCGTGCCCGGCCGACACGGCCTGGGTGTCGGCAAAGCCGTGGCCGGGGCGGTGGCAACTGACGCAGGCGAGCAGGTCGGAGCGCGACAGGCGCGGATCGAAGAACAGCCGTTCGCCCAGCGCCGCGCGGGTGGGCTGAGGAGCCGGTGCGGCCAGCGTACCGACTGGCGCCATCTCGCGCCAGTCCGTGCGATCCACGCCCTGGGGCGGGGGCCAGTGGGCGATGTCGCGGGTGTAGACGGCGCGCAGGCAGGCGGCATCCCAGCCGTCGTCGGGCAGGGTACAGGCCGCCGCCGCGGGCCAGGCCAGCAGCGCGCCGGCCAGGGCGGCGAGTCGGGCACCCCGGCGGCAGGCGCGGCGGATGAGCGGATGGGCGGGCGGTTGTTTCATGTCGTGGAGATGTCCGGCAGGATGGGCGGCGCCCGGCAAGCCGGGCGCCGCCGCGGTGGGCCTAGAAGCGGTAGCCGAGTTCGAGCCAGAACTGGCGGCCTTTTTCGTAAACCAGTTCGGTGCCGCTGTTCTCGATGTCGTTCTTGCGGTCGAGCAGGTTCTCGATGGTCAGGTTGACGAAGGCCTCCTGCCCCTGCGTGACCGGCAGGCTCCAGTTCAGGCGCAGATCCCAGGTGATGGCCTTGCCGAACTTGCGCTTGTCCCAGATGCGCGCGGTGCCGTCGCCGTGGGGCACGGAGACGCCGGTGTCCACCATCTTCTCGAAGCCGTCGCGGATGCGGAAGAAGTTGCCGATGGTCAGGCGGGCGGCGGGGATCTCGGTGTTCACCAGCAGGCGGGCGCTCCACGGGCGGGTGTAGTTCTGCGCGGGGCGCTCGGCCCATGGAATGGCCTTGCCGTCGTAGATGATGGTGCGGCTGAGGTCGCCGGAGATGTCGTTGAGGGTGTCGGAGTAGTCGGCGTGCGACGTCTCCAGGTCGGTGTGGTCGACGCTGAACATCAGCGTGGTGGAGGTGTTGCCCAGGCGGATCGGGCGGTCGCTTTCCACGCTCAGCGCCCACGTCTTGGCGTCCGAGTAGCCGCTGTTGTCCCAGTAGTAGTTGGCCGCGGAACGCAGGTGCAGCACCATTTCGTCGCGGCTTTCGCGCAGCACGCGCTTCAGACTCCAGGTATGCCCGAGCCATTGCTGGCTGATGCCGATCATGCGTTCGTCGTCGTAGGGCACCTTCATGTCGCCGAGCTGGTACCACCTCCAGTTGGTCGCCATCACCGGCGCGGCCCAGTCGTTGAGCAGGCCTCCGCTCATGGTGCGGGTCTGGGAGGAGCTTTGCAGCGCGAGACGCTTGGCCTGCGCGTAGTAGGCCATGAAGTTGCGGCTGTAGTAGCGGTTGGCGCCCATTTCGAGGCGGGTGAGGCCGTTGCCGAAGACGTCCCAGAACAGCGCCGAGCGGGGCGCCAGGGTGGCCTCGGGGGCGAGGTCGTCGTTGTCGTAGCGCGCGCCGAGGCGCAGGCGGAAGTCTCCCAGGCGCATCTCGTCCTGGATGAACAGCGCGCGGTTGGTGTTGGAGACGTCGAACTCGCCGGCGAAGTAGATCAGGCGGCTGGCGAGGTACTGCCCCGCCCAGGTCGGCGCGTTCCACGGCGAGGACAGCGAGCAGGTCTCGGTATCGACGCCGCCGCCGACCATGTTGCAGGTGTTGGTGTTGATCGAGGCGGTGTATTGGGTGTAGGTCGTCTTGCGATGATAGGTCTGCTCCTGCCGGAGCAGTTCGACGCCGGCCTGGAGGCGGTGCTCGACGCCGAGCAGGTTGATCGGCTCCCAGTCGGCCTTGCCCTGGTAGGTGAGCGTTTCCTGCTCCTGGTCGATGTCGCCCCAGCCGCCTTCGTAGCTCATCCAGCCGGTGGCGCCGGTGCCGGTCTGCACGCCCCAGTCCTTGTCGGCGGAACGGCGCCAGGCCTTCCAGGTGGTGCTGTCCGCGTCGCGCGAGCTTTCCACCCTGTTCCAGCTCAGGCGGTGGCTGAGCTGTGCGCCGCCCAATGCATGTTCCAGGCCGAGGTTGATGCCGTGGCCGCCGCTCTTCAGTTCGAAATCCGAATTCTTCGCGTTGGAGATGAAGTACTGCCCGCTGGTGGGAGCGTAGAGCAGGGAGAGGTCGCCCCTGAGGTCGCCCTGGGGCGTCCAGAAGCCGCGCACGTAGAAGGCGTCGCTTTCGCGGCGCTGGGTCTTGCCGTTGCTGTCGGAGGCGCTGGTCCGCCCGCCCGAGTAGCCGCGCAGCGGAATCTCGGAGGTCTTGCGCACGAAGCTGGCGATCAGGCCGATCTCGTCCGACGGTTTGCCCTGCAGCGCGGCGCGATAGGTCCATTTGTCGAATTCCGACTGGGCGTCGGCATCGGCCGATTGGGGATATTCGACTTCCTGCGTTGGGGTGAGGTGGTACTCGGTCCATGCCGAGCGGGTGCGCTCCACCGAGACCTGGCCGCCGAAATCGCGCGTCGGTGCGCAGGTGTCGGCGGCGATCACGCCACCCGAGAAGCGGCCGAACTCGGCAGGCACGTTGGCGTCGCGCACGGTGATGCTGCACAGCAGGCTGGTGTCGATGGCGAAGCCCTGGCTGGCGGATGGCGGCGCGGAGTTGTTGTTGGAGCCGGTGGTGCCGTCGGCAGCGCGCTGGGCGGGGTTGATGTCGTTGTTGAGGGACATGCCGTCCATCAGGTACAGGTTGTTGTAGAACTTCGAGCCGTGGATGCTGATGTCGGCCGGGTCGATCTCGCCCTGGCGGCCGGTGTGCAACTGGCCGTTGTCGAAATGCACGTTGGGCAGCACGCGCAAGGCGCTGCCGATGTCGCCGTTGCCGCGGCCCACCGCGTCCAGCGTGCCGCGGCCGATGACTTGGGTGCCCAGGGATTCGGCGGCGGCATGCACCCTCACTTCGCCGAGTACGTGGGGAGACTGGCGCGGCGCCGGACGCAGCACCCAGGTGCCGGTGGCGTCGCGCACCGCCTCCAGGCCGCTGCCGGCAAGCAGCAGCGCGAAGCCGTGGGCGACGTCGTAGCTGCCGTGCAGGCCGGGGCCGTGGCGGTCGCCGAGCAGGGCGGCGTCCGCTGAAAGGGCCACACCGGCTTCGGCGGCGAAGCGGGTCAGCGACGAGGACAGCGGGCCGGGCGGGATGTCGTAGCTGCGGATGGCCGCCTGGGCGGGGCTCTCCTGCTGCGCGCGTGCCGGCACCGGCAGCGCGGCCGTGGAAGCGCACAGGAGCAGCGCCGGCAGGGCGGCACGCAGCGCCCCGGCGATGGGGAGGGGGGCGGAAGTCTGGAGTCTGGGCATGGTTCCGGTCCGTCGTTGTGTGAGCGGGTGTTCACAACGGATGCCGGAGGAGGGGCAAAAAAGGGAACCGTGCCGGATGCGTTCAGCGTGCCTCGATGCGCCAGTGCCGGTCGGCGATCACGTGGACGCGGACCGGCAAGGCTGCCTGCAGCGCGGCGATGCAGCGGCCGAAGTCGTGCACCGGCTCGCGCATCGGATACACGCCCACCAGGCGCAGTGCGGCGACCTCGGGGGCCACTTCGAGCTGCAGCGGCACGTAGCGCGCCAGTTCGGCAACGAAATCGTCCAGCCGGCGGTCTTCCGCCACCAGCAGGCCGCGCGACCAGCTTTCCCGCGCCCGGGCCGCCACCGCCGGCGCATGGACCGTCCGGCGGTCGAAGCGGGCCTGCTGCCCGGCGCCGAGCACCTGGGCGGGGCCGCCGCGCGGCGCCACGTCCACCGCGCCATCGAACACCGAGACCAGTGTGGCGCCGTCTTCCAGGGTTACCGAGAAACGGGTTCCCAGCGCGGTGAGGCGGCCGTGCAGGGTGTCCACCACCAGCGGCCGGGGCGGCTGCTGCGGATCAGGCGCGGTATGCACCAGCAGCTCGCCGGCGTGCAGCGCGATGCGGCGCAGGTCCGCGCCGTAGTCGATGTCCGCCGCGCTGGCGGTGTTGAGCCACAGGCTTCCGCCGTCCGCGAGCCGCAGTTCGCGCACTTCGCCGACGGTGGTGCGCTCGTCCGCGGTCCATGCGGCCAGTGCGGCCAGGCGGCGGTCGTCGAGCAGATGTTCGCGTGCGAGCAGCCAGGCGCCCAGCAGCGCCACGCCGCCGCCGCCGAGCACGCGCAGCGCCTGCCGCCGGCCGCGCGAGGGCGTCCGGCGCAGCGCCGCATGGGCCGCGGCCGGGCTGCCGGCCTGCAGTTCGGCGAAACGCTGGCTGACGGACTCCACCCGCTGCCAGGCGCGCCGATGCGCCGCGTCGGCTTCCAGCCAGGCCTGCCAGCGCTGCCGTTCCGTTTCGGTGGTGCGGTGGTCGGCCAGTACCGCGAACCACTGCGCCGCCTGTTGCAGCACGTCCTGGGTGAGGGGGCCGTGGTCGGCCGCTGCGGCAGGCTCAGCCGCCATGGCCGCCGCCGTCCTCGAGCGCCAGCACGCAGGCCAGCATGGCCTGCGCCATGTACTTCTTGACCATGCGCTCGGAGACGCCCAGCCGCGTGCCGATTTCGCGGTAGCCGAGGCCGTCGAGCTGGGAGAGCAGGAAGGCTTCGCGCACCTTGGGGCGCAGTCCGTCGAGCATGGCGTCGATGCGCAGCAGGGCTTCGACCGCGAGCGCGCGGGTTTCGGGGGAGGGGGCCTGCGCTTCGGGCAGATGGGCGACGGCCTCGGTCCATGCCTGTTCGATGTCGCGCCGGCGCCAGTGGTCGATGACCAGGCCGCGTGCGATGGTGGTCAGGTAGGCGCGCGGCTCGTCCAGGCGTTCGACCGGCCGCCGGTTGCCGAGCAGGCGCAGGAAGGTGTCGTGCGCCAGGTCGGCGGCGTTGTGCGGGCAGCCCAGGCGTGCGCGCAGCCAGCCCAGCAGCCATGGATGGTGCTGGCGGTAGAGGTCGGTGACCGTGCCGGCGGGCGCATCCATGGAGGGCGCTCAGTTCGCCAGACTGCCGTCCGGCAACAGTTCCCGGTCGCTCAGCGCGCCGTAGGCGGCCCAGTCGCCGATCAGCTTGTCGGCGGTCTCGCGCACGCAGGCGGGCAGGCGCGGGTCGGCGCAGACGATGCGCAGGTGGTCCACCACGGCGTCCGCCACCGCCGCGCTGTGGGTGGCCGGAAAGCGGGACATCAGATAGAGCACGGCCGAGAGCGCGAGCTCCGGCCGGCTGGTGTATTGCGGGCCGTCGGCGGCCCGCTCCTCCCGGGTGGCGAGCGCACCCATCACAGCCGCACCGCGTAGTACTCGACCACGTGCTGGACCTCGATGGGGAAGGGCACTTCCGAGGCGTCGGGCAGGCGGGTGACGGTGGCGCTCACCGCCTGTTCGTCGAAGTTCAGCCACTCGGGGCGGGTCAGCGCCGGTTCGGCCAGGCACTCGGCGGTGGCCGGGATGCGCCGGCCCTTTTCGGTCAGCGCGATGGTGTCGCCCGGCTTGATGCGGATCGACGGGATGTTCACCGAACGCCCGTTGAACAGCACGTGGCGATGGCGCACGAGCTGGCGGGCGGCCACCGCGGTGGGGGCGAAGCCGGCGCGGAAGACGAAGTTGTCCAGGCGCCGCTCCAGCAGCTCCAGCAGCTTGTCGCCGGTGGGCGCCTTCGACCCCTTGGCCTCGCGGAACAGGCGCTGGATCTGGCGCTCGGACAGCCCGTAGTTCAGGCGCAGCTTCTGCTTTTCCATCAGCCGCAGGCCGTAGTCGGACTTGCGCTTCTGCTTCATGCCGTGCTGGCCGGGCGGGTAGTTGCGCTCGTCCGGCGCCTTGCGCGACAGGCCGGGCAGCGCGGTGCCGAGGGCGCGCAGGACTTTCAGGCGGGGGCCGGTATAGCGGGACAAGGGGGTACTCCTGGCAAAGATAGAAATGAGAACGAATCTCATTTTAATCCTGTCCGGAGTGCCGTCAAGTCCCTCGTTTGCGCCGGGGCGAGGGCGCCGGAACGGAATTGATGGGCATCAAGTGAAAATGGTTCGCATTTCCACATGATCCGTCCATTCCTGAAACCCGGCCAGCCAGCCCGTCGCCAGCCAGCCTTGTCATCCCCCGGAGAATGCGATGAGATTGCGCCCCCTTGCCCTGGCCTGCCTGCTGTTTCCCGCCCTGCCCGCGCTGGCCGACACCCCCGCCGACAGCGTGCTGGGCGAGATCAGCGTGACCGCCAAGGGTTACGCTGCCGACGAACTGGAAACCCCCGCCGCCACGCTGTCGCTGACGCGGGACGAGCTGCTGCGCCGCGGCGCCGACAACCCCGGCGAGGCGCTGCGCGGCGAACCCGGCCTGGCCGTGTCCGGCGACAGCGCGCAGGGGCAGAACCCGGTGATCCGCGGGCTGAAGAAGGAAAGCGTGGTGCTGCTGGTGGATGGCATCCGCTTCAACTCGGCGCAGCCGGCGGGCGCCATCGCCTCCTTCATGAGCCTGCCCCTGGCCGAGCGGGTCGAGGTCGTGAAGGGCCCGGCCTCGGTGCTGTACGGCAGCGGCGCGCTGGGCGGGGCGATCAACGTGCGCCTGCCCCAGGCGCGCTTCGAGCCGGGCATCGGGCTGGACACCGCCCTGTCCTGGGACAGCGCCAGCCGCGGCACCCGCGCCACCGGCGTGATGAACGCGGCCAACGAGGACCACGCGCTGATGCTGGGCGCGTCGATCGCCCGCATCGGCGACTACGAGGCGCCCGACGGCCGCGTGGACGACACGGGCTACGATTCGGACAGCTTCATCGGCCAGTACCGCTTCCGCCTGGACGCGGCCAACGAACTGCGCGTGGCGCTGCAGCAGCACACCGACGAGGACGTCTGGTACCCCGGTTCCACCAAGAACCATCCGCACCCGCAGGTGCGCAGTACCACCGTGCATTCGCCCAAGCAGGAGCGCCTGCTGGCGGAGGTGGGCTACAGCCGCAAGGGTGCGGGCGAAGCGCCGGTGAACCTGGACCTGCGCGCCTACCGCCAGGAGATGAAGCGGCAGATCTTCTCCCGCGCCAACGGCCCCCTCGGGCGCGACATCTCGGAGACCCGCGTGAGCTTCACCACCGACGGCATCGACGCCCGCGCCGACTGGCTGGCCCATCCGCAGCACCTGCTGTCCTTCGGCGTCAACGCGTGGCGCATGGAAGCCTCGCCCGAGCGCCTGCAGCCCACGCCGGCCACCAATCCGGCCAATCCCCTGGGGCGCAACGACCCCTTCGACGACGGCCGCATCGAGGCGCTGGGCCTCTACCTGCAGGACGACATGCGTTTCGGCGCGCTCAACGTGGTGGCCGGGCTGCGCCACGACAGTGTCAAGGGCAGTGCCGACGCGGTGGGCAATCCGCCGGTCAGCGAGGGCCTGACGCGCCGCGACCGCATGTGGTCCGGCTCGCTGGCGGCGATCTACGAGGTGACCCCCCTGCTGCGCCCCTACGTGAATCTCTCCCGTGGCGTGCGCGCCGGCGAGATGCGTGAGCGCTTCGAGTCCTCGCCCCGCGGCGACGGCTACTTCTACGTGGGCAACCCGCGCATCGAGCCCGAGACCGCCACCCAGTTCGAGCTCGGCCTGAAGGGCGCGGACGGCCGCTTCGACTACAGCGTGGCAGCCTACCGCACCCGCATCGACGACTACATCACCGGCCTGGACATCTCCGGCACGCCCGGCGCGGCGGCGATCTGCGGCGCGGCCAACGCGGCGGCATGCAAGCGCACGGTGAATCTCGGCAAAGTCACGCTGAAGGGCCTGGAAGCCCAGGGCCGCTGGCAGTTCGCGGATGGACACTGGGCGAGCGCCGGGCTGTCCATCGTGCGCGGCACCAACGAGGATCTGGACGAGCCCCTGTTCCAGATGCCGGCCGATGAACTCAGCCTGGGCTGGGAAGGCCGCGTGGCACCCGCATGGACGCTGGACGCCACGCTGCGCCTGGTGCGCCGGCAGGATCGCGTCGCCACCGTGTTTGCCCGTGGGCTGGAGGACGAAACCCCGGGCTTCGCCACCGCCGACCTGGGCGCCACCTGGCGCCACGGCGCGCACAGCGTGCGCGTGGCGCTGAAGAACGTGGCCGACAAGGGCTATCACGAGCACCTGACCGAGGGTCTTTCCGGCGAGGAGATCCAGGCTCCCGGCCGCAGCCTGTACGTGGCCTGGAATGGGAAGTTCTGATGATGAAGGCCATGGGTGGATTCCAGGTGCTGCTGCAGGCTCCGCCGCTGCGCCCCCTCTCCCCCGGCCCCTCTCCCGCGAGGGGAGAGGGGAGTTTCGCCTCCGGAACGTCCGGCCGGCGCCGGTTTTCTCCCTCTCCCCTCGCGGGAGAGGGCCGGGGAGAGGGGGCCGTTCCGTGGTGGCGCCGAGCCTGCTCCCTGCTCTGCGCCCTCGCCTTGCTGCTGCCATCAGCGGCACAGGCCGAAAAGCTCCCCCGCCTGGTGCTCGCCGGCCCGGCTGCGGCGGTGTCCTTTCCGCTGGTGCGCATGGCCGAATCCGGCGCGCTGGCCGATCTCGCCGAGCGGGTCGAGTTCGTGCTGTGGCGCGATCCCGACCAGTTGCGCGTGATGGCGCTGGAAGGCGGCGCCGACGTGCTCGCCGTGCCCACCAACGTGGCCGCCAACCTGTACAACCGCGGCGTGAAGCTGAAGCTCGCCAACGTGTCCACCTGGGGCATCCTGTGGCTGGTGTCGCGCTCGGCGGAACTGAAGACGCTGGCCGACCTCAAGGGCGAGGAGATCGCCATGCCCTTCCGCGCCGACATGCCGGACATCGTGTTCGGCGTGCTCGCCGCGCGCCAGGGCCTGGACCCGCGCCGCGACTTCCGCCTGCGCTACGTGGCCACGCCCATGGATGCGATGCAGCTCCTGATCGCCCGCCGCGTCGACCATGCCCTGCTCGCCGAACCGGCGGTGTCCATGGCGCTGCGCAAGACCAAATCCTTCCCGGTGGGGCTGATCGCCCCGGAACTGCACCGCAGCATCGACCTGCAGGCCGAATGGGGCCGTGTGCTGCAGCGCCCGGCGCGCATGCCCCAGGCCGGCATCGCGGTGATGGGCGCGCGTGCGGACAACCCCGCCTTCGTCGCCCGCATCCAGGCGGCCTACGCCGAGGCCCTGCGCGGCTGCCTGGCCGAGCGCGCAGCCTGCGCCCGCAGCGTGGCCGCCCGCATCGACCTGCTGAGCGCGGAGGCGGTGGCCGACGCGCTGGCGGTGAGCCCGCTGGAAGCCGTGCCCGCGCCCGCCGCCCGTGCCGAGCTGGAGTTCTTCTACGGCGTGCTGGCCGAGCGCAACCCGGCGCTGATCGGCGGCCGCCTGCCGGACGACGGCTTCTACGGCGAGGGGCGATGAAAGCGGCGGCGCGCTGGCTGGCGGGGCTGCCGGCCTATCTGTGGAGCGGCTGGGGCGCCGCCGCCTCGCTGCTGCTGTGCCTCGCCCTGTGGGAATGGGCCGCGGGCCTCTACGGCGACCTGATCCTACCCGATCCGCGCGCCGCCCTCGCCACGCTGGCGGGCCTGTTCGCCGACGGCAGCGCGTGGCCGGAACTGCTGGTCACCGCGCGCCGCGCGCTGGCCGGCTTCGCGCTGGCGCTCGCCGCCGGCAGCGTGCTGGGCGTGGCCGCCGGCCTGTCCATGACCGCGGCCATGATGGCGCGCCCGGTGGTCACCGTGCTGATCGGCACCCCGCCCATCGCCTGGCTGGTGCTGGCCCTGCTGTGGTTCGGCGCGGGCGACGGCACGCCGGTGTTCACGGTGTTCGTCGCCGCCTTCCCGGTCGTCTTCGTCGGTGCCCTGCAGGGCGCGCGCACCGTGGACGGCCAGCTCGCGGAACTGGCCGCCGCCTACCGCGTGCCGCTGCCGATGCGGCTGGCGGACGTGTACCTGCCCCACGTGCTGTCCTATCTCTTCCCCGCCTGGATCACCGCGCTGGGCATTTCGTGGAAGGTGGTGGTGATGGCCGAGCTGCTCGCCACCAGCGACGGCGTAGGCGCCGCGCTGGCGGTGAGCCGCGCGCACCTGGACACCGCCGCCACGCTGGCGTGGATCCTGGCCGTGGTCGGGCTGCTGCTGGCCGTGGAATACCTGCTGCTGGAGCCGGTGAAGCGCGAGGTCGAGCGCTGGCGGGGCGCGGCATGACCCGGGCCGCCGCTTCCCCCCGTCTCGCCGCGCACGGCGTGGGCCACGCTTATGCGCTGCGCACCGTGCTGGCCGGCATCGACTTCGATCTGCCCGCCGGCCGCGTGGCCGCGCTGGTAGGGCCTTCCGGCTGCGGCAAGACAACCCTGCTGCACCTGGTCGCCGGCCTGCTGCCGCTGCGGGAGGGGCGCATCGAGTCGGACTTCGCCACGCCGGCCTGCGTGTTCCAGCAGCCGCGCCTGCTGCCGTGGAAGAGCGCGCTGCACAACATCGCCTTCGGTCTCAAGGCCCAGGGCGTGGCGCGCCGCGAGCGCGAACGGCGCGCCCATGAGCTGGGCCTGCGGGTGGGGCTGGCGGCGGAGGACCTGGAGAAATTCCCCCACCAGCTCTCCGGCGGCATGCAGAGCCGGGTCGCGCTCGCCCGCGCCCTGGTCATGGCGCCGGACCTGCTGCTGCTCGACGAGCCCTTTTCGGCGCTGGACGTGGGCCTCAAGGCCGAACTGTACGCGCTGCTCGCCGAACATCTCGCCGGACGCGGCATGGCGGTACTGATGATCACCCACGACCTGATGGAGGCGGTGCGCCTGTCGGACGACGTGCTGGTGATGGCCCCCGACCCGGGGCGCATCGTCGCCCGCTTCGAACTCGCACGCCCGGCGGCGAGCCGGGACGACGCCTTCGTCTATCACCGCACCGCGGAACTGCTGCAGCACGCCGTGGTGCGCGAGAGCTTCGGCCTGCCGCCGCTGCCGGCCGCCTGTACTACGCCGGACGGCGCGGCGGCGGGCGGGCTGCGCGTCGTGGCCCGCGGCGGCCACCCGCCGCCGGCCCACAGGGGGCTGCAATGCTGAAGGCCCGCCTGGATGCCCTGCTGCTGTGCGGCTTCCGACCCTTCTTCCTGTTCGCCGCGGCCTGGGGCGCGCTGGCGCTCGCCGCCTGGCTCGCCGCGCTCGGCGGCGCGCTGGGCCTGCCCGAGGTGGCCGGCGGCGCCGTGCTCTGGCATGCCCACGAGATGGTGCTGGGCTTCGGCGGCGCCGCGCTGCTGGGCTTCCTGCTCACCGCGGTGCCGGAGTTCACCGCCAGCGCCGCGGTGCCGCGCACCCAGGTGGCGGGGCTGGCCGCCCTGTGGCTGGCGGCGCGCGCCGGCTATCTCGTCGGCGGCACGGCCGGACAGTGGCTTGCCGCAGTGGCCGAATGCGCGTTGCTCGCGGGTGCGCTGACGGTGGCCGCGCCGCGCCTGTGGCGCGACCCGGCGCGCCGCCATCTCGCCTTCCTGTGGGGGCTCGCCGCCCTGCTGGCGTGCACCGCGGGCTTCCATGCCGCGGCCCTCGGCGGCGGCGCGCCGCTCCCCTGGCTGCACGCCGCCGTGGGCGTGATGATGGCCTTCATCGTCGTCGCCCTGTCGCGCATCTCCATGCGGGTGGTCAACGCGGCGCTGGAAGAGCGCGGCGACACCGCGGCCGAATACCTCGCCCGCCCGCCGCGGCGCAATCTCGCCATTTTCTGCATCGTGCTCCACGCGGCGGCGGAATTGGCCGGGACCACGCTGGGCGCGCCGGCGGCGCCGGTGGCCGGATGGATCGCGCTGGCCGCGGCCGCGGCGCTGCTGAACCTGACCAGCGACTGGCACCTGGGCCGGGTGCTGTTCGCCCGCTGGGTGTTCATGCTCTACCTGGTGTACTGGCTGATGGCGGCGGGCTACCTGCTGCTGGGGCTCTCCGCCCTGGGCGTGGCACTGCCGCCTTCCGCCGGCCGCCATCTGCTGATGGCCGGCGGCATGGGGCTGTCCATCTTCGCGGTGATGAACATCGCCGGCCGCATCCACGCCGGTGTGGAGCCCGAACGCGGCACCTGGGTGCCGCTGGCGGCCGCCATGCTGGTGGCCGCGGCCCTGCTGCGCGCGGCCACGGGGCTGCTGCCGCAGTCCGCCATGGCGCTGTTCGCCGCCTCGGGCGCGCTGTGGATCGCCGTCTTCGCCCTGCACTTCGCCCGCGCCTGGCCGCTGCTGTCGCGTCCGCGCCGCGACGGACAAGCGGGCTGCGCGGGTGTGGCGGAAGACAGGCTCTAAACCCCGAGGCAGGCCCGCTGCCATCCCGTGTCGCATGGATGTTTGTCGGAAGTGTGGCTTTTTTGCCGCATCGCGACGATAATTTTGCTACTGAGACTGGCTATCATTAACATTTACGCAAGCCGAATCCCCCTGTCAGCGTGAGGGTTTCCTGGCAGGTACTCGCGCCCCTTTTGGATGACACAGGAGAGGGATCAAATGCGTAATCTGAACAATGGTATTGCCCTGCTGGCTGCGATGCTGTTCGGTGCCGCGGGGCCGGTCCGTGCCGAGAGGCCGATGAACGTAGACGATGCAGGCACCCTGGACAAGGGCGGCGCGAAGCTGGAGTTCGGCTGGGCCAAGGACGACGAGACGCGGGGCATCGAAGGCGCGGCGGGTTATGCGCCCATCGACAACCTGGAACTGGAGATCGGGCTGGGCCGCGCACGCGACCATTCGGCCTCGCCCACGGAAACCATCCACGGCCACGGCCTGGCGGTGAAATGGGTGCCGCTGCAGGCCGAGACCGGGCTCTCCGCGGGCCTGAAGTACGAGTACGGCCGGGACCGCGTGGAAGGGGTGTCGACCCGCGTGCATGCGCTGTCCGGCCTGCTGACCTGGGCCTTCGGCGGCGGCCAGTTGCTGCACGTGAACCTGGGCCGCGAGATCGAGCGGGAGCGCGGCGACAGCGAGGAGGCGAACACCTGGGGCGCGGGCCTGGACCTGCCGCTCACGGAGCAGTTCCACGTCGTCGCCGAGACCTTCGGCGCCGAGGGCAGCGGCCCGGACCGCGCCGCCGGCCTGCGCTACGAGATCGCCGAGGGGCTGAAGATCTCCGGCGCGGTCGGCCGCGGCAACCACCGCAACTTTGCCAATGCGGGCATCGCCTGGGAGTTCTGAGTTGCCCACCGTATCCCCGAACCAGGCCGGACGGCACTCCGCCCGCCCGGCCTGTTGACCGACAACCCATAACGGAGATGACCTGATGCGTCTGATCACCCTGGTTTCCGCGCTTGCCGCGCTGCATTTCTCCACCGCCACGCTGGCCGCCGAGCCGGTGAGCGCCCCGCGCGTGCTCGCCCACTACGGCGAGCTCGTCCATGCCAGCTACGCCGACGCCCACGCCGGCGCATTGAAGCTGCAGCAGGCGGTGGATGCCTTCGTCGCCGCGCCCTCCGAGGCCGGCCTGCTGGCGGCGCGCAAGGCCTGGCTGGAGGCGCGCGAATGGTACGGCCAGACCGAAGCCTTCCGCTTCTACGGCGGCCCCATCGACGGCGAGGACGGCCCCGAAGGCCAGATCAACGCCTGGCCCATGGACGAGTCCTACGTGGACTTCGTCGAGGGCGCGCCCGCGGCCGGCATCATCGCCAACCGTGCCGTCCCCATCGATGCCGAGACCCTGGCCGGCCTGAACGAAAAGGACGGCGAGGAGAACATCTCCACCGGCTGGCATGCCATCGAGTTCATGCTGTGGGGGCAGGACCTGTACGAGGACAGCCCGGGCCGCCGCGCGTACACCGACTTCGTGGACGGCCAGGCCCCCAACGCCGACCGCCGCCGCACCTACCTGAAGGTCGTCACCGAACTGCTGGTGAGCGACCTGGCCGGGCTGGTGGACGCCTGGGCGCCCAACGCCGACAACTACCGCAAGAGCTTCGTCGCCGACGAGGCCAACCTGGCCAGGGTAATCTCCGCCATCGGCATCCTGTCCCGCGGCGAACTGGCCGGCGAGCGTATCGAAGTGGCGCTCGACTCCCAGAACCAGGAAGACGAGCACTCCTGCTTCTCCGACAACACCCACCGGGACATCGTCGCCAACGCCGCCGGCATCCGCAACGTGTGGCGCGGCCAGTACACCCGCACCGACGGCAGCGTGCTGAAGGGGCCGGGCGTGCGCGACCTGGTGGCGGCCAAGGACAAGGTGCTGGCGACCCGCGTCGACGGCCAGATCGGCGCGTCGGTGAAGGCCGCCGAGGCCATCCCCGCGCCCTTCGATCAGTCCATGCTGGCCGGCAACCCCGGCCGCGCGAAGATCGAGGCCACCGTCGCCGCCCTCAAGGCGCAGACCGAAGGCCTGGTGGAAGCGGCCGCCGCGCTCGGCATCAAGCGCCTGAACACCGCGCTGCCCGAGTAAGCTGCGCCTCCCCCGCGCGCGGACGGTGGAACGCCGTCCGCGCGCTTTCACATCCATTCCCCGTCGCCCCCAATGACCCTGAAACGCCTGCTCCTCGGCTGCGGCACGCTCGCCGCAGGCATTGCCCTCGCCGCCAACCTGCCCGCGCCCGCCGACTACGAGCCCGGCGAGGAACTGCCCGGCGGTGCCACCACCACCTCCGACCACGGCCGCAACGCCTTCTCCTACCCGGCGGCCAACCTGTCGGTGGACCGCCAGACGCCGTTCTTCATCGGCAACTCCTTCTTCAAGAAGAACTGGGTGGGCGCGCCGGCCTCCACCACCGGGCGCGACGGCCTGGGGCCGCATTTCATCGCCCGCGCCTGTGCCGGCTGCCACGCCATGGACGGCCGCGGCGCGCCGCCGGCGGTGGACGACAAGGGCGTCAGCACCGAACAGCCGGTGGGCCTGCTGCTGCGCCTGTCCATTCCCGGCGACGGGGGCAAGGACGGCGTGGTGCCGGAGCCGACCTACGGCGGGCAGTTGAACAACCTGGCCCTGCCCGGCGTGCGCGCGGAAGCGCGCATCACCGTGCGCTACCAGGAGATTCCCGGCAAGTTCGCCGACGGCACGCCTTACAGCCTGCGCAAGCCGGTGTATGAACTCACCGACCTGGGCTACGGGCCCATGCACCCGCAGACGCTGATCTCGCCCCGCATCGCACCCCAGGTCATCGGCCTGGGCCTGCTGGAAGCCATCCCCGAGGCCCGCCTGAAAGAAATCGCCGCGCGCCAGGCCGCAGAAGGCGCGGGCATCTCCGGGCGGCCCAACCGGGTGTGGGACGCCAGCCGCCAGGACTGGGTGGTGGGGCGCTTCGGCTGGAAGGCCAACGTGGGCACTGTCGCCCACCAGACCGCCGGCGCCTTCGTGGGCGACATCGGCATCACCTCGCGCCTCTTCCCCCACGAGGAATGCACGGCCGCCCAGGCCGACTGCCGCGCCCGCCAGCAGCAGGAAGATGCCTGGCGCACCGAGCGTGGCGAACACCGTACCGACATCGACGACCGCTCGCTGGAACGCACCATCTTCTACACCGCCACCCTGGCCGTGCCGGAACGGCGCAACCCGCGCGACCCGCAGGTGCTCGCCGGCAAGCGCATCTTCCACGAGGCGCGCTGCGCCGCCTGCCACGTGCCCAGCCACGTCACCGGTGCACTCAAGGACTTCCCCGAACTGTCCGGCCAGACCATCTGGCCCTACACCGACCTGCTGGTGCACGACATGGGTGAGGCGCTCGCCGACAAGCGCCCGGATTTCGCCGCCGACGGCCGTGAATGGCGCACCCCGCCGTTGTGGGGCGTGGGCCTGATCCCGGCGGTCAACGGCCACCAGTACCTGCTGCACGACGGCCGCGCCCGCGGCGTGCTGGAAGCCGTGCTGTGGCACGGCGGCGAGGCGGAAGCTTCGAAACAGCACGTGCTGGGCCTGAGCAGGGAGGCGCGCGAGGTGCTGGTGAAGTTCGTGGAGTCGCTGTGATGCGCGCCGTCGTCCCTCTCGCCGCGCTGCTGCTCGCCTGCCTGCCGCCGGCCGCCGGTGCGGCCGCGCCCGCGCCCTACGTGCAGCCCTCCCAGTGGCTCACCGCACTCGCCCAGCAGCGCCTGGCGCCGGGCTATACGACCCTGGCCGGGCGGGTCGATGCGCTCGCCGAGGCCCTGGACGCCGCCTGCGCCGGCCAGCCGGAAGCCGCCGCGGCTGCCCGCGAACGCTGGCGGGAGGCCGCGCTCAGCCTGCGCGCCCTGAGCCCGCTGCCCTTCGGCCCGGTGCTGGAAACCCGCGTGCTGCGCCGCATCGACTTCTGGCCCACCCGCCCGGCCCAGATCGAGCGCTCCATCGCCCAGTACGCCGCCAAGCCGCAGGACACCGCGCGCATCGGCCTCTCCGCCCGCGGCCTGCCGGCCATCGAATACCTGCTCTTCGACGCCGGCCGTGCCTCGCTGGCCGAAGACGCCGCGGCCTGCCGCTACACTGCCTGGCTCGCCCACGACGCCGCCGCGGCGGTGCACGAGACCGCCGCCGCCTGGCCCGCGTGGGTGGACGGACTGGCCGAAGCCGACGCCGAGCGCGATGCGCAACTGATCCGCGACGGCATCAACATCCTCATCGGCAGCACCGAGGTGCTGCGCCTCAAGTACCTGGAAAAGCCCCTGCGCCACCGCGCCGGCCCGCCCGAAACCGACGCCTGGCGCAGCGGCGCCGGGCGCGCCGCGCTCACCGCCTATTTCGACGGCCTGCGAGTGGGTCTGCAGGGCGGCGAGGGCCTGTACGGCCTCACCGCGGTGATGCGCGGCCGCGGCCTGCTCGTGCTCGCCGACCGCCTGGATACGCAGATAACTGCGACGGCTGCGGCGCTCGCCGCGCTGCCGGAAGACTTCGGCGCCGAAGCCGCGCGCCCGGCGGCCGAGGCCCTGATGACCGAACTGGGCCGCCTGCAGCGCCTGCTGGCCGAGGACGTGGCCGACGCCATGAAGGTCACCGTCGGCTTCGGGGAAAGCGATGGGGACTGAGGGAACGTCATGCGACACCGTTCGCCCTGAGCCCCTCGACTGCGCTCGGGACAGGCCTGTCGAAGGGCGGTTCTCGGTGGCACCCAGGCCCTCCCGCCGCCGCCTGCTCGGCGCCCTGCCCGCGGGGCTCCTGTTCGCCCACCTGCCCGCGCCCGTCCGCGCCGCGCTGGCCGCCCCGGAGCCCGCGCTCCTCACCTGCTGGGCCGATTCGCCCACCCGCCCGCGTCGCTTCTTCGCCGGGCGCAGCGATGCCGTGGCCGGGGCCGTCGAGTTGCCCGAGCGGGGCCACGACATCGCCTGGCATCCCTCCGGTGACGGTTCGGCCGTGGTCGCCGCGCGCCGCCCCGGCCGCTTCCTGCTGCGCTGGGACGTGGCCGGCGGCCGGCGGCTGGCGGAATTCGACGTCTACGACGCGGACGAGGACATCCGCCTCGAAGGGCATCTCGCCTTCAGCCGCGACGGCCGCCTGCTGTTCGCCACCGAAAGCGAACTCATCGACGGCCAGGGCAGGGTGGGCGTGTACGACGCCCGAACCCTGGAACGCCTGGCCTCCTGGCCCACCGCCGGCATCGGCCCCCACGCCGTGTTCCCGCTCGCCGACGGCCCCCTCGCGGTGGCCAATGGCGGCATCCTGACCCTGCCGGAAACCGGGCGCCTCAAGCACAACCTGGACCGCATGGACCCTTCCCTGGCCGTGCTCGACCCGGCCGACGGCCGCGTGCTGGCCCAGTACCGCCTGCCGGACCCGTGGATGAGCGTGCGCCACGTGGCCCAGGCGGCCGACGGCCGCATCGCGGTGTCGCTGCAGAACGAGGCCGCGGATGCCGCCACGCCGGACTACGCCCGCCCGCTGTTCGCCACCGTGGAAGACGGCGCGCTGCGTTACGGCGCCGCCACGCCCGAGGCGCTGGCCGCCTGCGGCCCCTATGCGGGGGACATCGCCGCGGTGGACGGCCCGGCCGGCACCGTGTTCGCGGTGAGCTGCAGCGTGGCCGGCACCCTGGCCCTGTGGCATGCGGACGGCCGCTACGTCGGCCATCTGCCCGCGCCCGGCGTGTGCGCGCTGACCGTGGCCGATGGCGGCCTGCTCGCCACCGGCGACGGCGGTGAACTGTGGGCCGTGGCCGCCGCCGAGGCCCGCACGCAGGCCCGCTGGCCCCACGCCTACGCCTTCGACAACCACGCCCGCCCGGCCTGAGTACGGCGCGGGGCGCCCCCTGTGGGAGCGGGCTTGCCCGCGATTCCGACCTTGGTTTCCCGGAATCGCATCGCGGGCAAGCCCGCTCCCACGGCCCATGCGGATGCCGGATCGACTGTATAGGTCTATCATTCGGCCATCCCCCTGTCAGCCGCCCGCGGAGCCCAGCCATGAAAGGAAGCAAGAAAGTCCTGTCCACCCTCAACGCGCTGCTTGCCGATGAACTGGCCGCGCGCGACCAGTACTTCATCCACTCCCGCATGCTTTCCGAGTGGGGCCTGGAACACGCCGCCGCGCGCATCTCCCACGAGATGGAAGACGAAACCACCCACGCCGACGCGCTCATCCGCCGCATCCTGTTCCTCGAAGGCACGCCGGCGATGACGCCGTCCGGCCTCACCATCGGCAAGGACCTGCCGGACATCTTCACCAAGGATCTGGCGGTGGAATACACCGTGATCAAAAACCTGCGCGCGGCCATCGCCCTCTGTGAGACCGAACAGGATTTCGTGACCCGCGAGATCCTGGAAAAGATGCTCGACGACACCGAGGAAGACCACGCCCACTGGCTGGAAAAGCAGCTCGGCCTGATCAAGCTGGTCGGCCTGCAGAACTACCTGCAGTCGCAGATGCAAGTCTGAGGCCGCGCCGCCATTCCGCCGGGCCGTCCGCCCGGCGGCGCATCGCCCCCACAAAGAGAACAGGAGGAGAGCCATGAGCACCGTGACCCTGGCCGGCAACCCCATCGAAGTCGCCGGCACCTTCCCGGCCAAGGGCGCCGCCGCGCCCGCGCTGCGCCTCACCGGCGCCGACCTGCAGGACGTGGGCCTGGACGCCTGGGCCGGCAAGCGCAAGGTGCTGAACATCGTGCCCAGCCTGGACACGCCGATCTGCGCCACCTCCACGCGCAGGTTCAACGCCGAGGCCTCCGGCCTCGCCGACACCGTGGTGCTGGTCGTCTCCGGCGACCTGCCTTTCGCCGCCAAGCGCTTCTGCGAGACCGAAGGGCTGGCCGATGTGCATACCCTGTCCACCTTCCGCCATCCCGAGTTCGCCCGCGACTGGGGCGTGGCCGTCACCACCGGACCGCTCGCGGGCCTTACCGCCCGCGCCGTGGTGGTGCTGGACGCCGCCGACCGGGTGATCCACGCTCAGCTCGTGCCCGAGATCAAGACCGAACCCGACTACGCCGCCGCGCTGGCCGCGCTCGGCTGAGGCCGTAAACCCGGGGGAACGGGAGCGCCCGCCCTGCGCGCCATGCTCTTCGAAGCGCCCGGCGCGCCGCTGCGCCCGGCCGAGCGCCCGGTGCCGCAGCCGGCGGCCGGGCAGGTGCTGCTCAAGGTGGAAGCCTGCGGCGTGTGCCGCACCGACCTGCACCTGGTGGACGGCGAACTGCCCAACCCGCTGCTGCCGGTGGTACCCGGCCACGAGATCGTCGGCCGCGTCGTGGCGCTCGGGCCGGGTGTGACGGCTTTCCGCAGCGGCCAACGCGTCGGCGTCCCCTGGCTGGGATGGACCTGCGGCGAATGCGACTACTGCCGCGCCGGGCAGGAAAACCTGTGCGACGCAGCCCGCTTCACCGGCTACACGCTGGACGGCGGCTACGCCGAATACACCGTGGCCGACCAGCGCTACTGCTTCGCCCTGCCCGACGGCCCCTCCGCCGCCGGACTCGCCCCCCTGCTGTGCGCCGGCCTGATCGGCCACCGGGCGCTGACCATGGCCGGCGACGCGCGCCGGGTCGGCCTCTACGGCTTCGGCGCCGCGGCCCACATCGTCGCCCAGGTGCTGCGCCACCAGGGCCGCCCCTTCTACGCCTTCACCCGCGCGGGCGACACGGAAAGCCAGCGCTTCGCCCGCGAACTGGGCGCGGCCTGGGCCGGCGCCAGCGCCGAAGCCCCGCCCGAGGCCCTGGACGCGGCGCTGATCTTCGCCCCCGCCGGCGAACTGGTGCCCGCCGCGCTGCGCCGCGTGCGCAAAGGCGGCACCGTGGTGTGCGCCGGCATCCACATGAGCGACATCCCCGCCTTCCCCTACGACATCCTGTGGGGCGAGCGCGTGCTGCGCTCGGTGGCCAACCTCACTCGCGCCGACGGCACCCGCTTCTTCGAGATCGCCGCCGCCACGCCCATCGCCACCCACGTCCAACCCTGGCCCCTGGAAGCCGCCAACGAGGCGCTGGACGCCCTGCGCCGCGGCGCCATCCAGGGCGCGGCGGTGCTGGTGCCCTGAGGGGGACCAGGCCCTGACGCTCGAATGCCCTGGCCTCCACGGTCCAGATTGACAATGTGTAGCCGTGCGGATACGGTTACGCCATGATCGAGATTCGGAAAACCGAGGTCTTCGCCCGATGGCTCGACGGCCTCCGTGACATCCGGGCGCGGGCGCGAGTCCAGGCAAGGATCGAGCGTCTGGCTGCCGGAAATCCGGGCGACGCAAAGCCTGTCGGCGAAGGTGTTTCCGAGTTGCGAATCGACTGCGGCCCCGGTTACCGGGTGTATTTCAGACAGCGTGGGCGCGAACTGATCATTCTGCTGGCGGGTGGAGACAAAAGCACTCAAGCCAAGGATATCGAGGTAGCCCTGCGCCTCGCCCGGAACCTTTCGGAGTAGCTGCCATGACCAAGACCACGACCACCCGCTACGACGTTGCGGAGCACCTGAGGACGCCTGAGGAAATGGCGGCCTATCTCGAAGCCTGCCTTGAAGAGGCGGACGGCGATGCTGCCTTCGTCGCCAAGGCTCTTGGCGACATCGCGCGTGCCAAAGGCATGGCCCAGGTGGCCCGCGACGCCGGCCTGTCCCGCGAAAGCCTGTACAAGGCACTTTCCGGTGAACGCAGCCCTAGCTTCGACACGATCCTCAAGGTGGTCGGTGCGCTGGGATTGAAGCTGCATGCGGAGGCGGCGCATACCTGACGAGCAAGATGAGGGGGTGGAATCCTAAGGGAGATCACTCCGATCCGTCGGGTGCTGCCCATCGACGCCCCGGACGTCCACCGCGCCGGAGACGCGCCGAACTTGTCCAGCGCCTCGTCACGCTGGACGTCGTCATTGCGAGAAATGCGGGGCGGGTCAGGCTCAAGCCGGTGGTGTTGGACGCCTGACCGAGCTTGCTGTTGCGGAATCAAGGCCGTACTAAATTGGAGATTCCATATTTCTTGCAGATTCTGCAATCTCATGAATAATTGAATTCAAGCATTCGGAGACTAGATCGCCTTTCTTTTCCTGTGGCATATCCATATATGATCTATTACTCACGGATGTATGTGCAAATACCTTTCTTGTGACATTGTCACCGTACCTCAAACTGGCATCTACCTCGCAAATATGCTTTCGGTCTTTGAATACCGTCGCGATGCCTATGATTGGTATCATGGCGCCTCCGTGGAGTTGCACCAAAATACGCGCATCAAGGACCGTAACTTCTATATTCGGATAGTTATTTGCCAAATCTGGGGCCAAGCGTTCTGTGAGGTGTGATACCACAAGATGTCGGAAACTAGGATTAGTCGCTGATTTCGGGAGAATTAAGTAGTCTTGGGTATCTACCGAAGTAATCCTATAGTCGGTTGTGTCGTTGACGAAGTCATGAACAATGACCCGTCCTGCGGGAAGAAGGATGCTGTTACCCTTCAATGTGCTTAAGTCGGGTGCGGGAGTGGCACAACCAGATGCTGCAATCGCGAGTGCGGCACATAGCGGAGCAACGGTGAGTTTGGCGGGAACAGCAAAGACAGTGTGATCACACTTTGACGCATGAGAGCTATTCATCTGTTTCCTCATGATGACAAATGTAAGTTGCCCAGTATGTCACAGGGGCACTTCTTTCGCGAAGTCGCGAGCATAGGTTTAGGAGCACAAAGGAGCAGTACCACGAAACCTGAGGTGAAGGGTTTTGCCCAGTTTGTGCTTCTGATGCAGGAGGCCAGTTTTCCACCGGCCCCGCTGGCAAGACCCCGGAATGGCTTCAAGGCGTATCGACATTCCATTTGTATGGGTCTTAAATGCCGTGGCCTTAAAGGCATCATGGCCCGACCATTGCGGCCATGTCAAGAGTCTCCGGCAAGACGGACAGGGATCGCGATCTCGCGCGTCTGGGCGCGGCGATTCGTGCTCGCCGTCTTGCGCGCGAGCTATCTCAGGAGGCGTTGGCGGGTCTGGCGGAAATCGAGCGTTCCCATATGGGAAAGATCGAGCGGGGGGAGCGGAACGTGACCATGCTCAACGTGATCCGTATCGCCCGCGCGATCGACTGCAAACCTTCCGAGCTGTTGGCCGACGCCGATCTCTGATTTTCTTCGGGACGGAGGCAGGCGCAAAGCATTCCTGCTGCCGCTGACAAGGTAAGCAGGCACTTTTGTTCCTCCGCAGTATCTCCACTACTCCGGCAACGGAATGAACTCGTCCCGATCATGGGGCGGCAGCGGGATGCGGCCGCTCTTCCAGTCGGCCTTGGCCTGTTCGATGCGCTCCCGGGTGGAGGAGACGAAGTTCCACCACACGTGGCGTTCGCCCACCGGCTCGCCGCCCAGCAGCATCAGCGTCGCGGCGCCTTCGGCGCGCACCGTGGGCCGCGCGTCCGGCGCCAGCACCGCGAGCTGGCCGCGCATCACCACGCGGCCGTCCACCTCCACCCGGCCGGCGGCCACGTAGAACGCGCGTTCCGGGTAGTCGGCCGGCACTTCCAGGTGGGCGTCGGGCTGCAGTTCGGCGTGGATGTAGAACAGCGGCGACAGGGTGCGCACCGGGCTGGTCTCGCCCCAGGCGCTGCCGGCGATCAGGCGCATGTGGGCGCCGTCGCGCACCAGTTGCGGCAGTTCGCGGGCGGCATAGTGGTCGAAGGCGGGTTCGGCTTCCTCGTGTTCGTCCGGCAGGGCCACCCAGGCCTGCAGCAGTTCCAGCCCGCCGCCGGCGAAGGATTCGGGGTGGCGGAAGCGTTCCGAGTGGGAGATGCCGCGCCCGGCGGTCATCCAGTTCACGTCGCCGGGGCGGATTTCCTGGATCACGCCCAGGCTGTCGCGATGCACGATCATGCCGGAGCGCAGGTAGCTCACCGTGGCCAGGCCGATGTGGGGATGGGGGCGCACGTCGGCTCCGGCGATGTCCCGCGGCGCCAGGCTGAGGGGGCCGGCGTGGTCGAGGAAGATGAACGGCCCCACCATGCGCCGCTTGGCGTAAGGCAGCGCGCGCAGCACCTTCACGCCGTTGCCCAGGTCCCCCGGGCGGGCGTCGATCAGCAGCTCGATCATCGGCGCGACCCGCAGGGATGGAGGTCGGCGCCGCAGCGCTCGAATTCACCCAGCGGGCGGTTGAAGGTGTATTCCAGCGGGTCGCCTATCCACTCGCGCGCGGTTTCGCCCACGGTGCCGGTCGGTATGGTGAAGGGCAGGGCGATGATGAAGCCGGCGGTGCCGATCACCGCGCCCACCAGGCCGAGGGGGCGCACCACGACGAGGTCCACCGCCATGTCGGCGCCGCGGTCGCCGGTCACCGGCCCGTGGTCTTCCGCCAGCGCCCCGCGCGCCGGTGCGAGCGCCAGCGCCACGGCCAGCGCCAGCGTGATGGCGCAACGTCCCGATGTGCTCGTTCCCATCGCATCCTCCGCTTTTCCGTTCCCGTCAGTATGGACCGCGGCACGCTGTCAGGCCACCGCTCCGGTTCGGGATCTTGCTCCCGTCGCACCCCGGTCTATGCTGATTACATCGATCCGGGCATGCCGGCAGGGAGGAGGAGACCATGTACATCGTGACCAATCGCGAAGTGGACGAAACCCAGCACGACGTGGCCAAGGCCTTCGGCGCCGTGCCCAACCCGCGCGGACCCAACGAGCTGCGCTTTGCCGAGGCCTGGCGCGAAGGCAAGCGCTGGAAGGTGGACATCCTCCCCGACCAGCCCACCCCGGCGATGCTGGCCGAGGTCGGCATCGTCCCGCCCGTCGACCCGGCCACCGGCCAGCCGCTGCCGGTCTATGCCAGCAGCTACGTCGCCCGCAAGCTGCACGCGCGCATCAACCCGAAGGCGGCCGGCGGCCGTGGCAAGGGCTGCAACCTGCTGTTCTTCGTGCATGGCTACAACAACAACGTGCAGGCCGTGCTCGACCGCGCCGAGCAACTGCAGGCCAACTACGGCGTCGAGGTGCTGCCCTTCTCGTGGCCGGCCAACGGCGGCGGCGCCAAGGGCGTGGTCAGCTACAAGAGCGACAAGCGCGACGCGCTGGCCTCCACCGGCGCGCTGGACCGCTGTCTGGCGCGGCTGGAGGAAATCCTGCTCGGCATCCATGCCGAGCACGTGCGCCAGGTGGAGGCCGAGGCCAACCGCCGCTTCCCGGACGACGCCGAGCGCTGGGACCGCTTCTTCTCCGCCCAGGCGCACAAGCGCTGCCCCTTCACTGTAAACATGATGCTGCACAGCATGGGCAACTACGTGTTCAAGCACCTGCTGAAATCCTCGGTGTACCGCGGCGACCACCTGGTGTTCGACAACGTGGTGCTGGTCGCCGCCGACACCAACAACGAAGCTCATGCCGGGTGGGTGGACCGCATCCAGTGCCGCGGGCGGGTGTACGTCACCCTCAACGAGCGCGACGCCGCACTGCAGGCCTCCCGCATGAAGCTGGGCGAACAGCAGAAGGCGCGCCTGGGCCACTACCCGCATTACCTCGACTCGCGCCAGGCGGTGTACGTGGATTTCACCGAGCAGCCCTGGGTGGGCGACTCCCATGCCTATTTCGAGGACAAGCCGCTGAAGAACCCCAGGGTGAAGGCCTTCTTCCACGCCGCCCTCAACGGCACCTTCGCCGAGACCGGGCTGCCCTTCGACATCGCGCGCAACATGTACCGCATCGGCTAGGGCGCGGGGCGGCCGGATTGGCTACCATGGACGGGTTTTTCCATCCCGGCCCGCCATAACCCGCATGCCCCGCTTCCTGCATACCGCCGACTGGCAGATCGGCAAGCTGTTCGGCCAGTTCGACGCCGACGAGGCCGCCCTGCTCGCCGAAGAGCGTTTCGCCGCCGTCGAGCGCCTGGCGCAACTGGCCGCCGTGCACGGCGTGGATGCCGTGCTGGTCGCGGGCGACGTGTTCGACGCCCAGACCGTGGCCGAGCGCAGCATCCACCGCCTGTTCCACGCCATGTCCGGCTTTTCCGGGCGCTGGCTGCTCCTGCCCGGCAACCACGACGCGGCGCTGGCCGAATCGGTATGGACGCGCGCCGCGCGCCTGAACGCCATCCCGCCCGAAGTCACGGTCTGCCTGCGCCCCGAGCCGGTGCTGCTGGAAGCCGCCGGCACGGCGGTGCTGCCGGCGCCACTCACCCAGCGCAACACCCACGCCGACCTCACCGACTGGTTCGCCGCCGCGGCCACGCCCCCCGGCTTCGTGCGCATCGGGCTGGCCCACGGCAGCGTGCAGGGCATCCTGGCGGAAGACATCGACTCCCCCAACCCCATCGCCGCCGGCTGCGCGGAGAGCGCCCGCCTGGACTACCTGGCCCTGGGCGACTGGCACGGCACGCGGCAGATCGACGCGCGCACCTGGTACGCCGGCACGCCGGAAACGGACCGCTTCCGCGCCAACGATTCCGGGCAGGCGCTGCTGGTGGACATCGCCGCCCCCGGCGCCCTGCCCGCGGTGACGACCGTGGCGACCGGCCGCTACCGCTGGCGGGAGCTGGCTGCCGAACTGCAGGTGGGGAGCGATCTCGACCTGCTCGCCGAACGCCTGGCCGCCTTCGGCCCCGCCGACGTGCTGCGCCTGGAGGTGGCCGGGCGCTGCGACCTGGCCGGTCACCGGCGGCTTGAGGAGGCCATCGCCCAGGCCCGCGGCCGCGCCCGCAGCCTGGCGGCGGACCTGTCCGCGCTGCTTCTCACGCCCACCGCCGAGGACATCGAGGCCCTGGCCGTCGACGGCTATCTGGGCGAAGTCGTCGCCGAACTGCAGGCCGCCCAGCAGGCGGCCGACCCGGATGCGGCGCAGACGGCCCGCGACGCCCTGGTGCTGCTCGCCGGGCTGCTGGACGCCCGCGGCCCGGTGGCGGGAGGGCGGCCATGAAACTCACCCGCATCCGCATCGAGCAGTTCCGCCAGTTCCGCGCGCCGCTGGAAATCCGCGACCTGGCGTCGGGGCTGAACCTCTTCACCGGCCCCAACGAGGCAGGCAAGAGCACGGTGGTGGCCGCCATCCGCGCCGCCTTCTTCGAGCGCCACCGCTCCGGCACCGTGGACCACCTGCGCCCCTGGAGCGACCCGGCCGCCGCGCCCACGGTGGAGCTGGACTTCGAGCTCGGCGGCCAGCCCTGCCGGCTGGCCAAGACCTTCCTGGCGAAGAAGCGCTGCACGCTGCAGATCGGCCGCGAGGCGCTGGACGGGGAGGAGGCCGAGAACCGCCTCGCCGAACTGCTGGGCTTCCAGCACGCCGGGCGCGGTGCCAGCAAGGCCGAGCACTGGGGCATCCCCGGCCTGTTGTGGATAGAGCAGGGCACCGGCCACGAGCTGCGGGAGGCGGTCGCCCATGCCACCGACCACCTGAGGAGCGCCCTGGACGCGTCGCTGGGCGAAGTGGCGGCCAGCGGCGGCGACGAACTGCTGGCCACGGTGGAAGCCCGGCGCAACGAACTGCTGACCGAGGCCGGCAGACGTGCGCGCGGCGTATACAAGGAAGCGCTGGAACGGGAAGCGGCCCTGGCCGCCGAACTGGCCGACCTGGACGAGACCATCGCCCGCTACCGCCAGCGTGTGGATGCCCTTGCCGCCCTGCGCCGGGAACACGCCGCCGACGAGGCCGAACAGCCGTGGCAGGACTTCCGCGCCCGCGAGCGGGAGGCCGCCGAACGGCTGGACGCCGTCCGGGGGCTGGAAACGGCGCTGGCCGCCGAGCGCCAGCGCGCCGAACAGGTCGGCCGCCGCACGGCGCTGCTGCGCGACCAGCTCGCCGCTGCCGAGCGCGAGGAGCTGGCGCGCGCCGGGCGGGCCGCCGCGGAAGAGGAGGCCCGGCGGTTGCTCGCCGCCACCGCAGAGCCGGCCGCCCAATGGCAGGCCCGCCTGGGCGAAGCGGAGCGTGCGCTGGAGGCCGCCCGCGCCGTGCTGAGCCGCGCCCGCCGGCACGACGCCCGCACCCGGCTCGCCCGCGAGGCCGAGGAATCCGTCCGCCTGCGGGATGCCGCCGCCGCCCGCCTGAAGGAAGCCGAAACCGCCCAGGCCAGCCTGCTCGACCTGCAGCGCCAAGCCGCCGCCAGCGCCATCCCGCCGTCCGAGTTGAAGGAGCTGCGCGAGCAGGCGCGCGACCTGGCCGAAGTGGAAATCCGCCGCAGCGCCGCCGCCACCCGCATCCGCTACGCCCTGCAGGCCGGGGCGAGCCTGCGGCTGGACGGCGAAATGCTCGCCGGCGAGGGCGAACGGGAGCTGCCGGCTGCCGCCGCGCTGGAACTGCCCGGCCTCGGGCGGCTGGAGATCGTTCCCGGCGGACGGGACCTCGCCGAACTCGACGCCCGCGCCCGCGACCTCGCCGACCGCCAGGCGGCGCTGCTCGCCCGCCTCGGGCTGGCCTCGCCGGAGGCGGCGGAAGCCCGCGTGCTCGACCACGCCCGGCAGC
Source organism: Pseudothauera rhizosphaerae (assembly GCF_004801305.1). Taxonomy (GTDB): domain Bacteria; phylum Pseudomonadota; class Gammaproteobacteria; order Burkholderiales; family Rhodocyclaceae; genus Pseudothauera; species Pseudothauera rhizosphaerae. Next base: position 14,352 of record NZ_SSOD01000019.1, on the reverse strand, counting down.
AGAACCTGTTGGTGGGTGCCCAGGCCACCCTCAAGGCGCTCGCTCTCCAGGGCGTGGACGCCCTGCGTGCCGAACAGGCCGTGCTGGCCGCCCAGGCCGACACAGCCACCCAGGCATTGGCCGAACTGCCGGCAGCGGAAGAGGGCGCGGAGCGTCCCCCCACCGTCGGCCAGGCCGAAGCCGCCGAACGGGCCGCCGCCGAGTCGCTGGCCGCCATCCAGGCCGACCTGCAGCAGGCCCGGCTGAACGAGGCCGGGGCGCGCAGCCGGCTGGAGGCCGCCGTGCGCGAACACGCCGCCGCCCGCGCATCGTGCGAAGCCCCCGAGCGGGCCGGACGCCTCGCCGCCGCGCGCAGCGAGCTCACCGACACGCGTGCCGAGGAAGCCACGCTCGCCGCCCGCATGGGCGACCTGCAGCAGCAGATCGCCGCCGCCCGCCCGGACATCCTGCAGCAGGACGTGGCGCGCTACCGCGCCAGCGCCGACGAACTGGAAAAGCGCTACCGCAGCCGCCGCGACGAGCTGATGCGCCTGGAAGTGGAACTGCAGACCGAAGGCGCCCAGGGGCAGGACGAACGCCGCGCCGAACTCGCCCGCGACCACGCCCAGGCCCGGCGGCGTGCGGCCGAACTGAGCCGCCGCGCGCAGGCCCTGGACCTGTTGCTCACCCTGCTGCGCGACAAGCGCCGCGCGCTGACCCGCCGTCTGCAGGCGCCGCTGCAGAAGCACCTGAACCGCTATCTGCAACTGCTGTTCCCGCAGGCCAGCCTGGAAATCGACGAGGACCTCGCCCCCGGGCCGCTCACCCGCGGCGCCGAGAGCGGGGACTTCGACGCCCTGAGCTTCGGCGCGCGCGAGCAGATGGGGGTGATCGCCCGCCTGGCCTACGCCGATCTTCTCGCCGAAGCCGGCCGCCCGACGCTGATCATCCTGGACGACGCCCTGGTGCACAGCGACGCCGAGCGCCTGGCGCAGATGAAGCGGGTGCTGTTCGACGCCGCCACGCGCCACCAGATCCTGTTGTTCACCTGCCACCCGGCCGACTGGCGCGACCTGGGCGTGGCGGCGCGTTCGCTGGAGGCGTTACGGGCGGGATGAGGATGGCCCCGGTGCTCCGTGCGGGGCCGGCCGCGGCGGGGCGGAGCTGTCAGCCAGCCGCCCGGCACGCGACATGCGCCGGCCTCGTGGGCCGGCGCCTGCGGCGTGCCGGGGGTGCTGAATCTTCAGTGGGGCAGGAGGTGGTGCGAACGCAGTTGCGCAGCGAGCGTGTGCGCGGCGCGGCGGATGATGCGGCCCATGGCGTGCCAGGCGGCGGCAATGGCATCGCCGAGGGCTTCGTCGCGCAGGCGGCGCGCTTCGCGGATGCGGTACTGAACAAAGATGTAGTCGTCCATTGTGTGGCTCCTTGACATCGGTAACCCGTCGTGTGGGTGCGGTGCTAATCTAGCGTTGCGCATTGCGCTGCAACAAACGATCATTTGTCAGCCGATGCCTGAGAAAAATTCACCTATATGGCTTATCGCCTGCCGCCGCTCAACGCGTTGCGCGCCTTCGAGGCGGCGGCGCGCCATCTGAGTTTCAAGCTCGCCGCCGAGGAACTGGCGGTGACGCCGACCGCGATCAGCCACCAGATTCGCGGGCTGGAGGAATATCTGGGCTGTGCCCTGTTCCGGCGCCTGACGCGGGCGCTGGAACTCACGCCCCAGGGCGAGGCGCTGCTGCCCAAGGTGCGCGAGGGGCTGGAGTGCTTTGCCGGGGCGGTGGCGCAGGTCCGCGCGCTCGGTCCGCTCACGCGGCTGGTGGTCGTGGCGCCGCCGTCCTTCGCGTCGCGCTGGCTGGTGCCGCGCCTGCAGGGCTTCGGGCAGCGCGAACCGCAGATCGAACTGCACCTGTCGGCTTCGGCGCGCATGATCGACGGGGGCGAGGCGCCGGGCAGCCCGTCGATGGTGATCCGCCCGCCGCGCGGCGAGGGGCCGGAGGCGTGGATTCGCTACGGCACCGGCCGCTACCCCGGCTTCCGCGTGGAGCGCCTGTTCATGCCCGAGTACACCGCGGTGTGCAGCCCCGTGCTGCTGCGCGCCAAGCGGCCGCTACGCAAGCCGGGGGATCTGCGCTACCACCTGCTGATCCACGACGACACCATCCCGCTCGAACGCGAGCGCCCGAGCTGGGCCGACTGGCTGCGGGCCGCCGGCGTGAGCGGCGTGGATGCATCCGCCGGTCCCCACTTCACCGATTCCGGGCTCGCCATCGCCGCGGCGGCCGACGGGCTGGGCGTGGCGCTGCTGTCGCGCCCGCTGGTGGCCGGCGAGATTGCCGCAGGGCGGCTGGTGGCGCCCTTCGACGTCACCATCAACCGCAACTACGCCTACTTCCTGATCACCCGCCCCGACTCCGCCGGCCAGCCCGCCATCGAGGCCTTCCGCGCCTGGCTGGTGCAGGAAGCTGCCGGCGCCATGGCCTCCGCAGCGTCCCCGGCTGTCATCGCCGGGCCCGCGACCGGGCCGTAGGGCCGGCCGCGGGCGGGCGGAAACGTCAATCCGCCCCGTGCCGGCGCGCCGAGGTGATCCACAGGCTGGCAATGACCGATACCGCGAGGATGATCGCCACCACGCCCAGCGAGATGCCCATGGGGATCTTCACCCATTCCACGATCAGCATCTTGGCGCCGATGAACACCAGGATGGCGGCCAGGCCGTATTTCAGATACTCGAAGCGGTCGCCCAGGTCGGCGAGCAGGAAGAACATCGCGCGCAGGCCGAGAATGGCGAACAGGTTGGAGGTGAGCACGATGAAGGGGTCGGTGGTGATGGCGAAGATGGCCGGGATGCTGTCCACGGCGAACACCACGTCGGAGATCTCCACCAGCACCAGGGTGAGGAAGAGCGGCGTCATCATGCGCACGCCGTCACGCACGACGAAGAAGCGCTCGCCCTCCAGCCGTTCAGTGACCGGGTAGTGCCTGCGTATCCAGCGGATGAAGGGGTTCTTGGCCAGATCCGGGTCGTGTTCGGCGGCCCACACCATCTTGATGCCGGTGGCCACCAGGAAGGCGCCGAAGATGTAGAGAATCCAGTGGAACTCGGAGATCAGCAGGCTGCCGGCGAGGATCAGCACGGTGCGCAGCGCGATGGCGCCGACGATGCCGTACAGCAGCACGCGGCGCTGCAGTTCCAGCGGCACCGCGAAATAGCTGAAGATCATCATCCAGACGAAGATGTTGTCGACGGCGAGCGACTTCTCCACCAGGTAGCCGGTCAGGAAGGCCAGCGCCTTCTCGTTGGCGACCGCGCGCCCCACGTTGGCGTCCAGGTACCACCACAGGCCCAGGTTGAAGAGCAGCGCCACGGCGACCCAGGCCGCCGACCACGCCGCCGCTTCCTTCAGCGACACGCGGTGCTGCTTGCCGCCCTTGAAGACGACGAGGTCCAGCGCCAGCATGGCCGCCACGATGGCGGCGAACGCCGCCCACATCCACCAGGTACCGATCGATTGCACGACAGAAACTCCGCTGCAGAAAAACAAAATGGCCCGTTCCCGAAGGACACAGGCCATGCGTGGGAGTCTTTGCGTACGCGAGCCTTGCCCTCCGGCAAGGTCTCGCTTGCAACCGTGGTTGCCCGCAGCACCGGGAGGCGGCCTGGCGGCCGGCCTGCCGTGATGACGATGCTGCGGCTGAGAAGCTACTCCCCTTGGTGGCGTGCAGTGTATGCATTGCCTTGCCAAAGTCAACACGCCCCCGGGCCCCGTGCGGATGACAAAGCGCAAGGAATCCGGCATGATCGGCCGACCCAACCGGATGAAGGATGCCGCGGGATCGAGCACGATCCCGCCCTATGAGTCGTTCCATATCGATCGCGGCCGCCGGGCCGGCCCGCTCCGCCCACCGCACCGTCTCTACCGGGCGAAGCCGCCCGCGCCCTTCATTGGCCGCAGCTCGCGGCACCCGGACTTCTGCCGCCGCTCTCGCGGCCGGCGCGGCGTTCGGCGCCTTCGTGCGCCCATACTCCTTCCCAACCCATTCCCAAGTGCCTGGCGGCAGGACTGCGCACGTCCCGACCGCCACGCCTCCCATGTCATGGAAATCCTGATACTCGTAGCCCTGATCCTGCTCAACGGCCTCTTCGCCATGTCGGAGATCGCGCTGGTGGCGGCCCGCCGCGCGCGTCTCGCCCGCCTCGCCGAAGAGGGCGACGGCGCGGCCGCGGTCGCCGTCAAGCTGGGCGAGGACCCGACCCGCTTCCTGTCCACGATCCAGATCGGCATCACCTCCATCGGCATCCTCAACGGCATCGTCGGCGAGGCGGCGCTGGCCGGGCCGCTGGCCAAGTGGCTGCAGACGCTGGGGGCGGCCGAAGGGCCGAGTTCGCTCGGCGCCACGGTGCTGGTGGTGGTGGTGATCACCTACGTGTCCATCGTCATCGGCGAACTGGTGCCCAAGCGCCTGGGCCAGATCAACCCGGAAGGCATCGCCCGCCTGGTGGCGCGGCCGATGAACATGCTGGCGATCGCCTCGCGCCCCTTCGTGCGCCTGCTGTCCGGCTCCACCGTCATGCTGCTGCGCCTGCTGGGCCAGCGCGAAAACCAGGGCCCGAGCGTGACCGAGGAAGAAATCCACGCCATGCTGGACGAGGGTACCGAAGCCGGCGTCATCGAGAAGAGCGAACACGAGATGGTGCGCAACGTGTTCCGCCTGGACGAACGCCAGCTCGCCTCGCTGATGGTGCCGCGCTCGGACATCGTGTGGCTGGACGTGAGCCACCCGCTCGACGAGAACCTGGCGCTGATCGCCGCCACCGACCATTCGCGCTTTCCGGTCTGTCGCGGCGGTCCGGACGAGATCCTCGGCGTGATCAGCGCCAAGCAGCTCTTCATCCAGACCGTGCGCGGCGTACCGGTGGACCTGGCGCAGGACCTCCTGCCGCCGGTGTACGTGCCCGAATCGCTCACCGGCATGGAGCTGCTGGAACAGTTCCGTGCTTCCGGCACCGACATGGTGTTCGTCATCGACGAATACGGCGAGGTGCAGGGCATCGTCACGCTGCACGACCTGATCGAATCGGTGACCGGCGAATTCGTGCCCAGCGACACCGCGGAGGGCTGGGCGGTGCAGCGTGAGGACGGCTCCTGGCTGCTCGACGGCCTCATCCCCATCGTCGAGATGAAGGACAGGCTGGGCTTCAAGACCGTGCCGGAGGAGGAGAAGGGGCGCTACCACACCCTGTCCGGCATGATGATGTGGCTGCTGGGGCGCCTGCCCGGCACCGGCGACGTGGCCACCTGGGAAGGCTGGCGGCTGGAGGTCGTCGACCTGGACGGCAAGCGCATCGACAAGGTGCTGGCCATGCGCCTGCCGAACGCCGAGGCCGATGCGGCCGCCGAAGGCGAGCCGGCGGAACCGGCGGGCGATTAGCCCATGATCGACCAGGTCGCCGAAAGACTGGTGCGCCGCGCCATCGTCGGCTTCCTGCTGGGCGGGCTGCTGCTGCTCGGCTACTCGGTGCTGCATCTGTTCATCGTGCCGGTGGCCTGGGCCGTCATCGTCGCCTACGCCACCTGGCCCCTATACCGCCGCCTGCGCGACCGGCTGGTGCGCCAGCCCGTGGCGAGCGCGCTGCTGATGGCGCTGCTGGTCACCGCCGCCTTCGTGCTGCCAGCCCTGTGGATGGGCATCCTGCTGCGCGGCGAGCTTGGTTCGGCCATCGCGGCGATCACCGCGCAGATCCGCCAGGGCCCGCCGGTGCTGCCGGAATTCGTGCGCGCCCTGCCCTGGCTGGGCGACTACCTGCAGCAGCTCATCGACGAGATCGTCGGCGACCCGGAGGCCTTCCGCCGCCAGCTCACCGCCTGGGTCAGCCAGGGCTCCGACCACCTCGTGCGCCTGGTGGGCGACGTGGGGCGCAACGCCGCCAAGCTGGGCTTCGCGCTGATCACCCTGTTCTTCCTGTACCGCGACGGCGAGCACGTGCTGGACCAGGTGCGGCGCGTGCTCTACCGCTTTCTCGGCACCCGCATCGACGCCTACCTCGTCGCCGTCGGCAGCACAACCAAGGCGGTGGTGTGGGGCATCGTCCTCACCGCGTTGGCGCAGGGTATCGTGGCCGGGCTGGGCTACTGGTGGGCCGGCATGCAGGCGCCGGCGCTGCTGGGCGCGGCCACCGCGCTGATCGCCATGGTCCCCTTCGGCGCGCCGCTGGCCTGGGGCTCGGTCGCCGCCTGGCTGCTGGTGCGCGGCGACGTCGCCGCCGGCCTCGGCCTGATCGCCTGGGGCGTGCTGGTGGTGAGCTGGGTGGACAACCTGGTGCGCCCGCTGGTCATCAGCAATGCCACCCGGATTCCCTTCCTGCTGGTGATGTTCGGCGTGCTGGGCGGCCTGGCGGCCTTCGGCCTGGTGGGCCTCTTCCTCGGCCCGGTGATCCTCGCCGTGCTGATGGCGGTGTGGCGGGAATGGATAGAGGAATCGGACCTCAACCCGCCGCCATCCCCGGCGCCGGAGGCGGGCAGGGCGGACACGCCGCCCGGCCCGTCCAATCCGTAAGGGCCTGCTTCAGCCCAGGCCGAAACCCTTGCTCAACAGCAGCAGGACGCCCATGCCGGCGATGAAGGGCAGCCAGGGGTTGCGCGAGCGCAAGCACACCAGGGTCACCACGACGGCGGCGGCCAGCCTCGGGTTGAAGGGCGAGAGTTCGCCGTCCGCCAGCAGTACGTCCGGCGCCACCAGCGCCGCCAGCGCGGCGGCCGGGGCGTAGCGCAGCGCGCGTTGCAGGGTGGCGGGCAGGCGGGCGCGCTCGCCGGGGATGATGAAGCTGCCGCGGGTCAGTATCGTCGTGCTGCCGATCGCGGCCAGCGTGATCCACAGCCATAGGCCTTCGCTCATGCCCGCCTCCCGCCGCGCTGCCAGTGTTCGGCGGCGAAGCCCGCCGCGATGCCGAGGGCGATGCCGGCGATCATGCCGAGCTTGAGCGGCAACCCCCGCAGCAGCACCGTGCCCAGGCCGCCGACGAGCGCGGCGACCAGCATCGGCCGGGTGGCGCTCATGGGCACCAGCATGACCAGCAGTGCGATGGTGGCCATGAATTCCAGCGACCAGTTGGCGGGCAGCACGCCGGCGCCCAGAACGCCGACCAGGGTGAAGGTCTGCCACAGTACCCAGCACCACGCCGAGGGGGCGATGTAACAGCCCCAGCGCCAGTGCGGATCGTCGGACTTGAGGATGCGCTCGGAGAGGACGGCGAACACGCCGTCCACCAGCAGGTAGCTGGAGAACACGCGCCGCCGCCGGGTGTAGCCGGCAAAGGCCGGGGCGAGGGCGGCGGAGAAGATCACGAAGCGCAGGTTGAGCACCAGCGCGGTGAGCACCAGCAGCCACAGGGGTGCGCCGGCGGCGATCAGGGGCAGGGTGCCGAGCTGGGCGGTGCCGGCGTAGACGATGGCGTTCATGCCCATCGCTTCCAGCGGGGAGAGGCCGATGGAGCGCATGGCCACGCCGGTGACCACCGCCCAGGGCACGATGCCCACCGACAGCGGCAGGAAGGCGCGGAAACCTTCGGCGGCGCCGCGCTTGAAGGAGTCGTTGAACATGGGGTCGGGGTCTTGTTCTTGTGCAAAGGCCGAAAGGCGACAGCTTATCGAACCGGCGCCAGGGTGTGGCCCGTATTGTAGGAGCGGGCTTGCCCGCGATGCGGCCTGCGGGAAAATGAACGCCGCATCGCGGGCAAGCCCGCTCCTACCCGGAGGTCGACGCAAAACGGGGCAGCGCGAACGCTGCCCCGTGGTTCCCCGTGTGCCCGCCGGGTTTCAGCCGATGGCCGAGGCGGACTTGGCCTGCTGGCGCAACGCGAACTTCTGGATCTTGCCGGTGGAGGTCTTGGGCAGCACGCAGAACTCGATGTGCCTGGGCACCTTGTAGCGCGCCAGGTGCGCGCGGCAGTGCTCGACGATGTCCTCGGCGGTCACGTTGCTGCCGTCCTTGATCTCGATGTAGGCCGCCGGCACTTCGCCCCACTTCTCGTCGGGCCTGGCGACCACGGCGGCGGTGAGCACGGCGGGGTGGCGGTAGAGCACTTCCTCCACTTCCAGGGAGGAGATGTTCTCGCCGCCGGAGATGATGATGTCCTTGGACCGGTCCTTGATCTTGACGTAGCCGTCCGGCTGCATGACGCCCAGGTCGCCGGTGTGGAACCAGCCGCCGGAGAAGGCTTCCCGCGTGGCCTTCTCGTTCTTCAGGTAGCCCTTCATGACGATGTTGCCGCGGAACATCAGCTCGCCCATGGTCTCACCGTCGGCGGGCACCGCCTGCATGGTCTGCGGGTCCATCACCGTCAGCGCCTCCTGCATGTGATGGCGCACGCCCTGGCGGCCGTTGCGCTCGGCGCGGCGGTCGATGGGCAGATCGTTCCATTCCGGGTGCTTGGCGCACACCGAGGCCGGGCCGTAGGTCTCGGTGAGGCCGTACACGTGGGTGATGTCGAAGCCGATCTTCTCGGCACCCTCGATGATGGCCGCCGGGGGCGCGGCGCCGGCGATCAGGCCCGCCACGCTGTGTTCGATGCCGGCGCGCAGGCCGTCCGGGGCGTTGATCAGCAGGCCGTACACGATGGGCGCGCCGCACATGTGGGTGACGTGGTGCGAGCGGATCAGCTCGTAGATCAGCGCCGGGTCCACCTTGCGCAGGCAGACGTTGACGCCCGCGTTGGCCGCCATGGTCCACGGGAAGCACCAGCCGTTGCAGTGGAACATGGGCAGCGTCCACAGGTACACGGCGTGCTGCGGCATGCCCCAGGAGATGATGTTGGAGGCGGCGTTGAGATAGGCGCCGCGATGGTGGTAGACCACGCCCTTGGGGTTGCCGGTGGTGCCGGAGGTGTAGTTCAGCGCGATGGCGTCCCATTCGTCGCGCGGCAGTTCCCAGGCGTAGTCCGGGTCGCCGGAGGCGAGGAAGTCCTCGTACTCGATCTCTCCCAGGCGGTCCTTGCCGGGGAACTCGTCGTCCAGCGCGTCGATCACCAGCGGCTTCGGCCCTTCCAGCAGGTCGAGCGCGGCGCGCACGGTGGGGGCGAATTCCGGGTCGGTGATCAGCACCTTGGCTTCGCCGTGGGTCAGCATGAAGGCGATGGCTTCCGCGTCCAGGCGGGTGTTCAGCGTGTTCAGCACGGCGCCGGTCATGGGGATGCCGAAATGGGCATCCACCATGGCCGGCACGTTGGGCAGCATCACCGCCACCGTGTCGCCGCGCCCCACGCCGCGCTGCACCAGCGCGCTCGCCAGGCGGCGACAGCGTTCGTAGGTCTGGCCCCAGGTGTAGCGGCGCGCGCCGTGGATCACGGACGTGCGGTTCGGGTAAACGCAGGCGCTGCGTTCCAGGTAGGACAGCGGCGACAGCGGCACGTAGTTGGCGGGATTGCGGTCCAGGCCCTGCTCGTATGCGGATTGGGACACCTGATTCTCCTTCCTTCGGTCTTGGTCTTGTGGGCGGGGACATACGCTTGCGTATGGCTCCGGCCTGACCGGCGAACATGGCAGATGAAGTTGTCGGAAGTTGCGTGGAAATGTACGAAATCGTGTCGCCGGTGCCATCCGCGCCTGCCGGGGCGCGGGTAGAATCGGAACTGCCGGGGTTCCCCGGCGTGCCGTCCGCCCCGCACCATGAGTTTCCCCGCCATCCTGCCTGCCATCGCTTCGCCTGCCGCCGGCCCCGCTGCGGTGGACGACGCCCTCTACCGCCGCATGGTCGGCGGCGCGCTGGAACTGCTCGACGAAGGCGTGACCGTGTTCGATGCCGGGCTGCGCCTGGTCGCCTGGAACGGCCGCTTCGCCGAACTGCTCGACTACCCCGCCGAACTGCTGGCGGCCGGCACGCCCTACGAGCGCTTCGTGCGCCACAACGCGGCGCGCGGCGAATATGGCGCCATGGATGCCGCCGGGATCGAAACCGAAGTGGCCGCGCGCATGGCCGCGGCGCGCAGCTTCCACCCCCATCGCACGCGCTGGGTGCGCCCCGGCGGGCGGGTGCTGGAACTGCGCGGCCAGCCGCTGCCGGACGAGGGCGGCTTCGTCATCTTCTATTCCGACATCACCGACCTGCAGCACCGCCAGGACGAGATCGAGCGCCACAAGGCGGAACTGGAGGCGCACATCCAGCGCCGCACCGCCGAGCTCACCGCCGCCAACGCGGAACTGACCGCGGCCATCGAGAAGAACCGCGAGATCACCGTCGCCCTGCGCTACAGCGAGGCCCGCCTGCGCCAGATCACCGACGCGATTCCGGCGCACATCGCCTACGTGGACGGGAGCCTGGCCTACCGCTACGCCAACCGGCGCTATGCGGAGTGGTTCGGCTGGACCCCCGCGCGCATCGTCGGCCAGCCCGTGGCCGCGGTGGTCGGCCCGCGCCTGTTCGAGCAGGTGGCCGAGCCGCTGCGCCGTGCGCTCTCCGGCGAGGAAGTGAGCTACGAGTACACGCTGGCGGGTACGCCGGCCAGTGCGGACGGCGGCGAGCGCCACGCGCGCAGCACGCTGGTGCCGGACTTCAGCCCGGCCGGCGAGGTGCTGGGCTGCTTCGTGCACGGGGTGGACATCACCGAGCAGCACCGCACCCGGAGCGCCTTCGCCCAGGCCCAGAAGATGGAGGCCGTGGGCCAGCTCACCGGCGGCCTGGCGCACGACTTCAACAACATGCTGACCGTGGTCGCCGGCAACCTCAACGAACTGCGCGGGTTGCGCGCCGACGACACGGTGGTGGCCGAATACGTGGAGCCGGCGCTGCTCGCCGCCGGCCGCGGCGCGGCGCTGATCCGCCGCCTGCTCGCCTTCGCCCGCCAGCAGCCCCTGTCGCCGCGCGCGGTGGCGGCGGGCGCGCTGATCCACGGCCTCACCCGCCTGCTGCGCCGCTCCCTGCCGGAGAACATCGCCATCCTCACCACGGCCGGCGACCCGGAACCGGTGGCGCTGGCCGACCCCCACCAGCTCGAAAGCGCGCTGCTCAACCTGGCCCTGAACGCCCGCGACGCCATGCCCAACGGCGGCGAACTGCGCATCGCGGCCGGCATCGAGACGCTGACGCCCGCGGTCGCGGCCGACCTGGAACTGGCGTCGGGGGACTACGTGCAGATCAGCGTCGCCGACAACGGCCAGGGCATGGACGGCAGCACGCTGGCGCGTGCCTTCGAGCCCTTCTTCACCACCAAGAAGGCGAACGGCGGCAGCGGCCTGGGGCTGGCCATGGTGTATGGCTTCGTCAAGCAGTCCGGCGGCGGCGTGCGCATCCGCAGCCGCCAGGCCTGCGGCACCACGGTGGCGCTGCTGCTGCCCTGCGCCGAAGGCGGCGACGGCGCTGCGGACGAAGGCCTCGCCACGGCGGGCGATCCGGCACGCTGGCTGCAAGGGCGCATGGTGCTGCTGGCCGAGGACGACGCGGAAGTGCGCCGCGTGGTGCGCCAGCAGCTCGCCGCGCTCGGCTGCGCGGTGCTGGAAGCGGAGAGCGGCGACGAGGCCGCCGACCTGCTGGAGACGATACCGGCCATCGCGCTGCTGGTGTCCGACGTGGTCATGCCCGGCAGCCTGGACGGCCACGCCCTGGCCCGCTTCGCCCGCGGCTTCCGCCCCGGGCTGCCGGTGATCCTGATGAGCGGCTACACGGACGCGGCCGGCAGCATCGGCGACGACCTGGCGCCGCCCCTGCTGCCCAAGCCCTTCACCCGCGAGGGGCTGTACGCCGCGCTGGCGCGCATCGCGCCGGCCATGCCCGCAGGAGACGGCGATGGTGCGTGAGGACGAGCTGGTCTACATCGTCGAGGACGACGCGGCGGTCGCGCGGCTGCTCCGCGGCGCGCTGGAGAAGTACGATTTCCCCACCGAGAGCTTCGCCACCGGCGCCGCGCTGCTGGAACGCATCCGCCACCGCCCGCCCGGCGTGTGCATCCTCGACCTGGGCCTGCCGGACATGGACGGCCTGGAACTGGTGCGCCGCATCCGCGCCCACCACGCCTTCGGCCTGCTGATCCTCACCGGGCGAGGCGACACCCACGACCGCGTGAGCGGCCTGGAGCTGGGCGCGGACGACTACATGGTCAAGCCCTTCGAGCCCCGCGAACTGATCGCCCGCGTGCGCAGCATCCTGCGCCGTTACCGTCCCGCCGCGCTCGCCGAAGGCGAACCGCCGCGCGTGGCCGAGTTCGCCGGCTGGCGCTTCGATTCCGCCACCCACGTCCTCACCGGGCCGGACGGGCGCAGCGAAGACCTCAGTCTGGCCGAAGCCACCCTGCTGCGCCGCCTGCTGGAACGGCCCAACCAGATCCTGTCGCGGGAGCAGCTCCTGGACGGGCGCAGCCTGGAGGCCCTGGACCGCAGCATAGACCTGCGCGTGTCGCGCCTGCGCAAGCGCCTGGAGGACAACTCCCAGCATGCGCGGCTGATCAAGACGGTGTATGGGGCGGGCTACCTGCTGTGCGCCGAGGTGCGCTGGTCGTAGGAGCGGGCTTGCCCGCGATGCGGCGGCTCCGGGTGCAAACAAAACCGCATCGCGGGCAAGCCCGCTCCCACAGCGAAGTGCGGGGCGAAGGGGCCGCCGTCAGTTCCCCGCCCCCAGCAGGCCGTGCTGGCGCAGGTACTGCTGGATGATCTCCAGCCGGCTCACCACGTCGTCCAGTTCCAGCAGCGCCTGGCGGGCGCGCGCCGGGATGGGCAGCAGTTCGGCGTAGCGGGCGCCCACCCAGGCCGCATCGGCGAAGCGCAGGGGTTCGGGCAGGGGGTTGCCGGCCTCGCTGGCGATGGCGCCGAGCAGGGGCAGGATGTCCGCCTGGGCGTCGGGCACGGCCTGGGCCGGCGGTTCGTCCAGCCAGCGCACCGTGGCGGTGAGCAGGCCGTCGGCCTCCACGGCGTGGTCTTCGATGCGGAAGCGGCGGCGGCCGCGCACGACGATGGACAGCATGCCCGGCTCGGTCATGTCCCAACTCTCGATCCTCGCCTCGGTGCCGATGAGGTGGGGCACCGCCGCCTCCCCCACCTCGCGGCCGGCGGCGATCAGGCACACGCCGAAGCCGGACTCGTCCCGCAGGCAGCGGGCGATCATGTCGATGTAGCGCGCCTCGAACACCCGCAGCGGCAGCAGGCCTTCCGGGAACAGCACGGTGCCCAGGGGAAACAGGGGCAGGCGGGCGGTTTCATTGGCCATCGCGTGCCTCCCCGCCTTCAGTGCCTTCCTCGCCCCAGCGCGGCACCAGCCCGTGCGCCACGCCGAGCTGGTCCAGGATGCGCGCGACGACGAAATCGACCAGATCCTCGATGCGCTGCGGATGGTGGTAGAAGCCCGGGTTGGGGGGCAGGATCACCACCCCCAGGCGGGCGAGCCTGAGCATGTTCTCCAGGTGGATGGCGGAAAACGGCGTCTCGCGCGGCACCAGCACCAGCTTGCGGCCTTCCTTGACGACCACGTCGGCGGCGCGCTCGATCAGGTTCTGGGCCAGGCCGGCGGCGATGGCCGCCAGCGTGCCCATCGTACACGGGCACACCACCATGGCGTCGGGTGCGCCGGAGCCGGAGGCCGGCGGCGCGAACCATTCCTCGCGGCCGAACACGCGCAGGCGGCCGCCGGCGTCGTTGAAGCGGGCGCGCAGCGCGGCCTGCACCTCGGCCGGCCGCGACGGCAGCTCCAGCCCCATCTCCTGGCGCGCGACCACCTGCGCCACCTGGGAATACAGCAGCCACACCCGGCAGCCGGCGGCCAGCAGGCATTCCACGAGCCGGATGCCATAGGGCATGCCGGAGGCGCCGGTGAAGGCGACGGCGACGGTCTGGGTCATGAGGCGGGCTGGAGTGGACGGGCCGTTAGTGTTGCACGCCCGTCCCGTCAGGGAAAGCCGCGGGCGCACCCGTGCCGCCTGCTGCGGATGGCTGCAGATTACTTCAGCCGGTAGTGGAAGGTGTTGCGGATGCCGGGCACGGCGACGGCGCGGCCGTCCACGATGCGCGGCTCGTAGCGGAAGGCGCGCGCGGCGGCGATGGACGGGCGGACGAAGAGCGGATGGCAGTCCTCCTGCGCCTGCGGGTCTTCCACCCGGCCCTGGGCGTTGACCGTATAGCTCACCGTGCAGTCGCCCTGGATGCCCAGTTCCTCGGCGCGCGGCGGATAGGCGGGGGCGCGTTTTTCCACCGGCAGGTAGGCGCGGCTGGGGGCGGTGGGCACTGCCCGGGGTTCCGCGGCCGGTGGGGCAGGCTCCGCCACAATGGGTGCCGGTGGCGTGGGTGTTTCGGGAACCGCCTGCGGCGCGGGTGCCGCTGCGATGGGGCGGGGCGTCGGGGCCGGTCGCGGCATGGGCTTCGCCGCCGGCCTGGGGGGCGGCTCGGGGGCGGGCGG
>NZ_SSOD01000018.1 GCF_004801305.1 Pseudothauera rhizosphaerae | reverse complement strand
GCAAAAACGGAGGGCAACAGCCCGAGGACGACCCGATCGGAAGCGAAAAACGCCATCAAAGTCGAAAGCCCGTCACTGATACGCGCTCGAAATCGGTCCGCGGGCATTTGTTCAGCACTTCCCTAGAGGATGTTCTGAACCATGCCATAGCCGTAAGATTGCGTGGCTATGGCAGAACGCAAACCCTACCCGACAGACGTCAGCGACGAAGAATGGGCCTTCGTTGCACCTTATTTGATCCTTTTTCCGCTCGATGCCGGCCAGCGTCGGCACGACCTACGCGAAGTATTCAACGCCTTACGCTATGTGGTGCGTACCGGTTGCCCGTGGCGGATGCTACCCAACGATCTGCCACCGTGGTCGCGTGTGCATCAGCAGATGCAGCGCTGGTTCAGGGCGGGCTGTTTCGAAGCCATCGTGCTTGACCTGCGTATGCTGTTGCGCTTGGCTGACGGGCGCACGCCTCATCCGTCGGCGGCCATCCTGGATAGCCGGACGCTCCAATCGACGCCCACCAGCGGTGGCCGTGCCGGCTACGATGGGGCCAAGCGCAAGAAAGGGTCCAAAGTTCATGTCGCCGTCGATACCCTGGGGCATTTGCTGGCCTTGCACGTCGCGCCGGCCAACGAACAGGACCGTGATCAGGTCGGCCAGTTGGCCCAAGCGGTGCAAGAGGTCAGTGACCAGGAAGTGACGCTCGCTTATGTCGATCAGGGCTACACCGGCCAAAAGGCTGCTCACGCGGCGCTTGAGCAAGGAATCGCCCTCGAAGTCGTTAAGCTGCCTCAGGCCAAGCGTGGCTTCGTACTACTGCCGCGCCGCTGGGTCGTTGAGCGCAGTTTTGGTTGGGCCGCGCGCTTTCGTCGTCTCGCCCGGGACTATGAGCGGCTGCCCGAAACTTTGGCCGGATTGCACTACTTGGCCTTTGCTTGCCTCATGTTGCCTCACCTCAAAGATGCCATGAACATCATTCAGAACATGCTCTAGCCTCCGTCCGGGGGGCGGGCGGAAAAAACGACGCCGCTCAGGAGTGCGGCGTGATGGTGCGTTCTGGGGGGTGTAGGAGCGGGCTTGCCCGCGATGCGGTGCCATTCGCACCCCCAACCGCCGCATCGCGGGCAAGCCCGCTCCCACAGGGTGGTCTTCAGGGCATATCAGGCCAGCTCGATGCGCGCCAGGGGCTGGATGTTGATCTCCTGCGTGAGCTCCTGGTAGGAGATCACCGGCAGATCGTAGAGGTCCTGCTCGATCATCTTGCGCACGTAGCGGCGGATGTCCATGGAGGTGAGCAGCACCGGGCGCTGGGCGGCGGCGGAGATGTCGCCCACGGTGCGCTTGATGCTGTCGAGCAGGCGGCGGGAGACGTTGGGGTCCAGCGCCAGGTAGCTGCCCGCCGAGGTCTGGCGGATGGCGCCGCGGATGGTGTCTTCCACGTTGGGCGCGAACAGGAAGGCCGGCAGCAGGTTCTGCCCGGCGGAATACTTGTACGACAGGTGGCGCTTGAGGGCGGCGCGGATGTATTCGGTGAGCAGCACCGAATCCTTCTCCTTCTGGCCCCAGTCGATGAGCGCTTCCAGGATGGTGCGCAGGTTGCGGATGGAGACGTCCTCCGACACCAGGCGCTGCAGGATCTCGGCGATCTTCTGGATGGCCATGACGCGCTGCACTTCCTTGACCAGGTCGGGGAAGCGGTCTTCCATGGCCGAGAGCAGGAACTTGGTCTCCTGGATGCCGACGAAGTCGGCGGCGTACTTCTTGAGCACGAAGGCCAGGTGGTAGGTGAGCACCTGGGTGGGTTCCATGACGCTGGTGCCGGCCTGGGCGAGCAGGCTGCGCAGCTTTTCCGGCGCCCAGATGGTGGGCAGGTTGGGGAGGAATTTCTTGTCCTTCTCGAATTCCACCCCCAGCGCCTTCAGGGTGTCCTCGCTTTCCCGCACGAAGAGCCAGCCGGGGCGCAACTGGCCCTGGGAGACGGGCACCTCGTGCAGCATGATGGCGTAGCTGCCCGGCGGCAGGTGGTCGTTGAAGCGCAGGTTGATGCCGGGGAAGGGCACGCCCAGGTCGAAGTACAGCGCGCGGCGGATTTTCAGCAGTTCGTCGTTGAGCACGTCGGCCTTGAAGCTGGCCGAGAGGCCGGCGGCCACGTCCATCAGCAGCGGCACGGTGGGGGCGAATTCGTTGCCCGGCTCGGAGCTGGGGCGCTGGGGCTTGGCCTGGCCGGCGGCGGCCATGGCGGGCACTTCGTTGAAATCCTCGCCGCCGCCCGCGCCGGCCAGGGCCATCGCCGGCTGGGTGGCGCTGCGGTGCAGGACGAAGCCCACCGTGCCGACGATGAAGAACAGGGTGATGAATACGGCCGTGGGCATGCCGGGCACCAGTGCGAAGCCGAGCATGACCACCGCGGCGATCATGAAGGCGCGGGGCTGGGACAGCACCTGGCGGCCGATGTCGCGGCCGATGTTGGACGGCGTGCCGTCGTCGTCCGAGACGCGGGTGACGATCATGCCCGCGCAGATGGAGATGAACAGCGCCGGAATCTGCGAGATGAGGCCGTCGCCCACGGTGAGGATGGAGTACTTCTGCAGCGCGTCGCCGGCCGTCATGCCGCGCTGCATGGTGCCGATCATCACGCCGCCGAGGATGTTCACCGCGACGATGATGAGGCCGGCGATGGCGTCGCCCTTGACGAACTTCATGGCGCCGTCCATGGCGCCGTAGAGCTGGCTTTCCTTTTCCACGATGCCGCGGCGGCGGCGCGCCTCGTCCATGTCGATGACGCCGGCGCGCATGTCGCCGTCGATGGACATCTGCTTGCCGGGCATGGCGTCCAGGGAGAAGCGCGCGCCCACTTCGGCGACCCGCTCCGCGCCCTTGGTGATGACCACGAACTGGACGATGGTGAGGATCAGGAACACCACCAGGCCCACCACCAGGTTGCCGCCGACGACGAAGTTGCCGAAGGTCTCGATGATGTGGCCGGCGTCGGCCTGCAGCAGGATCAGCCGCGTGGTGGCGATGGACAGGCCCAGGCGGAACAGGGTGGTGATCAGCAGCACCGTGGGGAAGGCGGAGAAGGACAGCGGCGACGGGATGTACATCGACACCATCAGCAGCACCGCCGACAGGCACATGTTCACGCCGATGAGCACGTCCACCAGCGTGGTGGGCAGCGGCAGCACCATCATGAAGATGACCGCCACCACGATGACCGCCAGCACGATGTCCGTGCGGTTGGCGGCCATCATGATCCACCGGGTGAGCTTCTGGTTCAGCGCATTCATGGGCGGCGGGGCTCCACGGGTTTGGCGGCGGCATCGCGCAGGGCGAGGAAGGCGCGCATGGCCACCTGCGCGTCGTCGTTCTGGTCGAGGCGGGCGAAGGCGCGGGCGCGCAGCAGTTGCACCACCGCGCCGGGCTCGCCGGGGCCGACGATGGTGTCCAGCACCTTGAGCGCGGCCTGCGGCTTGTCCGCTTCCAGGTGCGCCCAGGCCAGGCCCTTGGCGGCGTCGCGGTCGTCCGCGTCCAGCGCGCGCAGCGCGGCGAACAGCGCCACGGCCTTCTCGGGCATGCCGTTATGGAGATAGACGTAGGCGAGGAGGCGCATCAGCGCCCGGTCGTCATGCTGCACCGTGAGGGCTCCGCACAGGGGACGGCGGATTGTAGCAACCCCTCGTCCCATCTTCGTCAAGCTTTGCGCATGGATCGACTACCCCGTGACGGTAGGAGCGGGCTTGCCCGCGATGCGGCGGTTCCGGGTGCCGATGAGGCCGCATCGCGGGCAAGCCCGCTCCCACGGGGGCGGCGGCGCTCATGCGCGCAGCACCGCGGCCAGTTCGGGGGGCAGCGCGGAGGACGCCGGACTCGTGGCTCCGTTGCCGGCCAGCCGGCTACGCCAGTACGTGGCCTGGGTGACCAGGTCGCCGAGGGCGGCCAGGGCGTCCTGGACGTCGGTGCCGTCGTCGAAGGCCAGCCACAGCAGCAGTTCGCCGCGGGTGGAGTCCAGCGCCGGCGAGGCCCGCCCGGTTTCGGCGCCGAACAGGTTGGCGGCCAGCAGTTCGGCGAACAGCGCCTCGCGCCCGCCGCCGGGGGGCGTGCCGATCACCGCATAGGCCAGCAGGCGGTCCTGCCCGGCGTCGAGTTCGAAGTCGAGGGTGAGCTGGCCGTCCACGATGAGGCGGGCGAGGCCGGCATCGTCGAGGGCGAGCGGCACGCCCAGATGGCGGCCGAGTTCTTCGGTGAGGTGGCGGGGATGCATGGAGGAGGGGCTCCGGTGGCAGGAGGGATCGGAAGCGGGGCGGTCAGAAGCGGCCTTCGTTCACCGCGGCGGTCATGGCGGGCAGGATGTCCTGCTCCACGCGTTGGCACAGCACCCGGTTCGGGTCGTCGAACAGGGTCGGGGCCAGCGGCGTGTCGCGGATCTCGTCCAGGCGTTCGCGGATCGTGTCGCGGGTGGAATTGTCCAGGTTGAGCGTGTCGGACGGGGTTGCATCCACGTCGAACAGGCCGCCCTGGGGCGCGGGCTTGATGAAGCGTTCGAACAGCGCCTCGGCGCCTTCGAAGCCGGGCGCCAGGGCGAATTCCTGCAGCGCGCGCTTGAAGGCGATCATCTCCGGCGCGCGGGTGGGGTGGGCGATGTGGTTGTGCAGGGCTTCGATGGCCTGCTGGTTGCCGCTCTGCAGCAGGTCGCGGTAGGTCGGCGGCGGCTGGAAGCCGGCCGGCCAGCCGGGGAGGCTGCTCAGGGTGTGCTCGCGGCCGTTGTAGTAGTTGTCCTGGATCAGGCCGTCGATGTGCGTCAGCGTATCGTCGAAGGCCGCCACCAGGGCCTGGCGGGCGAGGGCGGCGGCCTGGTCCACGGTGTCGCGGATGCCGTCCGTGCCGGGCAGGCCGCCCACTTCGCCGGGGGCGCCGGGGCGCAGGTGCTGGTCCACCACTTTCAGCGCGCGTAGCAGCGTGGGCTGGGCGCGGAATTCGTCCATGGCGTACTGGGCCTGCACGAGCTGGCCGGACTGGATGCCCCGGGCGAAGTCCAGCACGTCGCCGCGCAGCGCCGTCTTCTTCGGGTCGCGCACGTCGTCCAGGGTGGGCGGGGCGTAGGGCTTCTGGAAGCGGCTGGGGTTCAGGGACAGGTCGTAGCTCGGCGCGCCGGCGAAGCTCAGCGTGCCGTCCTCGCCCAGGGCGGCGCGGTAGCGGTAGCTCATGCGGCTGGTTTCCGGGTCCAGCCAGACCATGCCGCCGTCCATGGTCTGCAGCATGCCGCCCTGCACGACCAGGCTGAAGTCGATCTGCGGGCGGCCGTTGCCGTCGCGCACGAAGCTCACCATGGGCACGTACTGGAAGTGGCCGGGCCAGCCCTGATCGACGATGCCGCTGCGGCCGTCGGGCAGGCGCACCGGATTGTCGTCCGGGTTCTGCACGCAGGCGCCAAAGAAGCCCGCGGCCAGGCCCTGGTGGGCGTGGCGGGTGAGCAGCAGGGCCATGTCCCCGTCGCCCTCGCAGAATTCCACCAGGCGCTGGAAGCCGCTTTCGATGCGGGCCTTGCGCTCGGTTTCGCCCAGGGTTTCCCAGTCGCCGTAGTCGATCAGCGACTCGCCGCCGGGCAGACGGAATTCGAAACAGCGCATCGCATCCTTGTAGAACTGTTCGCTGACCACCGCGCCGCCGGGCAGGGCGACGATTTCGGTGGTGGGCTGCTTCAGGATGCCTTCCATGGTGTTGCGCAGTTCGCCGCGCACGGTGCCCCGGTTGAGGCGGCCCGTGTCCCGGCCTTCGCCCAGTTCCACGGAGAGCAGGTCGCGAAAGACCTGGCGGGCGGCGGGGGTGAGGTTGCCCAGGGAGGGGCGTTCGCCGGAGGAGGGCAGCAGCAGGCGGCCGCTGTCGTCCCGGGGCAGGCTCACGCCGCGCTTTTCCAGTTCGGTGGCGACCTGGCCCAGGGTTTCTTCCAGGTAGGCGCCCATGACGTTGAGCTGGACGCCGTAGTTGTCCTGGCCGGCGCGGTCGGAGATTTCGCCGGCCACGTAGAGGCCTTCCAGCAGGGCCTTGTTCTCCGGCTTCTGCAGGGCGGCAAAGACTTCCATGAGTTCCTGGTCGGACAGCCCGGCCAGCGCCTCGCCGGTCAGCTTCTCCCGCAGGCGGGCCACTTCCGGCGCGCCCACCATGTCACGCACCAGGTCGTTGCGCAGGTTCTTGAGGCTGGAGAAGTTCGCTTCCATGTCCCGCAGGCCGGCCAGCACGCGGGCGGGGTCGCCGCTGCGCAGGCCGTCCAGCATGGCCCTGGCGGACTGGCGGTAGGCGGTTTCCTGCGGAGCCAGGCGGGTTTCGATCTCCTTCTGGATCGGGCCGTTGGCGCGCTCGATGCCGAGCAGCTTGAGGCTCTTGGCGAAGATGCCCAGGCGCTCGTTGGAAAGTTCGCCCAGGTTCAGGTTGCCCGGGCGCAGCAGTTCTTCCCCGTGGCCCATGATCTTCGCCAGCAGTTCGTCGGTGCGGGGCGGCAAGGGCAGGTTGTGGGTCTTGCAGTGGTCCCGCAGCAGTTGCAGGGCTTCGGCCAGGTCGGTGAGAGACCTGGCGAAGTTCACCGGATCGTGGAGGGGGCCGCTGGGGTCTTCCACGGCCTTGGCCGGATCGTGGGAGAGGAATTTGGCGCAGCCTTCTTCGTAGCGCGCCGTCAGGCGTTCGGTACGGGCGGCGATCTCCTTGTCCAGCGCGCCCGCCACGGCGCCTTCCGGGCCGGCCAGGGCGAGCCGGCGCAACTCGTCGGTGGGCGTCTTCTGCAGCAGTCGGTCGAGCTTGTCCTGGGGCAGGCGGGACAGGCTGTCCTGCACGGTGCGGGCCACTTCCCGGTCCACTTCCTTGTCGTCCAGCCCGCTGACGCCGCTGCTGCGCAGGCTGCCCAGTTCGTTGGTGGCGGGGTGGAAGGCGGCCTGCATGAGCCCGGCGATGCGCCCGTCGGATTCCCCCTTGTCCAGGGCTTCGAGGGCCTGGTCCACGACCCGGTCGGTGCCGCGGGTCATCTCGGTGCGGGCGCGGTCGCCCAGTTCGCGCACCACGGCGGTCTCGATGCGCATCAGCAACTGCTCGGCTTCCGGGTGTCCGCCCAGGTTGACCTGGGCCTGGGCCACGTTGTCGCCCCGCAGGGCCTTGGCCAGGGTGCGCAGTTCCTGGGTGGACATCTGCCCCAGGCGCTCGCCGAGCCGCTCGCCCAGCGCCCGTTCGCCGTCGCCGCCCGCGCCGGCGAGCTGAGCCTGCGCCCGCTCCAGCCTGTACAGGTTCACCCCCACTTCGCCGGATTGCTTGCGGGACAGGCCGCCCAGCAGTTCTCCCAGCCGGCCGTCGAGCTTGGCCACGGCCCGCTGCTCCGCCGCCTGCGCCCGCCCCGGACCGGGCTGGGCCGGGGTGAACACGCGGGCGATGGCGTGGCCGATGTCCGACAGGGCCTTGAGGACGGGATTGCGCGGGGCGCCGGGCTGGGCCACGCCGAGCTGGCGGCCGCCGAGGCCGACCGGGTTCTGCCCGCCGACGGGCTGGTTCTGTTGCGTGGGCTGCACGCCCTGGGGGCGGTGGCCGCCGATGATGGGTCCGGGCATCGTGTGTCTCCCTGGTATGAGGCGCCGCGCACAAGGCACGGCTCGCCGGTTGGGTAACCGGACGGCGGCGAAAGGTTCAGCCCTGGTAGAGCACGCTGCGGTACATGTTGAGCAGGTCGCGCAGATTGGCTTCCTCGCTGAGCACGCGGGCGGCCTTGCCGAGCAGCTTGGCGGTGTCGGCATCCACGCTGCCGTCCTCGGCTCGCTGGCGCAGTTCGGTCAGCGCGTCCTGCAGGGCGCGCTGGAAGCCCTGGGGGGTCAGCAGATCCTTGTTGTCGATGTCCGGCTTCAGCGTTTCGGACAGGAAATCGCCGAGATTGGGCAGGGCCAGCAGCTTTTCCAGTTCGGGGCGGCTGATGGCGTCCGAGGGCGCGAGCTGGCCGGCCTGGGGCAGGGGCACGCTGGTCTGGTCGTTGCGGATGATGCGGTCGATGCCGCGGTCGAAGGAAAAGCCGTCGAGTTTCATGGACATGGCGCTCTCCAGGGGGAGGTTCAGGCGCGCGCCTGCTCGTGCAGGCGGCGCAGTTGTTCGTAGGCCTGCTCCAGCAGCGGCAGGCGGAATTCCCGCGCCGGCAGGCGCAGGGTGAACACGAGCTGGCCGTCTTTCGTCAGTCCGGCCCGCGCCGGCAGGCTCCAGCCGTGGCGGCTGTGGCACAGGTCCAGCGCCTTGAGCTTTGCGGCCAGCCCGTCGCCGGGGGGCAGGGGCTGGGCGAGCAGTATCAACACGGCCTCCTCGCCCACCTGGAAGGCCAGCCGGCCGTCGGCGCCCAGGCGCAGGGACAGGCCGCCGCCGGCACCGGTGCGCAGGGGACCCACGCCGATGGCGCGGCCGAATTCCTCGAAGGTCTGGTCGATCCAGCTCATTCTTCCTCCTGGGCGATGATGTCATCCAGCGCTTCCTGGATGGCGCCGACGACGTTGAAACGGCTTTCCGGGTCCACGAATACCTTGACCGGCATCTCGCGGGCCAGCACTTTCACCGTGGTCAGGAAGTTGATCTGGGCGGTGAGGTCCCGCACGCCGTGCTTTTCGGCGATGGACACGAAGCGCCCGCCGGTGGTCCAGCGTTCCCCGGTGGCGGCCACCAGGTCCTGCATCAGTGCGCCGGGGTCGATGGGGCCGATGCCGTGCTCCTTGTGCATGCGCTCGGAGAGTTCGCGGCAACTGTCGAGCACGGTGGACAGCACTTCCAGCAGGTAGAGGTCCTGCAGCACGGCGTTGAGCCGGGTGGGCTCCGCGGAGGAGCCCTGCATGGCGGCGAGGTCGTCGCCCAGGGCGCGGATCATGTGCTCCACGGCGCGGCCGAAGTCCTGTTCGCCGAAGTGCTCCAGCGTCGCCCGCAGCATGCCGGAGAGGTTCTCGCCGCCCAGCACCGAATCCCGGTAGCCGGCCTGGAAACGCTCGGTCTCGCCGGGGTCGCCGCGGCCGAACTCGCCGGCCACGCCCACGGTGTTGAGATCCGCGCGGATGTGGCCGCCGAAGTCGTCGGAGAGGTCTTCCAGGTCTTCGCGGATGCGGTCCACGAGCTTCTCGTGGCCGCCCTCCCGGGACAGTTCCTCCACCGCGAAGGACAGCGCCAGGAACTGCTCGGTGACGTTGCCGAACTGGCGCCGCGCTTCCTCCCGCGGGCTGGCGCCGCCGCCTCCGCCGCCACCCTGGCCGTCGCGCTCGCGGTTCTTCAGCGTGGCGACGAAGTCCTGCAGCTTGTATTGCTGGCCGCCCTTGCCGACCTTCTCCAGGTACTGCTGGATCTGCTCGATGCGCGGCAGCATCAGGGAAGGCCGGTTGGAAATCTTGCGCTCATTGAGCTTCTTCGATTCCGCCTTCTCCGACTGGGACATGGTGATCTCTTCGGCCGCGTCGGTGAGGATGTCGCAGCCGTCGCCGGACACCTGCACCGACTCGCCGCGCCAGGCGCCGGTCTGGACCTGCGCGCGCACCTGCTGCCCGCCCATGTCCTGGGGGAGCGGCGTGGAGTTGAGGCCGTCGATCCGCATCGTCAAGAACCCGTGAAAGATGAAAGGACTGTGCTGCCAGCGGCGAAGGAGCGCGGAACCCGTCCGCGCCGTTCGCCCCTTGTGCTGACATGGTAACGAAGGGGTGGTGGAAAGTTCATTTCCCCGCCCCGGGGCGGCCTTCCTCCCCGTTGCCGCGCGGCCTATGCCGAAAGCCCTGCGGAACATACTTCTTTTCTGCGCTGGACGGAAAGTATCTGTTCAGAGACTATGCCTGCGCTCATACACCCGCTAGCATCGCCCGTCGGGCCGCTGCCGGTGGACGGGCCCGCAGGAGCAGCCTGGTGCGAACGCCGAGGAAAAAAGCGGACAGGAGGCAAGGTTGTCACAGGGAGCGCTGCAGGAAGCCTATACGATTCAGAGGTTTGCAGACATGCGCGGGCCCCCCGGAAAAATTTGTGCAAGGCCCGCGAACTTTTTTTCGCCCCCCCGTTACACAGCGGGTGTGGCGAGTCCGAACCGCCCATACCAGATCAAGGAGATACCCGATGAGCACTAGCCCCGAAGAGCAAAGCGTCAAGATCGTCGCCGAAGCCGAAGCGCTGTTGAAGAAGGCGCAGGAGTCCATCGACGACTCGTATGCGGCGATGCGCGCTGCCGGCATGGAGCCGGAGGCGTTTGCGAAATCCGTCGATGAGATGCTCGACGGCCTGCCGTCCGACAAGCGCGAGGAACTGATCCGCCAGGGCAAGGAAGCCGCCGAAGCCGATCTGGCCGATCTGAAGCATCTTGCGGTGCCGACCTCGACGACGGTCAAGCCCAAGAACGCGCATCGGATGATCTGAACCGCAACATCCTATTCAACTGATCAAGGGAGTCGAACATGGTAAGCAGCGTCGGGAATTCGAGCGGAATCAACTTCGTCACCAGCGTTGACATCAAGAACCTGGATATCGAGTCGGCGATGATGCTGGTGCAGTCGCAGCGCGCCCAGTTGCTGGAAGGCCAGTTGAAAACCCAGATGGAAGACGTGTCCAACCGCAACAAGGAGATCGCCAAGCTCAACGACCTGCTCGACAAGCTGCGGACGCAGCGTCCGGGCGGCACCGATCCGGAGAAGTGGGGCAACATGGGCGCGGACAAGGCTGCCGGCCGGGAGATTTACGCCGCGGTGAAGGAGGCAGGCCTGACCATGCCGACCGGCGACGACGAGGTCAATGAACCGGGCACCGGCATCTACGACGCCAAGCAGAAGACCTACGACACCTGGATCGAGGGCATCAAGGGAAAGATCGACAGCCTCAACTCCACCCAGCAACTGGACATGATCCGCCTGCAGAGCCTCACCAACAAACGCAACGAGGCCTTCGAGATCATGACCAACTTCATCTCGAAGATGAGCAAGTCGCGCGAATCCATCGTCGGCAACATGCGCTGAGCACGTCCGCCGCCGGATCGCCGTCCCGCCCGCAGCGCCCTGGGCGGGGCGGCCCGGTACCCGCACCGCATCAAGGGAGACTCCCCATGTCGCAAACCACTCCGCGCGACCTTAGCGGCGACATCGCCGAAGTCGTCGATTTCGTCGCCGACGGCGGCACGCTCGCCCAGGTCCTCCACATCGATGCCAAGGAGATGGAGGCCGTCTATGCCATGGCATACGGCTACTACCGCCAGGCCCGCTGGCAGGAGGCCCTGAAGGCCTTCACCTTCCTGGTGGCCCACGACCAGTGGGAGAAGCGCTACCTGGTGGGCCGCGCGGCCTGCCTGCAGATGCTCAAGCAGTACGACGCCGCCCTCAAGGCCTACGGCCTGGCCTACGTGCTGGACGCCACCGACGTGGATGTGCTGCTGCACATGGCCGAATGCCTGATCGGCCAGGGCAAGAAGGAAGAAGCCCTCGGCCTGCTGGAAAGCGTGGGCGAACTGGCCGAAGGCAAGCCCCAGTTCACCGGGCAGGCCCTGCGTGCCAAGGCCATGGCGGCCCTGCTGGTTTCCTGAGGGAGGACAGGATCATGGTGGATACGAGTTTCACGACCGGCAACAACTACGGCAACTACAACCTGGGCACGGGCGACAACTCCGGGGTGAACGAAAAGTTCACCAGGGAGATGCTGGAGCTGTACAAGGGTGCCGGCATCACCGAGGCCGATGCCACCCGGATGCTGGGCGAGGTTGCCAAGCTGATGGGCGAACTGGTGGGCGAATACAAGACCGGCGGCACGGGCGGCAAGAACACGCCCCAGGGGGCGCCGGTCCTGTCCGAGCCGGAGAGGGCGTTCTCCCCCGACGAGCTCGCCCTGATCATCGGGTCGATGCAGAACAAGATCACGGAACTGCAGGCCCAGAGCGCCAAGGAAGGCATCAAGCTTTCCGACACCCAGAAGCAGGAAGCCCACCAGAAGGCCATCGAGAAGATCGAGGAGGCCGCCAAGAAGATGGCCGAGGCCAACGAGAAGAACGGCCTGCTGAAGGTGTTCAAGATCATCGGCCTGATCCTGGCCGCGGTGGCCGCCATCGCCCTCACCGTCCTGACCGCGGGCGCCGCTTCCGGCGTGCTGGGGGTGGTCGCGGTGGCCTTCGCGGCCTATGCGGTGGCCGATTCGGTGATGAGCATCGCCAGCGAGATCAGCCAGGCCTGCGGCGGGCCGGACATCTCCATCAACGCCGGGCTGACCAAGATGTTCGAGGAGATCGCCCTGGCGTCCGGCATGAACAAGGAAGACGCGGAGAAGTTCGGCCAGATCGCCGCCATGGTCACCCAGATCGTCATCGCCGTGGCCGGTTGCGCGGTGGGCGGCGCGGCCCTGTTCAAGGCCGCGGACGTGGCGACCAAGGTCACCAAGATGGCCCAGATCGTGAATACCTGCGCCACCATCGCCGGCGGGGTGAATTCGGTCGGTTCGGGCGTCACCACCATGGCCAAGGCCGAGGACGTGAAGGCGGCGGAAATGGCCAAGGCGGACAAGGCCGAACTGGACAAGGTGATCCTGCAACTGATGAAGGCCATGGAAGACGACCGGGAGCGCATCAAGGAACTGGTGGCGAAGCTCGACGAGGCCATGCAGCAGTTGTCCTCCCTGATCGCCGCCGGCAGCGAAACCCGCCTGCAGCAGATCAAGAACATCGTCTGACGAAAGAAGAATACTTAGGAGATTCCCATGGTTGACGGCGTCAACAATCAATCCTCGCTGAACTTCAACATCCTGCGCCAGGGCGGCGATGCGGCGCTGGAAGAAATCCGCAGCAAGCTCTTCAGCGACATCGCGGACCCCGCCCTGGCCCAGAAGCTGGCCCAGCGGACGCTGGCGGAACTGGAAGCTTCCGGCGTGCTGAAGCTGGATCCGCCCAAGGGCGGATTCGGCTCCGGCGACGTGAGTGGCCTCGGCGGCTCCCTGAGCGGCGCGGGGGACAACCTGAGCACGGACATGCAGGCGGTGATGCTCCTTTTCGCCAAGATGGCCCAGTCCATGCGCGAAGTCTCCCGCAACCAGCGCCAGGCGGAACTGGGCGCCCAGGTGGAGGCGATGGGGGATGCGGCGCAGAAGATCCGCGATGCTGCGGAAAAGCGGTTCGCGGCAGCCATGGTGCAGGGGGCCTGCCAGATCGGTTCCGGGGTGGCGAGCATCGGCGGCGCGGCGGGCGGCATGATCAAGGGCGGCGACGCGGCCATGATCAGTGCCCGCACGCAGATCGGGTCGGGGACCGGCAACATCATCAGCGGCATCGGCACGATGGCTTCCGGCAGCCTGGAACGGGATGCCGGGCTGATCGACGCCGAAAAGGCCGAACTGGACAAGCTGGCCACGACGCACGAGAAGGCGCGGGAGTCGGACAACGACATGATGCAGAACATGCAGGACATCATCCGCGACATCAAGGACAAGCTCGCCGCCATCGCCCAGTCCCAGATCGAAACCAACCGCGGCATCGCCCGCAACATCTGAGGAGCGACGAATGACCGCCATCCCCGAAGCCATCACCGCCTTCCAGGCCGAATTCGCCGGCACCGACGTCGCCCGCCGCTTCACCGACGACGAACTGGAGCTGATCTATAGCCTGGCCTACAACCTCTACACCCAGGGCAAGTACGAGGAAGCGGTGCGCTACTTCAGCTTCCTCACCGTGTACCGGCCCACCAGCACGCGCTTCCTCAAGGGGCTGGGCGCCGCCCAGTTCATGGGCAAGCGCTACGTGGAGGCGACCGCCACCTACTCCTTCGTGATCCTGCTGGACCCGGCCGATGCGGAGGCCCTGTGCCTGAACGGCCAGGCCCTGCTGATGAGCGGCGAACTGGAAGACGCCCGCGCCTGCCTGGAATTCGCCACCCAGGTGCCGGGGGGCAAGCCGGAGTTCGCCGCCAAGGCGAAGGCGCTGCTGGAACTGATTTCGGCCTGACGTTACAGAAGCGGTGAATACGCGGCGCGCAAACGCCGCACCCCGCAAACGGACGCCCCGGAGACCCCCATGCCCCACCTGAACATCGGCACCCACCGCAGCCTGCTGCAGCCGACCACGCTGACCCCGAACAAGGATACGGATCTCACCACCGGGGACAAGCGCTGGAAAAGCCTCGGCCCCACGCCGCTGGGCAACCACAAGGTGGGGCTGTCTACGCCGCAGGGCGCGCCGGGCCGGATCGGCGGCGGCGACAACGGCGTGCGCAGGCTCTCCGAACTCAAGCTCGATTCCGTGCCGCCGGGGCAGATCGGCGGCAAGCGCGACCAGAGCGTGGGGCAGATCAACAAGATCATCAACGCCATCGAGGTCGAGCGCGGCGAGGACGGCAAGCTGAGCCCCAGGGGCGAGGCGTTGCGGGAGCAACTGGCCACCATTTCCGAAGCCTTCGACCTGCTCGGCGCCGGACCCATGGTGGGCGACAAGCTGACCGCGCAGATGGAAAGCCTGGGTGAAACCGCCCGGGACCTGAAGGAGCTGCTGAAGCCGGAGAACCTGGACAAGCTGCCCGAGGGCGTGCGCGCGCAGGTGAAGGAACTGGCCCAGAGCGTGCTGGCCCAGGTGGAGGACCGCGGCACCTACCTGGGCCACAGCGTGGTGGATTCGCCCTTCTCCATGTCGAAGATGTACGAGAGCAAGGCCCAGTTCTCGGAAGGCGCGATGCGCGTCATCGACAAGGAACTGGAACGCACCGACCTCACCACCGGGCAGCGCGCCAAGCTCGAACAGGCGCGCGACGAGATCTTCAAGGCGCGTTCCGAGCAGATGCACGGCAAGGCGCGCGACCACTTCGGCGAAATGGGCGATCCCAAGGAAGTCATCGGCAAGAAGTTCACGGGCGGCCTGGGCGGGCTCATCAGCGGGCAGACCAAGGCGCTCAAGGAGCACGTGAAGGACCTGGTGCAGGGCTTCGGCGGCCATCACCGGACGCCCGCCGAAACGCCCAAGGTGGACGAGCAGACCATCATCGAGGAGACCCTGAAGGCGGTCTTCAAGGAGGCCGGGCTGTCCAGCAAGCACGTGGGCCACGATTTCCACCAGGCCATGAACGACGTGCTGAACAATGGCCAGGAGTGGAAGCCCATCGTCAAGGAGATCCAGATCCAGTCCGGCTCCGAGACCCTGCTGACCTACAGCGAGACCACGCCGGCGGGCAATTTCATCGAGTCCTACCAGGGCAAGGGCTTCAACTCCCACAGCAGCACGGAGTACGAGCACTCGGTGAACCTGGCCCAGACCCGGCTGGTGGACGGCCAGGGCAAGGTGATGTTTTCCGGCATGCGCCACGGCGTGATCTCGGCCTTCGGCATCGTGCCCAAGGAAGTCGCCAAGATGGGCGACGAGGAACTGGGCCGGATGATCCAGGACCTGCTGCCCAAGGAACACTGGGTCAAGGAAGGCGAACGCCTGCAGCAACTGAACGACAGCCTGCAGAACCTGGGCCTGGGCACCGTGGTGGAGGGCGAGGTGAGCGTGGGCGAACCCAGCCTCGGCGAGACCATCCGGGAAGTGCGCAACAACCCCGAACTGGTGGACATCATGCGCGCCCAGGCCAACAAGAACCGCGCCATGGAAACCGTGCAGTCCACGCTGCTGACGGATGAAACCCTGCTGCGGGCCGCCCTCGACGGCGAGACGGTGCGCCTGGACATCCTGTCCATCTCGCTGCTGACGCCGGACCACGTGCGCAAGGGCACCAACTCCAACGAGCAGATGATGGTCAAGGACCAGGTCAAGGCGTGGAAGGACGTGTCCGGCATCCAGACCTTCCAGGTCAGGGACCCGGAAACCGGCCAGATGAAGGAAGTGAAGGTGGACGTGCGCCCGATCCCCTGCAACTACGGCGTCAACGAAGGCGCGGTGAAGGGCAAGTTCGGCCTTTCGTCGAGCAGCAGCCTCGGCTCCTCGGTCATGGGCTGGAACAACGTGGCGGGCCTCAACGGCGAAGCCATCGGCAAGCTGCTCGGCACCGACATGGACGGGCTGTTGCGGGGCGAGGTGCCGGGCGGGCTGATCGGCGAGGGCATCCACAAGCTGGAAGGTGAAGTCGCCAACGATCGGGGCTACCTCCGCCTGGTGGACCCGGACGGCACCAACGAACAATATGCCCCCATCCGGGCGCGGCTTTCCTCCAACGAAACCAAGCTCGCCCAGGCCCGCGAACTGGTCCAGCAGATCGTCCACATCCACCAGGACGAGAGCTACAAGGTGGCCGGCAAGGAACCCTACAAGATGCCGACGCGGCTGGCGGTGCTGGGCGACATGTTCGGCGTCAAGGTGATGTGGAACTGCAAGAGCGGCAAGGACCGCACCGGCGAGCTGGATGCGGAGATCAAGCACTTCAGGCTGCAGATGGCGCTCACCGGCCAGGTGCCCCACTACGAGCGCACCCGCTCGCCGTCGGAGATCACCCAGTTCCACGAAGTGGTCACCCACAGCGGCAACTTCGAGATGCAGCGCCTGAACACCGGCTTTGCCGGCTTCAAGCTCAAGGGTGTGGACGAGGTGTACGAGCAGTTCGGCGGCGTCAACAAGCACGACGAGATCAGCCAGAACTACCTGGGCCTGTCCGGCTACACCGCGAGCTGAAACGAACTTCGAACGGAGAGAACGTGCAATGAACGTACGTGAACAGGCAGGCGCCCTGTTGCGCGCCGTGGGCGGCGGCCTGGGGCTGGACCTGGCGCTGGATGGGGACGGCGCCTGCGGGCTGCGCATCGACGACCGCCTCGACCTGACCCTGCGCGTGGAGGCCGAACCGCCGGCCCTGCTGGCCTACGCCGTGGCCGGAACCTTGCCCGCGGAAGGGCGCGAAGCGGTGCTGCGCCGCCTGCTCGCCGCCAACCACCTGTGGGAATCCAGCCGCGGCGCCACCTGGGCGCTGAACGGGGACGACGTGGTGCTGGAGAAGCTGATTCCGCTCGCCGGCCTCGAGCCCGAAACCCTGGCGGGCGAGCTGGCGCGGTTCATCGACGTGGCTCGTGCCGAGCAGGAAGCCCTGGCCGGCGCCGCCTTCGTGCCGACCCTCGGCGGCGGGCTGCCGCCGGGGATGATCGCCGCATGATGACCGCGCTCCGGGAGAGCCCCGAGCTGGGCGCCGAGGAGGTCCGCAGCCTGGTGGCGATCGGCTTCCACGGCGCGCTCAACGGCAAGCCCCAGGCGGCCCTGCGGCTGTTCGAGGCGCTGGCGGAACTGCGCCCGGAACAGCCCTTCCCGCTCATCGGCCAGGCCCTCGCGCTGATAGGCGAAGGCAAGCCCGAAACCGCGGTCCAGTTGCTGGAGCGCTCCCCCCCGGAACTGGCGAAACATCATGATACTATTTCCGTGTTTCTGGGCCTGGCCCTGCGCCTGGCGCGGCGGGAACACCAGGCGCGCAGCGTGTTGACGGCGGTCGCCGAAGGGGAGGGCGACGAACAGGCCCGGCGCCTGGCCCGGCAACTGCTGGACCAGGCATCCTGAACATGAAACCCGTCGAACGATCGTCCGCGGGACGCCTCGAGGCCGGATGCGTCCCGGCAGACGAGTGCGCGGCGGATGGGTACGAGGCATAGGCAAGGCGGAATCCGATGGAAATCCACAGCAATCAGTTCCTGATCCTCGCACTGGCGCCGAACACCGTGGTGGCGCCCGATCCGGCGGGTGCCGCGGCAGCGGTCGACGCCACCCAGGCCGAACGTTTCCGCACCCTGGTGCAGGGGGAGGCCGTCGCTCCCGCCGCGGCCGAAGGCCACATGGCGGTGGGCATGCCCCCGCCGCCGCCCGGGCCGCCGGCCAACATGGGCGAGGCCATCCTGAAGGGGATGGACGAACTGCGCGCGGATTTCCGCAACACCTGGGAATCGGTCACCAAGCTGGGCGGACCGGAGCAGCCGGCGGTGAGCCCCCACGAGCTGTTCCAGTTCCAGCTCAAGGTGATCGAATCCAGCTTCCACTATGAAATGGTCGGCAAGGTCGTCTCCAAGGCCGAGCAGAACCTCGAACAGATCGTCAAGATGCAATGAGGCCGGCGGCCCAGCCTTCATGAACCTCTCCTCTCTCCTCCCCTTTCTGCCGGCCTTGCGCCGGTTCGTGCTGGCGGCTGCCGCCGGCCTCGTGCTGACCGCCT
Source organism: Pseudothauera rhizosphaerae (assembly GCF_004801305.1). Lineage (GTDB taxonomy): Bacteria > Pseudomonadota > Gammaproteobacteria > Burkholderiales > Rhodocyclaceae > Pseudothauera > Pseudothauera rhizosphaerae. Next base: position 84,199 of record NZ_SSOD01000018.1, on the reverse strand, counting down.
GCGGCGGCCAGGTGGAACTGCTGTCGCAGGTCTCCGAATCCCAGGCCAACGAGGTGCTGGCGGCCCTGCTCAAGCAGGGCATCGCCGCGCAAAAGATTCCTGGCAAGGAAGGCATGGTTTCGGTGAACGTGCCCCAGTCCGGGGTGGCGCAGGCCATCGAGATCATGCAGGCGCAGGGGCTGCCGCGCGAACCCCACGTGCGCATGGGCGACGTGTTCAAGAAGGAAGGGCTGATCTCCTCGCCGCTGGAAGAGCGCGCGCGGCTGATCTTCGCCCTGTCCCAGGAACTGGCCGGGACCATCTCGAAGATCGACGGCGTGATCCACGCCCAGGTGCACGTGGTGCTGCCCGAGCGCGGCAACTTCGGCGAGGCCGGCAACCCCTCGTCGGCGGCGGTGTTCATCAAGCACCAGGACACGGTGAATCTGGACGGCGTGCTGCCGCAGATCCGCCGCCTGGTGGCCAACAGCATTCCGGGGCTGAGCTTCGACAAGGTCTCGGTGGTGCTGGTGCCGTCGGCCGCCCAGGTGGAGGCCGCGGCGCCGGCGCAGAACCTGGAAGCGGTGTGGGGGCTGGAAGTGGCGCCGGATTCGGCGGCCGGGCTGCGCGTGCTGCTGGCGGGGCTGGTCTTCGCCCTGCTGGCGGCGCTGGCGGGTGCGGCCTTCCTGTTCTGGCAAGGCCGCCGCGCACGGCCCGGCAACGCCGATGCCTGAGCTGGCCGCGCCCGTCCCCCGGGAGGAGGCCCTGGGGGCTGCCCGCCTGCGCGAGGAAGGCGCGCTGTGGCCGTGGATCGCCCGTTTCCTGTGGGCGCCGGCGCTGGACCTGCATCCTTCCCGGCGCGCCTTGCTGACCCCGGGCTGGCCCGAGGAAGCCTGGCGGGGGCCGGCCAGCCTGCGCCACCTGTCGCGCCACCTGCTACTGGACGCCGGCCTCACCGACGTGCCGCGCTGGCATAGCGGCGCCACCGCCTTCCGCCTCGCCCTGCTGCCGGCCGAACCGCTGGCCGTGCTGGCGCGGCGCATGGCGCTGGCGCTGGCCGGGAACGGCTGGGCGGCGCGGGAAGGCGAACTGGACGAGGCGGAGACGCACTTTCTGGCCGAACGCGCGCCCCTGTACTGGCAGGACGCGGCACCGCTCGCGGCGGACGATCCGCTGCTGGCGGGGTGGAGCGCGCTGCGTACCGCCCTGGCCGGCCAGCCCGAGGCGATCCGCCGCCGTTTCGCGTGGAAGACGCCGCAGGAGTGCGACGCCGCCGCGCCCGGAACCGCCGCCGAGGCACTGCTGGCGCTGAGCCAGCGCATCCTGAGGGAATCCGAGGAACCATGGTCCTCTTTGTTCGCCAGTCCGGTCCACTGAGCCGCCCCGACCCGTCCGCCCGGGTGATCCCGGCCGCCGACCACCAGATCTGGCTGGAGGCCGGCGCGCTGATCGACGCCGCCCGCGCCGAGGCCGAGGCCATCCGCGAGCAGGCGCGTCAGGCGTACCAAGCGGAGAAGGAACGCGGCTACCAGGACGGCCTGGAGGAAGCCCGCCTGGAAGCGGCCGAGCAGATGATCGAGAACGTCAGCCGCACCATCGACTACTTCGGCAAGGTCGAGGAGCGCATGGTGGACCTGGTGGTGCAGGCCATGCGCCGCATCGTGGCCGAATACGACGACCGCGACCGCGTGGTGATGGTGGTCAAGGGTGCTCTGGGCGCGGTGCGCAACCAGAAGCAGGTCACGCTGCGGGTGGCGCCCGACCGCCTGGACATGGTCAAGCAGGCCACCAACGAGATCCTCGCCGCCTATCCGGGCATCGGCTACCTGGACCTGGTGGGCGACGCCCGCCTGAAGGGGGACGGCTGCATCCTGGAGACCGAGATCGGCATCGTCGAGGCCTCCCTGGACGGGCAGGTCGAGGCCCTGCGCCGCGCCTTCTCCAAGATTCTCGGCAGCCGCAAGTAAGAAGCCGACCCCATGCGCCAGTTCGACTACATCACCGACATGATGAGCCTGGCCCTGCAGGAGACCCCGACGCTCGCGGTGCGCGGCCGGGTGACGCAGGTCATCGGCACCATCATCAAGGCGGTGATCCCGTCGGTGAAGGTGGGCGAGGTGTGCATCCTGAAGAACCCCGGCGAAGCCTTCGAGATGCAGGCCGAGGTGGTGGGCTTCGCCCGCGACGCCGCGCTGCTCACCCCCATCGGCGACATGTACGGCATCTCCAACGCCACCGAGGTCATGCCCACCGGGCGCTCCCACATGGTGCCGGTGGGCTACGGCCTGCTCGGCCGCGTGCTCGACGGCCTGGGCCGGCCCATCGACCGGGACACCCAGGGGCCGCTGGAGGCCGACCAGTTCTACCCGGTGTTCGCCGAGGCGCCCGACCCGCTCACCCGGCGCCTGATCCATCAGCCGCTGGCGCTGGGCGTGCGCGCGCTGGATTCCATGCTGACCTGCGGCGAAGGCCAGCGCATGGGCATCTTCGCCGCGGCCGGCGGCGGCAAGTCCACGCTGATGGGCATGCTGGTCAAGGGCGCGGACGTGGACGTCACCGTGGTGGCGCTGATCGGCGAGCGTGGCCGCGAGGTGCGCGAATTCCTCGAACACGAACTGGGCGAGGAGGGGCGGCGCAAGTCCATCATCGTCTGCGCCACCTCGGACAAGTCCTCCATGGAGCGCGCCAAGGCGGCCTATGTGGCCACCGCCATCGCCGAGTATTTCCGCGACCAGGGCAAGAAGGTGCTGTTCCTGATGGATTCGGTGACCCGCTTCGCCCGCGCCCAGCGCGAGATCGGCCTGGCCGCGGGCGAACCGCCCACCCGGCGCGGCTTTCCCCCCAGCGTGTTCGCCACCCTGCCCAAGCTGATGGAGCGCGTGGGCATGAACGACAAGGGTTCCATCACCGCGCTGTACACCGTGCTGGTGGAAGGCGACGACATGACCGAACCCATCGCCGACGAGACCCGCTCCATCCTGGACGGCCACATCGTGCTGTCGCGCAAGCTCGCCGCGGCCAACCACTACCCGGCCATCGACGTGCTGGCTTCGGCCAGCCGGGTCATGAACGCCGTCGTCGCCAAGGAACACAAGGCCGCCGCGGGGCGCCTGCGCGAACTGATGGCCAAGTACGCCGAGGTGGAACTGCTGGTCAAGATCGGCGAGTACAAGCGCGGCGGCGACCAGACCACCGACGAGGCCATCGACAAGATCGACGCCATCCGCGCCTTCCTGCGCCAGCGCACCGACGAGCGGGTCGGCTTCGACGACACCCTGCAGGCCATGATCAAGCTGGCGGGCCGGGGATGAGCATGCTGCACGAACTGCTCCGCCTCAAGGAGCACCGGGAGAACAAGGCCGAGATGGCGGTCTCGGGCTGCCGCATGGCGCTCGCCGAGGCGGTGCAGCAGGAAGAGACGGCACGCGGCTCCCTGGTGGAATACCGCCACTGGAGCGTGGAGCAGGAGCGCGGCATGTACGCCGCCGTCTGCCGCCGCGTGGTGCGCGCCCGCGACCTGGAATGGCTGCGGGAAGACGTGCTGATGCTGCGCGTGAAGGAACGCGACCTGGAAGACGTGCTGCACCAGCGCGAGAAGCAGCGTGACGAGGCCGACCACCGCCTGCAGGACGCGCGCGAGGTGCACCGGCTGGCGAGCCGGGTCAAGGAAAAGTTCATCCAGCTCGTCGAGGTGCAGTCGGAGGAAATCCGCCTGGAGAGCGAGCGCAAGGAAGACGTGGAGATGGAAGACCTGTACGCGGTCCGCAAGGAGCGGGAAGACTGGGGAGGGGGCGGCGATGACTGATCGTCCGGTCCGGCTGAACCTGGATCTGCCCCGCATGGGCGGCGAACCCGCCGGCAGCCAGAACGGCGGCGGCCAGCCCGGCGCGGCGCGCGACGACGACGTGGCGCGCTTCCGCCAGGCCCTCGGCCGCGACGGGCAGCAGCCCGCCGCGGAAGGGGGGACGGGGCAGGGCGGCGAACGCCCGCAGGAGGAGGAGAAATCCTCGCCCTTCGGCCTGTTCGGCCGCTTGTCGGGTGGAGCTCAGGAGCGCGCGGATGCCGCGGCGGCGGGCCTGCCCGGTTTCCCGTCGCCTTTCCTGCCCGGCACGTCCGCCGCCGGCGCGGCCGAACCCGCCGCCCCTGCGGCGCCACTGCCGCGCGCGGCGGCCGAAGTGGTGGGCGCGGTGGCCGAACGCATCCTGGTATCCGCCGACGGCGGCCAGGAAATCCGCGTCCTGATCCGCAACGAGGTGCTGCCCGGCGTCGAGGTGCGCATCGTGCAGGAGCAGGGGCGCTGGGTGATGGACTTCGCCGTGGGCAACGCCGGCAGCCTGGCCCTGCTGCAGGGGGCGGGCGCCCGCCTGGCCGCCGAACTGTCGCGCCGCCTGCGGCGCGAGGTGGAGGTGCGCGTGGGCGATCCGCAGCGCGCGGACGAGGAAGGCGAAGCGCAGGTCTTCGTCGAGGATCGCAGCGGCGAGGCCACGCCGCTCGCCGGGCTGCCGTCCATCACGCTGGCCGACGAAGGGAGCAGGGAAGAATGAGCCAGGCGGTCTCCGAACGCATACAGCCGCTGGCCCTGCGCGCCATGAGCGGCGACACCGCCGGGCATCTGGATCTGGTCGCCGCCCGCCTGGGCAGCGGCGGCTTCGAACTCGGCGGTGGGGCCTGGCAGTTCGCCCTGGAGCCCGCCGCCGCGTCCGCGCCGTGGCCGGCGCAGGCCTTCGTGGTGACCCTGGAATGGGGCGGCGCGCCCTTCCGCCTGGTGAGCAGTCCGGCGCTGCTGGCGCTGCTGTACGCCCACCGCTTCCCGGAAACCGACCTCGCGCTGCTGCCCGAGGAACTGGCCCTGGCCGGCTTCGAGCTGGCTTGGGAGGAGGTGGCGGCGAACCTGGAACAGTTGTCCGGCCGGCGCGTGCGCCTGGTGTCCGCCGGGCACGCGGCCGAGGACGCGGCCCACGGCGAATACGCCTTCCGCGTGATGCTCGCGAGCGAGCGGGCCGCCGACGGCGTGTCCGGCCTGCTGCTCACCGACGCCCCCGGCCTGGCGCTGCTCGCCATTCTGGCCCGCCGCCGGCCGGCCGCCCCGGCCGCTGAACCCGATCCGCAAACCCCCGTGCGCCTGCGCCTGGAACTGGGCGAAACCCGCCTCAGCGTGGCGCAGTTGCGCGCCTTGGCCCTGCACGACGTGATCGTGCTCGACACCGCCCTGGACCCGGCCGACGCCGCGCTGATCCTGCGCACCGACGCCCGCCATGCCGTGCGCGCCCGCCTGCGCGACCACGTGCTGACGCTCGAATCCGCCCTGGAGAACATCCCCATGTCCGCGCCCGCCTCCCCACCCGAGAACGCCACTCCGGACGAAAGCCCGGTGAGTCTCGACGAAGTGGAAATCCGCCTGAGCTTCGATCTCGGCGACAAGACCCTGACCCTGGGCGAACTGGCCGCCCTGCAGCCCGGCCAGACCTTCACCCTGGACGCCCCGCCTGCGCGGCTGGTGGCCATCCGCGCCAACGGCCGGCTGGTCGGCCGCGGCGAACTGGTGCGCATCGACGATGCGGCCGGGGTGCGGGTGCTGGAACTGGCGGCGAGGGACGCATGAGGCACCGGCAGCCGCGCTGCGCGGGGGGAGGGCGCCGATGAAGGCGTTCGATCCGCTCAATCTGGCCTTTGCGCTGGCGCTGCTGGCGCTGGTGCCCATCCTGGTGGTGGTCACCACGTCCTTCGTCAAGATCGCGGTGGTGCTGTCGCTGGTGAGGAACGCCCTGGGCGTGCAGCAGATTCCGCCCAACATGGCGCTGTACGGCCTGGCGGCCATCCTGTCCTTCTACATCATGGCGCCGGTGGGCCAGCACATGTACGAGACGCTGCAGGCCCAGTCGGCCAGCATCGAATCCACCGGGGATTTCGCCCGCGTGGTGGTGGACGGGGCCGAGCCCCTGCGCGGCTTCCTGCTCAAGCACAGCCGCCCGCAGTTGCGCGAGTTCTTCCTGCAGACCGCCCACCGGCTGTGGGACCAGAAGCTGGTGGCGGATCTCTCCCACCAGCACTTCATCGTCCTGATGCCGGCCTTCCTGGTGTCGGAGCTGACCTCGGCCTTCGAGATCGGCTTCCTGCTCTACCTGCCCTTCATCGTCATCGACCTCATCGTCTCCAACATCCTGCTGGCGATGGGGATGATGATGGTGTCGCCGGTGACCATCTCCCTGCCGCTCAAGCTGTTCCTGTTCGTCATGGTGGACGGCTGGTCGCGGCTGATCCGCGGCCTGGTGCTGACCTACGTGTGAGGGCGCGATGACCGAGACCGATTTCGTCGGCTACATGAACCAGGGCCTGCTGCTGGTGCTGCTGCTGTCCATGCCGCCCATCATCGTCGCCTCGGTGGTGGGGGTGATCTTCTCGCTGCTGCAGGCGCTCACGCAGATCCAGGAACAGACCCTGTCCTTCGCGGTGAAGCTGATCGCGGTGGGCATCACCATGCTGCTGTCGGCGCGCTGGATCGGCGGCGAGATCTTCAACTACGCGGTGGTCCTCTTCGAGGCCTTCCCCTACACCGGACGCTGAGCGCCGCGATGGAACTGGAAACCGCCTTCTTCGCCGATGCCAAGCGCCTGCTGATGGCGCTGCTGCTGGCGACGGTGCGCATCCAGGCCGCGCTGGTGGTGATTCCGCTCTTCAGCAAGCAGGTGGTGCCGGGCATGATCCGCACCGCGCTCGGGGTGTGCCTGGCGGTGGTGCTGGTGCCGCCCATCGACGCGGCCATGGCTGCGGAACCGCCGGCCGCGGTGCCCTTCTTCCTCATCGTGGTCAAGGAAGCGCTGCTGGGCTTCCTGCTCGGCTATGCGGTGGCGGTGCTGTTCTGGGCGGTGGAGGCGGTGGGCTTCTTCATCGACAACCAGCGCGGCGCTAGCATCGCCAGCACGCTGAACCCGCTCACGGGCAACGACACCTCGCCGCTGGGCATCATGTTCAACCAGGCCTTCGTCGTGTATTTCCTGGTCGCGGGCGGCTTCCTGCTGTTCATGACGACGATCTACGAAAGCCACCGCCTGTGGCCGGTGCTGAGCTTCTTCCCGACCCTGCCGGAGCAGGGTGCCATGGTGTTCGGCGGGTTCTTCGCGGGCTTGATCCGCCTCGGCCTGCTGCTGTCGGCACCGGCCATCCTGGCCATGCTGCTGGCGGAGGTCGGCCTCGCCCTGGTGAGCCGCTTCGCGCCGCAACTGCAGGTGTTCTTCCTGGCCATGCCGGTCAAGAGCGGGCTGGCCTTCTTCGTGCTGGTGATCTATCTGCCCACCCTGTTCACCTACGTGCACAGCGAGATCGGGCGCCTGCCCGAACTGCTGGGCGCCGTGTCGGGAGCGGTGAAATGAGCGGCGAAAAGACCGAACAGCCCACACACAAGAAGCTGATGGATGCCCGCAAAAAGGGGCAGGTGGCCTACAGCAAGGATTTCACCCAGACCATCCTGATCCTGGCCATGTTCGGCTACATGATCGGCGGCGCCCAGGGCATCGTCGAATCCATCGGCCGGCTGATGCTGCTGCCCATGGATTTCATCCACCAGCCCTTCCAGGCCTCGCTCGATGCGGTGCTGCTGCCGCTGATGAAGGACGGCATCACCGTGCTGCTGCCCTTCGTGCTGATCGTGCTCGGCATCGGCATCTTCGCCGACGCGCTGCAGGTGGGCATCATGTTCGCCTTCGAGGCGGTCAAGCCCAGTGCCAAGAAGCTCAATGCGCTGGCCAACGCCAAGAACATGGTGTCGAAGAAGAACATGGTGGAGTTCCTCAAGAACTGCATCAAGGTGGGCTTCCTCACCGCGCTGCTGTTCATCGTGCTGCGGGACGAGATCCCGCGCCTGCTCACGCTGCCCCTGGCCGGCATCGTTGGCGTGGGAACGGCCATCGGCTCGCTGCTGTACGTGGTCATCGTCAACGTGGCCATGGTGTACGTGGTGCTGGCGCTGGCGGACTTCGTCTGGCAGCGCTTCAACCACAAGAAGCAGTTGATGATGAGCAAGGACGAGGTCAAGCGCGAATACAAGGAAGCCGAGGGTGACCCGCACATCAAGGGCGCGCGCAAGCAACTGCACCAGGAAATGATGATGTCCGGCATGGTGGAGAAGACCCGCAAGGCCTCCGTGGTGGTCACCAACCCCACCCATGTGGCGATCGCGCTGTACTACGACGAGGACAAGACCCCGCTGCCGGTGGTGCTGGCCAAGGGCACCGACCTGGTGGCCAAGCGCATCGTCGCCGTGGCCAGGGAAGAGGGCATCCCGGTGATGGAGAACGTGCCGCTGGCCCGTGCGCTGCTGGAGCAAGCACAGTTGGACCAGTACATCCCCTCGGACCTGCTCGAACCGGTGGCCGAAGTGCTGCGCCTGGTCGGGCAACTGGCCGAAGGCAAGCTGCCGGGAGAACCGCAATGAACCCCGTGGCACGCCAGGTTACCCATACGCAAGGGCGCCGCAACCCGCGGCGCGCATGGAGTCATCCCCGATGAGTACCGTTTCCCTGCCGGCCGGACTGGCCGCGCTGAGCACCCGTTTTGCGATCGATCCCGGCGACTGGGAGGCCAGCGGCCGGCTCGAACTGCGGGTGGACCGCTATCCCCGCGTCAGCCTGCGCCGCGGCCCCGCCCGCCAGATCGAGTTGGAAGCCCGCCTGGCGGCGCTGCCCGCCCTGGCCCAGGAGCGCGAAGCCCTGGTGGACCGGCTGATGCTGCGCGTGACCGCCGGCGCGGCGCGCCAGATCGGCGTGCCGGTGCTGGCACCGGACGGCGGCCACCTGCTGCTGCAGGCCGCCCTGGACGGCGAGGACGCACGCGCCTTCGAAGACGGCCTGGAAGCCTTCCTGAACGACCTGGACTACTGGGCGGCGGCACTCGGGGAGCGTTCATGAGGCGTTGCACACCCTTCCTGCGCGGCCTGGCCGCCATCCTCGTGCTGTCCGCGGCCGGCCTGGCCGCCGCCGCGCCGGCCCCGTGGCCGGAGGTCCCGTTCCAATACTTCGCCAGGCAGTTTCCGCTGCCCCGGGTGCTGGGCGATTTCGCCGGCGCCTTCGGGCTGAAGCTGGAACTGAGCCCGCTGGTGGGCGGCCAGCTCAACGGCAACTACTCGGCCGCCACGCCGACCCAGTTCCTCGATACCCTGGCCTCCAGCTACGGGCTGACGTGGTACTACCACGGCGGCGTGCTGCACGTGGCCAAGGCATCGGAATCCATCAGCCGCACGCTGCGGGTCGGCGCGAGCGACGTGGGGGCGCTCAAGGCCGCGCTGAACAACCTGGGCATCTTCGATGCGCGCTACGGCTGGGGCGAGTTCGCCGACCGCGGGGTGGTGATCCTGTCCGGACCGCCGGCCTACGTGGACCTGGTCATGGGCACCGTGGCCGAACTGGGCTCCGGCCCCAGCGGCGGGCGCGAGATCCGCGTCTTCCCGCTCAAGCACGCCCGCGCGGAGGACCGCAGCTTCAGCTACCGCGACCAGCAGGTGACCACGCCCGGCGTGGCGAGCATCCTGCGCGGCCTGGTGGCCGACCAGGAGACGGCAGGGGGCACGTCCTCCCTGACCACCACGCCGGCCGGCGGAACGGCGCCGTCGGCGCTGGGCGCGGACGCCCCCGCCGCGGCGGAACGGCCACCGGTGCGCGCGGCGGCCAACGCCCGCCGTGCGGTGATCGAGGCCGACCAGCGGCTCAACGCGGTCATCGTGCATGACGCGCCGGAACACATGGCCGCCTACGAATCCCTGATCCGCCAGCTCGACGTACCGACGCCCCTGATCGAGATCGAGGCGATGATCATGGACATCAACACCGACCGCCTCGATTCGCTGGGCGTCGCCTGGGCGGGGCGCACCGGCGACTTCACCTTCGGCTTCGGCGACACCTCGCCCGATCCGGGCACGTCCACGGTGACCATCGGGGCCGGGGACAACATCAACAAGACCACCATCCTGTCCAACACCACCAGCTTCTTCGTGGCCCAGGTCAACGCCCTGGCCTCGGACGGGGACGCGCGCATCCTGGCGCGGCCCTCGGTGCTGACCGTGGACAACCTGGTGGCCGTGCTCGACCTGTCGGAAACCTTCTACGTGCGCGTGACCGGCGAAAGGGTCGCCGAACTGGTCCCCATCTCCACCGGCACCCTGCTCAAGGTCACCCCGCGCCTGATCGAGGAAAACGGCCTGCGCATGGTGCAACTGGTGGTGGACATCGAGGACGGCAAGATCCAGCCCGGCCGCCAGGTGGACACCCTGCCCACGGTCCTGCAGAGCAACATCAGCACCCAGGCCGTGGTGCGCGAGAACGACAGCCTGCTGATCGGCGGCTATTTCCTCGACTCGGAGACCAGCAGCGAGGACCGGGTGCCGCTGCTGGGCGACGTGCCGGTGCTGGGCCTGCTGTTCCGCAACAGCCAGGCCGAACGCCAGCGCCGCGAGCGCCTGTTCATGATCCGCCCGCGCATCATCGACAACCCCTCCGTCTCCGCCGCCCGCACCCCGCCGGCCGCGGTGCCCCTCGCCGCAGCCGTACCGGGCGCTGCGGCGGCGGTCGTGCCGGCCCAGCCGTCCGTCGCGGCCGGGGTCGAGCCGGAAGCCACGCCGAAGGCGGCGGCGGAACAGCCGCCGGCGCCGGTCAGGGAGGTGGCGTGGCCCAAGGAACTGGAATTCGTGTCGAACTGAGAGCCGGCGCAGCGCACCGGACGCCCTTCAGTCCTTCAGCAGCTCCCGCAGTTCCGGACAGCGGGTCTTGATCGCGTCGCGGGCGCGGAACAGACGGCTGCGCACCGTGCCGACCGGGATTTCCAGCATCACCGCGGCCTCGTCGTAGGACAGGCCGTCGATGGCCACCAGCATGAAGATCTGCTGCAGTTCGGCCGGCAGTTGCTCCACCAGCCCGGCCAGTTGCGTCATCACCTGGGCGCGCCCGGTGAGCGCCTCGGGACCGTCGCCGCCGTCGGGCATGCTTTCCAGCACCTCGTCGGATTCGTACTCGCGCACCCGGTGCGGCGCGCGGTTGAGGTAGTTGCGCACCAGGTTCATGGCGATGCCGTACAGCCAGGTGGACAGCTCGGATTCGCCGCGAAAGCTGGCCATGGCGCGGTAGGCCTCGACGAAGGCCTGCTGGGCGATGTCCTCGGCGTCCGAATGGTTGCCGATGTTGCGCAGCACGAAGCGGTACAGACGGCTCTGGTGCTGCCGGACCAGCAGGCCGAAGCGTTGTTCGAGCCCGTCCTGGCGTCCAGCCGGGACGGCTTCACCCATGCCCTCGCTCATTGTCCGGACCCGCCTGCCGGACGGCCGTCGCGCACCCAGCCATCGAGCACCTGGCGCAGCAGGCGCTCACCCTGTTCGGGCGGCAGCGGCTCGTTGTTGGACGACGAAGCCTCGGCCAGCGCGGCGTGGAAGCGCTGGTCCAGGGACTTCAGGGTGTCCCGCCCCAGCGTGTCGGGGTTTATGCCGAGTTCCGTGCAGGCAGCGCGGAAAGCCGGCGTGCGGGCTTCGGCCGAGCAGTGCAGTTCGAGGAAGAAGTTGATGCCCGAGAACACCTCGCGCTCGGTCTCGGCCATGTGTACCGCACGCTCGACGGTGCGCGTGTCGAGGCCGCCGGAGGTGCGCTCCAGCCCCAGTTCGCGGGCGATGGAACTGGTGATGCGGGGGCCGAACTCCTCCGACACCGATTCCAGGAAACGCTCCACCACCTGGCTGGTGTGCACATCCTCGCTGCCCGGCCGCAGCCATTGGACCTCGCGTCCCGTGCTCGAGCGGCCGGTGGCGATGACCTGCGGCTGGCCGTCGTTGCCCTGGACGATATCGACCTTGCCTTCCTGTCCTTCGACCTTGCGGAAGGCATCCAGGGGAATGGAATGAGTGCCGTCTAGACGTATCACGGGCTTCCTCTTCGTTGGGGGGCATGCCGGCCTCGGGCCGGGAGCCTGCGGACTCTCTACCCGGTGAGTGGACGCGAGGCCGGAAAAAGTTCGCGGCCGGACGCCGGTTCACTCGAACTGGCGCAGGGCCGCATCCAGGTCCGCCGTGATCGCGAAGATCGCCAGGAAGCCGCTGATCTCGAAGACTTCCCGGATCTGCTCGCGCAGGGCGCACAGCACCAGCTTGCCGCCGGGCAGGGCGCGCGCCTTCTTGCCGGCGATCAGCACGCCGCGCAGGCCCGCGCTGCTGATGTATTCGAGTTGGGACATGTCGAGCACGACCCAGCGTGCGCCACTGTCGAAAACCTCATTGACGGTGCGGTCGAAAGCACTGGCGGTGGCGCTGTCGATGCGTCCGGTGGGCCGGATCACGCTGACTTCGCCACGCTTTTCGGTCTGAATGTTCAATCTGCTCCCTCTGTACCGTGGTCAAGGCGCATGCGCAATGCGTTGCGCCGGGGTAAGCGGGCCAAGTTGGCCGCATGTCCGGCGAATTGTAAAGCCATCCACGCATTACGCCATGAAAAGTGCAGAGATCGTGCCTCGACCGCCGGCAGCGCTACACACCGGCCCCGGCATCGCCTATATACTCCGCTCAGCAATCCAATCCCTTGGGAATGCCTGCTGCCGGTGATGGCGCGCCTTGCGCCGCGGCCCGCCGGCGCAGGCCATGCACTGCGAGCAGCGATGTCGTGAGTACCGATTTCGAACAGACCCTGAGCACCGACCTGGGCGCGATCCCCGCCCTGGCCGACGCCTTTGCCGAATGGGCCGAGGAGGCCGGCGTGGCTGCGGGCACGGTGTTCCAGGTCAACCTCGCGCTCGAGGAACTGATCACCAACGTCATCCTGCACGGCCTGGGCCCCGGCGCCCCGGGGCGGATTTCGCTGCGCGTGCGGCGGCAGGACGATGTGCTGGAGATGGAACTGCGCGACGATGCGCCGCCCTTCGATCCGTTCCAGTTGCCGCCGCCGGTGCTGACGCAGGGCATCGAGGAGCGGGAGGTCGGCGGGCTGGGCGTGCACTTCGTGCGCACGCTGATGGACGAGTGGCATTACGCCCGCGAGGACGGCCACAACCTGGTGCGCCTGCGCAAGGTGCTGGAGGCCGCGCCGTGAGCCTGCGCGAGCGGTGTGCGCGGCTGCTGGAGGCGCTGGGCCGGCGTTTCGGCATCGAGGGTCTGGCGTTCGATGAGCGCGGCTTGTGCGCGCTGGCCTTCGACCGCCGCATGACGGTCTACCTCGCGGCCGACACGCGCCTGGGGGGCATGGTGCTGTTCGCCACGCTGGGCGAGTTCGAGCCGGCGGAGCGGCCCGATCTGCTGCTGGCCATGCTGCGCGGCAATTTCATGTGGCGCGTCACCGAGGGCGCGACGCTGGCGGTGGACCCGGAAAAGGATGTCGCCCTGCTGGTGCAGTGCCTGTCGCCGCAGGGACTGGAAGCCGATCAACTGGAAGCCCGGCTGGAGGGCTTCGTCAATGCCGCGCTGAGCTGGGCCGAACGCCTGCAGCGGCCGCCGGCCGGGGCGCCGGAGCGCGCCGGACTGGCGGGGATGATGCTGCGGGTGTGAACGCATTCCCGCCCTGCGGCGGGGGCAGGGCGAACGGAAGGTCTTTCCGGCGGCTCAGCCGGCTTTCTGCACGATGCCCTTCAGGGTATCGCCGAGTTCCTTCACCATGGTGCTCTGGGCCTGAACCATCAGCGTCCATTGCTGCATCGAGCGCTGCATCTCGTACAGATCGGTCGTGTCGGGATTATCCTTGCCGGCGATCGTATCCAGCGTGGTGCGCAGATCGTCTTCCTTCCGCTGGGTGATCTGGCGCAGGGTCGCGTCGATGCTGTCGAAAGTGATGGACATTTCGCTACTCCTTGGTCTGCAGGTTGCCGGCGGGGGCCGGCAGTGAATGGTCGATGATTCGAAGCCCGGGACGCCCTCAGGCGCCGAGGATGTCCAGTGCGGCCTGCAAGGCACTGCGGCTCGCCTGCCAGCGCCTATATTCTTCCCGTCCGCCGCCGGCCGCAATCGCCTGGTCGAATTCCTCCAGGCGCGCGCGCAGTGCCGCGGCGACGGCCGGATCGTCCACCTGCGGCGCGAACAGCGCCGACAGCGCTTCGGCTTCGGCAGGGGGCTGTTCGGTCATTGGGGCAGGTCCTCCGTGCTGCGTCCTTCCTTGTCGCCGTTGGCGAGCACCACGTAGGGTACCTTGCCGCGCACGGCGAGCACCACGTCGTTGCGCTGCGGCGATACGGTGCGGAAATTCTCGACGATCTCCAGCGCCGCGCCGAAGCGCGCCGCCAGGCGGCGGCGGATGTCGTTCCAGGTCCGGCGTTCGGCGTCCGACGGGCTGCCGCCGACGACGAGCCGGTTGCCGTCCAGGCGGCCGGCTATGTGCCCGTCGAGACCGGCTTCGGCGAGCAGGTCGCGCATCGTCACCAGTGCATCGTCGGCGGCGCTGACGTTGGCATGGATCAGGCGCAGGCCGGGCACGTCGTCGAACAGGGTCTCGCCGACGCGGTCGCGCAGCGCCGCGGCGGCGACGTGGCCCTGGAGCGTCAGTTCGCCGAAGCGCAGGCCCGCGAATTCGATGCCTTCGCCGTCGAAGCGCGCCAGGGTGTCGCGCACCAGCCCCTCCATGTCCTCGTCGGCACTGACCTGCAGCAGCAGCGAGGGGGCGATCGCGCGCGCGGCGCGCGCCAGTTCGGCCTTCTGTTCGCGCGTGGCGACGTAGCCGGCGAGCTTCAGGCGTCCGCCGGGCTGGGGTTCGAGGCGCAGTTCGGCGTGGCCGCGCGTGGCGGCGATCAGTTGTTCCAGCGCCAGCGCGATGCGTCCCGGGTCGGGCCTGTCCGGTGCGGGAGCCGGGCGCAGCGACAGGAACAGCACCAGTATCCCTACGCCCAGGAACAGCGCGGTGCCGCCCAGCCACAGCGCCCAGAACGGCAGGTGCCGGCGCGGGGCGTCCGACGGGGTGATCGCGACCGGCGCGGGCGCCGGTTCGGCTGCGGGTTCCTGAGGGGCGGCAGGCGTCGCGTCGGCTGGGGCCGCCCCGGGCGTCTCCTGCCGTGCTTCGTCCACGGTCTCGGCGGGTGTTTCGGCGATGGTGACGACGGGATTTTCCGGCCAGGCCTCGCCGGGGTGGTCCACCGCGAACAGCCGTTCACCGAGGGCGAAGACCTGCCCCGGAGTCAGCGGACGCAGCCCCTGGGCCGGCTGTCCGCCCAGGCTCAGTTCGCCGTCCACCGCCTCCAGCGCCACTTCCTGGTGGCCGACGTAGAGCACGAAGGCGATCTGCCCCTGCGGATAGCGTTCCAGCAGAATGTCGCAGGCCGGCCCCGCGCCGGCCCGGTACAGGCCGGGCTTGAGCGGCAGCCGGCAGCCCGCCTGGCCGCCGGTGAAGACGCGGAACTCGAGGCCGCCGCTCATCCCCTGCACAGCCAGGCCAGCACCGCTTCTTCCGCCGAGCCGGGCACGACCTCGGCGGCGCGGCCCAGGTGGCGCCCGCTCAGGGGGCTGCCTTCGAAATCGTGCACCAGGTAGCTGCGCGCGCGGCAATCCACGCTGGCCCGTTCCTTGATGTCCGCCTGCAGACGCGGCCCGTCGTCGCGGCGGAACAGCCAGGTCCAGTACCCGCGCCGGACCGGCTGGTACCACACCCAGGCCGAGACCCGCCCGTCGTCGCGGGCGATGGAGGCGGTGTCGACGAGGGCCACGAACTGCGGGCCGGCGCTCGCTTCCTGCCAGTCGGCGGCGGACGCCGGGGCGGCGGCCAGGCTGGCCAGCAGCATGGTGGCGATTCCCCATCGGCGCGACCGGTCCCGGTAGCAGGTCATGAGCGCGATTCCTCGTCTGTATAGGTCATTCGTCTGAGGCCGGCGGATCGTCCGCCGGACCGTGGCCGAACGTGGGTAACGGCGGCCGCGAAAAGGTTCCCGGCCGTTTCCCGCCGGCTGGCGGGAGATTATCAGAGCCCGCGCGGCCGTGGGCGTGCAGGGGCGGAAAAAATGCCAACTCTGGTACGCTGTGGCAGCCACCGCGTGCCCGCGGGCGCGTTCTTCCGTCAAGCTCGCCGCGCCCGCTGCGGACTTCCGACGAAAGTCGTGCCATGAAGATGTCGCGGCGGCTGCGGTCCGCACCGGGGGATGATGCCAGCCGTGGCTGCTCTCGCCCAGTCTCTGAACAGAGACTATGGCTGTGCCATGCCTTCCGTTATCTTGCCGTCGATATGTAAATGAACGTAAATGACCGCAGGCTTACGGAAGCGGTAACGCGCGGACCGTGACGGCGGCGAATCTGGGAAACGACATCGACATGGTGGCATTGACTTCGCTCGGGGTGGAACTGGAAATGGTGATCGCCGATCGGGCGTCGGGCGCATCCCATTGCGTGGGGCCGTTCTTCGCCAACCTGCGGGCACTCAAGCGCGCGCGCGGCATGGCCGCGGTGCTCGACGTCGCCTACGACGGGCGCGATCTGGCGGTCAGCAGCGCACGCGGCTGCACCTCGCTCGACAACGGCTACAACAACATCGAAAGCGCGATCGGCCCGGTGGGGCTGGACGGGCGCCGCGACGGGCTGCACCAGCTCCATGCCTGGACGTGCGCCGAACTCGCCGAGGTGCGCGAGGCGCTGGCGGCCGAAGGCGCGGCGGTGCTGAACTTCTCCCAGCATCCCGCGCTCGCCATCGACGACGAGGGGTACCGGCGCATCCGTGCGCCCAAGCCGATCTACGACTACTGGATCGAGCACCGCGGCTGGGACCACAAGGCCGGCATCGACGCCAAGGCGCAGAACGGACCGACCACCGGCGTCGGCATCGGTGACGCGGTGTTCGCCCTCAACGCGGTACTGGCGGCGAGTCCCGCCTTCATCGCGCTGTTCGGCAATAGCCCGTTCGAGAACGGCCGCGTCACCGGCCTGCGCGAGTCGCGCCTGACCATCTGGCCGCGCATGTTCCGCCAGGCGCGCTTTGCCGCCGACGACCGCCTGCACCGCGTGCCGGCGCGGCCTTTCACCGATCTGCGCGACTATTTCGAATGGATGTTCGGCGAGGGTACCCGCATGCAACTGGTGCCCTGCCGCATGGACAGCGACTACAAGGGGCTGCGCGATACCGCGTGGGTGGCGGGACATCCCTCGCTGCTGGAGTTCCTGCGCGGCCGCTCGTGGCCGGCCACCCACCTGGGGCACGGCGGCAGCGTGAGCGTGGAGCCGTCGGTGGGGCATCTCGCCTTCCAGCAGTTCGCCCATTTTCTCGACGCCCGGATTCGCTTCGGCTTTGTCCGCGAACCGTCGCTGGAAGCCTTCTTCGAGGCCTGGGAGCGCCCCCATGGCATGGAAGAGCTGCTTGCCTCGACACTAGACTTTTGTTATATCGAAGGGCGCTCTCCGGGGGCCAATTTCGCCGACCGCGAAATTGTCGATCTGGCGGGCGAGGAAGTGGCGCGATCGATCACCATCGCCCCCAGCGCGTTGCAGGCCGGGTTGCTGCGCAATGCGGCCGCACTGCGTCCCTGGCTGGCGCGCCAGCCGTGGGCGGCGCTGGCCGAACTGCGCGAGGCCGCCGTGCGCGACGGGCTCGCCGGACGGGCGGGGGAGTGGCCGGTGCGCCGTTTGTGCGAGGAAGTGGTGGCGATCGCTGCCGACGGACTGGAAGCGGATGAACAATGGATGCTGGCTTATCCGCTGCACGTGCTGCGCAGCGGCTGCAACGGCGCGGATCGTGCCCTCTCTGCCTACGAGCGGCTCGCGGGCAGTCCGGCGCAGCGGATCGGACGCCTGATCGAGATGCGTGAAGCCCTGTTTTTCCCCGCGGCGGCGGAGGCCGTGCAGCGCGTCTGAGCCCCCGTCACCATGGACAACATACCGCTGCTGTATTCGATCAAGACCCGCATCTTCTTTGCCGTGACCCTGGTCGTGGCGGCGGTGGCCGGGGTGGTGATGAGCTCCTCGCAGAGTGCTCTCGAACGGGAGAGCATCGCCGCCGAGGAACGTTCCGCCGGCAACGTCCTGAAGCTCGTGGAAGACAACATTCGCGGGCGCTACCGCAGCCTGCTCAAGGACAAGGTGGCCACCGTCGAGGCGCGCAAGCAGCAGTTCCGCGAGTTCCAGTCGGTGCTGCGTTCCACCCTCGGCCACTTCGCCGGGCTCGCCGAGCGCGGCGCGATCAAGGAAGAAACCGCGCGCGAGATGGCGCTGCGCTGGCTGGCGACGACGCAGCCGGTGGAGGGCGATTTCCTGCTCGTATTCGACGAGCAGGGGCGTGTGCTGGTGTCGCCCGACCCGGATCAGCGCGATCTTCCCCTCCAGGCCGTGTTCGACCTGAAGGGGCGGCCGCTGGCGCAGGCTGCGCGCGACGAGAGCGCACGTTTCGGCGAGAGCTTCCTGTCCTTCACGTGGGTGGATAGCGGCGGCGTCGCCGAGCCCAAATTCGGCCATTTCGTCGCCTACCCGCGCTGGGGCTGGGTGCTGGGTCTGGTGGGCGACGTGGGCCGGGTCGAGCGCGAGGTGGAGCGCCAGCTCGACCAACTGCGCACCGAACTGGCCGAAACCCTGCCGCAGATTCGCAGCAGCGGCCGCGGCGGCGTGTTCATCTTCGACGGCGGCGGCCGGATGGTGGTCGCGCCGGGCGACGACGGCCATGCCGCGGCCGTCACCGACGGGGCCCGGCGCGGGCTGATGACGCTGGCGCACACGCCCGGCGAGCAGACGCTGACGCTCGCCGGTGCCGGCGGCGAGGAACTGGAGGGGCGGGCGACCTACATCAAGCCCTTCGACTGGTACATCGCCTCGCTCGCCTCGCGCGACGCCATGCGCGAACCGGCGCGCCGCCTGGTGGCGGGGCAGGCGGGCATCTTTCTCGCCGCGCTGGTCGCGGGCCTGCTGATCGCCTTGTTCCTGGCCCACCGCATCACCCTGCCGCTGAACCGCCTGTCCGACTATGCGCGGCGGCTGCCGGAAACCGATTTCACCTCCGGCGCCCGCGTCGCGGATGCCGCCGCGCTGCCCACCGCGCGCCGCGACGAGATCGGCCGCCTGGCGAAGGCCTTCGCCTTCATGGAGGACAGCCTGCACGCCAACGTGAACAAGCTGATGCAGGCGGTGTCGGCGCGCGAACGCATCGAAGGCGAGCTGAACATCGCGCGCGACATCCAGATGGACCTGCTGCCCAAGATGTTCCCCCCCTTCCCGGACCGGCCGGAGGTGGACCTCTATTCGTCGCTGGTGTCGGCGAAGGAGGTGGGCGGCGATCTGTACGACTTCTACTTCCTGAGCAAGAACCACCTGTGCTTCACCATCGGCGACGTGTCCGGCAAGGGCGTGCCCGCGGCGCTGTTCATGGCCATCACCCGGACCCTGATCCGCGCCGCCTCGGAGCGCGAATCCGACCCCGCGCGCATGCTGGACAAGGTCAATGACGACCTCTCCCGCGACAACCCGAACTGCATCTTCGTGACCCTCGTGGTGGGGGTCATGGACGTGCGCAACGGCCGCACGCTGTACGCCAATGCCGGTCACAATCCGCCGCTGGTATTGCGCCGGGCGAGCGGGGTAGAGTGGCTGCCGGGGCGCAGCGGTCCGGCGGCCGGGGTGGTCGAAGGAGCGAGTTTCGAGCTGCTGGAGACCACGCTGGAGCCGGGCGACTGCCTGCTGCTTTACACCGACGGCGTCACCGAGGCGATGGACACGGCCGGAAGCCTGTACGGCAACGAGCGCCTGTTCCGGCTCATGGAAGGCGCCACCGGGGAATCCGCCAGGGCCGTGGTCGCACGCATCACCGAGGACGTCCATCTCCACGCCGGCGCCGCGGAGCAGTCCGACGACATCACGGTGCTCGCGGTGGGGTATCGTGGAGCGCAGCAAAACACTGAGGAAGCATGAAGAGCATGAAGAAACTGTTGGGGCTGTTGCTGGCCTGCTGCACGCTGTTGATCGCCCCGGCCGCCGCGGCGCAGGGCACGGACGCGGACCTGACCTCCACCGCGCCCCGGCACAAGGCCGGAGGCAAGTGGCGCATCGGCTACTACGAAGGGGGCCAGTACCCCGACTACGAAATCATCCTCAAGGCCACGCTGCGCGGGCTGGTCGCGCTGGGCTGGATGGAGCCGCTGGAACTGCCGTCCGATAACAACCCCGAGCCGGGCGGCTTCTGGGCCTGGCTGGCGAAGAACGCGCGCAGCGACTACGTGGAGTTCGTGCCCGACGCCTGGTACGCCGCCGGCAATTTCGACCGCGACCTGCGCCCGCAGGTGCGTGAGCGCCTGATCCGCCGCCTGACGGGCGATGGGCGGGGCAAGGGCGACATCGACCTGGTGATCGCCATGGGCACCTGGGCCGGGCAGGACCTCGCCAACGACGGGCACGCGGTGCCCGTCATCGTCGCTTCCACCAGCGACCCGGTCGGCGCGGGCATCGTCAAGAGCGCCAAGGATTCGGGCTTCGACCACCTGCACGCCAAGGTCGAACCCGACCGTTATGCGCGCCAGATCGAGCTGTTCCACGACATCATCGGCTTCGGCAAGCTGGGCGTGGTGTACGAGGATTCGCCCGAGGGCCGCACCTTCGCCGCGGTGGAAGCCATCGAGCGCACCGCCGCGGCGCGCGGCTTCGAGGTCGTGCGCTGCTTCGCCCCCTTCAACGATGTGCCCCAGGAGGAATCCGAGCGCCGTGTCGTGGCCTGCTACGAGGAGATCGCGGCCAAGGCCGATGCGGTCTATCTGACGGTGCACCGCGGGCTCAACGCCAATTCCCTGCCGCAGGCCACCGCGCCGCTGATCGCCGCCGAACTGCCGTCCTTCTCCATGCTCGGCGAAACCGAGGTCAAACGCGGCGTGCTGATGAGCGTGGCGCAGGGCAACTACGTCTACGTCGGCCACTTCCATGCCGAGACCATCGCCCGCATCTTCAACGGCGCTCGGCCGCGGGCGCTGACCCAGGAATGGCTGGCGCCGGCCAAGATCGCGCTCAACCTGAAGGTGGCGGAGCGGATCGGCTACAACCCGCCGGTGGACATCCTGCTCGCCTGCGACGAGATCTACCAGGCCATCGAACAGTAAAACCGGTCCGCCACCGCCCTCGGAGTTGCAAACTTGACTGCTGTCCCATCCGTGTTGCCCGCCGCGCCGGCGCCCCGCTCGCGCGGGCTGCTGCGCCTGTTCCTGGCCTTCTTCGCGGTGCTGACCGTGGTGCTGGTGCTCAACGGCGGCCTGACCCTCGGCGCCATGCGCAAGGTCCAGTTCGAATCCACCTCGGCCGCGGTGCGCGTGGTCGGCCACGACTGGGCGCAGCGCATCCAGGGTGCGATCCGCTTCGGCAAGCCCATCGCCCAGTTCTACGGCCTCAACGAAACCCTGGCCGAGATCGCCCGCGACCTCCCGGCGGTGTCCACGGTGGCGCTCACCGACGCTGCCGGCCACGTCATCGGCAGTCACGGCGACGCCCTGCGCACGGGTGATCTGGCCGCGGCAGTGAAGCGTACCCTGGCCGCGCCCGGCATGCTCGCCCACGAAGTCGGCGGGCGGCATTACCTGAGTTTCCCCATCAAGGGCCGCGACGATGCCGTGGCCGGCGCGCTGGTCATGGTGGTGGACGGAGCGACCATCACCGGCGCCCTGGAACCGCACGTGGAAAGCAATCTGGCCCTGCTGGCGATGGTGGCGCTGGGCGGTTCGGTGCTGCTGCTCGGCGGCCTGCTGCTGATCAACCCCATGCGCGGCGAGGCCGGCATGTCGGGCTGGCGCCTGTACGCGCTGCCCATCGCGGTGATGGTGCTGGCGCAGGGGGTGTATTCGTGGGAGAGCATCGCCACCTTCCGCACCCAGTACGTGGATGCGGTGCAGGACACCGCGCGCATCGCGCTCTCCCGCCTGGAGCGCGACCTGGAACGCCTGTTCGCCAAGGGCGTGCAGATCGAACGCCTGGTCGGCATCGAGGCGCCGTTCGGGCGCATCATGGGCGAGGCCGCCGAGATCGGCTTCATCGAGGTGCGCGCGGCTGACGGGCGCGTGCTGGCGCGGGTGCACCGCGACGGCAGCGTGGAGCGCGATGCCGTGCCGCTGCCGGAAGGCGACCGGCTCGACACCGTCGCCGGGCTGGACGTTCCGGCCGCGGGCGGCCCGCTGCGCGTCGGCAGCCTGCGCCTGCACTTGGAAGAGGGTGCCATCGCCGCCGGCGCGCGCCAGCGCCTGCTCGATTCGGGCACGCTGGTGCTGATTTCGGCGCTGTTCGTGGTGGAACTCTTCGTGCTGCTCGCGGTGCTGCTGCGCCAGCAGCGCGCACGCGGGCAGCAGGCCGTCGAGGGCGCGGCGCCGGTCGACTACGGCCGCCACGTGCTGGGCCGGCCGAGCGCCTTCCTGCTGCTGTTCGCGTGGGCGCTGCCGCTGTCCTTCATCCCGCTGCGCATGCGCGAGCTCTACGTGCCCATCGCCGGCCTGTCCGAGCATGTCGTGCTGGCGCTGCCGCTGTCGGCGGAGATGCTGTGCGCCCTGGTCACCGCGCTGTTCGCCGGCGCGCTGACCGACCGGCGCGGCTGGCATCTGCCCTTCCTCGCCGGGGTCGTGGTCACCGTGGTCGGCGCCCTGCTGTCCACGCTGGCCAATGGCCCGTGGTCCTTCGTCGGAGCGCGCGCGGTGGTGGGCGCCGGCTACGGGCTGGCGTGGATGGGCATCCAGGGCTTCATCTTCCTGTGGGCCACGCCCCAGACCCGCGCGCGCGGGCTGGCGCATCTGGTGGCGGGGATCTTCGCCGGCCACATCTGCGGCAGCGCGGTGGGCGCCATGCTCGCCCAGCAGCTCGGCTACGTGGCGGTGTTCGGCCTGGGGGCCGCGTTGAGCGTGCTGCCGGCGGTGTTCGTGCTGTCCTTCATGTGGCCCTATTTCGGCAAGCCGGCGGAGTTGCCGGGCGTGGCGGCGGAACCGTCGCGCAACCTCGACCTGGCGAGCGTGTGGCGCCTGCTGCGCGACCGCAATTTCACCTGGCTGCAGCTCGGCAGCGTGGTGCCGTTCTCCGTGGCCCAGGTCGGCCTGCTGTACTTCACGCTGCCGCTCTTCCTCGCCGACCAGGGCGTGAGCCAGTCCACCATCGGACGCATCATGATGATCTACGGCCTGTCGGTGATCTATCTCGGCCCGATGCTCGGCCGCTTCGTGGACGACACGCACAACAAGAAGACCTTCATCGTGCTCGGCGGGCTGATCGGTTCCCTGGGCATGATCTATCTCTTCTTCGACAAGAGCCTGTTCGCGATCACCCTGTCGGTGTTCGCGCTGGGGCTGGGCAGCGCCTTCGCCGGTGCGGCCCAGTCGGCCTTCGCCCTCAACCTGGACGCGGTCAAGGAAATGGGCATGGGCAAGGCCATGGGCGTGCAGCGCGCGGCCGACAAGCTCGGGCAGATGATCGGCCCGCTGCTGATCGGCGCGCTGTTCGCGTCGGTGGGCGCCGCCTCCGGGCTCGCCATCACCGGCACGCTGTACCTGGCGGCGACGCTGCTGTTCCTGCTGATCGCGCGCACGCCCGGCACGGCGGAGGAACTGCAGCCGGCGGAGGCCGCGGCGCGCTAGGTCTGCGCCTGCAGCACCACGTCGAAACGCCCTTCGGCGGCGCCGTCCGCAGCCTGGGTGAAGGCGAGCCAGCGGCAATCCTCCGTGTCGCGGTCCACCCAGTCGCGCCGCGCGATGGCGGTGCCGCGCTCCTCGACCCAGTACGACTGGGTGACGAGCGCCCGGTGGCCGGGCGCGGTGATGCGCCAGTGCAGGTGGCGCCGCCGCGTGCCGTACTGGGCGGGCACGATGCTGTCGAAGCGGAATTCGCCGCGCGCGTCGGTGACCGCGATGCCGCGCAGGTCGATCTCGTCGTCCGCATAATCGGCCACGTCGCCGCTGCCGGCGGGGTGGTAGTGCCCGGCGGCGTCGCAATGCCACAACTCGACCTGGGCGCCGGCGAGCGGTGCGCCGTCGCCACTGGATACCGTGCCTGAAACGCGCATCGGCGTGCCCGGCACGCCGTGCCGGTTGATACGGGTCAGCCGCGGCGCGTTGCGCACGTAGAACGGCCCGGCCGTGGTCGATGCGGTCGGCCCGCACAGGGCGCCGCCCGCATGGGCGCGCGAAATGGCGGCGGCCAGCGCGCTCACGGCCAGGCCGCCGAGCAGCCGGCGGCGGGTTTGGTCATGGCCGCGGGGCCGGGCGGGAAGCTGGGGTCCGGACATGGGAACACCTCCGCAGGGGCAAGGAAACGGACGCCGGCGCACGCTTGCCGGCCGGCTGTCCAATTCGACCGCCGGCGGCCGCCACCGTTCGGCGGGGCGGTTTAGCGAAGCTGTCATGCAGGTCTGCTATCAAGTGCGCTCACCCGGCAACCCAGAGCGACAGGACCAGACCATGAACCCGCGCAAGAACACCGAGCAGGAAAACCACCCCGAACTCGAACACTGCGATTTCGATCGCCTCATCGAGCCGGCGCTCAGCCGCCGCACCTTCCTGCAGACCAGCGCCGCCGCGCTGGGCCTGTACTTCGCCACGACGCCGGTGGCGCGCGCCGTGGCCGCGGCTACCCGCAGCCCGCTGCTGGGCTTCGAGGCGGTGGCGGCCAGCACGGCGGACGGCTTCGCCGTGCCGGCGGGCTACGTGGCCCGCCCGCTGATCTCCTGGGGCGACCCGCTGCTGCCCGGCGCGCCGGCCTTCAATCCTTCCGGCACGCAGGATGCCGCGGCCCAGGCCGCCCAGTTCGGCGACAACACCGACGGCATGAGCCTCTTTCCGCTGGCCGAGGACCGCGCGGTGCTGGCGGTGAACAACGAATACACCAACTACGAATACCTCTACGCCCACCAGGGCGAGGCGGAACTCAGCGCCGACGACGTGAAGAAGGCCCAGGCCGCCCACGGCGTGTCGGTGTTCGAGATCGCCCGCAACAGGCAGGGCGACTGGCAGCCCGTGGCCGGTTCGCGCTACAACCGCCGCATCACCGCCTACACGCCCATGGAAGTCACCGGCCCGGCCGCCGGCCACGCGCTGCTGAAGACCGCGGCCGACGCCTCCGGCCGCAAGGTGCTGGGCACCTTCAACAACTGCGCCAACGGCCGCACGCCCTGGGGCACCTATCTGACCTGCGAGGAGAACTTCCACGGCTATTTCGGCAGCGCGGATGCGCAATTCAGCCCCGACCGCCGCCAGAAGCGCTACGGCCTGGCTGCCAAGAGCGACTACCGCTGGTTCGGCCACGACGAGCGCTTCGACCTCGCCCGCCACCCCAACGAACCGCACCGCCACGGCTGGGTGGTGGAGATCGACCCCCTGGACCCCGCCTCCACGCCCAGGAAGCGCACCGCCCTGGGCCGCTTCAAGCACGAGAATGCGGAGCTGATCGTGGCCGCAGACGGCCACGTGGTGGTGTATCTGGGCGACGACGAGCGTGGCGAGCACATCTACCGCTTCGTCTCGAAAGGGCGCTACGACCCCGCCAACCCGGCCGCCAACCGGGAGTTGCTGGCCGAGGGCACCCTGTACGTGGCCCGCTTTGGGGCCGAGCCCGGGGAACTGAAGGGCCGCGGCGAGTGGATCGAACTCACCCATGGCAAGAACGGCCTCACCGCCGCCAACGGCTTCGCCGACCAGGCCGAGGTGCTGGTCTTCGCCCGCGAGGCCGCCACCCGCGTCGGCGCCACCACCATGGACCGCCCCGAATGGGTCGCCATCCACCCGGACGGGCGCAGCGTCTATTGCACGCTCACCAACAACAGCAAGCGCGGCTCGGACGGCCAGCCCGTGAGCGGCCCCAACCCGCGCGCAGCCAACAAGTACGGCCAGATCGTGCGCTGGCGGCCGGCCGGCGGTGACCACACCGTGGCCGGCTTCGAGTGGGATCTCTTCGTGCTCGCCGGC
Organism: Pseudothauera rhizosphaerae; assembly: GCF_004801305.1. GTDB lineage: Bacteria > Pseudomonadota > Gammaproteobacteria > Burkholderiales > Rhodocyclaceae > Pseudothauera > Pseudothauera rhizosphaerae. The sequence goes on along the minus strand of NZ_SSOD01000018.1, from coordinate 58,411 downwards.
AACCCCGCGGTGCATGGCGGCACGCCCTACGCCGGCAGCGCCAACGTGAGCGCGGACAACATGTTCAACAGCCCGGACGGCATCGGTTTCGACGCTGACGGCCGGCTGTGGATTCAGACCGATGGCGACTATTCCAACGCGGGCGACTTCGCCGGTATGGGCAACAACCAGATGCTCTGTGCCGACCCGGCAAGCGGCGAAATCCGCCGCTTTGCCACCGGCCCGGTGGCCTGCGAGCTCACCGGCATGGCCTTCACGCCGGACCGCCGCACCCTCTTCGTTGGCGTCCAGCATCCGGGCGAGGACCTGAAGCCCTCCCATTTCCCCGGCGGCGGCAGCGCCAAGCCGCGCTCGACCATCATGGCGATTCGCCGCATCGACGGCGGCGTGGTGGGTACATGAGCGGCGCCTGACGCGCGGCGCCGCCGTGTCCTTCCGGGCATGGCGGCCCGTGCCCAGAGCAGGCCGAGGGTGAGCGCGGCCACCGTCAGGTAGCGTCCGGCCTTGGCCACCAGCACGATGAGCAGGAAGCTCCCCAGGGGCTCGCGCATCACGCCGGCCACCAGGGTCAGGGGATCGCCGATCACCGGCATCCAGCTCAGCAGCAGCGACCAGCGCCCGTAGCGGTGGTAGGCGTGCTGGGCGCGCGCGAGCGTGTCCGCGCCGGCAGGGAACCAGCGCCGGTGGCGGAAGTGCTCGATGTAGCGGCCGAGCAGCCAGTTCACCACCGAGCCGAGCACGTTGCCGGCGGTCGCCACCGCCAGCAGCAGTCCGGCCGGGTATTCCCCCAGCGCGAGCAGGCCGGCCAGCACGGCCTCCGACTGCAGCGGCAGCAGCGTGGCCGCGCCGAAGGCGCTGAGGAAGAGGGTGAGACAGGCAGCGAGCACGGCCGGGAGAAGTTCAGCCGGCGAGCGCGAACAGCCAGCCGCCGCCCGCGCAGGCCAGCACTACCAGCCAGGGCGGCAGCTTCCAGAACATCAGCGCGATAAAGGCCGCCAGCGCGAGCACGAAGTCCTGCGCGCGGTGTATGGCGCCGGTCCACACCGGGTCGTAGAGGGCGGCGAGCAGCAGGCCTACCACCGCGGCGTTGATTCCGCCGAGCGCCGCGCGCATGGGCCGCGCGCCGCGCAGGCGGGCCCAGAACGGCAGCGCGCCGAACACCAGCAGGAAGGAGGGCAGGAAGATGGCCGCCAGGCCCAGCAGGCCGCCCGTCCAGCCCGCCGGCCCGGTGACCGTGGAGGCACCGAGGAAGGCGGCGAGACTGAACAGCGGGCCGGGCACGGCCTGGGCGGCGCCGTAGCCGGCGAGGAAGATGTCCCGGTCCACCCAGCCGGTGTGCACCACCTCGGCCTGCAGCAGCGGCAGCACCACGTGGCCGCCGCCGAACACCAGCGAGCCGGCGCGGTAGAAGGCGTCGGCCTGGGCCAGCGCCGGGCTGGCGGCGAATTGCGCGGCGAGCGGCAGGCCGGCGAGCAGGGCGAGGAACAGGGCCAGCCAGGCGAACCCCGCGCGCCGGTCGATGCGCACCGGCAGCGGGTCGCGGGGCTCGACCGCGGGCGGAGAGAACAACGCCAGCCCGGCCACGGCGGCGGCCAGGATCACCGCCACCTGCACCCAGGCGGAAGGGGCGAGCAGCACCACGGCCGTGGCCGCCGCCATGATGCTTACCCGCGGCGCGTCCGGGCACAGGTCCCGCGCCATGCCCCGCACCGCCTGCGCCACCACCGCGACCGCCGCCACCTTGAGGCCGTGCAGCGCGCCCGGGGCGAGCGCGTCCCCCAGCCCGGCGAGGCCGACCGCGAAAAGGATCAGCGCGACCGCCGACGGCAGCGTGAAGCCGGCCCACGCCGCGAAGGCCCCGGCATAGCCTGCGCGCCCGAGGCCGAGCGCCAGCCCCACCTGGCTGCTGGTGGGGCCGGGCAGGAACTGGCACAGGGCCACCAGGTCGGCGTAGGGGCGCTCCGCGAGCCAGCGCCGGCGCACGACGAATTCCTCGCGGAAATACCCCAGGTGGGCGACCGGGCCGCCGAAGGAGGTCAGGCCCAGGCGCAGGAAGACCAGGAAGACGGCCCAGGCGCTGCGGTGGTGCTCATCGGCGGGGGCGGCGGGAGGCATCGGGCTGTCCGGGCGGGTTGGGTCGAAATGCCGGATGATAGCCCGGCCCCATGACGTCTCTTCGATGAATTGTGGGAGCGGCCTTGGAAAAATGAATACCGCATCGCGGCCAAGGCCGCTCCCACAGGACGGGGACCGTTCAGCCGTCCGCCTTGATGATCCCCCGGCGCAACTGGTCGCGCTCCATGGATTCGAACAGGGCCTTGAAGTTGCCCTCGCCGAAGCCGTCGTCGCCCTTCCTCTGGATGAACTCGAAGAACACCGGGCCGAGCAGGCACTGGGAGAAGATCTGCAGCAGCAGGCGCCGGCCGCCGCTCCCGGTGCTGCCGTCGAGCAGGATGCCGCGCGACTGCAGGGCCGCCGCGTCCTCCCCGTGGCCGGGCAGGCGCTCGTCCAGCATCTCGTAGTAGGTGCCGGGCGGGGCCGTCATCAGCGGCACGCCGGCCGCGCGCAGGCGGTCCACGGTGGCGACGAGGTCGTCGGTGAGCAGGGCCACGTGCTGGATGCCCTCGCCGTTGAACTGCATCAGGAATTCCTCGATCTGCCCGGTGCCCTGGGAGGCTTCCTCGTTGAGCGGGATGCGTATCCTGCCGTCCGGCGCCGTCATCGCGCGGGAGGTGAGCCCGGTGTATTCGCCCTTGATGTCGAACCAGCGCAGCTCGCGGAAGTTGAACAGGCGCTCGTAGAAGGCCGCCCAGTGCGCCATGCGGCCGCGGTAGACGTTGTGGGTGAGGTGGTCGATGAGCTTGAGGCCGTGGCCTTCCGGGTGGCGGTCCACGCCGTCGAGGAAGTGGAAGTCGATGTCGTAGAGGGAGGCGCCGTCGCCGAAGCGGTCGATCAGGTACAGCGGCGCCCCGCCGATGCCGCGGATGGCGGGCAGGCGGAGTTCCATCGGACCGGTGGGCATGTCCACCGGCTGGGCGCCCAGTTCCAGGGCGCGGTGGTAGGCGTGGTGGGCGTCGCGCACGCGGAAGGCCATGCCGCAGGCCGAGGGGCCGTGTTCGGCGGCGAAGTACCAGGCCGCGCTGTTCGGCTCGTTGTTGAGGATGAAGTTGATGTCGCCCTGGCGGTACAGGGCCACGTCCTTGGAACGGTGCTCGGCCACGCGGCTGAAGCCCAGGGCTTCGAACACCGGTTCCAGGGTATCGGGGATGGAGGAGGCGAATTCGACGAATTCGAACCCCATGAGCCCCATGGGGTTCTCGAAGCTGTCTGCCATGGCAGGACTCCTGAACGATCGGTCAATGGAAATTGGACGAGGGATCGATCAGGACTGCGGGGGCGCGCAGGGCCGGCCGCGCACGCTGCGCGCCAGATGCTGGCCTATGCACAGGGGGCTGCCTTCGACGGCGAAGGCGCCGTCGCAATGGCGGGTATAGCGGGACACCGGGTCGTCTCCTCGGTATTGCCGGGCATCTGCGGCCCGGTCTGCTCTGCTGGTGTGCAGCAGTCTAGTCGTACTGCGGCGGATTGTCTTGCAGTGGCGGCTATTCATCCGCGCCCGGGTCCAGGTCCGGGAACAGCACGTCGGTGAAACCGAAGCGGCTGAAGTCGCGCACCCGCATGGGGTACAGGATGCCCGCCAGGTGGTCGCATTCGTGCTGCACCACGCGGGCGTGGAAGCCTTCCGCCTCCCGCTCCAGGGGCCGGCCCCCGGGGTCGAAGCCGCAGTAGCGGATGTGCCGGTGGCGGGGCACCACGCCGCGCAGGCCGGGCACGGAGAGGCAGCCCTCCCAGCCGTCCTCCAGATCGTCGCCCAGCGGCACGATTTCCGGGTTGAGCAGGATGGTGCGGGGCACCGGCGGGGCGTCCGGGTAGCGCTCGCTGCGCTCGAAGCCGAAGATCACCACCTGCAGCCCGACGCCGATCTGCGGCGCGGCCAGCCCCACGCCACCGGCCGCGGCCATGGTGTCGAACATGTCGGCGATGAGTCCGGCGAGCGCCGGCGTGCCGAACTCGCGCACCGGCGCGGCGGGCTGCAGCAGACTCGGGTCGCCCATGCGCAGGATCGTTCTGACGGCCATTTCTCTCACCTCTAAGGGCAGGGCGCGGGCGATGCGCCGCGCCTGCCCGCATGCTATGTTGCCGGCCCGGCACCCGGCAAGTCGCCGCGCCGCCCGTCCGAATCGCACCGGCGCGCGATCCGGTCACGGCGGCGGCGGGCGGATTGCGCTAAGCTGGTTGCCACCACGACGAGAGGACTAGATGCTCATTCTGGCAGCGGACATCGGCGGCTCGCAGGCGCGGCTGCTGCTCGGCACGTGCGAGGGCGCGGGCTGGCGCGAAGTGCGCCGCGAGACGTTTCGCAGCCGCGAGTTCTCCGGCATCGAGGCCTTGCTGCAGCGCTTCCTGCAACCGGGCGAGCAGCCGCACGCGGCCTGTCTCGCCGTCGCCGGGCCGGTGCGCGGCGCGCAGGTGAAGATGACCAATCTGCCGTGGATTCTGGACTCGGCAGCACTCACCGAGCGTTTCGGCTTCCGCCGCCTGCATCTCATGAACGACTTCGCCGCCCAGGCCCTCGCCCTGCCGCTGCTGGGCAAGGACGACCTGCGCACGCTGCAGCCCGGCGTACCCCAGGCCGATGGCGTGTGTGCGCTGATCGGTGCCGGCACCGGCCTCGGCATGGCGCTGCTGGCCGGCTCCGCCGAGCATCCGGTGGCGATGCCCAGCGAGGGCGGCCACGCGGACTTCGCCCCCCGCGACGCGCAGCAACGGTTGCTGCTCGACTACCTGCAGCCCCAGTACGGCCGCGTCAGCCTGGAGCTGCTGCTTTCCGGGCGCGGGCTGGAGCGTCTGTACCGCTTCGTCGCCGGGCTGCCGGCGGGGGCGTCGCCATCCCTCGATGCCGCCGCGATCACCGCCGCAGCGCGGGCCGGCGATGCCCAGGCGGCCGCGGCGGTGGACCTGTTCGGCCGCCTGCTGACCTCGGCGGCCGGCAATCTGGCGCTGACCGCGCTGGCCCACGGCGGCGTATTCCTGAGCGGCGGCATCGCGCCCAGGATCCTGCCTTTCCTGCAGCAGCCAGCGGTGCGCGCGGCCTTCCACGACAAGGCGCCCATGCGCGAGCTGCTGGAACGGATTCCCCTGCACGTGGTGATCAACGAGCAACTCGGCCTGTTCGGCGCCGCGCGCATGGCGGCGAAACTGGCGCAGGCGGGGGAGTGAGCACGATGGAGCCGGAGCGCCCCTCGCGCACCCTCGGCGCCGGCTGGCAGTTCGCCGGGCTGTTCCGCGACTACTGGAACGGCAGCCGCAAGTGGACGGTGCGCGGCGCGGTGCTGCTGCTGATCCTGCTCACCGTCGCCCAGGTGGGGCTGGCGATCTGGGTGAGCTACTGGCACCGGGATCTCTTCGACGCCCTGGAAGACCGTGCGCTGGGCGAACTGCTGCACCTGACCCTGGTGTTCGTGCTGATCTTCGTGCTCACCATGGGCGTCACCGCGCTGCACCTGCACGTCAAGCGCTGGGTGCAGCTCGACTGGCGGCAGTGGCTGACCACGCTGGTGCTCGACCGGTGGATGTCCCAGGCCCGCCACTACCGCCTGCAGTTCGCTGCCGGCGAGCACGACAACCCGGACGGCCGCATCGCCGAGGACATCCGCATCGCCACCGAAGCGGCGGTGGGCCTGGCGCACTCGCTGCTGTATTCGGTGCTCATCCTAGGCAGCTTCATCGACATCCTGCTGGCGGTCTCGGGCAGCGCTGCGCTGCCGGGCACGGACGTGGTCGTGCCCGGCTACATGGTGCTGATGGCTTTCGTGTACGCCGGGGCCGGCACCGGGCTCGGCCTGCTGCTGGGCCGTCCGCTGATCCGCAGCACCAACCGGCTGCAGACCGTGGAAGCCAACCTGCGTTTCGGCCTGGCGCGGGCGCGGGCCCATTCGGAGTCCATCGCGCTGATGCACGGCGAAGGCTTCGAGCGCCGCAGCGCGCGCCGCCTGTTCGACGACGTGGGCCGCGGCTGGAACCGGCAGACCGTGGCCTACCTGGGCATCGTCTCCTTCTCCACCGGCTACGGCACGCTGCTGCCGGTGTTCCCCATCCTGATCGCCGCGCCCCAGTACATCGCCGGCGTGATGACGCTGGGGCTGCTGATGCAGGCCGCCCAGGCCTTCCAGCGCCTGACCTCGGCCCTGTCCTGGCCGGTGGACAACCTGGGCGAACTGGCGCGCTGCCGCGCGTCCATCGACCGCATCGTGTCCCTGTACGACGACATGCTGCAGCTCGAACGGCCCGACCAAGAGGGTGCCGCCGCCGCCGAGCACATCCAGGTCAGCCATGCGCGCCACCCCGATCTCCAAATCCGTGGCCTGTGCCTGACCACCCCCACCGGGCAGCGCCTGCTCGACGGTTTCGACATCCACGTGCGCCGCGGCGAACGCATCCTGATCACCGGCGACCCGGCGGTCACCGTGGCGCTGTTCAAGGCGGTGGCGGGGCTGTGGCCGTGGGGGAAGGGCGAGATCGAGCTGCCCGAAGGGCGCGACGTGATGTTCCTGCCGCAGCATCCCTTCCTGCCCGAGGGCACCCTGCGCGCGGCGCTCTGTTATCCTCACGACGCCGGGCAGTACGGCGACGCCGAGCTGCAGCGCGCGCTCGAATGCGCCGGCATCGTGTGGCTGGCGCCGCGCCTGGACGACAGCGACGACTGGGGCCGCGCGCTGCCCCTGCGCGCGCAGCAGCACCTGGGCGTGGCGCGCCTCGTGCTGCAGCAGCCGGGCTGGGTGTTCATCGACGAGGCCACCAGCGCCTTCGACGGCCAGGACGAGATGGACACCATGGAGATGCTGCACCACGAGCTGCCCAGCACCACGCTGCTCAACATCAGCCTGCACAACGGCGTGCTCCGCTTCTACGACCGCAAGCTGGTGCTCAAGCGGCAGCGCCCGGCGCGCATCCAGTCCTTCCGCACCGAGCGTCCCAGCCTGCTACCCGAAGCGTGAGGGCAGCCAGCCCCGCTCGACCGATGCGCGCAGGCACCAGGCGGGCGTGGTCTCGGTCTTGTAGCTCCAGAAGAACCAGCCCAGCAGCTTCTCGAAGGCGAGGATCTGCGCCGCCGCGTAGCCGCGGCTGGCCACGTCCTGCTGGAAGTCGTCCATGTGTTCCAGGGCGTGGTTGTAAGGGCCTTCGGCCCACAGGGAGACGACCTTCAGGTCCAGCCCCAGGCTCCATTCGCCGCAGATGGCCGGCAGGCCCAGGGCGGCGTTGATGGAATCGGCCTCGTCGCGCCATTCGCCGCTGGCCTTATGGATGTGCTGGTAGATGTCGCTGTCGATGTCGCGGCGGTCGAAGCACTGGTAGCGGTGGTAGTCGAAGATCACGTTCTGCCACACCGGTGGCTGCAGGAAGCCGAGGAATTCCCGGTAGGAGCGGAAGCCGTCGTGGAACACCACCGCCACCCGCTCGGGCGGGCAGTGCTTGCGGATGCGCTCGTAGGCGGCGCGGTAGTAGCCCTTCAGGTAGTCGGTCGGCACGTCCCAGCGCGGTTCGTTCAACACCTCGATGGCGTACAGCGCCCGGTGGGCGCGGTAGCGCTCGGCCAGGCGTTCCAGCACGTCCAGGGAGTGGTCCAGGTATTCGGCCTTGGTGTGCCATTCGCACACGTCCTTGATGCCGCCGTTGTCGAAGCCGTTCTGGCAGCCCGGCGCGGCGTGGAGATCCAGCATCACCCGCAGGCCGAACTCGGCGGCCCAGTCCATGGCCCGGTCCAGCACGTCGATGCCGCCGGTGACGAAGGGGTAGGGGTTGTCGCCGTACTTGGGGTGGTAGGGGTAGTCCGGGCCGAAGATCCAGTGCCCCACCGCGATGCGCACCGCGTTGAGGCCGCGCTCGGCGATCCAGGCGAAGTCCTCGCGGGTGATGAAGCTGTTCCAGTGCCGCCGCAGCCGTTCGCCCGCGGCGCTGCCCAGCTCGGCGCACCAGGTGGTTTCGTCGGTGGCCTGCAGCCCCTCGAACACGCTGGGCACCATCCATTTTTCCAGCAGCAGCCAACTGCCCAGATTGACGCCGCGCAGCTTGTGGGTGGTCGTTGTCGTGCTCATGGCTCGTTCTCCCCGTGTTCCGCCGGATTTGCCAACCAGCATACGCCTGCCGTTTTCAGCCGGCGCGGTCCTTATTGGCGGACGGATGCCGCATCAGGCAGCCCGCCACGAATGCCGCGGCCAGCACCGCGGCGAGCATCAGGAAGCTGCGGGCAAAGGCGGTCGCCAGGGCGGTGCCGGGGTCCAGCACGCTCGCCTGCCATTCGACGAAGACCGCGGCCACGGCCACCCCCATCACCCCGCCCAGTTGCCGGGCATAGGTGATGACCGCCGAGGACTGGCCGAGTTGGTGGGGCGCCAGGCCGCGCAGGGCAGCCAGGTTGAGGGAGGGCAGGATCAGGCCGAGCCCGACCCGGCCCAGCACGGTGACCGCGATCAGTTCGCCGTGGGCGATGCCCCCGCCGAAGATGGCCAGCAGGACGAAAGAGACGCCGAACACCGCCAGGCCGGTCAGGGTGACCCGCTGGGGATGGTGCCGGTCGGCCAGGTGGCCGGCCAGGGGCATGCAGACCGCCAGCACGAGACCCGCGGGCAACAGGATGGCGCCCGCCTGGGTGGCCGAATAGCCGAGGGCGGTCTGCATGAACACGGGGATCAGGTAGGTGGAGGCATAGAACCCGAATCCGTAGGCGAAGGATACGATGCTGCCCATGGCGAAGGGCCGGTCGGCGAACAGTTCCGGGTGTACGACCGGTGCCGGCGTGCGCATGCTGTGCCGCACGAAGCAGGCGAACCCCGCCACGGCGCCCGCCGCCGGCAGCCAGGTCCAGGGACTCCCCAGCCCGCTGTGGTGCAGGCTGGACACGCTTTCGATGGTGCACACCGTCGCCACTGCCAGCATGCCCACGCCAGGCCAGTCGAAGGGCCGCGGCGTGCGTTCGCCCGCCACCGGGAGCAGGTAGAGCGCCGCCACGCCGGCCACCAGGCAGAAGGGCAGGTTGATCCAGAAGATGGCCGGCCAGCCGTAGTGGTCCAGCAGCAGCCCGCCCAGAGCCGGGGCCACCGCCGGGGCGAGGATGATGCCGAAGCCCAGGATGCCCGACGCCTTGCCCTGCCGGTGCGCCGGAAACAGGCGCAGCACGGCCAGCGTGCCCAGGGGCTGCAGCAGACCGGCCGCCAGGCCCTGGACCACGCGCATCGTCACCATGAAGCCGATGCTCGGCGACAGGCTGCCGGCCACGCTGGCGGCGGCCAGCACCGCGATGGCCGCCAGGAAACAGCGCCGGAAACCGAAGCGTTCCAGCAGCCAGGGTGTGGGGAGCATCGCCACCGTCATCGCGCCCATGAAGCCGGTGATGGACCACTGGATGCGCTCCTGCCCCAGACCGAAATGGGCCACCAGGGCGGGAATCGCCACGTTGAAACTGGTCGTGGACAGCACCGCCGCGACGGTGCCGAACGCAACGACGAGCAACGCCAGCCAAGCGTATCGATCACCGAATCGCTCCACCAGCGACTCGCGGGTGGGAGCCCAGGAATGCTTCAAGATATGGACAGCTCAAGCGGAAAGAGCAAAGATATTAGCAAGCTAACTATTAGCCTACAACATGACTCAGCACGATCCGATCCACGACGACTCGGCCCGCTATGCCACCCTGCTGCATCGCGCCTCCGCCCTGTGGCGTACCCGGCTGGACAACCGCCTCCGACCCTACGGCATGACCCAGGCCACCTGGCGCATCCTCTGGCTGCTGAGCCAGGACGGTGCCCCCTGCAACCAGAGCGAACTCGCCGCGCGCCTGGGCGTGGAAAACCCCACTTTGGTCAGGACCCTCGACCGCATGGAGCAGAAAGGCTGGCTGAGACGGGTGGCGGACAGCCGCGACCGGCGCCGGAAGCACGTGGAGATCACCGCGGCCGGACTGGAAGCGGCGCGCCGGATGGAAGGCGACGTGGTGGCGGTGCGCACCGAGATGCTGGCCGGCATCCCGCCCGACGAACTGGTCGGCGGCATACGCCTGCTGGAGCGGATCGTCGCCCAGGGCAGGGCGGGCGAATCGCAGGGGGCCGAGGAAGAACGGTAGGAGGCGGCAGACTCGTGCGTCGTTGCAGACGGGTTGCCTCCATGCAGGTTCAAATCCTGCCCCCGCAACCAGGTGCCGTTCCGGTCATTGTTGCCCATCCTGCCGCCGGAAACCGGGATGGCGTGGCAGCCGGGTTGGATGTATAAACACATATGTCCATAAACACTTATACAGGGGAATCCGATGTCGACGACACGCTGGAATGTGGCGGTTTCCGCCGAAACCGATCAGGCTCTGCGGATGTTCCTCGCCAGCCAGGGGGGCGGACGCAAGGGCGACCTGTCGCGCTTCATCGAGGAGGCGGTGCGTGCCCACATCCTGGAACTGAGTGCGGAAGAGGCGAAAGTGGCCAATGCGGGCATCGGCGAAGCCGAACTGGCCGCGATGGTCGATGAGGCGCTCGGCTGGGCCAGGGCGCGGTAATGCGTGTGGTGCTGGACACCAACATCCTCTTCAGCGCGCTGATCTCGCCCCATGGCGCGCCGGACATGATCTACCGCGCCTGGCGCACGGCGCGCTTCGATCTGGTGACTTCACGCGCGCAACTGGACGAGATCCGCCGCGCCAGCCGTTACCCTAAGCTGCAGGCGGTGCTGCAGCCGGCGAAGGTCGGCGTGATGATCAACAACCTGCAACGCGCCGTGGTGCTGGAGCAGTTGCCGCGAAACTTCGAAGCCGACGACCCGGACGACGCCTTTCTGCTGGCGATGGCCGAGGTTGGCAAGGCGGATTTCCTCGTGACGGGCGACCGCCGGGCAGGGCTGTTGCAGCGTGGCCATCTGGGGCGCACGCGCATCCTGACGCCGGGCACATTCTGCATCGAAGTGCTGAAGGGGTAGGCGGAACACGCCGCCTTACCGCGGACCGTGCATACGCTGCGCCATGTTCCTCGTTCAGTTCGGCCCTGGCCGACCGTTGGAGCAGGGATCAGCGCAAGGCCGCGGCGTGATGGGCGATGTGCTCGCCGATGAAGCTGGCGATGAAGTAATAGCTGTGGTCGTAACCCGGGCGGATGTTCAGTTGCAGCGGATGCCCGGCGGCTTCGCACGCCGCCTGCAGCAGTTCCGGCTTCAACTGGCTTTCCAGGAACTCGTCGTCGCCGCCCTGTTCGACCAGCAGCGGCAGGCGCTCGGTCGCGCCTCTGAGCAGTTCCACCGTGTCGTGCTGCTTCCAGGCCTCCCGGTCCGCGCCCAGGTAGGCGCCGAAGGCCTTTTCACCCCAGGGCACCCGGCTCGGCGCGGCGATGGGCGAGAAGGCCGACACGCTGCGGTAGCGGCCCGGATTGCGCAGGGCGATGGTCAGGGCGCCGTGCCCGCCCATGGAATGCCCGCTGATCGCCCGGGCAGCGCTGGCGGGGAATTCCGTTTCCACCAGCGCCGGCAGTTCGTCCACCACGTAGTCATACATGCGGTAGTGCCTGGCCCACGGCTGCTGGGCGGCGTTGACGTAGAAACCGGCGCCCTGGCCCAGGTCGTAGGCCGGATCGTCGGCCACGTTCTCGCCCCGCGGGCTGGTGTCCGGCGCGACGACGATGAGGCCGTGCTCGGCGGCGTAGCGCTGGGCGCCGGCCTTGGTGATGAAGTTCTGCTCCGTGCAGGTCAGGCCCGAAAGCCAGTACAGCACCGGACAGCGGCGGCCGGCCAGGGCCGCGGCGGGCAGGTAGATGCCGAAGTGCATCCCGCTGCCCAAGGTGGAGGAGGTGTGCTGCCACACCTCCTGGAAACCGCCGTGGCTGGCGTGTCGTTCGATGCGCTCCATGGGATCGGGCCTCGCGCGGGTCAGGTCAGTAGTGGATGACGCTACGGATGGACTTGCCCTCATGCATCAGGTCGAAGGTCTCGTTGATGTCCGCCAGCGGCAGGGTGTGGGTGACGAAGGGTGCGAGCTGGATGCGGCCGGCCATGGCGTCTTCCACCATGCCGGGCAGTTGCGACCGCCCTTTCACCCCGCCGAAGGCGGTGCCCAGCCAGCGGCGGCCGGTGACGAGTTGGAAGGGGCGCGTGCTGATCTCCTGCCCGGCCCCGGCCACGCCGATGATGACCGACTGGCCCCAGCCCCGGTGGGCGCATTCCAGCGCCGCGCGCATCACGTTCACGTTGCCGATGCACTCGAAGCTGTGGTCCACGCCCCAGCCCGTCATCTCCACGATGACCTGCTGGATGGGCTTGTCGAAGTCCGCCGGGTTCACGCAGTCCGTGGCGCCGAAGTGCCGGGCCAGGGCGAACTTGTCGGGATTGGTGTCGATGGCGATGATGCGCCCGGCGTTGGCCAGCTGGGCGCCGTGGATCACCGCCAGGCCGATCCCCCCCAGGCCGAACACGGCCACGGAATCGCCTTCCTGCACCCTGGCCGTGTTCTTCACCGCGCCCAGCCCGGTGGTCACGCCGCAGCCCAGCAGGCAGACGTGCTCCGGGTTGGCGTCCGGGTGGATCTTCGCCAGGGACACCTCGGCCACCACCGTGTACTCGCTGAAGGTGGAACAGCCCATGTAGTGGTAGATGGGCTGGCCGTCGTAGGAGAAGCGGGTGGTGCCGTCCGGCATCAGGCCCTTGCCCTGGGTAGCGCGCACCGCCACGCACAGATTGGTCTTGCCCGACTTGCAGAACAGGCACTCGCCGCATTCGGCGGTGTAGAGCGGAATCACGTGATCGCCCGGCTTCACGCTGGTCACGCCTTCGCCCACCTCCACTACGATGCCGGCGCCCTCGTGGCCCAGCACGGCGGGGAAGACGCCCTCCGGGTCGTCCCCGCTGAGGGTGAAGGCGTCGGTATGGCACACGCCGGTATGGGTGATCCTCACCAGCACTTCGCCCTTTTTTGGCGGGGCCACGTCGATCTCGACGATCTCGAGGGGTTTGCCGGGGGCGAAGGCAACGGCGGCGCGGGATTTCATGGCGGTCCTCCTGTGGGTAAGGGCAGGTGAAGGGATGACCGGCGGGCGGTCGCCGAAGCGGATAGCCGAAGATGGTAACCCACGAGGGTGACGACTCCGTCCATGGAGTTCTGGCGGCCGCCGCCGGTTTCCGCAAGGTGGGAAAACCCTTCCGCAGAGGGTTGTGGAGCAGCACTTGGAAGCAGGGCTTTCAGGCGCAAGCTACGGCGCATGACGAAGTGCCCGTAGGTTGTGCCGCCAGGAACAACACACTGCCTTCGATGGACCCAAAGCAAAAAAGCCAACCACCGTCGGGTGATTGGCTTTTCAGCGATTTTGGTTGCGGGGGCAGGATTTGAACCTGCGACCTTCGGGTTATGAGCCCGACGAGCTGCCAGACTGCTCCACCCCGCGTCGGAGAAAGAGAACTATAGCTGAACCGGCGTTGCCGGTCAAGAAGCTATCGAGAAAATTCCTGGTGCCGGCAGCAGGGATCGAACCCGCGACCTTCGGTTTACAAAACCGCTGCTCTACCTGCTGAGCTATGCCGGCGCGGGCCGGATTATAGCGCATGCGCGGGGTCAGGCCGTGAGGGCGAGGGCCTCCACGGCGGCCGGACAGAGGACGTGGTGCAGGTCCACGACCGGGCCGATGACGATCAGCGACGGGGTGGAGAGGCCGGCGGCTCGCACGCTCGCGGGCAGGTTGCGCACGGGGGCGGTGACGATGCGCTGCTGCGGCGTGGTGGCGGCATGTACCACGGCGGCCGGCGTGTCGGCGGGCAGGCCGTGGGCGACGAGCTGGGTGCAGATGATCTCCAGCGCGCCCAGGCCCATGTAGATGACCACGGTCTGGTGCGGGCGGGCCAGTGCGGTCCAGTCCAGGTTCACGGTGCCGTCCTTGAGATGGCCGGTGGTGAAGATCAGGGTCTGGGCGTGGTCGCGGTGGGTCAGCGGGATGCCGGTACAGGCGGCCATGCCGGCGGCGGCGGTGACGCCGGGCACGACCTCGCAGGCGATGCCGGCTTCGACCAGTTCCTGCATCTCCTCGCCGCCGCGTCCGAAGATGAAGGGGTCGCCGCCCTTCAGGCGCACTACTTTCAGACCCTGGCGGGCCAGCTTGACGAGCAGGCGGTTGATCTCGTCCTGGGGCAGGGCGTGGTTGCCGGCTTCCTTGCCGACGTAGATGAGCTGGGCGTCGGGGCGGACGAGTTCGAGGATGCCGTCGCCGACCAGGTGGTCGTACACCACGGCGTCGGCGTCGGCGATGCGGCGCGCGGCGCGCACGGTGAGCAGTTCGGCGTCGCCCGGACCGGCGCCGACCAGGCTGACCCGGCCGGTGCGCGTCTCGAAGCCCAGCCAGGCGGGCCGCGCCTCGCCATGCAGTCTGCTCTCGAGGGGGATGCGGATGAAGCTGCTGGAAGGCCGGGCATTCATGGTGTTTCCTCTCGCCGAAAGCGTGTGGCGGACTCTAGCAGCGGGGGTGACCGGCTGAAATTGATGCGTGTTAAAGACGTACTTTTCGTAGGGGAACAAAGTCCGCCCTGGCTGACTTAGGCCGATTTCCGGCAATTCACCAGGGAGACTGACCATGAAATTGAAAGGGTTCATGAGCGCCATGGCGCTGGCCACGTTGCCGATGGCAATGAGCAACGCATTCGCGGCCGATGCGCCGCCGCTCACGGAGGACGAGCGCGCCCAGGCGAAGCAGATCTACTTCGAGCGCTGCGCGGGCTGTCACGGTGTGCTGCGCAAGGGTGCGACCGGCAAGAATCTGGAGCCGCACTGGGCCAAGACGCTGGCCGACGGCACCAAGATGGAAGGCGGCACGCTCAAGCTGGGCACGGACCGGCTGGAGAAGATCATTGCCTACGGCACCGACGGCGGGATGGTGAACTACGACGACATCCTGACCAAGGAAGAGATCAACCTGATGGCACGCTACATCCAGCAGACGCCGGACGTGCCGCCGGAGTTCTCGCTGAAGGACATGAAGGATAGCTGGAAGCTGATCGTGCCGGTGGACAAGCGGCCGACCAAGCAGTTGAACAAGATCAACCTGAAGAACGTGTTCGCCATCACGCTGCGCGATGCGGGCAAGCTGGCCCTGGTGGACGGCGACACGCACAAGATCTGGAAGGTGCTGGACACCGGCTACGCGGTGCACATCTCGCGCCTGTCGGCTTCGGGCCGCTACGTGTATACCGTGGGCCGCGACGGCCTTACCACGATCATCGACATGTGGTTCGAGGAGCCGACCACGGTGGCCTCGGTGCGCCTGGGTTCGGATGCGCGTTCGGTGGATGTGTCCAAGTTCAAGGGCTTCGAGGACAAGTACCTGATCGGCGGCACCTACTGGCCGCCCCAGTACTCGATCATGGACGGCGAGACGCTGGAGCCGATCAAGATCGTCTCCACCCGCGGCCAGACCGTCGACGGCGAGTACCACCCGGAACCGCGCGTGGCCTCCATCGTGGCGTCGACGACCAAGCCGGAATGGGTGGTCAACGTCAAGGAGACCGGCCAGATCCTGCTGGTGGATTACTCCGACATCAAGAACCTGAAGAGCACCGCCATCGAATCCGCCAAGTTCCTGCATGACGGCGGCTGGGACGGCTCCAAGCGCTACTTCATGGTCGCGGCCAACGCCTCCAACAAGGTCGCGGCGGTGGATACCAAGACCGGCAAGCTTGCGGCGCTGGTCGATACCGCCAAGATTCCGCACCCGGGCCGCGGCGCCAACTTCGTCCATCCGCAGTTCGGTCCCGTGTGGTCCACCGGCCACCTGGGCGCCGACGTGGTGTCGCTGATCTCCACCCCGTCCGAGGAAAGCAAGTACGCCAAGTACAAGGGCAACAACTGGAAGGTGGTGCAGGAGCTGAAGATGCCTGGCGCGGGCAACCTGTTCGTCAAGACGCATCCCAAGTCCAAGCACTTCTGGGCCGATGCGCCGATGAACCCGGAACGCGAGATCGCCGAGTCGGTGTATGTGTTCGACATGAACGATCTCAACAAGCCGCCGGTGCAGCTCAACGTGGCCAAGGATTCCGGCCTGCCCGAAACCACCGCGATCCGCCGCGCCGTGCAGCCGGAGTACAACGTGGCCGGTAATGAAGTGTGGATCTCCCTGTGGGGCGGCAAGAAGGACCAGTCCGCCATCGTCATCTATGACGACAAGACGCTGAAGGTGAAGAAGGTGATCACCGACCCGTCCATCGTCACGCCCACCGGCAAGTTCAACGTCTTCAACACCATGCACGACGTCTATTGAGCGTGCTCCCGCCCGTCCGCCGTTCCCGCGGCGGACGGGCGGGCCGCGTCGACCACCTACATGCTGGAAGCGGAGACA
Organism: Pseudothauera rhizosphaerae; assembly: GCF_004801305.1. GTDB lineage: Bacteria > Pseudomonadota > Gammaproteobacteria > Burkholderiales > Rhodocyclaceae > Pseudothauera > Pseudothauera rhizosphaerae. The sequence goes on along the minus strand of NZ_SSOD01000018.1, from coordinate 42,011 downwards.
TGACGGATCAAAACGACAAGGCGCCTGCCGGCAAGTCCGGCGGGTTGTTCGCCCGCCTGCGGCGGCCCAGCGCCAGGTATTCGCTGGGGGGACTGCTGGTTGCCGGCTTCGCCATCGGTATCCTGTTCTGGGGCGGCTTCAACACGGCCATGGAGGCCACCAACACCGAGCAGTTCTGCATCTCCTGCCACGAGATGCATGACAACGTGTACCAGGAATACAAGAAGACCATCCACTACTCCAACCGCACCGGCGTGCGCGCCACCTGTCCCGACTGCCACGTGCCCAAGGACTGGACGCACAAGATCATCCGCAAGGTGCAGGCCTCCAAGGAAGTCTGGGGCAAGCTCACCGGCAGCATCGACACGCCGGAGAAGTTCGAGGCCAAACGCCTGCAACTGGCGCGCAACGAATGGGCGCGCATGAAGGCGGCCGATTCGCGCGAATGCCGCAACTGCCACAGCTTCGACAGCATGAACACCGAGGCGCAGAAGCAGCGCGCGCGGCGCCAGCACGAGATGGCGCTGGAAGACCGCATGACCTGCATCGACTGCCACAAGGGCATCGCGCACCACAAGCCCGCGGGCATGACCGAGGAAGACGAAGAGTAAACCCGGCGGCCGCGGCGCGTTCGCCGCGGCCCCGCCTCACCGGAGAATCGACATGAAGAGAACGATGATCGCAGGCGCGCTCGGGGTCGTGTGCGCCGTCGGCTTCAACGCCGCCCACGCCGGGCCCCCGGCCGACTGGAGCAAGGTGGCCGCCACCGACATCACGCTGCTCTATCCCGGCGTGTCGCCGATGGAGTGGATCACCAAGGGCATCGAGCACGGTGGCGCGCGGGCGCTGCGGAAGGGCGAAACCTGTGCCGACTGCCATTCCGAAGAAGCCAACAAGATGGGACAGCTCATTGCCAGCGGGCAGAAGATCGAGCCCACGCCCATCGCCGGCAAGGCCGGCTTCATCCCGGTCAAGGTGCAGGCCGCCCACGATGGCGGCACGCTCTACCTGCGCTTCTCGTGGAAGCAGCCCAAGGCCGCGGGCGGTGCCAAGATGGACGACAAGAATCCGGTCAAGATCGCCTTCATGCTGGACGACGGCAAAGTGGCGATGGCCGACCTGGGCGGCTGCTGGGCGAGTTGCCATGCGGACTCGCGCACCATGCCCGGCGCGGCCGAGACCAAGAAGAAGTACGTCAAGGACGGTGCGCTGGCCACCGGCGTGTTCTACGACCTGGTGCAGTGGCGTAGCGGCGAGAAGAAAGGCTTCGACGGCCACGTGGCCGACACCCGCGTGATGGAAGGCGGCAAGGCGCTGGCGAGCGCGGAAGGCAAGCTCGACGGCGACACCTGGTCGGTGGTGTTCGCGCGCAAGTTCGCCGGCGGCGAAGGCGACGTGACCCTGGCCGCGGGCAAGACCTACAACTTCGGCTTCGCCATCCACGACGACCACGCGGCCGGCCGCTTCCACCACGTCTCGCTGGGCTACAAGCTCGGCATCGACGCCAAGGCCCACATCACCGCGGCGAAGCAGTGATGAGTCCCGCACGGCGGCAGAAAGGGGCGGCAACCGGCGCGGCGCGCCGGCTGCCGGCCGTCGTTCTCGCGCTCACGGCCTGGCTGGCGGTGCCCGCGGCGTGGGCGGCCGAGCACGAGATCGAGGTGGCCGATTCGGCCTTCCGCCCCGCCGTCATCCACGTCCGCGCGGGCGACACCGTCACCTGGGTGAACCGGGAGAAGCGCACCAGCCATTCGGTGGCGTTCGATGCCAGCGGGCAGGAATCGGAACGCTTCTTCCCCGGCGAGCGCTGGTCGCACACCTTCACCGCGGCCGGCGAGCACGCCTACCATTGCGGCCCGCATCCGGAGATGACGGGGAAGGTCGTGGTGGAGTGATGCACCCGGGACGGTCTTGCGGCCGTATCGCGGCCAAGGCCGCTCCCACTGGCCGCGATACGGCCGTCCGGATACCCCGCTCCGCCCCGGCCGCGTTGATTCGAGTCAAGGTTTTTCCACCCTTGCCGGTCCATCGTAGGCACCGTTCCTACGGCAGCGGGATACCGCGATGAAACCTCCGCCTCTCCTCGTCCATGTGGCCGTGCTGCTCGGCACGGCCTTCATCGCCGCCTATGCCGCGGCCGCCGCCGATCCGCAGCCCGAACGCCGGCGCGAACTGGTCAGCATGGTCCGCCAGGACTGCGGCTCCTGTCATGGCCTCACCCTCTCCGGCGGGCTCGGCCCGGCGCTGCTGCCGCACACGCTCGCCGGCAAGCCGGTCGATTCCATGGTCGCCACGGTCATGAACGGTCGTCCCGGCACCGCCATGCCCGGCTGGGCGCGCTTCCTGAGCGAGCCGGAGGCCGAATGGGTGGTGCGCACGCTGATGGCCGGCTTCCCTGCCGATGGGGTGGGGCGATGAGGAGTCTGCTGCTGTCTGCCTCCGCCGTCCTGCTGCTCTCCGCCTGTGCCGCCACGCCAACCCTGCGCGGCACCGGCGACCTGGGCCTGGTCATCGAACGCTCCACCGGCCAGGTGGCTGTGGTCTCCCACACCATCCGCGAGCGTCTCGCCACCGTGCCCGGCCTGGGCGACCTGTCCCACGCCCACGTCACCTATTCCCGCGACGGGCGCTACGGCTACGTGTTCGGCCGCGACGGCGGGTTGACCAAGGTGGACCTGCTGCGCGCCCGCATCGAGCGCCGCGTGGTGCAGGCCGGCAACTCCATCGGCGGTTCCATCTCCCAGGACGGCCGCCTAGTGGTGGCGCAGAACTACGAGCCGGGCGGCCTCAAGGTGTTCGACGCGGACACGCTGGAACAGCTTTCCGAAGTGCCGGCCGAGTACGCGCCGGGCAAGCGCTCCAAGGTGGTCGGCCTAGCCGACCTGCCGGGGCAGCGCTTCGCCTACGCCCTGTTCGAGGCCGGCGAGATCTGGGTCACGGACCTGTCCGATCCCCGCGCACCGAAGACCGAGCGCTACCCCGCCGGCCGCCAGCCCTATGACGCCCTGGTCACGCCGGACGGCCGCCACTTCATCGCCGGCCTGTTCGGCGAGGACGGCCTGGCGCTGCTCGACCTGTGGCACCCGGAACGCGGCGTGAGGAAGATCCTTGCCGGCTACGGCAAGGGCGAGGAGCCCCTGCCGGTGTACAAGATGCCCCATTTGCGCGGCTGGGCGGTGGCGGGGGGCTACGCCTGGCTGCCCGCCATCGGCCGCCACGAGGTGCTGGTGGTGGATACGCGCACCTGGCAGGAGGTGGCGCGCGTGCCGGTGCACAGCCAACCCGTGTTCGTCATGGCCCGCCCGGACGGCCGCCAGGTATGGGTGAACTTCGCCTTCCCGGACAACGGCACGGTGCAGGTCATCGACACCGAGGCGCAGCGGGTGGTGGACACGCTCAAGCCCGGCCGTGCCATCCTGCACATGGAATTCACCCCGCGCGGCGAGGCCGTGTGGCTGTCCGCGCGCGACGACAACAAGGTGGTGGTCTACGACACCGGGACCCGCCGCCCCCTCGCCGAACTGCCCGCCGATCATCCCAGCGGCATCTTCTTCACCAGCCGCGCCGTGCGCATCGGGTTCTGACCGTCATGGACGAGGCCCGCCTGCGCCTGCTCAACGATTGGCAGCACGGCTTTCCGCTCGTGGAGCGGCCCTTTGCCGAGATTGGCGCGGCCGTCGGCATGAGCGAGGACGCGGTGCTCGCCGCCTACCGGGCGTGGCAGGCGGACGGCGTGGTGAGCCGCATCGGCCCGGTGGTCGCCGCGCGCCGCCTGGGCGCCAGCGCGCTGGCCGCGCTGGCCGTGCCGGCCGGCGATCTGGACGCGGTGGCGGCGCGGGTCAGCGCGCTGCCGGAGGTCAACCACAACTACGAACGCGAGCACCGCTACAACCTGTGGTTCGTGGTGGCGGCGCCCGACGCCGCCCGGCTGGACGCGGTGTTCGCCGGCATCGAGGCGGATACCGGCCTGGCGGCCATCGTGCTGCCCATGGAGGAGGCCTACCACATCGACCTGGGTTTCGACCTGGGCGGTGGGGCCCCCTCTCCCCCAGCCCCTCTCCCGCGAGGGGAGAGGGAGAACACCATTGCCCGGACAGACGTTCCGGGGACGAAACTCCCCTCTCCCCTCGCGGGAGAGGGCCGGGGAGAGGGGGCGGCATGCGCACTGCCCGGCATCGAACACGCCTTGCTGCACGCGCTGCAGCAAGGCCTGCCCCTGGTGCCGCGGCCCTTCGACGCCCTGGGCGAGCGGGTGGAACTCTCCGGCGCCCTGGTGTGCGCGCTGATCGACGAATGGCTGGCCGCCGGCCTGCTGCGCCGCTTCGGCGTGGTGGTGCGCCACCACGAACTGGGCTACACCGCCAATGCCATGTGCGTGTGGGACGTGGCCGACGGGCGCGTCGCCGAACTCGGCCGCCAGCTCGGCGCCGAGCCCGGCGTTACCCTGTGCTACCGTCGCCGCCACGCGCCGCCCCACTGGCCCTACAACCTGTTCTGCATGATCCACGGCCGTGCGCGGGACGAGGTGCTGGCCCGGCGCGATGCCATCGCCGCCCGCCTGGGGCTGGACGCCTGGCCCCACGCCGTGCTGTTCAGCCGCCGCCGCTTCAAGCAGTGCGGTGCCTGTTACCTGCCCGACCCGGAGGCCGCCGATGCTTGAAGGACTGGCGCCGCCGCGCGATCCGCTGGACGACATCGACCGCCGCCTCATCAACGGTCTGCAGGGCGGCTTCCCGCTCGCCCACCGGCCCTACGGCGTGGTCGCCGAGCGCCTGGGGCTGGGCGAGGAGGAGGTCATCCGCCGCCTGCGCCGCCTCCTTGTCGACCGCGTGCTGACCCGCTTCGGCCCCATGTTCCAGATCGAGCGCGCCGGCGGTGCCTTCTGCCTGGCGGCGATGGAAGTGCCGGAGGAGCGCTGGGCCGAAGTGGTGGAGCGGGTGAACGGCTTTCCCGAAGTGGCCCACAACTACCGCCGCGAACACCGCCTCAACATGTGGTTCGTGCTCGCTACCGAAACGCCGGACGGTATCGCCGCCTGCGCGCGGGAGATCGAGCGCGCCACCGGGTTGGCGGTGCAGTGCTTCCCCAAGGAGCGTGAGTACTTCGTCGGCATGAAGCTGGAGGCGAGATGAACGCGCCTCATGCCCCGCTGCTGGACGACATCGACCGCCGCCTGATCCGCGCCACCCAGGCCGGCCTGCCACTGTTGCCCAAGCCCTACGAATCCCTCGCCGCGCGTGTCGGCATCCCTGAAGCCGAGGTCATCCGCCGCCTCGCCGCGATGCTGGACGGCGGAGTGATCCGCCGCATCGGTGCGGTGCCCAACCACTACGCCCTGGGCTACACCGCCAACGGCATGAGCGTGTGGGACGTGGACGACGCGGCCATCGACGCGGCCGGCGAGCGCGTCGGAGCGCAGCCCTTCGTCACCCACTGCTACCGCCGCCCGCGCCGCCCGCCGGAATGGCCGTACAACCTGTTCGCCATGGTGCACGGCGTCAGCCGGGAGGAAGTGCTGGCGCGCGTGGGCGAACTGCAGGCCCTGCTGACGGTGGAATTCCCCCGCGCGCTGCGTGATCACGAGGTGCTGTTCTCCACCGCCATCCTCAAAAAGACCGGCCTGCGCCTGCGCGATTGATGCGGATCATTTCGCCCGGTGGCCCGGCCCGCTGTAATCGGACATAACCCGCGAGGCCCGTCCATGTTCCGCATCTCCCAGTTCATCCGCGAACTCGACCATCCCGCCCCGGCCGGCCCCCGGCGCAACCCGCCCGGCCCGGTGGTGATCTGGAACCTGATCCGGCGCTGCAACCTCACCTGCAAGCACTGCTACTCCATCTCGGCGGATACCGACTTCGCCGGCGAGCTGTCCACCGAAGAAGTCTTCCGCGTCATGGACGACCTCAAGGCCTTCCGGGTGCCGGTGCTGATCCTCTCCGGCGGCGAGCCGCTGCTCAGGCCCGATCTCTTCGACGTCGCACGGCGTGCCAAGGCCATGGGCTTCTACGTGGGCCTGTCCACCAACGGCACGCTGATCGACGCCGGCAACATCGGCCGCATCGCCGAGATCGGCTTCGACTACGTGGGCGTCAGCCTGGACGGCATCGGCGCCACCCATGACCGCTTCCGCCGCATGCCCGGCGCCTTCGACGCCTCGATGGCCGGCATCCGCCTGTGCCGCGAGCGCGGGCTGAAGGTGGGCGTGCGCTACACCATGACCGAGGACAACGCCCACGACCTGCCGGCCCTGCTGCGCCTGGTGGAAGACGAAGGCATCCACAAGTTCTACTTCTCCCACCTCAACTACGCCGGGCGCGGCAACAAATACCGCGCCGACGACGCGCACCACCAGACCACCCGCCAGGCCATGGACCTGCTGTTCGACACCTGTCTGGAGCGCGAGCGGCGCGGCCTGCCGCACGAATTCGTCACCGGCAACAACGATGCCGACGGCGTCTACCTGCTGCACTGGGTGGCGAAACGCTTCCCGCAGCACGCCTCGCGCACGGTCCTCCGGCTGCTGCAATGGGGCGGCAATGCCAGCGGCGTCAACGTCGCCAACATCGACAACCTGGGCACCGTACACCCGGACACCATGTGGTGGCACGAGGCGCTCGGCAACGTGCGCGAGCGGTCCTTCTCGGCCATCTGGAGCGATCTCTCCAACCCGCTGATGGCCGGCCTGCGCGCCCATCCGCGCAAACTGGGCGGGCGCTGCGGGCAATGCGCCTATCTGGACATCTGCAACGGCAGCTCGCGCGTGCGCGCCGGGCAGATCACCGGCGACGTGTGGGCGGAAGACCCCGCCTGCTACCTCTCCGACGAGGAGATCGGCCTGGCCCCTGGCGCAGCCGGCGAGCGCGTGCGCACCACGCCCTTCATTCCCCTGCGGCGTGCGGCCGCGCACACGGTGAACCCATGACCCAGGATAGACGCGAGCAGGACCCCCAGTACAAACCGCTGCGCGACTACCTGCCGCGTCCGCTCGAACCCTGGGTGGAAGAAGAGGAGGGCCCGCGGGACGAGCCACTGCGTCCGCCGTCCTCGACCAAGCTGCCGCCCCTGGCCCGCAGAATCATCGTGCTCGCCGCGGTGTGGTTCGGCCTGGCGATGCTGCTCGCCTTCATGCCGGCCAAGGCGCGCGCCACCGACGCGGCTCAGCACTACACCCAGCACTGCGCCACCTGCCACGGCGCCGACCGCCTGGGCGGCATGGGCCCGGCCCTGCTGCCGGAAAACCTTGCCCGCCTGCGCAAGGCGGAAGCGCTCCAAGTGGTGCGCGAAGGCCGCCCGGCCACGCAGATGCTCCCCTTCGGCCAGACCATGACCGCCGCGGAAATCACCGCGCTGGTGGAGTGGATCTACTCCCCGGTCGTACCCGCTCCGCGCTGGACCGAGGCCGACATCCGCGCCTCCCGCATCCAGCACGTCGATCCGGCCACCCTCGCCGACCGCCCCGTGTTCGATGCCGACCCCCTCAACCTCTTCCTGGTGGTGGAGGCGGGCGACCACCACGTCTCGGTGCTGGACGGCGACCGCCTGGAACCCATTCACCGTTTCCCCAGCCGCCACGCCCTGCACGGCGGGCCGAAATTCGCCCAAGGCGGGCGCTACGTGTTCTTCGGCTCGCGGGACGGCTGGGTCACCAAGTACGACCTGTGGAATCTCAAGGTGGTGGCCGAGGTGCGCGCCGGCATCAACACCCGCAACGTCGCCGTGTCGCCGGACGGCAAGCACGTCGCCGTGGCCAACTACCTGCCCCACACCCTGGTGCTGCTGGACGGCGACCTGAACCTGCTCAAATCCATAGCCGCCACCGACCGGGACGGCGTGAAAAGTTCGCGCGTCTCCGCGGTGTACGAAGCCACTCCGCGGCAGTCCTTCATCGCCGCGCTGAAGGACGTGCCCGAAGTCTGGGAGATCAGCTACACCCGCGCGGTGGACGACATCCCGATCGGCTTCATCCACGACTTCAAGCAGGGTGAAGGCGAATTCATCCCCGGTTACCTCAACCCCCGCCGCACCCAGCTCGACGACGTACTGGACGATTTCTTCTTCACCCAGGACTACTCGGAACTGATGGGCGCCTCCCGCGAGGGCAGGGGCCAGGTGGTGAACCTGGACGTGCGCAAGAAGGTCGCCGACCTGCCGCTGGCCGGCATGCCCCACCTGGGCTCCGGCATCACCTGGGACTGGCAGGGCCGCCGCGTCATGGCCAGCACCAACCTCAAGGCCGCCGAGGTCACGGTCATCGACCTCGCCACCTGGGAAGTCCTGCGCCGCATCCCCACCCGCGGCCCCGGCTTCTTCCTGCGCAGCCACGAAGCCAGCCGCTACGCCTTCGTCGATTCCATGATGAGCCCGGAAAACAAGCACGTGCTGCAGGTCATCGACAAGGAAAGCCTGGAAGTGGTGCGGGAGATCGCAGGCGAACCCGGCCGCACCCTGGCCCACGTGGAATTCACCCGCGACGGCCGCTACGCGCTCGCCAGCCTGTGGGAGGACGACGGGGCAGTGGTGGTGTATGACGCACGGACGCTGGAAGAGGTGAAGCGGCTACCGATGCGGAAGCCGGTGGGGAAGTACAACGTGTGGAACAAGGTGATGCGGGAGGAAGGCACCAGCCATTGAGTCATGACAGCGCCCGGCAAGCCGGGCGTTGTCGCGTGGATGGGATGGGGCGGAGCATAGGGCGGTTGGCTGCCGCGAGCAGCGCAGCCACGAGCGGCTTCAGATGGCTCCATGGGGCCATCATATTCTCTCCGCCAGCGCCACGGCATCAGCTCCGGCTGGGAATCGCAGTTGGCCGGATTGGTCGTTGGCGGCGCGCCATATCGCTTCCGCGACGTCGGCCTCGGTGGTCACGGCACCAACTTGCGTGAGCGAAGCGAAAATGCGCTGTGCGAAAGGCTGATAGGCCTCGGGGATCAAGCCACGCATGCGCTCGCTGCCGTTGCTCGTGAAACGCGTGGTCGGCGCGTAACCCGGCTGCACCAGCTTCATGCGCACGTCGAAGGCCTCCAGTTCGAAAGCCAGCGAAGCGGTGAAGCCTTCCACGGCGGTCTTGCTCGCCGTGTACGCGGCAACCAGCGGCATGGGCGCAAGCGTTGCGCTCGAGGTGACGTTCACGACGACACCCGAGCGGCGTGCGCGGAACTGCGGCAGCACCGCCTGCGTCATTGCCATCACGCCGAACGTGTTGGTCTCGAAGACCTCGCGCGTCGTCGCCATCGGAGTGGCCTCGAACGCACCGAAGAGGCCGATGCCGGCATTGTTGACGAGCACGTCGATGGGGCCGCTGGCCTCGAGTGCCGCGGCAATGCTGCGCGGGTTGGTCACGTCCAGCGGCAGTACCCGTAGCCGCTCCGACCGGGGCAACAGGTTTTCGTGCGGGCTGCGCATGGTGGCGATGACGTTCCAGCCCTGCGTGTGGAAGTAGCGGGCGGTCTCCAGGCCGTAGCCGGAGGAGCAGCCGGTGATCAGCACGGTATTCACGGTGGTTTCCAGGGTGGTTGGCATGGGTGACACGATAGGGGGCAAAGACAGGACGCTCTACAATGGAAAGTCCGGAATCAATTGGCGACTGTCCTGCAATGACCGATCCGCTTGCAGAAGTCATCGCGCTGCTGCAGCCCCGCACGGTGTTCGCCAAAGGCATCAGCGGCGCCGGCCGCTGGGGGGTCCGCTACGATCACTTCGGGCAGCCGAGCTTCTGCGTCGTGCTCGAAGGCAGTTGCCGTCTGGCCGTCGATGGCTGGGCTCCCATCGCGCTGGAGACTGGCGACTTCGTGCTCCTGCCGGCGACCCCTGGCTTCGTGTTGTCGGGTTTCGGGCCGGTGGCGCCCACGCGCATCGACCCCAAGGCTGCAGCCGGGCAAACGGGTGAAGTTCGCCACGGCACGCGCAGCGGTCCACCCGATGTACGCCTGCTCGGCGGCTACTTTGTCTTCGACTCGCCGGATGCAGCCTTGCTGGTGTCGCTGTTGCCCGCATTGATCCACGTGCGCGGCGTCGAGCGCCTGTCGGTGCTGGTGCGACTCGTCGATGGAGAGTCGGGCGAACAGCGGCCCGGCCGCGACCTCGTACTCTCACGACTGGTGGAGGTGCTGCTCATCGAAGCCCTGCGGTCGACGTCGGGAGAGGATGCGCCGCCCGGGTTGTTGCGCGGCCTGGCCGATGCGCGCATCGCACAGGCGATCCGGCATATGCACGGAGACCCCGCACGCTCCTGGACGGTGGCGCAACTGGCGAAGAAGGCCGCACTATCGCGTTCTGCGTTCTACGATCGGTTCACGCGTACGGTGGGTCTGCCGCCGATGGAGTACCTGCTGGCTTGGCGCATGGCCTTGGCGAAGGACCTGCTTCGCGGCCATGATCTCGGGATCGCCGAGGTCGCCGAGCGCGTAGGCTACGGATCGGCAAGCACGTTCAGCACCGCGTTCAGCCGCCACGTGGGCCAGCCTCCCGGGCGCTACGCGCGGGCGAGTCGATGGGTTCCTCATCGGGCATCCAGCACGTTGCCGAGGGATGACGCAGAAGATTCCCGCAAATGACAGATGACGGGATGATGGTGCTGGTTGCCGTTACAAACGCAGGAGTCCGCCATGAGTACCAGTGATGATCTGGAGTCCAGGCTCGACCCGTTCTTTGCCGGATTGGTTGGAGTCGATGCGACGGAGATGCTGGCGAAGATTCCCGGAGATGCAGCCACCGGCCATCCAGCCACACAAGACGAGAGCTATGCGCGCATTCGCCACGAGCGCCAGGAGGAAGACGGCAGCGTGCCGCCCGGCATCTGGAGACACGAATTCAAGCGCGCCGATTGGGTGGCGGCAAGCGAACTGTCGGCGCAGGCACTGGCCAGGCGCAGCAAGGATCTGCAACTGGCAGCCTGGCTCTTCGAGGCGCTAGTTGGACGCATCGGCCTGCGGGCTGTGGCACCTTGTCTCCTGCTGATCGACGGCCTGTTCGAGCGTTTCGGTGCGCAACTGCATCCGCAGGACACCGAGCATCGCATCAGCCTGCTGCAGTGGATCAACCACAAGCTGCCGCAGTCGCTGCGCCGGATACCACTCACCGTTACCGGCGACGGGCGCGACTACGGGTGGGACGATTGGGAACAGGCGCAACGAAACGAACAAGTGCGTGCTTCGCTGGGCAAGAAGGCCGAAGCCGGGATGGAGGGAGCCACGCTCGCCGACATTGGCACTGCACTGGCCTGCACGCCGCAGGAACACGTTTTTTCCCACATCGAATGCCTGGAAGCCGGCAGGCAGGCCTTGGATACACTCGAAGCCACGCTTGCCGAACAGATACCGGACGACGCGCCGGGCCTCGGTGCGATGCGCAGACTGCTGGAGCGCATCGAGGGGATGCTGCAGGCCGAGAGCCGGCGGCGCGGCCTCCAATGAGCAGCGGTGTACCGGATCGCCGTGAGGCCTATGCTGCGTTGTTGCGCAGCGTGCCCTCGCTCTGACTGGCTGCATTGGCATGCTCCCGCAATGCCGCAACGTCTCGCTTGGGGGGCACGCCGAACAGACGGCTGTATTCGCGGCTGAATTGGGAGGGGCTCTCGTAGCCCACTTTGAAGGCCGCACTCGACACGTCCAGGTGCTCGTTCAACATCAGTCGTTTCGCCTCGTTCAACCGAAGCCACTTCTGGTACTGCAACGGGCTCATCGCGGTGAGCTGCCGGAAATGGTGATGAAACGTCGGCGTGCTCATCTGCACCCGGGCCGCGAGTTCATCGACGCGAAGCGGCAAGGCGTAGTTCAGCTTCAGCCAGTCGATGGCTCTTGCAATCCGATGGCCCTGGCCGTCCACGGAAGCGATCTGCCGCAGCCTGGCCGCCTGATCGCTCATCAAGAGCCGGTAGTGAATCTCCCGCTGGATCAACGGTGCAAGCACGGGGATCGCTTCCGGCTCATCCAGCAGTTCCAGCAGACGCCCGAATGGCGCCAGGATGGTGGGTGTCGCCACTCCGATGCCCACCCCCATTCCCATCGCTCGATCACGACGCGGCGGCAGACCGCCCTGCGCGATCAGCTCGGCCAGCATGCGCAGATCGAGCTTCAGGGCCAGTCCCAGATAGGGCTGCTCCGGGCTGGCCACCATGACCTCCGAATTGACGGGTATATCCAATGAAGTGATGAGGAATCGCGAGGCGTCATAGGGGTACGCCTCGCCACCTACCCACATCCGCTTCGCGCCTTGGGCGACGAGGATAATGCTCGGTTCGACCATGCAGACGGCGGGCGGTGAAGGCGCTTCGCGCCGAAAGAAGCTGAGGCCGGCGATCGGCGTCCCAAAGTCGCCCGTTCCGCTCGTCCTCGAGCCAATGACGCGCACGAGGGTTTCTTGTGGCGATCCATATCGGACTACCGTGTCGTGTCTGGGTGTCATGTTTGCCTGGAACCTCCGCAGGGGACTGTACCCGGCACGCAGAATCCTGCCTGCAAATCATTCTTCCACTCATAGGATCAGGCAAGAAAACCAGCGAAATGAGCTACTGGTTCATCAACCGGGCCGGGAAAATGTTCATCTGAGCCAATGCACGAAGGAGACTTCAAATGCTTGTACAAGCCTATGGCGCCCACGCTGGCGACAAACCCCTGGAGCCGCTCCAAATCACCCGCCGCGCGCCAGGCGCGCACGATGTCCAGATCGACATCGCTTTCTGCGGCATCTGCCACTCGGACCTGCACCAGGTGCGCGCCGAGTGGGCGGGTACCCAGTTCCCCTGCGTTCCGGGCCATGAGATCGTCGGGCGCGTGTCGGCGGTCGGTGCGCACGTGTCGGACTTCAAGGCAGGCGATCTGGTCGGCATCGGCTGCATCGTCGATAGCTGCAAGCACTGCGACGATTGCGAGGCCGGCCTGGAGAACTACTGCGAAGGGATGATCGGCACCTACAACTTCCCGACGCCGGACGAGCCCGGCTGGACGCTGGGCGGCTACTCGCAAAAGATCGTGGTGCACGAGCGCTATGTGTTGCGCATCCGCCACCCCGAGGCGCAGCTTGCCGCCGTCGCCCCCCTGCTATGCGCGGGCATCACCACCTATTCCCCGCTGCGCCACTGGAACGCCGGGCCGGGCAAGAAGGTGGGCGTCGTCGGCATCGGCGGCCTGGGGCACATGGGCATCAAGCTGGCCCACGCGATGGGCGCCCACGTCGTGGCCTTCACCACCTCCGAATCCAAGCGCGGGGCGGCGAAGGAACTGGGTGCCGATGAGGTGGTGGTGTCGCGCAATGCCGAGGAAATGGCCGCACACGCCAGGAGCTTCGACTTCATCCTGAACACCGTGGCGGCACCACACGGCCTCGATGCATTTCTGGCGCTGTTGAAACGCGACGGCACGATGACCCTGGTCGGCGCGCCAGCTACGCCGCATCCGTCGCCGAACGTGTTCAACCTGATCATGACGCGGCGCTCGATTGCGGGCTCGATGATCGGCGGCATCCCCGAAACGCAGGAGATGCTGGATTTCTGCGCGGAGCACGGCATCGTCGCCGATATCGAGCTGATCCGCGCGGATCAGATCAACGAGTCGTACGAGCGCATGCTCAAGGGCGACGTCAAGTATCGCTTCGTGATCGACAACGCCACCCTGACCGGGCAGACGACCACTGATACCGTCGAGGCATGACGGTTCAACTGAACGGAATTCGAATGCGAAAAGTATTACTTGCCCTCGGACCTCTCATTGCGTCCTTCCACCGTACGCAAGTGGAGGATCGGCGATAAAGCGGCCCGCGGTCCATCGCAATAGCTGTGCGACATTATCGAGTGCAAGGGTCTTGAACTGTGCTCAGAGAGTCACGGACGCACATAGCTCGGCGTTACTTGAGTCCCGGAAAGTACAGGGGCCGCTTACGGAAGCAACGTTCAAATCCCGCCTTTGCAACCAACGCCATTTCAAGAGCCCCGGCCAGTCCGGGGCTTTTGATTTCTGCCGTCAGCGCACCGCCTGCTGCTCAGCCTTTTACAGTGCTGCACGGGTGGTTGGCATGACGATGCCGGCCTTGATCGCAGCCATGATGTCGTCGAATTCGCGCCGCGCCGGAGCAAGCTTGTAGCGCGCGTGCGCAGGATCAGGCCTCGCCGCATGCAGCAGATTCCGCACGTCTTCCTCGAAGTGGAGAGTACGGTCAGATACCTCGGCATCGAAGTCGATGACGCTTTGGAAATTTCTGAGCAGATCGAGATGTGAAGCCCGGGCGGTCGAGGGATGCGAGCAGCACAAGCGCTCTGCGGCCGCTTTCTGAGAGGATGTTGAAAGGGTACTATCGTACTTTAGCTGTCTATGAAAACTTTGTTTTGAAGGTCTGCAGTGGGTTGCGGCCGAACAAGTACTAGAATGCCTACCCACCCCCCGAACGGCCGCCGGCACGTCGCCCCTTGGGTTCGAACATCATGCATGGCAGGCCGGACGAGGCCAGTACGTCCTGCGCGGGCTGACGCCGGGTCTTGAAGCCGAGCCGTCGGCAGCCGTAGGGAAAGGTCGGGTCGTGGGTGATGTAGTAGTGCGCGCAGGCCTTGCAGTCGGGGGCGTGCGCGGTGTCCTGATTGGTCATTGCAGGGGCTGTACCGGCAGGAACAGCAGCAAAGGATTGCCCGGCGCGGCGGTGAAGCCGGCCGCATGAGGGGCGGGTGCATCGAAGAGAGTGCCGGCGCCTTCGTCATGGATGCGCTTCGCCCGCTGCAGCGCATCCACCAGCAGTAGCTCACCCACCGCGTTTCTGGAAACGGGACGATGCGGCCAGCCGCCCAGCGCGCATGCTCCAGTCGCATGGGAATAGGCGGATGGCCTTCTCGTGCTCGATGTCTGTCGGTGTGGTGCCCATGAAGTGCTTCCGCGGATGATCGCGGCAGTCTATTACCGTCGCAGGAATGGCGCCATCGTCGGTATGATCGTATGGCTGTGGGAGCGGGCTTGCCCGCGATGTTTGCATGCGGAACTGCTGCATCGCGGGCAAGCCCGCTCCCACAGCGTTGGGGCGGCGATATGTGGGATGCGCTTCGCCGCTCAGTTCAGGCTCTTCCTCAGCCGCCCGATGTCCGGAATGTGGATGGTGCGGCCCTCCACCTCGATCAGGCCGGCGTCGATCAGTTCGTGCAGGATGCGGGAGAAGTGTTCCTGGGTCAGGTTCAGGCGGGAGGCGATGGTGCCCTTGCTGGTGGGCAGGCGCAGGGATACGGCGCCGCTGGCGTGGCCTTCGCCGTCCAGTTCGTCCTCGCGCAGCAGGTAGCCGATGATGCGTTCGCGGCCGGAGCGCAGGGAATAGGTTTCCACGTCGGCGATCAGGTGGTGCAGGCGCTGGGCCAGGCCGGCGATGATCTTGCGGCAGAACATCGGGTCGCGGCCCATCTCGTCGAACATCACGTGCTTGGAGATGTGCAGCAGGGTGCTGTCGGTGAGGGCCTGGGCCATGACCACGTAGGGCTTGTCCATGAACATCACCGCCTCGCCGAAGGTCTGGCCGGCGCGGATGATCTCGATGACCTTCTCGTGGCCGTCGGCGGAGGTGAAGGCGAGCTTGATCTGGCCGGCCAGCACGAGGTGGAAGCCGTGGCAGGGGTCGCCGCGGTGGAACAGGACGACGCCTTTTTCCACCTTCTGCTCGCGCACGCCGCGGGTGAAATGGACGATCTCGTCGTGGGCCAGGCCGTTGAAGAGGGGGGCCTGGGCGAGCAGGGCGGCGAGGCGTTCGGTTTCCGGGTCCAGCGGCCGTTCGCCGCTGCGGGGCGCATGGTGTTCGGGGGCGAACATCGATGCACAGGGCGGGGGTTCACGCAGGATCATCGCTTCACCTCGTCAGTTGAGCGTAGAACAGGGGCAGCCGGGCGGGCAGTTCCTCGGGTTTGCGGATCACCGCGTAGCCGGCGGGGCCGAACAGGTGGGGCAGGTAACCGGCGCCTTCCCGGTCGATGGTCACGCAGAAGGGCGTGAGCCCGGCGCGGCGGGCTTCCATGACCGCCATGCGGGTGTCCTCGATGCCGTAGCGGCCGTCATACAGGTCCAGGTCGTTGGGCTTGCCGTCGGACAGGATGAGCAGGATGCGCCGCGCCGCGCCGTGGTTTTCCAGCAGCCGGATGGCGCGCCGGATGGCTGCGCCCAGCCGCGTGTAGTAGCCCGGCTTGATGGCCATGACGCGGCCGCGGATGCGGTCGTCGAAGCGTTCGTTGAAGTCCTTGAGGCGGTGGAAGCGCACCTTGCTGCGCTTGACGGACGAGAAGCCGGCCAGGGCGAAGGCGTCGCCGGTGGCGCCCAGGGCCTCGCCAAAGAGCAGCAGGGCGTCGCGGATCACGTCGATCACGCGGGCTTCGGAGGACACCCAGGTGTCGGTGGACAGGGACAGGTCGGCCAGCACCAGGCAGGCGAGATCCCGTTCGCGCTTTTCCAGCGAGAGGTAGAGCTGTTCGGAGGGGTGGCGGCCGCAGGCGCGGTCGGTCTGGGCGCGCACGGCGGCGTCCACGTCCAGCTCGCTGCCGTCGGGCTGGGCCTTGAGCCAGCGCCGGCCGGGGGCGAGGGCGGAGAACTGCTGGTGCAGGCGGCGCGCGGTGCGCTTCAGGTGCGGCGGCAGCGGGCAGGGCGTGGCGTGGCGGGCGGCCATCTCGGTGAGGCGCACGTGGTCTTCCAGCAGGCGCTGCTTGCGGTAGTCCCATTCCGGCAGGGGGATGCCGTCGCCCAGCACCACGTCGTCCTCGGCGGCCGAGGGCAGGTCCAGGTCGAAGCGCACCCTGGAGGCGACGCGGTCCTCGTTCTCGGCCAGGGAAAGCTGGTCCAGGTCGCGGGCCGCGTCGGCGGCGTTGGGGTCGGGCTCGTCGTCGGTGGGGCGGTTGAGCTTGAGGAATTCCGTGACCGCCAGCAGGCTCTCGGCGCGGAACACCATCATCAGGCCGTTCTTTTCCTGGGGCAGGTCCACCCGCTCGGCGCGGTGGGCGTGGCGTTCGGTTTCCTCGGCCGGCGGGGGGCCACCGCTGGCGGCGTTTTCCGGGTCGGGGTTCGCGGCGCGGGGGAAGGGCGCGGGCGCGGCGTCGCCGCCCGCCAGCCACAGCAGCACCGGCGCGGCCGGCGGCGTGCCGGGCGGCACCGGGGGGAGGGCCGCGACGCTGCCCGGTTCGCGCAGGGCGGCGACGATGGCCTCCTCGCGCGCGCGTTCGGCCGGCGGCATCTTGGGCTTGGTCAGCCCCGCAACGAGCCGAGTCAAGCCGTTCGGGCTGAGCCTGTCGAAGCCCTGTCGCGACAATCGCCCTTCGACAGGCTCAGGGCGAACGGTATCGGGTCGCAGGCCGGACAGGCGGCGAGGCACATAGGCCTCCACCAGCCGGCGGTAGCGTGCGGCCACGCCCGGCCAGGTGGCGAGTGCGGCCAGCACCGCGCGCTGGCTGCGCTGGAAGTCGGTCTCGTCCGCCGGGCCGGGGGGCAGTTGCGCCTGGGCGGCGGCCAGCGCGGCCAGCCACAGGTAGAGGTCGCGGTTCAGCGCGCGGTCGGGGAAGGCGTCGATTTCCGGCGGCAGGCGCAGGGTGGCTGCGTCCATGCGGGCGTGGGCCGCGCGGTCGCCGATGCCGGCCACGCGGGCCAGAAGTCCGCGCCGCGCGGCGTGCGGGTCCACCGTGGCCGCGGCCACGCGCAGGCCGGGGTCGCCGCCCAGGGCGCGGAAGAACACCCCGGCGGTGCGCTCCACTTCCTTCAGGCGCACTGCGGCGGCCGGGTAGCTCACCCCGGCGGCGCGGGTGATCAGGCGGTGCCAGAGCTTGCCGACGGTCTCTTCCATGTGCGTGCCCCCTACTGGCCGCGGCCGGCGCGAAAGCCGGCCTCGTTCTGGCGCGCGGCTTCGTCGCTCACCCAGGTCAGCAGCGGTCCCTGCGGGTTGCCGCGCTGGCTCTGCTCGCAGGCCTGCAGGCACTGGCCGCACTGGGTACAGGTGAACATGTGGCGCTTGATGTTGCGCGGGTTGAGCCGCATGGGGCAGACCATGTCGCAGGCCGATTCCCGGTTGGGCAGGCAGGTGGCGCACTGGCTGGCGCGCTGGCGCTGGAAGCCCACCACCATGGCGTCCCGGTTGCTCACCCAGGCCAGGCTCTGGAACAGGCCCACCGCACAGGCGAAGCGGCAGAAGAGATGGCGCGCGAAGAGGAATTCCAGGCTCAGCACGGCGGTGAACGCGCCGATGAAGAGCGCCTGGTTGCGGGTGGGCGTACCGTGCAGGAGGTTGCCGTACACCTCGGCCGGCGGCAGCAGGTAGGTGAGGAAGACCACCGCCCAGGCAAAGGCGAACAGCACCGCGGCCGGCGCCACCAGCAGCCACCAGCGCGCATCGGTGCGGCGCGGCATGCCGTCCGGCTCCCAGGGCGCAAGCGGCTTCTTCTCCCACACGCTGGGCTTGCCGGAGGCGCGCAGCATGAGCTTGTTGATGGTCTCCACCACCGAGAAGTGGGGGCACAGCCAGCCGCAGTACAGCCGCCCCCACCGGTACGCTACCCAGATGAAGGCCGCCGCGCCGGCGAAGATGGGCAGGAACAGGCGCAGCAGCACGTTGGCGCCGGCCTCCAGCGCGCCGATGCGCCCGGCGAGGAAGTCGTCCAGCCCCAGCCGCCATTGCATGCCCAGCAGCCAGGCGTGGCCGGCATCCAGGTCGTAGCGGAAGAGGTCGAACACCGGCGCCAGGACGAACAACACGAAGAGGCCCGCCTGGGTGGCGAGGCGCTGCTTCTGCACGCGGTTGAGGCCCAGGCGGCCGGCGGCGGTATTGGCCTGGACGATGGGGATCACCCTGCGCGGCGTGCTGGCAGACATGGCATTCAGTCTTCCAGGCGCGGCCCGAGCACCGGGTAGCGGTAGGGGCGCTGCAGGATGGCGGCGTTGAGCCCCATGACGCCGAAGATGATCAGGGTGGCGTGCAGGCAGACGAAGTACAGCACGCCGATGACCCACGACCAGGGGTTGTCGAAGCCGCCGAGCAGGAACACCGCCACCGACAGCCCCACCAGGATGAAGCCGCCCCAGATGCTGACGGTGACGGTCTGCTGCAGGTGGTTGCGCACCAGCGGCGAGGGGTGGCGGCGCTTGAACAGCCACAGCAGCATCAGCAGGGCGAAGCCCACGCCGGGCAGGATCATCAGGTTGATCAGGAACAGCGCCTCCGCGGCGACAGCCAGCGGCGGGCCGGGCATGTTTTCCTTCAGCAGGTCGGGTTCGTCGTGGCTCATGGGGGGCGTCCCGGGGGCTGTCAATGGCCGAAGGTGGCGGCGACCACTTCCATCAGCGCCTCGGCCACTTCCGCGTCGTCGGTGAGGCTTTCCACGATGGCCGCGCGGCAGGCCGCCAGCGGGGCCATGCCGGCGCGCACCAGGGTGGCGGCATAGACCAGCAGGCGGGTGCTGGCCGCTTCCTCCAGGTCCTGGTCCTTCAATGCCCGCAGCGCCCGGGCGATGTTCACCAGGCGGCGCGCCAGGTCGGCGTCGCAGCCGGTTTCGCCGCGCAGCACGGCCTCCTCGCGCGCGGCGTCGGGGAAATCGAAGCGCAGGCTGACGAAGCGCTGGCGGGTGGAAGGCTTCATGCCCTTGAGCAGGTTCTGGTAGCCGGGGTTGTAGGACACCACCAGCATGAATTCAGGCGGCGCGGCCAGCAGTTCGCCGGTACGGTCGATGGGCAGCAGGCGGCGGTCGTCGGCCAGCGGGTGCAGCACCACGGTGGTGTCCTTGCGCGCCTCGACCACCTCGTCCAGGTAGCAGATGCCGCCTTCGCGCACCGCGCGGGTCAGCGGGCCATCACACCACACGGTCTGGCCGTCGCCGATCAGGTGGCGGCCCACCAGGTCGGCGGCGGTGAGGTCGTCGTGGCAGGCCACGGTGTACAGCGGGCGGCCCAGGCGCGCGGCCATGTGGGCGACGAAGCGCGTCTTGCCGCAGCCGGTGGGGCCCTTGATCAAGAGCGGCAGGCGGTTCTTCCAGGCGTGCTCGAAGACCTCGATCTCGTCGCCGGCCGGCTGGTAGAAGGGGATGTCGACATGCGGGGTGTTGAGGTCCATCAGGGCATTCCTTTCCAGTAGGCAAGGCCGATCAGCGCGCACACCAGCGCCAGCCAGCCGAGGGTGAGGAGCTTCCACAGCAGCGGCGCGCGGGCGAGCGCCATGAAGTCGAGGATCACCGCCGCACCCTTGAGCAGAGCCACGCCTAGCAGCAGCGCGGCGATGACCGGCCCGCCGGCGCCGCCTTCGCCCACCGCCCAGGTGAAGGCGGTGGCAACGATGAGCAGCCCCCACAGCACGGTGCTGCGGCGGTCGGCGGAGCGGATGTCGCGGATCATGGCGGCGCCCTCAACGAATCACGTAAACCAGCGGGAAGAGCACCAGCCACACCAGGTCCACCATGTGCCAGTAGGCTGCGCCGCTTTCGATGCCGTTCATGTTGTCGGCGTCGTAGCGCCCGCGGCGCGCGTTCACCCACAGCGCGCCGAGGATGACCATGCCCAGCAGCACGTGCATGAAGTGGAAGAAGGTCAGCGACAGGTAGAACATGTGGAAGGTGCTGCTGGACAGGCTGATGCCCGCCTCGAAGGCCGCCGCGTACTCGGCCAGCTTGATCGCCACGAAGCCCGCCGCGCAGCCCAGCGCGGCCAGCAGCCAGCGTGCCCCCCGGTGCCCGCGTCCGGCTTCGGCCGCATGCACCGCACGCACCACGAAGTAGCTGGCGGTGAGCAGCAGCACGGTGTTGATCGCGCCCGCGCTGCGGTTCAGCGCCAGTTGTTCGGCGGCGAAGAGCGCCGGGTCGTTGGCGCGCGCAAAGGCGTAGGCGGCGAAGAACACGCCGAAGGCGAGCAGTTCGGCGAGGATGAAGATCCAGATCGCCAGGTCGCCGGCCAGCCGGGCGTCATGGCGCTCGGGCGGCGGGGCGGGGGCGAGGGCAACGGTGGTGGTGGCGTCCATGCCCGAATTCTGGGCAAGCGCACCGGTCTTTCACTTGATTCCGGTTAACTTCGCAAGATCCTGTTTTTCTTGACCTATGACAAGAGTTTGCCGGAACTGCGCCTTTCCACGGCGCAGCCCGCGGTTCGCCGGATGAGGATCAGAAACGGTGGCGCACGCCAAAACTGACCTGGCGCGTGTCCACGTCGTCATCCGTCAGTTTGTTGTAGAAGCCATAGAGGTCCGTGCGTTTCGACAGGGGGTGCAGGTAGGCCAGCGCATGGCCATCCACCCGGGCCTGCTTGGCCTTTTGCCAGGACGTCAGGATCGAGCCCTTGCCGACGGGGATGCTGGCGCCCACAGTGTAGCTGTCGACCTTGTCGTGCCCGGCAAAGATGCCGCCGTTGCCGTCCTCGACCCGGCCGTAGGCGCCGTACAGGCGCAACGGACCGAAATCGTAGTTGAGTGCGGCCTGCAGGTTGGAGGCGTCCTTTCTGGTTGCGATCTGCTCGGTTGCCCGGAGCTTCTCGTAGGTCAGCGCCCCTCTCAGGGGGCCGTTGCGATAGCGCAGGCCTGCGCTGAGCACGCGGTTGTTGTTCTTGGTGCCGGCCTGCTCGTCCGCGTTGGCGGAGAAGCTGTAGCCGACGCCGGCCTGGAAACCGCCGAAACTGGGGGAAACATAGAAGGCTGAATTCTGCAGGCGTCCGCCGTTGGGGCCGAAATCCCCGCTGCGATAGCCCAACGTCCGGCCCGCCGCGGCGTTGGACCACGCGGCGCCGAACGGGCTGGCTTCCGCGGCGCCCCAGTCGTAGCCGAAATTGCGATGCAGGCCCAGGCGGACTTCACCGAAGCCGCCGCGCAGCCCGACGTATGCCCAGCGGCCGAACAGACTGCCACCCTGCGCCTGGGTACCTGTATCGATATCTACGCCGCCTTCGAGCAGAAACAGGGCAGTCAGGCCGTTGCCGAGATCCTCGCTGCCGCGCAGCCCCCAGCGCGACCCCGAGACGTTGCCGCTGTCTATGGCATGACGATCCTTGTAGCCGTCCGTCTTCTGATAAACGTAGCCCGCGTCGAGCAGGCCGTACAGCGTTACCGACGATTGTGCGGAAGCCGGCGGCAGCAGACCGGCTGTCATGCCGAGCATCAGGATTTTTCCTTTCATGAAACGCTCCGATTGAATGAGTTTATTTGTTCGATTCTGTATTCACGAAGAGTGAATGCAGGGACGGAGCCTACGTGCCGGTACATGAGCGGAAAAATCACGATTTATATTTACTTTCCCATTAATATGGAAAAGATGAAATGACGAACTGCGGAATCGGTGTTCAACATCATGTATTTATTGTGGAAATATATTCATGTTGGCGGTCGGATGAAATTCGCGTTTTATTTTCCATGAAGCTTCTCTTATCGATTTTCCCCGTGGCTTAATGAATTCTCCGCGAGGCCGGCGGTCAGCCGGCGTATGTCGGGCAGCGAAGAAAGCGTGCCGAGAAGTTCGTAAAGTTCATGGACCTGCGCCGCGGGCAGAATCCGGCTGGCGCATTCCTCGAACTTGGCCCGCACCATCGCGGGGGTGAGGGGGTGGTCGTATCCCGCACCGAGGGCCTTGACGACGTGGGTCTGATACAGGCTGCCGTCCCGGGTACGTACGCTGACCTCGGCGCCGCCCAGGTTGTCCTGCTCCCCGTAGCTGCCGAAGGAAATCCGTGCCATCAGGCTGCGCACCAGCGGATCGCGGTAGCTGTCGTCCTCGAAGTCGCTGATGCGCAGCGTCCCGCGCAGGAAGGCTTGGGCGACGCAGAAATGCACGCTGAATTTGGCTTCCAGCGGCGAGGCGGGATCGGGTACGTTGATGTGCGGAAAGCGGATCGGATGGACTTCGACGCGGATGGACTCGATGTCTTCCGCCCGCAGCCCGTGGGCGTCCCGCAGGGCGAGGATGCCGTCGATGGGGGCCAGACATGCATAGCAGACCGGAAAGCGTTTCTGCTTGATGCCCAGATCGAGCACGCACGGCGGGTCGTTCCAGCCCGCCAGCAGCCTGTCGATGTCGTAGTTTTCGCTGCCGCCGTTGTAGACGCGCAGGTAGCCCTGCGGATGCTCGAAGGCGTCGCTCGCGGCGGTGAAGCCCTCCGCCGCGAGCAATACCGCCTGCAGGCCGTTGCGCGCGGCCTGCCCCACGTGCAGCGGCTTGGTCATGCTGCCGAAATTGGATTTCACCCCCGCGCTCATGGAGGCGGCGATGCCCAGCGCCTGGGCGATGCGCGCCTCGTCCAGGTCGAGCAGCAGCGCACATGCCGCCACCGCGCCGAAGATACCCACCGAACTGGTCGGGTGCCAGCCCAGCGTGTACTGGTAGCGGCTGATGCCGGTACCGATGCGGGCGGCTGCCTCGAAGCCGCCCAGGTAGGCCTCCACCACCTGCCGGCCCGAAGCCCCCTCCCGTTCGGCCAGGGCCAGCAGGGCGGGCAGCACGGCCACCGAAGGATGGCCGAACAACTGCGAGTTGGAATCGTCGAAGTCGAGCATGTGCGCGGCCATACCGTTGATCTGCGCCGCATCGAGCAGTCCGGCCCGGCGCGGGTCGCCGACCACGGTGGACTGGCCGTCGCTGCCGTTGCCGAGGACGACGCGCTTGAGTGCGGAGACCCCGGCGTGGTCGCTGCCGGCCAGCATCACGCCGACGGTATCGAGAATCGCCAGTTCGGCCTTGGCGCGCGCTGCGGCGGAAAACTGCTGGGTGCGCAGACCCGCGATGTTGCGGGCGATGAGGGTTGACAGGTGCATGGATGCGTCCTCGTGAAGCGTTGAGGGACGGCCGGGCGCGAGCCTGGCCGAGCCTGGGGTGGAAACAGGGGATGTGGAAAGGTTGGCCGCGCCTGCCGGCGGCCGGTGCCCTCAGCCGTCGCCGGATGCGCTGTCCGGCGCGAGGGCGGCGAGCAGGGCGGGAAGGGTGGCCGGGTCCCCGACGGCGGATGCCGCGCGATACAGTTCGGCGGCACGGGCGGGGCCGGCGACCTGGGCCACCAGGGTGTGAAACTTCTCCGCCAGCTCCGCCTCGCTCAGCGGGTTCTGGGGCACGCCGCGCACCACGTCGGTATCGGCCTGCAGGCGTTCGCCGTCTTCCAGCTCGACGAACAGATGCGCTTCGTGCGCCGGCTGGCCGTCGACCGCTTCGAGTTCCACGAGCGGGACGATGCGGGTCACGCGCTCGTCGGCGAACACCGCATCCACGAAGTCGGTGGCGGCCAGCGTGTAGCCGCGCAGCCCGAGGGCGATGCAGAACGGAATGCTGAACTTGCCTTCCAGTGCCGTGGCCGGTGCGCGCCGCCCGGCCGTGACCAGGCCGTTGGGGTGGATGAGCGCACGCACGCGGCGTACCGCCCGCGCACCGATGCGCGGCGCCAGGCTGCGGGCGGCCTGGGCGCTGGCATGGGTGGCGCGGCAACTAGCATAGAGCTTGAGCCCGTTGTCAAGCAGTTCCCAGTGGCCGAAATCCAGTGGCGGCACGACGGCGTCACCGTCCTGGATGAAGGCACCGAGCAGGCCCTGGCCGGTTTCGTACAGGTCGGTGGCGGCGACGAAGCCGTCCGCCGCCAGTTGAGCGGCGAGGATGCCGTCCATGGCGGCCTTGCCGGCGTGGAAGGGCTTGCCGTGGGTGCCGAAGGAACCGAGCAGGCCGCCCGCCGTGGTGGCCGCCGCGCCCAGCGCGTGGGCGATGGCGCCGCGGTCGAGGCCGAGCATGACGCAGGCGGTGGCCGCGGCGCCGACGCGGCCCACCACCGAGGTCGGATGCAGGCCGCGCCGCTGCAGGCTGCGCCCCACCCCCGGCGGGCCGCCGCCGCCCAGGCGCGCCATGACCTCGTAGCCGGCGACGAAGGCGGGCACGACCCGGCGGTACCCGTCGGCGGCTTCGCCCGCCAGCGCCAGGGCGGTGGACCAGCACGGGCCGCCGGGGTGGGTGTCGTCGTAGTCCATCGCATGGGCCATGGTGCCGTTGACCAGCGCGGCCAGCGCCGGCGTGGTGCGCCCACCCAGGTAGATGCGGGCCGTGCCGCGAGCCTGCCAGCGGGCGGCGGTATGGCGCACCGCGCGTACCGCGGGATCGTGGACCGCGCCCAGGGCGCAGGCCAGATGGTCGATCAGAGCGCGGCGCACCGCCTGCCGCACCGCTTCGGGCAAGGCGCGCCCCGTGGCCGTGGCGATGTAGTCCGCGAGCTGTGCGCCACGGGTGGCGACGGAGGCGGCCGTGGACGTTGCTGTGCTCAATGGATTCTCCGGGGGTAAGCGGTGTCGCGGCGTCTCATGCCAGGGCGCCGCGCCAGACGCGCCGCTGATGCAGAACGAAGCTGAGCACGAGGATGCCGACGCTCAACGCCGTGAAGACCTGGCCGATGGGACTGGCGACGAAGATCGCCGGCGACCCGCCCGAGATCGTCAGCCCCTGGCGCAGCGACTGCTCCAGCGGGTCGCCCAGCACCATGGCCAGCACCAGCGGCGCCGTGGGCACCTGGAACTTGCGGAAGGCGTAGCCCAGCAGCCCGAAGGCCAGCACCAGGTAGAGATCGAACACGCTGCCGTTGATGGAGTAGATGCCGATGCCGGCGATGACCACGATGCCGGGCAGCATCAGCCCGGTGGGGATGTAGAGCAGGCGCACGAAGATGAAGATCAGCGGCAGGTTGAGCACCAGCAGGGCCAGATTGCCCACGTACATGCTGTGGATCACGCTCCACACCAGTTCCGGGTGCTGCTGCATCAGCATGGGCCCGGGCTGGATGCCGAACATGACGAAGGCGCCCAGCAGGATCGCCGTGGTGCTGCCGCTGGGCAGCCCGAGCGTGAGCAGCGGCACCAGATTGCCGCCCACCGCGGCATTGTTGGCGGCTTCCGGCCCCGCCACGCCCTCGATCGCACCCTTGCCGAAGCGCTCGGGCGCCTTCGACAGGCTGCGCTCCAGGCTGTAGGAGAGCACCGTGGCGATGGTGGCGCCGCCGCCGGGCAGCAGGCCCTTGACGAAGCCGATGCCGGTGCCGCGCAGGATGGGCCACACCGAGCGTCGCCATTCCTCGCGGGTCAGCCACAGGGGGCCGGAGATGCCCAGCACCTCGGAACGCCCCCGCAGATGGGCTTCCAGGTTCACGAACACTTCGGCAAGGGCGAACAGGCCCACCGCCGCGATCAGGAAGGGAATGCCGTCGAGCAGTTCCACGTGGCCGCCGGTGAAGCGCGGCATGCCGCTCTGCAGGTCGATACCGACCGTGGCGATGACCAGCCCCAGCAGC
This sequence comes from Pseudothauera rhizosphaerae, assembly GCF_004801305.1. Taxonomy (GTDB): domain Bacteria; phylum Pseudomonadota; class Gammaproteobacteria; order Burkholderiales; family Rhodocyclaceae; genus Pseudothauera; species Pseudothauera rhizosphaerae. The sequence continues at coordinate 15,810 of NZ_SSOD01000018.1, read as the reverse complement.
ATGGAGAACAGGCCCCGCGCCAGCGACTTGCCGGTGAGCGCCGCCACCGAGCACATGGAAAACAGCAGCAGGGTGAAGAATTCCGCCGGCCCCACGTGCAGGGCGAATTCGGAAAAGGGTACCGCGAACAGGCTCAGCAGCAGCACCGAGATGGTGCCGGCGATGAACGAGCCGATGGCCGATACCGCCAGCGCCGCGCCGGCCCGTCCGCGGCGCGCCATCTGGTAGCCGTCCAGCGTGGTCATCACCGCCGCCGATTCGCCCGGCGTGTTGATCAGGATGGAGGTGGTGGAGCCGCCGTACATGGCGCCGTAGTAGATGCCGGCCAGCATGATCAGGGCGCCGGTCGGGTCCATGCCGAAGGTGATCGGCAGCAGCAGGGCGATGCCCGCCGCCGGCCCCAGCCCCGGCAGCACGCCGATGACGGTGCCGAGCAGGCAGCCCAGCAACGTGTACCACAGGTAGATGGGCTGAAGGACGGTGGCGAATCCCTGCAGCATCTGGGCATAGACGTCCATGGGCACCTCAGGAGAACAGCGTGCCGGACGGCAGCGGTACTTTCAGCAGACGGGCGAACAGCAGGTTCGAGCACAGCGGGAAGGCCAGCGCGCAGATCAGCGCCACGCGCTTGTTGGCATGGCAGCAGAGCATGCCGGCGGCCATGAACAGCATGGTCGATAGCAGATAGCCGAGCCTTTCGAAGAGGACGAAATACAGCGCGATCAGGCCGATGGCCACGCCCACCGCACGCAGATCGGTGTCCCCGCGTTCCATGGCCGGGCTGCCCTGACGGCGGGCCTCGAAGAACAGCAGCGCCGCGCAACCCAGCAGGCCCGCCGCGAGCAGCATGGGAAAGGCGCGCGGCCCCAAGGGGTCGCCGCCGCTGGCCAGGGCCGGGATGCGCGTCGCGCCGTGGTACCACGCCGTCGCCAGGACGATGCAGAACAGAGCGAGGATCTTGTTGATCATGCCTGGCCGACCACCTTGCCTGCAGCGGGAATCGGGCCGGCGGGCGAGGCGCCGCGCAGGGCAATGCGTACGGCCATGTCCTAGTTCCCCAGCCGGCCCAGGGCGGTGTAGAGCGCGTGCAGGCGCGCGGCATCGCTGTCGAACAACTGCCTGGCGGCCTCGCTGCCGCCGTAGCGGTCGGTGAGATGGTTGCGTTCGAGTTCGGCCTGCCACTGGGGCGTCAGCGTCACGCGGCGGATGGCCTCCTCCCAGAAGCGCACCTGCTCGGGCGTCAGGTCCGGCGGGCCGACGACCACGCGCCAGCCGCGGATTTCCACGTCGGCCCCCAGTTCCCGCCAGGTGGGCACGCCTTCCAGTTGCGCGCCCGGCAGCCGTTTGCCGGCGGCCACGGCGATCAGGCGCAGGCGTCCGGCCTCGGCGAACGGCACCAGGCTGAAAGGCGTGGTGATGGCCACGTCCACATGGCCGCCCAGGGTCGCCGTCACACCCTCGGCGGCGGAACCGAAGCTCACCGTCTTGAGCCTTTGGATGTCGGCGCCGGCGGCCTGGGCCAGTTGCACCGCGGCGATGTGGTTGAGTGTGCCCACGCCGCTGGAGACCGAGAAGCTGACGCTGGCCGGGTCCTGGCGCACGCGCTCGAACAGGTCGCGGGCGTCGCGGATCGGCGAATCGGACTTCACGGCGAAGAGGAACTGTTCGTCGAACAGCACGGCGAGCGGGGTGAACTGCGTATAGTCGATCGGGCTGCGGCCCAGCAGCTTGTTGGTGACCACCGGCGAGTTGACCACCTGGATGACGTGGGGATTGCCGGCCTGGCGCAGCGTATGGGCGAAAGCCACCGCATGGCCGCCGCCCGGCTTGTTGGCCACGGTGGTTTCAGCGGGGACCAGCCCCTCGGCCGCCAGCGCATCCCTGAGCATGCGGGCGGTGCGGTCCATGGAGCCGCCAGGACCGACGCCGACCACCACTTCGACGGCCTTCGTCGGCGTCCATGCAGGCTCGGCGGCATGGACGCCGCCGACGAGCAACAAGGCCAGCGTGGCGCACAGGCCGCGCAATGGGGCGGCGGCAATCCGGAAAACGCAATGACTCATCGTGTTCGCTCCTAAGTAGTTTCCCGTTTCAAGAAATTCCAGCGATGATTTGCCGTTCAGTCCGGCCGGAAAATACATCTGGTATTTTCGAATGCCGGCGCGGCGCGTCCTGAAAGTGCCGCAGATTATCCACGGGGAGGAGTCTTTTCGTATTAGCCCGCCGGCGCTCGTTCATTAGAATATTTGAAGTATTCCGGTATCGAATGGCGTCCTGCCTGGTTTATCGATTATTTTTCACTTTGTTTTTCATGTGCTTGCATTTTTTGCCCGAATCCTTCGATCCGTTTCTCCGCCGGATATCAATAAGCAATTCACAAATATGTATTTACCGCGCTCATGTGCTTGCCGGGTATTCTTGGCCGCCATCCTTGGGTGCTCCACATATTCATGGAGCGCATTTTTCTCGTGTCCATGAATATCGGGTAAGTGGTGATCTCCAGCTCCTGCGCCGCAGTACCTTTCATCCTCCTGTCCATCGCACTGGCGTTTGCCGGGGGTGCGCTGGTCAATTCCCTGGGTATTCCGTTTGGCTGGATGCTGGGTGCGATCGCGGTTTCGGCGTTTGCGGTCCGCCGGGATGCGCGCCTGAGGCCGCCGCCCGCGGTGCTGGACTGGGCCAGGGTGCTGATCGGCCTCCTGGTCGGCAGTGCGGTGACGCCGGAGTTTCCCCGCCAGGTGGTCCAGTTGTGGCCCATCGTGGCGGTCGTGCTGGTGTATGCGGGCACCCTGATGCACCTGGGCAGCTTCTTCTTCCGCCGCCATGCCGCCTTCGACCGGGTCACGGCATTCTTTTCCGCCGTTCCGGGGGGGCTGTCGGAAATGCTGGCCCTGAGTTCAATGCTCGGGGGCAATACCCTGGCCATCGCGACGACGCATCTGGTTCGCTTCGTCGTCATCATCGTGGGCATCAACGTGATTGCCCAGACCGTGGGATTCCCCCCTGCGGTCGCACCGCCCGCCGGCGCCGCAGCGGCAGCGGACTGGATCGTACTGGCGGCCTGCGGCCTGGGCGGGTTCCTGTTCGCCCGGCGTTTCAGGATGCGCATCGGGCTGCTGCTGTTCCCGGCGCTGCTGAGCGGCGTGGTGCACGGCGCGGGACTGGTCGTTGCCGCCCCGCCGGGCTGGGCCATCGTCATCTGCCAGGTCATCATCGGCGCGGCGGCCGGCGCGCGCCTGACCGGGCTCGGCGATCATGCGGTGCGCAACCTGCTCGCCGCTTCGGCCATCTGGGCCGTGCTGCTGTTTTCCATCACCCTCGGCCTGGCCTGGCTGGTGCACGCCCTGCTGGACTGGCCCCTGGTGACGGTCCTGCTGGCCATCGCGCCGGGCGGGGTCACGGAGATATCCGTCATCGCCCTGGGCCTGGGGGCGGACGTGGGCCTGGTGGTGACCGCCCAGTTGAGCCGGCAATTCCTGATTCTGCTGTTTACCCAGTTCGGCCTGCGCCGCATCGAAAAGCGGGCCCATTCCGACTCCGAGCGGGCGCTTTCGAACCATGACGTACCTTGACCTGGAACTCCTCCACACCCTGACGATGGTGGCGCGTTACGGCACTTTCGCTGCCACGGCGCATCGTCTGGGCAAGACCCAGTCGGCCGTGACCCAGCAGATGCAGCGCCTGGAGGAGCGCGTGGGCCAGCCGCTGTTCAAGCGGCACGGACGCACCAAGCGCCTGTCGGAATACGGCCAGAAGCTGGTCGAGTACGCCAAGCAGATGCTGCGGATCAACGACGAGGCGCTCCGGGTCCTGAGCGACACCACGAACTGTGGCACCCTGCGCATCGGCGCGCCCGGCGGCATCGCCGACAGCCTGCTGCCCAAAGTGCTGACCCACGTCGCCCGTTTCTCTCCCGGCCTGCGCGTGGAGATCCACAACGGCCGCAGCGTGCAACTGCTCGACGAACTGGAGCGCGGCACCCTCGATCTCGCCGTGTCCAACCGCAGCGCGCCCGGCCTCGAAGGCATCGTGCTGCACCATTCCCCCGTGGTCTGGCTGTGCGCGGCCGACTACGTGTTCAGGCGCATCATGCCCTTGCCCCTGATCCTGTCGGACGAACTCAGCCTGTACCGCAAACTGGCGATCGACGCCCTCGACCGTCACAGCGTTTCCTGGACCCTGTCTTATCTCTCGCCGGGCCTGCCCGGCGTCAAGGCGGCGCTGCGCGCGGGGCTGGGGGTCACCGCCCGCAACGTGGAAATTCTCGGGCCCGACATGCGGGTGCTGGGCGAGAAGGAAGGGCTGCCGCGGCTGCCGGAGGTCTCCTACTACCTGTGGCGCCGGCCCGGCACCGTGTCCCCGCTGATCGGGCAGGTGTTCGACATCCTCAGGATGAACATGGGCCTGGGTACCGTGACCGGCGACATGCCGGGCATGCTGCCGGTGCATCGTCCGGAAGTGCGCGAGGACGGGCCGGCCACGGTGTGAGTCAACAACCACTCCTCGCAACTCCGCTTGCGGCAGGAGCACCTTTTTCACTGCGCAGTAAAAATTGCCATCTGGCCATATTTTCGCTAGATTTCGCATATTTACTGAACAGTAAACAAGGCCCAGCGTCGCATGCCTGAGTCCACCCTGACCGAACGACAGTTGATCGCGCGCTTCGTTGACGCTCTGCGAGAGCTTCCGGAGGTGGAGGCCAACCTCGACCATTGGGAGCCCGTCGGCCAGCGCAGTGACCGTGGATACGATGCCCAGGTCGATCTGCACGTCGCCGGCAAGTCCTTCGTCCTGCTGCTCGAAGTCAAGAAGACCGTCTTTCCCCGAGATGTCCGCCAAGCAATTTGGCGGCTTCAGGCGTCGAGTCACGGAAAGCCCACTGGACAGGGGGACACGCCCTTGTCGCTCCTTGTCGCCGAGTCCATCTCCCCCGGCGCAAAGGAACTGCTCAGAAGCGAGCGCATCGGCTACTACGACAGCGGCGGCAGTCTGTACCTGCCTGCGCCCGGTGCATACCTCTACATCGACAAACCGCCCCCCAAGGCCCTGACGAAGTCGGTGCGCACGCTGTTTACCGGACGACGCGCCCAGGTGCTCCACACCCTGTTGGTGCACCATCAGAGCTGGTTCGGCGTCACCAAGTTGGCACAGCAGGCGATGGTGTCGCCAGCCACCGCCTCGCAGGTGCTGACCGAGTTGGAGCGTTTCGACTGGCTGGAGGCACGTGGGCAAGGTCCGGGCAAGGAGCGCTACCTCCGCGAGCCAGCAGCCTTGCTGGACGCATGGGTTAAGCAACTCGCCAGCATTCGTCCGCTGACCCTGCGCCGGTACTACGTGCCGGGCACGAAGGCTGACGCGCTGGTGGCGCGGATCGGCCAAGTCTTCGACGCACACGACGTCCAGTACGCGATCAGCGACGAGGCTGCCGCGCAACGCTATGCGCCCTTCCTTTCCAATGTTTCCCAGGTGCGCGTGCGCGTGCAGATCGACGCAAACTCCGATGCTGCGATCGGTGACCTGAATGCGCGTGTCGTCAACGAAGGCGCCAATTTGGGCGTCATCGAAGCCAAGTCGCCGGGTGAACTGCTGTTTCGCGAGCAGGCCGATGGCCTGTGGCTGGCCAGCCCGATCCAGATCTATCTCGATCTGCTGCGCGGCGAAGGCCGCTCCAAGGAAATGGCTGAGCACTTCCGCAAGGAAAGGATCGGCTTCTGATGGCCAAGCCCGCAACACTCGACGGTTACAGCGACCAGTACACGGTGGATTGCGAGCGTGTCCTCGTGACGCTGCTGCGCGGTCTCGGGCCGTGGAAGGATTCGGTCTATCTGGTCGGCGGGCTCACGCCGCGGTATCTCGTCGCCGCGCGGCCGCCTGCGGTGCCGGCGCACGCCGGCACGCTGGATGTAGACATCGTGATCGACCTGCAAATACTGGCCGACACCGAGGCATATCACACGCTGGAGGATAACCTCAAGAAGATGAACTTCCAGCGCGCCGAGAACGATGCCGGGAAGAAGCTCTCGTGGCGGTGGCAGGCACGCACCGAACGCGGCGCGCTGATGGTGCTGGAACTGCTGGCCGATGCACCGGACCTCGGTGGCGGCAAGGTACAGCCGTTACCAACGGAGGGCACGATCTCGGCCCTGAACATCCCGCACTCGTCGATCGTTTTCGACCTGCACCAACTCACCGAAATCCAAGCGGAGCTGCTGGGCGGCAACGGCGTCGCCACCGAGAAGATCAGGCACGCCAATCTCGTCAGCTTCACCTGCCTGAAGTCCTTCGCGTTCGACCAGCGCTTCGAGCGTAAAGACGCGCACGATCTGATCTATTGCATCGAGCATGCGCCCGAAGGCATGGACGCCGTGGCCGACATCTTCCGCAACGAGCGGGGCGGCAAGCACGGCGCCGTCATTGAAGCCTCGCTGGCCATCCTGCGCAATCGTTTCGCAGGCGACGAAAAGACCGAGGGCTATCGTAAGGATGGCCCAGTATCGGTCGCCAAGTTCGAACTGGGCGAAAGCGATGAGCCAGAGCAACGCGAAGCGCGGGCATTGCGACAGCGGCAGGCCAGCGATGTGATCGAACAGTTCCTTGTCCGAATCGGATGAGGAACACATGGTGCGATGCTGGATAAACAGGATCAATGGATGGCGCTTTCAGGGCTTCGAGGATGCAAAGATCGCCTTGATCGAGGGGATCGTCACGGGGCTGGTCGAGAAGCGTTCGGCGTTGAACAAAGCGGCGGTGTCCGCCAGAAAAAAGGGCGGCCCGCGGGCCGCCCTGCAAATTACATGAGCAGGCGTTCCTCCCCCTTCAAGGGGGAGGCCAGGAGGGGGACGGGTTTCCGTTCAGCATGGCAATGAACCCATCCCCACCCCAACCCTCCCCTTGAAGGGGAGGGAGCCTATCAGCCGCGCGGCACGGTCGCGGTGCCAGCCGGCACCGCGGCGGCCTGCTCGTCGCCCTTGACGAAGAAGCTCGCCAGGTACAGCACCAGGCCGATGAAGAACACCACGCCGGTCGTTTCACGCAGCCAGTAGAACAGGGAGACCTGCTCCTGCACCGCCATGAAGGACAGCGGCGTGTCGGAGACGCGCTGCAGCCACACTTGCAGGATGCCGGCGGCGGTGAGGAACAGGGTGATGAACACCATGGCGATGGTCATCAGCCAGAAGCTCCACATCTCCAGCACCTGGGCCTTGCGGCTGTTGCAGGCGCGGCCGCGCAGGATGGGCATGGCGTAGCTGATGATGGTGATGACCACCATCACGTAGGCGCCGTAGAAAGCCATGTGGCCGTGCGCAGCGGTGATCTGCGAGCCGTGGGTGTAGAAGTTCACCGGCGCCAGGGTGTGCAGGAAGCCCCACACGCCGGCCCCCAGGAAGGCCATCACACCGGTGCCCAGCGCCCACAGCACGGCGGCCTGGTTCGGGTGCTCGCGGCGGCGGCGGTTCACCATGTTGAAGGCGAACACGGTCATGGCGAAGAAGGGGATCGGCTCCAGTGCGGAGAAGATCGAACCCCACCACTGCCAGTATTCCGGCGTGCCGATCCAGTAGTAGTGGTGGCCGGTGCCGATGATGCCGGTGACCAGCGCCAGGGCGATGATCACGTACAGCCACTTCTCGATGACCTCCCGGTCCACCCCGGTGACCTTGATCAGCACGAAGGCGAGCAGCGCGGCCATGATCAGTTCCCACACGCCTTCCACCCACAGGTGCACCACCCACCACCAGTAGAACTTGTCCATCACCAGGTTGGTCGGGTTGTAGAAGGAGAACAGGAAGAACACCGCTAGGCCCCACAGGCCCAGCAGCAGCACGATGTTGATGGCGGTCTTGCGGCCCTTCAGCACGGTCATGCTGATGTTGAACAGGAAGACCAGCGCCACCACCACGATACCGATCTTGGTGAGCAGCGGTTGTTCAAGGAACTCCCGCCCCATGGTCGCCAGGATGTCGTTGCCGGTGTACTGGGCGAGGGTGGCGTAATCCACCGCCAGATAGCCCACGATGGTCAGCGCGCCGGCCACCAGGAAGATCCAGAACATCGCCAGCGCCAGTTTGGAGCTGAACAGCTCGGTTTCCGATTCCTCGGGCACCAGGTAGTAGGCCGCCCCCATGAAGCCGAACAGCAGCCACACGATCAGCAGGTTGGTGTGGACCATGCGGGCCACGTTGAACGGGATTTCGGGGAACAGGAAGTCCCCCACCACGTACTGCAGGCCCAGGATCAGGCCGAAAATGATCTGCCCCACGAACAGCCCGATCGCCGCGATGAAGTAGGGCATGGCGACCGCTTGAGATTTGTATTTCATGACAGCATTCCCCTTGGAGTTTTCGGTGCGCGCATTTCCTCAGCCCTCGATGTTGGGCGGCCAGTTCTGGGTGTTGATCTCGGAGGTGTACTTGAGGAACTCCACGAGGTTGTTCAGCTCCTCGTCCGACAGATTGAAGTTGGGCATCTGCCGGCGGCCGGGGGCGCCGGTCGGCTGCGACTGTATCCAGGCCTTGATGAACTCCGGCCCGCGGCGCTTGTACACGTTGCCCAGCTCAGGCGCGTAGTACGCCCCTTCGCCCAGCAGGGTGTGACAGCCCAGGCAGTTGCGGGTCTCCCAGATATGCTTGCCCGCCGCCACCGCCGGGGTGATGTTGTGGCGGTTGTCGCTCTTGGGCAGCCCCGACGTGGTGTCGAAGGTCAGCGCCAGGAAGAGCAGGAAGAAGAACACCGTCCCGCCGTAAAAGATGTTGCGGGCCATCGCCTTGGTGAAGGTGCCGCTCATGGTTTTCCCCTCATTGTTTCGTGCGTCCGTGTGAGTGTCTGAACAGGTCCAGCAAACCCGAAGGTTCGGCGCACTGTATTTACGGGGGGGTGGGGGCTCCATGATTTGCATCAAAACGGCCCGGAGGGAACCGCATCCGCCTTGCCGGTCTGGCGCCCTGATGGCGACCGAAGCCCCGCCCGGTTCAGAGAACGGGCAGGGGGAAGTCCATCCTTATGAAGGTTTGCGGCTAAGGGAGCGCGAGGAAATCCGCCGGAGCGACGACGCGGATATCGTGAAAAGGGTCGAGCGCCAACAGGTCGCCGTCACCGGTGACGATGGCCTTGGCGCCGCCGTTCCAGGCTACGTCGAGGAACTTGTCGTCCTTCGGGTCGCGGCAGGCGCGAAAGCGTCGATTGATCGGAACGGTACGCGCGACGCCACCGAGCAGGGCGATGAAACGCTGGCGCTCCTCGCGGGTCACGTAAGGGTCGAACTTGGGGTGGCCGAGCACCAGGACCAGTTCGGCAAGCGTGGCCTCGGACATCAGCAACGTGCCGCGCGAGAGCGCGTGGTCAACCGCGCGGGCGGCGATGCCGCGCGGTGCAAGCAGACGGCTGACCAGTACGTTGGTGTCGAGAACCCAAAGTACCGATTCAATCATCGGCCAGTAGCCTGCCGAGTTTTTCTTCCGTCAAACCCCGCTCTGCGGCCTGGGCTCCCACGGCATCGCAGAAACGCTGGAACTCGCTTACGTTCAGACGGACCAGTCGTTCGTATTCCTGCATCGACATCACCACCGCGACGTCGCGCTTCTGCCGGCGGATGACCACCGGTTCGCGTGCTGCTGCTTCGATGACGCCGGCCAAGCCCTGTTTGGCCTCGCTTGCCGTGACGGTACGCATGCCTTTTTCTCCTGCCAGTCAGTGGGTGGGAATTGTACATCTTGTACCTTTTGTATGTGCGGCTTCACGGGGCAACTCCGGCCTTTCCCGCACAGGCTGCGCGCCAGGCATTACCTGTGCCGCAGTTCCAGGCGGCAACGCAGCGCGGGTGGGAGAAACCGCAGAAGACAGGCCGTTGGTCGCATGGTGTGACCCACTCCACGCTTGCGTCATGGAAAACGGAAAATTTGTGCTTGAATTGACTGGTAGCCGCCACTTTTTTCCCGGCAGCGGCTTCGGTGGTCGTATCTTTCACCCCTTGTTTCCTGCGATGAGGTAGGCATCCGCATGGCCCTCCCCCGTCTGAGCATCCGTGAAAGCCTCGTCCTGCACGCCTTCCTGATCGTGCTGGCGACGCTGGCGCTGTTCGCCTTCAGTGCCTACCGCTTCATCGTCGTCCCCGCCATCGGGGAGATCGCCCAGTCGCAGATGGTCCAGGCTGCCTCCGGGGTCGAGGCGCGCATGCAGCGCCTGCTGGCCACCGTGGAAACCACGCTGAACACCAGCCGCCAGTGGGGCGTCGACGGGAATCTGGACCAGGACGACATCCTGGGCTTCAACCGCTTCTTCTCCCCGCTCATCCGGCACAACGCGGACATCGCCTCGGTGATCTTCGCCCACGAGTCGGGGCGGGAAATCCTGCTGCTGCCGGACGGGAACGGCGGCTGGATGAACCGCATCAGCCATCCGGACCTGTGGGGGCGGCAGACCTTCTGGATGTTCTGGAACGCGGACGGGGAACTGGCGCGGGTGGAGATGCGCGAGCTGGACTACGACGCCCGCACCCGGCTCTGGTTCAACGGCGCCATGGCCCTGAGCGACAACGACCCCCTGCCGTACTGGACCGCGCCCTACATCTTCTACACCACCGGCGATCCGGGGGTCACCGTGGCCCGGCAGTGGAGGGCCGCGGACGGCAGTCGCTACGTGATCGGCCACGACGTGACCCTGATCGATCTTTCCCAGTATTCCTCGCAACTGCAGGTGGGCGGGGAAGGTTTCTCCATGCTGATGGCCGAAGCCGGGATGAAGGTGGTGGGACTGCCGCGCCGCGGCCGTTTCGAGGAAGACGCGGCGATGCGCGAGGCCATGCTGAAGACCCCGCTGGAACTGGACATCCCTTCCCTGTCGGGCGGTTTTGGCCGCTGGCAGGCGAGCGGGCAGGCCGGGGATCGCCTGTTGCCCTACGAATCGGGCGGCGCCCACTGGTTCGCCTATTTCCGCCCCCTGATCCTGGGTACCCAGCCTTTCTGGCTGGGCCTGTTCGCGCCGGAAAAGGATTTCGTCCCCGGCCGGGCGAGGGATCTGCCCCTGGGCATCGCCCTGACCCTGGGCGTGCTGGCCTTCGCCTTCGTGGTCGCCCTGCGCATGGCGGCGCGCTTCTCGCGCCCGGTGGAGCAACTCACCGCCGAGAGCGTACGCCTGGGCAACATGCAGTTGCAGCAGCCGGTGCGGGTGCAGGCTTCCTGGCGCGAGGTGGACAAGCTGGCCTGCGCCCAGGAGAGCATGCGCGTGGAACTGCTGCGGGCGACCCGCTCGCTGGAGGAAGCCAACGCCCACCTGGAAGAGAAGGTGCTGGAGCGCACCCGCGAACTGGAGGACGCCAAGTCCGCCGCGGAACTCTCCCGCCGCATGCTCCTGGACATGGCCGATTCCCTGCCGTGCGCCGTGTTCCGCCACGAAAGCCACCCCGACGGCACGGCGGGTTTCGTCTTCGTCAGCAGCCCGGTCAAGGACATCCTCGGCGTCAGCCATCGGGAGATTCTGGAAAATCCCATGCTGTGGCGGAAATACCTGCATCCGGAGGATGCGGAGGCGGTGCGCGGCAGGCCCGCGGAGACTGCGACGGAAAGTCCGGGCACCGTGTTCATGGCGCGGGTCAGCCTGCCCGAAAAGGGTGTGCGCTGGGTGGAAACCTGTTCGGAACTGACCATGCTGGCCGACGGCACGGTATCCCGCAACGGCTACTGGCTGGACGTGACCCAGCGCGAGGAAGCCCAGCAAGTGCTGCGGGAGACCGAAGCATGGTTCAAGGCGATCCTGGAATCGGCCCCGGTCGGCCTGCTGGTCGTGGATGCCGGCGGGTCCATTGCGCTGGCCAACCGCCAGGCCAAGCGCCTGTTCGGCTACGAGGAGGAGGAACTGGTGGGCCAGCCGGTCGAACGGTTGATGCCGGACAACGTGACCGGGCGCCACAGGGACCACATGGCGGGCTATTTCAGCCACCCCGACGTGCGCTCCATGGACCAGGGCAGGGGACTGCCCGCGCGGCGCCGGGAAGGCAGCTTCTTCCCCGCCGAGATCGGCCTCGGGCCGTTGCCGGCCATCAGCGGGCGCCTGCAGTCGGCGGCCGTTTCCGTTGTAGACGTCACCCTGCGCAAGGAGCAGGAAGCGGCGTTGCGCCGCGCCAAGGAAGAGGCCGAGGAGGCCACGCGCATGAAGTCGGACTTCCTGGCCAACATGAGCCACGAGATCCGCACGCCCATGAACGCCATCATCGGCATGTCCCACCTGGCCATGAGGACCGAACTCAGCCCCCGGCAGCGGGACTACGTGGAGAAGATCCAGCAGTCCGGCCAGCACCTGCTGGGCATCATCAACGACATCCTGGACTTCTCCAAGATCGAGGCCGGCAAGCTCACCGTGGAGCACGTGGAGTTCGATCTGCAGAAAGTGCTGGAGAACGTGGGCAACCTGATCGCCGATAAGGCGGCTGCCAAGGGGCTGGAGCTGGTGTTCGGCGTGGACCGGGACGTGCCCACCCTGCTGCTGGGCGACCCCCTGCGCCTGGGCCAGGTGCTGATCAACTATGCCAACAACGCGGTGAAGTTCACCGAACGGGGCGAAATCGACATCCTGGTGCAGATGCGCGAGGCCGATGCGGAAAGCGTGCTGCTCTACTTCGCCGTACGCGACACCGGCATCGGCCTCACCCCCGAGCAGCAGGCGCGCCTGTTCCAGAGCTTCCAGCAGGCCGATACCTCCACCACCCGCAAGTACGGCGGCACCGGGCTGGGGCTGGCCATCTGCAAGAGCCTGGCGGAGCTGATGGACGGCGAAGTGGGCGTGGATTCGGAAGCGGGCAGGGGTTCGACGTTCTGGTTCACCGCCCGCCTGGGGCTCAGCCGCAAGAAGCGCCGCCCGCTGGCCCTGAGCAGCGAACTGGCGGGCAGCCGGGTGCTGGTGGTGGATGACAACGAGAATGCCCGCGCGGTGTTGCGCGAGATGCTGGTGGGGATGAACCTGGCCGTGGGCGAGGCCGCCTCCGGCCCGGAGGCGCTGGACATGGCGGTGCGCGCCCGGGCGGAGGGCCGGCCCTTCCAGGTCGCGCTGGTGGACTGGCAGATGCCGGACATGGACGGCATCGAAACGGCCCGGCGCCTGCAGGCCGAACTGGGGCCGGATTGCCCGCGCATGGCCATGGTTACCGCCCATGGCCGCGAAGAAGTCATGCACAGCGCCGCCCATGCCGGCCTGGAGAACGTGCTCATCAAGCCGGTCAGCCCCTCCCTGCTGTTCGAGGAGATCATGCGCCTGCTGGGCGGCGCCGAGCTGCCGGGCGAGGCGAGCAGCGAGGCGCTCCTGGGCTCCGGCTCCGGCCTGGAGTCCCTGGCGGGCGCGCGCATCCTGCTGGCGGAGGACAACGAGCTGAACCAGCAGGTGGCCAGCGAAATCCTCGCCGATGCCGGCTTCCAGGTGGAGGTGGCCGAAGACGGTGCGGTGGCCGTGGACATGGTGCAGGCAGCCGGGGAATTGCCCTACGACCTGGTGCTGATGGACATGCAGATGCCGGTGATGGACGGCCTGGAAGCCACCCGCCGCCTGCGCGCCCAGGGCTGCAGGCTGCCCATCGTGGCCATGACCGCCAACGCCATGCAGGGCGACCGGGAGCGCTGCCTGGAAGCGGGCATGAACGACCACGTGGCCAAGCCCATCGAACCGGACCAGCTATGGGCCGCCCTGCGGCGCTGGATCGCGCCGCGGCCGGGCCTCGGGCACGGGGCGGACGCGGTGCCGGTCGCCTCTTCCGCCGCTTCCGCCGCTTCGGCGCCCCCGGCGGCGGGCGGACTGCCAACCGGGATTCCCGGCCTGAACGTCGCCGACGGCCTGCGCCGCGTGCTGGGCAAGGAAAGCCTGTACCGCGCCATGCTGGAGAAATTCCGTGCCGGCCAGGCCGATGCGCCGGCCCGCGTGGCCGACGCCCTGGCGGCCGGCGACTGGCCCCTGGCCGAACGCCTGGCCCACACGCTCAAGGGCGTGGCCGGCAACATCGGCGCCGCGGCGGTGCAGGAGGCCGCCGCCCGGGTCGAGGCCGCCTGCCGGGAGAAGGCGTCGGCCGAGAAATGCCGGCCTCTGCTCGACGCCCTGCAGCAGGTTCTCGACCCGCTGCTGGAGACGCTGGCGGGCGTGCTCGAGGTCTCCGCCCGCGGCGAACCCGCGCCGCCCGTGGACCGGGACCGTTTGCAGGCCGTGCTGCAGCGTCTGGAGGCGCTCCTCGCCGACGACGACGCGGAGGCTGGCGAACTGCTGCAGGCGGAGCAGGAACTGCTGCGCCGGGGGTTGGTCGAGGATTTTGTTGTTCTCGAAGGGGCCGTCGAGCGTTTCGAGTTCGAGGCCGCCCTGGAGATTCTGCGCAAGGCCTGTGCCGAGCGCCACCTCACGTCGGGAGAACATTCATGAGCGACGCGCTGGACATCGTCATCGAAAAGCCCACCGTACTGGTGGTGGACGACACGCCGGACAACCTTTCCCTGATGAGCGGCCTGCTCAAGGACCTCTACCGGGTGAAGGTGGCCAACCACGGCGAGAAGGCGCTGCGCATCGCCGCCTCGGACACGCCGCCGGACCTGATCCTGCTCGACATCATGATGCCGGACCTGGACGGCTACCAGGTCTGCGAGCGGCTCAAGGCGGAACCGGCCACGCGGGACATCCCGGTGATCTTCCTCACCGCCAAGACCGAGGTCGAGGACGAGCAGCTCGGCTTCGAGCTGGGGGCGGTGGATTACATCACCAAGCCCATCAGCCCGCCCATCGTGCTCGCCCGCGTCGCCACCCACCTGCAATTGAAGGCGAGCGCCGACTTCCTGCGCGACAAGGCCGCCTTCCTGGAAACCGAGGTGGCCAAGCGCACGCGCGAAGTGCAGGCCATCCAGGACGTGACCATCCTGGCCATGGCCTCCCTGGCGGAAACCCGCGACAACGAGACCGGCAACCACATCCGCCGCACCCAGCACTACGTGCGCGCGCTCGCCCGCCAGCTCCAGCCCCATCCCCGCTTCCGGGACTATCTGAGCAACGCGGCGATCGACATCCTGTACAAGTCCGCGCCCCTGCACGACATCGGCAAGGTGGGCATCTCGGACCGCATCCTGCTCAAGCCCGGGCGCCTCACGCCCGAGGAATTCGAGATCATGAAAACCCACACGACCCTGGGCCGCGACGCCATCGAGGAGGCGGAAAAGCGCCTGGGGATGACGGTGGATTTCCTCGCCTGCGCCAAGGAGATCGCCTACGGCCACCAGGAAAAATGGGACGGCAGCGGCTATCCCCAGGGCCTGGCGGGCGACGCCATCCCCATCCCGGCCCGGCTCATGGCCGTGGCCGACGTGTACGACGCGCTGATCAGCCGCCGGGTGTACAAGCCGGCCATGACCCACGAGCAGGCCCGCCAGATCATCGTCGAAGGCAGCGGCAAGCACTTCGACCCGGACATCGTCGAAGCCTTCGTGCTCATCGAGCCCGAATTCCAGGACATCGCCGCACGCTACAAGGACAGCGAGGCGGACCTGGCGCGGGAGGTGCAGCGCCTGGAGGCCGACGTGGCGGAGCAGGTGAAGTTCTAGGCGGGGCGCTTTTTCATCCCTGAAGCCACCGTTTGATAAATGCGAACGCCGGACGGAGGTGAACTGGCTAGACTCGGTCCTCCCGAGCGGCGGGGCGTGTTCGCCCCGGCAGCAATCACCAAGGAGGACGGCTTTGAAGATACTGGTTCCAGTCAAGCGCGTGGTCGATTACAACGTCAAGGTGCGGGTCAAGGGCGACGGCACGGGCGTGGACATTGCCAACGTCAAGATGAGCATGAATCCCTTCGACGAGATC
>NZ_SSOD01000017.1 GCF_004801305.1 Pseudothauera rhizosphaerae | reverse complement strand
TCGATTGTCCAGGTTTTTAAAGAACCGCTGCGCGGGCAGCGAAGAAGCGAAAGTTTGACCCATACAACTACTCCCGTCAACCCCCTCCAGCGCCCCAACTCACCACCCAGACACCGGAAGTACCGCTCCCCTTCCCCCGACCGATGCGCCGCTTCCAAGCCCTCCGGAAGCACCGCATCCAGCCAAAGAGGCGCGAATTATAAAGACCTCAAACAGCCTGTCAACAAATTCCGACTTTCATGACATTCGACTCACGAATACCTCAATAGCCGCCCGGCGCGCCGGCGTAGTTCTCGAAGCGGGTGCTCTCGCCGATGAAGGTGAGCCGCACCATGCCGGTGGGGCCGTTACGGTGCTTGCCGATGATCAGCTCCGCGCTGCCCTTGTCGGGCGAATCGGGGTTGTACACCTCGTCGCGATAGATGAACATGATGATGTCCGCATCCTGTTCGATGGCGCCGGACTCACGCAGGTCGGACATCACCGGACGCTTGTTGGGGCGCTGCTCCAGGCTGCGGTTGAGCTGGGACAACGCGATGATGGGCACGTGCAGTTCCTTGGCCAGCGACTTCACCGAGCGCGAGATTTCCGACAGCTCGGCAGCCCGGTTGTCCCCATCGCGGGTGCTGCTCATCAGTTGCAGGTAGTCGATGACGATCAGGCCGAGCTTGCCGCACTGGCGCGCGAGGCGGCGGCAGCGGGCACGCAGGTCTATGGGGTTGAGGCCCGGCGTCTCGTCGATGTAGATGGGTGCGTCGTAGAGCTTGCCCATGGCCGCGGTGAGGCGCTGCCAATCCTCGTCGCCGAGGCGGCCCGAGCGGATCTTGCTCTGGTCGATGCGGCCGATGGAGGAGATGAAGCGGGTGGCGAGCTGGGTGCCGGGCATTTCCATGGAGAAGATGGCCACCGGCAGGCGGCACTCGACGGCGATGTGCTCGGCGACGTTGAGGGCGAACGTGGTCTTGCCCATGGCCGGACGGCCGGCGACCACGATCATGTCCGAGGGCTGCAGGCCGGAGGTCAGGCCGTCCAGATCCACGAGACCGGTGGGCACGCCGGTGACGTCGCTGGGGTTGTCGCGGTCGTAGAGTTCCTGCACCCGGTCCACCACCTGCTTGAGGATGGGCTGGATGGAGACGAAGCCGCTGGCATGGCGCGCGCCGGCCTCGGCGATCTCGAACACCTTGGCTTCGGCCTCGTCGAGCAGCAGCTTGGCGTCCTTGCCGGACGGGGCGAGGGCGCTGGCGGCGATCTCGTCGCCCACCGCCACCAGTTTGCGCAGGATGGCCCGCTCTCGCACGATCTCCGCATAGCGCCGGATGTTGGCCGCCGATGGGGTGCTGTTGGCGATTTCCGCCAGATAGGCGATGCCGCCGGCCTGCTCGGCCTCGCCGCTCTTCTCCAGCGATTCGAACACCGTCACCACGTCCGCCGGCTTACCGAAGTCGACGAGCTTGGCGATGTGGCGGTAGATGCGGCGGTGGTCGTCGCGATAGAAATCGGCCTCGCCGACCAGGTCGGCCACCCGCTCCCAGGCCGCGTTGTCTAGCAGGATGCCGCCGATCAGCGACTGCTCGGCTTCGAGCGAATGCGGCGGCAGCTTGAGGCCGGCCACCTGGGAATCGGCGAACTGATCCGGAAATCTGCTGCGGGTGCTGCTGTCCATGATCGGGGTCCGGGCGGGGTGGGAAGGAGAAGATTCTAACGGAGCGCAGCCGCTCTTCGGCGACGCAGAAACGACAAGGGGCTGCCGAAGCAGCCCCTTGCACGCGGGTACGGCCGACGCTTACTGCTGTTCGCCGAGCACGGAGACGTTGATGGTGGTCACCACGTCGGAGTGCAGCGCGACTTCCAGTTGGGAGTCGCCGACCTGCTTGAGCGGGCCTTCCGGCATGCGGATGGCGGAGCGCTCGATGTCGAAGCCCTGGGCGACCAGCGCTTCGGCGATGTCGGCGTTGCTCACGGAGCCGAACAGGCGGCCGTCCATACCGGCCTTGCGGGCCACTTGCACGGTCACGCCTTCCAGCTTGCCGGCCAGTTCCTGGGCGGCGGTCAGCTTTTCGGCCTGCAGGCGTTCGAGTTCGGCGCGGCGCGCTTCGAACTCGGCCTTGTTGGCTTCGGTGGCGCGCTTGGCCTTGCCTTGCGGGATCAGGAAGTTGCGCGCGTAGCCGTCCTTGACCTTGACCACGTCGCCCAGACCGCCGAGGTTGACGACCTTTTCGAGAAGAATGATCTGCATGTTTCCGTTCTCCCCTTACTGGTGCAGGTCGGTGTACGGCAGCAGCGCCAGGAAGCGGGCACGCTTGACGGCCACGGAGAGCTGGCGCTGGTAGCCGGCCTTGGTACCGGTGATGCGCGCCGGCATGATCTTGGCGTTCTCGGTGATGAAGTCCTTGAGGATGTCCACATCCTTGTAGTCGACTTCCTCGATCTTCTCCGCGGTGAAGCGGCAGAACTTGCGGCGCTTGAACAGGCCGCGGCCGCGGTCATCCTTCTTCTTGAACTTGGGCTTGAAAGCCATTTTCAGTTTCCTTCCAGAAATTCGATCTTGTTCAGGTGCAGCACCGGTGCCCGGCTGCGAAGACTCTTCGCGGCGAGAAAACCGGTGGCCCGTATCCTCATGCCCGGAGCCGCCACCGCCAGCAGGCCGGCCGCTTCGCCGACCGCCACCGCCTGCAGTTCCACCGAGACGTCCCGCGGAGCACCCGCTTCGACCTGCCTCGATTCATGCGCCAGAATGCAGTTCAGCACCGGCACCCCTGCTGGGGTTCGACGCAGCGGCTGCAGTTCTGCCAGCACGGCGTCGAGACGGACTTCGTTCAGCCCCGGATCATCCACCTCAGGCCGACTGGGTCTCGGCAGGCTTGTCTTCCTCGCCAGCGGCGGCGGGGGTCAGCGAGCGGGACTTCTCTTCCTTCATCATCGGCGACGGCGTGGTGACGGCCTTCTTCATCTTGACGACGAGGTGGCGCAGCACGGCATCGTTGAACTTGAAGGCGTGTTCCAGTTCGCCCAGGGCCTCACCGTCGGCCTCGATGTTCATGAGCACGTAGTGGGCCTTGTGCACCTTCTGGATCGGGTAGGCCAGTTGGCGGCGGCCCCAGTCTTCCAGGCGGTGGATCTGGCCGTTGCGGGCGGTGACGATCGCCTTGTAGCGATCGATCATCGCCGGGACCTGTTCGGACTGGTCCGGGTGGACGATGAAAACGATTTCGTAGTGTCGCATGCAGACTCCTTGCGGTTGATGACAGCCCCCCGGCATGCGAGAACCGGTGGGGCAAGGGAAGCCCGTGATATTAACAAGTTTTCCTGCGAAATCAAAGACCGCCCTGCGAGCCCCCGTCAAGGCGGCGCCGGTGCCGCGCCGATACAAATCCCTACTTACATCCCCGCGCCCCGTTGCGGGCACGCAGGACCCAGCATCGCGGTCAACCCCGCACCGGCACCGCGCCCGGCATCCGTACTTCCACAGCGGAGAAAGACCATGATCAAGAACCACTCCCGCAAGCTGTTCGCCGCGCTGCTGTGCGGCGGCCTGCTCAGCCTGGGCGGCACGGCCGAAGCCCGCGACAACGGGCACTTCCGGCAATTCGGTCCGGGCTGGGGCCAGCACAAGCACCAGTCCGCCAGGCAGCACTACGACGGGCGCCACCACTACGGTCCGATACAGGAAAAGGTGATCGTCCACAAGCACGTCTACCGCCCGGCTCCGCCGCGGGTCGTGCATCACTACCACTATCTGCCCTACCCGGCCTATCCGGCCTTCGGCTACCGCTACGACCCGCCGCAACCGGCGGTCGTCATCAGCCTGCCGCCCGTGGTGATCCCGATCCGCTGACCCCGCAGCGGATCAACGGGGACGGGTCTCCCAGATCTTCTGCAGGCGCTTGACCGATACCGGCATGGGCGTCTTCAGTTCCTGGGCGAACAGGCCGACCCGCAGTTCTTCCAGGAGCCAGCGGAATTCCTCGATCTGCGGGTCGTCCACCCCGGCGCGCCGCTTGGCGGTGCGCTCCCGTTCCCACTGCTGGGCCAGCGCACGCCACTCGGCCAGCAATTGCGCGTCCCGCGCCGGGTTGTTACGAAGCTTGTCCAGCCGGATCGCTGCACCCTTCAGGTAGCGCGGGAACTGGGCCAGGCGCTCCCACGGGAAGGCGACGAGGAAATCCTTGGGCAATAGGGCGGCGACCTGGGTCTGGATGTCGGCCACCGCGTCCGGGAAGGTCTTCAGCCCGGACAGGCGCTTTTGCAGCACGGCGTGCTCGGCCGCCAGTTGCCCCGCCAGGCGCATGAACTCCTGTGCCACCAGCGTGATGCGCGGCTTGGCCTCGGCGCAACGCCGGGCGAAGGCGTCGGCGTCCGTCGGCAGCGGTTCCAGCAGGCAGCAGCGGCGCAGCGTGGCCGCCACCAGGCGGGCCTTCAGTTCCGCTTCCGAACCGAAGCCCATCATCTGCAGCGCCAGTTCACGCAGTCCCGGCAGCTTTTCGATGGCGCGCACCTGGTCCTTGAGCGCCAGCGCGAACAGGCGTGCCAAGCCGCCGGCGTGTACACGCGCGGCTTCCTCCGGCGTGTCCCAGGGGCGCAGCGAGACGCTGTCGCCGTCGTCGTGCAGGGCGGGGAAACCGATCACCTCTCGCCCCGCCACGCGCACCTCAAGCAGTTCCGGCAAGGGGCCGAAGGTCCAGGCGGTCAGGCCGGTGAGCGCCCCGTCCGCCGCGGGCGCCTGCGCAGCCGGGGCCGCGGGTGCGGCCTTCTGAGCCGCCGCGGCGGGTGCCTCGGCCACACCCTCGATGCGCGCAGTGCGGAACTGGCTGGCGACCTGCTCGCGGAACTTCGTCCGCAGTTCGGCGAGGTTGCGCGACTGGCCCAGCACCCGGCCGTGCTCGTCCACCAGGCGGAAGTTCATGAAGCAGTGCGGGTTCAGGTTCTCGGCGCGGAAGCTCTCCGCGGGCAGCTTGAGGGACACCCGTTCCTCGACGAAGCGCTGCAGCGCGCGCAGCAGCGCTTCGTCGGCATCCAGTTCGCCGGCCTCGAACAGGGCCATGAAAGCCGCCGCGCTGTCGCCGATGGGCTGCAGGCGGTGGCGATGCTTCTGCGGCACGGTACGCAGCAGTGCCGCCACCTTTTCTTCCAGCAGGCCGGGCACGAGCCATTCGCAGCGGGTGGCGGGAATCTGGTTGAGCATGGCCAGCGGCACCGTGAGCGTCACGCCGTCGTCCGCCTCGCCCGGCGCGTGCAGGTAGGCGAGCTTGAGCTTCTGGCCGAGCACCTCGAAATGGGCCGGGAAGCGCTCGGTGGTGATGCCTTCGGCCTCGTGGCGCATCAGTTGCTCACGGGCAAGGTGAAGTAGTTTCGGCTCCGTCTTCTTGGCCTCCTTGCGCCAGCGCTCGAAGCTGGCCAGGTCCGCCACCTCGGGCGGCAGCTTGGCGTCGTAGAAGGCGTGGATCAGTTCCTCGTCCACCAGCACGTCGGGGCGGCGGCTCTTGTGCTCCAGGCGCTCGATCTCGGCCACCAGCTTGAGGTTATGGCGCAGGAAGGGCATGGCGCGGGCCGCGCCCTCGGCGATCTCGCCCTGCACCAGCCCCTCGCGGATGAAGAGTTCGCGGCACAGGGCCGGGTCGGTGTCGCGGTAGGACACGCCGCGGCGCGCGTACAGCACCAAGCCGTGCACCGTGCCGCGCTCCCAGGCGCGCACGCTGCCGGCGGTCTTGGACCAGTGCGGCTCATAGACGTGGCGGCGCAGCAGGTGGGCGCCCACCTCCTCGATCCATTCCGGCTCGATGCGCGCGAGGCAGCGGGCGAAGAGGCGCGTGGTCTCCACCAGTTCCGCGCCCATGATCCACTTGCCGGCCTTCTTCGCCAGCGTCGAGCCAGGATGGGGCCAGAAGCGGATGCCGCGGGCGCCGAGATAGCTGCCGGCC
This sequence comes from Pseudothauera rhizosphaerae, assembly GCF_004801305.1. Lineage (GTDB taxonomy): Bacteria > Pseudomonadota > Gammaproteobacteria > Burkholderiales > Rhodocyclaceae > Pseudothauera > Pseudothauera rhizosphaerae. The sequence continues at coordinate 100,879 of NZ_SSOD01000017.1, read as the reverse complement.
TGGGGGCCGGAGGCGTCCTCGGCGCGGCAGCCGATGTGGCCGAGCAGGCCCGCGAGCAGCGCCTTGTGCAGCGGCTCGTAGGGGATGGGGCGTGCTTCGCCGGCAGGGGCGGGTTCTTCCGCCCCGCCCTCCGGGTGCCAGCCGTGCTCGGCGCACAGGGCGTGGAGCTGGCTGTATACATCGCGCCATTCCCGCAGGCGCAGCCAGGACAGGTAGTGCTTCTTGCACCAGGCCTTCTGCTTGCTGGAGGACTCGTGGCGCTGCACCTCGGCCCACGCGCGCCACAGGTGGATGTACCAGAGGAATTCGGAGCGCTGGTCCTGTTCGCCGCCGCGGAAGCGCGCATGGGCCTGGTCGGCCGCGCCGGGGCTGTCCTGCGGGCGCTCGCGGGGGTCCTGCACCGACAGGGCGGCGGCCACCACCAGCATCTCGGCGAGGCACCCGCGTTCGCGCGCGGCCAGGATCATGCGCCCGACCTTGGGGTCCAGCGGCAGCTTGGCGAGTTCGCGCCCCACGGGGGTGAGGTCGCGCGCCTCGTCGTCGGTGACCGCGCCCAGTTCGGCGAGGAGCTGGTAGCCGTCGCCGATCATGCGCGGCAAAGGCGGGTCGATGAAGGGGAAGTCCTCCACCGCGCCCAGGCCCAGCGCCTTCATGCGCAGGATCACGCCGGCCAGCGACGAACGCAGGATCTCCGGGTCGGTGTGGGCCGGGCGGCGCTCGAAGTCCTCCTCGTCGTAGAGGCGGAAGCAGATGCCGTCCATGACCCGCCCGCATCGCCCGGCACGCTGGCGCGCGGCGGACTGGGCGACCTTCTCCACCTGCAGTTGCTCGACCTTGTTGCGATAGCTGTAGCGCTTGATGCGCGCCAACCCCGTATCGACCACGTAGCGGATGCCGGGCACTGTGAGGGAGGTCTCGGCCACATTGGTGGCCAGCACCACGCGGCGGCCTTGGGAGGCGGCGAACACGCGCGCCTGCTCCTGCGCCGACTGGCGCGCGAAGAGCGGCAGGACTTCGGTGCCGGCGGCGTGGTGGGCCTTCCTCAGCGCCTCGGCGGCCTCGCGGATTTCGCGCTCGCCGGGCAGGAACACCAGCACGTCGCCGGGGCCGCTGGCGTGGGCTTCGTCCACGGCATCCACCAGGGCTTCGTAGAGATCGCGCTTCCTGGCGTCGCGCCGGCTGGCAGTGCGCTCGGTTTCTTCCTCCTCGGCCACCGGGCGATAGCGCATCTCGATGGGGTACAGCCGCCCGGAGACCTCGATGACCGGCGCCGGATTGCCGGCCCCATCGGCAAAATGGCGGGCGAAGCGCTCCGCATCCAGCGTGGCGGAGGTGACGATGAGCTTCAGGTCCGGCCGGCGCGGCAGCAGCGTGCGCAGGTAGCCGAGCAGGAAGTCGATGTTCAGGCTGCGCTCGTGGGCCTCGTCCACGATCAGCGTGTCGTAGGCCGCCAGCCACGGGTCGCCCTGGGTTTCGGCGAGCAGGATGCCGTCGGTCATCAGCTTGATGCAGGACGACGGCGACAGCCGGTCGGTGAAGCGGATCTTGTAGCCCACCGCCTGGCCGAGCTCGGACTTCAGCTCCTGGGCGATGCGTGCCGCGGTGCTGCGCGCGGCGATGCGGCGCGGCTGGGTGTGGCCGATCAGGCCGTGCACGCCGCGCCCCAGTTCCAGGCAGATCTTGGGCAACTGGGTGGTCTTGCCGGAGCCGGTCTCGCCGCACACGATGATCACCTGGTGGGCGGCGATGGCGGCGGCGATCTCGCCGCGGCGCTGGTTGACCGGCAGCTCGGCGGGGAAATCCGGGCGCGGCAGCGCGGCGCGGCGGGCGGCCACCGCGGCGCGGGAACGCTGCCGCAGGTTTTCCAGATCGGCCTGCAGCTTGTCCCGTTTGGCGCCGCTGGCCCGTGCCAGCGCACGGGCAAGGCCGATCAGCCGGCCCCGGTCGGCCGCGAGGCAGTCGTCGAACGCCTGGCCCGCGGCATGTGCCGCCGGCTTCACGGACGAATGGTTCCGCACTCAGGCACGCAGCGCGTTGAACAGCGCGAACCCCACCCAGGCGGCGAGCAGCGCGCCCAGGACATGCGCCGCCGTATGGACCGCCAGCCAGCCCCAGGCGCCGCGCTGGGCGAGCAGCAGGCCTTCGGCGGAGAAGGTGGAGAAGGTCGTCAAACCGCCCAGCAGGCCGGTGGTGAGCAGCAGCTTGAGCGCCGGGGGCATCTCCGGCCAGGCCTGGACCGCGGCCAGCACGCCCCCCATCAGGAAGCCGCCCACCACGTTGACGGCCAGCGTGCCCAACGGCAGTGGTGCGAACAGGGGATTGAGCAGCATGCCCAGTCCCCAGCGCAGCCAGGTGCCGCAGGCGCCGCCGATACCGACCGCGGCAAAGGACAGAACGGAAACGTGGGCGGACATGGGTATCGGACCTGGACGGAGAACAGCGGGTGAACGGACCGCATTCTAACCGAGCCCCGGCGGATGCCCGCAGGGCGGGAAGGTATACTTGCGCGCCGCGGCGTCTCCCCGACGAGCCGGTACGGATATTGAATGGAACACAACATCTCGCTGATCACCACGATCGCAGCCGGCTTCGGCCTCGCGCTGATCCTCGGCTTCGTCGCGGAGCGGCTGCGCCTGCCCGCGCTGGTGGGCTATCTGCTCGCCGGCATCGTGATCGGCTGGCTGGTGGTGGAGGACCTAGCCACCGTGCTGGTGCTGGTGCCGCCCCTGGCCGGCGTGCTGGGCTCGCCGGTGGCCGGCGGCGGCGAGCCCGCGCCCCTGTGGCAGACCATAGGCCTGACCCTGTTACAGGTGGCCGGCTTCATCGCGGTGATGCTGCTGGTAGGGCGGCGCATCCTGCCCTGGCTGCTGTGGCAGGTGGCGCGCACCGGCTCGCGGGAGCTGTTCACCCTCTCCGTCGTCGCCGCGGCGATCAGCATCGCCTACGGCGCCGCGACGCTGTTTTCGGTGTCCTTCGCGCTGGGTGCCTTCTTCGCCGGCATGGTGATGCGCGAATCCGAGTTCAGCCACCGCGCCGCCGACCCGGCGGTGCTGGTGCAGGCCCACGTCGCCAATGCGGCGATGCTGGTGGTGGCGACCCCCGATCCGCTCAACGTGCGGCAGATGGCGGACATCGCCCGCACCCTCAACCCCGGCATCGAGATCGTGCTGCGCACCCACAGCGAGGAGGAATCCAGGCTGCTGCGCAAGGAAGGCCTGGATACGGTGTTCTTCGGCGAAGAGGAACTCGCCCGCGGCATGACGGGCCACGTGCTGCAGCGCTTCGGGGTGTAAGCGCCGAACGCCGTCGTGGCCCCGAGGCGTCTCAGCGTGAACACTCGCCCCGGGCGATCAGTTCGAAGCGGGTGTGGCTGCCGTCCCGCTCCTGCAACTCGAATGCCGCATCGTCCTTGGCGAGGATGGAATTGACGTCGACTTCCATCTCGACCCTCGGATCGCTGGTGCGCCAGAGCATGTTGTCTCCCTGTACCGCCCAGTAGCCCCGGTCCACCGCCCTGCCCTTGGTACCGTCCTTGTTTTCGGTCAGTTGATAGCGCCCGGATTCCTGCAGTTCGATGCGCATGGCCTTGCGGGCTCGCCCATAGGACCAGCTCCCGACGTACTCGCAGGGAATCCGCGTGTGATCGGCCCCGGTTTGCTCCCGGGCGAGGGCGGCCACCGGCCTGAGGATGCCGGTTTCGGCATCGAGACAGCCGCTCGCCTTTCTCACGCAACTGTCTTCGACGGCATCCACGGCCTTGAAGATGAGGATGTTGGCGATGAGGGGCAGGGCGAGAGCCAGGGCAACGCCGTAGAGGATCACCCGCAGGGTCCGGCGGAAGCCCCGGGAGCCGACCTGCGGCCGGGCCGGGCCATCGCCGGCCGGCTGCTCCCGCTCATGGCGGCGCAGCAGGCGACCCAGCAGACGCACCAGGGCATAGAACACCGCCGGACCGGCAATTGCGAGGGCGATCCAGCGGTATTCCCACAGCGCCGCGCCCGCCGGCCGGGGCGGTGACGAGGCCCGCGGCACGGCACGCGAGGCCGGTTCCACCCGTTCTTCCGGGACCGGCGCCGATCCGGTCGCCTCCTGGCCCGCAGCGGTCACGAAACCGTTGCAGGCGATCCGGCGCGTCTTGAAAGCCCCGTCCCCGCCGCCGGTGGAAACGGCCACGGCGGTGCCATCCTTCAGCACCGTCCTGCCGTCGGGGACGTCGGTGGAGAAATCTTGCGCGGGGTATGTGGTGACCAGGCCGGCGGCGGGGTCGAAGACGGCCAGCGCGTCCTTGCGCCAGGAGGCGATGCAGCCATCGGGCAGGCGCATCCCGTGGGTGCCCATGGGGCTCGTCTGGTCGAAGGCGTATTCCCAGTGGCGCCGTTCCCGGTTCCAGAACAGGCGCGGCGGGCTGCCGTTGTGATTGAGTTCCCGGTATCGCGTGGAGGCCGCCGTGGCATCCAGCCATTGCCCGGTGCGGGGGTCCAGGACTTGGGCATCGGGTCTGGCCGGCCGTACGGGCGTGCCGAACGGCAGGCGCTCCTGGCCCCATTCCACCTGGGTCCTGGCCCAGCCCAGCGTTTCCTCGTCGAAGATGAAGGCTTCCGAATGTCCCAGGACGATGGCCCGGCCGTCATCGAGCAATTCCAGGGCGATGCTGCGTTCTTCCCACCAGGGACGGGGCTTCGCATCCGGCACTTTCTCCGCCACGAAGTTCTTGCAGGATTGCCAGTCCCGCCCGTCGGGCAGCGCCGTTTCGCAGACGAGGTGGTCGTCGCGGCGCCCCAGGTGCAGCACCCGCCCAGAAGGCAACTGGATGGCCTGACCCGGCGTCCCGATCATGGTCTTCAGCCGGCCGCCCTTGCGCCACAGGCCATCGGACGGGCTCCAGATGAAGCTGCCCAGCCCGCCCGGCCGCGCGTCCGGGACGTGGGCCACGACCATGAGACGGCCGTCCGCCAGGGGCAGCAGCGTAGGCCCCGAGGACCAGGGCGGCGGCTGGACCGTCACCGCCGGCAGCTCCCATTGGCCGGTCTGCGTGTCATGGATCGCCAGCGGCACGCCGGTTGTGGAAATGGACAGCAACTCGCCGGATGCCAGTTCCGCCAGGCGGGCCTCCACGTCCTGCAGGGGCGGGGTCGCCGACCAGGCCGCCGCGCCCGGCGGCAGGCGCCCGGAACGGATCGCCAGCGTGCCATCGGCCAACTCCACCAGGCTTGCCGGGTCCCTTCCGTCCGTGATGGCGGGGAGTTCCCGCCACTTCCCGCTGCCGGCCTCCCACAAGAGCGGCACGCTGCGACCGTCCGCGTAGGGACTCAAGGGGCGCAGCCGGGCCATGACCACGCTGCCGTTCCGCAGCACCCGGGTCACGGGGCTCCCCATCCACCAGAGGTGAGGCAGGGGGTCGATGGCCGTCACGGCGCCCGATCGGCTGTCCCAGATTTCCGCACTGTCCAGCGGGATGCCATACCAGCCCGCGGGTTCGTCCTTGCAGTCGCCCCGCTCCTCGCCGGCAGCTTCCTCGCCAGCCAGTTGGCCATCGCGCCCCTCGGCGCAGGAGTAGCCGGGGAAGAACTCCACCCGCGCCCCGCCCGCGAACAGTACCCGCCCGTCCGGCAGGATGGCGATTCCGGCACCGGCGCGGGGGGCCACCTCCACGGACCGGGGCTCAACACGGCCACTCGCCACATTCCAGATCCACGCCCGGTAGGCCCCGGGTATTTCCGCTTCGTTCTCACCCGCCTCCCGGGAGGCAAGGAAGAGCACGCTGCCATCTTGCCGCAGGCCCATGTGCGCCCGTTCGTCCGCCTCGAAGCGGATTTCGCGCAGCATCTTCCAGGTGCCGGAAACCGGCTCCCACACTTCCGGGTGGTTCGCGGCCCTCTCCCTGGGAGCCTGGGGAGTCGCAGCCATACCGCCTGCCACCACCACGGAGCCATCGGGCAGGGCCAGGGCCTGGTGGTCGGTGCGCGGCTGGTTCAAGCGGCCGGTGCGGGCGAAGCGCCGGGTCCGGGGATCGAAGGTTTCCGCCCAATCCACCAGCCCCTCTTCCCTGCCCCCGCCGGCGATGAGGATGTGCCCGTCGGTGCTCACCGTCACCGTATGGCCGTAGCGCGGCTGGAAATGGGTGAGTGGCCGTGCTGCCTCGCCGTCCCCGACATCGGAGGCGTCCGTGCGCCCGGCAACGGAGGACGGCGGTTCGTCGCTGGCCCTGGATGCGAAGGTGAAGGAGACCGTCAGGAGGACGAGCAGGACATTCCGGCAGCGAAGGGCGCGAAGGGACATCTGGCCATAACCGTGTCATGGAGGCGGCTAGTCTGGAATGCCGCGTCCATCAGGTCAAGCCGGATGCCGCCGCCATGGGCCGGCACCGTGCGGAGCCGCTCAGCGATGCACGATCAGCATGTCGCAGGGCAGCCAGTCGAGCATCCGGGCCGCGGTGCTGCCCAGCAGGATGCCGCCCAGGCCGGACCGGCCCTGCGTGCCCATGACCACCAGGTCCACGTCGTTCTCCCGCACGTGCCTGGTCAGCGTGGTTTCCAGGGGGCCGAAGGTGACCGTCAGGCGCAGGGACTGGCCGGCGGCTTCCGGGACGGGGCAGGCATCGAGAAAGGCAGCATATTCGCTTCGTTCGATGCCCTGGCGGATGGACTGGGTGGCCGCTTCGTCCGGCTGGATGCCCATGGGGGAGAGGTGGGAGTGGAAGAGTTCCGCCTCGCGCCCGGGAAGGAAGGCCAACGCCTGTTGCAGCGCCCGGCAGGAGGGCATGGAAAAGTCCGTGGCCACCACGACCCGGCGATAGGGGCCGCGCACCCGGTTGCGGACCACCAGCAGGGGCGGGGTGTCCATGCGCGCCAGGCGTTCCACGTTGGAGCCGGGCAGGAAGCGCCCCAGCACCTCGCTGCGGGCCATGCCGGTGACGATGAGCCCGGCGCCGCTCTCCTCGGCCGCGCCGCGGATCGCGTCGGCCACGTCGCCCCGGGCGATGCGCAGGCTGGCGCGCACCTCCAGCCCCGCCAGTTCCCGCATCAGTTCCCGCCGGGCGAGGATGTCCGCATCGCCGGCATCTTCGTCCGTACTCCAGCGCAGGGCCAGGTCGGGCTCCTGGGGCCCTTCCAGCACGTGGAGCGCCACCAGTTCGGCATTCCACTCGCCGGCCAGTTGGGCGGCGCGGTCCAGCGGACGGTCGCAGCGCGCGCTCAGATCGGTCCCCAACACCACCGCCGCAGGCTGCCCGCTCGCCATCACACCGCTTCTCCCTGTCTATCCACGTCCGCTCCGGTCGGGCCGATGATGCCCCAACTCGGCGCATCCCGCCATGCGACGGGCCTCAGGCGGCCTGTTCCGCCACCGCCTCGCCCATGGCACGCATGTCGGCGCCGCTCGGGTGCTGGAACACGCGCAGGCCGAATTCCGGCACGATGGCCAGCAGGTGGTCGAAGATGTCGGACTGGATGCCTTCATACGCCACCCAGGCGATGGTGTTGGTGAAGCAGTACAGTTCCAGCGGCAGGCCGTCGGCGGTGGGGTCGAGCTGGCGCACGATCAGCGTCATGCCCTGGTGGATGCCGGGGTGCTTGCGCAGGTAGTGCTCGATGTAGGCGCGGAAGGTGCCGATGTTGGTCAGGCGGCGGTGGTTGACCTCCGCGCTGGCGTCGGCGGCGTGGGCGTTGTTCCATTCGCCCAGTTCGCTGCGCTTGGTGGCCAGGTACCCGGAGAGCAGCGCGATACGGCCCAGGCGGGCGATTTCCTCGTCGGTGAGGAAACGCACACTCTGCTGGTCCAGGTAGATGCTGCGCTTGATGCGCCGGCCGCCGGACTCCTGCATGCCGCGCCAGTTCTTGAACGAATCGGTGATCAGCTTCTTGGTCGGGATGGTGGTGATGGTCTTGTCCCAGTTCTGCACCTTCACCGTGTGCAGCGCGATGTCGATCACGTCGCCGTCGGCGTTCTGCGCCGGCATCTCGATCCAGTCGCCCACCCGCACCATGTCGTTGGAACCCAGTTGCACGCTGGCCACCAGGGACAGCAGCGTGTCCTGGAAGATCAGCATCAGCACCGCGGCCATCGCGCCCAGGCCGGAGAGCAGGATCAGCGGCGAACGGTCGATGAGGTTGGCGATGACGAGGATGGTCGCCACCGCGTAGATGACGATCTTGGCCACCTGCAAATAGCCCTTGATCGGCCGGCGATGGGCGTCCGGGCGGCGCTCGTAGAGCCCGTTGACCAGATCCAGCACGCCGCCCACCGCCAGCGCGATGGTCAGGGCCACGAAGGCGTTGCAGACATTGACCACCACCTTCACCAGCGCCTCGGGCAGCCCCGGCACCGCCCCGATGCCGGTGGACAGCACCAGCGCCGGCACCGCATTGGCCAGGCGGGCGATGACCCGCATCAGGTGGGAGCGGTCGCCCTCCACCCGGTCCAGCGTCTCCACCAGGCGACGCAGGCCGCGCAGCAGGACGTGCTTGGTGATCCAGTTGGCCAGCCAGGCGAGCAGCACCAGCAGGCCCAGGGCGGTGAGCGAATAGGCCAGCGGCTGTTGCGCCAGCCATTCATGCCATCGTGCTATCCATTCAGCCATGAATCCTCCGACATCCTTCCGCTATCCGGGGATTATAGCGGCGGGCTTCGGCTACAATGCCCGCCAACGCTTCAACCCCGCCGCAATCGCCATCCGTACAGAGCACCCGATGACCCAGCATACGCCCGCCGACAAGGCGCCAGCCGCCGCGAGCAACTTCATCCGCAACATCGTCGAAGAGGACAACCGCAGCGGCAAGTGGAACGGCCGCGTGGAAACCCGCTTCCCGCCCGAGCCCAACGGCTACCTGCACTACGGCCATGCCAAGTCCATCTGCCTGAACTTCGGCCTGGCCGAACAGTACGGCGGCGTGTGCCACCTGCGCTTCGACGACACCAACCCGGAGAAGGAAGAGCAGGAATACGTGGATTCCATCGTGGACGCCGTGCGCTGGCTGGGCTACGACTGGGGTCCGCACCAGTATTTCGCCTCCGACTACTTCGACCGCATGTACGAGTACGCGGAATACCTGATCCGCGCCGGCAGGGCCTACGTGGATTCGCTTTCCGCCGAGGACATGCGCGCCTACCGCGGCACGCTCACCGAGCCGGGCAAGGACAGCCCCTGGCGCGGCCGCGGCGTGGACGAGAACCTGGATCTCTTCCGCCGCATGCGCGACGGCGAGTTCCCCGACGGCGCCCACGCGCTGCGGGCGAAGATCGACATGGCGAGCCCCAACATCAACCTGCGCGACCCGGTCATCTACCGCATCCGCAAGGCCGCCCACCACCGCGCCGGGGACAAGTGGTGCGTGTACCCCCTGTACACCTTCGCCCACCCCATCGAGGACGCCATCGAGCGCATCACCCATTCCATCTGCACGCTGGAATTCGAGGATCAGCGCCCCTTCTACGACTGGCTGCTGGACGCGCTCACCGAAGGCGGCTACTTCCCGCGCCCGCTGCCCCAGCAGATCGAGTTCGCCCGCCTCAACCTGACCTACGTGGTGCTCTCCAAGCGCAAGCTGATCCAGTTGGTGGAGGAAGGCTTCGTGGCCGGCTGGGACGACCCGCGCCTGCCCACCCTGATCGGCGCCCGCCGGCGCGGCTACACGCCGGAAGGCTTCCGCCTGTTCGCGGAGCGCATCGGCGTGTCCAAGGCGGATTCGTGGATCGACATCAGCGTGCTGGAAGAATGCATGCGCGAGCATCTCAACGAAGCGGCCGAGCGCCGCGTCGCCGTGCTCGACCCGTTGAGGCTCGTCATCACCAACTACCCGGAAGGCCAGTCGGAACTGTGCCAGGCGCCCAACCACCCCTTGAAGCCGGAACTGGGCAAGCGCGACATGCCTTTCGGCCGCGAACTGTGGATAGAGCGCGAGGACTTCATGGAAGAGCCGGTCAAGGGCTACCACCGCCTCTACCCCGGCAACATGGCGCGCCTGCGCTACGGCTTCGTCATCAAGTGCACCGGCTGCGAGAAGGACGCCGACGGCCGCGTCACCGCAGTGCTCGCCGAGTACATGCCGGACTCGAAGTCCGGCACGCCCGGCGCCGACAACTACAAGGTCAAGGGCAACCTGCACTGGGTCTCCGCTGCCCACGGCTACCAGGCCGAAGTGCGCCTCTACGACCGCCTCTTCGCCCACCCCTACCCCGGCGCCCGCCGCGAGGGTGATGCGGAAGGCGTGGAGCGCAGCTTCCTGGACGACCTCAACCCGGGCTCCGTGCGCGTCATCCGCGCCTGGTTGGAACCGGCCCTGAAGCAGGCTCGGCCCGAGGAGCGCTTCCAGTTCGAACGCCACGGCTACTTCGTCGCCGACCGCCTGGATTCCCGCGACGGCGCGCCGGTGTTCAACCGCACGGTGACGCTCAAGGACACCTGGAAGAAGTAGGCCCGCACTTGCCCGCGGTGACGATCCGGGTAGCATGGACGCCGTGCTGAACAGGACCGGACCATGACACGCAGGTGGCGCGGCATCCTCATCGCAGTCGTGCTCGTGGCGGCGCTCGCTGCCGCGCTTGCCTGGTTCGCCCGCCCCGAGCCGCTGGCGGTGGCCACCCGCGCCGTGGACCGGGGCCGGGTCGAGGCCAGCGTGTCGAACACGCGGGCCGGCGAGGTGGAAGCCTGCCAGCGCACCAGGCTGTCCACGATCCTGGGCGGGCGCATCGAATACCTGGGCGTCGACGAAGGCGACCGGGTCGAGGCCGGCCAGGTGCTGATGCGCCTGTGGCACCAGGACCTCAGCGCGCGCGTCCAGGTAGCCGAGACGCAGCTCGCCACCGCGAGGAGCCGGGCGCGCGAGGCCTGCACCGTGGCCGTCAATGCCGAACGTGAGGCCGAGCGCCAGGAAGCGCTGGCCGCCCGCGGCTTCGTCTCCACATCGCGGGTGGAGAGCGCCCGCACCGACGCCGACGCGCGCCGCGCGGCCTGCACCAGCGCCCGGGCCGACGTGGCCACGGCGGAACGCCAACTCGCCGCCGCGGACATCGATCTGGGCCGCATCGTCATCGTCGCCCCCTTCGCCGGCACGGTGGCCAAGATCACCGGCGAGCTGGGCGAATATTCCACCCCCTCGCCGCCGGGCGTGGCCACGCCGCCGGCCATCGAACTGCTGGACGACTCCTGCCTGTACGTGAAGGCCCCCATGGACGAGGTGGACGCGCCCCGCATCCAGCCCGGCCAGTCCGCACGGGTCAGCGTGGACGCCCTGCCCGGCCGCCACTTCGCCGCCACGGTGCGGCGGGTGGCCCCCTTCGTCTCCGCCGAGGAACGCCAGGCGCGCACGGTGGACATCGACGTGGATTTCGCCTCCCAGGAAGAGGCGCGCGGCCTGCTGGTGGGCTACAGCGCGGACGTGGAGATCGTGCTCGCCACGCGGGAAGACGTGCTGCGCGTGCCCACCGCCGCGCTGCGCACCGGCAACACCGTGCTGGTGGTGGGCGCCGACGGCGTGCTGGAAGAACGCCGCGTGCAGACCGGGGTGGCCAACTGGGAATACACCGAGGTCTCCGCCGGGCTGGCCGGGGGCGAGCACATCGTCACCTCGCTGGAGCGGGAAGGCGTGCGCCCCGGCGCGCGCGTGGTGGCCGAAGACGCGGCCCGGCGCTGACGCGGCCATGGCCCTGATCGAACTCGGCGGCATCGAGCGCATCTTCACGCTGGGCGACAGCCAGGTGCATGCGCTGCAGTCGGTGGCGCTGCGGGTCGAGGCGGGGGAATACCTGTCGGTGATGGGTCCATCCGGCTCGGGCAAGTCCACGCTGCTCAACCTGCTGGGCCTGCTCGACCGCCCCAACGCCGGCCGCTACCACCTGGAAGGACGCGACGTCACCACGCTGGACGCCGACGAGCAGGCCGCAGTGCGGCGCGAGCGCATCGGCTTCGTGTTCCAGAGCTTCCACCTCGTGGCGCGCCTGTCCGCGGCGGAGAACGTCGCCCTGCCCCTGATGCTGGCCGGCGTTCCGGCCGCCGAGCGCCACGCGCGGGTATCCGCCGCGCTGCGCGACTTCGGCCTCGAGGACCGCGCCGGCCACCGCCCGGACCAGCTCTCCGGCGGCCAGCGCCAGCGCGTGGCCATCGCGCGCGCCACCATCATGCGCCCGGCGCTGCTGCTGGCCGACGAACCCACCGGCAACCTGGACCGTGCCACCGGCCAGGAGGTCACCCGCCTGCTGGAAGAGCTCAACGCCGGCGGGGTGACGCTGATCGTGGTCACCCACGACCCCGCCATGGGCGCGCGCGCCCGGCGCTGCATCCGCATGGAGGACGGACGCATCGTGGACGACCTGCGGCAAACGCCGGCCGACACCTTCGCAAACCCCTGATGCGCGCCGCCGACACCCTGCGCTTCGCCACCCGCGCGGCCACCGGCAACCCGCTGCGCACGGTGCTGATGGTGCTGGCCATGGCCATCGGCGTGGCCGCGGTGGTGGTGCTCACCGCGCTGGGGGACGGGGCGCGGCGCTACGTGGTGGGGGAATTCGGCGCCCTGGGCAGCAACCTGGTCATCGTGCTGCCGGGCCGCTCCGAGACCGGCGGCATCAACCCGGGCAGCCTGGTCACCTCCACGCCCCGCGACCTCACCGTGGAGGACGCGGAGGCCCTGCTGCGCTCGCCCCGAGTCACCCGCATCGCACCGCTGCTGGTGGGCAACAGCGAAATCTCCGCTGGCGGCCGCCTGCGGGAGGTGGTGGTGGTGGGTACCAGCAGCGACATGACCGCCGTACGCCGGCTCGATCTGGCCGCCGGCCGCTTCCTGCCCCGGGAGGACCTGCGCCGCGCCACCAACGTGGCGGTGATCGGCGCCACCATCCAGCGCGAGCTGTTCGGCGCGGAGCCGGCGGTGGGCCGCCTGGTGCGCCTCGGCGACCGGCGCTTCCGCGTCATCGGCGTCATGGCCGCCTCCGGCCAGGGCCTGGGCATGAACACCGACGAGCAGGTGATCATCCCCGTGGCCAGCGCCCTGGCCATGTTCGACACCAACACCCTGTTCCGCATCCTGGTGGAGGCCCGCGACCGCAGCGCCCTGGAAGCGGCCAAGGCGGACATCACCGACATCATCCGCAACCGCCACGCGGGCGAGGAGGACATCACCCTGCTGACCCAGGACGCCGTGCTGGAGACCTTCGACCGCATCCTGGGCACCCTGACCATGGCGGTGGCCGGCATCGCCGCCATCAGCCTGGCGGTGGCGGGCATCCTGGTGATGAACGTGATGCTGGTGTCCGTGACCCAGCGCACCGCCGAGATCGGCCTGCTCAAGGCCCTGGGCGCCGAACCGCGCACCATCCGCAACGCCTTCCTCACCGAGGCCAGCCTGCTGTCCCTGGCCGGCGGACTGGCAGGGGTGGCGCTCGGCCAGGGGGGCGCGGCGCTGCTGCGCCTGGCCTGGCCGGTGCTGCCGTCCTGGCCGCCGGACTGGGCGGTGGCCGCCGGGCTGGGCACGGCGCTCGCCACCGGCATCCTGTTCGGCGTGCAGCCGGCACGCCGCGCCGCCCGGCTCGATCCGGTGCAGGCGCTGGCAAAGCGATAGGCCATGGCCTGGCGCGACTTCCTGTGGCTGGCCCTGCGGGCATTGACCGCCCACCGCCTGCGCAGCTTCCTGACCCTGCTCGGCATCGCCGTGGGCATCGCCGCGGTGATCCTGCTCACCTCCATCGGCGAAGGCCTGCACCGCTACATGCTGGCCGAGTTCACCCAGTTCGGCACCAACATCATCGAGATCACGCCGGGCCGCCAGGGCGCCCGCGGCGGCCCGCCCGGCGTGCCCAACACCGCTCGGGAACTGACGCTGGAGGATGCGGCGGCGCTGGAACGCCTGCCCAACGTGACCGGCGTCACCCCCGTGGTGTTCGGCAATACCGAGGTGCATGGCAACAACCGGGTGCGGCGCACCTCGGTCTACGGCGTGGGCAGCGGCTTCGTGGACGTGGTGGCGATGCGGATCAGCAGCGGCCGCTTCCTGCCGCCGGACGATCCGGCCCATGCGCGCGCCTTCGTCGTTCTGGGCGCCAAGTTGAAGCGCGAACTGTTCGGCGAGACCAACGTGCTGGGCGAGCGCGTGCGCATCGGCGGCGAGCGCTACCGGGTCATCGGCGTCATGGAGGAAAAGGGCCAGGTGCTCGGCTTCGACCTGGACGACATCGCCTACATCCCCGCCGGCCGCGGCCTGGCCCTGTTCCAGCGCGACGGACTGCTGGAAATCAACGTCTCCTACGCCGAAGGCGTGCCGGCCGCCGGCGTGGCCGCCGACATCCGCCGCGTGCTCACCGCCCGCCACGGCCGCGACGACTTCACGCTGACCACCCAGGAGGATATGCTGCGCACGCTCTCCAACATCCTCGACATCCTCACCATGGCGGTGGGCGCGCTGGGCGGCATCTCCCTGGCGGTGGGGGGCGTGGGCATCGTCACCATCATGACCATCGCCGTGGCCGAGCGCACCAACGAAATCGGCCTGCTGGTGGCGCTGGGCGCGCGGCGTGCCACCGTGCTACTGCTCTTCCTCGCCGAAGCGGTGCTGCTCTCCGCGCTGGGCGGTGCGCTCGGCCTGGCGGCCGGGGCCGGCATCGCGCAACTGGTCGCCGCCGTCCTGCCCGCGCTGCCGGTCGCCACCCCGTGGCATTTCGCGCTGCTCGCCGAAGGGGTGGCCGTCCTCATCGGCCTCGCCGCCGGCGTGCTGCCGGCCCGGCGCGCGGCGGGCCTCGATCCGGTGGAATCCCTGCGCTCGGAGTAGGGTCTTTTGCGCCAGATCAAACCGCGTCGCGCTAATCCGTCACGGTCCGCAGCGCTCGCCTAGATTGAGAGTGGGACAGCGACCGTGTCCAAGGGCACAGGTCGCGACGACACGAGAGGAGGAGATCATGTGCTTCTTTGATTCCCCGATCGCGCGCTGCGAAAAGGTACACGAGATGGTCCTGCTCGACGAAACGCAGCAGGAATGCGCGCGCGAACACCATTGCCCGCCGGGCCGAATCTGTCCGCTGGAAGGCTGCTTCACCGAAGTCAGCGGACTCGATGCCGAACACGTCGAAGAGTTCCAGGCCACCCACCACGCGCCGTGACACGCGCCGACACAAGGGTCTGACCGGAAGAACGGGCGTTTTGTGCGAGAATGCCGGGCGCTTCGCGCGGGCGGCAGTTTCGACGCGCCCGCGTCTCCCGTGTCCGCAGGCTGCGGGCATCAACCCGCAACCCATTCAGCGGATTCCATGGACTGGCTCCAAGTCGTCGTTCTCTCGGTCGTACAGGGACTCACCGAGTTCCTCCCCATTTCCAGCTCCGCCCACCTCATCCTGGTGCCCGTCCTCACCGGCTGGCCAGACCAGGGCCTGGCCTTCGACGTGGCCCTGCACGTGGGCACGCTCGCCGCGGTGCTGCTCTATTTCCGCGGCGAACTGGCCGGCATGGCAAGAAGCTGGACGCGTTCGCTCACCACCCGCCAGCTCGACGGCGACGCGTGGCTGGCCTGGGCGGTGATCCTGGGCACCATTCCGGTGGGCCTCGCGGGACTGGCATTCAAGGACATCGTCGAAGCCTACCTGCGCTCGCCGGTGACCCTGTCCATCGGCATGATCGCCTTCGGCCTGCTGCTGGGCTGGGCGGACTGGCGCCGGCGCGGCACGCGCACGGAGCACGAACTCACCTGGCGCGACGTGCTGGTGGTGGGCTGTGCCCAGGCGCTGGCGCTGTTTCCCGGCACCTCGCGGGCCGGCATCACCATCACCGCCGGCCTGCTGACCGGCCTGAGCCGGGAGGGCGCGTCGCGCTTTTCCTTCCTGCTCTCCATCCCGGTCATCGTGCTCGCCGGCGGCCTGGAAACCCTGGAACTGTTGACCAACGGCCACCCGGTGGACTGGTCCGCGCTGATCGCCGGCGCCGTGCTGGCCGGCATCAGCGCCTACCTGTGCATCCACTGGTTCCTGGCCTTCATCAACCGCATCGGCATGCAGCCCTTCGTCGCCTACCGCCTGCTGCTGGGCGCGGTGCTGCTGTGGATCTACCTCTGAACGCAGGCTGAAAGCGTCAGGCCGCGGCGCGCTGCGCCGCGCCCACGTGGGACGGGAAGCGGCGCATCAGCCACACCAGCAACGGCAGGCCCAGCAGCGCGAGGCCGGCGCAGAGGATGAAGAAGGTCGCCCAGTCCCCGTCCAGGCGGTCCACCACGTAGCCCGCCGAAGCCGACAGCCAGATGCGCGACAGATTGCCCAGGGAACTCAGCAGGGCGTACTGGGTGGCCGTGTAGGCCACGTTGCACAGCCCGGACAGGTAGGCGACGAAAGCCACCGTGACCAGTCCGCCGGTGAAGTTGTCCGACACCACCGCCACCGCCAGCATCCACTTCTGCTGGCCCACCACGGCCAGCGCCGCGTAGGTCAGGTTGGTGGCCGCCGCCAGTACGCCGGCGACGAAAAGCGCCCGCAGCACGCCGATGCGCGCCGCCAGCACGCCGCCCAGGAAGACCCCGGCCAGGTTGGCGGCGAAGCCATAGAGCTTGGAGACTTCCGCAATGTCGGTCAGCGAAAAGCCCAGCTCCCGGTAGAACACGCCGGACATGCGTCCCAGCATGGCGTCGCCGAACTTGAATACGAACACGAACACCAGCACCAGCACCCAGCCCTCCCGCCGCATGAACTCGGCGAAGGGCGCCGCCACCGCGTTGTAGAGCCAGGCCGCGACCGCCGCTGGCGCGGCCGGCAGGCGCCGGGCGAGGCGCACACGCACCGCCTCTTCCGCCGCCGCCACCGCGCGCGGCACGCCACGGGCGGGTTCGGGGCTCAGCAGGATGGCGACCATGCCCACCAGCACTGCCAGGGCGAGCACCTGGTAGGCCGCCTGCCAGCCGAAGTGCTGGGCCAGCACCAGCCCACCGGCGCCGCCCACCACCGTGCCCCCCAGGTGCCAACCCCAGATCGCCACCGCGGAGCCGGCGCCGTACTGCTCCGGCTCCAGCACGTCGATGCGGTAGGCGTCGATCACGATGTCCTGGGTGGCGCTGGCCGTGGTGACCAGCAGCGTGGCCACCGCCATCATCCACAGGTGCTGGGCCGGCGCGGCAGATGACATCCACAGGACGGCGCCCATCAGCGCGACCTGGGTGGCGAGCGCCCAGCCACGCCGGCGGCCGAAGCGCTCCGTGAGCCAAGGCAGGCGCAGGTGGTCCAGCACCGGCGCCCACAGGAAGTTGATGGCGTAGGGCGTGGCGGCCAGCGCGAAGAGGCCGATGTCGGTACGGCTCACGCCCTCGTCCCGCAGCCAGATGGACAGGTTGGAGAACACCAGCGGCGCCGGCAGGCCACTGGAAAAGCCCAGCGCCAGCAGCGTCAGCATGCGCCGGTTCCAGTAGGTGGCGAAGGCCGCCGCCAGCCGGGTACGCATCAGAAGCGCTCGTCCTCGCGCAGATAGCGCCACTGGCCGGCGGGCAGGTCGCCCAAGGGCACGCGGCCGATGCGCACGCGCTTCAGGCCCGTGACCTTCAGCCCCACCAGCTCGCACATGCGGCGGATCTGGCGCTTGCGCCCTTCCCGCAGCACGAAGCGCAACTGGTCCTCGTTGGCCCATTCCACCTGGGCCGGGCGCAGCCGGCGGCCGTCCAGCTCCAGGCCGTGGTTGAGCAGCGCCAAACCTTCGGCCGGCAACTCGCCTTCCACGCGCACCAGGTATTCCTTCTCCACCTTGGAATCCTCGCCGATCAACTGGCGCGCGATGCGCCCGTCCTGGGTCAGCACCAGCAGGCCGGTGGAATCGATGTCCAGCCGCCCGGCCGGGGCCAGGCCCTTCAACTGGGAAGGATGGAAGTTCTGCGCCTGCCCGCGGTCGTATTGATTTCCGGCGGTGATCAGCACCACGGCCGGCTCATAGCCCGGCTCGGGCTGGCCGGAGACGTAGCCCACCGGCTTGTGCAGCAGGATGGTCACCCGCTGCGCCTGCTGGCGGCGCGCTTCCGGGGCCAGGGCGATGTTCGCCTGCGGGTCGATGCGGGTACCCAGTTCGGTGATGCGGCGGCCGTCCACGAACACCCAGCCGCGCTCGATGAGCCCGTCCGCCTCCCGCCGGGAGCACAACCCGCGCTCGGCCATGACCTTGGACAGGCGCACGCCTTCGGCGGCCGGCGCCGTGCTCGCAGGACGTGGGGCCGGACGCGGTTCGGCAGGATGGGGAGACGGCCGGGGCTCGGCGCGGCGCGCGGCGGCCGGACGGGGTGCCGCGGGCTTGTCCTCGCCGGTGCGGCGGGGTCGGGCGCGCGTTTCGGATGCTCCCGGCTTGCCGGCCGGCTTCCGTTCGCCCCCCGGTTGCGGGCGAGGAGATTTACCGGCTGCCGGCTTGCCGGCGGTGGGCTTGCCCGCCCCTTCCCTCCGCGGAGCCCCCGTCCTGCGTTCGCCGGCCAGCCTGGCCGGTACCTTCGCCGCGCCGGTGCGTTTCGGCGCGGGCGCCGCGGCCGTTTCCGGCGCCGGCGACTCCGCCGGCGCTTCCTCCGGTTTCGGGCGCGCTTTCAGGGTGCCGGCAATGCGCGAAGGAGCCGGGGCGGGAGGCGTTCTGCGTGGGGTGCTCAAGGCGGACCTCGGACGGCCCGGCGATGCGCCGGGCGAAGGGCGCATTATCCCCGATCCCGACCCGCCCGGACAGGCGCGCGATCAGCCTTCCCGCACCAGGATCAGGTGCACGCGGTAGGGACCGTGGGCGCCGATCACGATGGTCTGCTCGATGTCGCCGGTGCGGGAGGGGCCGGAGATGAAGTTCACCGCCCGCGGCAGCTCGCCCAGCTCGGCCCGGGCCAGCGCCCAGCCATCCTCCATGCCGGCAACGATGCGCGACACCGGCACGACGGCGATGTGGGTTTCGGGCAACAAGCTGGTAGAGGGCGGGGTGTCCGGCGCGGAGCAGGTCATCAGCGTGCCGGTTTCGGCGATGGCGCAGAAGCAGCCGGTGATGCCCACCAGGTCTTCATCCCGCGCGGCACGGGCCTCGGCCTCCACACCGGCCGCGGCCCAGGGCAGGCCGGCGTACTTCGGCCACACCACGGCGCGCGGCGGCAGGCCCCGTTCGGCGAGATAGCGCGCCACTGCCGCGGGCACGTCGGCCAGCGCGGCGACCTCGTCCAGCGTGGAGGACTGCACGCCGCACTCGTGGCGGAAGCGCGCCGCCAGGTCCGCCCCCAGTTGCGGACGCGGTCCCTGGGCGCGGGCGGCGAAGGCGGCCTGCACGTCGGTCTCGCCCTCGTGGCGGTTGCGGTCGCTGCGGCCGAGGGCGGCGCGCACGCGGAAAAGGATGTCTTCACGGGCTTGCATGGATGGTCCTTCAGTACAGCCGGTTGCGCGGCGCGCCGGCGGCGTAGGCTTCGATGTTGGCGATGACCTGGTCCGCCAGGCGCTGCATGGCCTGGGCGGAGGCCCAGGCCACGTGGGGGGTGACGATCAGGTTGGGGATGTCCGGGGCGAGCAGCGGATTGCCGTCGCGCGGCGGCTCGGCGGACAGCACGTCGGTGGCCGCGCCGGCGAGGCGGCCGGCGCGCAGGGCGTCGGCCAGGGCCGCCTCGTCCACCAGCCCGCCGCGGGAGGTGTTCACGAGGATCGCGGACGGCCTCATGCGGGCCAGTTCCGCGGCGCCGATCAGGCCGCGGGTGGCGTCGTCGAGCGGGCAGTGCAGGGAGAGCACGTCCGCCTGCGCCAGCACCTCGTCGAAGGCGGTGTGTCCTGAGCGCGGCACGGCCGCGCCGCGGCGTTCGGCGAGCAGCACGCGCATGCCGAAGGCCGTGCCCAGACGCGCCACCCCCTGCCCCAGGCCGCCATGGCCGACGATGCCCAGGGTGCTGCCGGCCAGGTCGACGATGGGGTGGTCGAAGAAGGAGAAGTTCTCGCACCGCGCCCAGCGCCCGGCGCGCACGTCGGCGACGTAGTCGAGCAGGCGTCGGCGCAGGGCCAGCATCAGCAGGAGGGCGTGCTCCGGCACGCTGTCCACCGCGTAGCCACGCACGTTGGAGACCACGATGCCCCGCGCGCGGCAGGCGGCCAGGTCGATGTTGTCCGCCCCGGTGGCGGCCACCGCGACCATGCGCAGGTCCGGCAGCGCGGCGAGTTCCGCTTCCCCCAGCCGGAGCTTGTTGATGATGGCCACCTGGGCGCCGGCCAGGCGTTCCGCCACGTCGGCCTGCTCCGTGGCGGGGTATTCGATCCAGCGGTGGGGCAGGTCCGGGGCGCGGAAACGGGCACCGACGGCATCCCGCTCCAGGCAGACGATGGTGATCACCGCCCTTCCCTCCGGCGCCGTTCGGCATACAGCTCGCGGAAGGTGCGCCCTTGCGGCGCGGGGAAGTCGCGCCCCTTCGTCCATTCCGGCGCGATGCCCAGCAGCGGGATGCGGTCGCGGCCCTCGGCCAGCCAGTTGAGATAACGCACGGCCAGCTTCGCCGCCAGCCCGTAGAGCGACGGCCGGCGCGCGACCCAGCCCCACAGGCGCAAGGCCAGGCGTTCGCTCTTCGGGCGCAGGTCCATGTCCACCTGCTTCTCCCGCAGGCCGCGCAGCAGTTCGGGCAGCGGGATTTTCACCGGGCACACCACGCTGCACTGGCCGCACAGGGTGGCGGCGTGGGGCAGGTCGAGCGCGTTGGCGATGCCCGTGTAGAGGGGCGTGAGCACCGAGCCCATGGGCCCCGGATACACCCAGCCGTAGGCGTGGCCGCCCACGGTCTGGTACACCGGGCAGTGGTTCATGCAGGCGCCGCAGCGGATACAGCGCAGCATCTCCTGGAACTCGGTGCCGAGCAGGCTGGCGCGGCCGTTGTCCACCAGGATGAAATACAGGTGCTCCGGCCCGTCCAGGTCCTCCGGGCGCTTCACGCCGGTGAGCACCGAGACGTAGTTGGAGATGTGCTGACCCGTGGCCGAGCGCGGCAGCAGGCGCATCAGGGTGGCGAAGTCCTCCAGCGTGGGGATGACCTTCTCGATGCCGGTGATGACCACGTGCACCTTGGGCATGGTCGTCACCATGCGGCCGTTGCCCTCGTTGGTGACCAGCGTCACCGAGCCGGTCTCGGCGATCAGGAAGTTGCCGCCGGAGATGCCCATGCCGGCACTCAGGAAGTGGCTGCGCAGGGTCTCCCGCGCCTCCCGGGTCATCTCCTCGATGCCGCTCTTCTTCGGCCTGCCGTGGGTGCGGGTGAAGAGCTCCGCGACCTCTTCCTTGGACTTGTGGAAGGCCGGCGCGATGATGTGGGACGGCGGCTCGTTGTCGTTGATCTGCAGGATGTACTCGCCCAGGTCGGTCTCGACGGGCTGGATGCCCGCCTCGGCGAGCGCCTTGTTGAGCCCGGCCTCCTCCGACAGCATGGACTTGGACTTGACCACCTTGGTCACGCCGTGGCGGCGGGCGATCTCCACCACCAGGCGGCAGATTTCCTCCCCGTCGCGAGCGTACTTCACCTGGGCGCCGCGCTCGCCGGCCTTCTGTTCGAAGGTCTCCAGCCACACGTCCAGATTGGCCAGGGTGCGGTTGCGGATGGCGCGGCCGGCCTCGCGCAGGGACTCGAAGTCGGCGCCCTCGTCGCGCTCGTATTCGGCCACCGCGCGGGCGCGGGCATCGACGAACTTGCTCTTGGCCTTGCCCAGGTTTTCCTGCAGCACGGGGTCGGCCAGCTTGTCGCCCACGCGCGCCTTGAAGAACATCGCCTGGCTGCGCATCAGGCGTCTCCGGCCAGCACTTCGGCCACGTGCAGCACGCGCGTGTTCTCGTCGCCCATGCGGCGCAGCTTGCCCTCGATGTTGAGCATGCAGCCCAGGTCGCCCAGCACCACGGCATCCGCGCCGCTGGCCTGGACGTTGCGCGCCTTGCGCTCGGCGATCTGCGCCGAGATGTCGCCGAACTTCACCGAGAAGGTGCCGCCGAAGCCGCAGCATTCCTCGCAGCCGCCCATCTCGGTGAGCAGCAGGCCGGGCACCCTGGCGAGGAGTTGCCTCGGTTGGGCCTTGACGCCCAGTTCGCGCAGGCCGGAACAGGAGTCGTGGTAGGTCACCGTGCCGTCGAAGCGGCCGGGCACGGCTTCGAGCTTGAGCACGTTGACGAGGAAATCGGTCAGCTCCCGCGTGCGCGCCGCCAGTTGCAGCGCGCGGGCGTGGTTGGCGGGGTCGTCCTTGAGGAGCTCGGGATAGGCCTTGACGATCTGCCCGCCGCAGGAGCCGGAGGGAGCCACCACCCAGTCCAGCCCTTCGAAATCGTCCAGCACCTTGAGCGCCAGGCCGCGCGCGGTGGCCGCGTCCCCCGCGTTGTACGCGGGCTGGCCGCAACAGGTCTGGCCTTCCGGCACCACCACTTCGCAGCCCGCGCCTTCCAGCAGCTTCAGTGCCGCAAAGCCGATGCGCGGACGCATCAGATCCACCAGACAGGTCACGAACAGGCCTACCCGCATTCCCCCCTCCCCCTGGCGGCGCCCGCCGCTTCATTTCACTAGGCGAAATTAAGCCAGCCGGCTACCATTCGCAAGTTACGGAAAACCCGCAGGATCGACGTGGCCCCCACCAATACCAAGACCCGGCCTTCGGCAGCCGCAGCGCCGGAAGCGAAGAATCCCATCCAGGTCATCGAGCGCATGATGAAGCTGCTCGATGCCCTGGCGCGCCACAACGACCCGGTGCCGCTCAAGCAGCTCGCGCTGGACACCGGCCTGCACCCCTCCACCGCCCACCGCATCCTCGGCGCCATGAGCCAGAGCGGCTTCGTCGAGCGCACCGAACCGGGCGTCTACCGCCTGGGCATCCGCCTGCTGGAACTGGGCAGCCTGGTGAAGTCGCGCATCTCCCTGCGGGAGACCGCCATGCCGGCCATGCTCAAGCTGCACGCGGCCACCGGCGAGAGCGTGAACCTGGGCATCCGCGACGGCGACGAGATCGTCTATGTGGAACGCACCTCCAGCGGCCGCTCGGCGGTGCGCGTGGTGCACATCGTCGGCGCGCGCGCGCCGCTGCACACCACCGCCACCGGCAAGCTGTTCCTGGTGGAAGACGGTTCGGAGACGGTACGCGACTACGCGCGCCGCACCGGCCTGCCGGCGTCCACGCCGACTTCGATCACCGCGCTGCCGGCGCTGGAACGGGAACTCGACAAAGTGCGCCGCCACAACGTGGCCTTCGACCTGGACGAAGTGGAGAACGGCGTGCGCTGCATCGCCGCGGGCATCCGCGACGACTCGGGGGAGCTGATCGCCGGCCTGTCCCTGTCCACGCCGTCCGAGCGCTTCAACCCGGACTGGGCGCCGCTGGTGCGCCAGACCGCGGAGGAAATCTCCCAGGCGATGGGGTACGTGAAGCGCTGACCCGCGTCAGCCTTCGTGCTGGCTGCCGGCGTGGGCGAGGCGATGCAGGCCGACGCTCTGCAGCCATTCCCGCAGCCGGTTGGCGTCCGTGTCGCGCGCCCAGCGGCTGCGCGCGTTCATCAGCACGATGATCACCGGTTCGCCCTGCAGCCAGGTCTGCATCACCACGCAGCGGCCGGCCTCGCGGATGAAGCCGGTCTTGGACAGGCCGATGTCCCACCCGGGCTTGCGCACCAGGCTGTTGCTGTTGCGGTACTGCAGCAGGCGGCGGCCGACGCGCACCTGGCGCTCGTCGGCGGTGGTGAATTCGCGGATCAGCGGATACTCGGCGGCGGCGGCCACCATCCTCACCAGGTCGCGCGGACTGGAGACGTTGCGCGGATCGAGGCCGGTGCCGTCGAAGAAGCGGGTGTCGTTGAGCCCTATCATGCGCGCCTTGACGTTCATGGCCTTGACGAAGGCGTCCTCGCCGCCGGGATAGTGGCGCGCCAGCGCCGACGCGGCGCGGTTCTCGGACGACATCAGCGCCAGCAGCAGCATCTGCTCGCGGGAGAGGCGCGTACCGAGCGGCAGGCGCGAGCCGGTGCCCTTCAGCGTATCGAAGTCGGCCCGGGAGATGGTGAGCGCGTCGGACAGCCCCTGGCCCGAGTCGAGCACCACCATGGCGGTCATGAGCTTGGTGATGGAGGCGATGGGCAGCACCTCTTCGCCCTTGTGCTCGGCGATGATCTCGCCGGTGAGCTGGTGGGCGATGGCGAAGGCGCTCGAAATCAGCTTGGGCTCGCCGGCATGCGCCTCGTCCGCCGGCTTCGCCGCGGTCTTGGACGGCTTCCCGGTGCCCTGCGCGGCCACCGCGGGCGCGCTCAGGCCGGCCTGGGCAAGGGCGAGCCCGAACAGGGCGGCGGCAATGGTTCGATACATGTCGAGCGGATCCGTTGGGAAAGGGTTCAGCGTTTTCTTCGTTATTGTTATTAAAAATAGAGAGATAGCAAGTTTTTTTGAAGTTATTTGCGAACTAGTGGGCATCACACCCCGTCACAACTTCGCCCGCACCGGGCCCCCGATCCATTCCGTAGTCATTCCCACCCTCCTCAAAGCCGCAGGAAATCGGCGATTTCGCCGCGCCGCGCATGGGCGTCGTGGTATCCCAGCTCGATCAGCGCACGGGTGAAGGGCGGTTCGAACAGCAGGTAAGAGAGCAGCGTCGAACCCTCGCGCCGCATCGCCCCCATGCCGCCCAGCACGGTGCGCAGCAGCGGCGGCAGGCTGCGCCGGTGGCGTCCGGCGATCGTGTCCAGGCGCCGGGAGGGCGAGATCGCCAGCGTCTCCAGCGGCCGCAGGCGGATGCCGGCGGCCTCGCGCTGGGCCGGGGTGAGCGCGCCGACGGTGGTGTTGATGCGCTCCAGGCGCTCCAGGTCGCCCGCCAGCGTGTCGAGGAAGATGCTCGACAGGGCATGGCCGGCGATCTGCGCCGGCGAAGGGTAGCTGTCGGTGCGCTGGCGGCCTTCCTCGGCGAGCCGCCCGGCGCCGATCACCAGGATGCGGTCGGCCCCCAGGTGGATGGCCGGGCTGATGGGCGCGAGCTGGCGCATGGAGCCGTCGCCGAAGTATTCGCGGTGGATCTTCACCGCCGGAAACACGAAAGGCAGCGCACTGGTGGCGAGCAGATGCTCGACCCCGAGCTGGGCGCGCATGCCCACGCGCTGCGCGCGGCGCCAGGGCTGCACCTGGGGCGCGGCCTCGAAGAAGGCCAGGCTCTCGCCGGAGGTGTAGCCGGAGGCGTTGACCGACACGGCGTAGAGGTGCCCCGCGGCGATGGCCCGCTCGATCGCGGAGAAGTCCAGCACGTGGGCGAGCAGGCGCCCCAGCGGCGCGTTGTCGAGCAGCGCGCGCGGAGTCTGGCGCAACGCCCACCCCAGCGTCAGTGCGGAGCCCCAGCGCAGGAAGGAGCCGAACAGGGCGGCGGGGTCGGTACGGTAGATCTGCTCCACGTGGAAATTGCGCCAGATCCACACCAGCTTGCGCACCGCGGCGTTGAAATCCGCGGAAAACACCGCCAGTGCGGCGGCGTTGATGCCGCCGGCCGAGGTGCCGCACAGGATGGGAAAGGGGTTGCCCGGGCTGCGCCCGCGCAGTTCGCGGATAGCCGCCAGCACGCCGACCTGGTAGGCGGCGCGAGCGCCGCCGCCGGTCAATACCAGCGCCGCCCTTTCCCCGTCCCGGTTCACCGCCGCCTCCCCCGCGTCTCCATCGCCGATGCCCCGGATGCTACCGCGGCAGGCCCCGGTGCGGGCATGGAACAGGCGGCGGAATCACCGGCAATCCGTGCTTTTACCCCTCCTGCCCGGCCTCCACGACCGTCAGCGCGGTCATGTTGATGATGCGCCGCACGGTGGTGGACGGGGTGAGGATGTGCACCGGCTTGGCCGCACCCAGCAGGATGGGACCGACGGTCATGCCCTCGCCCGCGGCGTTCTTGAGCAGGTTGAAGGCGATGTTGGCCGCGTCCAGGGTCGGGAAGATCAGCAGGTTGGCGTCCTCGCGCATCTTCGCGTTGGGGAAGATCTGCAGACGGTGCTTGGCGTCGAGCGCCGAGTCGCCGTGCATTTCGCCTTCCACCGACAGGTCGGGATGCTGCTCGTGCAGGATGCGCAGCGCGGCGCGCATCTTTTCCGCCGTGGGTGAATCGGCCGAGCCGAAGGACGAGTGGGACAGCAGCGCCACCCGCGGCTCCACGCCGAAGCGCTTCATCTCCTCGGAGGCGAGCAGGGTCATCTCCACCACCTGCTCGGGGGTGGGGTCGTAGTTTACGTAGGTGTCGGCGAGGAACAGGGTGCGGCCCGGCAGGCTGAGCAGGTTCACCGTATACAGGTGATCCACCCCCTCCCGCCGGCCGAGCACGGTCTCGACGAACTCCCGGTGCAGGCGGTGCATGCCGTAGGTGCCACAGATCAGCCCGTCGCCGTAGCCGAACTTGAGCAGCAGCGTGCCGATCAGCGTGGTGCGGCGGCGCACTTCCTTCTTGGCGTATTCCACCGACACGCCGCGGCGCTCCATCAGGCCGTGGTAGTGCTGCCACAGCTCCCTGAAGCGCGGGTCGGACTCCGGATTGACCAGCTCGAAGTCGCGCTCGACGGCCATGCGCAGGCCGAAGCGTTCGATGTTGTTCCTCACCACTTCCGGCCGGCCGATCAGGATCGGCCGCGCCAGGCCCTCGTCCACCACGGTCTGCACCGCCCGCAGCACCTTCTCCGATTCGCCCTCGGAGAAGATGATGCGCTTGGGATTTTCGCGCGCAGCGGCGAACACCGGCTTCATGATCAGGCCGGAGTGCCAGACGAAGTTGTTGAGCTGGCCGCGGTAAGCCTCCCAGTCGGTGATGGGGCGGGTGGCCACGCCGGAGGCCATCGCCGCCTCCGCCACCGCGGGGGCGATCTTGACGATCAGGCGCGGATCGAAGGGGCGCGGGATGATGTACTCGGGGCCGAAGCCGCCCACCTTCTCGCCGTAGGCCGCGGCGACGATGTCGCTCTGCTCGGCGCGGGCCAGTTCGGCGATGGCGCGCACGGCGGCGAGCTTCATCTCGTCGGTGATGGTGGTGGCCCCCACGTCCAGCGCGCCGCGGAAGATGAAGGGGAAGCACAGCACGTTGTTGACCTGGTTCGGGTAGTCCGAACGCCCGGTGGCGATGATGGCGTCGTCGCGCACCGCCTTGACCTCTTCCGGCAGGATCTCGGGCGTGGGGTTGGCGAGCGCGAGGATCAGCGGGTTGGGCGCCATCTTCGCCACCATCTCGCCCTTGACCACGCCGCCGGCCGACAGGCCCAGGAGCACGTCCGCGCCCTCGATGACCTCAGCGAGCTTCCTGGCCTCGGTCTTCTTGGCGTAGCGCGCCTTGATCGGGTCCATCAGCGCGGTGCGGCCCTCGTACACCACGCCCTCGATGTCGGTGACCCAGATGTTCTCCACCGGAATGCCCAGCATCACCAGCAGGTCCAGGCAGGCCAGCGCCGCCGCGCCCGCGCCGGAGGTGACCAGCTTGATCTTCTTCGGGTCCTTGCCCTGCATCTGCAGGCCGTTGAGGATGGCCGCGCCCACCACGATGGCGGTGCCGTGCTGGTCGTCGTGGAACACCGGAATCTTCATCCGCTCGCGCAGCTTCGACTCGATGTAGAAGCACTCGGGCGCCTTGATGTCTTCCAGGTTGATGCCGCCGAAGGTCGGTTCCAGCGCGGCGATCATGTCGATCAGCTTGTCCGCGTCGGGCTCGTTGATCTCCAGGTCGAACACGTCGATGCCGGCGAACTTCTTGAACAGCACGCCCTTGCCTTCCATGACCGGCTTGGCGGCGAGCGGGCCGATGTTGCCCAGGCCCAGCACCGCGGTACCGTTGGTGACCACGCCGATCAGGTTGGAACGCGCGGTCAGCTCGGCGGCCTGTCCGGCGTCCTCGACGATGGCGTCGCAGGCCGCGGCCACGCCGGGCGAATAGGCCAGCGACAGGTCGCGCTGGTTGGAAAGCACCTTGGTGGGCGTCACCGAAATCTTCCCCGGGCGGGGATGGCGGTGGTAGTCGAGCGCGGCAGCGCGAATCAGTTCGTCCATGTCTTTTTCCCGTCTCTGGTTATTGTGGTTGTTGTGTCGTTCAGTATCTCCGCGCGACCGGAAGGCCGCAGGGCCGGATGCGAAGGGCAAAGCATACTCCGTTGCGGCATTTTCCACATTACGAAAAGTAAAACTGCCATGTGGAACCAGCGCTTCTGCCGGCCACTGCGCTCCGTGGCATAATTCTAGGCTTTCGCCGACCGCGGAAACTCCACGTATTTTCCGCAAGCGGGGCAGCGCGAAGGATGCCCGCCGCCCCGCCGAGAAGCACGGCGTTCGATCGGCGGGAAGACCTGCATCCGCAATCAGGAGAGGAGAGCTCCACGTCATGAATCGACGCTTTTCCGAAGCAGCCCATGCTGCAGCCCCGGCGTATGTCCGCCACGAACGTCTGAAGAAATGGGTGGCCGAAATCGCCGCCCTGACCGAACCCGACCGCGTCGTATGGTGCGACGGCTCCCAGGAGGAATACGACCTCCTGTGTGCCGAGATGGTCGAATCCGGCATGCTGATCAAGCTGAATCCGGAAAAGCGCAAGAACTCCTATCTGGCCTGCTCCGACCCCTCCGACGTCGCCCGCGTCGAGGACCGCACCTTCATCTGCTCCCGGGACGAGGCCGACGCCGGCCCGACCAACAACTGGGAAGACCCGGCGACCATGCGGGAAACCCTGAACGGCCTGTTCAAGGCGTCCATGCACGGCCGCACCCTGTACGTGGTGCCGTTCTCCATGGGCCCGCTGGGCAGCCCCATCGCCCACATCGGCGTGGAGATCACCGACAGCCCCTACGTGGTCACCAACATGCGCACCATGACCCGCATGGGCCGCGGCGCGCTGGAAGTGCTCGGCACGGACGGCGAATTCGTGCCCTGCGTGCATTCGGTCGGCGCCCCGCTGGCGCATGGCGAGAAGGACAGCCGCTGGCCGTGCAACCCGACCACCAAGTACATCGTGCACTTCCCCGAAACGCGGGAAATCTGGTCCTACGGCTCCGGCTACGGCGGCAACGCCCTGCTCGGCAAGAAGTGTTTCGCGCTGCGCATCGCCTCCACCATGGCCCGCGACGAAGGCTGGCTGGCCGAGCACATGCTGATCCTCGGCGTGGAATCGCCCACCGGCGAGAAGACCTACGTGGCCGCCGCCTTCCCGTCGGCCTGCGGCAAGACCAACTTCGCCATGCTGATCCCGCCCCAGAGCTTCGGCGGCTGGAAGATCACCACGGTGGGCGACGACATCGCCTGGATCAAGCCGGGCAAGGACGGCAAGTTCTACGCCATCAACCCCGAATCCGGCTTCTTTGGCGTGGCCCCCGGCACCTCCGAGAAGACCAACTACAACGCGATGGCGACGCTGAAGGAGAACATCATCTTCACCAACGTCGCGCTCACCGACGACGGCGACGTGTGGTGGGAAGGCATGAGCAAGGAAGCGCCCGCCCACCTGATCGACTGGCAGGGCAAGGACTGGACGCCGGAGATCGCCAAGGAAACCGGGCGCAAGGCCGCCCACCCCAACTCCCGCTTCACCGCCCCGGCCAGCCAGTGCCCGTCCATCGACCCGGCCTGGGAAGACCCGGCGGGCGTGCCGATCTCCGCCTTCATCTTCGGCGGCCGCCGCGCCACCACCGTGCCGCTGGTGTACCAGGCCTTCAACTGGAACTTCGGCGTGTACATGGCCGCCACGCTGGGCTCGGAAACCACCGCCGCCGCCTTCGGCGCCCAGGGCGTGGTGCGCCGCGACCCCTTCGCCATGCTGCCCTTCTGCGGCTACCACATGGGCGACTACTTCAACCACTGGCTGCGCATGGGCCACGTCATCGAGCACGCCCCGCAGATCTTCTGCGTGAACTGGTTCCGCATGAACGAGAAGGGCGAGTTCATGTGGCCCGGCTTCGGCGAGAACATGCGCGTGCTGAAGTGGATCGTGGACCGGGTCAAGGGCCGCGTCGCCGCCAAGGAAACCGCGCTGGGCTGGATGCCGAAGTTCGAGGACATCGACTGGAGCGGTGCCAAGGTCACGCGCGAGGAATTCGAAGCCCTGACCCAGGTCGACGCCGAAGCCTGGAAGCAGGAACTGGCCCTGCACAAGGAATGGTTCGACAAGCTGCAGGACCGCCTGCCCAAGCAACTGGTGCTCAAGCGCGAGCTGTTCGAACTGGCCCTGTCGGTCTGACCGTGCCCAGCCGGCCCCGCGCCGGCCGCCCCGAGAAAGCGCCGGCCCGCCGGCGCTTTTTTGCTTTGCCGCCCCACCCTGCCGAGGACGCCCCATGCCCCCGCAACCCGCCCGCCGCATGGCCGACATCCAGCCCTTCCACGTCATGGAGCTGCTGCGCCGCGCGCGCGAGCTCGAAGCCCAGGGGCGCGACATCATCCACATGGAAGTCGGCGAGCCGGACTTCCCCACGCCGCAGCCCATGGTGGAAACCGCCACCCGCTTCCTCGCCCGCGGCGACGTGCATTACACCGCCGCGCTGGGCCTGCCCGCGCTGCGGGAGGCCATCGCCCGCTTCTACCGCGACCGCTTCCAGGCCGACGTGGCGCCCGAGCGCATCGTCGTCACCCCCGGCGCCTCCGGCGCGCTGATGCTGGCCCTGGCCGTCTCCACCGACCCGGGCGACGAATGGCTGCAGCCCGATCCGGGCTATCCCTCCAACCGCCACCTGGTGCGCAGCGTGGAAGGCCGCGCGCGGGCGCTGCCGGTGGACGCCGCCACCCGCTACCAGCCCACGCCGGCCCAGGTGGACGCCGCCTGGCAGCCCCAGACCCGGGGCCTGATGGTGGCCACCCCGTCCAACCCCACTGGCACGCTGCTCACGGCCGGCGAACTGGCCGCGCTGCACGGCACAACGAGCGCGCGGGGAGGCCTGCTGATCGTGGACGAGATCTACCAGGGCCTGACCTACGGCGTGGAAGCCTCCACCGTGCTGGCCCAGCCCGCGCTGGCCGCGGCCGAGGACCTGTTCGTGGTGAACAGCTTCTCCAAGTACTTCGGCATGACCGGATGGCGCCTGGGCTGGCTGGTGGTGCCCCGGTGCTGGGTGCGCGAGGTGGAAAAGCTCGCCCAGCACTTCTTCATTTCGGCCTCCACGCCGGCGCAGCACGCGGCGCTGGCGGCCTTCGCGCCGGCCACACTGGACATCCTGGAGGAGCGCCGCCACGAGTTCGCCCGCCGCCGCGACACCCTGCTGCCGGCCCTGCGCCAACTGGGCTTCGGCATCGCCACCGAACCCCAGGGCGCGTTCTACATCTACGCGGACACCAGCCACCTGGCCGAGGACAGCGAGGCGCTGGCGCGCCGGCTGATCGAGGAGGCCGGCGTGGCCGCCACGCCAGGGCTGGACTTCGGCGACCATCTACCGCGCCGCCACCTGCGCATCGCCTACACCACGCGGGAGGCGCGCCTGCTGGAAGCCTGCGAGCGCATGGGCCGGCTGCTCGGCTGAAGCGGCCGGAACAGGTACAGCGGTGAAGTGACAATGCCGTTCGCCCTGAGCCTGTCGAAGGGCGGAAAGCGGGCTTCGACAGGCTCAGCCCGAACGGGTATCCAGTTGCCGGCGTTCAGACGCCGGTAGTCGTCGCCTGCCCGCGTCCGGCCGCAGCCGCCAGGCGCTGCTTCATCGCCATCACGCGGCGGTAGTAGGCCGCCTCGGGATCGCCGCGCGCGCCGCCGTAGTACTGCAGCGCGGCCTGCAGCGAACCGAAGCGGCGCAGCCCTTCGTGGATCACCAGAGTGCCTACGCGCACGTTGAGTTCCGGGTCGAACAGGGCGTCCTCGCCCGCCTCCGCGCCGATCTTGTCCATGTGGAAGCGCGGGATGACCTGCATCAGCCCCTGGGCGCCCACGTGGCTCTCGGCGTAGGGGTTGAAGCTGGATTCCACCGCGATCACCGCCACCACCAGCAGCGGATCGATGCCGACGCTGCGCGCGCTGTCCTCAGCCGCGATCAGCACCGGCTCCAGCGCCACCGCGGAGACGCGGTAGCGCCGGGCGACGTAGTCCCGCACGCGCTCCATTTCGGCCGACAGCGTGGGCGGCTCCGGCTCCACGGCGGCGGCGCCGAAATCGTAGCGCGACGCCACCGCGGCATGGGCCTCGGCCATGCTGCCGTCGAAATAGCGCAGCGGCCCGTGCTCCATCAGATTGGCGGCCAGGGCGGCGAAGGCGATCAGCCCGGCGCCGAGCAGGCCGCCGTGGATCGCGTGCATGAGAAGGGTGGCGCCCCTGCGTGCGGCGCCGATGAAACGAGTTGCGGACATAGGGTCGGTTCCTCCGTGCCGGTACCGCGCGCTTGGTCCAGGCCGGCCCTATCCCCACCGTGGGGTGTACGGGAAGGTCCGGAGAGATCTTGCCGGCACGACCCGGAGCGGGGTCGGCGGCGGGAGAAAGCTTGCGGTCGCCGGTCGTCGTTCAAGCGCGCTGCCGCAACCAGACAGCGGGCCCCGCGGTGCGAGCGGCCATTCGTTGCACCCGGCCAGGCAGATCGCCCCAGGCCCGGAGCCGCACCAGAAACATGCTGAAAAATGTTTGCCGCAATGCAGCAGACGGGCGGATGATATTGATTCTTTTAAACAATGTAAAGCCGGCCCATCCTCGCCGGCGTGGCGCGGATCACGCCGGGGCGCGTCCGGCGAGCAGCGCCTGCAGCCGTTCCCAGTCGAAACACGGGCCGGGATCGGTCTTGCGGCCGGGGGCGATGTGCTCGTGCCCGGTGACCTCGCGGATGGGGTAGGCCGCCTTCAGCGACGCGATCAGATCGGCCAGGCGACGGTACTGCACCGCCTCAAAGGGCAGGCTGTCGCAGCCCTCCAGTTCGATGCCGACGGAAAAATCGTTGCAGCGCTCCCGCCCCTGCCAGCACGACGCGCCGGCATGCCAGGCGCGCTCATCGACACTGACGAACTGGGTCACCTCGCCGTCGCGCCGGATCAGGAAGTGGGCCGACACGCGCAGGGCGTGGATGGCGGCGTAGTAGGGGTGCGCGGCCGGGTCCAGGCAGTTGGTGAAGAGTTGCTCGATGCCGGGGCCGCCGAAGCAGTCGGGCGGCAGGCTGATGGCATGCACCACGACGAGTTCGACCGCCGTGCCCGGCGGGCGGGCGTCGAAGTTCGGCGACGGCACGCGGCGCACGCCGGCCAGCCAGCCATCGGCAAACTCCCCTGCCTTCTGCGCCTGTTCGCCCATCCTGCCGCCACCTTCGCCGAAAAGTGCAGATTATCCCCCACGGCGGCGCGATTCCCGTACAATCCGCCGCTTGCTCCGCACTTGCCAATCGCTGCGGCCGCAAAACCCTCTTCACCCCGCCGGCATCCATTCCCTTGCCGGCCTTGCCCCGCCAGCCTCGATTGGTGCCGCCCGCAACGGGCGGCAGGCCGCCGCTGGAGCTTTTCCCTACATGACGAACCAAACCGATTTCGCCAGCCTCGGGCTGGCCGAACCCCTGCTGCGCGCCATTGCCGAAGCGGGCTACACCACGCCGACGCCCATCCAGGCCCAGGCCATTCCGCTGGTGCTGGCCGGCGGCGACCTGCTCGCCGCGGCCCAGACCGGTACCGGCAAGACCGCCGGCTTCACACTGCCGGTGCTGCACCGCCTGGCGGCCGAACACACCCACCCGCGCGCCGCCGGCCGGCCGCGCTGCCTGATCCTCACGCCGACGCGCGAACTCGCCGCCCAGGTGGAAGAATCCGTACAGACCTACGGCAAGCACCTGCCGCTCACTTCCATGGTGATGTTCGGCGGCGTGGGCATCAACCCGCAGATCGCCGCGCTGCGCAAGCGCGTGGACATCCTCGTCGCCACCCCTGGCCGGCTGCTGGACCACGTCGGCCAGAAGACGCTGGACCTCTCCGGCGTCGAGATTCTGGTGCTGGACGAGGCCGACCGCATGCTGGACATGGGCTTCATCCGCGACATCCGCAAGGTGCTCGCGCTGCTGCCGAAGAAGCGCCAGAACCTGCTGTTCTCCGCCACCTTCTCCGACGAAATCCGCGAACTCGCCAACGGCCTGCTGCACAACCCGGGCTGCGTCGAAGTGGCCCGCCGCAACACCGCTTCCGAACTGGTGGAGCAGTCGGTCTACACCATTCCCCAGAAGCAAAAGCGCGAACTGCTGGCCTGGCTGATCCGGGAAAGGCAGTGGTTCCAGGTACTGGTGTTCACCCGCACCAAGCACGGCGCCAACAAGCTCGCCGAATACCTGGCCAAGCACGGCATTCCGGCCGCCGCCATCCACGGCAACAAGAGCCAGTCCGCCCGCACCCGGGCGCTGGCCGACTTCAAGGACGGCAAGCTGCAGGTGCTGGTCGCCACGGACATCGCCGCCCGCGGCCTGGACATCGACCAGTTGCCCCAGGTGGTGAACTTCGAGCTGCCCAACGTCCCGGAAGACTACGTGCACCGCATCGGCCGCACCGGCCGGGCCGGCGCCAGCGGCGCGGCGGTATCCCTGGTGGACGCCGAGGAGACCAAGCTGCTCGCCGCCATCGAGCGCCTGATCAAGCGCCGCATCGAGCGCGCCGTGCCCCAGGGCTTCGTGCCCAGCGCAACCTCTGCCGACGACGCGGGCGACGACCGCCCGCCGCGCACGCCGCCCCACGGCCGCCACGAGCACAAGCGCCCGCGCCACACCGCGGAAGGCGGCCGCCCCGCCCCCCGCGCCGACGCCCACGGCAACCCGCCGCGCAACAAGCAGCCGCGCAAGGCGGCGGCGGGCGAACAGCCCGCGCGCGGCCCGCGCCGCGACGAGGCACGCAGCGACGCCGGCCGCCGCCCGTCGCAGCGCCCCGCGCTGTTCTCCTCCAAGCCGGGCGACGGCAAGCGCTGAACCCATCCCCCGGCAGTTGAAAAAGAAAACGGCCGTCCTGCTGCTGCGGGACGGCCGTTTTCACTCGCACCGACGAAATGACACGTGCACGTTGACAAATTCATTTGTCACAGTCAAGAATTCCGTGGTCATCAACCACGGAGGCAGCACCATGAAGCGTTTCCTGCGTACCCTCGTCGTCGCCCTCGCCCTCGGTCCCGCACTCGCTCTCGCCGGCGGACCGGTGAACATCAACACCGCGGATGCCACGGCACTCGAACAGATCAAGGGAATCGGCCCCGCCAAGGCGAAGGCCATCGTGGAATACCGCCAGCAGCACGGCAAGTTCGCCACCACGGCGGACCTCGCCAAGGTGCCCGGCATCGGCGACAAGACGGTGGAGAAGCTGGGCGACCAGATCACCGTGGGCGTGCCGGCCCCGCGTACGGCCGCCAAGTAACGGGCCGCCCACGGCTTGCGACAGGCTCCGCAGGGAGCCTGTTTTCGTTTACCCGCCCGGCCAGCGGTTCTCGCCCAGCACCTCGGCCAGCGGCAGGCGCTCGGCCCAGTGCTCGATCTCCAGCATCGGGCGGGGGTAGAAGTCGGCCACGTGGCCCACGCACAGGATGGCCACCGGCCGGGCGCCCTCCGGCATGGCCAGCAGCGCGGCGAGCCTGTCCGGATCGAAGATCGACACCCAGCCCAGGCCCAGCCCTTCGGCGCGCGCCGCCAGCCACATGTTCTCGATGGCGCAGGCCACCGAGGCCAGGTCCATCTCCGGCAGCGTGCGGCGGCCGAACACGTGGCGCTCGCGCCCGTCGGCCAGCGCCACCACCAGCACCTCGCCCGCGTCCAGCACGCCCTCCACCTTCAGGCGCATGAACTCCTCCTCCCGCTCGCCCAGGGCGCGCGCGGTGGCGAGGCGCTCCTCCTCCACCAGCCCGTGCATGGCCTCGCGCAGGGCGCGGTCGGTGATGCGGATGAAACGCCAGGGCTGCATGTAGCCCACGCTGGGGGCGTGGTGCGCCGCCCACAGCAGGCGCTGCAGCACCTCGGGCGCCACCGGGTCGGGCAGGAAGTGGCGCATGTCGCGGCGTTCGGCGATGGCGCGGTAGACGGCCTGCCGTTCGAGTTCGGAATAGCGGTGCGCAGAAGGTTTCATGCGAAGAGCCGGCCCACGGCGGCCGGATTGGAGGGGAAATAGAAATGCACGTAGGAGGCGGTGAGGCGGCCGCGGCGGTAGATCGCCTCGCCCTCGCCGCCGTCCGGGCGGCGGGCGCGCACCAGCGGCTCGAGCGGCGTCTCCGTCTGCGAATGGTGGAAAGTATGGCCGCCGAGCCGTCCTTCCGGTAGTTCCGCGATCTGCAGGCCCAGGGCGGACAGGCGCGGCTGCATCACGGCGCGGCCCGGCAGCAGGCCGCCGAAAGTGTGCGCGGCGCCGGCTGTGTCCACCACCGCGTCGAACAGGCTCATCATGCCGCCGCATTCGGCGAGCAGGGGCTTGCCGGCCACAGCGTGGGCGTGCAGGTCCCGCCAGAATCCGGCATTGGCCGCGAGGCGCTCGCCGTGCAGTTCCGGGTAGCCGCCGGGCAGCCAGACGGCATCGCAGGGAGGCAGACGCTCGCCGGCCAGCGGCGAGAAGAAGACGATGCGCGCACCGAGCGCCGCCAGCGTGTCCAGGTTGGCCGGGTAGATGAAGCCGTAGGCCGCATCGTGCGCCACCGCCACGGTGCGCCCGGCGAGCAGCGGTTCCACCACGGGCGCTGCCACGGACGGAAAATCCACCGGCGGCGGCAGTTCTCCCGCACCGGTCTCGGCCAGCGCGTCGGCCATGCGATCCAGGCGCGCGCCCAGGTCGGCGATCTCGGCCGCCTGCAGCAGGCCCAGGTGGCGCTCCGGCAGCGCGGCCCCCGCCTCCCGCGGCACGGCGCCGTACCAGCGCATGCCGGCGGGCAGCGCGGCGCGCAGCAACTCCCCGTGGCGCGCGCTGCCCACGTTGTTGGCGAGCACGCCGGAGAACGGCAGCCCCGCGCGGTAATGGGCGAGGCCCCAGGCCACGGCGCCGAAGGTCTGCGCCATGGCGCGGGCGTCGATGACCGCCATCACCGGGATGCCGAAACGCTGGGCGATGTCGGCGCCGGAGGGGTCGCCGTCGAAGAGCCCCATCACCCCTTCCACCAGGATCAGCTCGGCCTCGCGGGCCGCGGCGCGCAGGCGCCACGCGGCATCCTGTTCGCCGCACATGCCCAGGTCCAGGTTGTACACCGGCGCCCCGCTCGCCACCGTATGGATCTGCGGGTCGAGGAAATCCGGGCCGCACTTGAACACCCGCACCCGCCGCCCCTGGCGGGCGTGCAGGCGAGCCAGCGCGGCGGTCACCGTGGTCTTGCCCTGGCCGGAGGCCGGCGCGGCGACGAACAGGGCCGGACAGCGCTCAGTCATCGGCGCCCCCTTCCCCGCCGCCGTCCCGGTGCACCGCCGTACAACCAGCGTGGGGCGCCGACCCGGGATCGTCCTCGCCGGCCGGATGGAACCAGGCCAGGCGCGGATACAGGCCCACCACGCCGCCCACCACGGTGAGCGCGGGCGGGCGAATGCCGGCCTCGGCCACCCGCGCGGCGAGATCGGCGAGGGTGCCCACCGCCGCCCGCTGGCGCGCGGTGGTGCCGCGCTCGATGACACAGGCCGGCGTGCCGGGCGCCAGGCCGTGTTCCACCAGGCGGGCGCAGATCTCCGCCAGGCGCGAGACGCCCATGTAGATCACCAGGGTCTGGTTGGGGCGGGCGAGCATGGGCCAGTCCAGGTCCAGCGCGCCGTCCTTGAGGAAGCCGGTGGTGAACACCACCGACTGGGCATGCTCCCGGTGGGTCAAGGGGATGCCCGCGTAGGCAGCGATGCCGGCCGCGGCGGTGACGCCGGGCACCACTTCCACGGTGATGCCGGCCGCGATCAGCGCCTCCATCTCCTCGCCACCGCGCCCGAAGATGAAGGGGTCGCCGCCCTTCAGCCGCACCACGCGCCGCCCTTCCCGCGCCAGGCGAATCAGCAGGGCGTTGATCTCGTCCTGGGGCAGGGTGTGGTCGGCGGCCTTCTTGCCCACGTAGATGCGCCCGGCCGCGGCCGGCGCCAGGTCGAGGATGAGCGGACTCACCAGGTTGTCGTACACCACCGCGTCGGCCCCCGCCACCAGACGGGCGCCGCGCAGCGTGAGCAGTTCCGGGTCGCCCGGTCCGGCGCCGACCAGGTACACGTGGCCGGGCTGGGGGCCAGGGCGGGGGGAGGCGAGTTCGGGCAAGGGCATTGCGTCCTGTTCACCACTCCATGGCAGGCATGGCCTTCACGCCGGCCGCAAAGGCGTGCTTGACCACGCCCATGTCGGTCACGGTATCGGCGGCGGCCACCAGTTCGGGCGGCGCGGCGCGGCCGGTGACCACCACGTGCTGCATGGCCGGACGGGCGCGCAGGTCGGCCAGCACGGTGTCGATCTCAAGATAGCGGTACTTGAGCGCGATGTTGAGCTCGTCCAGCACCACCAGGCCGATGCCCGGGTCGGCGAGGAAGGCGCGCGCCCTGTCCCACGCGGCGGCGGCCGTGGCCACGTCCCGCGCCCGGTCCTGGGTGTCCCAGGTGAAGCCCTCGCCGCTCACGTGCCAGGAAACACCGGGCTGGGCGCGGAAGAAGGCTTCCTCGCCGGTGTCCGAGCGCCCCTTGATGAACTGCACCACGCCCACCTTCAGCCCGTGGCCGAGCGCGCGCGCCACCAGGCCGAAGGCCGCCGAGGATTTGCCCTTGCCGTTACCGGTGTTGACCAGCAGCACGCCCCGCTCTTCCCGGGCGGCGGCGATGCTCCGCTCCACCACCGCCTTCTTGCGCTGCATGCGCGCCCGGTGGCGCGCGTCCATGTCGGCTTCGGTCATCGCTTCATCTTCTGCGCAAGTTCGGCGTAGCCGGCCAGCACGCCGGCGCCGGGATGGAAAAAGTTTTCGCCGCCCAGGTGTACCACTTCCACCGGCAGGATGCCCAGCAGCGCGCTGCACTGGGCGGCCGTGGCGCGGTCCAGAGAGAACACCACCTGCGGCTTGAGGGTTTCGACCGCGGTCAGCAGGTCTTCGATCTCTTCGCCGGGGCGGATGTGGCGCAGGCGCGGGGCCGTCTCCACCACGTCGAAGCCGGCCTGCACGAAGGCGTCGCCGACGAAGTGCCCGCGCCCGAAGGAATAGGGCGAGCCTTCGCAGGCCGACAGGACCAGCGCGCGCCGCCCTTCGCCGCGGATGGCGGCCGCGGCGGCCGTCCATTCCTTGTGGAAGGCGGCCAGGCGGACGTCCACGTCGGGCGCGCCGCTGGCGCGGCCCAGCTCGCGCAGCATGTTCTCCGCATCGGCCACCGAGGTGAAGCCGTCCACGCGCAGCAGCCTCGCACCGGCCGGCAGGACCTTGCGCAGGGTCTCCTCGGAGGCCCAGTTGGAGGCGACGAGGAGGTCCGGTCCGAGGAGGTCGATGGTTTCCGCATCCGGGTCCATGACGCCGCCGGTGCGCGGCAGGGTGTCGAACAGGCGGTCGTAGCGGGACACGCCGACGATGCAGTGGCCGCGCCCGAGCCAGTCGAGGGCGACGCTGAGATAGGGGGACTGGCTGACGATGCGCGGGCAGTCGCCGGCCGCCGCGACGGGACCGGCCGCCAGCAGCAGGCCGGCGAGGAAGGTGCGAAAGAGGAAAAGCAATCTGGTTTTCATGGCTTTCAATCCGGTAGGAAGGTCGTACGCCCGTCCAGTTCGTAGCGGCGCAGCGGATGGCCGAAGGCGCGGCTCAGCAGCCCGGCCTGCAGTACCTCGTCGCGCGCGCCGGCGCACACGCCGCCATGCCCGTCGAGCAGGATCACCTGGTCGGCGTAACGGGCGGCGAGGTTGATGTCGTGCAGCACCATGACCACGCCACGCCCCCGGTCCGCGAGGCCGCGGATGAGGTCGAGCACGGCGATCTGGTAGTGCAGGTCCAGATGGTTGGTGGGTTCGTCCAACAGCAGCAGTTGCGGCGCCTGGGCGAGCAGCGCGGCCACGGCCACGCGCTGGCGCTCGCCGCCGGACAGGGTGAGGATGTCGCGCCCGGCCAGTTCGGCCAGCCCCACGCTGTCCAGGGCCTCGCGGGCGACGCGCTCGTCCTCCGGCCCTTCCCAGCCCCAGCGCCCCAGGTGGGGGTGGCGGCCCACCAGCACGGTCTCCAGCACCGTGGAGGAGAAGTGGTCCGGCTGCTGCTGGGCGAGCACGCCGCGGAAGCGCGCCGCATCCAGCGCCCGCCATCCGGCATAGGGCCGCCCGCCCAGCAGCACGCGGCCGGCGCCCGGTTCGCGCAGTCCGGCCAGGGTGTGCAGCAGCGTGGTCTTGCCGGCGCCGTTGGGGCCCAGCAGCACCAGGCACTGCCCGGCAACGAGCTGCTGGCTGAACTCGCAGCACAGCCAGCGGCTGCCCACCCGCAGGGCGAGGCGGTCGGCTTCGAGCATGGGCGCGGCCGGCGTCATCGCTGGTGCCTCGCCAGCAGGAAGAGGAAGACCGGCACACCGATCAGCGCGGTGAGCACGCCCACCGGCAGTTGCAGCGGCGCGATCACGGTGCGCGCGGCGGTGTCGGCCAGCGTCAGCAGCGCGCCGCCGGCCAGCGCGACGGCGGGCAGCAGCAGGCGCTGGTCGTTGCCGATGACGAAGCGCACCAGGTGCGGCACCACCAGGCCGACGAAGCCGACCGAACCGACCAGGGTCACGGCCACCGCGGTGAGCAGCGAGGCCAGCACGTAGAGCAGGTAGCGCAGCCGCCGCACCTGCACGCCCAGCGCCTGGGCGGCCAGTTCACCGCGGGCCAGCAGGTTGAGTTCGCGCGCGCAGGGCAGCGCCGCGGCGAGCCCCGCCACCATCACCACCAGCGCCGGCCACGGCCGGGTGGCGCCGGAAGCATCGCCCATCAGCCAGAACAGCATGGAATGCACGCGGGCATCGGGGGCGAGGGCCAGCATCAGCGTGATCGCCGCGCCGCAGCCGGCGGCGACGATGACGCCGGTGAGGAGCAGCCGCGTCTGCGTCCAGGAACCGTCGCCGTGGGCGAGACCGAACACCAGCAGCATGGCGGCGAGCGCCCCGGCGAAGGCGGCCCCATCGACCAGCATGGGCGCGAGGCCCAGCAGCATGGCGAGCAGCGCGCCCACCGCCGCGCCGCCGGACACGCCGAGCACGTAGGGGTCCGCGAGCGGATTGCGCAGCAGCACCTGCATCAGCGCGCCGGCCATGGCCAGCAGCCCGCCGCACGCGTACACCGCCACCGCCCGCGGCAGGCGCAGGTGGCGCACCACGTCCGCCGCCATGCCCTGCTCGCCGCCGAACAGCGCGCCGAGCACACTGCGCGCGGGGATGTCCAGCTCGCCCGCCGCCAGCGCCCACACCAGTGCCAGCGCGCCGGCCAGTGCCAGCCCGGCGATCACCGCCCACGCCCGCCGCCGCCCGGCGGACAGGGAAACGTGGGCAAGCTGGGCGCGGGCGGTGCTCATGGCGGTCAGTGCGGCGCGTAGCGCACGCCGACGAAGTAGCTGGCGCCCGCGGTGGCGTAGTTGCGCGCCAGTTCGTACTTCTTGTCGAGGATGTTGTTCGCCCGCATTTCCACGCGCCAGTCATGAGCCAGGCGGTAGTGTACATAGGCATCGACCAGACCGTAGCCGCCCATGCGCTGCGTGTTGGTGGCATTCTCGTAGCGGTGGCCCTGGCCGTTCACGTCCACGCCGTAGGACCAGGCGCCGATGCTGTGGTCCACCCGCAGGAAGGCCGCCTTGCCGGCACGGCGTACCAGGCGCTTGTCGGTCGCCTCGTCGCGCGCATCCAGCCAGTCCGCGCCGACCTGCACGGCGAGCTTGCCGATATCCACGCGGTAGGCCAGTTCCAGGCCCTTCAGGCGGGCTTCATCCACGTTGGCCGGCGGCCAGCCGCTGATCAGGTCGCGCACCTTGTTGTCGTAGTACGTGGCCTCGACGCTGTGCATGCCGTCGTCCCAACGCAGACCCACCTCGCGATTGAGCGCCCGTTCCGGTTCCAGGTCCGGGTTGCCGCCGCCGAAGCCCGTATCCGGGTAGTAGAGCTGGTTGAACGTGGGCGCGTTGAAGGCGGTGGCGATGCTGCCGCGCACGCTCCACTGCGGATCGATCTGGTAGCCGTAGGCGAAGAGGCCGGTCGTTTTGCCGCCGAACTGGGAGTTGTCGTCCCGGCGCACGTTCACCTGCACGCTGTGGGCGTCGAACTTCGCGGACCAGCCCAGCAGCCAGGCCTTGACCGTGCGCTCGTCCTCCACGTAGGCGGTGGTGCCGTCCACGTGCGTCTTCACGTAGTCGAAGGCCGCCAGCAGCGTGCCCACGGGCAGGTCGATGTCGTGCTGCCAGGAGAACTGGTTCTGCCGCGTGTGGAACTGGGAGGGCTCCCCCACGGTGCTGCGGTTGTCCAGCCGGTCCCGCGAGCGGCCGACCCGCAGCGTGCTCCGCCAGCCTTGCGCGAGCTGGTTGATGGCGTACAGGCCGACGGAATCCAGGCGCTTGTCGAGATGGGAATCGTAGGTCAGGTTGGCGTCGAACCAGTTGCGCCCCTTGGAGCCGTACAGGTTGAGGCCGATCTCGTCGCGCTCGCGCAGGCCCAGGGACAGGTTGGCGCTGGCGAAGGCGTTGCGGAAGCCGTCCCGGTCGGGATCGTGGGTGACCTCGTCGGTGCGGGCGTCGAAGCCGCGCGTGCGGTCCTCGCCCAGGGTGAGGCTGTAGCGCAGGCGCTCGGCCCCGCCCGCGACGGAGGCATTGATCTGCCGCGTGTCGTCGCTGCCGTAGCCGGCGAACACGGACGGGCGGAAACCTTTCGCGCCCTTGCGGGTGAAGATCTGGATCACGCCGCCGATCGCTTCCGAGCCATACAGCGCGCTGGCCGGGCCGCGCAGGACCTCGATGCGCTCGATCATCGCCAGCGGAATCGCTTCCAGCGTGGGCTGACCGCTGGTCGCCGAGCCGACGCGCAGGCCGTCTATCATCAGCAGCACGTGGCGGGATTCGGTGCCGCGGATGAAGAGGCTGCTGTTCGAACCGGGCCCGCCGTTGCTCGCCACCCGCACCCCGGGAATCGTGCGCAGCACGTCGATCAGCGTCGAATGGCCGGCACGCTCGATGGCCTCGCGCTCGATCACTTCGGTGCTGGCCAGCACCTCCTCGGCGCGCTGCTGCATGCGCGCGGCGGTGACCACCATGGTTGCACCCACGGACTCGTCGTCCGCCTGGGCAAGGACGGCATGAGGAAACACGGCAGCCACTGCCAGCGCGGCCGCTGAATAGCGGATTGTCATTATGATTTGCTCCCTGTGCCGCGACAGGCGTCCCCGCACGCCGCGACAGTCGTCGAAACGATGCGCACGCCGGGGAAACGAGGAGCAGGAGGGAACGCGCCCGTCGCCGCCACCCCGCGGCACATCCGCCAGTGCGTTCGAGGCCGGTATCCGGGCTCGCGAGCCGTGCCGGTACGAACCGTACCGGACCGGGGCGCATCGCCTTCCCGGGCCGTTCGGCCCAGTGGCTTCGCTGATGCGCCTTGCGCTCGCTTACCGTT
The DNA here is from genome assembly GCF_004801305.1 of Pseudothauera rhizosphaerae. Classification (GTDB taxonomy): domain Bacteria; phylum Pseudomonadota; class Gammaproteobacteria; order Burkholderiales; family Rhodocyclaceae; genus Pseudothauera; species Pseudothauera rhizosphaerae. Next base: position 57,540 of record NZ_SSOD01000017.1, on the reverse strand, counting down.
GCGGGGGCAGCACAGGCATTGCGGCGCGGGTAGCCCACCCGCCGTCACGCACCTGTTTCCCGTTTAACCCGCGGCGTGGACGGCCGGCGGGCACCTGAAACGCGTTGCACCCTGTAACGGGTGCGGGGCGGATAATACCGTTTCCGCGCCCCCTTGTGCTGCGCCAGAGCCATCCGCCCGAACATCTCCATGACCATCGAACTGATCCTCGGCGGCGCCCGCTCCGGCAAGAGCCGCCACGCCGAAACCCGCGCGCTGGCGTCCGCCGCCGCCGTCACCGTGATCGCCACCGCCGAGGCGCTGGACGAGGAAATGGCCGCGCGCATCCGCCGCCACCAGGCCGACCGCCCTGCCGCCTGGCGCACCGTGGAGGCCCCCCACGCGCTGGCCGCCACGCTCGCCCGCGAGGCGGCGGCGGAACGCTGCCTGATCGTCGACTGCCTGACCCTGTGGCTCACCAACCTGCTGGCCGGCGCTGAAGACCTGCCGCCCGGCGCCGAGGCGGATGCGCTGCCGCGCCTCAAGTCCGAACGCGAAGCCCTGCTCGCCACGCTGCCGCAACTGCCCGGCACCATCCTGCTGGTCGCCAACGAGGTCGGCCTCGGACTGGTGCCGGAGCACCCGCTGGGACGGCTGTTCCGCGACGAGGCCGGCCGCCTCAACCAGCAGCTCGCCCGGTTGGCCGACACCGTGACCTTCGTCGCCGCCGGCCTGCCGCTCACGCTGAAGGGTGCCCCGGCCCGCAACGGGTAGCCGGCGCCGCCGTGCTACCCTTGCCGCCCTCGACCGCCACCACGAAACCCCGCCTGCCATGGACTTCCGCATCTCCGTACCCGACCAGTCGCTCGCCCCCCGGCTGCAGCAACGCATCGACCAGAAGACCAAGCCGCCCGGGGCGCTGGGCCGGCTGGAAGCGCTCGCGTTGCAGATCGGCCTCGTGCAGGGCACGGACGCGCCTGAACTGCGCCAGCCCCACGTCATGGTGTTCGCCGGCGACCACGGCGCCGCGCGCGCGGGCGTGTCCGCCTTCCCGCAGGACGTGACCTGGCAGATGGTGGAGAACTTCCTCGCCGGCGGGGCCGCGATCAACGTGTTCTGCCGCCAGATGGAACTGGACCTCACGGTGGTGGATGCCGGCGTGAACCACGATTTCGGCCGCCGCCCCGGCCTCATCGCCGCCAGGCTCGGCCCGGGCACGGCGAACTATCTGGAACGGCCGGCCATGGACGCGGAAACCGTGCAGGCGGCGCTCGCCCGCGGACGCGAACTGGCCCATGCGCTGGCCGCCAACGGCTGCAACTGCGTGGGTTTCGGCGAGATGGGCATCGGCAACACGGCTTCCGCCTCCCTGATCACCCACTGCCTGACCGGCGAGAGCCTGGCCACCGTCACCGGCCGCGGCACCGGGCTGGACGATGCCGGCCTGGCACGCAAGCGCGCCCTGCTGGAACAGGCCCTGGCCCGCGGCGGCCGTCCCGCCGGCCCCCTCGCGGTGCTGGCCGAATACGGCGGCTTCGAGATCGCGATGATGGCCGGCGCCATGCTGGGCGCGGCCGAACGGCGCATGCTGCTCTTGATCGACGGCTTCATCGTCACCGCCGCCCTGCTCGCGGCCCACGCCATCGCCCCGGCCGTGCTGCCCTACTGCGTGTTCGCCCACCGCTCCCAGGAGGCCGGCCACCGGGTGCAGCTCGCCCACCTGGGCGCCGACCCGCTGATGGACCTGGACCTGCGCCTGGGCGAAGGCACCGGCGCCGCGCTGGCCTGGCCGCTGGTGCAGGCGGCGGTGAACTTCCTCAATGAGATGGCGAGCTTCGAGTCGGCCGGCGTGAGCGACAAGGGCTGCTGATTGCCCAGCAGCTTGGATATACTTCAACTATATTCAAACCCCCGACGGACTGGAGACACCATGGGCACCACGCAAACGACCCTCTTTCGCAGCAACAAGACACAGGCGGTACGCCTGCCGAAGGCGTGCGAACTCCCCGAAACGGTCAAGAAAGTGAGCGTGATCGCCGTCGGCCACACCCGTATCATCACGCCGGCCGGCGAGAGCTGGGACGCCTGGTTCGACGGACCGACCGTCAGCGCGGACTTCATGGAGACGCGGGATCAGCCCGAAGACCAGGTGCGGGAAGGGCTGTAGGCGTGCTGAAGTATCTGCTCGACACCAACATCGTGATCTACACGATGCGCAACCGCCCGCAGCAGGTCAGGGAGTGTTTCGGGCAGCATGAGGGCCAGTTCGCCATCTCCACGGTCACCTTGGCCGAACTGGCCTTCGGTGCGGAACGCTCTTCCCGCCCGCGGGAGAACATGGAAGTGCTCGAAAGCTTCATCGCCCGCCTGGACGTGCTGGATTTCGACGCAGCCGCGGCCTTCCACTTCGGGCAGATCCGCGCCGAACTGCTCGCCCGGGGCCAGCCCATCGGCCCCTACGACATGATGATCGCGGCACATGCCCGCTCGCACGGCCTGATCCTGGTCACCAACAATCTCGCCGAGTTCGAACGCGTGGCGGGCTTGCGCCTGGAGAACTGGGCCTGACCCGGCCATGCGCTACCAGCTCGAACTCTTCTTCACCGCGCTGGGCTACTTCACCCGCATCCCGGTGCCGGCCTGGGTGCCCTGGTCGCCGGAGCGCCTGAACAACGCCGCGCGCTACTTCCCGCTGGTGGGCTGGGTGGTGGGCGGAGTGGGGGCGGGGGCCTTCCTCGCGTTCGCGCTGGTGCTGCCGGTGTCGCTGGCGGCGATCCTGTCCATGGCGGTCACCATCCGGCTCACGGGCGCCTTCCACGAGGACGGCTGGGCGGACGCCTGCGACGGGCTAGGCGGCGGCCGGGACAAGGCGCAGGTGCTGGCCATCATGAAGGACTCGCGCAACGGCAGCTACGGCACCGTGGGCATGGTGCTGATGCTGCTCGCCAAGGCCGCCGCGCTGGTGGAGCTGGCGGCCCACGGCCCGCAGGTCGCCGCGGCCGCGCTGCTGGCGGCGCATCCGCTGTCGCGGCTGGCCGCCACCAGCCTGATCCACTGGCTGCCCTACGCGCGCGACGACGCCAGTTCGAAATCGAAGCCGCTGGCCCACGCCCTACGCCCGGCGGAACTGGCCGCCGCCGCATTCTTCGGCCTCGTCCCGCTCACCCTGCTCGCGCCGCCCGAGGCGCTCACCGCCCTCGCCGCGGTAGCCGTGGTCACCCTGTGGGCGGCACGCATCTTCCTGCGCCGCCTGGGCGGCTACACCGGCGACCTGCTCGGCGCGGCCCAGCAGGGCACGGAACTGGCGTGTTACCTCGGCATTCTCGTCGCATGGAACTTCACCTGATCCGCCATCCGCGGCCGGACGTGCCGCCCGGCACCTGCTACGGCCAGCGTGACGTGGGCCTGGCCGAGCCGCCCGCGGAGACCGCCGCCCGCCTGCGCCCGCTGCTGCCGGCCGCCTACGAGCTGCACGCCAGCCCCCTTGCCCGCGCCCGCCTGCTGGCGGAGGAACTGGGCCGCCCCCAACTGGACGGGCGCCTGAAGGAGATCCACTTCGGCGACTGGGAAGGGCGACTCTTCTCCACCCTGGGCGCGGCGCTGGACGAATGGGCCCACGACCCCCTCGGCTTCCGCGCCCCCGGCGGCGAATCCGCGCGGGAGATGAGCACGCGCGTGCTGCACTGGCTGGACGGCCTGCTCGCCAGCGCGCCGCAGCGCCCGGTGGTGGTGGTCGCCCACGGCGGCCCGCTGCGCGCCATCGCCGGCCATCTGCTCGGCCTGCCGGCCGAACGCTGGCTGGGGCTGGACTTCGCCTGCGGCCACGCCACCCGCCTGGACGTGGAAAGCTGGGGCGTGGTGCTGAAGTGGTTCAATCGCTGAACGGCGCTGCTTGCAATCGGTGCCCGGCGCACTACACTGTGCTACATCGTATTCGGACGTACCCGGCCATGAGCACCACCAGCATCCGCCTCAAGCAGGAGCTCGAAGCCCCGCTGGACGACCTCGCCCACCGCCTGCAGCGCAGCCGGAACTGGCTGATCAACAAGGCCATCGAGGATTTCCTTGCCCGCCAGGGGCAGGAGCAAGAACGCTGGCTGGAAACCTTGCCGGCGCTGGATTCGGTGCGCAGCGGGCGCACGGTAGCGGGCGACGAGGTCCACGCCTGGCTGGAAAGCTGGGGTTCCGCGGCGGAAAAACCTGCTCCCTGAGCCCGCGCAATGCGCATCCGCTACACGCGCGAAGCCATCGATGACCTCGTGAGGCTGCGTGCCTTCATCGCCGAGCACAACCCGACCGCTGCAGCCCGCATTGCCGCCGATCTCATCCGCCGGATGAACGGACTCGGCGCGAATCCGCGCCTGGGGCGCCCCGTCGCGCAGGCGCCCGACCCCGACGCCGTGCGGGATCTGGTCACGCCGTATCACGTCGTCTACCTGCTGCAGGACGATGCGCTCCACGTCCTGCGCATCTGGCATCAGCGCGAGAACCGTCCCCCCGGCCAGTGATGGCGAACCGTCACAAACGCGCTCGCTCCCCGGCCTTCGTGGGATAATTGCCGACTTTCCATCCACAGGCTGCCGCGTTCTTCATGCTGCCTCCCCTGCCCGACTTTTCCGCCGGCCGCGTGCTCGTGGTCGGCGACGTGATGCTGGACCGCTACTGGCACGGCTCGACCAACCGCATCTCGCCGGAAGCGCCGGTGCCGGTGGTCAGGGTCGAGAACGACGAGTTCCGCGCCGGGGGCGCCGGCAACGTGGCGCTCAACGCCGCCTCCCTGGGCGGCAGGGCCGAACTGGTGGGGCTGGTCGGGCGCGACGAGGCGGGACGCCTGCTGCGCGAGCGCCTGGAAGCGGGCGGCGTGGCCTGCCGGCTGCTGGAAGCGCCGCAGCACCCCACCATCACCAAGCTGCGCATCATCAGCCGCCACCAGCAACTGATCCGGCTGGACTTCGAGGACAACTTCGCGGTGCTGGAATCCGCCGGCATCGAGCAGGCCTTCGAGGCCGCCCTGGCCGGCTGCGATGCGGTGGTGCTGTCCGACTACGGCAAGGGCACGCTGGCCCAGGTGGGCAGCCTGATCCGCGTGGCGCGCGAACGGCGGGTGCCGGTGGTGGTGGACCCCAAGGGCACGGACTTCGGCCGCTACTGTGGCGCCACCATGCTCACCCCCAACATGACCGAGTTCGAGGCGGTCGTCGGCCACTGTGCGGACGAAGCCACATTGCGTGCCCGCGGCGAGGCCCTGCGCGACGCGCTGGACATCGACGCCCTGCTGGTGACCCGCTCCGAGCGCGGCATGACCCTGCTGCAGCGCGGCCAGGCGCCGCTGGACCTGCCCACCCGCGCCCGCGACGTGTTCGACGTGACCGGCGCGGGCGACACGGTGGTGGCGGTGCTGGGCGCGGGGCTGGCCTGCGGGCTGGCGCTGGCGGACGCCACCGCGCTCGCCAACCTCGCCGCCGGCGTGGTGGTGGCCAAGCTCGGCACCGCCACGGTCAGCATGGAAGAACTGCGCGCAGCAAGCGAATCCCACGGAGGACAGGCATGATCATCGTCACCGGCGGCGCCGGCTTCATCGGCAGCAACATCGTGCAGGGGCTCAATGCCCGCGGCATCCGCAACATCCTGGTGGTGGACGACCTCACGGACGGGCGCAAGTGCCTGAACCTGTCCGACGCGGACATCGCCGACTACCTGGACAAGGACGACTTCCTCGCCCGCATCCGGGCCGGCGAGACCTTCGGCCCGGTGGAGGCGGTGTTCCACGAAGGCGCGTGCTCCTCCACCACCGAGTGGGACGGGCGCTTCGTCATGGGCGTGAACTACGAATACACCAAGGCCCTGCTGGCCTGGTGTACGGCGCAGCGCACGCGGCTGATCTACGCCTCCTCCGCCTCGGTGTACGGCATGGGCCCGGTGTTCCGCGAGGCGCGCGAGCACGAGCACCCGCTCAACATGTACGCCTACTCCAAGTTCCTGTTCGACTGCCACCTGCGCCCGCAACTGGGCAGCCTGCCCACGCAGGTCGCCGGCCTGCGCTACTTCAACGTGTACGGCCCGCGGGAACAGCACAAGGGCAGCATGGCCAGCGTCGCCTTCCACTTCAACGGCCAGTTGCGCGAATCCGGCCGAGTGCGCCTGTTCGAGGGCTCGGACGGCTACGGCCCCGGCGAGCAGCGGCGCGACTTCATCCACGTGGACGACGTGGTGGCGGTCAACCTGTGGCTGCTGGACAACCCCCTGGTCTCCGGCATCTTCAACGTCGGCACCGGGCACGCCCAGAGCTTCAACGACATGGCCCACGCCGCCATCAAGTGGTTCCGCGCCCAGGGCGACGATCCGGCCAGGGGCGGCATCGACTACATCGCCTTCCCGGACCACCTCAAGGGCCGCTACCAGAGCTTCACCGAAGCCGACATGGGCGCGCTGCGCGCCGCCGGCTACGACCGCCCCTTCCTGACCGTGGAACAGGGCGTGCCGCGCTATCTGGACTGGCTGGCCGCCCGCGGGCTGTGATGGCCATCGAGCATCCAGCACCGTTCGCCCTGAGCCTGTCGAAGGGCGATGCCGTCGACCGGGCTTCGACAGGCTCAGCCCGAACGGTATCGGTTTGCCGGACAGGCAGCGACATCTCCCCGCGCCGCATCCTGGTCGTCGGCCCCTCCTGGGTCGGCGACATGGTCATGGCGCAGAGCCTGTTCAAGACCCTCAAGGCCGGTGCGCCGTGCGAGATCGACGTGCTCGCCCCGGGCTGGTCGCTGCCCATCCTGGAGCGCATGCCGGAAGTGCACCGCGGCATCGTCATGCCCCTGGGCCACGGCGAATTCGGCTGGAGCAAGCGCCGCGCCCTGGGCCGGGAGTTGGCCGGCGCCGGCTACGACCAGGCCATCGTGCTGCCCGGCTCGTTCAAGTCCGCACTGGTCCCCTTCTTCGCCCGCATCCCGCGCCGCACCGGCTTTCGCGGCGAGATGCGCTACGGCCTGCTCAACGACGTCCGCCCGCTGGACAAGGCCGCGCTGCCGATGACCGTGCAGCGCTTCGTCGCCCTCGGCCGGGTGGCCGGCGCGCCACTGCCGGAGCCCTTCCCGCGTCCGCGGCTGGTCCCGGACCAGGCCAACCAGGCCCGCCTGCGGACGGAATTCGGCCTCTCCCCGGAGCGCCCCGCGGTGGCCTTCATGCCCGGCGCCGAGTACGGCCCGGCCAAGCAGTGGCCGCTGGCCCACTTCGCCGCGCTGGCCGAGGAACTCGTGCAGCGCGGCTTCCAGGTCTGGGTGCTGGGTTCGGCCAAGGACAGCGAATTCGGCGAGGTCATCGCCGCCGACATGGAAGAGTCGGTCATCAACCTGTGCGGCCGCACCCAGCTCGGCGACGCGGTGGATCTCCTCGCCATGGCGCAGGCCGCGGTCACCAACGACTCCGGCCTGATGCACGTGGCGGCCGCCCTCGACGTGCCGCTGGTGGCCATCTACGGCTCCTCCACGCCCGACCACACCCCGCCGCTCGCCGAGCGCGTGGCGATCCGCTACCTACGCCTGGAATGCTCGCCCTGCTTCGAGCGCACCTGTCCCCTGGGCCACACCCGCTGCCTGCACGAGATCACGCCGGACAGCGTCGTGGCCGCGCTGGCGCAACTGGATGTGCTGCCCCAACCGATGATCGTGTGGCCACGCTGAGATGCGGGTACTCCTCGTCAAGACGTCCTCCCTGGGCGACATCATCCACACCCTGCCGGCGCTCACCGATGCCGCGCGCGCCATCCCCGGCATCCGCTTCGACTGGGTGGTGGAAGAGGCCTTCGCCGAGATTCCCGCCTGGCACCCGGCGGTGGACCGGGTCATCCCGGTGGCCATCCGGCGCTGGCGCAAGGCGCCGCTGCGGGCCTGGACCAGCGGCGAATGGCGGCGCTTCACCCGGGAGCTCCTCGCCAACCGCCACGACCTCACCATCGACGCCCAGAGCCTGCTGAAGAGCGCCCTGCTGACCCGCTACGCGGGCGCCCCCGTCCATGGCCTGGACCGCGCCTCCGCCCGCGAACGGCTCGCCACCTGGTTCTACACCCACCGCCACCACGTCGCCCGCGGCCAGCACGCGGTGGCACGCACCCGTGCCCTCTTCGCCCACGCCCTCGGCTATCCCGTCCCCACCGACGCCGGCAGCTACGGCCTGGACCGGGCCCGCGTGCTGGCCGATGCCCCATCCGCCGCGACCGACGGCCGCCCCTACCTCGTCTTCCTGCACGGCACCACCTGGGCCACCAAGCACTGGCCGGAAGCCTGCTGGCGCCGCCTGCTGGAAACCGCCACCGCCGCCGGCTGGCCGGTGCGCCTGCCGTGGGGCAACGAGGACGAACTCGCCCGCGCCCAACGCCTGGCCGAAGGCCTTACGGACGTCACCGTGCTGCCCCGGCTCAAGCTCGCCGGAATCGCCGCCCAACTGGCCGGTGCCCGCGCCTGCGTCGCCGTGGACACGGGCCTCGGCCACCTCGCCGCGGCGCTGGACGTGCCCACCATCTCCCTCTTCGGCCCCACCAACCCCGGCTTCACCGGCGCCTGGGGGCCGGGCCAGATCCACCTGGCGAGCGACTTCCCCTGCGCCCCCTGCCTGGGCAAGACCTGCACCTACCGCCCCACGGAAGCCGACCTCCAGCACTTCGACGCCGAACACGATTGGCCGCCCTGCTTCACCCGCGTCGCCCCCGAGCGCGTCTGGGAGCGCCTGCAACCCCTGCTCCACGAGGCGTTCGCCGACCGCCCGGCCCTGCAAGCATGAGCGGCTGGCACCTCGATGGCGCCGTCCTCGGACCCGCGGCGCGGGAATCCTTCCGCTCGCTGGAAGCGGCGTTTTCCCTCACGGGGCAACGGGTCACCCAGGACCAGATCAGCGACGTGGTCCTGGTCCGCGCGGACGGCCGCAACTACTTCGTCAAGCGCTACGGCACCGCGGGGAAGTACCTGCGGCGCTTTCTCGGCATGCCCCGCATCGCCGCGGAATGGCGCAACCTGCAGCGCTTCGCGCAGTGGGGCATCCCCACCGCGCGCGTGGTGGCCTGGGGGCTGGAGCGCACGCTGGGCCTGATCTTTCGCCGCGGCGCCATGGTCACCGAGGAAATCCCCGGCACCGTGGACCTGCTGCGCATGGCACGCAGCGGCGACCCGCGCCTGCGCCAGCGCGCCTTCGTCGCCCGGCTCTCCGCCGACGTGGCGCAGATCGTCCGCACCCTGCATGGTCACCGCTTCGCCCACAACGACCTGCACTGGCGCAACCTGCTCTACCAGGAGGAAAGCGGGCGGATCTTCCTCATCGACTGCCCGACCGGCCGGTTCTGGCACGGTCCGCTGCTAAACTACCGCGTTGCCAAGGACCTCGCCGCCCTCGACAACACCGCCCGCATCTACCTGAGCCGTACCCAGCGCCTGCGCTTCTATCTCGATTACGCCGGGAAAACGCGCCTGGACGAGACGGGCAAGAAAGCCATCCGCCACGTCATGCACGCCGCCGAGCACCGGCGGCGGCGCAAGCAGGGCAAGGCATGACCCCCACGAATCGCCCGATCCACGAGACCCACGCCTGATGCAGCTCGCGTTCTGCCTGTACAAGTACTTCCCCTACGGCGGCATGCAGCGCGACTTCCGGCGCATCGCCCTGACCTGCCAGGCCCGGGGCCACACCATCCGCGTGTATGCGCTGGAATGGCAGGGGGAAGTGCCGCCGGGCTTCGACCTGGTGCGGGTGCCGGTCCGCGCGCTCACCAACCCCGGGTGCTATCGCAAGTTCACCGCCTGGGTACAGGCCGACCTCGCCCGCCGCCCCGTCGACCGCATCGTCGGCTTCAACAAGATGCCCGGGCTGGACGTCTATTTCGCCGCCGACCCCTGCTTCGCGGAGAAGGCGCGCTCCCTGCGCAACCCGCTCTACCGCCTCACCCGGCGCTACCGCCACTTCGCGGCCTACGAGCACGCCGTGTTCGCGCCCGAGAGCAAGACCGAGATCCTGACCATCTCGGCCATGCAGCAGCCGCTCTTCGCCCGCCACTACGGCACGCCGGCCCGGCGCTTCCACCTCCTGCCGCCCGGCATCGCCTCCGACCGCCGCGCGCCGCCCGACGCCGCCGAAATCCGCGCCGCCTTCCGCAGCGAATTCGGCCTGGGCGCCGACGACCTGCTGCTGGTGCAGATCGGTTCCGGCTTCAGGACCAAGGGCGTGGACCGCAGCCTGCGCGCGCTGGCCGCGCTGCCGGAGGCGCTCGCCCGCCGTACCCGGCTGATCGTCATCGGCCAGGACGACCCGAAACCCTTCCGCCTGCAGGCCGCTGCCCTGGGCCTGGGCGAACGGGTGCAGTTCCTCAAGGGACGCGACGACATCCCGCGCTTCCTGCTCGGCGCCGACCTGCTGATCCATCCCGCCTACGCCGAAGCGGCGGGCATGGTCCTGCTCGAAGCCGTCGTCGCGGGGCTGCCGGTGCTGACCACTGCCGCCTGCGGCTATGCGCACTACATCAACGACGCCGACGCCGGCGTGGTCATTCCCGAACCCTTCACCCAGACGGCGCTGGACGAAGCACTGGCCAAAGTGCTCGGAGACCCGAAGACGCGTGCACGCTTGCAGCGCAACGCGCTGGCCTTCGCCGAGCGGACCGATCTCTATTCCCAGCCCGAACGAGCGGCGGACATCATCCTGGGCCGACGCGGATGAACGGGCTGGTGCTGACCCCGCCCCTGTCCGGCCTGTGGGCCGACCGCGACGCCTTCGCCGCCGCCGCCGAGCTCGCCCGCGACGCCGCCGACGGCACAGTGGTGCGCGACCTGGAAGGCCGCCGCACGCTGCGCTTCGAAATCGATGGCCGCGGCTACTACCTCAAGCGCCAGACCGGCATCGGCTGGGGCCGCATCGCCGAGGAACTGCTCCACCTGCGCCACCCCGTGCTCGGCGCCGGCAACGAATGGCGGGCGATCCAGACCTGCCACGCCCTGGGCGTGCCCACCATGACCGCTGTCGCCTACGGCGAGCGCGGCCGCGGCCCGGCGCGGCGCGAGTCCTTCCTCGTCACCGAGGCCATCGAGCCGGCCGAGGATCTGGACGTGCACACCCGCCGCTGGCGCGACACCCCGCCGACGCCCGCCCACAAGCGCGCGCTGATCGCCGCAGTGGCCGACATCGCGCGCCGCATGCACGAAGGCGGCATGAACCACCGGGATTTCTACCTCTGCCACTTCCTGCTGCGCACGGATGCGCCGGGCGACACCCCGCAGCTCGCGCTGATCGACCTGCACCGCGCGCAAGTAAGGCCCGCCACGCCGCGGCGCTGGCGCGACAAGGATCTGGCCGCGCTGTACTTCTCGGCGCTGGACATCGGCCTCACCACCCGCGACAAGCTGCGCTTCCTGCGCCGCTACTTCCCCGGCCCGCTGCGCGCCACACTGCAGCGCGAAGCCGCCCTGCTGCGCCACCTGGCACGGGAGGCCGCGCGCCTCAAGCGGCGCTACGAACGCAAGTTCGCCAACCGTCCGGCCCTGCAGAAATGACGGACCGCCCCGCCGCCGTTCCGCCCGCCCCGCCACTGACGGATGCCGCCGCCCTGCGCGCCGCCGGCCGCCATCCCGCCGCACCCTTTCGCGTGCGCCTGGCGGATGGAAGAGAGACCGAGCTGACCGTGCACCGCCTGCTGCGCGTGCTGCCCGGCAAGCGGGTGGTGGGCGAAGCGGTGGACGCGGACGGCGCGCGCCGCCTGGTCAAACTCTTCATCGACGGGCACAGCGAACGCAACTGGCAACGGGAACGGGACGGCATCGCCGCGCTCGCCGCCGCCGGCGTGCCGACCCCGGCGCTGGTCGCGGCCGGGCCACTCGCCGGCGGCGGCCATGCGCTCCTCACCGACTTCCTCGACGGCGCCGACACCCTGCTCGACGGCTGGCACCCCCTCGCCGGGGCGATGCCGGGCGACGGGCAGTTCGCCGCCGCCACCGCCCTCCTCGCCCCGGCCTTCGCCCTGCTCGGCCAGGCGCACGTGGCGGGCCTTTCCCACGACGATCTCCACTTCGGCAACTTCCTGCGCCACGACGGCCGCCTGCTGCTGATCGACGGCGACGCGGTGCGCCGCCACGGCCCCGGCCCGCTCGCCGAAGGCACCGCCGCCCGCGACCTGGCGCTGTTGCTCGCGCAACTGCCGCGTACCTGGGACGGCCACCTGGACGCGCTGCTGGCGGCCTACCGCCTGACCAATCCACGTCCGCCCGGCAATGGGGCATTGCAGCGGGCGCTCACGAAAGCGCGCGCCTGGCGCCTGCAGGACTACCTCGGCAAGACCGGGCGTGACTGCACGCTCTTCAAGGTGGAACGCACCCCGGATCGCTACAGCGCCGTCGTGCGCGGCGAGGCCGACGCGCTCGCGCCCCTGCTGGCCGGTCCCGACCGCGCCATCGACGCCGGGCATCTGCTCAAGCGCGGCAACACCTGCACCGTCGCCCGGGTCGAAGCGGATGGCCGGCCGCTGGTCGTCAAGCGCTACAACATCAAGAATGCCCGCCACGCCCTCTCGCGCCTGTGGCGCCCCAGCCGTGGCTGGCACTCGTGGCGCGAGGGTCATCGGCTGCGCCTGTTCGGCATTCCGACGCCGGCACCGCTGGCGCTGGTAGAGGAACGCCGCGGCCCGCTGCGGGGCCGCGCGTGGCTGGTGAACGAATACTGCGCGGGCACCGATCTCCTGACCCTGCTCGACGCCGACCGCGAACCGCCGCCCGACGTCGCCGCCGCTCTCGTCGCCATCTTCGCCACCCTGCACCGGGAGCGCATCAGCCACGGCGACCTGAAGGCCACCAACCTGCTGTGGGACGGCCGGACGGTGCAGTTCATCGACCTGGACGCCATGCGGCAGCACCGCAGCCAGGCCACCCACGCCCGCGCCTGGCGGCGCGACCGCGAGCGCCTGCTGCGCAACTGGCCCGAGGGCAGCGCCCTCCATCGCTGGCTGGACGCCCACCTGCCCGGCTGAAGCGCGACGCGGGCCGGGCGCGCATCGCGCGCCGTCGCCGGCCCGGCCTATTCCACCACGCTGTGGATCTTCTCGTAGATCAGGCTGGCCAGCTCGAAATCGTCGTGATAGTCGATGTCCACCACCATGCCGTGCGTCTCGAAGAGGTAGGGCTTGACGCCGATGTGGTAGTGGAAGCGGTTGACGGTGGCGCGCTTGAGGATGAACAGGCTCCACAGCACCGAATGGAGCTTCGGCAGCTCCTGCGAGACCTTGTGCCAGTAGCCGAAGGCGTAATTCACCGGGTTGCCCTTTTCATCGAGCAGATGGCCCTTGAAGGGCTTCACGGCCACGAGGGAATCGTACTCGTCGCGCACCTTCTCCCAGACTTCCAGGGCCTCGGTGAATTGATTGAACAGGGGCGAAGTCACCTGTATCCACATGATGTCGTCGTCACCCGGGATGGGGTCGGTCAGCGCCTTGACCAGGTCGGGCTGGAAGACCTTGTTGCCCGTCAGCGCCGGGTCGCGCGGCATGAAGTGGAATCCGTACTTGTCGCACAGGGCGCACACTTCCTCGCTTTCGGACGACACATAGACGTTTTCCGGCGCCTCGAAGGCGAGAATCTGCTTGGCCTTGATGTCGAACAGGGAGTCGTCCTTGTAGAAGGGGCGGATGTTCTTCCTCGGAATTCGCGTCGAGCAGGTTTGCAGGGGAATGACGATCTTCATGGCTGGACAACTCTCTCCGAAAAAATGGCAGCGCCGCTCGCATCGGCCAGCGCCTCTTCCAGGCTTATCTTGGGAATGATCTCGGCGGGCAAGGTGCTGTGGGCGGACAGGTTGAAGATCCGGAAGCCTCGATCATCCGCGGCGCGGCGGGCCAGCTCGAAGGCGACGCGGATATACGGATCATAATCCTTCAGGAAATCGGGCGGGCGCATGCGGTTGTCGCCATAGAAATGCGCCTTGCCCGTGCCGCCCAGGTCCATGCCCAGGATGTAGTTGCTGCGGTACCCGAGAAAGCAGGCGAGCTGCACCGCCCAGGTCGCCACCGTCTTGCCGGGGAAGAAACCCTTGTCCGCGTTCAGGCTGAAGCCTATCGTCCTGGCCTGCGCCGCGTGCTCCGGGTCGAGCACCACTTCGGGGTCGTCGCGGTAGGCCGCATGGAAGCGCTCCTTGTCGACGCCGGGAAAGCCGAAACGGCGCCCGATGGCCTCGATGAGGAAGATGTTGTCATGGCCCAGCAACTCCGGCTCGCGCTCGCAGATGCGCGACAAGCCGACCGCCGAGAAGAAGCAGTTGGCGCCGCTGGTGATGGAGTCCCGGACGCACTCCCACTGGTTCTCGAAAATCCGGCGGTCGACGATCACGCAATGGCGCGGCCGCATGCCGGCTTCGGCGAACTTGCGGATGGCGCAGTTCAGGCTGATGCAGTCATGCCCCGCCAGACGCCCGAGGTCCACTTCGCCCAGGGAAGGGCCGGTGGCGACGGTGAAGCAGTGATCGCCATAACGGTTCTTCAACGGCCCCACGAGACCGACCCGCCCCACCCGCCTGCCGCGCCACAACACGGAGCACCCGTCTTCATGGCGCTCCAGACCGAAGTCCGGATGGCAGGTGAGCTGATGGCGATAGGCCGTGCCCAGGCGCAGGCGCCGGATGATGGTATGCAGCTTGCTCATGTCTTCTCGCCAGCGCCCGCCCCGGGTTCCCCTCCGCGAGCCAGCCGCCGCTCTTCCCCCTCGTGAAACTGCATGGCATGCAGGTTCGCATACGCCCCGCCGGCCGCCAGCAGTTCGGCGTGCCGGCCCTGTTCGACGATGCGTCCGCCGTCCATCACCAGGATCATGTCGGCGCGCTCTATCGTCGACAGCCGGTGCGCGATCACCAGCGTGGTCCGACCCTTCATGACGCTGTCGAGCGCCGCCTGGATGTGCCGCTCCGACTCGGTATCCAGCGCCGAGGTCGCCTCGTCGAGGATCAGGATGGGCGCATCCTTGAGGATGGCCCGCGCAATCGCCAGGCGCTGCCGCTGGCCGCCGGAAAGCATCACGCCGTTCTCGCCCACCAGGGTGTCCAGGCCCTGCGGCAGGCGGTCGATGAACTCCCGCGCATAGGCCGCTTCCGCGGCCCGTTCGATCGCCTCGCGCGGTGCGCCGGCCAGGTCGCCGTAGGCGATGTTGTTGGCGACGGTGTCGTTGAACAGCGTGACCTGCTGGCCGACCAGGGCGATGTGGCGGCGCAGGTTGCGCAGGGTGTAGTTCTCCACGTCCACGCCGTCGAGCAGGATCTGCCCCCGCTCGTGATGGTAGAAACGCGGAATCAGGCTGGCGAGCGTGGACTTGCCGCTGCCCGACCGTCCCACCACCGCCACCATCTGGCCGGGTTCGGCGGAAAAGGAGATGCCGTCGAGCACGTTGTGCGCCGCGCCCGGATAGGCGAAGTACAGGCCACGCACCTCGATGTGCCCGCTGATCCTGGCCTTCTCCACCGTGCCCCGGTCGGTTTCGGGAGCCTCGTCCAGTTGCTCGAAGATGCTCTCCGCGCCGGCCAGGCCTTTCTGGATCGTCGCGCTCACCTCCGACAACTGGCGGATGGGCTTGGGCAGCAGGCCGGCGGCGGTGATGTAGGCCACCAGTTCGCCGGCGGACGCCTCGCCGCGCAGCAGCAGCACCAGGAACAGCAGCACCGCCATGGCCGAATAGGTGACCAGTTGCAGCGCGGGGGTGAACAGCGCCGAGGTCCTCACCTGCTTGAGCTGCTTGCGCGTGTTCCCCGCGCTGGCGTCGCTGAAACGACCCGACTCGTACTCCTCGCCGCCGAAACTGCGCACCACGCGGTAGCCCTGGATCATCTCCGAAGCCACATGGGTCAGATCGCCCATCGCCACCTGGATCTTGCGGCTCTGCCGGCGGAACCGGCGGTTGACGCTGCCCACCATCAGGCCGATGACCGGCAGGATGGCCATCATCACCAGGGTCAGCTTCCAGTTCATCCACAGCAGGTAGCCGAACAGGAAGATCACCGACAGGCCCTCGCGCACCACCGTCTTGATCGCATCGGTCGCGGCCCCGGTGACCATGGTCACGTTGTAGGTGATGCGCGAGATCAGGTGGCCCGAACTGTGGTGGTCGAAATAGCTGTTGGGCAGCTTCAGCAGGCCGTCGAACAGGGCGCGGCGCAAGTCGTGCACCAGGCTCAGGGAAACGCGCGCCAAGCAGTAGTTGCCCAGGAAGGAGCCCACGCCCTGCCAGGCTGCGATCAGCACCACCAGCAGGGGCACGCCGTGCATGATCTGCATGCCTTCGAGCAGCGGGATGCCGTGCAGGCCGGCGCCGGACGGCTCCGCCAGGCCGTCCACGAAGTACTTCAGCACGCTCGCCAGCATCGGCTGCGCCGACGCGAAGACGATGTAGCCCACCAGGCTGAGCACGAACAGCCCCACATAGGGCCGCACGTAGGACAGCAGCCGCAGGTAGACCCTGAACGAACTTTCGTGCGGCCTGGAAGACGCCGGAGCGGCAGCTTGCATCGTAGGAAACATCCGGCACGGACAGGGCCGCGATGGTACCACGGCCGCCATACGGCCCATGCGCCCGGCGGAAGCCTGACTTACAATCCGCAGTCCTTCTCCGGCGGCCCCATGCAAGCAAGCACCCTCACCCCCAACCCTCTGCGCACCGGCACGCGTTTCGGCCTCGCCGTGCTGCGCGCGCTGCTGCGCGGCGGGTTCCTGTACCGGGGCGGCCACCTGCCGCCCGCCGGTCACCGCGTGCCGGACGACTTCACTGGCGTCGGCGTGGCCGCGGCGACCGATCCGGCCCACGACGACCTGCAGCTCGAACACCTCGCCCGCCTGGGCGTGCGCCGGGTGCGCATCGACCTCACCTACGGCGACGCCGACGGTCCCGCCGGGCGCCTTTTCCCCAAGCTCGCCGCCGCCGGCTACCGCATCACGCTGCACCTGCTGCAGCCCTTCGACGAAGCCCGCCGCATGCCGGACGCGGGCGTGGAGGAACGCTGGCGCAGCTTCGTCGCCGACACGCTGGACCGCTTCGGCGCGCTTGCCGACCTCATCGAAGTCACCTCCACGGTCAACCGCCGCCGCTGGGCGGGCTACAGCCTGGACGGTCTGCTCGCGGCCTGGGGCGTCGCCCACGACGAAGTGCGCCGCCGCGGCCTGGTGCTGGCCGGCCCCAGCATCACCGACTTCGAACCGGTCTACAACGTGGGCCTGCTCTCACTGCTGCGCGACCGTGGCCAGTTGCCGGACATCCACACCGACAACCTGTTCGCCGAGCGCGCCATCCGCCCCGAACGCTGGGACCACAAAATCCTCGGCCACCGCCTCGCCCCGCTGATCCGCTTCAACCTGGTCAAGAAGGCCCGCCTGCTCGCCCGCATCGGCGCCCAGGCCGGCGTGCCGCGCCTGGCCTCGCCCGCCGCGTTCTGGACCCTGCCCCGCATCGAACGCCGCCTGCCGGACAGCGAACAGAAACAGGCCGACTACCTCACCCGCTATTTCGTCCTGTGCGCCGCCTCCGGCGCCCTCGAACACGCCGGCTGGGGGCCGCTTGCCTGTCATCGCGAAGGCCTGGTCGACGACGGCAGACAGCCCTATCCCAGACTGGAACGCATCACCCACTACGCCGCCGTCACCGGCCCGGCCTACCGCCCGCGCCCGGCCTTCCATGCCCTGGCAGCCTTCAACCGACTGATCCCCGGCAGCGTCTACCGCGGCCGCCTCAACCGCGGGCAGGACCTGGAAGTACACGCCTTCGACAACGCCACGCGCTCCATCCACGTGGTGTGGACCACCAACGCCCGCGCCGCGGCGCTGCCCGACCTCTACGATGCCGCCGCACTCGCCGCCGTGCGCATCTTCGACCGCGACGGCGCCGAGCTCAGCGGCACCGCGGCCCTCGAAACCCGCCTCGTCACCCTCGCCGTGACCGAGAAGCCGCTCTATCTCGCCTGGCCGGCGGGTCAGGCGCCGGCCGTTTCCCCCGCTGCCGCGCCCCTGCCCGGCCTCACCGTGCATGCCCACGGCAGCGGCCTGCATTACTACTGCCGCAACGCGGACTGGCACGGCATGGTGCGCGCGGCGGACGGCCCGGAAGCCGACGCACTGATCCGCGCCCTGCACCCGGAGCACGTCGGCGGACCCAGGCAGGCCGACACCCTGCGCCGCGCCCGCAACGCCATCTGGACGGTATCTGACCCGCGCAACCCGGTGGCCCGGCTCGCCGTCAAGCAGCCGGTCAAGCACCACCTGCACAAGAAACTGCTCGACCGCCTCAAGCCCTCCAAGGCACGCCGGAGCTGGAACGGCGCCTCCGAACTGCTGCGCCGCGGGCTGGGTTCGGCAGCGCCGGTGGCCTGGTTCGAACAGCGCAGCGGGCGCGACCTCACCCTCAACTGGTACACCTGTGAATACGTGCCGGGGGACACCTCCATCGGCAAACTGTTCTCCGCCTATACCCGCGGCGAAGAGCCCGCCGGTTTCCCTGCGCAGACGGTCTACGCCCGCCTCGCCGACTTCCTGCTGCGCATGCACGGGCGCGGCATCTTCTTCCGCGACCTCTCCGGCGGCAACATCCTGGTCAGCGCCGCCGCACCCGGCGAACCGGACTTCGCCCTCATCGACACCGCCCGCATCCGCCTCTACCCGCAGGGTGTGCCCCTGCGCCAGCGCCTGTCCGACCTCGCCCGCGCCTGCCACAAGCTCCACCCCGAAGGCCGCGAAGCCTTCATGGCGCTCTACCTCCAGGGCCTCGGCCGCCGCTTCACCCCCCTGCAGCGCGCCAGCTTCGCTCTTTACGACCTCAAGGCCGCCCTCAAGCGCAGACTGCGCAAGACCGCGCTCTACCGCAAACTCAAGCGCTGATCTGGTCGTTTTCCTGTGGTTCCACGGCCTTGCACCAAGCCGACTACGGCCGGAACACTTTCAGCTCCAGCCCATCCACCGCCTTGTAATGCTTGTCGTTGGCCGTAAGCAGAACTATCCCCAGTTCGAGTGCGGTCGCCGCGATCAAGGCATCGGCCAGGCGCATCGCGTGGGACTGTGCGTGCTGTTCCACCAGAAAGCACGCGCGCGCCGACACCGCCGTATCGATCTGCACGATGCGCGCCGACCAGAACGACAGCGCTTGCCTGATCGTCCTGAGTTCACGCTTGTCGCGCATGCCCTGCACCAGTTCCATGTACGTCACCGCGGAAATCGAGAACCCCGGCGCCGCATCCAGCAAGTCTGCCGCCCTGGCATTGCCGCGCAGATTCCAGATCAGCACATCGGTGTCCACCAGCATCACGGCAATTCCCTGCCCTGACGCAGGCGCCGGATTTGCTCATCGACCGTCTCGCCGCTGTCGCGCCACAAACCGAAAGCGGGGTTGCGTGCGTCGCTTGCGGCCCGCTCGGGGCCTTCCCAACGGGTCAGGACGGCGCGCGAACGCCCCCGATAGGTGATGACCACCCGCTCCCCTCGGTCCGCTGCCGCCAGCACCTCGGCCGTATGCAAGCGCAAGTCCTTGGTCGTCGCTTCCATGGCACCTCCTTCAAGTTACACAACAAAGTATAACTTCGACGAGAATGGGTGCCAGCCGTATCCCGTGATTCAGGCACGTTCGGTTCGCAACACCTTCGGCCGCCGGCCTGGCGTCCAAGCACCGCCCCCCTGGATGTCGTGGCGAGCACCGTGCATCGTGCTTCGCTATGCTCGGCACACACCCTTGTGCCACCTCCTCGCCATGTCATCAAAGAATCAGCAAACGGCCGCCTCGTGCGCGGCTGCAGTCGTGGTCACCGACCTTGACCCCTATTCCGCGCTGTTCGACCTTTGGCAGTTGTCATCCACGAAACGGCGGACGACTACCCTGGACGAATACCGCAAGGTGCTGGGCGCATTCGCGGCCTTCGTCGCCGACAAACCCCTGGCCGACGTACAACGCCGCGACGTGCTGGCATACCGGGATTCCCTGCTGGTACGGGGACAAAGCGCCACGACGGCAAACCACAAGGTCGGCATTCTCAGGACGATCTTTCGCACCGCCGTCGATTACGAACTGATCTCCACCAACCCGGCCGAGCAGGTGCGTACGCCCGTGCAGGGGGCGGCGAAGACGCGCCTGGCATTCACCGCCGATGAGTTGAACCGGGTGTTCCGGTCGGATACCTACACCGCCGGCAAACGGCCACGGGGCGGCGGGCGGGAGGCGGCGTTCTGGCTGCCGTTGCTGGCGCTGTTCACGGGCGCGCGCCTCGAAGAACTGGCCCAACTGCTGGTACGCGACGTGCACACGGCCAATGGGCTGGGCCACTACCTCCACATCAGCGATGAAGCGGTCCACGCGCAGTTGAAGAACGTCTCCTCGAAGCGCCGCATCCCGATACACCCGATCCTCCTCGCCATCGGCTTCATGGACTACGTGGAGAAGATGGACGGTGCGGTCATGCTGTTCCCGGACCTCAAGCGCAACGTGCGGGGCCGGTTGGGCGGGTATTTCAGTACCTTCTTCTCCGCCTGGCTGCGCAACAAGGTCGGAATCACCGATACGCGCAAGGTGTTCCATTCCTTCCGTCACACCTTCAAGGATGCGTGCCGGGCCGTAGGCATCGAGGAAGCGGTCGGCGACGCCCTCACCGGGCACACCACGCCGTCGGCCGGCCGCAGGTACGGCAACGAGCTGTATCCCTTGCCGCCCCTGTTCGAAGCCATCGAGCGCTATGAGATCGCCGGCCTCGACCTCTCCCACCTCTACGTCAGGCCGTACATGCCGCGCCTGAAACGCAGCGAGTTGAAGATGATCGCGGCGTTCTACGGTGTCGTCGTGGCATTCGTGACGGGCCGGGCATGGCGGGGGCGCCCGCCCTTCGTCATGGCCCAGTGGCAAGGCGCGGAAGCGGGGGTTGACGTGGCGTCGAACACGGTAATCTCCGGCTTCCTGCCCGAGCACAAGCTGGTGCTGGTGAGGGCGTGGGTGGAGATCCACCGTGAGGAACTGCTGGCCAACTGGCACGCGGGCGGACCGGAAGGGGAATTCTTCAGGATGGAGCCGCTGCGGTAGGGAAACTCTGCACAACCGTCAACCGTTCGGGCTGAGCCCTTCGGCTTCGCTCAGGACAAGCCTGTCGAAGCCCTTGACCGGCAATGAATCGTCCTTCTGCAGGCTCAGGACGAACGAGACCGGGATGCCGGGTCGCCGGCGGATGTAAGCAGCTTGCGTGCATCCTTGAGCAACAACAGCAACTGCTGCTCCCGCACGGGCGAGTCCTCGAAACCGAAGCGGCGGTAGAAACGCGCCGCCTCGTCATCTACCGGATGCGTCAGCAAAGCCCGTACACCAGCCTGCTCGGAAATGGCCACCGTACGCCGAATCGCGTCCTGCAGCAGCCCTGCGCCGATGCCCCGGCCATGCATCGGCCGGGCCACCGCCAGCCGGGCGAGGATGACCACCGGAATCGGACAGGCACCCATACCCTTGCGTATGCGCTCCGGAACCTCCAGCGTCGCAACCTGGCCGACGGCCAGGCTGAAATAGCCGACAACCCGCCGATCGTCCGCGACCACATAGGTTCGGGCCGAACCGCTCGATTGCGCCTGCTGCGCGTAGCGCACCAGCCAAGCGTTCAGACTGGGCTTGCCGCAATCAAAATCGTCGATCAAGTGGCTCGCCGCCAATGCCTGTGGCGCCGTCAGCAGCATCAACGCTCCCAGGGGGCGGGACGGGAAAACAGATCCTTGAGGCCATCATGCACCTGCGCCGGGCGGTCCAGCAATTCCAGCAACACCTGCGACTGGCTGCCGGAAACGAGGAACAGGCACTGATCCAGCAGTGTCCGTTCGGCAGCCTGGCAGGCACTGTCGAGGATGAAATCCGTCATCGACTTATGGGCAATTTCGGCCGCCCGCCGCAGCACGGCCTCCTGCTGGGGCGTCGCACGCAAGCCCAGGCGCGCCGAACGCACGGTTGTCGTACCCATGAAAACCTCACATCGCTATTGATTTTGTGTGCCATGTTAGCACGTTGGGCGTACAAACACAGACACTCCCGTCCTCCCGGGCTTTCCCGCAGGGCAGAGGAACAAGCGTGGCGTCCAACACGGTAATCTCCGGCTTCCTGCCCGAGCACAAGCTGGTGCTGGTGAGGGCGTGGGTGGAAATCCACCGTGAGGAACTGCTGGCCAACTGGCACGCGGGCGGGCCGGAAGGGGAATTCTTCAGGATGGAGCCGCTACGGTAGCGGCTACGCGGGAAAGCGGACAAATGAAAAACGGGCGCCGAAGCGCCCGTTCTGCCGTTCAAACGCCGGAAAGACGATTAGAACTTGTGGCGGATGCCGAGGTTGAAGCCCTTGGTGTAGGGGTCGTTCTCAACGGCGCCCGAGGTCGACTTCAGACCGAGGTCATCGGAGGTCTTGGCGTAGGCGGCGTACAGGTTGGTACGCTTGGACAGATCGTGGGTGTAGCCCACGGCCCACTTGGAGCCGTCCAGATCTTTGTTGGCACCCTTGCCTTCGAGATCGAACTCACTGTAGGACACCAGCACCTTGCCGGCGGCGCCGACCGGGACGGCCGCGCCGAGCACCCACTGCTTGCGCTTGTCGTGAGTGGCGGCGGCCTGGTCATAGTCGATCTGGCCGTAGATGGCGCTCAAACGCACCGGACCAAAGTCATAGGCGCCCGCCAGGTCCCATTGCTTGAAGTCGACAGCCCCGTTGTCGATCTCGGCGCGCTGATAGTTCACGCCGGCGACCAGAGGACCGTTCTTGTAGACCGGGTTGATGGCCCAGACTTCGAGGTCTCCGCTCTTAAGAGCCTTGGGAGTGCTTTCTTCATCGTCCAGGCCGTCAGCGGTATAGGCAGCGGTGACGGTGAAACCGCCGAAGTCCGGGGAGATGTAGGCGGCGACGTTGTTCAGGCGGGTGACCTTGGAGTAGGCAGTGGCGTAGGTACCGACGGTGCCGTCACCGAAGGGGTCGATGCCGGCCAGGAACTGGTGCTGCGGGGTTTCCAGGCGGCCCAAGGCCACGGTACCGAACCCGCCGACCAGAGCGAGGTACTGTTGACGGGCAGTCGAACCCTGGAGGTTATCGCTATCGGTGCCGTGACCGATGCCGTAGTTCTGGTCATTCTTGATGCCGTATTCCAGCACGAAGGCAGCCTTCAGGCCGTTGCCCAAGTCTTCCACGCCGCGGAAACCGATGCGGCTGCCGGACTGGATGCCGGAGTCGATGCCGGTGCGGCTGTCGTGGGTGCTCGAACCGGAGTGGTGAGCCACGCCGACGTCGACGATACCGTAGATGGTCACGTTGGACTGGGCGAAAGCCGGAGCGGAAACCAGACCGGCGACAGCCAGTGCAATCAGTTTCGTTTACATGTGCCCGGCCCAGCCCCCAAGAATGCCTGGAAACCCCAGGCCCCGCATGCTTTTGCGCACGGTTCCGACGCGGCGCAACAGACATGCGGCTGCTTGTTGACCACGCCCTCCGCCGGGATTCCGTTCAAAAAACCGTACTTCAATGCAAAACGCCCCGCAGCCGGTGCAAACGCAGGCCGTACCGGCCGCGGGGCACGATGCATGGCAACGCCCTGCCCGAAACCGCCAGCCCGGAACGAGCCTCACATCACACCATTGTTGCGTGAATACAACAGAACACCTCCGAAAAGACAGGTTCCCCCGTCCAGTCCTTGCACCGTCACATTGGGGTCGCACACGGCTTCCAGAATCGGCCCGACTTCTCGCTTAGAGAGTCCCACGGGCCGCGGGAAACCGCGCCCCCCAACGTCATGCAAGGAGATTCACATGCAGAAGAAACTGATCGCGCTGGCCGTCGCCGGCCTGGTTTCCGCCCCCGCTTTCGCCCAGTCCAACGTCACCATCTACGGCGTCGTAGATATCGGCGTCGACCACCGCTCCGGTTCCGACACCTACGATTCCCGTACCGCCCTCGACAGCGGCCTGCAATCCGGCAGCCGCATCGGTTTCCGTGGCGTGGAAGACCTGGGCAACGGCCTCAAGGCGTCCTTCGTGCTGGAGCAATCGATCAAGGCTGACCTTGGCGAAGGCTCGGGCTACACACGCCAGTCCTTCCTCGCCCTGTCCGGCGGCTTCGGCACCGTGGCCCTGGGCCGCCAGGAAACTCCGCAGCACCGCTTCGTGGATGCCATCGACCCGTTCGGCGGCGGTACCGTCGGCCAGGCCAATGGCGTCTACGCCAAGACTGCCGACCGCCTCAACAACGTCTTCGCCTACGTCACCCCGGATTTCGGCGGCTTCAGCCTCACGGCCGCCTACACCCTCAACGGTACCGCTGACGAATCCGCCATTACCAAGGGCCAGCCCGACACCGATCTCGAAGTCTTTGCCCTGCACCCGGTTTACAAGAACGGCCCGCTGCACGTCGGCCTGAACTACATCCATACGGAAGCGGAAGCCGCCACTGGCGACCGTGAATCCGACACCTGGGAGCTGGGCGCCGCCTACGACTTCGGCGCCGTGCGCCTGAGCGCCCTGTACGGCGAGATCGATTACGACAACGATGCCAACTACGGCGACGACACCCGCAAGCAGTGGATGGTGGGTGCCAGCGTCCCGGTCGGCAGCGCCGGCAAGTTCGCCGTTTCCTACGTGACCGCCGAGTTCGATGACCTGGACCGCGAAGGCAAACAGATCGCCGTGGGTTACTTCCACGACCTGTCCAAGCGTACCAACCTGTATGTCGCCTACGCCAAGCGTTCGGATGAAATCCTCTTCAAGACCAGCGGCTCCGGCGCAGTCGACAACGGTACGGGCTACGAGAAGGGCTTCAACCTGGGTATCCGCCACAAGTTCTGATCGCCTTTCACGATCCGCATGACCAACGGGCGCTTCGGCGCCCGTTTTTCATTGCCCCCGATTGCTCCTTCCAATACCGCACCACGCGCAAATCACCGTAACGACCGGGCAGTGTTGCAAGAACGCTACAGTTTCTTTCCAGCTCCGTGACTTTTCCTTGTCGGAAACTTGTCACCTGCTGTCGCGATTAGCAGAATCCTCACAACTTCTCGTTAGAGAGGTCCACAGGCTGCGGGAAACCGCTGCCTCTACTTCAAGCAAGAGGAGATTTACATGCAGAAGAAACTGATTGCGCTGGCTGTCGCCGGTCTGGTTTCCGCTCCGGCTTTCGCCCAGTCCAACGTGACCATCTACGGTATCGTCGACATCGGCTTCACGCACTACTCCGGTTCCGAGTGGCTCGACAACCGTTCCGGCATCGATTCCGGCCTGCAGTCCGGCAGCCGCATCGGCTTCCGCGGCGTGGAAGACCTGGGCAACGGCCTGAAGGCTTCCTTTGTGCTGGAAGAATCCATCGGCGTGGACCTCGGCACCGGCGGCAACTATACCCGCCAAGCCTTCCTGGCCCTGTCCGGCGGTTTCGGTACCGTCGCGGCCGGCCGTCAATACACCCCGCAGTTCCTGCTGCTGGGCAAGGTCGATCCGTTCGAGACCGGCACCGTGGGTGACATCAACTACGGCCGTGGCGTGTACCTGAACGGAGCCTTCGCTGCCCCGGACACCATCCGTCTGAACAACCTGCTGGCCTATATCTCCCCGAGCTTTGGCGGCTTCAACGTCATCGCCGGCTACACCCGCAACGGCCTCGGCGACGAAGAACTGACCGTGGATGGTGCCGACAGCGGCGACGCCAAGATCTGGGCGATCAACCCGAACTACAGCAACGGCCCCCTGTTCGTCGGCCTGAACTACCACCAGGTCAAGATCGACGCCGGCGACTACAAGGACAAGGTGTGGGATCTGGGCGCCGCCTATGACTTCGGCCCCGTCCGCCTGTCCGCCGTCTATGGCCAGCTCAAGACCGACTCTGCCGTCACTGACTTCAAGACCAAGCAGTGGCTGATCGGTGCGAGCGTGCCGGTCGGCACCGCCGGCAAGGTGCTGGCGTCCTACGCCCGCAACACCATCGATGCGGACGGCGCTCCCGAAGCCAAGGCCCGCAAGTGGGCGCTGGGCTACACCCACGATCTGTCCAAGCGGACCAACCTGTACGCCGCCTACGCCAAGATCAACACCAACGACGAAGCCGACGGCCTCTTCTCGGTTTACAAGGGCAGCCTGACCACCGGCGTCGATTACGCCAAGGGCCTCAACGTCGGTATCCGCCACAAGTTCTAATCATCTCGGATGGTTTGAATGGCAAGCGGGCGCTTCGGCGCCCGTTTTTTTGTTTACGCCCGATGAGGGCGGTGCGCATTCCGATCGATTGGCTTACGAACACTAGCAATTATTTGCCGAACCAGGGCCGTGCCGTCCCAGCGGAACTTCCTCGCGGTGACACTTCTGGCCCCAGCGCGTAGAATCGCGCATCCGCGCACAGGCATCCTGATCGGGCCAGAACCCCATGAAAGGCATCATCCTCGCCGGCGGTGCCGGCACCCGGCTGCATCCGGCCACGCTGGCCGTCTCCAAGCAACTGCTGCCGGTGTTCGACAAGCCGATGATCTATTACCCGCTGAGCACGCTGATGCTGGCGGGCATCCGCGACATCCTGGTCATCTCTACGCCGCAGGACACACCGCGCTTCGAGCAGTTGCTGGGCGACGGTTCCCGCTGGGGCCTGCGTCTGCAATACGCGGTGCAGCCCAGCCCGGACGGACTGGCACAGGCCTTTCTGATCGGCGAGGACTTCATCGCCGGCGAACGCTGCGCCCTGGTGCTGGGTGACAACATCTTCTACGGCCACGACTTCCATCTGCTGCTGAGCAAGGCCGCCGCACGCTCCGAGGGGGCCAGCGTCTTCGCCTATCACGTGCACGATCCGGAACGCTACGGCGTAGTGGAGTTCGACACCGCCGGCAAGGCCCTGTCGCTGGAGGAAAAACCCGCCCGCCCGAAATCCCGCTACGCGGTGACCGGGCTGTACTTCTACGATCCCCAGGTCGTGGAGTTGGCGCGCAGCCTCAAGCCTTCGACGCGGGGGGAACTGGAGATCACCGATCTCAACCGGCTGTACCTGGAACAGGGTCGCCTGTCGGTGGAAATCATGGGCCGCGGCTACGCGTGGCTGGACACCGGCACGCACGAGAGCCTGCTGGACGCGAGCCAGTTCATCGCCACGCTGGAAAGGCGCCAGGGCTTGAAAGTGGCCTGCCCGGAAGAGATCGCCTGGCGTAACGGATGGATCGACGACGACGCGCTGGGCGCGCTGGCCAAACCCTTGGCCAGGAACCGCTATGGCCAGTACCTGCTGAATCTGCTGCAGGCGAAGGTGTTCTGATGCAGGCCACCCGCCTGGCCATCCCCGACGTCATCCTGTTCACCCCCAAGGTGTTCGGCGACGAACGCGGCTTCTTCTTCGAAAGCTACAACCAGCGGGTCTTCCGCGAGGCCACTGGACTGGCGCCCGAGTTCGTGCAGGACAACCACAGCCGCTCGGTGCGCGGCGTGCTGCGCGGCCTGCATTACCAGATGGAGCCCCATGCGCAGGGCAAACTGGTACGGGTAGTCCACGGTGCGGTGTTCGACGTGGCGGTGGACATCCGCCCCGGCTCACCCACCTTCGGCCGCTGGGTGGGTGAAACCCTTTCCGCCGACAACAAGCTGCAGTTGTGGATTCCGCCCGGCTTCGCGCACGGCTTCCTCACACTTAGCGACACGGCGGAGTGCCTATACAAGACCACCGACTTCTACTCCCCTGAGCACGAACGCTGCATCGCCTGGAACGACCCCGACTTGGCGATAGACTGGCCGCTGGATGGCATGCAGCCCGTTATCTCCGCCAAGGATGGGCAGGGTGGTACGCTGCGGGCGCTTCTGCGGTGAGTTCGCCTGCCTGCAGCAGTTACGCTCGGCGGACTTGTTCGTTCAAGGCTCCGCGCCGCGCATCCGTGGCATGTTGGCTGCGCAGGTACCAAGAATACACAAACCCGCCGACTAGGGCGTTAAGCAGGAAACCCGAGTCGTACATGATGTAAGACTCGAACAGGTTGACCGTTGCCCAGAAAGGGTAGAACGCACAGGCGAACAGGAATACATCGGTCGGTATCCACCCCTGACGCCAGGCCGCCACGGTACGCCAGGCGACCAACAGGACGATGGTGATCATACATGCCATGACGGCCCCGCCTACGTTGAGCAGGGTTTCCAGGTATGAGTTGTGGAGATGGCCGAACTGATTCTTGAAACGCTCATCGAAATAAGGCGACAGCTCGATCAGCCTCGATGCGGCGCGCCCTCCCCAGCCGAAAACCGGCCGTTCGGCAATCCAGTCGAGTGCTGCAGCCCACGTGCCAATCCTTACCTTGATACTGCTACGTGGTACCGTTTCCAGCCGGGCTGTCTCCTTGATCGTTTCGATACTGACTGCTTCCGCTGCCAAGCGCTTCGCGACGATGTCACCAGCCCAGAAGTAGAGCGCTGCCGATCCCACCAGTACGACGCCGGCACCCGCGACTACCCATCGCACGACGGTACGGCGGTCTATGGAACGACGCCGGACGAACAGTGAACCTACGCCGAAGAGCAACGCGACAAACCCGGAAAGAAGAAGCCCAAGCCAAGTCGCGCGCGTCTGCAGAGTAACAACGAAGTACATTGCCATCAGGATGAAAGCAACGGAAAGCACCAGTACCGGCCCCCGTGCCCTGGGCGGAGAGGAAGATACGGCCCGTGGCAGGAAAATCACCGCAGCCAACAGTGCACTTGAGAACAGGATGGCTGCGTGCTCCCAATTATGGAATCCAAAAGTGACCCGTTTCAGGCGCCAACTGGCCGCCCAGTCACCTGCGGGCACAAACCACAACAGATGAACAAGCAGCCCGATGCCGGCACTGAGCAGGAGCAGAAACGGCGAGACCCGCGGCATCACAGCCGCACCATATGCCACTACGACGAAGAAGCAAAAAGCGGGGATGTACTTCCTTGCCGATGAACCACCGAGTAAAGCTTCTGGCACCGTGAACCGCTGCCACACGTAGCCGGCCACTACCAGCAGCGCCAGCACTGCACACAACTGAACCACCCGGTCCCGGTGAATCGGCTGCACACCTATCAGCGCGCCCAGCACCAGGAGCCAGAACATGGTACGGGCCAACCAGTCGGTGGCCCCGGCCGAGAGGAACCAGATGGCGGGAAAAGCAATCGTCAGCAACGCGAATGCCGGCCCGTACCAACGCTTCATATTGTCCATCACCACACCGTCAGGTTTCATATCATCATGGACGACCATAGGTTTCGACCATCGCTTGGATCTGGGCATCGTTGCCGTGCCGATGCCGGTTCCGCTTCCAGAGACTCACCTGCTGACTGCCCGGCCAGTTGACTTGGCCATGCCGGGTGCCGGAATGCACTTCAAAGCGGCCGTTACGGCGCACCATCCAGTACAGCCAGACGTCGTCGGCTTCGGGACACAGCCGCATGAAGGCATCCCGGTCCAGCACGTCGGGGTGGAAGCAGCCCGCCGGATAGAACACGCCCAGGCAGCCGGTGGCGAAGTTGCGCGGGTCCTCGGTCTGGTCGCTGATGTTCTTCGGCCATTCCCGATAGGAACGGATGCCGTGCCCATCGCAAGCGACCTTGTGCAGGCGGTGGGCCACGACCTTGCCCGGAAACCGTTCCGCGGCCACGACCAGTTCCTTCAGCCAGTCGGACCAGTAGTACAGGTCGTCGTCGGCGGTGACGATGTCCGCTTCCGGAAAGCTGGACAGCGTCGGGATGATCTTCTTGAACGACCGCAGGTCGTCGCAGTATCGAATCTCCAGCCCTTCCTGCTGCAAGGCTTCCACGGCCGCCGGAAGCGCGCTCCGGTCTGCCTCGGCGAGCCACAGGATGACCCTGTCCGGGCGGACGCTTTGCGTCAGCAGGCTCCTGAGCGTGAGATGCAGGGAAGAAAAACGCTTGGGATACGAGGTCAGTGAAACGACCAGCTCCCGGTTGCGACCGTGCGCTGGCGCTGGACGGCGGAAGCGCCAACGCAACGCGAGTTTCAATCTGCACCAGAGGGCACGCAGGCGTCTACGCAGTTTCTTTATCATTCTTTGTCGGTAGTGAGCCGTCTGCCTGCAGCAGGCATCGTTCGGACAGGAGGCATCCCGCCTCCACGGACTTCTGCCGGAAAGCGGTCATGCGCATACTCAGTGGACGCACCGCAGCATCCAGGGGTACTTGATTCTGGCAATCAGCCGGTCGAAGAAGGGCGGGGCTTTCGCTGCAGGCATCGGCGCGGCGATCGCCAGGGCGATCAGCTCGCCCAGCCTCGAGAAGGTGAAGTGCTCGTTTGCATGGCGGCGGCCCGCAGCGGCCAGCCGGTCGCACAGTTCGGGCGAATCCCGCAGCATCTTCAACCGCTCCACGGCTTCTTCCGCGCTTCGATAGAGCACGACGTTTTCCATGTCCTTGAAGCCGACGGCTTCGTTCTCCTCCGCCCCCTGGTCCTGGGCCAGCAGGACGCAGCCGGCGGCCATGGATTCGAAGTTCTTCAGCATGTATTCGCCCATGCCCGTATCCACGCTCACGAACACACGGATCCGGTTCAGCATCTCCGCATAATCCCCGCCCGGGTTGGTGCGCGTCACTTCCAGCGGAAACCCCTCTCCGATGGCTTCGAGCGTCCTGCGGCGCGCCGCATAGGACTGATTGTTCGTACTGCCGAGAAAAGCGGCGAAGATGTCGCGTTCCCGGCCTAGGTCCGTGATCACACGGTCGTCGAACCCCTTGGGGACAAACCTCGCGTCGATGCCCTCGCTACGCAGGCGCCGGGAAACCCCGCAGCCCGACGAGATCACGCGACATCCGGGAAGGGCACGATAGAACTTCGAGTACTGCCCGAAGCGCTTGTCTTCGGACGCGTAGTTCTGCCAGGCGTCGTACTCGAAAAAGACCAGGCCCGGGACGAACGACAGCACGCGCACCTGCCCCTTGAGCCGCTTGAGACGCGAGTAGATGACGACCCGGTCGTACCCGGAGGGGGCATGATCGCGGAAGAATCCGGCGAGGTTCTGCTGCTGCGCCTCGTCGAGACGAAAGACGTCGCACTGGGGAAGGTGGCTCGAAATCGATTCGTACAAGGTGTCGAGAATGGTCCTGCGCCGCTCCATCAGCAGCAACATCGTTTTCATGTCAGTTCGGCTCGGTATGGAATGTTGTCTTGAAGTAGATCGCCGAGGTGCGGCGCGGCCCTTGCGGCGGCTCGATCGCCGAAGGGCCGGGCATCACGCCGTGGCTTCGCCCTTCACCACCAGAATGTCTTCCATGATCAGGTACTGCAGATCTGAACCGAAGAACATGTTCAACGCATCCGTGGGCGAGCAGATCATCGGCTCGCCACGGCGGTTGAGGGAGGTATTAAGCACCACGCCGTTGCCGGTGAGGCGTTCGAGTTCCTTCATCAGGTCGTAGTAGCGCGGGTTGTACTCGCGCTTCAGAACCTGGGCGCGGGCGGTGCCGTCCTCGTGCACCACTTCGGGCACGCGCTCCTTCCAGCCGGCGGCCACCTCGAAGGTGAAGGTCATGAAGGGGGCGGGGTGATCCGTGCCCAGCATCTGCGAGCCGACGGTGTCCAGCATGCTGGGGCAGAACGGGCGCCAGCGCTCGCGGAACTTGATTTGCTCGTTGATGCGATCGGCCACGCCGGGCGCGCTGGGGCAGCCGAGGATGGAACGGCCGCCGAGCGCGCGCGGGCCGAATTCCATGCGGCCCTGGAACCAAGCCACCGGGTGGCCGTCGGCGAGTATGCGGGCGATGCGCTGGGGCACGGCGGTGTCGCCGTCGGCGATCTTCTCCCACTGTGGCCGGGCCGGATGGCGGGCGCAGGCGGCGATGACGTCCTCGTTGCTGTACGCCGGACCGAGGTAGACGTGCTCCATCTTCTCCACCGGCACGCCGCGCGCGACCGACACGTAGGACGCCGCCCCCACCGCCGTGCCGGAATCGCCGGAGGCGGGCTGGACGAAGAGTTCCTTCACCTCCGGCCGGGCGATGATCTTCTGGTTGAGCTTGACGTTGAGCGCCCCGCCGCCGGCGAAGACTAGCTTGCCGGTTTCGCGCAGGATGTCGCCCAAATAGTAGTCCATCATCTGCAGCGCGAGGTCTTCGAACAGCTTCTGCATGCTCGCGGCGTAGTGGATGTAGGGCTCGTCGGCGACGTCGCCGTGGCGCATGGGTCCTAGCCAGTCGATGAGCTTGGGCGAGAAGTAGTAGCCCTTGCCCTTCTCCTTGTAGCGCCGCAGGCCGATGACGTTGGCGAGCTCGGTGTCGATCAACAGTTCGCCGTTCTCGAAGCGGGCCAGGCGGGAGAAATCGTACTTGTACGGGTCGCCGTAGGGTGCCATGCCCATGACCTTGTATTCGCCGTCGAGCATCTCGAAGCCGAGGTACTCGGTGATTGCGCCGTACAGGCCGCCGAGCGAATCCGGATCGTAGAACTCCTTGATCTTGTGGATGCGGCCGTTCTCGCCCCAGCCGAAGAAGGTGGTGGCGTACTCGCCCTTGCCGTCGATGCCGAGGATGGCGGTCTTCTCCTGGAAGCCAGAGAGGTGGTAGGCGCTGGAGGCGTGGGTGAGGTGGTGCTCCACGGGCACGATCTCGGTGCGGGAAAGATCGAAGCCGAGCTGCTGCAGGCACCATTCGATGCGGCGCTTGTAGCGGTGGAAGCGCCTATTGCCGGTAAGGATTGCGTCCAACCCGCGATCCGGCGCGTACCAGTAGCGCTTGGCGTAGTGCCAGCGCGCCGGCTCGAAGATGCTGATGGGCGCGAAGGGGATGGCGACCGCGGTAACGTCCCTGGGCCTGATGCCGGCGAAGTCCAGGCAGAAGCGCGCCGCCTCGTAGGGCATGCGGTTCTTGGCGTGCTTATCGCGCACGAAGCGCTCTTCCTCCGCTGCGGCAACGAGCTTGCCGTCGATGTAGAGGGCAGCGGAGGGGTCATGGGTAAGCGCGCCGGAAAGGCCGAGTACAGTCAATGCCACAGGGAATCCTCAGAATCGGGAGTGGCGCCCGCGACCTCAAGCCCCGGGGCCAGACAGGGGGCGGATTATACCTCCTCCGAGGCGACATCCGGCCCAGTCCCCCAGCACTACCGGTCCCAGACGGCTGCTTGCCATATCAACTGACCGTCTGAACGCGATTGGCAGATAGCCGTAGAACCACCTTCTGGCGTACTCGGAATAGGGTATCGACACAAACCGCGTAACACATCACGGGTGTCCGGCCCTTCGATATGATGCGATAATGCGCGCCCCCTCGCAGATTCAGCCAGCCATGCATAACAGCCAGCCAAGCCCGCAGGCATACGCGGATAGCGAAATCGACTTGTTCGAACTGTGGCAAACCCTCGTCCGGCGCAGACTGCTCATCCTTGCAAGTCTCACTTTCTGTCTCGCCACGGGCGTAGCTTTTGCGCTTCTATACCCGCCCGTATATGAGGCCAACGTCAAGCTGCGCATCGGCCAAGTCCAGGCCAGCGACGGATTGCTCGAAAATGCAACGGAGCTAGCTGCGCGGATCATTGCGGAACACGGCGAGGAAGTAGCCGAGGGCATCAAGCGTGACCGCCCCTTCGTGACCGGCGTCAGCATCGAGAAGGGCATCACCACGACTCTGCAGCTGACCGTCGAAGGCGATACCCCCGAAGATGCGGCACGGCTGCTGCGTGATGTCGCCAATAGTGTTCAAGCCCGGCACAACGCAGTCTATGAGGAAAACCTCAAGCCTATATCTGAGCGGCTTGCGCGCCTGGGAGAGCAGCGCGCGGCACTGCAGCAGCAATTTGACGACATCACCGAGCAATTCGAATTGCTCAAGGAACGCGACAGCGTCCAGGCATCGCTCGTAATGCTGGAACGCGGCCCCATCATCAACTCGATCAACCAGCATGATGAGGAAAGGTTGCGCCTTGCGCAGCAAGTTACACCACCGCAAAGCCGTCCGACCGAGTTGCTCGGTGAAATCGTGGAACCGGCAAAACCATCCAAGCCCAGGAAAGTACTTGCTCTTGTGCTTGCTGCCGTGCTCGGTCTTATGGCGGGCATTTTCCTCGCCTTTGTGACTGAGTTCGTTTCAAGAATCAAGAATACTTCCAGCGAAAACGCCAGCTAACTCCGAACAGAGCACAAGTCTTGCCCCCGAACCACGTGCAGCACCGCCGCACCTTGCCCCCTCTTTCCATTACCCGGCGCCTGCTCAACATCGGTTTGCGCAGTGCCACGCTTACAAGCAAGTTCGCGCTCATCTTCGTGCTCGCGAAATTTCTCGAACCCGCCGATGTCGGCCTCTACGGCCTGTTTGCCGCCACCATTATGTTCGTGCTCATGGGGCTGGGGGCAGACTTCTACACCTATGCCAGTCGCGAGATGATCGTTTCCAGACGCGACCTATGGGCGGCGATGATTCGCGATCAGGGGGCGTTCTTCCTCATTAGCTACACTTTTCTTCTACCGGTCTGCCTGATCCTGTTCGGCGTGGAGTTACTACCTTGGCATCTTGCCATATGGTTTTTTCCTCTTTTGGCCTTGGAACATATCGCTCAGGAACTCAACCGTTTACTCGTCGCCCTTTCGTATCCACTCTGGGCAAGTATCGTGCTGTTTGTCCGTTCGGGTTTGTGGGCAATTGTCGTGGCCATCTGGCTATGGTTCGACCCTAGTCAGCGCACACTCAATTTCGTCCTTTCAAACTGGCTCTGCGGGGTCATCGCCGCCTGCGTGCTTGGCCTCGTTCCATTGCGCAAGCTGAACACGGCATCCTTGGCCCTCGCCATAGACTGGCATTGGATCCGACGTGGCATTCGTATCGCCCTCCCCTTTCTCGTCGCGACTCTTTCACTCCGCGCCCTATATACAGTCGATCGTTACTGGATCGAATCGCTGGGCGGTGTCGAGGTCCTTGCGGCTTATGTACTCTTCATTGGTTTCGCAAACGCTCTGAACAGCTTCATGGATGCGGCCGTTTTCTCCTTCGCCTATCCAGCCTTGATCGCCTCCGCCAGCAGGCAGGACCACGCGGCCCTCAAGTTACAGATGCGCCGCCTCATGATCCAGACTACGGTGGCCGTCATCGTTCTCGCCAGCGGACTGCTCATCGCTGCTCCGTGGGTCATCGATTGGCTCGACAATCCGATCTATGCTCAGCACTATCCGCTTTTGTACTGGACGGTGCTCGGCGCAGTACTCTTTGCCCTCAGCATGGTGCCGCACTATGGTTTATACGCCCTTCGCCGCGACCGCCCCATCATCCTGACTCACCTCGTTTCCCTACCTCTGTTTGCTATCTGCACGCTGATCTTCACCACCCCTCTCGACGATCGTGCCGTCCCGGCCGCAGCGGCTGCGGCCTTTGCATTTTTATTTGGAGCAAAATACATGGCCTTCCGCCGCAGTAGCGCATCCATTGACGGCCACCTCTGATTTGTACTACACACACGTCACTACTCACGACCCATGCTTACCGACCAAACCATACTCGTCACCGGTGTATCGATTCGATCTCGCAGAGCGCATCTTCCATCGCCGGGTCCGACAGTGCGTACCACTGCTGCAAGAAGTAGATGATGAACGTCATCAACGATACGCTCGAAACGCGAGGATTGCTTCTCAAGGGCGGCACGATAGTGGACGCGATCATCATCCACGCCCCACCCTCGACGAAGAACCAGGACAGGAAGCGCGGTCCCAAGATGCATCAGACTAAGAAGGACAACCAGTGGTACTTCGGCGTGAAGGTGCATGTCGGCGCCGACGTTAATTCCGGGCTCGTACATACGATTTCGGTCACGCCGGCCAACGCCTGTGACATCAGCCAGTTGCCGCATCTGCTGCGCGAGGACGACTGGGCGGTGTTCGGCGACAAGGGCTACGCCAACAACAAGCTCAAGCGCCTGGCGCGCAAGGCCGGCGTGTTTTGGGACGTGTCGCTCAAGGCGAGCACGGCGCACCCGCTGACCGGGGCTAACAAGCGCTTCGACCACAGGGCGTCCTCGACCCGTGCGCGGGTCAAGCACGTGTTTCGCGTCATCAAGCGCCAGTTCGGCTACACGAAGGTGTGCTACAAGGGAATCGCGAAGAACGCCGCTCAGGTGTTCTCGCTGATCGGGCTGACCAATCCTTACTTGGCGAGACGAGCACTGATGGGTTGATGAGCGAAATCCGTCTGCTGCGCCCGAAAACGGGCGTTTGGGATCGAAATGGCCCCGAAAAACAGCGGTAAAAGCGGGAAGATCGATCATCGGAGTCGGCGCAACAAGGCTGGCTTGGGTGTAAGTGCTCAGAAAATCAACTGATCAGGGGCTCCTTAGCAATAGGAAATATATGCGTATTTTAGTTACCGGGGCTGATGGATTTATTGGGTCTCATTTGACAGAGGCGTTGGTTCGAGCTGGGTACGATGTGCGTGCCTTTGTTCTGTACAATTCTTTTGGTTCCTTGGGATGGCTTGATCGCTGCGAAAAAGATGTCCAAGGTAAATTTGAAATATTTTCTGGAGATGTTCGGGATCCGAATGGTGTGCGAACGGCCGTAAAAGACTGCGACGTCGTTCTGCATCTGGCAGCGTTGATTGCCATTCCTTATTCGTACCATTCACCTGACATGTATGTCGACACAAACATCCGGGGTACATTGAATGTAATCCAGGCTGCCCGTGACCTTGGTGTTCAAAGAGTTGTGCAGACTTCCACTAGCGAAGTGTATGGGACAGCAAGGTTTGTCCCGATTACCGAAGATCACCCCCTGCAAGGGCAGTCACCCTATTCGGCGAGCAAGATCGGTGCGGATCAGATAGCCATGTCGTTCTACACGTCGTTCGGCACACCCATCACCTTACTTCGTCCCTTCAATACCTACGGGCCACGCCAGTCCGCAAGGGCAGTCATTCCGACAATTATCACTCAGATTGCCAACGGTATGCGAGAGATCAAACTCGGTTCGGTCCGCCCTACTAGGGATTTCAGTTTTGTTTCCGACACGGTTGCCGGGTTTATAGCTGCTATGAATTCGGACAGGTGTGTCGGGGAAACGATAAACCTTGGAAGCAATTTCGAGATCTCAGTCGGTGACACCGTTCGTGCGATTGCAGACGTAATGAATGCCGAAGTGGAGATAATCTCTGATAGCCAGCGGCTTCGGCCAGAGAAAAGTGAAGTGGAGCGCCTGTGGGCATCGAACGGAAAGGCTAGGTCACTGATGGATTGGCAGCCGGCATATGGCGGTCTCGATGGATTCAAGCGCGGCCTAGCGGAAACGGTTGCATGGTTTGTTCAGAAGGAAAATCTGAGCTTCTACAAGGCAGGGATCTACAATGTCTAGACGTGCCGTTATCCTGGCTGGTGGCAAAGGAACGCGACTTCGTCCCTATACGGTGGTCCTGCCCAAGCCACTAATGCCGATCGGGGAATTCCCGATTCTGGAGGTCATATTACGCCAATTAATAAGGCATGGATTTGATCACATTACGATGGCTGTTAATCATCAGGCAGAGATTATTAAGGCTTTCTTCCAAGACGGCAGCCGCTGGGGGATTCGGATCGACTATTCTTGCGAGACCTCCCCACTGGGAACCATGGGGCCACTGAAGCTAATTTCCGATTTGCCATCCAATTTCCTGGTGATGAACGGAGATATACTTTCAGACTTGGATTTCGCCCGTTTCCACGATGAGCATGTAGAGGCTGGTGATTTATTTACTATTTCTTCCAAGCGACGGGAGCACCACATAGACTACGGTGTACTGGAAACCGACGCGTCCGGCAAGCTCACGGCTTTCCGTGAGAAGCCGCGCGAGTCTTTCTTGGTCAGCATGGGGGTCTACATGCTTTCGTCGGCCGTTCTGGAGCACATCCCCATCGGGAGGGCCTATGGATTCGACAGCCTCATGCTGGACATGTTGTCCGCTGGTGAACAAGCGCGGGTTCGGCCCTTTGATGGATACTGGCTCGACATCGGTCGCCCGGATGACTACGCACTCGCCATCGACGAGTTCGAGGCTATGAAGGAGCATTTTCTGGGTGTTTGACGTTGTCGTGACAGGATCGGGGGGGTTCATTGGCCAGGCGCTGTCCCGGAGGCTGAGGGCTGAAGGGCGCGAGGTGTTATCGGTCACCCATGCCGATGGTGACGTAGCGGATGCGGCTTTCTGGGCTAAGCTGCCGCAGGCGCGTGCGCTGGTACATCTGGCTGGCCGGACCTACGTTCCGGACAGCTGGCAGTACCCGTCGCAATTCCTAGAGGCGAATGTCATCGGCACCCAGCGTGGCCTCGATTGGTGCCGACAACATGGTGCACGAATGGTTTTGGCGAGCGCCTATGTGTACGGTATTCCGCTACGCCTCCCCATACGAGAAACCGATCCGGTCAACCCGAACAACCCCTATGCGTTCAGCAAGAGAGTCGCGGAACAGTGCTGCGAGTTTGCTGCGCGCCATTTCGGCGTAGACACGACGGTATTGAGAATATTCAATGTCTTTGGCCGAGGGCAGCGGGCCGAGTTCCTGATTCCGACCCTGATCAGCCAACTGTCAGGCAAAGAGATTTGTGTCATGGACCTCGCCCCACGGCGCGACTATGTCTATCTACCCGACGTTATCGACGCATTTGCGCGAGCTTTGAGCGCCCCTGGGGGCATGCATATTCTCAATATCGGAAGCGGCCGTTCGTATTCCGTGGCAGAGATCATCGCCACATTGCAAGAGGCGGCCGGCACCTCTCTGCCAGTGGTTTCTGCAGAGGCGCCCAGGAATCAGGAAATTTTGGATGTTCGCGCTGATGTTGACTTGGCTGCCCGGGTTCTGGGTTGGGCTCCGAACTTTGATCTGGTAACGGGTGTGCAGGACATGTTAAAGGAAGTTGATCATGGCTGACGGTACCGGGGGACGCTATGTCCCTATTAACAAGGGCAACTATTCGATGGACACCGCAGAACGGGAGGCGCAGTTCGAGCGTTACCGTGGCGAAGGCTGGGAGGACGAGTACGCTATCTACCGGCGGGACTGGGCAGAGCTACCCAATCGGCAAGAGGTTCGTGACTACCCCCTGCTGGTCGATCTGGAGTTGTCGTCGGTCTGTAACCTCCATTGCCCCATGTGTTACACGATCACCGACCAGTTCAAGGAGCACGTCAACACCACGCGCATGGATTGGGAGCTTTTCACCAAGATCATCGATGAGATCGGTGGAAAGGTTCCTGCCATCCGCCTGTCGCTCCGCGGGGAAGCGCTGTTGCACAAGCGGTTCGCCGACTGCATCCGCTACGCCAAGTCCAAGGGCATAAAAGAGGTTTCGACGCTCACCCATGGGGGCAAGCTCACACCGGATTTCTTCAAGGAAATCGTCGCCGCCGGTATCGACTGGATCACGATTTCTGCGGACGGTGTGGGAGAGACCTACGAAAAGATCCGCAAGCCCATCAAGTTCAACGACCTGATGGCAAAGATTCGCGCGATGAACGAGTACAAAAAAGGGCGTGGCCTGCATCGTCCGGTCATCAAAGTCCAGGGTATCTGGCCGGCCATACGTGACAACGTGCAGGAGTACTACGACACTTTCGCCCCCCATGTCGATCTCGTTGCGTTCAATCCTCTGATCGACTACCTGGGGAACGACACGCATATCGAGTATCTGGTGAACTTCACCTGCCCACAGCAATATCAGCGGCTGGTGATCGGCGCCGATGGTCTGGTGATGAAATGCTCCAACGATGAGGAGAACCGCGAGGTTATCGGTGACATCAGGACCGAGACGGTTCACCAAGTGTGGCATGGTGAGAAGATGAATGCGGTTCGGGAACTGCAGAAGCAGGACCGTGGATTCATGCGCAGTGCCGTGTGCCGCCGATGCTACCTTCCCCGCAAGACGGAGGACGAGGCGGCCGAGGTCGGTGGCCGAACCTTCACTGTGAAGAACTATGTGTTCCGGATCCAGGAGATCGGGAAATGACAGTTCAGGGGGCCTCCTCGCCGGACAAGGCGAGCTATCGCTACCGTGGTGGGGTCTGGCAGCATCTGGTGACGCGGTACAAATCCTGGCGATTTCTCAGTCGTGCGGGAAGCGGGTTGG
This sequence comes from Pseudothauera rhizosphaerae, assembly GCF_004801305.1. Classification (GTDB taxonomy): domain Bacteria; phylum Pseudomonadota; class Gammaproteobacteria; order Burkholderiales; family Rhodocyclaceae; genus Pseudothauera; species Pseudothauera rhizosphaerae. The sequence goes on along the minus strand of NZ_SSOD01000017.1, from coordinate 17,550 downwards.
TCATCAAGCGCAGTGCGGAGTTCCGTCTGGCGGACGGCGCGGTTCTGGAGGTGGGCAATGGTTGCACCATCCAGGATCACAGTTTTTTCCAACTGACACTGCCCGCCCCTAAGGTGTTCATCGGAGAGAACACCGTTGTCGGACGCAGGAATATCATCACAGCGAAGAATCTGATCCGCATCGGGAGCAACGTGCTGCTCGGATCGGATGTGCAGATCATCGATCACAGCCATGGCATTGCGCGTGATCAGCCCATTCGGAACCAGCAGGCAATCATCGGCGAGGTGGTGATCGGCAACGATGTATGGGTTGGCGCAGGGGCCAAGATACTGATGAACGTCCACATTGGCACCGGAGCCGTCATCGGGGCGAATGCTGTCGTTACCGGCGATGTGCCTGACTATGGCATTGCTGTGGGCGTGCCGGCGCGGGTCGTGAAGTTTCGGAGTTGATCCAATGTTCAAGAACTATCGCAGCGATCGCTGCTACATCATTGCCGAGATCGGCGGAAATTTCACCACGCGCGAGCAAGCCCGGCGTCTCATCGACGAGGCGGCGGCTTGTGGGGTCGATGCTGTCAAACTGCAGACATACCGTGCGGAGACCGTTGCGAGCAAGCGGGCGGTCTTCGATATGGAAAACACGGGGGTTGCATCCCAGTATGAACTCTTCAAGAAGTACGAAATTGACGCCGAATTGCATCACGAGGTCTTTCGCTATGCCGAGACCAAGCAGCTCGACTGGTTCTCGACCCCCTCTCATGAACTCGATGTCGACCTTCTCGAGGCTTGTGGCGTGGGGGCGCACAAGATTGGATCCGATGACGCGGTGAACCTACCATTCCTGCGGTATGTAGCGAAGACCGGAAAGCCGCTGATTCTTTCCACCGGAATGTGCACACTGGACGAGGTTAAAGAGTCGGTGTCGGTCATTCAGGAGGCGGGTTGTCGGCAGTTGATGCTGCTGCATGCCATCACCAGCTATCCGACTCATCCGCAAAACGTGAATCTTGCTGCGATGCAGACGCTCATGGCTACCTTCCCCGAGATTGACGTGGGTTACTCCGATCACACGCTGACACCGGTGGCGTCCTTGTGTGCAGTGGCTATGGGTGCGCGTGTCATCGAGCGTCACTTCACCTGGGACAAGAATGCGGAGGGGCCGGACCACATGCTTTCCGCCGATCCGGCTGAAATGAAGTGGCTCGTTGACGCCGTTCGTGCTTTCGAGGTCATGCACGGCAGTGGCATCAAGGAACCCGCCGCGAGCGAGGAGATCACCCGGCGCAACAACCGGAAAAGTGTCGTGCTGCAGCGATCCATGAAAGCCGGTGATGTCATTGGCGCCGGAGATGTCGCGGTCAAGCGACCGGGCTATGGAATCGCGCCAAAGTTCCTTTCCCATCTGTTCGGGCGACGCCTGGCGCGGGATCTGGAGCCGGACAGCGTCTTGACCTGGGAAGACTTGGTGTGAGCGTCGGCGCTGTCGTTCAGGCGCGCATGGGTTCGACTCGCCTGCCCGGGAAAGTGTTGCGCGATATTGCGGGGCGCCCTCTTCTGGCGCATGTGCTGGATCGCCTTGGCCATCTGCGCCACCGTGTCGTGATTGTGGTTGCGACGTCCACCGAGGTTCAGGATGACGAGATCGCGCGGTGGTGCCACTCGCAGGGAGTGGTGACCTTCCGTGGCAGTGAGACCGACGTGCTGGATCGCTATTGGCGGTGTGCTGAACAGTTCGGGTTCGAGCATGTGGTGCGCCTGACGGCCGACAATCCCTTTACCGACATCGAGGAACTGGACCGCTTGCTGGATTTGCATCTTTCGGGCTGCTACGACTACAGCCATTCCTTTGGGCAGATGCCTCTGGGCGTTGGGGCCGAAATTTTCAGCAGAGCGGCGCTGGCGAAGAGTCATGCCGAAGGGCATAAGCCCAATCATCGGGAACATGTCAACGAGTACATCGAGGAAATGCCCGAAGCATTCCGGATCGGACGTCTTGTTGTTCCTGCCGCCAAGGTGGCCCCCGCGCTCCGTCTGACAGTAGACACCCTGGATGATTGGCAGAGGGCATGCCAGTTGGCGAACGCGAGTCTGGGCCGTCCGCTCGAAACTGAAGAGGCGATTCGACTGTGTTCGCAATCTGTATAGAGAGTTCGCATGCGCGTGGACTCGGCCACCTCTACCGCTCGTTAACATTGGCGGATGGGTTGCGCGGGTGCGGCTTGCCGTTGCACTTCCTCGTCAATGACGATCCGGTCGCTCTCAACCTGATTCGGGGTCACGGTCATCGAGTCGATGTGGTTAACTTGGGCAGTGACAACAATTGGGAAGCTTCCTGGCTGCTTGCTCACCCGAGCGTGAAAGTGTGGGTGAACGACAGACTGGACACCAGCGAGGATCATGCCAATCGAGTTAAATCTTGTGGGGTCCGATTGGCGACTTTCGATGACCGTGGGGCGGGTGCGGCTGTTGCCGACCTGCACATCGCCGCACTCGTGTTCGACGATACCGGGAGCCTGCTCGGCCGCCGCATCCTGAGCGGGGTCGACTACCTAGTGCTCGATCCAAAGCTGGCGGGCCTGAGGCGTGTTCGCGAAACCGCCTCCGCTTGGCTGGTGACGATGGGGGGCAGCGACACCTGGGGTGTCACGCCACGAATCATGGATGCACTGTTGTCGTTGGGGCAGGGCGCGTCGGTTGTCCTGGGGCCGTCATTCAAGCATGTAGCGGACGTGGAGGCCGTGCAGGCCCGGTCTCCGTCGGATTTCTTCACGGTACACCACCGTGGAGTTCCCTCTTTGGCGGATGAGATGGCACGACATGACCTTGCCATTACAGGCGGTGGAATGACTCCATTCCAAGCGAATGCGATGGGATTGCCTTGCATTGTGGTGGCCAATGAACACTTTGAAGTGCCTGTAGGGCGTGCGCTCGAGCGGCTAGGTGGAAGCGTGTTTGCGGGTTTCCACCAAGATCTGGACTTATCTGTGCTCCACCGCCGGCTACAGATGGCCCAAATGAGCCAGGCAGGCATGCGCGCGGTTGATCTGCTCGGCTGCGACCGCGTGGTGAAAGCTTTGAGAAATCTAGCAGAGGAGGGTTCATGAGCCGCACGGTTGTTATCCACCAGCCGGATTTCGCACCATATCTGGGCTTCTTCCACCGCTTCTTGCAGGCCGACCTGTTCATCGCGCTGGATCACGTGCAATTTGTCACCAATACCAGCCGGAGCTGGACCCACCGCGACAAGATCAAGACAGAGACCGGTGAGCGTTGGTTGACCTTGGGCATCAAGAAGCCGCCCTTGGGTACCCCAATCAACCAGATCGAACTCACCGCGGACAACCAGTGGGTGGACGGCAACTTGGCCTTGCTGCGCCAGAACTACCGCAAGGCCCCAGCATATGCCGAGATTATGCCGGTGGTCGAGAATTTGTATCGTACGGTTCCTGTACGGATGGTTGACTTTAACCTCCGGTGGCTGGACACCCTAGCTGACCTCCTGGACGTGCGCATTCCCTTCGTTTTTTCCAGTACGCTCCAGCCACAAGGACAGAAGAATGAGTTGCTGATCGACTTGCTGAAGAAGGTCGGGGCTTCGCGCTATCTGTCTGGTAATGGTGCGCGAGCTTACATGGAACCCGAAAAGTTTGCCGCTGCAGACATCAAACTGATCTGGCAATCGTTTGAGCACCCGACTTACGCTCAACAATTTGGGCCATTCGTGCCTAATCTTTCAGTTCTGGATGCATTGTTCAATTGTGGGGTGATGGGGACCCGAGCCCTGTTGAGGAGTCGACCATGAAGATTCTTGCGATAGGTGCGCATTTCGACGACGTCGAGCTGGGTTGTGGTGGGACACTGGCCCGCCACGCGAGCAAAGGTGACGATGTCTATGTCTTCGTTGCCACGGTTTCCGGGTTTGCAAACCAGTATGACCAATCGGTTCGCAGCAGCACGGTAGCCCGTGAGGAGGCGGATGAAGCGATGAAAATCCTGGGCGTCCGGCAACTGCATTGCGGCGACTTCAAGACGCTGGAGGTCGAATTCGTCGATGCCTTGAACATCAAGATACTCAAGTTGGTTGAAGATCTGAAAATCGACCTCGTCTACACGCATTGGGTAGGTGACATCCACCACGATCACCAGGCCGTTGCAAGAGCGTCACTGCACAGCTGCCGGCATGTGCCGCGGCTGTTGATGTACCGCAGCAACTGGTACCACTCGACCCAGGACTTCCGTGGAAACTTCTATACTGATATCACGGATCACTGGAACACCAAGCAGCGTGCGATCGAAGCCCATGCTTCCGAAATGGAGCGGACCGGTCGGCGATGGATCGCCTTTTTCCGCAATGAGGCGGAGAACGCGGGACAGCGCATTGGCGTGCGCTATGCCGAAATATTCGAAGTGGTGAAGTGGCTGGAGCTTTAAGGCAATCCCGCCGCCGAGCCATGGAGACAGAGCCTACATATGCATGATCTCTTCGAGTAGCCGGCAAACCCTGCTAGCCGACCTGATGCGGCAGGGGGCGTCGGGGGCATTTGCTAGTGCTGCGGCCCAACTTGCTCGACAAGGAGGCATACCGGCTCTGCGCCGTTTCCAGTGGAAATTGACTTCTCAGAAAACATGGGCTGGTTCGATGCCGGCCTGCTCTTGACCCGAAGAGCGAAGATGAACAACCGGACCGGAGCCTGAAGTTGCGGAGCAATTCGGTCTCTTAATGTAACTTCTCCAGAGAAAATGAAAAGTACACTTAAAAAACTCTCGTCAATCCTCAGTTTGACACTTCAAACAGCAGCCTCATTTGCCGCCGTAATTCTATTCTCAAAGAAAACGAATTTAGCCACACCCGCTAGAACCGCCAACAATGCAATTGTTCTTGGAAACGGCCCCTCGCTAAAGAACGGCAGAGAAACCATAAAAAACGCAAGGAGAGAAGGTGATTTTGATATATGGTCGGTAAATCTCTTTGCAAATTCAGATTTTTTTGAATCCATAAAGCCAACTCACTACGTTTTAGCAGATTCAAGCCATTGGAAAAAAGATATATCGCAAGAGGTCAAAAGCCTTCTCGACGGGCTCCAACAGAGCCTTAATCAAAAAACAAAATGGCCCCTAACGCTAATAGTTCCATACGAAGCAAGAAATTCTGAATTCATAGAAAAAATATCAAATAAAAACATTTCAATAAAATACTACAATAGAGTACCTGCAACAGGTTTCCCAAGCTTGATCCGCATTCTTTATGACAAAAATCTTGCACTCCCCCCGGCCTACAATGTGTTAATCGCCACGACATTCTTAGCAATATCAGCAAAATACAAGAACATATATATTTTTGGAGCAGACCACTCTTGGCATGAAGAAATAAAAATAACTGAAAAAAACATCCTCGAGGCAAACCAAACTCATTTCTATGACAATGAAGCCCCGCCCAGACCAATCTATAAGGACGCTCACGCACAATTCAATATTGGAGAGATATTCATTCGCTGGGGGCAAGTCTTTAATCAATATTACACCCTGAATGAATACGCAAAAACACACAATATCAAAATAAAAAATGCAAGCAGTAAAACATATATTGATGCATTTGAAAGAATTCCAGCAGATTCGATCGTCACAGACGCACACCTAAACATATAGCGTCATACACATCTTTCACTCTTTTCTTGAGCGGACTGACCGCATCCTTGAAAAAATATGCTTCCGCTTCTTTTATTTGCCTCCTCGATATTTCCCTTATATTACTCTATCGGCGGGGCCCCCATCTATTACCTTTCAGCTATATGGCTAGCCATATCTCTTTTTACCACAGCAGCAAAGCTTGCCTTGATAAAATCGAGAACCATTGGATTAAAATCAAATATAGATAAATTTGTTTTTATATACATCGTCTGGATATTCATTTCCTTTCTCCTTGGAACTGCTTTTCACATAAACCAAGAAACCCATACTACCTTCAATGCACGATTCGTCTCATTAGCGTGGTCATTTATTATTATCTCCCCATATTTTATCGGACGGCTGACACACATACCAGACGCCAAACTATTGACGATATTGTCAAAATTTAATTTGATTTTTCTAGCCACCACCATATCTTTAATACTCTTCTTTATTTTTTCCGGAGATCTGTATCTTGCCAGGCAAATAACAGAACAGCGAATGCCATTAATAATCGTATTCTGGTCCTGGACTTTCGGCGCAATTGCCATTTACTTAAAGAAATATTTTTTTATTTCGTGGGCACTTGGAACTGCAGTAGTACTTCTCTCATTAACACGTGCGGCTTACGTTGCATGGTTTGCCGTTATATTCTTTCTTATCCCACTCCTTCCAATCAAGAAAATCGCGACCCTTTTCGTCACAGTCATAGGTTTTTTGGCTTTCATGTTATTGATAACTCTTAGCCAAGACGGCACAATAGCAGAACAAATAACATCTAGATTTGAGGAATATTTTTTCTCAAAGGATGTGATCGAAAAGGATTATTCTGCAAACATTCGAATCGAAGTATGGAAAGGGCTTCTAGAGACTCTCACTCAACACCCTACGGCTTTTTTCTTTGGCTTTGGACAACTAGGCCCTTCGTATTTCCCTATAGACATAATTGACCCACTCGGAAACGTCATCCCATCCACATCGGCGCACAGTCAATTTATAGATTCAATTTTTCGCACAGGTGTAATTGGGCTCTTCATCGAACTGCTGATCTTTTATCAGGTAACGTGGAGAGCAGCGAGGGATTTACGCATGGGCATCATCTTGAGGGCTGCATCAGCAGCTTTGGGAGCCGCATTAGTTTATGGTGTTTTCCACGAGACGCTACGATGGCCCGTATTTGGGATACTTTTCTGGTATTTATCAGGATGTATTTCTCGAAAACTTACCGAGGTAAGAAATGAGTAGACCGTCTCCTTTCCAGCCTATCCCACGACCCCTCATATTCGTTAGGGCATTGGTTCGAACCGCACGCCTTGCCAGGCTACGCTTAAAACTGGGAGATAAACTTAAGCACGGCGAAAATTTCCATTTTGGTAGGAATTGTACGTTCTTACCGCCTGAATATATTAGATTTGGAACCGACATAAGCATAGGCGCAAATTTTCATCTTGAAACAAACCTTGAGATCGGTGACGGAGTTTTGATCTCAAGCAGCGTTAGCATCATTGGTAACGATCATAAATTTGATGGCATATCGGAGAATGTCTATTGGGGAGGTCGGCTCCCTCCAAGCACCGTGATAATTGAAGGCGACAATCTGATCGGCTTTGGGTCAATAATTATTGGAAATGTCCGTATTGGGCACGGATGTATTGTTGGCGCTGGATCGATAGTGACGCGAGATTTACCGGCTGGCTGGGTGTGCCATGGCAGCCCAGCGATACCCGTGCGTAAACGAAGCTTAGGGAAGCTCTGATCAATTGATGTTCTGGGCTATCACACCCAAGCCAGCCATTCGCCGCCGACTCTGATGATCGTTTTTTCCGCTCCTACTGCTGCTTTTCATGACCGTTTCAACCCCACGCGCCCGTTCGCGGGCGCCGAGGACGGACTTCACCTATCAACTCATCAGCGCCCGCCTCGCCAAGTAACGATTGGTCAGCCCGATCAGCGAGAACACCCGAGCGGCGTTCTTCGCGATCCCCCTGTAGCGCACCTCCGTGTAGCCGAACTGGCGCTTGATGACGCGAAACACGTGTTCGACCCGCACACGGATCGAGGGACATCTTGTGGTTAAAGAGCTTGTTGGCCCCGGTCAGCGGGTGCGCCATGCTTGCCTTGAGCGACACGGCCCGGAACACTCCGGCCTTGCGAGCCAGGCGCTTGAGCTTGTTGTTGATGTAGCCCTTGTCGCCGAACACCGTCCGGTCGCCCTCGCGCAGCAGGTGCGGCAACTGGCTGCTGTCACAGGCGTTGGCCGGCGTGACCGAAACCGTATGTACGAGCCCGGAATTAACGTCGGCGCCGACATGCACCTTCATGCCGCAGTACCACTGCTTGCCCTTCTTCGTCTGATGCCTCTCGGGATCGAGCTTCCTGTCCCGGTTCTTCGTCGAGGGCGGGGCATGAATGATAGTCGGGCCCGACAGCGCGTACCACTGCTGCATGAAGTAGATTCGCAGCATCGTCGCCAGCGCCATCGGCGGACGACCACACCGACCTGTCGTCGGATAGTGCGGCTCGATCACCGTCGGCAATGCGGCCCAAGGCACCACCGCATCCATCTCCGACAGGAAGCGTTCCCGGCGGGTCTGTTTTTTTGCTGTCAAAGGCCAGCGAGGCGAAGGTCGTTTGCTTCATGGACGTGGCGTGATTTGTGACTTCAATATTTTAACGACTCTGAATAGATCAGAGTTTCCTCACCAATCATTGCTTCTGAAAAGGCGACATCGTGTATGTTTAGGTCAATTATAAAAAAGCTTCAAAAAGCAATTGGTGTTAGTGTTACTTTGCACCCTTTACTCCTCAGGAGTTTGGTGAGGGGTGTGGCTGCCTCTACCGAGCATCTTAATGCACTAAAGTGCTTAGGGACGATCGGCACTGTGATTGACATCGGTGCCAACAAAGGACAATTTGCCTTGATAGCTAGATACATGTTCCCACGTAGCAGCATATACTCGTTCGAGCCACTGGAGGGACCTGCCAACAGATATCGCCGCCTGCTGCTCCCTGAATTTCGTTTCTACCTTACTCAAGCTGCAATAGGCCCAGAGAATAAACTGGTCCCCATTCATGTGAGTGCCAGCGACGACTCCTCTTCCCTATTGCCGATTGGACGCCTGCAGTCCGAACTGTTCCCTGGCACCCAAGAGAGCCATACCGACACTGTACGACAAGCGCCGTTGAGCGAGCTGCTTGATGCAGCGACCTTGCAACGCCCATGCCTCTTAAAACTGGACGTACAGGGCTTCGAACTTAATGCTTTGCAGGGCTGTACAAATGCTTTTCCGAATATCGACTGGATCTATGTTGAATGCTCTTTCCTTGAACTGTATGAGGGCCAGGCTCTGGCTTGTGATGTAATTGCATATCTTTATCTTCACGACTTCAGAGTCAGTGGAGTTTACAATATGACTTACGACAGCAAAGGTCGTGCGATTCAAGCGGACTTTCTTTTTTCTGCTCCTTGGGCTACGACTTTTAAATAGCTGAGAATTTGCCTAATCTTTGCGTTCTGCAGCTCTGTAATCGACGTGTTCATTTAATAGGCGACGGATTTATTCGTTTCATAATTTTGGCTTTGGAGTGAACATTGAAAAAAGCACTAGTCACCGGCATTACCGGCCAGGACGGTTCCTATCTCGCTGAATTCCTGCTCGGAAGAGGCTATGAAGTCCACGGCATCAAACGCCGCGCCTCGAGCTTCAACACCCAGCGCATCGACCACATCTACCAGGACCCGCACGAACCCAACCCGCGCATGGTCCTGCACTACGGTGACCTCACCGACTCGTCCAACCTCACCCGCATCATCCAGCAGGTGCAGCCTGACGAGGTCTATAACCTAGGCGCGCAGTCACACGTGGCGGTAAGCTTCGAGTCGCCCGAATACACGGCCGATGTCGACGCCATGGGCACGCTACGCCTGCTCGAGGCCATCCGCCTGCTCGGCCTGGACAAGAAGACGCGCTTCTACCAAGCCTCTACCTCCGAGCTCTACGGCCTGGTGCAGGAAATCCCACAGAAGGAGACCACCCCCTTCTATCCGCGCAGCCCCTATGCGGTCGCCAAGCTTTACGCCTACTGGATCACGGTGAACTACCGCGAGGCCTACGGCATGTATGCCTGCAACGGCATCCTGTTCAACCACGAGAGCCCGCGCCGCGGAGAGACCTTCGTCACCCGCAAGATCACCCGCGGCCTCGCCAACATCGCACAGGGTCTGGAGAGTTGCCTCTACATGGGCAACATGGATGCGCTACGCGACTGGGGTCACGCCAAGGACTACGTGCGCATGCAGTGGATGATGCTGCAGCAGGAGCAGCCGGAAGATTTCGTGATCGCAACCGGCGTGCAGTATTCCGTGCGCGAGTTCATCCGCTGGTCGGCGACGGGGCTGGGCATCACGCTGCGCTTCGAGGGCAAGGGCGTCGAGGAATATGCGGTGGTCGCACATATAGAAGAAGGCGACAAGGCCCCGGCGCTGAAAACGGGTGACGTCATCGTTCGCGTCGACCCACGCTACTTTCGCCCCGCCGAAGTTGAAACCCTGCTCGGCGATCCCAGCAAGGCCAAGGAAAAACTCGGCTGGATGCCGGAGATTACTGCGCAGCAGATGTGTGCCGAGATGGTGGTGGAAGACCTCAAGATCGCCCAGCGCCACGCCTTCCTGAAGGCGCACGGGCACGACGTGCCGGTTACAACGGAAATCTGAGCCCATGAACCCCGCCGACACCCTCTTCGTCGCCGGCCATCGAGGCATGGTCGGCTCGGCCATCGTGCGCCGGCTACAATTGTTGGGCTGCGCCAACATTCTCACCGCGGGCCGTAACGAACTCGACCTCACCAGCCAGCACGCCGTCAACACTTTTTTCGCTGCCCACCGGATCGATCAAGTCTATCTGGCCGCGGCCAAGGTCGGCGGCATCCACGCCAACAACACCTACCCTGCCGAGTTCATCCACCAGAACCTGATGATCGAGGCTAACATCATCCACGCCGCCCACACTCATGGCGTGCAGAAACTGCTGTTCCTCGGCTCGTCGTGCATCTACCCCAAATTTGCCGAACAGCCGATCAAGGAAGAGGCGCTGCTCACCGGCCTGCTCGAGCCCACCAACGAGCCCTACGCCATTGCCAAGATTGCCGGTATCAAGCTGTGCGAGAGCTACAATCGCCAGTACGGTCGCGACTACCGTAGCGCCATGCCCACCAACCTCTACGGCCCGGGCGACAACTTCCACCCCGAGAACAGCCACGTCATCCCGGCACTGATGCGACGCATCCACGAGGCCAAGATCGCCGATACACCCGAAGTGGTGATCTGGGGCAGCGGCACGCCGATGCGCGAATTTCTGCATGTGGATGACCTGGCCGAGGCCGTGGTGCATCTGCAGAGCATCCCGCAGGAACGCTACGTCAGCGAAACCGAGTCGATGCGCTCGCACATCAACGTCGGCGCCGGTACGGATGTGACCATCCGCGAGTTGGCTGAAACGCTAGTTGAAGTCATCGGCTACGAGGGCAGGCTCGTGTTCGACACGACGAAGCCGGACGGCACACCGCGCAAGTTGATGGATGCGAGCCGGCTGGCGCGGCTGGGGTGGCGAGCACGCATCGACCTCAAGAATGGGCTGCGTGAAACCTACGGCTGGTATCTCGACAACGTAGAGCAGACCCGGACGCGCTGAATGAAAATTCTAGTGTACGGCATCAACTACAGCCCGGAACTGACAGGCATTGGTAAATACAGCGGGGAAATGGCCCGCTGGTTCGCTGAGCAGGGACATGCAGTGCGGGTGGTAAGCACTCCGCCCTACTACCCGGACTGGAAAATCTGGCAAGCATTTTCCGGTCGACGATACGACACACGTGTGGAGGACGGGGTGCGGGTGACCCGCTGCCCGCTCTACGTGCCGGCGAAGCCGAGCGCGGTCAAGCGCATGCTGCACTTGGCTAGCTTTTCGGCGTCATCGTCGCTCACTGTATTGGGGCAACTTCGCTGGAAGCCGGATCTGGTGATCCTGGTGGTACCCACCCTCTTTTGTGCGCCCCAGGCGCTGCTGCTTGCGAAAATGAGTGGCGCCAAATCGGTACTGCACATCCAGGATTACGAGGTGGATGCGCTGTTCGGGCTCGGGATTGCCAAAGGCGGGCTGCTGAAGCGGTTCGCGTTCGCCGCCGAGCGGGCAATCCTGCGTACCTTCGATCGGGTATCGACCATTTCCAGCGGCATGCTGCAACGGGCTCGCCAGAAGGGTGTGAACGAAGATCGCCTACGCCTCTTCCCGAACTGGTCCGAAACTGCACGGTTCCGGGATGTGGCCCGCGATTCCGCATTGCTTTCGCGTCTGGGCGCAGCCCCGGACAGACGCGTGTTGTTGTACTCGGGAAATATCGGCGAAAAGCAGGGGCTGGAGACGGTAGTCGAGGCGGCCGACCGCTTGCGAAATCGCCACAAGCTGCAGTTTCTGCTCGTCGGCGAGGGGGCGGGAAAAGCCCGTCTCGTGGAGATGGCGCAGCACAAGGGGCTGACCAATCTGCTGTTTGCGCCTTTGCAGGCCTATGAGGACCTTCCGGCACTGCTGGCCTCCGCAGACTGCCATCTGGTGGTCCAGAGACGGGGCGCGGCCGACGCCGTGCTGCCATCCAAGCTGACCAACATCCTGGCTGTGGGGGGCAACGCAGTAATCACCGCCGATCCGGACACGAGCCTGGGTCTGCTCTGCGAGGAATTCCCAGGCATTGCGGCGCGGGTTGAACCGGAGTCGGTGGACGCACTGATCGAAGGCATCGAGCACGCACTCTCGATGCCGCGACCGAATGCGATCGCCACCGAATATGCCCGCGAGTTTCTGGACAAGGACCGCATCCTGGGTCGATTCCTGACGGAGATTTGAGCGCCATGCACCTACCAGCAGAAACGTTCCGCGCGGTGGTGGCTGCAACGCCGCTGGTCTCGATCGATCTGGTTGTGCAAAACGCACGCGGGGAAATTCTGCTTGGCGAACGCCTTAACCGCCCTGCGAAGGGCTACTGGTTCGTTCCCGGCGGACGCATTCTCAAGAACGAACGCCTGGACAACGCCTTCCGCCGCCTGACACTCAACGAGTTGGGACAGACTCTCGAGCGCCGTGATGCGCAGTTGCTCGGTGTCCATGAACACTTCTATTCGGACAGCGCATTCGGCGCACCTGCCGAACCGAATACGCATTACGTGGTTGTCGCATACCGGATCACGTTGCCAGACGGTTGCATTCTGACCCCGCCTAGCGAACAACATGGGCGCTACCGCTGGTGGCCGCTCGCCGAAGCAAGGACGAGCACCGAAGTGCACAAGAACACGCGGACCTACCTGTCAGTATTTGGATGAATATTGTTATTGACGGACATTGACATGCTTTTGCCCATCATCATGGCCGGCGGCTCCGGCTCACGGCTCTGGCCCCTCTCGCGCCAGCTCAACCCGAAGCAGTTTCTCGCGCTGGGCGACGGCCGATTGTCGATGCTGCAGGCCACAATCCAGCGCCTGCAGGGTCTTGAAACCGCCCTCCCCAGTCTGATCTGCAACGAAGAACATCGCTTCCTCGCGGCGGAGCAACTGCGCCGGCTGGGCATGGAGGAGGCCAACATCCTCCTCGAACCGGTGGGCCGCAACACCGCACCGGCAATTGCGCTGGCTACCCTGCAGGCAGTTGCGGAAGGCGAGGATCCTGTTCTGCTGGTGCTCGCCGCCGATCATCTGATTCAGGACGTCGACAGCTTCCACGCCGCCATCGAGACGGCGCTACCGCTGGCGAACGACGGCAAGCTGGTAACCTTCGGCATCAAGCCCAGCCATCCGGAAACCGGCTATGGCTACATCGAACAGGGCGCAGCCGCCAGCAACGGCGGATTTGCAGTCGCCCGCTTCGTAGAGAAGCCCGACCTCGCCACGGCCGAGGACTACGTGGCGAGCGGTCGCTTCTTCTGGAATAGCGGCATGTTCATGTTCCGGGCTGGCCGGTATCTCGAAGAGTTGGGGCGATTCCGCCCGGACATCCTGGCCGCCTGTCGCAAAGCTCTTGAGGGCGGTGCGCAGGACATGCACTTCACCCGCGTGGACGCCGCCGCCTTTGAAACGTGCCCGGAAGACTCCATCGACTATGCGGTGATGGAGAAAACCGCGGACGCCGTGATGGTGCCGCTGAACGCGGGCTGGAGCGACGTGGGCTCGTGGTCCGTGTTGTGGGATATGAGCATCAAGGATGCCGGCGGCAACGTGTTCAAGGGCGACGTGCTCGGGCAGAGCACCCGCAACACCTACGTGCACGCCGACAGCCGCATGGTGGCCACAGTAGGGGTAGAAGACCTGGTGGTTGTCGAAACCCCGGATGCCGTGCTGGTGGCACACAGGGACAAGGTGCAGGACGTAAAGAAGGTCGTCGAGCGCCTGAAGGCCGAAGGGCGGCAGGAGCACATCAGCCACCGCGAAGTGCACCGCCCCTGGGGCATATACAACTCGATCGACAACGGCCACCGCTATCAGGTGAAGCGGATTACGGTGAAGCCAGGCGCCAAGCTTTCGGTGCAAATGCACCATCACCGCGCAGAGCACTGGATCGTGGTGAGTGGCACTGCCAAGGTTACGAACAGGGATCAGACCTATCTAGTCACGGAAAACCAGTCGACCTACATTCCGATCGGGCAGGTGCATGCGCTGGAGAACCCAGGAGTGATCCCGCTGGAGTTGATCGAGGTGCAGTCGGGGGCGTACCTGGGGGAGGACGATATTGTGAGGTTCGAGGATAAGTATGGGCGGGCGTGATCTGACCGGAAAATTGCCTTTCACGGCCATCGTGGGCAAGGACTACCAGGTGTGGATATCGAAGGAAGGCACATCCTGCGCTCAGGACGACGGCGCTGCATCATCAAGGCCCTGAAGCGGCGTAGGCCATCGAGCCGGCCACCGGACACATGAAACGGCAAGGACGGAAATCCAATTTGTCATGAGAGTTGGGATCGGATAGAGTTAAGACCTGTTAGGTCAGACCTGTTAGGTCTTAAGAGGCTGGGTCATGCAAAGCTGGCAAATGCAAACCGCTAAAGCGCGATTCTCGGAACTGGTCAAGCGCGCGGTCGAGAACGGGCCACAGGAGATCACGCTGCACGGGCAGGCCAAAGCGGTCGTGGTGTCGCGCGAGCTGTTCGACCGCCTTTCCGGAAACGAACGGTCGCTAGTCGATTTCATGCGCGCTTCGCCGTTGGCGGGTCACGATGAAGTCGAGTTCGGACGCAACCGCAGCCTGCCGCGTGAGATCACGCTTTGAGTTACCTCGTCGACACCAACGTCCTGTCCGAGTTGCGGAACAGACGAGCCGACACCAAGGTCGTGGCGTGGATGCAGGCGCGTCCTCGCCAGTCGCTTTACCTCTCGGTCTTGAGCCTCGGCGAAATCCGCAAGGGCATCGAAGGCGTGACCGATCCCGCATCTCGCCAGACCCTCACGGATTGGTTGGAAGTGGAATTGCCCAACTACTTCGTCGGACGACTGCTGGGCATCGACGAACAAGTGGCCGACCGCTGGGGCCGTGTGCAAGCCAGCGCCAGTCGCACGTTGCCGGCCATTGATGGACTGCTGGCGGCGACGGCCTTGCAGCACGACCTCACGCTGGTGACGCGTAACATCAAGGACTTCGCGGGACTGGGCGTGCAACTCGTGAATCCGTGGGAAACCTGATCTGGCATAGCGTAGCAGCGGATATCGACCACACATCGCCGACCTTCGGCCGCTATGTGGGTGTGGGTACATTACGATTACCGCAGTGGAAGGCGAAGATTGAAGCGCTTCCTTGACACTAGCTGAAATTCTCTTAACATATAAACGTTTCCGAATGAAAAACATATGTTTCCTAATTGAAAACACCCGTCTCCGCTTCTGATCTGCTCTTCCCGAATCAGTACCGGCGCAAGGTGCTGGGCTTGCTGCTCATGAGGCCAGATCAGCAAGTTCATCTGCGCGAACTCGCCAGATTGATCGATGCCGCGCCTGGCACACTAAAGAAGGAACTCGATGCGCTCTGCGCGGCAGGTCTTCTGCACAGCCAACGGGTTGGCAACCAGTCGCGATTCTGCGCCAACAAAGATCACCCCGTGTTCCCCGAGCTACAGGCCTTGATCAGAAAAACCGTCGGCCTAGCCGACACGCTGCGGTTCAGCCTTGCGCCGCTTGCTGATCAGATCCAGGCCGCTTTTATCTTTGGCTCCATGGCCAGTGCCACCGAGAACGCCAACAGCGACATCGACCTCATGGTGGTCGGAGACGTGACATTCGCCGACATCATCAACGCCACCTATGAGGCTCAGTCCGCGCTCAGCCGCGAGATCAACCCCAAGGTCATGAGCCCCCACGAATGGGAAACAAAAAAAGCGGCGGGCAACGCCTTCCTATTGGACGTGCTCGACAAGCCCAGGATCATGCTGATCGGAGACGCGAATGCCCTCTGATGCACTCGAGAACCTGGCCCGCATCGGACAACTGGACAAAGTGCCCTTCTCGCAGGATTTGTTGAACAAGATGCTGGCGACCGCACAAAGTCGATTGACCGATGCCCAGCGCGCCGAGAACAGCGCTGAAACGCGGTTCGATTGCGCTTACACGGCGATCCGTGCCATCGCTGATGCTGCCTTGCTCTCACAGGGCTACCGGACTGCAACCAGCAAACCGGGGCACCATCAAATCACCATCCAGTGCCTGGCACACACCCTTGGCGTTGAGGCGACGGTCGTTCGCACCCTAGACGGCCTCAGAAAGCAGCGTAACCTCAGCGACTACGACGGCGAACTGATCACCGATCAGGCGTTGAAAGAATGCATCGAGCAGGCCGTCCGCTTGAAAGCGCTGGCAATGATCAAGTTTCACGCAGGAACCTCGGAGTGAGGGCCCCATTTGCGTGATCTGCTCTTGTTTCCGAAAGGACATTTTTGTGTGTAATCGCACCGGCGTTTTCATTGATTTCGCCAACATCGGCATGAACGGCGGCTACGGCCTGCGACTCGACATCCTGCGCCGTTTTGCCGCCCGCGACGGCGGCGAACTGGTGCGGCTGAATGCCTACCTGCCCTTCGATGCCGCCCGTGCCGACACGGATTCAGCCTACCGCAGCGGCCAGCAACGCTTCTACGACGCGCTGCGCGACAATGGTTTCAAGGTGTTCCGCAAGCCGGTGCGCTGGTACGACGATGGCGAAGGCAGGCGCTATTCCAAGGCTGACTGCGACATGGACATCGCGCTTGACATCCTGCAGCAGGCACCAAGACTCGACACTGTGTTGCTGGCAAGCGGCGACAGCGATTTCGTCCGCGTGGTCGAGACGGCACAAAGCATGGGCTGCCGGGTGGAGGGGCTGGCGTTTCGCAATGTGTCGCGTGCGCTGCGTAATGCACTGGATAGCTTTACCTCGGGCTATCTGGTTCCGCATCTGGTATCGACCGAACGCAAACGTAATGGCCGCGATGGCAACGACTGGGGGGTGGCCGGCGGCTTCGCCCGCGGTGTGTGCTACCACTTCGAGAATGGCTACGGCTTCGTGCGCTTCTTGCGCAAGGCGGCAGGTCCATTGTGGCTCACCGACTCGCGGGACACTGCCTCGCCGTGGGCAACCTGCTTTCTGCACGCCTCACAACTGCCGGCAACGCTGGCTACAGAAGCACTGCCAAGCCGGGATCTGGTACTGGAGTTCGACCTGGAAGAAGGTGAAACGACAAGTAAGCTAAGGAAGTGCTGAACAAATGCCCGCGGACCGATTTCGAGCGCGTATCAGTGACGGGCTTTCGACTTTGATGGCGTTTTTCGCTTCCGATCGGGTCGTCCTCGGGCTGTTGCCCTCCGTTTTTGCTCCTT
>NZ_SSOD01000016.1 GCF_004801305.1 Pseudothauera rhizosphaerae | reverse complement strand
CGGGCTTGAACCAGAGGCAGGCGGGTGGCAGCTTGGGCTCCCACACGTGCTTTGCGCACCCCGGCCTGGCAGCTTGCCACCCGCCGCTCTCACCCACGATCCTACGGGGTATCGCAGACACAAGCGGGCTTGCCCGCGATGCGGCGGTTCCGGGGGCGGATGACTGCTGCATCGCGGCCAAGGCCGCTCCCATGGTGGAGGAGGAGTTACCGCCCCAGCCAGAGGGCCGTCAGGCCGTTGCGGCCCTGGACGTTGAACTTGCGGTAGATGCGGGTGGCGTAGGTGTGCACGGTGGCGGTGGTCAGGCCCAGGGCCGTGCCGATGCCGGTTTCGGTGTCGCCGCCGAGCAGGTGTTCGAGCACCCGGCGCTCGGTGGGGGCGAGCGGCTTGGTGGTGATGCGCAGGCCGTAGTGCAGGGCCAGGCGGCGGTGGAACCACTTGAGGGAGCGCCCCGCGTGATCCAGGCTTTTCTTGTCGGCCTGGCTGAAGAAGGGCTGCTGCGGGCCGATGCGCTGCAGGCCGAACCAGCATTCGATGTCCTCGCCCAGGGGCATGGCCATGTAGAGGGTGTCGCGGAGGCCGTAGGGGACGAAGTACACGCGGTGGAAGTCGGACTCGTACCACTCCGGCTCCACCAGTTCGTGGTGCAGGTTGGTGCGGTAGCGGCCGGCGCCGCGCATGTTGGCGACGATGCTGGGGTCTATCCTGCCTTGCTCGATGAGGCGGCAATGGGCCTGGAAGTTGGTTTCCAGCGCCTCCCGCGGATGCAGATAGCGGATCACGGCGGGCCGCCAGCCGTCGAGGATGTCGGCGCCGTGGGAGAGGCGCACCGTACCCATCCAGTAGGCCTGCTGGGCGCCGGCCAGACGGGCGAGGGTGGCGAGGGCGTACTCCAGCGCGGCCGAGCTCTGCGCCGGACCGAATTCGGCCAGGCCGTCCCAGAAGTCGTGGGTGGATGAGTTGTCGGTAGCGGGCATGGGGGAGTCAGTCGCTGTTCTTGCGTGTGCTGCGCTTGTCGCGCAGGAACAGGTGGCTGCCGCGGCGCTCGGATTCGAACAGGCCGGTGGCTTCGATCAGGTCGCCCAGCTTCTTGTAGCCGTAGTTGCGCGGGTCGAAGGAGGCCTGGTTGGAGATGTGGGAACCGAGCGCGGACAGGCTGGCCCAGCCGTCGTCTTCCAGGCAGGCTTCCACGGCGTTGCGCAGCAGGGTCACGAGGCGGGTGTCGCCCTTGAGTTCCTTGGCGCTCTTCTTCTGCACGCCGGCGGCGGCCGCGCCTTCCTCGGTGCGCGCGGGCTCGCCCAGGGTTTCCAGGTAGAGGAAGCGCGAGCAGGCGTTGACGAAGGGCATGGGCGTCTTCTTTTCGCCGAAGCCGTACACCTTGAGCCCGTTGGCGCGGATGCGCATGACCAGCGGGGTGAAGTCGGAATCCGACGAGGCGATGCCGAAACCGTCCAGCTTCTGCGTGTAGAGCAGGTCCATGGCGTCGATGATCATGGCGCTGTCGGTGGCGTTCTTGCCCTTGGTGTAGGCGAACTGCTGGATGGGCTGGATGGCGTATTCGTGCAGCACTTCCTCCCAGCTCTTGAGTCCGCTGCTCTTCCAGTTGCCGTAGGCGCGGCGCACGTTGGTGACGCCGTACTTGGCGAGTTCGTCGAGGATGACCTCGATCTTGGCCGCCGGGCAGTTGTCGGCGTCGATCAGCAGGGCGATGCGGGCTTCGTCGGTCATGCGGGGGCGTCCTGTTCCGTGGGGTGCCACAGGCGTGCGGCAGTTTCGATGGTGGCGGCGTGGATGGCCACGGTGTCGTCGATGTGGCGAGCATAGCCGCCGGCCATGGCGATGGCTACCGGCACGGCGGCCGCGCGGCAGGCGGCGAGCACGCGGCGGTCGCGTTCGGCGAGCCCCGCGCGGGTCAGCGCCAGGCGGCCGAGGCGGTCGCCTGCGAAGGGGGCGGCACCGGCGAGGTAGATGGCGAGGTCCGGGCGGAAGCCGCCGAACACCGCCTCCAGCCCGCGTTCCAGCGCGGCGAGGTAGTCCGCGTCCGCGGTGCCGTCCGGGAGTTCGATGTCCAGGTCGCTGGCGGCCTTGCGGAAGGGGAAGTTCTTCGCCCCGTGCAGGCTCAGGGTGAAGGTGGCCGGGTTGCCGGCGAGGATGGTGGCGGTGCCGTCGCCCTGGTGCACGTCGCAGTCGATGACCGCCACGCGCGTGGCGCGGCCTTCGGCCAGCATGGCCAGCGCGGCGACGGCGGCGTCGTTGAACACGCAGAAGCCGGAGCCGGAATCCCGGTGGGCGTGGTGGGTGCCGCCGGCCATGTTGGCCGCGCACCCGTCTTCCAGCGCGGCGCGGCAGGCGGCCAGCGTGGCACCGGCGGAGCGGCGGGAGCGTTCCACCATCGCCGCTGACCACGGAAAGCCGATGCGCCGCATTTCCGCCGCGTCCAGCGTGCCGCTGACGATACGCTGCAGGTAGCCCGCATCGTGGGCGCGCAGCAGGGCAGCATCGTCGGCCGCTGCGGGCACGCGGAAGTCTTCGGCGGCGAACAGCCCCCCGGCCTGCAGGCGGGCGTGCAGGCGGGCGTACTTCTCCATCGGGAAGCGATGCCCCGGCGGCAGCGGCAACACGAAGTGGTCGGCGTAAAAGAGCTTCAAGGACGGGGGCACGAAAGGCAATACGGTTCAGTCAGGTGGACGGAATGGTTTTTTCTCCCCTCTCCCCTCGCGGGAGAGGGGTTGGGGGAGAGGGGGAAAGCCGCAGCCGGAATGGCACGCCGCCGCCCCTGCGGGGCGCCCCTCTCCCCAGCCCTCCCCCGCAAGGGGAGAGGGAGCACAGCGACACCCGCAGCGCGGTTAACTTATCCGAACAGTATTGGGGCGCGAAAGGGGCTTGGGGGAATTGCCGTTCTGGTGCCCATGCGGGCGGGTTGTCAAGCCCGTTCCCGCCGTTGCGGCGACCGGAGAACAATGTCGTCGGAGAGCGAAGCATTTAACGGCCCGCGGGCGGCTGACTCCCTATACTCGTTCCACCCATCCTCCAGTATCCGTTCCGCTCGATGAAGCGTGCACCGTTCCGGCCGCTGCCGGTCCTCCTGTTGTGCCTCGCCGCGCTGGCGGCGCCGGCGCATGCCGACGCGGCCAGGGCCAGCCGCTACTACGAGGACGGCCTGGCGCGTTTTTCCGCGCAGGATCTGCCCGGCGCCATCATCCAGCTCCAGAACGCGCTGCAGCAGGACCGGGACATGCTCGCCGCCCACCTGCTGCTGGCACGCGCCTATCTCGCCGGCGGCGATCTCGGTCCGGCCGAGGTCGAATTCCGCGAAGCCCTGCGGCTGGGCGTCAACCGCGCCGAGGTGGCGGTGCCGCTCGCCCGCATCTACCTGCTGCAGGGCAAACCCGCGCGCGTGATCGACACCATCCCCGCCGAAGGGCTGGCGCCGGAGGTGCGGCTCGACGTGCTCGCGCTGCGCGGCAGCGCCTACGTGGCGCTGGGCAAGCCGGCCGAGGCCGCGCGCAGCTTCGCCGACGCGCGTGCCGTCGACCCGGCCTCGCCGGTGCCGCTGGTGGCCGAGGTGCCGCTGCTGCTCGCCACCGGCAAGCTGGACGTGGCGCGCGAGCGTGCCGAGCGCGCGGTGCAGCTCGCGCCCGATGATGCCGGTGCCTGGAACGCGCGGGCTTCGGTCTTCCACGCCCGCGGCGATCTCGCCGGCGCCCTGCGGGATTACGAGCGCGCCCTCGCGCTGCGCGCCGACTTCGTCGATGCGGGCGTCGCCCGGGCCGGCATCCTGGTCGACCTGGGCCGCGACGAGGAGGCTCGGGCCATGCTCGACGGCATGGCCGCCCTTGCACCGGTCGAGCCCCGCATCGCCTACCTGCGCGCACTGCTCGCCAGCCGCCGCGGTGACGCCCGGGCCGCCGCCGAACATCTGCAGGAAGTCGCCCGCCTGGTGGACGTCCTGCCGGCGGAATGGATCGCGGGGCAGGAACAGTTGCTGATGGCCGGTGCGCTGGCCCACCACGCCGGGCGCCAGTACGGGAACGCGCGCAAGTATCTCGAGGTGCTGGTGTCGCGCTATCCGCGCAACCTCGGTGCCAAGAAGCTGCTGGCCGCGGTCCATCTGGATGGCGACGACCCCCTGCGCGCGGTGGACGTGCTCGAAGGCGTGCTGCGGCTCGCGCCCGACGATGCGCAGGCCCTGCATCTGCTCGGCCGCGCCTGGCTCGCCCAGAAGCGTTACGCCAAGGCGACCGAATTGCTGGAACGGGCCGCGGCCCTCGGCGGCGATCCGCGCGTGGAGGCCACGCTGGGTTTCAGCAAGCTCGGCGAGGGCGACACCGCGGCCGCGGCGCAGCGCCTGCAGGCGGCCTTCGACAAGGCACCGGGCGACCTCGGCCTCGCCATGGCGCTGGCCAATCTCCATGCCCGCCAGGGCAATGCCGCGGAAGCGCTCGCCGTGGCCGGGCGCGCCGAGCGCGCGCTGCCCGGCAACCCGGCGGCGCTCAACCTCGTGGGTGTCATCAAGGCGGCAGCCGGAGACCTTCCGGGCGCGCGCGCGGCCTACCGCGAGGCGCTGCAGCGCGCGCCGGGGTTTGCGCCGGCGCGGCTCAACCTCGCCCGCGTGGACGTGGCCGAAGGCAGGTTTGCCGAGGCCCGCCAGGTCTATGCCGAGCTGCTGAAGCGCGACCGGCGCGACGCCACCGCGATGTACGAATCCGCCCTGCTGGAGCGGGCTGCCGGCAATGCGGCCGAGGCCATGCGCTGGGTCGAGAAGGCTGCCGCGGAACGGCCGGATGACGCGCGCATCGGGCTGGCGCTGATCGACGCGCGCACGGCGGCGGGCGACACCACCGGCGCACTGGAGGCCGCGCGGGCGCTGGCGGTGCGCAAACAGGGCGATCTCACCGTGCTGGCGGCGCTGGCACGCGCCCAGATGGCCGTCGGCGACAACAAGGCCGCCCAGCAGACCTTGCGCGACATGGTCCGCTTCGCCGAATTCGACGCGGTGGCGCTGGTGCGGATCGGCTACCTGCAACTGGCCGCGGCCGCCCCAAGCGCGGCCGCCTACAGCGCGCAGAAGGCGCTGCAGGGCCGGCCGGGCGATGCGGACGCGCTGGTGCTGGCGGCCGAGGCGGCGATTGCCGAGCGTGATTACGCGCAAGCGGCCGAGCATGCGCGCAGCCTGCGCAGCACGCATCCGAAGCGCGTGGACGGCTTCCGGCTCGCGGGCGATCTTGCCATGACGGCGGGGCGCTACGCGGAGGCCGAGGAGGCCTACCGTGCCGCCCTCGGCCTGCGGGTCTCCGCCGACCTGACGCTGCGCCGGGCGCGCGCGCTGCTGGCCCACGGCGAGCGTGCCCAAGCCCTGGCCGCGCTGCAGGACTGGCTCAAGCCCCAGCCCGGCGATGCCGCCGTGCGCCAGGCGCTGGCCGAACTGCACATGCGCGGCGGCGACTGGCGGGAGGCGGCGCGGGAATACGAAACCCTGCTGGGAGGCGGTGCCACCGGCGGTGGGGCGTGGGCCTACAACAACTACGCGCTGGTCCTGCTCGAACTCGGCGATGCCCGGGCGCTGGACATGGCGGCCAGAGCGCACGCGCTGGCCCCGATGGACGCGAAGGTGATCGACACCTACGGCTGGGTTCTGGCCCGCCACGGCCGCAGCGAGGAGGGCCTGCGCTATCTGCGCGAAGCGCGCGTGCGCCAGCCCGACGACCGCGACATCCGCTACCACCTGGCCAAGGTGCTGCACGATGCCGGCCGCAGTGCCGAGGCACGCGCAGAACTGGGCGGCACGCTGGATGCCGCGGTGCTCGAAGGGCCGCCGCTGCTGAACGTGGGCGCGCGCTGAAAGTGTCGCCTTTTCTTACATTTTTTGGGTTGTCCTGCGAGCGGCCAAAGATTCTGTTTCAAAAACAGCCCGTTGCAGGAGTGGCGCGAATCTTGCAGCATGTAGCGCAAACCTATTTGTCCGGGAGATGAGCATGTCCCCTCGTCCTTCATTCGCGCTGATCGGCGCCGCACTGCTGATGTCCGTGTCGGCCGGTGCCGGCGCGAGCCAGTCGTGGTCCTTCGACCTGCTCGATCCGACAGGATCGTCCAGCGGCACCCAACTCACCTACACCCAGGGCGGGGCCACCCTGACGGCCAGGGGATATTCCAGCACCGGCTATCCCGACAACGACAACAGCAACGCCAACAGGATCGAAACCGCCTACCTGAATGCGGGGCCGGGATACCCGGGCGTGGGCATCACCAACAACGATGCGTACGGGACGTGGCCGGGTGACACCAATGAGAATGGTGGCATTTGGGATATCCGGGAACTCGCCATCGACAACAACGAACGTTTCGATTCGATCCTGCTCGACTTCTCGGCGCTCAACGGCTCTCAGGGCGTGAAGCTCGATACGCTGAACGTGCTGGGCTACACCGATTCGGATTTCTTCGTGCTGGCCTATACGGGCGGCGGCACCCCGAGCCTCGTCGACCAGCAATACGGCAGCCTCGCGGGCTGGACCCTGGTCGGCAACTATTCCAACCTCGCCAACAATTCGTCCGCGTCGGTGGATCTGAATACCAGCATCTATTCCAGCTTCTGGCTGATCGGTGCGGGCGGTTTCGAGGCGGGCACCGGCGTGACGTCCGGGGACAAGAACGGCAACGGCTCGTGGAAGGCTTTCAAGGACAGCAACTACGACTACATCAAGCTCGCCAACGTCACCGTCACGAAGAAGGATGGCGGCAATTCGGTTCCCGAACCGGGTTCCCTGGCGCTGGCCGGCCTCGCCTTCGCCGGCATGCTGGGGCTGCGCCGCCGCAAGGAGGCCTGATCGTCCGGGATCGCCCGCAGGAAGTTGAAAGGGTCGGCGCCTTCGGGCGCCGATTCCGTTTGTGGCTTCCGGGGCGCACCGGCGCCGCGGTTCAGCGCGCCGAGGGAAACAGGCGCGTGGGCACCAGCCACAGGCAGGCGGTCATGCCGAAGAGTTCGATCAGGGACTGCCACACGATGACGACGACGGCGGCTTCCCAGCCCGCCGGCAGGGCCAGGGCGATGGGCAGCACGACGAAGGAGTTGCGCGTGCCGAGGCTGAAGGCGAGCGTGCGGGCGCTGTGTACCGGTAGGCGCAGCAGGTGGGCGAGGGCGCGGGCGAGGAACAGCGCGGCGGCCAGATAGGCCACGAACACCGGCAGCACCGTGGCGAGCCAGGTACCCGCGGTGCGTACGGTGCTGGCCTGAGCGGCGGCGATCAGGAACAGCGTCAGCGCGAGCAGCGGCACCGGCCACCAGGCCAGGCGCTCGCGCCACACGGCGCGCGCCGGTGCGGCTTCGATCCAGCGCTCGCTGAGCGCGGCGGCGGTGAGCGGCAGGCCGATCAGCGCGGCGGCGACCGGCAGCAGGTCGCGCAGGCGGAAGGCGGCGTCGGCGCTGCCGGCCGGGATCAGCCACCATAGGTAGAGCGGCAGCAGCAGGACCTGGGCGAGCAGGTTGAGCGGCGTGACCGCGATCGCGCGTGCGCCGTCGCCCTGCCCGAGCTGGGTGAAGGTGACGAACCAGTCCGTACACGGCGCCAGCAGCACCAGCGCGACGCCGAGCCGCAGCGCCGGGTCGGGCGGCAGGGCGTGCAGCAGGCCCCACACCAGCAGCGGCACGGCGACGAAGTTGCCGAGCGCGATGGCGAGCACGAAGCGGCGGTCGCGCAGGGCATCGCGCACGTGCAGCAGCGGCACCTGCACGAAGGTGGCGTACAGCAGCAGGGCGAGCACCGGCCACAGTGCGGCCTCGAACGGGGCGGAGAGGGCCGGCGCGGCGCTGCCGATGGCGAGGCCCGCGCAGATGGCGGCCAGGTAGATCCAGACCTGCCGGCGTTCGAGTGTCAGCCGGTCCATTGCGCGCCGGGGCGGATGCCGCTCAGCCGCAGGCCGGCGCGAGGCCGGGCAGTTCAGCGGCGCCGTAGAGCGTGGCGAACTCCTCTTCCGGCACCACGGTGACGGCGATTTCCGGCTCGTGCTCGCCGCCGCCGAGGATCACGCCGCGCAGCGGCGAGACGTCGGCGAAGTCGTGCCCCCAGCCCAGGGTGATGTGTTCCAGGTCCGGCATCAGTGCGTTGGTAGGGTCGAAATCCACCCAGCCGTGGCCGGGGCAGTACACCGCCACCCAGGCGTGGGTGGCGTCCGCGCCGACCAGGCGCGGCTTGCCGGGCGGCGGACGGGTGAGCAGGTAGCCGCTCACGTAGCGCGCCGGCAGGCCCAGGGAGCGCAGGCAGGAGAGCATGAAGTGGGCGAAGTCCTGGCACACGCCGCGGCGGCTCTCGAACACTTCCGTGACCGGCGTGGAGACGTCGGTGGCTTCCGGGTCGAAGGTGAATTCGTCGAAGATGCGCTGCATCAGGTGATGCACGCCGACCAGCAGCGGGGCCTCGGGCGGGAAGTCGGGGGCGGCGTATTCGGCGAACTC
The DNA here is from genome assembly GCF_004801305.1 of Pseudothauera rhizosphaerae. Taxonomy (GTDB): domain Bacteria; phylum Pseudomonadota; class Gammaproteobacteria; order Burkholderiales; family Rhodocyclaceae; genus Pseudothauera; species Pseudothauera rhizosphaerae. Next base: position 107,030 of record NZ_SSOD01000016.1, on the reverse strand, counting down.
GCGCTTGACGCGCACGTGGCGCGATTCGAAGAGATAGGCGCAGGCTTCCAGCCGTTCGGCGTCGAGCGTGTGGCCGGCGCGGTATTCCAGCGCGTCGCGCACGCTCTCCCAGGCGGGCGAGTCGGCCAGCGCGGGCAGGTCGCGCGGGGCGAGTTCCACCCAGCTTTCGGCGCGGATGAAGAGGGCTTCGTGGTCCTGTTCGAAGTGCAGGGTTTCGACGGTGTTGCCCAGCCCGTCCACGAAGCGCTGGCGGCGGGCGGGCTCCGGGTCGATGTCCAGGCGGTGGGCGCAAGTGTGCTGCCAGGGCAGTTCGCGGGGCGTGAGCCGCAGCAACTGGCGGGATTCGCCCACCGGCTGGTCGTAGCGGTAGCGGGTGTCGTGGCGCACGTGATAGCGCACCGGAATCCTCGGGATTGCGCTCACGCGACCCTCCTCAGGTGCATCGGGCGCACGGTGTGGATGAAGAAACGGCGGTGCACCTCTTCCGACAGGCTGGCGGCGGCCTCTTCCGCTTCGGCGAGCAGGGTGCGCAGCGTGCCCACCGCCAGTTCGCAGTCGTCGGCCTCGAAGCGGGTGAGGTCGAAATCCGCCAGGCGGCGGGCGAGGGGGTCGATCATCAGCGAAGGGTAGGGGTGGCCCAGTTCCCGGGCGGTGCGCTGCAGGTAGCGCTGCAGCGCCTCCGCCTGGAAGCCGACGGAGTGGGGGTTGGTGGCGTCGAACACCAGCAGGTGTACCAGCGGCAGCAGTTCCGGCACGCGGCGGTAGCGGGCGCGGTAGGTGACGATGGAGTTGGCCGCTTCCAGCAGCCATTCGAACATGCGCTCCCGCCCGCGCACCTCGGGTTCCAGCGGCACCGACACCAGCGCCGACAGCCCGGCCAGGCGTTCGATGCGGCGGCCGAGGATGAGGAAACGCCAGCCTTCGTCGCGGGTCATGTCGTCCATGGCGAAGCCGGCCAGCGAGATGCAGGAGAGCATCACCTGGTCGATGGCGGACAGGGCCTGGTCGACGGTGCCGACGGGGCGCGAGAGCAGTTGTTCCAGGTGGTTGAGGGCGTGCCAGTTGTCCGAGGACAGGCGTTCCTTCACGTGGCCGGCGGAGTAGGCCAGTGCGCGCAGGTTGGCGGCCACGGAACCGGATTGCTCCACGTCGGTGAGGGCGGCGAGCAGTTCCTCTTCCAGCGTCTGCATCTCGTCCGCGTCCTCCTCTTCGGGCAGCACGCCGGAGCGGCGCGCGGCGGCGAGCAGGCCCGACAGGCGCAGTTCGGTTTCCGGATCGGAGTTGGACACGCGCACCAGCGCGGCACGCAGCAGACGGGCGCTGGCTTCGCAGCGTTCGGCGTAACGCCCCATCCAGAACAGGTTTTCGCCCACGCGGGAGGGGATGTCCGAACCGCCGCACACCAGGTCGATGACGCCCAGGCGGCGCTTGAGCAGGGTGGTGCGCACCACCGGGGCGTCGGCGCGCACCCAGGTGTCTTTGGACAGGCCGCCGCGCTGCATGGAGATGACTTCCATGCCGGCGCGGGGTGCCACGCGGCCCAGGGCGCCGGGCATGACGGTGTAGCCGTCCGGGGTGGCGGCGGCGAACACCCGGATGCCCACCGAGCGCGGCATCAGCCGGTGGTTCCACATCGGTGCCTGGGACAGGCGCACCCACTCCTGGCCGACGTAGGCATGGGGCTGGGCGACGATGCGCTCGATCATGCGGCGGCGCGATTCGCCTTTCAGTTCATGGCCGAACACGGCGTTCATGCGCATGGACGGGAAGGCCGGCTTGATGACCAGTTCGTCCAGGTGCTCCAGCACGTATTCGAGCGCCGGTTCCTCGCCGCACCACCAGGTGGCCACCGAAGGCATCTTCAGCGGCTCGTTCAGCAGGCGTTCGCAGATGGGCGGCAGGAAGCCGAGCAGGGCGGCGGATTCCAGCACGCCGCTGCCGAGCTGGTTGGCCATCAGCACGCGCCCCGCGCGGATGGCGCCCAGCAGGCCGGGGATGCCCAGCGCGGAGTCGGCGCGCAGTTCCAGCGGGTCGCAGAAATCGTCGTCCAGCCGGCGCAGGATGGCATGCACGCGGCGCAGGCCGCGCAGGGTCTTGAGGTAGACGGTGTCGTCGCGCACCGTGAGGTCCTGCCCTTCCACCAGCGGGAAGCCGAGGTAGCGGGCGAGGAAGGCGTGCTCGAAGTAGGTTTCGTTGTAGGGGCCCGGCGTGAGCAGCACGTTGAGCGGCGCCTCGCCGTCCGTGGGTGCCAGACGGGCCAGGCTGTCCTGGATGGAGCGGAAGAAGCCGGCCAGCGTATGCACCTGCAGTTCGCGGAAAGCGTCGGGGAAGGTGCGGGAGACGATGAGGCGGTTCTGCAGCGCGTAGCCGGCGCCCGAGGGACCCTGGGTGCGGTCGGCGATGGCCCACCACTTGCCGTCCGGGGCGCGGGCCAGATCCGCCGCGTAGCTGTGCAGCCAGATGCCGCCCGGCGGCTGCACGCCCTGGCAGGGCCACTTGTAGCCGTGCTGGCCGAACACCAGCGCGGGCGGCAGCAGGCCTTCGGCGAGCAGCGTGCGCGGGCCGTAGAGGTCGGCCAGGATGGCGTTGAGCAGGCGCCCGCGCTGGGCCACGGCGGCACTCAGCGTTTCCCATTCGTCGGCGCCGACGATGAGGGGCAGCATGTCCAGTTCCCACGGGCGCTTGGTGCCCTTGGGGTCCGTGTAGACGTTGTAGGTGACGCCGTCCGCCTCGATGGCGCCGCGCACGAAGTCGGCGCGGCCGGCGAGGACACCGTCGGAAAAGCGGGCGAGCCGGTCGGCGAAGGCCTGCCAGTGGGCTCGGGGCTCGCCGGCAGCCGCCAGCATTTCGTCGTAGCGGTCGGCGGCGAACGGGTAGGTTTCGATGAGGCCGGCGGGCATGGCGGCGGGCGGTGCGCTTCTTTCTTGTTTGCAGGTGGATGTCTGGCGGCCGGAAACTGCACCGCCCCGCGAGGCGGGGCGGAGTTCAACCCAGGCGCAAGTCTAGCGTGAACGGGAATTCCAGGTTGATGCGGGCTTCCCCTGCCTGCAACGTGCCCGGTGTGTGGCCCATGCGGAAGAAGCGCGCCATGCGGCGGCTCTCGGCCTCGAAGGCGTTGACCGGGAAGGTGTCGTAATTGCGCCCGCCCGGGTGCGCCACGTGGTATTGGCAGCCACCCAGGCTGCGCTCGTTCCAGGTGTCCACGATGTCGAACACCAGCGGGCCGTGCACGCCTATGGTGGGATGCAGGCAGGACGGCGGCTGCCAGGCGCGGTAGCGCACGCCGGCGACGAACTCGCCCACGGTGCCGGTGGGCACCAGCGGCACCGTGTGGCCGTTGCAGGTCACGCGGTAGCGCGCCGGAGGCGCGCCGGACAGCTTGACCTGCAGGCGTTCGACCGAGGAATCCACGTAGCGCACCGTGGTGCCGACGGCGCCTTCCTCGCCCATCACGTGCCAGGGTTCGAGCGCACTGCGCAGTTCCAGCGTCATGCCCTTGACGGCGAAATCGCCGTACTTGGGGAAGCGGAACTCCTGGTGGGGAGCGAACCAGTCGGCCTGGACGGGGTAGCCGTCGGCCTGCAGGTCTTGCACCACGTCGGTGAAGTCCTGCCAGACGAAGTGGGGCAGCAGGTAGCGGTCGTGCAGCTCGGTGCCCCAGCGCACCAGTTGCGGCGGGTCGCAGGGGTCCTTCCAGAAGCGGGCGACCAGCGCGCGCAGCAGCAGTTGCTGGGTGAGGCTCATGCGCGCGTGGGGCGGCATCTCGAAGGCGCGCATCTCCAGCAGGCCCAGGCGGCCGGTGGGGCCGTCGGGGGAATACAGCTTGTCGATGCAGAACTCGGCGCGGTGGGTGTTGCCGCTGACGTCGATGAGGAGGTTGCGCAGCAGGCGGTCCACCATCCACGGCGGGCAGCCGTTGGGGCCCTGGGCGCAGATGCGGTTCATCTCGCGGAAGGCCAGTTCGATCTCGTATACCGAATCGTTGCGCGCCTCGTCGATGCGCGGCGCCTGGGAGGTGGGGCCGATGAAGAGGCCGGAGAACAGGTAGGACAACGAGGGGTGGTTGTGCCAGTAGGCGACGAGGCTCCTCAGCAGGTCGGGCCGGCGCAGAAAGGGCGAGTCGGACGGGGTGGGGCCGCCGAGCACGAAGTGATTGCCGCCGCCGGTGCCGGTGTGGCGGCCGTCGAGCATGAATTTCTCGGTGGTCAGGCGGGAGTAGTGGGCGGCTTCGTAGAGATGGGTGGTCTGGTCCACTAGCTGGTCCCAGTTCTCGGCGGGGTGGATGTTGACCTCGACCACGCCGGGGTCGGGGGTGATGCGGAAGTGGGGCAGGCGCGGGTCGCGCGGCGGTTCGTAGCCTTCCAGCAGCACCGGGCGGTCGAGCGCGGCGGCGGTGGCCTCGATGGCGGCGACCAGTTCCAGATAGTCCTCCAGGTGGGCGAGCGGCGGCATGAAGACGTACAGCGTGCCCTCGCGCGCCTCGGTACACAGCGCCGTGCGGGTGACCCAGGCGGCCGACTCGTGCGGGGCCGGGGCGCGGACGGCGGATTCCGCGGCGCGCGCGGCCGCCGCAGCGGCGCCTCGCCCGCGGCCGGGGGCGCCGCGCACGTCGTGGAAACCGTGCGGGCCGACCTCGCCGGGGCCGTACTGGCGGCGCAGCGCGGTGTGCGGAGGCAGCGCCGGGAAATGGTCGAAGGGGTCCGGCTGGTGGATCCACGGGTAGTCGCCTTCGGCCACCCACGGTTGCGAATCCAGCGGCAGGCGGTAGCCCATCGCCGAGTCGCCGGGCACCAGGTAGCAGCGTTCGCTGCGCAGGAACCACGGCCCGGTCTGCCACTGGCCGCTGGCCGGGTCGCGGGTGACGGGCAGCACGTGGCCGGTGACGCGGTCCAGCCCGCGGCTGAACACGCGGGCGAGGCGGGCGCGTTCCAGCGGATCGTCCAGGCGCGAGTCGAGGGGATCGACGTTGGCCGGCAGGCGGCGTTCGCGCCACAGGTAGTAGAAGGCGTCCTCGAAGGCCGGGAAGGCGTATTTCGGGTCCAGGCCGAGGTGTTCGGCCAGCGCGCGCAGGAAGCGTCCGGCGTCGTGTTCGTCGGCGTCGCCGCCGGCATGCTCGTCGGCGATCAGCAGCGGGTCGTCCCAGATCGGCTCGCCGTCCTTGCGCCAGAAGCAGTTGAGCGACCAGCGCGGCAACTGCTCGCCCGGATACCACTTGCCCTGGCCGAAGTGCACCAGCCCCTTGGGGGCGTACTTCTGCCGCATGCGGTGGAAGAGTTCCACCGACAGGCGCTTCTTGTCCGGGCCCAGCGCGGTGGTGTTCCATTCGGCGCCGTCCGGGTCGTCCACCGAAACGAAGGTGGGCTCGCCGCCCTGGGTCAGGCGCACGTCGCCGGCGGTGAGTTCGGCGTCGATGGCGTGGCCCAGCGCTTCGATCTCGTGCCACTGCTCCTCGGTGTAGGGCTTGGTGACGCGGGGCGCTTCCCAGATGCGGGTGACCTTCATCTGGTGCTCGAACGCCACCTCGCATTCGTCCAGCACGCCGGTCACCGGCGCGGCCGAGCCGGGTTCCGGCGTGCACGACAGCGGGATGTGGCCTTCGCCGGCGAAGAGGCCCGAGGTCGGGTCCAGGCCGATCCAGCCCGCGCCGGGGAGGTAGACCTCGGCCCAGGCGTGCAGGTCGGTGAAGTCGGCCTCCGGCCCGGAGGGGCCGTCCAGCGACTTGACGTCCGGGGTGAGCTGGATCAGGTAGCCGGACACGAAGCGCGCCGCCAGCCCCAGGTGGCGCAGCAACTGCACCAGCAGCCAGGCCGAATCGCGGCACGAGCCGGACTGCAGTTCCAGCGTCTCCTCCGGCGTCTGCACGCCCGGTTCGAGGCGGATCAGGTAGCCGATGTGCTCGTACAGCTCCCGGTTTACGTCCACCAGGAAGTTCACGCTCTGCTTCTTCTCGCGCGGGACGGCGTCGAGATAGGCCTTGAACTTGGGCGTGAGCGGCAGTTTCCTGAAGTAGGGCGCGAGTTCATCCCGCTGCCAGTCCTCGTACTGGAAGGGGAAGTGCTCGGCGTAGGGTTCGAGGAAGAAGTCGAAGGGGTTGATGACCGCCATCTCGGCCACCAGGTCCACTTCGATGTCGAAATGGGTGGTCTTTTCCGGGAACACCAGGCGGGCGAGGTAGTTGGACTGGGGGTCCTGCTGCCAGTTGATGAAGTGCTCGGCCGGCTGCACCTTCAGCGAATAGGACAGGATGCGCGTGCGGCTGTGGGGCGCCGGGCGCAGCCGCACGATCTGCGGGCCGAGGTTGATCGGGCGGTCGTAGCGGTAACGGGTGAGGTGATGCAGGGCCACGTGGATGGACATCTGGGCTTCCTCGACGCAAAAGGTTGTCCGGCACTCAGCAATTCCCGCGCCATGCCGCAGCCGGTGCACTGGCGGCGGTTTCCGGGGCACCTGCCCATGCCCGCTGGATGGGATGCACCGCGCGCGTGCATGCCGGATGGCCGCGTGCCCCATTCCGGCATGTCCGCACGGAGTCTGCCATGGTGTAATAGACCACTCCAGCAGAGTACCGTTAAGACAGAGTGACGCCATGAGCACCCTTTCACTACCCGGCGCCAGCCTCGCCCGGCTGACGGAGATCCGCCGCGACATCCATGCCCACCCGGAACTGGCCTTCGCCGAGCATCGCACCGCGGAACTGGTGGCCCGCCACCTGGAAAGCCTGGGCATCGAGGTCCATCGCGGCATCGGCGGCACCGGCGTGGTCGGCGTGGTGCGCGGCGCGGTACGTGGCAGCGGGGGCCTGCGCGCCATCGGCCTGCGCGCGGACATGGACGCGCTGCCCATCGCCGAGCGCAACGAGTTCGCCCACAAGTCGCGTCACGCCGGCTGCATGCACGCCTGCGGGCACGACGGCCACACCACCATGCTGCTCGGCGCCGCCGAGACCCTGGCCGCCGCGCGCGATTTCGACGGCACCGTATACCTGGTTTTCCAGCCCGCCGAGGAAGGCGAGGGCGGCGCCCGCGCGATGATCGAGGACGGCCTGTTCGACCGCTTCCCGATGGAGGCCGTGTTCGGCATGCACAACTGGCCGGGCCTGCCGATCGGCCATTTCGCCGTGCACGCCGGCCCGGTGATGGCGAGCGCCGACCGCTTCGACATCGAGATTCTCGGCCACGGCGCCCACGCCGCCATGCCGCACCTGGGCCGCGACCCGGTGGCCGCGGGCGCGGCGCTGGTGCAGGCGGTGCAGACCATCGTCGCGCGCACGCTGGACCCCATCGACGCCGCCGTGGTCTCGGTGACCCAGTTCCACGCCGGCGAGGCCTACAACGTCATCCCCGACCGCGCCCAGCTCGCCGGCACCGTGCGCGCCTTCTCCGAGGACGTGCAGGACCACGTGGAGCGCCACCTCGCCCGCCTGTGCGAAGGCATCGCCGCCGGTTTCGGCCTGCGCGTGGCCTTCGACTACCGCCGCGGCTATCCGCCCACCGTCAACAGCGTGCCCGAAGCCGCGCTGTGCGCCGAAGTGGCGCGCGCGGTGGCGGGGGACGAGGCCGTCACCACCACCGCCCGCCCCAGCATGGGCGCGGAAGACTTCGCCTTCTTCCTGCAGAAGAAACCGGGCTGCTACGTGTGGGTCGGCAACGGCCCGGGCGAGGGCGGCTGCACGCTGCACAACCCCACCTACGACTTCAACGACGCAGTGATTCCGGCGGGTGTGGCCTACTGGGCGGAACTCGTGCACCGCATCCTGGGTCCGGTGAAGACCTGAATCCGGGGCGGTTCCGGGCTCAATTGACGCCCCATCGCGGCCAAGGCCGCTCCTACAGCCAGACGGCATTCCAGTGGGGATAGTCCCGTACGGACCTGACCAGCCCGGACCGTACCGGATTGGCAACGACGTACCGCGCCACCTGCGCCACATCCTCCTCGCGCCGCAGGGCGTGATCGTGGAAGCCTGTTTGCCAGAGCGGGCTTTCCGCTGTGTTTCGCGCGGCATTGACGCGGCGGGCACTGGTGGACTTGAAACGCCGCAGCAGGGCGGAAAGGTCGGCGGTTCCAAGGTCGAGCAGCCAGTGCAGATGGTCCGGCATGAGCACGAAAGCCAGCGTTTCGCACGCCTCCAGAGCGTCGCAGGCGGCCAACTCCCGGATCGCCAGCCGCGCCAGGGTGAAGTCGCGGAAAACGGGTTGCCGTTCGCGAGTGACGGTGCTCACCAGGTAGATGCGGCCGGTTTCCGAGAAACGACCACGTCGCAAGCGCGCGGCCTGGGGGCGATGGGGTGCGTTCATGGTGCGACTATGGATTTCATTCTGAATCCATGTCAAATGGCTTCTTGTGGGAGCGGCCTTGGCCGCGATACGGCGGTTCCGGGTGCAAAGGACGCCGTTATCGCGGGCAAGCCCGCTCCCACGCCATTGCACGGCCGTCCAGAGACGGCGATGATGTGCCGGCCCAGGAACCAATCATTTCGCCCACGGCTCTGACGGGCGTCCGTTTTCTCCCGCCTTTCCCATGATCGCTTCCCTCCGCCTCGCCTTCCGTATGATGCTGCGCGACCTGCGCGCCGGCGAACTGCACCTGCTCGGCCTAGCCATCCTGATCGCGGTAGCGAGCCTCACCAGCGTTGGTTTCCTGGCCGATCGGGTCGGCCGCGGGCTGGACCGGGAGGCCAACCAGCTCTTGGGCGGCGACCTGTTGCTGCGCGCGGACCAGCCGTGGCCGGCGCAATTCGTGGACGAGGCCCGTATGCGCGGGCTGGCGTCCACCGGCACGGTGCTGTTCACCAGCATGGCGAGTACCGAGGAGCGCGCCGTGCTGGCCGGCGTGAAGGCGGTGGAGGAGGGCTACCCGCTGCGCGGCGCGGTGCGCATCGCGCCCGGCCCCAACCAGCCCGATGCCGACTCCGGCCGGGTGCCCGCATCCGGCGAGGTGTGGCTGGACGAGCGGCTGCTCGCCGAACTGGGCGTGCAGGTGGGTGACCGGGTCGGCTTCGGCCTGGTGGAGTTCCGCGTCGGCGGCATGGTGAGCTTCGAGTCCGACCGGGGCGCCAACTTCTTCAGCCTGCTGCCGCGCGCCATCTTCAATGCCGCGGACCTGCCGGCCACGGGCCTGCTGGTGGAAGGCAGCCGCGCCACCTGGCGCCTGCATCTAGCGGGCAGCCCGGAGGCGGTGGCCGGCTACGAGCGCTGGGCGAAGCAGAACCTGGGCCGCGGCCAGGCGGTGGAAAGCATCGAGAATGCCCGCCCGGAGGTGCGCACCGCGCTGGACCAGGCCCAGCGCTTCCTTCGCCTGGCGGCCCTGCTGGCGGTGGTGCTGGCCGCGGTGGCGGTGGGGCTGTCCTCGCGCCGCTTCCTGCAGCGCCACCTGGACGGCTGCGCGGTGATGCGCTGCCTGGGGGCGGGGCAGGGGCAGGTGCTGCGGCTCTTCATCGGCGAGTTCCTGCTCTTCGGCCTCGCCGCCGCGCTGGCCGGCGCGGCGCTGGGCTGGGCCACCCAGTTCGCGCTCGCCGGCGTGCTGGCCGAAGTCGTGGCCACCAGCCTGCCGGCCCCCTCGCTGCTGCCCCTGGCCCATGGGATCGCGGTGGGTCTGGTGCTGCTGGTGGGTTTCGCGCTGCCCCAGTTGCTGCGCCTGGGCGCGGTGCCCACGCTGCGCGTGCTGCGCCGCGAGCTGGGCGGGGTGGAGCCGGTCACCGGCGCGGCGTGGGCGGCCGGCGCCGTGGCGCTGCTGGCCATCATCTTCTGGATCGCCGCCGAGCTGCGCCTCGGGCTGCTGGTGGCGGGCGGCTTCGGCGTGGCGCTGGGCGTGTTCGCCCTGGCCGCGCGTCTGGTGCTGGGGGCGGCCGCGCGCCTGCGTGCCGGCGGTCCGGCCGGCGGCTGGCGCTACGGGCTGGCGGCGCTGGGGCGGCGCATGGGCGGCAGCGTGATCCAGGCCACCGCGCTGGGGCTGGGGCTCACCGCGCTGCTGCTGCTCACGCTGATCCGCGCCGACCTGCTCGAAACCTGGCGGGGCAGCGCGCCGCCGGATGCGCCCAACCGCTTCGTCATCAACATCCAGCCCGGGCAGCAGGCCGGCATCGAGGCCCTGTTCCGCGACGCCGGCCTGCCCGTGCCCGAACTGCTGCCCATGATCCGCGGGCGCATGAGCACGATCAACGGCGCGCCCGTGGACCCGAACAATTTCGAGGACCGCCGCACCCGCCGGCTCGCCGAGCGGGAATTCAACCTCTCCTACGGCGCCCGCCTGCCGTCCGGCAACCGCATTTCCGCCGGCGCCTGGCACGGGGAAGCGGATACGCCCCAGTTCTCGGTGGAGGAGGGCCTGGCGCGCACCTTCTCGCTGAAAGTGGGCGACCGCGTGGCCTTCGAGGTCGCCGGGCAGACGCTGGAGGCGCCCATCACCAGCGTGCGGCGGCTGGAGTGGGATTCCATGCGGGTGAATTTCTTCTTCATCGCCTCATCAGGCGTCCTCGCCGGCCATCCGGCCAGCATGATCACCAGCTTCCACCTGCCACCGGAACGACACGACTTCACCGCACATTTGGTGCGGGAGTTCCCCAACCTGTCGGTGATCGACATCACCGCGATGCTGGCCCAGGTGCAGGCCATGATGGACAAGCTGATCGTGGTGGTGCAGTTCGTCTTCGGCTTCTCCCTCGCCGCCGGCCTGGTGGTGCTGTTTGCCGCGCTGCAGGCCACCCACGACGAGCGCGAATACGAACTGGCCATGCTGCGCACCCTGGGCGCGCGCAACCGCCAGGTGCGCCATGCGCTGTTCGCGGAGTTCCTCGTGCTCGGCGCCGTGGCGGGCGTGCTGGCGGGCATCGGCGCGAGTGCCATCGGCTGGGCGCTGGCCGATCAGGTATTCCGTATGGAATACTTGCCCGGCGTGCTGCCGGTGCTGGGCGGGGCGGCGGCCGGCGCGCTCGGCGTGCTGGCCGGCGGCTGGCTGGGCGTGCGCGGCCTGCTGGCGCGGCCGCCGCTGGCCAGCCTGCGGGCATTGGGGTAGGGCGTGAAATCGCTCCGATCGATACGGGAATTTCCATGACTCAGTCTGGCGCTTACTTGGCTCCTGGTGTGTATGTCGACGAAAAGAACGATTTCCCGGGCATCGTTGCCGAAGTGGCCACGGCGGTTCCGGTATTCATCGGGTACACACAGAAGGCCGAGCACGAAGGAAAGTCGCTGCTGAACCGTCCGCATCGGATCGACGGTCCGGATGAATACCGGAAATACTTCGGTGGCGCACCAACGCCCAAGTTCGAAATCCGGCGGAAGGAGGCGGGTTCGTCCCAGGAAGCCGTCTTTTCCCTTCAGGGGCAGGGCTACTGCCTGCATCGGCAATCGGGACGCTATTTTTTGGACTACAGCATGCGCCTGTTCTTCGCCAATGGCGGTGGCCCATGCTACGTGGTATCGGTCGGCAGCTATCAGGAGAGCATCACGCTGGAACGGCTCGCGGGAGGACTCGAACCGTTGCGCCAGGAGCGGGAGCCGACGCTGGTGGCCGTTCCCGATGCCATGCTTCTGGAGTCCGGCGCGGAATGCGCGGCCTTGCAGCGGGCCATCCTGGAGCATTGCGGACGGCATGCGCGCAACCGCTTCGCGATTCTCGACATCTACGAGGGACCTGAAGGCGGCGATGATCCGGACAGGAAGGCCATCCGGGCTTTCCGGGATGCCATCGGCACCGCCTGCCTCGGCCACGCTGCGGCCTATTACCCCTGGCTGAAAACCACCGTCGTCGGATCGCAGGATGTCGGTCCGGAAAACATCGGCAACGCAGACCTGCTGCAAGCCTTGATCGAAGAGGAACTCGGCATTCCCAGGGCGCGAATCGACGAAAACGTAATGCGCCAAAGCAAGGTTTTCCGACTGTCGATGGAGGACATCAGGAAACGCCTGAACCTGCTTCCGCCCAGCGGTGCCATGGCGGGCATCTACGCGCTCGTCGACCGGACCAAGGGAGTCTGGAAAGCGCCCGCCAACGTTCAGGTCAACGCGGTGAATGCTCCTGCCGTCATGGTTTCCGACAGCGAACAGGAGAACATGAACGTGAGCCCGGATGGCAAATCGGTCAATGCCATCCAATCCTTCCCCGGAGAAGGCGTCCTGGTCTGGGGCGCACGCACGCTGGACAGCAACAGCGCCGACTGGCGTTACATCAACGTCCGGCGCACGGCGAGCATGCTGGAGGAATCGATGCGGCTCGCCTGCGGGTCCTACGCCTTTGAGCCTCACACCGCCGATACCTGGGGCATGATCAGATCCGCGCTCTCCAACTTCCTGCTCGGTATCTGGCAAAGAGGAGGGCTCGCCGGAGCCGTTCCCGACGATGCGTTCTCGGTACGTATCGGTCTTGGCCAGACCATGACGCCCGAAGATGTCCAGGCTGGCACCCTGCGGGTCTCCGTTCTGGTCGCCCTGGCGCGGCCAGGCAAGTTCATCGAGATTGCTTTTCAGCAACAGATGCAGAAGTCATGATGGCGGCCGCTTTGGATGTGCCGGTCTGCCGCTGCGGGGTGCTTCCCGTGATTTTCAGGTAGTCGGCCGGACGGAGGCGGAAACATGTTCAAAAGGAATGAGTGGCCAATCGATAATGCAGGCCAGGTATTGGCGCAGTCTTTTCTGCCGCGCATGTTCTCCGTGCTCGGTCTCCTCATCGGGAGTAGATTTGCGGACTCCGTGGCTGCGGAGCGTGCGGTGTACTTGCTGCAGTTCATGGTGTATGGAGAAAGCAGGGAACGGGATTCTGGCTTGGCGCTCAGCAAGGTGCTCTGCGGAATCGATGCCAACGGGAAATTGAGCCCCCATATCGAGCTCACCGAGCATGAGCGCGATACCGTCAAGCAGATGCTCCACGGCATGCTCATGCACTGGCCGTCAATGGATTCGACCTCCCCGGAGACATTCCGCGAGGTCTTCCTGCTGCGCGAGGGATTGCTGTCGCAGGAAGAGGACGGCTGGCACCTGCGGGTGCAGGCGCGGTCGTATGATCTGCTGCTGGACAGGCTGTCCTGGAGCGTCGGCCCGATTCACTACCCATGGATGGATAAACCGCTGCGCGTCGCATGGCGCAACGCCTGATTCGGTTTCGACCCGTCTCCGGCGCCGTCCAGCGAGGCCGGCAACGGCAGGGTCAGGCCCAGCTCACATCCCCGCACAGCACACGTCTGTGCCCGCCGACCTGAACGCAGATCGACACGGTGACGCACAGCACCGCACTGGAAATGCACAGATAGGGGCGGGTGACGCAGACCCGGCCGGGGGTTTCCATGGCGCGGCGGAAATAGGGCCGGCGCGACCAGCGCGAGCGCGCCGAGTCCACCGCGGGGGTGACCCCCGTGGCCAGGCGCTCGCCGTGGGCAGGGATGTTGCGGCTGATCTGGAAGCCCTGTTCGTCCAGCATGTAGCAGCGCAGGGCATTGGGCAGGGTCAGGAACAGCTTCAGCGCCTCGTCCATGCTGCGCCGGTCGGAGAGCAGCGCGGCGGCGTGGCCGATGGCATTCACGTAGTCGCCGATGTGTTCGCGGTAGCGCCGATGGTCGTCGGCCTGGACGGTGTCGTAATCGGCCCACACCGCGTCGATGGCGGCTACCGAGGGCGCCGGCTCGGGAGCCTCGCCCGTGGGGTGGCCGAAGAAGAAACCCTGGGCGAAATCGACGTCGGCGGCCATGGCGATGCGCGCCTGCCCGGCGGTCTCGATGCCTTCCAGCAGCACCAGGGAACCGGCCTCATGCAGCAGTTCGACGATTTGCGGCAGCAAGCGGCGTGCCGCCTCGTCGTCCGCCGCGCGCGTGGCGAAGTCGCGGTCGAGCTTGACGATCTCCGGCTTCAGCCGCCATACGCGGTCGAAGTTCGAGTGCCCCGCGCCGAAGTCGTCCAGCGCGATGCGGCAGCCCATATCCTTTAAGTAGCGCACGCTGGATTCGAAGGCCGAATCGTCGGTCAGCACGTCCTCGGTGATCTCGATCACGAGGCGTTCGGGCGGCAGGCCGAAGGCGGCGGTGGTGTCGCGCATGAAGTCCGCGCAACCGGTCGCCTCCAGGCTGGCGAAAGCCAGCGGGTGCATGTTCAGGAAGAGGTAGCCGGGCGTGCCCCAGGTGGCGGCCTGACCGATGTGCAGGTAGCGGCAACTGCGGTCCAGGCTGATCAACTCGGCGGCGTTGTCGGCCTCTTGCAGCAGCGTGAGCGGCCCGATCCTGTTGCCCGCCGCGTCTATGGCGCGCACCAGCCCCTCATGTCCGACCACGCTGCGATGGCTGAAGCTGACGATGGGCTGCAGGTGGCTGCCGAGGCGGTAGTCGGCCCAGTCCACGGTCAGGCGGCCTTCGAGGCGGCGCGTCAGCGGCTGCAGCGCGGCGAAGTCGACCACGGTGTCGTGCTGCCGGCGGGGAACTGCCCTCAGGGCGTGCATCGTGTTCACGACGGGGTGCGTTTCATGTTGCAAAGCAGCGAAAGATACTCCAATCGATATAATCATGCACGATTTGTGCCAGGAGAATGCCGTGTTCGACCATGCCGCGCGCCCCGAAATCCTGCTCCCCGCGCTGCTCGGTATCGTGCTCCTTGCCGGCATCGTCTGGCTGGGCATGCGTCTGGGGCGCACGGCGCGCGAACTGCCCGCGGCGCTGACCGCGCAGCAGCGCGAGGCGGTCCAGGGGCTGCAAATGGACCTGGCCGAGCGCTTCGCGCGCCAGCGCGAGGACCTGGCCCTGCGCCTGGCCGAGCATGCCGCGGCGGCCGTCCATGCCCAGGAACGGCTGCGCGGCGAACTGCTCGGCCACACGTTGAAGACCCTGTCCGAACACGCGCGTGCCGATCGCGAACTGCTGGAAAAGGGGCTGGCGCGCGCCGGGATGCAACTCGGCACCAGCATCGAAGCGCTCACCCGCAGCGTCAATGAACGCCTGGAAGCCATCGGCGGGCACGTGAACCAGCGCCTGGACGAAGGCTTCCGCAAGACCAACGAAACCTTCGCCAGCGTCATGGCGCGCCTGGCCACCATAGACGAGGCGCAGAAGAAGATCGACGGCCTGACCCGCAACGTGGTCAGCCTGCAGGAACTGCTGGGGGACAAGAAGGCGCGCGGCGCATTCGGCGAAGTGCAGCTCGAAGCCCTGGTGCGCAACGCGCTGCCGCCGGACGCCCGCGAATTCCAGGCCACGCTGCCCAACGGCACGCGGGTGGACTGCCTGCTCAGGCTGCCCGCGCCCACCGGCCAGGTGGCGGTGGATGCCAAGTTCCCGCTGGAAAACTACCACCGCATGTTCGACACGGCGCTGGCCGAAGCCGACCGCCGCGCCGCCCAGGCGGCCTTCCGCGCCGACGTCAGGCGGCATGTGGACGCCATCGCCGACAAGTACATCCTCCCCGGCGTCACCGCC
Source organism: Pseudothauera rhizosphaerae (assembly GCF_004801305.1). Lineage (GTDB taxonomy): Bacteria > Pseudomonadota > Gammaproteobacteria > Burkholderiales > Rhodocyclaceae > Pseudothauera > Pseudothauera rhizosphaerae. The sequence continues at coordinate 91,642 of NZ_SSOD01000016.1, read as the reverse complement.
GACGGCGCGGTCATGTTCCTGCCCGCCGAGGCCGTGTTCGCCGAGCTGCACGCCTATCACCCGGAAGTGGTGGAGTATGCCCAGACGCGCCGCGTGTGGATCGTCTCGCCCACCACGCTGATGGCGGTGCTCAACACCGCACGGGCGGTGCTCAAGGACGTGGAAACGCGCCGCCAGATCCACGTCATCAAGGACGCGCTCGCCAAGCTGGCGAAGGATTTCCACCGCTTCGACGAACGCATGAACGCGCTCGCCCGCCACATCGAACAGGCCGGCCGCGACGTGCAGGAAGTGCAGGTCTCCAGCCGCAAGATCAGCGCGCACTTCGAGAAGATCGAATCAGCGCGGCTGGATGAGCTTGGCGGCAGCGGCGAGGCTGGATAGGGCGCAACGACCCCACCGCGGTGGCTGATGGCGATGCGTTTCAAGATGTTGCTATTGACATTCCCTTGCTACCTGTATCGAATCATGTCTTTGTCGTTTTTCAATGACATGTTCGAGCAGCAGCCATGCATGAACGGCCCCAAGGGCAGCTCGTCTCGCCCGGAAAACTCACCGCTGAAGCTGTCGTCTGGCTGCTAGCCAGTCTCGCGGCCCTTTTTCGCCAGCCCTTCGATGCGGAACTGGTTCTCAAGCGTTTTCCTCCACCCATTGATCTGCCCACCCTCATCGAGGCGCTGGAATCGCTCGGGCTCAAGGCAGGGCTCGTGCCCTGGCCGGGCGGCGACTGCGGCGAGCTGCCACTGCCCGCGGTGGCCTTCATCGCCAATCCCGTTGCGGATGCAGCCGGGCCCGCCCAACCCGAGGCATTCGGCCCCGCACTGATCGTCAAGCACGCTGACCAGGCGATCGCCTGGGTGCAACCCGGCGAGACGGCGCCGCAAACCCTGTCCATCGATGCCGCCCGCGCGCAATGCGCCCCCTTCCTGCTGCTGGCGGCGCGGGCCGACCCGCCGCTGAGTGAATCCACCACCCAGGCCGACCCCGCCGCCGAACAGCGCAAACCCTTCGGTTTTTCCTGGTTCGTGCCGGAACTGCTGCGCCACCGCCGCCTGTGGCGCGACGTGCTGCTCGCCAGCCTGTGCATCCAGTTGGTCGCCCTGGCCACGCCGCTGTTCACCCAGGTCATCATCGACAAGGTCATCGCACACCACTCGCAAAGCACCCTGGTGGTGCTCGGCGTGGCCATGGTGGCCTTCATGCTGTTCACCAGCGTCATGAGCTGGCTGCGCCAGTACCTCGTACTGCACACCGGCAGCCGCATCGACGCCGTGCTGGGCGAAAAGGTCATGCGCCACCTGCTGCGCCTGCCCCTGCCGTACTTCGAACAGCGCCCCACCGGCACCCTGGTCGCGCGTCTGCACGGCGTGGAAACCCTGCGCGAATTCGTCTCCGGCGCGGCCGTCACCCTGGTGCTGGACCTGCCCTTCCTGTTCATCTTCCTCGCGGTGATGTTCTTCTACAGTTGGCAACTCACCCTCATCGCACTCGGCATCCTCGCCCTCATCGTGTTCTCCAGCCTGGTCATGGTGCCGGTCTTCCGCGCCCGGCTGGACAAGCAGTTCCTGCTCGGCGCCAGAAACCAGGCCTTCCTCACCGAGTACCTCTCGGGTATGGCCACGGTGAAATCCCTGCAACTCGAACCGGACGTGGACCGGCGCTACGGCACCTATCTGGCCCAATACCTCACGGCCAGCTTCGCCACGCGGCAGGTAGGCAACACCTATCAGGTCGTCGCCTCGGGCCTAGAACAGGTCATGACCCTGTCCATCCTCATCGTCGGCGCCTGGTACGTCATGCAGAACATCGGGCTCACCGTGGGCATGCTAGTCGCCTTCCAGATGTTCGCCAGCCGCCTTTCCCAGCCGGTGATGCGCCTGGTCGGCCTGTGGCAGGAATTCCAGCAGGCCAGCGTCGCCGTCCAGCGCCTGGGCGACATCCTGGACATGCCCCAGGAACCCGTCACCCTCACGCCCCGGCGCGCGGCCGGCGGCGCGGGGCATATCGAAATCAAGGACCTGGGCTTCCGCTACTCCGAGCAGCACCCCTGGCTATACCGCAACCTGAACCTCGCCATCCCCACCGGCAAGCTCACCGTGCTGATGGGCCCCTCCGGCTGCGGCAAGAGCACGCTGGCCAAGCTCATGCAGGGTTTCTACTGGCCTCAGGAAGGGCAGATCACCATCGACGGGCGCGACATCCGCCAACTCGCCGCCAATGAACTGCGCGCCTACTTCGGCGTGGTCCCGCAAGAGACGGTACTGTTCTCCGGCACCGTGTACGACAACCTCGTCATGGCCCACCCCCACGCCGGCTTCGAGGACGTCATCGCCGCCTGCCGGGCCGCCGAAATCCACGACGTCATCGAAGGCCTGCCGCAAGGCTACCAGACCGAGATCGGCGAGCGCGGCACCGGCCTGTCCGGCGGCCAGCGCCAACGCATCGCCATCGCCCGCGCCCTGCTCAAGCGTCCCAAGGTGCTGATCTTCGACGAGGCGATCTCCAACCTCGACCAGCAGACCGCCGAACACTTCGCCCAGACCATCAACCGGCTCAAGGGCAGGGTGACGATGATCTTCATCACCCATCAGGTGCCTAGGGGGTTGCAGGTGGATGGGGTGGTGGATATAGGGAGTCATACGCTGCGGACCGATCCAATAAAGGAAAAAGATTGATGGCATTAAGCAAAGAGCAGATGCGCAGGATATACGGGATTAGGGAATCCAAAGATCCAGTGGACCCAATTGTTCTGAGCAGAAGACATTTTCATGAAGCTTTTGCTAGGTTCGGACTAAAGTGGCTTTGGGTATTGCATTCGATTTCTTTCATTTCTGCATTTCTTATCGTTCTTTTGCCGGTATTGTCTGAATCATGGAAGATGGTGATGGTGGAAACTCCTGTTGTTCAATTCATATTCTTAGAGTTTTCACATATCGGCGGTCTGTTTGTATTTCTGCTGGCCATTGGGTTGGTTTGCTACTTTTATTCTGCTAGCAAGATAGACGGAAAAGAATACTCCGAACACGGCTATCCAATTAATCTCTCTGGCGTTGGGTCGTGGAGAGAGGTAATTGAAGCTGACCTCTACCCGACGACGAAGGAAGAAGAGTGCGTTTATTGGGTAGGTGCGATTGGAGGAATTTGGATTTCAACTGTGGGCTGGTTCATTATGTTCGGTGCGATTGGTTTCTTTATTCGTATTGGGGGATATTGAAATGGGATTTTGTATGGTGCTCCGAAACGTCTTGGTATTTTGGTTGGTGTGAGTAGATCTATCACAAACCTTATGTTGCCATCGCCATTGAATGGTCGGATTGATATGCCAATTATCAGAATAAATGTATTATTTGAAGAAGATTTCATTCCACTTATTTGTCAATTCAGATGGGTTGCGACATGGATTATTTCAATATTCTTTATTCTGCTGCTGCCTTTTGCTTTGTATGATTGTTTGGAGGTATCCAATTCATACGACGAGCCGAAAAGTTTCTCAATTGGCGATTCATCTATTCGGGTTGGAGGGGCGTCAAGATCTCCCATGACGATAGCTGTTAGAAAGGATGGAAAGGTTGTTTTTTTGTCGTCATGTCAGGGGCTTGAGAGTCGCATATGCAGAGTGTCGAAATATTATTCTTGGCGTGCAGTGTCTGAGGTTGGTGTTTTGGAGATAAGTCCTCAAAAGGGGGTTATTCAATACATCAAAATTGATTCAGATGATGTGGAAAAGGATGTTCTTCATAACCGCCTTGCTGAGAGATATATAAATGAATATAAATCTGAAGTTTATAAAAAATACATAAATTCATTCCATGTGATGGTGTTTTCTATTTTTGCTTCTTTTGTTTATTTGCTGATTAAGATGCTTTTTCCTGAGGAGGTGAAGTCATGATATCCGCTGCACATCGTCCAGCGCGGGATCAATCGTGAACCTTGCTTCTTTGTCGAGAAGAATTTCCGGTGCTACCTCCATTGGTGCATGAGGCGGCTCGCGACTGCAACTTCGTAATTCATGCTCACCTGTTTTTGACACCCGCGCGTTCCGGATCATCAAGGGCAGGGTGACGATGATTTTCATCACCCATCAAGTGCCCAGGGGGTTGCAGGTGGATGGGATGGTGAGTATGGGGACGCATCCTGAAGGCATGAACGGGTAATGAAATGTGTAGGAAAAATTTGGTGAAAAGGGGGGTGAATCTATGTTCGGGCGAACCGGTTGTGTGACGGCAGCCGATGGAGTGTAAAAGCATGAGGAAAAATTAATGCAGGTAGATTCATCAAGTGATGTAAAGCCACCTTCCATTTCCATGGCGGAAATTTTCTTGATCGTCAGTTACTTTCTGGCGATATGGCTTGTTCCCACAAATTGGCTGGATACAGCATTTGGTGAGGTCGCCTTTGACGTCGCTAGCAAGATCAACCCATATCTCTCCGAATACTCAATCGCTTTTTCGGCCAATCCGCGATATTTCATTCACTGCCATGTGTTGGCGACGTGGATTTTTCCGCCACTGCTTCCGTATTTGATTGTAAAGAGAAATGGGGGGCGATCCCGCTATGCAGATTACTGGCGTCAGAGGAACGAAAACTTCGGAGGGTGGTTACCTCATCTGATGATTGCCGTTCCGCTGTATGGATTGGCATATTTTGGAATGCTGTGGATGGTCGAGTATCCACTAACACGTGGTGAATGGGCTGTTTGGGTGGGTGGCGTTGCACCTTCCGCATTGATGCTGACGGGAGCCATTGGGATAGGTGTTATGCACGCATATATGGTTGTGTTCTCTGCTTTTTCGCGTAGGGGGGTACAAAGATGAGCTGCAATCAAGGGAGTCAAGATGGTTCTCTGGGGGCGCTTGGTGATGTTTCAAGTTCAGCTCTGGATGGATTTGATGCCTTCATAGACGATCAAAAGTCAAAAGGAATGGATCCTTCAATAATTGGTAAAATCGGTGGTCCAGTGGGTAAGATCAATAAAACAAATGTCCCTGACCCCTTTGCCTCTTTTGCCTCTGTGCCTTTAAGCCCTCTCCTGCTGGAAGTTATTCGACCGCCTGCCCGCCTAGACATATACAAGGCCCCATCACATCTAACGTGTGATCCCCGTTTATTTGTCACATTTTTAATTTGATATACGGGTGATATATGAAATGTCGGTATGAAATTACCAATCCGATTCCTGCTGCGAATAGAGTGATAGGCATTAAGTTTGTGGGCATGAATATAATAATATCTTTGATTTCATTTTTAATACTAATTGGTGGATGCAAAATGGATAATAATTCATGGGTTGGCACAATGATAGCAGAAATGGAATCTGCTTGGATTGAGGCGGACAAGGCTGGGCGCGGGCAAAAAGAAAGAGATGGTGCAGTAAATGCCGTGGTACAAAGATACTTAAAGCCAGGGGTTTCTAGGGAGGAGGCTTTCAGAGTATTGACGGATTTGAAGGGATACGGCTTTGATGTTGGGGAATATAGGCACGATGGTGCAAGGAAATGGCCGGATGGTGAATTTAAACTATATGCAGATGAAGAGACAAAGAGAAATTTTCAAACCTTAATTCCAAGAAATGCAAGTCGTCTTACGGCAAGAAAAAAATATAAAGTTGAGAGGATAATCTTTCAAAAATACGTTGTAATAACAATTTTTATAAATGATAGAGATGGTGAAGTAAGTAACGTAGAGGCATCCATTTGGGTTGACTCGATTTGATAAGAGAGGCTGTCATGTCTGAGAAAATTGAGGTCGGCTATACCCCTGCAGCAGTAGTTGGGGGGTTAGGTATATACCACAAATATATTTTATATACTAATGCAAATGGTGAGCAGTTTTATGCGCGAGGAGGTCCGGGGTATTTTGGTCCCGGAGCTGAAAATGGTGGCAAAAATGAATCTTCTAGTTCCCCGTTTGGTAACATTAAAACTGATACCGGAAGGTATACGGATCAGAGTCCGGATTGGGACCCTGCGCGGGACCCTCTAAATCCCGATCAAGATGCAACTCCTCATCCACGGGAAACTATAAAAGAAGGGGGCGATCTATCCCGCGAATGGGACATAATAAAAGATGTATTTAGAGATGTTGATCATAATGATATTCCCTATGATCCTAGAACAAGTAACTCAAATTCAACGGTAGATGAGGCTCTTCGAGAAACAGGTTTACAGTCACCTAAAATGGATGGGCCAACAGATTACTGGTCTCCTGGCTCTGGTTTTGATTTGCCGGGTGGGGATACTCCCGCTCCAGATACAGGACGGGATTTTTGGGGTGATCTTTATGAATGGATGAAAAGCAGGCATGATGGGTTTAATAGAATTAGAGAATGGTATGATCAAATAAAAGACAGGGTTTGGTTCCGTGATGGTTTTAGTGATATTTGGGATGGTATAGGGAATAAGACGTCTACTGCATCCAACTACGCTTCTCCTATCATTTTGGATCTTAATGGAAATGGCATCCAGACTATCGGCCTGTCGGTTGGGGTGCATTTCGACCACGCTTCGGACGGCTTTGCCGAACTGACGGGCTGGGTTGCGAACGGAGACGGCCTCCTTGTACGCGACCTCAACGGCAACGGTCTGATCGACACCGGGCGGGAAATGTTCGGCTCCGAGACGCTACTCTCTGACGGGCGCAAGGCAGCCAACGGGTTCCAGGCGCTGGCCGAACTGGATGGCAACGGCGACGGCTGGATCGACGCGGCCGATGCGGCTTTCTCCGAACTGCGCGTATGGCGGGATGCTGATGGCGATGGCTACACTGACGAGGGCGAACTGCTGACGCTGGAAGAGGCTGGCGTGCAGAGCATCGATGTGGGCTATACGAATTCCAGCCACGTGGATGCCAACGGCAACGCCCACAAGCAGGTGGGCAGTTTCACCACCACGGACGGGGAGGAGCGCACTGCCTCCGACGTGTGGTTCAAGTCCGATGCGGCCTACAGCGTGCCCACCGAATGGCTGGAAGTGCCCGAAGACATTGCCGCGCTGCCCGATGCGCAGGGCTACGGCAAGGTGCGCGACCTGCACCAGGCGATGGTGCTCGATCCTGAACTGACCGCACTGGTCGAACGCTTCGTGGGCACGGCGGATGCGGACGAACGCAACGCGCTGGTGACCGAGATCATCTACCGCTGGACGGGAGTGCAAGACATCCACCCGGCCAGCCGCACGAACTCCGGGTGGGGTAATGCCATCGGAGACGCGCGCCGGCTGGAGGCGCTGGAAGCCTTCCTGGGGCAGGCATGGTCGCAGCGCAGTTGGGGCCGGAATCCGGGCCGGGACGCGGGCCGCACGCTGAACGAAGCCTATGCCCAACTGGAAGCGCTGGTATATGGGCAACTGATGGCGCAAAGCCATCTCAAGGACTTGTTCCAGCAGATTCGCTACGGCTGGGATGACGAGATCGAGAGCGTGGTGGGCGACCTGTCCGAGGTGGCCTCCACTCTGGCTGGGCGGATCGGAGTCGACCGTGAGGCGGGCCTGGAAGAACTGGGCGAGTTCGTCCATGCCCTGCGGGGCATGGGGCTGCTGGATCAACTGGACATGGCGGAACTCCAGGCGCAGTTGGCTCCGTTGGGAACAGACGTGGCGGAGACCTTTTCCGTGGCGCTGTCCGGCTGGGTGGGAACGAACACGCCGACACAGGGCAGCGACGTACTGCGCGGCAGCAGTTCAGACGATCTCATCAATGGGCTGGGTGGCAACGACCGGATATTGGGCCGCGATGGCCACGACACGCTGATCGGCGGGGCAGGCAACGACACCCTCGACGGGGGCGCCGGAAACGACCAGTTGCAGGGCGGGGAGGGCAGCGACACCTACCGCTTCGGCCGTGGCGACGGGCACGACACGATCACCGAAGGTTCATGGGGAACGAGTGATGTCGACCGCATCGAACTGAAGGCCGGCATCGGGGCGGCGGATGTCAAGCTGGAGCGGGTGCAGGCCAAGACGGGCTGGCAGATCTCGGATGATCTGGTACTGACGATCCGCGACACGGGCGAGACGATCACCGTCAAGAATCACTTCAACAGCGGTAGCTATTACGCGGTGGAACAGATCGTGTTTGTCGATGGCACGGTGTGGGATGCCCAGGCCATCCGCATGGCCGTACTGACCGGCGAAGCTGGCAATGATGACTTGCAAGGTTTTGCAGGTGACGACGTCATCGACGGCGGTGCCGGCAACGACACCCTGACCGGCGGTACCGGCAGCGACACCTACCGCTTCGGCCGCGGCGACGGGCACGACACGATCACCGAAGATTCGTGGCTGGCGGACGAGGTGGACCGCATCGAACTGAAGCCCGGCATCGGCCCGGCGGACGTTCGGCTCGAACGGGTCCAGGTTCAGGTGAACACATGGCAGGTGTCGGACGACCTGGTGCTGACGATCCTCGACACGGGCGAGACGATCACGGTCAAGAACCATTTCAATGCCGGCAACCGCTATGCCGTGGAGGAGATCGTCTTTGCCGATGGCACGGTGTGGGATACCGAGGCGATCCGCTCCCAGGTGCTCATCGGCGGCGACGGTGACGAGCTGTTGCACGGCTTTGCCGGGCGGGACAATCTGATCGTCGGCGGGGGCGGGAACGACACGCTGCTGGGCAATTCAGGCGACGACACGCTGGAAGGCGGGCGGGGCAACGACGTGCTGCGGGGAGGCGAGGGCTCCGATACCTACCGCATCGGCCTGGGCGACGGGCAAAGCGTGATCGAGGAAGGCTACGACCCGGACGGCTTGGACACGCTGGAACTGGCGGCAGGCATCGGGCCCGAGGATGTCACCGTGCGCTGGACCGTACAGGGGGATATGGCAGTGACGCTGTCCGACGGTACGGGTGTCGTGGTGCGTAACCAGACCTGGGGTTCGACGGGGGAATACGGTTATGGCATCGATCAGTTGCACTTTGCCGATGGCACCGTGTGGAATCGTGAAGCGTTGGCTGTACGGACGACTGTTGGCACTCCGGGCGACGATGTGATTGTTGGCGGACACGCCAATGCCGAAATCGACGGCGGTGCGGGAGACGATCGTTTCTTCAATCTCGGGGGATACCACAATTACCACTTCGGCATCGGCGACGGGCAGGACGTGATCGAGGGCGGTCCTGGGAAAATCGTCTTCAAGGACGGCATCGACCAGTTTGGCGTGAGCTTCAGCCTGGAGGGCAAGGATCTCATCGCCACGGTGATTGCCTCCGGCGATTCGGTCCGGATCAATGGGTGGCTGTACGACTGGCAGCGCATTCACAGTTTCGAGTTCACCAACGGTGCGTCATTGAGCGCGAATGAAGTCCAGACATTACTCAACGTGGGAGATGATTCGGAGGTCCTGTACGGCTCGCCGGAGGATGAACTGATCGTTGGCACGGAGAAGCACAGCACCATTCATGGCCGGGAAGGCAACGATACGCTGATGGGCGGGGACGGTGACGACCTGCTCTACGGCGAAGACGGCAGCGATGTGCTCGAAGGCGGCTCTGGCCGCGATGAACTGTACGGCGGTGCCGGCAGCAATACCTATGTCCTGGCGCAGGGTTCCGGGCTGGATACCGTTCATGCCGCTTCTGCCCAAGTGGCGGACGACACTGTGCTGTTCGCTCCAGGCATCCGGCTGGAGGATGTGACCGTGCAAATGGGTGGGCGCAATTGGGACACCCAACCCGGAGATATCGGTTACATCGACATGGTGGTTGGCATTGGCGGCAACGATGCGCTGGTGCTGCGCAATGGGGCATGGAGCGATCTCGGGCGCGGGGCGATCAAGCGTTTCCGTTTCGACGATGGTACCGAATTGACGCTCGAAGAAATGGTTGAGCGTGCCGACGGTGGCGTGATGGGCTCGCAATGGCGGGAACAAGGCGACGGCACCACGATTCTGGGCAGCGCAGCCGATGACTCGATCTATGACTACACAGGCGAATCGGTGGCCGTGCGCGCGGGGGCTAACGATGACTACGTATACCTTGCGGGGGGGAGCAATGTCGTCTCGGCCGGTAGCGGCAACGACTATGTGTATGTCAATAGCGGCGACGATCTGATCGCGGGTGAGACGGGCGACGACGAACTGGACGGCGGGGCCGGGGACGACGTGTTCGTATTCAATTACGGAGACGGCCACGATTGGGTTGGAGCCGGCGAGGGGCGGGACACCCTGTCTTTCGGTGCGGGTATCGAACCAGCCATGCTCACGATCGCTTTTGATCTCGATGGGCGGTTGGTGCTGTCGGTCGATGGCGGTAAAGGTGGTTCGGTCACGCTCGCCGGGGCAGATGCCGACACACTGCCGGGCGATCTCGAACGCATCCAGTTCATCGACGCCGAGGGTAAGGCGCGCGTGTTCGATTTTGCGGGCTGGGTTCGTTCTCAGACGGCAGCATTGATGGCGGCTACGTCCGAGACTCCCCTTGCCTTCGACGGCAGCGGGTTCGAACTGAGCGGTCGGGCGGCACCGGCTGGTGGATTGGAAGCCGTGGCCTACGCGCAGACCGGCGATCTTTTCGCGGCTCCTCACTTGGCGGCCAATATTCCCACCAGCGGTGACGACGTGCTCTACGGTAGTCCGGAGGGCGACGTGCTCGATGCGGGCGAAGGCAACGACATCGTGATGGGTCTGGATGGCGACGACGTGCTCGACGGAGGGGCCGGCGACGACATACTTCACGGCGGCTTGGGGGCGGACACCCTGCGTGGAGGCGCGGGCCGGGATGAACTCTACGGTGAATGGGGCGGGGATACCTATGTGTACCGGGCCGGCGACCAGGAGGTGATCATCGATGACGATCACCGGGACATCAGAGGAGCTGGTGGCCCCGTCATACCTTCCTTTGTTGGATTTTCCATGGGGAGCACTGATGAGGAGGGGGGAGAGGGCGATCCCTTCATCGACGACGCCCCCAACGTGCTGGAGTTCGGTGAGGGAATCCGGCCGGAGGATTTGATCTACTCGGAGCGCGACGGTGATCTGGTGATCGAGTTCGCGGACCGACCCGGCGACCGCGTGATTCTGCGCGGCTATGCGCCCCATCGTGCCACGCAGACCCGTTCCGTGGACATCATCCGCTTTGCCGACGGTACGGAGGTCGCCGCCGATGAGATCGAAGTTGCCGGACGGACGGAGTTCGGCCATGACGAAGGCGCTTGGCTGTACGGCACGCAGTATGCCGATACGCTGGTTGGCGGCGAAGGCGACGATTATCTGGACGGCAACGGCGGTTCGGACCTGCTGGTGGGGGGCGTGGGGTCGGACACTTATCACGTCTATCAGTACTACGCCGCGGAAACGACCATCGTCGAAACATGGCGTGCCGAGGATCACAACCGCCTCGAACTGAGCGCCGACGTGAGCGCCGACGATCTGTACCTGGAGTTCGACGGCCATGACCTCTTGCTGCGCCTGGGCGAAGACGGCGGCAGCGTGCGCTTTGCCGGCTTCGACCCGCGCATGCCCGGCATGCAGGCCCCGGTGGCGGAAATACATTTGTCATGGACGGGTGCCACGCTGGGCTTCGATGAACTGCTCGCCCGCGGGGTGCGCTACGACGGGCAGACGCAGGACGCCTACGATGTCAACCTGGGCGATGGCGAGGTGACCATCGTGGATGTGTCCACGACCGATGCGGGCAATGCCGTGCGCTTTGGCCCCGGCATCGAGGCGGATGCGCTGCAAGACCGGCTGAGCTTCGCCGACGACGGCGAGGGCGGCCACTTCCTGCTCATCCGTTACGGCGGCGAAGGCGATGTGCTGCGCCTGTCGGGCTTCAACCCGCAGGACGTGCTGGGCGGCGGCCATGCGGTGGACACCTTCGTGTTCGCCGACGGCACGGTGGTGGATTACGCCACGCTGGTTACGTGGGGTTTCACGGTGGAGGGCGACGGCGAAGACGACGTGCTCCACGGCACCAACCTGGACGACCGCCTGTACGGCCACGAAGGAGACGACGTGCTCGACGGCGGTACGGGCGTCAACGAGTTCCATGGCGGTGCGGGCAACGACACCCTCATCGGCGGCGACGGGGTCGATGGCTATTTCTTCAACCGGGGCGACGGCATCGACACCATCCTGGACGGCCCCAGCGACAACTTCATCGTGTTCGGCCCCGGCATCGTCCTTGCGGACCTGGAGATCGGCTGGGACGGCGATACGCTGGTGCTGCGCTACGGCCCCGGCGATGAGATCCGCATCCCGGACTATCTGGCCAAGACGCAGGACGGTACGCCGACGGTGACGGCGCTGCGTTTCGACGATGGGGAAATGGCGGCGCTGCCGGTGCTGATCGGCGCCGGCGACCCCGTTGAGACCGATGCCGGGGATGTGCCCGCGGCCGTCGAGGATGCGCCCTATCGGTACACCGTCGATCTGTCCGGGTTCGATCAGGAAGGCGCCTTCGGCCAGGCCAGGCTGCTGCACGCCCGGTTGGCCGACGGCGGCGTGCTGCCGAACTGGCTCGTCTTCGACGGGGCGCGCGGCGTTTTCTTCGGCACGCCGGGCAACGACGACGTTGGCACGCTGGACATCGTGCTGGAGGCATGGGGCGACTACGGACTGCTGGCCACGCAGACCGTGCGGCTCGACGTGCACAACACCAACGACGCGCCGGAAGCCGGTGCGTCCCTCGCCAACCGGAGCCTCACCGAGGACGAGGCCTTCTCGTTCGTTCTGCCGGAAGACGCCTTCCGCGACGTGGATGCGGGGGACGTGCTGAACTGGTCGGCGCAACTGGCCGACGGTTCGCCGCTGCCGGCATGGCTGGCCTTCGACGCGGCAACGCGCACCTTCTCCGGCGTGCCCGGCAACGAAGCGGTGGGCAGCGTCGCGATCACCGTCGCCGCGACCGACCTGGCCGGGGCCTCCGCCTCGCAGACTTTCACGCTGGACGTGGCGAACGTCAACGACGCGCCCCTGGCTGGCGAGGCGCTCGCGGACCAGACGGCGGAGCCGGGCATGGCCGCCGTCTGGCAGATTCCCGCCGGGGCGTTTGTGGACATCGATGCGGGCGATTCGCTGAGCCTTGCGGCCGCGCTCGCGGACGGAAATCCCTTGCCGGACTGGCTCTCCTTCGATGCGCAAACCGGCAGTTTCAGCGGCACTCCCGCACAGGCCGGCGACTACCGCATCGCGGTAACCGCCACCGATCTGGCCGGCGCCTCGGCGAGCCAGACGTTTACGCTGCGGGTCCAGGACAGCGCCGACCCGGCGCCGGTGACCGTGCTCGACGAGGCCACCGTCACGGAAGACCGCTGGCTGGCCGCCTGGGGGAACGTGCTCGCCAACGACCATGCTCCGCAAGGCGGCCATCTTACGGTGGCCGATCCCGGCGTCCGCCGCGGCGAGTACGGCTGGCTCACGCTGCTGCCCAACGGGGGCTATGCGTACGCGCTGGACAACGGCTCTGCCAAGGTGCAGGGCCTGGGCGCGGGCGAGATCGGGGTGGAGCGCTTCACCTACCTGGCCAGCGACGGCACGAACCGCAGCGCCGGCGAACTGGCGGTGACCATCCAGGGCACCAACGATGCGCCGTACTTGGCGCGCAGCCTGCAGGACGTGCAGCTTGCCAAGGGCAAGTCCTTCTTGTGGCAGGTGCCGGCCGGCAGCTTCGTCGACCGCGACCGCAACGACACGCTCACCTACACGGCCACGCTCAAGAACGGCAAACCGCTGCCCGGTTGGCTCGGCTTCGATGCCGCCACGCAGACCTTCAGCGGTACCGCGCCGGCCGGCGCCAAGGGGAGCATCGAGGTCCGTATCTCCGTGACCGACGGGCACGGTGAATGCTCCGCGGCAGCCGATACCTTCAAGATCAGCTTCGGCAACAGGACGATCGTGCCCACGGGCGACGAGAGCGTGGGGTACTGCCCGGATCTGCCGCTGCCCGGCCACGGTTCCGGCCATCACGACGGGCCGGGCGCGAAGCCGTGGCGTCCGGGGCAGCGGTACGGCCACGATGCGCTGGAGCGCTTCTTCGATGGTTTCGGGCGGGACGGCCGCAAGGCGGTGCCCGGCCTGGGCCAGGGCTGGTTCGCGCCATGGTCCGAATCCGGGAATGCCTGGGAGGGCACGCATGGGTTCGGTGCCGACAAGGCCGTCGAGGCGCATTGGTCGCAGTTGCAGCACGCCCTCTCGCGGCTGGACGCCGAACGGCAGGGTGCACCGGCATGGAGCCGTCCGCAGCAGGGTGCGGACACGTCGGGCCTGGCCGGTCTGCTGCACGGCGGCACCCACCAGGCGCGCGGCGGCGTGGATGCCTTCTCGCTCGCCGCCGGCAGCGGCACGCAGTTGAAGGGATTTGCGGGCTTGCGCGAAGGGCTGGGGCGGCTGCCGTGCTAGGGCGTATGGCGTTTCCATCGCCCACGCGCTGACCGCATGGGCACCGGGTGGAGCCTGTGTTCTGCCCGGTGCCTGCAGCTTGCCGCCAGGTTGGCTCCCCATCCACCAGAACATGCCCTGCATGCCAGGAGAAGATACCGGAATGCCGCCACTGAATTCCCTCGGGCGACCGTCTTCCGCCGATTATCGGACGTTTCATCCACCGCTCATCCGCCTGCAGCACACCGCACCGAATCCGCAGGGGCGGCGAGTACTTTGGACCCTGTCGGCCCTGCTCGGCTTCCTGTTGTTCTGGGCCGTGCTGGGCCGGCTGGACATCGTGGCGGTCGCGGAAGGCAAGCTCGTGCCGGCGAGTTATCTCAAGATCGTGCAACCCGCCGAAGCGGGCATCGTCAAGGACATCCTGGTCCGTGAGGGGGAACGGGTGAGTGCCGGGCAGGTGCTGATGCGCATGGATGCGCTCACGACCGAGGCGGATCTGGAAGCGCTGGCCACCGAGCACGCGCACAAGCGTCTGGCCCTGGGGCGCATCGACGCGGAACTTGCCGGGCACCCCTTCGAACCGGATTCCGCGGCCCCGCCGGCTCTGGCGCGCGAAGCCGCGGCGCAGTACCTGGCCAATCGCGAAGCTCTGGCGGCGGCGCTGGCCGAGGAAAGAAGCCGCCTGGAAAAAGCGCGGCAGGAACTGGCCGCCGCCAGGCAGCAGAAGATCCGGCTCGAAGCGGTGCTGCCGCACTACGTCGAGCAGGAACGGGCTTTCGAACAACTGGCCGGCAGGGGTTTCTACGGGCCGCTGATGGTCAGCGACAAGCGGCGCGAACGGATCGAGAAGGAACAGGAACTGGCCACGCAGATTCATCTGATCGCTTCCGCGCAGGCGTCCATCGAGCAGTCGGAGAAGAAGCTGCGCCAGATCGAGGCGGACTACCTCCGCCAGTTGCACGCCGAACGCAACGAGACCCGGATTCAGCTCGACCGCCTCGCCATGGAACTGGAAAAGCAGCGGCATCGGCACGCATTGCTGGAACTGAAGGCGCCGCAGGACGGCGTGATCAAGAACCTCGCCACGCATACGGCGGGCACGGTTGTGCAGCCGGGAACGGTACTGGCGAGCCTGGTGCCCGGCGGAGAGCAGCTCAAGGCCGAGATCTGGGTATCGAACGAGGACATCGGCTTCGTGCGGCCGGGGCAGGCCGTGAAGCTGAAGTTCGCGCCCTATCCCTTCCAGAAGTACGGCATGGGCCACGGCACCGTCGAGCACGTCAGCGCGGACGCGCAGAGTGAAGAAGAGGCGCGTGATGCCGGCATGACCACGGAGCAGCGGCCGCTGCGCTACAAGGCGCTGGTTGCGCTCCAGAGCGTGGCGCTGGAAACGGGCGGTCACCGCTACTCCCTGGCGGTAGGCATGCAGACGACGGCGGAGGTTCTCCTGGGCGATCGGACGGTGGCGGAGTATCTGCTGTCGCCGGTGCAGAAAGCCTGGCATGAAGCCGGCAGGGAGCGGTGACCCCGCTTTATCGGGGTACTCGGCTTCAGCCGCCGATGTAGGACATCTCGACCCTGTGCTGGCGGGGGGTGTTGGCGGTGCGGATTTCCGAGTAGCGGTCGTCGCGCACGGCCCAGACGCGGGCGATGGCGGTGTCCAGCGTGGCGTCGTCGGCGTCGCTGCGCAGGAGCGCGCGCAGGTCGTGGCCGTGGTCGGCGAACAGGCAGGTGTAGAGCTTGCCTTCGGTGGACAGGCGGATGCGCGTACAGGTGGAACAGAAGGCGTGGGTGACCGAGGAGATCACGCCGATCTCGCCCGCGCCATCCTGGTAGCGCCAGCGTTCGGCCACTTCGCCTTCGTAGTTCGGGTCGATGGGGTCGAGCGGGAAGATCCGGTGGATGCGTTCGACGACCTCGCGGGAGGGCAGCACCTCGTCCATCTTCCAGCCGTTGGAGGCGCCCACGTCCATGAACTCGATGAAGCGCAGGATGTGGCCGCTGCCGCGGAAGTGGCGGGCCATGTCCACGATGCCGTCGTCGTTGGTGCCGCGCTTGACCACCATGTTGACCTTGATGGGCGCCAGCCCGGCGGCCTCGGCTGCGGCGATGCCTTCGAGCACGCGTGCCACCGGGAAGTCGGCGTCGTTCATGCGGCGGAAGGTGGCGTCGTCCAGGGAATCCAGGCTCACCGTGACGCGGTGCAGGCCCGCGTCCCGGAGCGGGCGGGCGAGTTTGGGCAGCAGCACGCCGTTGGTGGTCAGGGTGAGTTCCACGCCGTCCAGTTCGGCCAGCATGCCGACCAGGCGTTCGATGTGCTTGCGCAGCAGCGGCTCGCCGCCGGTGATGCGAATCTTCTTCACCCCGCGGGCGACGAAGAGGCGCGCGACGCGGACGATCTCCTCGAAGCTCAGCAACTGGTTGCGCGGCAGGAAAGGGTAGTCGTTGTCGAACACCGCCCGCGGCATGCAGTAAACGCAGCGGAAGTTGCAGCGGTCGGTGACCGAGATGCGCAGGTCGCGCACGCTGCGGCCACGCCGGTCGGTGTGCGGTATGCCAGTGCCGTCGGAGGCGGCCGGTACATCGGTTGCCGGACCGGTGCCGGCCTGGCGGATGGGGATGACCTTCATGGTCGGACGGTGTGGAGAGCGATACGCCGATTGTTGTATATAGATCGCGCGGCGGCCGCGGCGTTCGTCGGCCGGTTCCGATTATCGGCGGGCGAGTGGCGCAAGGCAAGGCGGGCCGGCTTTGGTGGGAGCGGGCTTGCCCGCGATGGCGGCGCCCGTTCCTTCATCGGCTGGATCGCGGCCAAGGCCGCTCCACACAGGCGATGCCCGCTGGGGGTCAGCCCAGCACGTTGAGGATGCCGTCCAGCCCGCTGTGGTCCAGGCGGCAGTCGGCCACGGCGCGCAGCACCGGCTTGGCGCGGAAGGCGACGCCGAAGCCGGCGGCCTGGATCATGGGGATGTCGTTGGCGCCGTCGCCCGCGGCGATGGTCTGGGCGGGGTGCAGACCGAGGGCCGCGCGGGCGCGTTCCAGGTGGGCGGCCTTGCCGGCGGCGTCGACAATGGAGCCGCTGACCCGCCCGGTGAGGCGGCCATCCACCACTTCCAGTTCGTTGGCCCAGGCCTCGTCGAAGCCCAGGCGCTGCTTGAGGCGCTCGGTGAAATAGGTGAAGCCGCCGGACACCAGCACGGTATGGATGCCGGCCTGCTTGAGGCCGCGCAGCAGGCGTTCAGCGCCCGGGTTCAGGGCCAGGCGCTCTTCGTACACCTGGGCCAGGGCTTCCACCGGCAGCCCGGCGAGCAGGGCGACGCGGCGGATGAGGGACTCGCGGAAGTCGATCTCGCCGCGCATGGCCGCCTCGGTAATCGCGGCCACCTGGGGCTTGAGGCCCTGCAGGTCGGCGATCTCGTCGATGCACTCGATGTTGATCAGCGTCGAGTCCATGTCGGTGACGAACAGTCCGTAGTCGGCGAGCCGCCGCCCACCGGGCACCCAGGCATGGTCGAGGGCGGCGCGCTCGCACAGGGCGGCCACGTCGTCGTGTTCTTCCGCATCCACCAGGCGGAAGGCGCCGGGGGTGATCTGCACGATGCTATGCGCCGCCGTGAGGCTGGCGAGTTGCTTCAGGACGAGGGAATCGACCTCCGCTCCCTGTACGACGAGATTCATGCAGCCTCGCCCCGCTTCGGCAGCACTTCGCGCAGCACGGCAGCGGCGTTGCGGATCATCTCCTCGGTGGTGCCCCAGCCCACGCAGGCGTCGGTGACCGAGCAGCCGTACTTGAGCTGGGACAGGTCGGCCGGGATGGGCTGGTTGCCGGCCTCGATGTTGCTCTCGATCATCAGCCCGACCACGGAGCGGTTGCCCTCGCGGATCTGGTGGATCACGTCCTTCATGACCAGAGGCTGGAACTCGGCCTTCTTCCACGAATTGGCGTGGGAGCAGTCCACGACGATGTTCACCGGCAGCTTGGCCTTGGCCAGTGCCTGCTCGGCCAGCGAAATCGACACCGTGTCGTAGTTCGGCCGCCCGCCGCCGCCGCGCAGCACCACGTGGCCCAGGCGGTTGCCCCGCGTGCGCAGGATGGCCGACTGGCCCTTGCCGCTGATGCCGAGGAAGCTGTGGGGACGCGAGGCGGAGATGATGGCGTTGATGGCCACTTCCAGGTCGCCGTCGGTGGCGTTCTTGAAGCCCACCGGCGTGGATAGCCCGGAGGACATCTCCCGGTGGGTCTGGGATTCGGAGGTGCGCGCACCGATGGCGGTCCACGAGATCAGGTCGCCGTAGTATTGCGGGGCGATGGGGTCCAGCGCCTCGGTGCCGGTGGGCAGGCCGATTTCGCACACGTCCATGAGGAAGCGGCGCGCCTTCTCCATGCCTTCGTCGATGCGGAAGGAGTCGTCCATGTAGGGGTCGTTGATGTAGCCCTTCCAGCCGGTGGAGGTGCGCGGCTTCTCGAAGTACACCCGCATCACCAGTACCATGGTGTCGGCCACTTCGTCGGCCAGTTTCTTCAGGCGGCGGGCATAGTCCAGGCCCGCCACCGGATCGTGGATGGAGCACGGGCCGACCACGACGAAGAGGCGTTCGTCCTTGCGGTCCAGGATGCCGGCCAGCGCGCGGCGGCCGGCCAGCACGGTGGCGGCGGCCGTCTCGGAGAGCGGCACGCGGGCCTTGATCTCTTCCGGCGACGGCATGTGGTCGACGGCGACGATGTTGAGGTTTTCGGTCTGGGCGACAGACATGGCGTGCTCCGCAGTGCAGCAAAGGGGAAGAATTGTACTCCGAACGCCCGCCCCGGCGCAGGCGTGCAGGCCGATTCGCGCCTGCAGCAAATGAAGGGGATCGAGCCTGCCGGACAGGGGAATGCCGACGCTGGCGGCCGTCCGGGTGGCGACTTCGCCACCAATCCGATAGAGTCGGGTTTGATGGAACGCGCACCTGGCAGGTTCGATCCGTCACCAATGGGAACGCAGGTCACCGCATGGAATTCATCCTGACCGAACACGCGAAGAAGCGCCTTGCCCAGCGGAAAGTGCGTATCGAGTGGGTACAGGTCGCCCTGGAGAATCCGCTGAGGACCGAGCCCGACCACAACGATCCCGAACTGGCCCACGCCCTGCTTTACATCCCGGAACGGTTCAAGGTGCTGCGCGTCATCTATAAGGAAACCACGCATCCGCCTTTCATCATCACGGCCTACTTCGAAGAGGCAGACAGCCATGAAACTTGAGTTCGACCCCATTGCGGATTGCGCCTACGTCGGGCTATCCGAAAAGGAAGTCGCCACCAGCCGCGAGATCGAGCCTGGCGTCATTGCGGACTACGACGAGAACGGCGCACTGATCGGCATCGAAATCCTGTCCGTGAGCAAGCGGGCGCAGGACGATCTGGTCCAGAAAGCCGCATAAGCCAGCGACAAGCCCGGATACCGATGGGACGCCCCGGAAACGGGGCGTTTTGCTGCGCCCATTGCTGCGATAATGGCGCCCCCTGCAGACGCATTCCCCGGTTCACGCATGTCCATCCAATGGTTCCCCGGCCACATGACCTCGGCGCGCCGCAAGGCGGCCGAGACCATGGCGCGCACCGACGTGGTGATCGAGGTGCTCGACGCCCGCATCCCCGAGGCGAGCTGCAACCCGATGATCCGCGAGCTGCGCGAGTTCCGTCAGCGCCCCTGCCTGAAGATCCTCAACAAGACCGATCTGGCGGACCCGGAGGCGACCCGCGCCTGGCTCGCGTACTACGACCGCCAGCCGGGCGTGAAGGCGGTGGCGCTGTCGTGCAAGAAGCCGGGCGACGTGGCCCGTGTCCCCCGGCTCGCCCAGGCGCTGGCGCCGCACCGCAACGACGGCACCAAGCCCTTGCGGCTGATGATCATGGGCATTCCCAACGTGGGCAAATCCACGCTGATGAACGCGCTGCTCAACCGCCGCGTGGCCAAGGTGGGCGACGAGCCGGCGGTGACCAAGTCCCAGCAGACCTTCGACCTGGGCGAGCACATGACCGTGACCGACACGCCGGGCATGATGTGGCCCAAGATCGACCACGATTCCGACGGCTTCATGCTCGCCGCCTGCCACGCTATCGGCCGCAACGCGGTGATCGACGAAGAGGTCGCGGCCTTTCTCGGCACCATCCTGCTGGCGCGCTACCCGCAGGAGCTTGCCGCGCGCTACAGGTTCAAGGCGCCGCCCGCGGACGGCCACGCCGTGGTGGAAGAAGTGGCGCGCCGGCGCGGCTGCCTGCTCAAGGGCGGCGGGCTGGACCTGGAAAAGGCCGCCGGCCTGCTGCTGACCGATTTCCGCGCCGGAGCCATCGGCCGCATCAGCCTGGAGACGCCCGACACCCGTGTGGCCATGCTGGCGGCGGCTGCGCCGGCGGTCGTGAAGGGGACGGCGGAGGAGGAGAGCGATGCCGATGAGTGAACCGAACGCCCTCGATGCCCGCCTGGTGGAGCTGGAAAGCAAGATTTCCTTCGCCGAGGACCTGCTCGACACGCTGAACATGACGGTGTTCCGCCAGCAACGGGAGATCGAGCGCCTGCAGAAGCAGTTGGCGCACCTGCAGGAGCAGTTGCGCAACGCCACGACTCCGGCCCAGCCGCTTTCGCTGCGCGACGAGATTCCGCCGCACTATTGAGCCGGTGCGACAGCTTGCGCGAACCAATTCCGCGCAGCCGTTACTCAAGCGGGGAAGGTACTTAGACTTGCGACGGCAATCCAGGAGCGCTGCTTCATGAACATGAATGTCCATTCCGCCGGTGATGTGCGTGTCAAGACCGGCTACTACCGGCCGGGCGAATCGGTCGAAAATGCCAGTGTCGGCACCAGGCTGAAGAATTGGCTGGCCAAGACCTTCATCGGCAAGATTTTCAAGATGGACCCGCCCAAGTGTCTGTTCGTGCGGGACTCCCAGACCGGGCGGCACATCGCCACCGACATCACCTCCGCCCGCTTCGGCCGCTTCGTCAAGGTGGACCTGAGCGGTACGCAGCCCACCCGCATCCGGGACTACACGCCTCCGCAGAACCAGAACCTGACGCTGGAAGAGCGGGGCTCCGGCGAAGAGAACGTCGGCCGCGTGCAGGGCAAGGTGAATACCGACCAGGAACTGGTGGAAGCGAAGAACCGCATCGCGGAAGGTTTCGACAACGACTTCTGGAACCGCGACCAGATGACGGTGGCGCTGTACGCCAAGATGGTGGCCCGCAAGGAATCCGGCGGCGCGCCCATCCGCGCCTTCGTGGCGGAGTTCGATCCCGGCAATCCCAAGGGCTGCGAACTGGGCAAGATTCTCGACGGCATCAAGAGCAGCCTGGAAAGCGGCGGCCTCAAGGAAGGCCAGCGCTTCCAGATCGCCGTGCAGAACGGCGCCCACTGGACCGCCATCGACGCCAAGATCATCGACGGCAAGCCGCACTTCTTCGTCATGGACGCGGCCCAGCAATCCACGGCCAACCTGTCCGGCGCGCTGCGGGAAGCCTTCCCGGAATGCACGATCTACGAGTTCAACGACCGTGAGGTGGGTCAGATCCAGTTCGACGACAACAGTTGTTCGCGCTTTACGCTGGATCAACTGAGCGTGATGTCGCGGGATGAAACCCTCTTCGAACGCCTGGCCCAGGGCGCGAAGGAAGGCGGTTTCCGCAACCTCGAACCGGGCCAGGGCGGCGGTCTGCTGATGGTGCCGGCCAAGGAACTGCCCGCGGGCACGCTGCGCATGCTGCAGTCGCACACCATGCTCGACAAGCTGGACGACGAGACCAAGGACCGCATCGCCAGCCCCAAGAAGGGGATGACCGAATTCCAGCAGGCCCTGGGGAGCACGGTGGTGGACTTCGAGCGCGGCAAGATCATGAACACCATGGTGGACACCAAGAAGGAGTCTTACACCGAAAAGTCGCTGGACTTCCTCGACCGCCTGACGCTGGAGCAGTTCAACAAAATCGTGACGGCACGCAGCGGCGAAGGCCTGCTGTTCTGACCGGGGAGAGACCATGTCGCGCCATACCGATACCGTGAATGCCTGGCTCAACGAACTGGCCGTCCTGGCCGGCATCGACGGCCTTGCCCTCAACCCCGAAGGCGTCTGCGCCCTGCGCTACGGGGATAGGGCGGAGATCGTCTTCGAGCTGCCGGAAGACTCCGACGTGCTGCATCTGTACTGCCCGGTCGCCCCGGTGCCGGAGGCCGACCAGGCCGCCTTCTACCGCCGCCTGCTGGAATGGAACATGTTCGGGCTGGAGACCCGCGGCGCGAGCTTCGCCGTGGACCGGGGTTCCGAGCGGGCAATGCTGTGCTATGCGCTGCCCATCGAGGGCACCGACGTCCTCGCGTTCCAGAACACGGTGGGGAATTTCGCGGAGGTCAGCGAGCGTTTCTGCGACGAACTCCATGGGGCTTCCACCCCCGCCGCCGGCACCGCGGCCATGCAGGGGCTCCGCGTCTAGTCAGGCGGCCGGCGGGCGGGGGCGGTAGAACTGCAGCGGGGCGGCTTGGGCTTCCCGCAGCACGCTCTTCTTGATGCGCCCGACCACGTGCATTTCGCAAGGCTTGCAGTCGAAGCGCAGCGTGAGCCGTTCGCTGCCGTTGACCAGCACCAGCGGTTCGGCGCGGATGGTGCCGGCCACCCCGGTGACGCCGGCGGTCTGCTTCGGGCACAGGCTCAGGCTGTAGCGCACGCAGTGCTTCGTGATCATCAGGCTGGCTTCGCCTGTTTCCTCGTGGCTCTCGTAAGCCGCGGCGATGACCTGGACGCCGTGGCGGGCGTAGAAGTCGCGGGCCTTGTGGTTGAAGACGTTGGCAAGATAAGTGAGGCTGCCGTCCGGGTAGGGCGCGGGCGGTTCGACGGCCATTGCCCGCGGCAGGCGTTGCCAGGCGGCGGCGCGGGCGGCTTCCAGTTTTTCGATGGCGTCCCGGCGCAGGGCGTTGACCGCGCCTGCGGGCAGGAACCAGGGGCGGGGCAGGGCGATGGCGATGCGTTCCACGGCAAAGATCGTGTTGCCCAGCTTGCCGAGCTGTTCGCGCAGGGTGGTTTCGGCGCGGGCCGTATCCCTGGCCGGCTCGAAGGCGTGGGCCAGCGTGGCGGTGGCGCGGTGGCCGTCTTCGTCCTCCACGTCCAGGGCGAGGCCGTCGGCGGTCTCCCGCAGCGTCATTGCCAGGGCGATGCGGCGGTCGGCGGATTTCTTCTCCAGCAGGCGGTCCCAGGCCATGTCGGTGTTGCGGGACACTTCCGTGCCGGGGCGCAGGTCCTTGCGCCCGGCCATGCCGTCGGCCGGCCACACACGCCAGCGCGCGAGTTGCGGTTCCGCGGCCGGCTGGACCAGGCGTTCCACCCGGTTGGCGCGCAGGCCCTGCAGGTTGCGCTGCAGGTCGAACCAGGTGAGGCCGTCGCCGTTGGCGAGCGCGGCATCGCCTTCCAGTTCCAAGCCGTCGGTCAGCACACGCACCACGTGGCCTACCGGCAGCCCGGCCCAGGTGGGGGCGTCGAAGGCGCCGATGTCGGCCTGGCGGCCGTGGAGGAAGTAGTCGGTGGCGCCGCGGTTGTAGTTGCGCCGCGGGTCAGGGGTGAAGGTGTAGCTGCAGCGCCCGCTGGAAGCGCGGGCCAGTTCCGGCCGTCCGGCGAGGATGCCGTCCAGCAGTTGCCGGTAATGGGCGGTGATGTTCTTCACGTAGCCCATGTCCTTGTAGCGCCCCTCGATCTTGAAGCTGCGCACCCCGGCATCCACCAGTGCGGCGAGGTTGGCGGACTGGTCGTTGTCCTTCAGGGACAGCACGTGCTGCTGGTGGACGACGATGCGCCCGCCCTGGTCCAGCACGTTGTAGGGCAGGCGACAGGCTTGCGAACAATCGCCCCGGTTGGCGCTGCGCCCGGTGTGGGCGTGGCTGATGTAGCACTGCCCGCTGTAGGCCACGCACAGGGCGCCGTGGATGAAGAATTCCAGGGTGCAGCGGGCCGGGTCGGTGGCCGCGCGGATGGCGCGGACCTGCGCCAGCGTGAGTTCGCGCGCCAGCACCATCTGGGAGAAGCCCGCGTCCTGCAGGAAGCGCGCCTTCTCGGGCGTGCGGATGTCGGTCTGGGTGCTGGCGTGCAACTGGATGGGCGGCAGGTCTAGTTCCAGCAGGCCCATGTCCTGCACGATCAGCGCGTCCGCGCCCGTCTCGTACAGGGCCCAGGCCAGGCGGCGAGCCTCTTCCAGTTCGTCGTCGCGCAGGATGGTGTTGAGGGTGGCGAAGATGCGTGCGCCGAAGCGGTGCGCGTGGCGCACCAGGCGTTCGATGTCGGCCAGTGGATTGCCCGCGCCGGTGCGGGCGCCGAAGGCCGGGGCGCCGATGTACACCGCGTCCGCGCCGTGGTTGATCGCCTCGATGCCGATGTCGGCGGTGCGGGCGGGGGCGAGGAGTTCGAGGCGGGCGTCGGGGGCGTGGCGATGCGGCGTGGTCATGGGGCGCGGCGGCTGGGAACAGGGCGCAATGATAGCGGTTCGGCCGCCTTCCTTGCCCGCCCGGGTACCATCGTGGCGCTGCGGGCGGCGTATCCTTGGCGTTCGTATCGCGGTCTATTGGAGGTGAGCCAGATGGTCATACGGGTCGTTCGCCTGGGCAGCGCCCGGGCGCCGGACGAAGGCATCCGCATCGGCACGGTGCGCCGGCCGCCGCGGGGCGTGCCCAAGTCCGAGTTCGGCACGCGGAACTGGTACGACGTCTGGTTTCCGAACCTCGCGCCCAGCGTGGAGACCATGAAGATGGCGCAGGCCGCCGGGACGCCGGCCCAGTGGGCCGCGTTCGCGAAGCGCTATCGCGCCGAGATGGCGCAGCCCGCGAGCGCCCACGACCTGGAACTGCTCGCCGCGCTTTCCCACGGCACGAATTTCTCCGTCGGCTGCTACTGTGAGGACGAGGCACGCTGCCATCGTTCCATACTGCGCGCCCTGCTGCAGGAAAAGGGTGCCGATCTGGCGTGACCGGCAATGCACCGGGGGACTCGATTCGGGCCGCCCGGCACCCGGCCTCCGGCGTACTTGACCTGCATCAATCGCCTTGCCGGCCGGCTTGGCCAGAATCGCCGCATTGCGCCGGACATGCGAGACGCGTTCCGGCAACACCCGAGGTGAACCGTATGGAACAACTGGCATGGAGCGACGCGCTGCGGACCGGGGTCGACGTGATCGACCGGCAGCACCGCGGCCTGGTGGACATGGTCAATGCCGTGGCGATCCGCCTGGATGCGGAGAAGACGCTGAGCGCCGATGAAGTGCGTCTGCTGGTGGGCTACCTGAAGGACTACGCGGAGGTCCACTTCGGCACCGAAGAGGCGCTGATGGCGCTGTGCGGCGTGTCGCCGGACTACGCCGAGCACCACCACCGCAACCACGAACGCTTCCTCGCCCACGTGGGCGACATGATCGACGACCTGTCCGAGAATGCCGTGCCCGACGGCCGCCAGTTGCTGGCCTTTCTGGGCGACTGGCTGATCCGCCACATCCAGGGCGAGGACCAGGGCCTGGCGCGCCGCCTGCGGGAGGCCAGTGCCGCCGGCCACGGCGAGTTCCACAGCGAAGCCCAGGTCGGCGGCGGGATCGGCTCCACGGGGCTCACGCGCGGCTTCGCCGACGTGCTCGCCCTCGGCAGCGCCACGCTGCACGCCAGCGAATCCGACGTGCTGGAGATGATCGCCGAGGGCACTTCGCCCACGCTGGTGATGGCGCTGGACGCCTCCCTGCTGCCCGTCGCCGTGCTGCATGCCAATGCCGCGGCCGAAACCCTGTTCGGCGTGCCGGCGGACGAACTCCAGGCGCGCTCGGCGGCACAGCTTTTCGGCGAGGCCCAGGTGCAGCGCCTGCCCGTGGTGATGAGCGAAGTGCTGATGCACGGCGCCTACGAGGGCGAATTCGACTGCGTGGTGCAGGATGGCCGGGCGAAGCCGGTGCCGGTGCGCATCACGCACCTTGTGCTGCAGGGGCGCATGGTGATCCTGACGGTATTCGCGTCCCAGGCCGGACGCGCGCGCGGCGGCCGGCGCGCGGCGGCCGTCGCGGAGGAGCACGGCACGCTGGCCGGGCGCACGGTGCTGTCGCGCCATCCGCTGTTCCAGGATCTCGGGCGCGAGGAGATGGCCCTCCTGGAAAAGGCCGCCCGCCTGGTGTGCCTGCAGAAGGGGCAGGTGCTGTTCCAGAAGGGCGACGAACCGGAGGGCGCCTACATCGTCATCAGCGGGCAGATGAGCCTGTCCGCGTCCAACACCCGCGGCGCGGAGAAGGTGCTGGACATCCTCGACCCGCCGCAGGTGTTCGCCGAAGTCGAGGTGCTGACCCGCCAGCCCGCCGCGGTGCATGCGCACAGCCTGACGTCCACGGTGCTGCTGCTGATCCCGGCCGACGCCCTGCGCCGCGTGCAGGCCTCCAGCCTGTCCTTCGGCACGGCGTTGCTGGCGCACCTGGGGCGTCGGGTGCACAAGCTCACCGGCGAGATCGAGGCCCTCACGCTGCACACCGCCATGGAGCGCATCATCGACCACCTGCTCGAACACGCCAGCGTCAACGCCCACGGCGTGGTCGAAGCGCTGCTGCCGGCGCAGAAGCAGGTCATCGCCTCCTATCTCAACATCAGCCCGCCCACGCTGTCGCGCGCCTTCCAGACCCTCACCGACAACGGCCTGATCACCATCAGCCGGCGCTACGTGACCATCCCCGACCGCGAACGCCTGCTGCGCTTCCGCGACGAAGGGATCGTGGCGCAGCGCGTGTAGCCGCCACTACAGCGCTACCGCGCCACGTCGGCGTGAGGATTCGTTCTCTTCCGCACCCACCGCCGTCACCACGTAGCGCAGCGGGCCGCCGGCCTGCAGGGCCTCGAAGGGCCAGCAGGTCACCAGGGTGAGCACGCGGCCGGCGGGCGGCTGGGCCAGCGGGCGCAGGTCGTTCTGGTCCACCACCTCGCGGTGGGCGACGAAGTAGCGCAGCAGGTCGCCGTAGGGCGTCTCCACTTCCAGTTCGCTGCCGTCCTCCAGCCATTGCAGGAAGGCGAAATGGGTGTCCCGGTGGGCTCCGAGCACGGCGTTGCCGTCCTCGCCGGGCAGCGCCGTGCCGTACATGTGGCCGGGGCCGAAGGCCAGGGTGCGCCCTTCGGCCCCGGCCAGCACGTAGAGGTCCACGCCGTGGGCCGGTGCGCGCAGGCGGGCCACCGGCCAGGTGTCCGCCCACGGCCAGGGCTTGACCTGGGTGGCGCCGGCCTGGGTCTCGGCCCAGGCCTGGCCGATCAGCACCTGGGCGAGCCAGGCCTTGGCGTGGATGTAGCCGGCCTGGCCGAACTGCCACAGACCGGCGGCGAGCGCCAGCACGGCGGCGGTGCGCAGCACGCGGGCACGCCAGCGCTGGCGGGGGGTGATGGTGTCGGAGAGGCCGAGGCAGGCCGGGGCCGGCCAGGCGCATTCCACGCCGAGGAAGTCCTTGCTGTTGCAGTGATGGCAGGTACGGGCGGATTTCATGGTCGGGCTCCTAGGGTCAATCCGGCAACCAAGTACCGTTCGGGCTGAGCTTGTCGAAGCCCGATTGGTGCCAAAGTCCTTCGACAGGCTCAGGGCGAACGGTGTCGTGCGCTGGATCGTCGGGTGAGTAAAGGCGGAATCAGGCGGGGAGGGTGAAGGCGGCGCGGCTGCGGCGCTGGATCAGCCACAGCGCGGCGCCGGCGAAGAGGGCGAGGCAGCCGAGGAGCAGGTTCATGCGCGCGCCGGTGGCACCCTTGGGCAACTGGCCGAAGACGGATTCGTACTTCCAGCCTTCCGGCAGGTTGGTGGGCATGGCGCCGCCTTTGAGGGCTTCGGCGGCCGGACGGACGGGTGTCTTGTCCACCGCCACCAGGCTGGTGTAGCGGCTCACCAGGTGGTGCTGCAGCGCGAGTTCCACGACGGCGGGGCGGACTTCCGCTTCCTGTGCGCCGCCGCGCAGGCCGTCCAGCAGCGAGTCGATCTTCTGACGTGCCCACAGCACGCCGATGCCGGCCGCGGGGGAGGCTTCGGCCAGCGGCACGTCCGCCTGCCATTGCACGTCGCGCCCCCAGCCGGTGACGCGCAGCGTGCCGCCGGTCTTCTTCAGCGCGGCGGCCACGACCAGCGGTTCGCCGGCGTACAGGTCCGGCACCCGGCGCGGCCAGGCTTCGGCGGCGCTGCCGTCCGGCCACGCCAGCTCGATGCCCTTGAGCACGGGGGATTCGAGCTTGGCGAACAGGGCCGACATGCGTTCCTGCACCTCTTCCAGCTTGCCGATGTAGGTGAAGGTGCCGCGCCCGGCGCTGGCGGCCTTGCGCATGAAGTGGCTGTTGGGGGCGGAGCCGATGCCGACGGTGAAGAGGCGGGAATCCCCCAGGCGCTGCTCGATGAGGCGGAACAGGGCCTCCTCGTTGCCCACTGCGCCGTCGGTGAGGAAGATCACCTGGCGCACCCGCGTCGGGTCTTCCGCGCCGTCCAGCGCCATCGCCAGCGCCTGGCGCATCTCCGTGCCGCCGCGGGCCTGCAGGCTGCGCACCCAGCGGGCGGCCAGTTCCACGTGGTTGCGGGTGGCCGGCTGGGCGGCGGGGAAGAGGGCGTTGGCCTGGGAGTTGAATTCGATCACGTTGAAGTGGTCGGCCGGGTTCAGCCGGCGCAGGGCCAGGGCCAGCGCCTCCCGCGCCTGCACGATGGAGGTGCCGTCCATGGAGCCGGAGGTGTCGAGGATGAAGATCACCTCCCGGGGCAGCGGGCTTTCGTCGGCCTTCAGGCGCGGCGGCACCATCATCAGCAGGGCGTAATCCACGTTCCTGCCCGATTCGGTGAACAGGGCCACCTGGGGCGCCTGGCCGGCGGCCAGCGTCCACACCAGTTCGAAATCCCGGTTGGCGGGGGCGGTACCGGCGGCCAGTTCGACGACGCGGCGGTGGGCATGGGGAGTGTCGATGCGCACCGCGTGGTAGGGGCTGTCCACCGATGCCAGGGGCACGCCCGCGTCCAGTTCCACGCGCAGGCTCACCGGGTTGATGAGGCCCTTGTCCGGGTGCAGCACGGGCGGGGTGATGCGGTGGGCGTCCGGCACCTGGTTCGTCGGCGGCACGGTGCCGTGGCCGGCGCTGCGCTCGCCGTCCGGCGCACCGGGGATGTAGCGCGGACCCACCACCATGGGAAAGCGCAGGCTGTAGCGGCCTGCGTCATCCACGATCTGATAGTCCAGGGTCTGCTGGTATTCGATTTCCACGCGGATTTCCGCGCCCGGTGCGATGTTGGCGACGCTGGTGGTGAAGATGTTGGGCCGTTCCTGCTCCACCAGCGCGGCGCGCTTGCCTTCCTTGCGGGCTTGCTCGAACTGGGCGCGGGCCTGTTCCTTCTCGTGGATTTCGCCTTCCACGACGCGTTCGCCCACCTGCATGCGCAGGCGGTCCACGGCGGCGTTGTCCGGCAGCGGGAACACGTAGATGCCTTCCAGCCAGTCGGTGCCCGGGTTGCGGAAGGTCTGCACCACGCGGGCGCGGGCGAGCGGACCGTTGACCCGTATCGTCACGTCGGTGGCAAGGGTTGGCAGGGCGTGGGTGCTGCCGTCGTCGGCGCGCATCAGCAGCGTGCCCTGGCCTGCTTCCGACACCTTCATGGGCGTGGCCTGCATCTCCACGGCGTAGGCACGGGACGTGAGCAGCAGCACGAGGACGACCTGGACCAGGGCGACCAGCAGGCCGCCGGCGAGGATGCGCAGGACCAGGGCGGCAATCTCCGCGATGTGCTGCCGGCCGGATGCCGGCGCGGCGTCGCGCGCTGTGGTGGTGTTCATTGCTTGTTCTCCCTTTTGCGGTGGCCGGGCCGTTTGCCCGTGTTGGCATTTCAGCGCCGGACAGGGCCGGCATTCGGGGGCAAAAGGGGAGAAGCGGGGGCGAAATGTGGCGGAAAAATGGCTCTTGGCGCGGCGGGCGGCAGCGCCCGGCCACGGTGCTATAGTCCGCCCCGGATCAACAGCGAAGATGCCCATGGGACGCCGCATCGCCATCGTCGAGGACGAAGCCGCCATCCGCGACAACTACGCCGCGGCCTTCGCGCGCCAAGGCTACGAGGTGGCCGCCTACGCCGACCGCCCGCAGGCCCTGGCCGCCTTCCGCGCGCGCCTGCCGGACCTGGCGGTGATCGACATCGGCCTGGGGGACGAGCCGGAGGGCGGCTTCACCCTGTGCAGCGAACTGCGCGGCCTGTCGAAGCGCCTGCCCATCATCTTCCTGACCGCGCGGGACAGCGATTTCGACGTGGTCTCCGGCCTGCGCCTGGGGGCGGACGACTACCTCACCAAGGACATCTCCATGCCCCACCTGCTGGCGCGCATCGCGGCGCTGTTCCGCCGCATCGACGCGCTGGCGGATGGGGAGGCGCAGGAGGAGGCCATCGAACGCGGCCCCCTGCGCCTGGACGCCATGCGCCTGGCCGCCCAATGGCGCGGGCAGCCGGTGGACCTGACCCTGACCGAGTTCTGGATGGTGCACACGCTGGCGAAGACTCCCGGCCACGTGAAGAGCCGCGACCAGTTGATGCACGACGCGCGGCTGGTGGACGACGGCACCATCACCTCCCACGTGAAGCGCATCCGGCGCAAGTTCGCGGCCGTGGATGCGGGCTTCGACGCCATCGAGAGCGTGTACGGCATGGGCTACCGCTGGAAGGCGCAGTGATGGCCGACGCCGCCGCCCCGCGCTGGCGCATCAGCCTGCGCACCAAGCTCGCGCTGCTGGCGCTGCCGCTGCTGGCCCTGCCGTGGGTGGGCTACCGTTATCTCACCGAGACGGAGGCCTTCCTGCTGGAAGGCCAGCAGCAGGCGCTCATCGGCACGGCGCGGGCAGTCGCCACCGCGCTGCACGAGCGCCCGCAACTGCTGGGCATGAAGGAGTGGTCGCCCAGTTCCCGGGTGGCCGCCGACGAATCCCTGCTGCCCGGCGAGGAGATCGTCGAGCCGTCGGCCGACCGGGCCGCCGAGCGGCGCGCGGTGGAAGAGGTCCAGGCCATCCTGCGCGGCGTGCAGCGCAGCACCTCACGCATCAGTGTGGTGAGCCGCGACCTGCGCGTGCTGGCGCTGGCCGGCAACCTGGAGGCCGAGGCCGCACCCCCGGAGCCCCTGTGGCGCCGCTTCTGGCGTGTCATCGTGGCCCGCATCGTGCCGCCGCCCGGCGGACGCATGGATGCGGACTGGACACCCACCCGCGGGCGGGAGGTGCACGACGCGCTGCTGGGCATCCCCGGCGCCCAGGTGCGCACCACGGTGGACGGCCGGGCGCTGGTGGTCTCCGCGGCGCATCCCATCTGGGAGGGCAGCCGCGTGCTCGGCGCGGTGGTGGTGGAGGAGCGCTCCGACTCCGTATTGTCCTTGCGCCAGCACGCCCTGGAACGCCTGCTGCTGCTCACCCTGGCCGGCTTCGGCGCGCTGGCGGTGCTGGTGCTGGGTTTCGCCTCGCGCCTCTCTTGGCGCATCCGCCGCCTGCGGGACGAGGCCGAGCGCGCCATCGACGGCCACGGCCGCATCGCCGCGCCGCTCGCCGCCTCCAAGGCCGGCGACGAGATCGGCGATCTCTCCCGCAGCTTCTCCGCGCTGCTCGAACGCCTGGCGCGCCACCACACCTATCTGGAAAGCATGGCGAGCCGGCTCTCCCACGAACTGCGCACCCCGGTCGCCGTGGTGCGCTCCTCGCTGGAGAACCTGCACGCCGAAGCGCTGCCCGAGGCCGCACGCCCCTACATGGAGCGGGCGGAGACGGGCATCGCGCGCCTGTCGAAAATCCTTTCCCGCATGAGCGAGGCCACGCGGCTGGAACAGGCCCTGGCGACGACCGAAAGCGAGCGCTTCGACCTGCGCGCGCTGGTGGGCGAGTGCGTGGAAGGCTATCGTGCCGTGCATCCCGCCCATCGCTTCGAGGCCGAATTGCCGCCCTATCCGGTGTGGGTGCGCGGCGCGCCGGATCTGGCCGCGCAGATGCTCGACAAGCTGGTGGATAACGCGGTCGATTTCGCCGTCCCGGGCACTGCCATCCGCGTCGTGCTCAAGTTCGAACTGACCAGCGCCACGCTGTCGGTCATCAACCGCGGCCCGCTGCTGCCGGCCGAACTGGAAGGGCGGCTGTTCGAGGCCATGGTGTCGGCGCGCAAGACCGAATCCTCCGCCGAACCCCACCTGGGCCTCGGCCTCTACGTGGCGCGCATGATCGCTGCCTTCCACGGAGGCAGCCTGAACGCGGCCAACCTGCCCGGCGGCGACGGGGTGTGCGTCAGCGCGGTGCTGCGGCTGGCGTAACAGTGTCATTGATTCGGTTTTGCGCTCAGCACCCAACGATCGCCATCGAACTCCCAATACCCATCGCTGCTCCACACCCGATGGCCCTCCATGCCACCGGTGAACTCCGAGTAGCGCCGATCCCCCGGCGCGGCGAGCACGTCAACCGCAGCGGTGACGGCCCGTTGCAGGGCGTCGGGGGCAAGCCCTACCGCATCCGGCACCAGTTCTTCCAGCGCCGGCAAAGGGTGCTTCTTGATGAATTCGCCGCACAGCTTGGTTTCGATGGCTGCCTTGGCGGCCACCTCACGCATGCGTTGCTTCAGATCCAGCATTGCGCGCACGCGGGCCAAGGGATCAGCCGATTCGCCCGCGCAACGGGGCAGCAGGGCGGCACTCTTGCGGTACCAGATTTCGGCCTGGGCCAGGGACAGGGTCTCGGGCTGGGGTACGAAGTTGAGGAGGGGGAAATCCTTCAGTGGATAAACCAGGCGCTTCTTGACCGGCGGCGGGGCGGGTACGGAGGTCGCGCGGCACAGCACGTTGTTGACGACATACGAATCGCTGTCGATCAGGACAATCTCTTGCACCGGGACGTTCTGGAATTTTTCCCACTTGGGCGGCGGGGGCTCGATCTTCATGATCTCGGCCCACGGGCCTTTGGCGTCATTGATAGCCAGCTTCAAGACATGCCGACCCGGCTCCAGATCTCTGGCGGCAATCCAGCGCGCCGGAGCGCCACGCTCGTCCGCTGCCTGGACTTCTTGCCATTCGCTGAGCACCAACAAGGACCAGAACCTTTCCTTCTCGGTTCCCAGACGTGAATCCTCCTTGTACATGACTGCAAGCAGCTTCTGCCCAGCGTGTTCGATGCGCTGCTTTACCTTCGGAAACCGCCACTTGCTCTGGTCGGGGTCGAAAACGCGTAGGGCGTGGCGATTGCTCAGTTTCCCCATATCGACCTGTTTCTCGTAGCCAACCCCGATGGATGCCGTCACGTGCATACCGGTCGCAATGCCGGGCCGGCCTAAGGTGGCGGATGGATTCGTGGGTGAGGGAATGGGATCGGTCATCGGGGAATCTCCGTTGGTGAACGGTTCCGAGAAGAAGGAAGGCAGGGCTGCGCCAAGGCTGAAATCTTCGCACTGTCGTAGCAGCATGGAATATACCCTTTGCACGGGACCGTAGTCGCCTGATTGCCGAAGACATCCCGCGGATTGTCGGCAGCAGATGAATTGCTCGTGCCGATTGCCCGCCCGCGGCAGGACTGCCAGAATGGCGCCCCGTACCGGAACGCCCCCCATGGCCCTCAAGGCAACCATCTACAAGGCCGAGCTGCAGATCGCCGACATGGATCGCGGCTACTACGCCACCCACAACCTCACCCTGGCCCGCCATCCGTCCGAGACCGACGAGCGCATGATGGTGCGCCTGCTGGCGTTCGCGCTGTTTGCCGAGGAGGGGCTGGCCTCGGGCAAGGGCCTGTGCGTGGACGACGAGCCCGATCTGTGGCTGCGCGACCTGACCGGCCACATCCGGCGCTGGATCGACGTGGGCCAGCCGGACGAGAAGTGGATCCGCAAGGCCTGCAACCGGGCCGACGGCGTCGTGATCCTGAGCTATGGCCGCGCGGCGGACATCTGGTGGCAGGGCGTGCGCGACAAGCTCGCGCGCCAGGACAAGCTCACCGTGCTCAAGCTGCCCCCCGAGACGGCCCCGGCGCTGGCCGAACTGACCGAGCGTAGCATGCGCTTGCAGTTCACCATCCAGGACGGCCAGATGTGGGTGACCGATGGCCAGCGCACGGTGCAGGTGGAACCGGAAACCTTACAGGGCGGCCCGCGCGCCTGATCGCGGCCGCTGCGGTCAGCGCCCGCTTTCGCCCATGACCCGCCGCCAGCGCAGGGCGGTGCCGGCGAGATTCGCCAGTAGCCAGCCGAATTCCGCCGTCACCAGCAGCCCGGCGATGCGACCGGCCCAGGCGTGGCCCGAGGCCGCGGCCAGCAGCGCGGGCAGGGTGATCGCATGGAGCAGGAGTTGGCGGCGCATGGGGGCGTCGGGCAGTAGCTTCTTCATGTTGGGTGCCTTCACGCGCGCCTGGGTCAGGTGCAGCCAGGCGAGGAAGGGCACGATCTTGTAGAGCATGGCGGAAATCGCGCCGACGAAGCCGCCGTGCAACACCAGGACGCCCGCGGCGACGGGCCAGAAACCGTGTTCCAGCGAGGTGGCGGCCAGGGCACAGAGGGCACCCGCCGCGATGCTGAGCATGGCCAGTTGCAGCGTGCGGAAACCCGCGTCCGGATGCGGGCGGCGGGTGCGCCGCATCAGCCACAGCGTGGCTGCTGCGAAACATAGCGCGAGGGGCGCCAGCAGCCACGGGCCGATGCGCGTTCCGGCCGCGGAGCCGCCCAGGCCGAGCGCACTCCACAGAGCCAGCACCGCGAGCACCAGCGGCGCCCAGAAGCGCGTGAGCCAGGCCGGGTAGCTGGGCGTGATCTGGAACATGGGCACCACCACCCAGCTCGTCGCCGCCAGCAGCACGCCGCCCCAGCCCAGCCAGCCCCAGCCCGCGTGCAGGTTGGCGAGTTCCACCAGCGGCACGGCCAGGCCGCGGGACAAGGCCAGCACCAGCACGATGCCGAGCGCGCCGGTGACGGCGAGGCCGATCAGCGCGATGCGCAGATCGCGCCCGGTGACGCGGCTGGCCGCGCTGCGGTGCAGGCCGACGGCGGCGGCGCCGAGGAAGAGCAGGATGGCGGCGCCGAGCAGGCCGCCGCCGGCCTGCAGCAGGACGGGCCGGCCCGCCGCCAGGCCGGAAGCCAGCGCGATCGCACCGCTGCTCGCCAGCCCATGGACGCCGGCCGCGACGGGGCGGATCGCCGGAACGCTGGCGCCGGCCACCACCGGCAGCACCTGCATCAGCGCACCGAACATGACCAGCAGCATGAAGCCCACGGTGACGAGATGCGTCAGCGCGAGGGCGCCGGGCGTCCACCGCGAGGCGAGGGCTTCCGGCTGGGCGAGCAGATACAGCCCCGCGGCCACGCCGAACAGCGGTGCGGCGAGAAAGAAGGACAGCGGGACGTGGAAGGGCGGGGTGGCCTCGTAGCTGAGCGAACGCTGGCCGGCGCTCACGGCAGCACCCTGCATGCCACGCATTGTCCGGCCACGCTGAAGCGGGCCCCTGCCGGGGCGGTCGTACAGCGGTTCATAGGCCACCGATGCGCACTTCGACCGCATCGTCGCGCACCTCGTACTCGTAGCGCACGCCGTCCCGGTCCAGGATGCGCAGCAGCGGCCACGGCGTGCGATCCAGCAGCAGGGTGAGCACGGCCCCCCGGGGCAGGTCGGCCAGCGCTTCCATGGCCAGTTCGAAGGGTTCGGGCGGCTCCAGGCCGCGGGCATCCACCAAGCGGTCGCTCATTGCGGCAGCTCCGCGCCGGCAGCGCCGGCGAGCTCATGGCCGATGGCCAGTGCCAGGTCCTCGCGCTGCGCCTGCAGGTGGCGGTCGCACATGGGGTAGAGGATGTTCTCTTCCTTCATGTTGTGCTGCTGCAGCATGATCAGCAGGGTCTCGGCCTCGCCGGCATATTCGTCCATGTCGCGCTCGGCGATGGCCTGCTGCAGGCGGGCCAGCGCGGCGCGCAGTTCGCGGTGCTCCTCGCGCATGACCATGGTGGGGCCGTGGGTCATGCCGGTGGCCTGCTCGAAGCGGGGAAAGAGGATGGCTTCCTCGGCGCCGAAGTGGGTGTTCAGCGCGCGCGCGAACATGCCCAGCGCGGCGTGCGCGACCTCCCACTCGCCGCGCCGCGCGTGGCGCTCGGCGCTGGCAAAGGCCTCGTCGCATTGGCGGTGGTCGTGGGTCATCAATTCGGTGAGGGTGCTCATGGGCGTGATCTCCTGTGGGGTGGCCCAATTCTCCGAATCGGTCGGGCGACGGCCTTGATTCGAGTCAAACCGCCGGGACCATCTGCAACTGGGGTTTTCGGCAGTTCGGCCGTGCCCCGTTGTGGTGCAGAATTCGCCCTTCGATCATCGGGGGTGGCCAATGCGGCACGACGGCGGAGCGGGAAGCTGGGGCAGGATCTTCCTGCCGTTCGCACTGGGGTATTACCTGTCCTACCTGCTGCGCACGGTCAATGCGGTGATCTCGCCGGCGCTGACCGGCGAACTCGGCCTGTCCGCCGCCGAGCTGGGCCTGCTCACCAGCACCTATTTCCTGTCCTTCGCGCTGGCGCAGATTCCGGTGGGCATCGCGCTGGACCGCTACGGGCCGCGCCGGGTCGAGGGCGGGCTGCTGGTGCTGACCGCGCTCGGGGCGGTTGCCTTTGCGCTGGGCGATTCCCTCGGTACGCTGGGGCCGGCGCGCGCGCTGATCGGCCTGGGGGTGTCGGCCTGCCTGATGGGGGCGCTGAAGGGCTTCGCCATGTGGTATCCGGCCGAGCGCCAGAGTTCCATGACCGGCTTCATCATGGCCGCGGGCGCACTGGGCGCGCTGACCGCCAGCGCGCCGGTGGAGGCGGTGCTGCCGGTGCTGGGCTGGCGCGGGGTGTTCTGGATCGTCGCCGCCATCGCGGCGGGCATTGCAGCGTGGATCTTCCTGTCGCTGCCGGACGAGGCCAGCCATGGGTCGAAAGACGGCCTCGCCCAGGCGCTGCGTTCCGTGGCCGGCATCTACACGTCCCGAGGTTTCCTGCGCTTTGCCGGCTCGGCGGCCCTGTTCACCGGGGGCTTCATGGCGCTGCAGAGCCTGTGGGCGGTGCCGTGGATGATGCACGTCAACGGCCTGACCCTGGAACGGGCTGCCGCGCTGCTGCTGGCGCTCAATTCCGGCATGCTCGCCGGGCAACTCGGCATCGGTGTGTTCGGCGTGCGCATGGCTCGCGCCGGGGTGCGTCCGGTCAACCTGCTGCAGGCCGGCTATGCCGGCATGCTTGCGGTACAGGTGCTGATCCTGCTGGACTGGGGGCCGCATGCGCCGCTGTGGTTCCTGCTCGGCGCCCTGTCTGCGGTGAATTCGCAGACTTATCTGGCCGCCTCGGCTTATTTCCCGCGGGAGGTGTTCGCACGCGTCAGCACCTCGGTCAACCTGATGGCCTTTCTGGGTGCATTCGCCGTGCAGTGGGGGCTGGGGCTGGCGCTCGATGCCCTGCAGGCCGCCGGCCACGGCACCGCGGGCGCGCTGACGATCGCCTTCGTGGGGCTGATCGCGCTGCAGGCGCTGAGCTATCTGCCGCTGTTGCCCGCGTCCGGGCGGCGCAGCAGGAACTGAGGAATGGCGGCGGACAGGGTGGGTGAATCCGGGATAGCGGCGAGGGCGTTTTCCGCGAGTTCGGGGATTTCCGTGGGCGGCGCGGCCGGCCTGCCGGCACGCAGCGCGTCCGAACGGTGCCCGCGCCATTCGATGAGTTCCAGGCGGCCGTCCAGGTGTTCGACGATGGCCGTGCAGCTATCCACCCAGTCGCCGCAATTGACGTAGGTGAGGCCGTCCACCTCGCGCATCGACGCCCAGTGGATGTGGCCGCAGATCACACCGTCCACGCCGCGCTCGCGGGCGCCGTGGATCACCGAGTCCTCGAAGTCGAAGATGAAGCTCACGGCGGTCTTGACCTTGCGCTTGGCGTAACCGGCCAGCGACCAGTAGCCGGAGATGCCCAGCCGGCGGCGCGCCCGGGACAGCCAGCCGTTGATCCGCACCAGCACGTTGTAGGCCACGTCGCCGATCACCGCGACCCAGCGGTGGTAGCGGGTGACCTGGTCGTATTCGTCCCCGTGCAGCAGCAGGTAGCGCCGCCCGTCGGCGGTGCGGTGGATGT
Source organism: Pseudothauera rhizosphaerae (assembly GCF_004801305.1). Lineage (GTDB taxonomy): Bacteria > Pseudomonadota > Gammaproteobacteria > Burkholderiales > Rhodocyclaceae > Pseudothauera > Pseudothauera rhizosphaerae. The sequence goes on along the minus strand of NZ_SSOD01000016.1, from coordinate 53,231 downwards.
AGTCGTGTTCCAGGCGGATGTCGCCGAAGGTGATGCCCACGTATTCCCGCAGGGCCTCGTCGTGGTTGCCGGGCACGAAGATCACCTGGGTGCCCTTGCGCGCGGCGCGCAGGATCTTCTGCACCACGGTGTTCTGCGCCGGCGTCCAGTGGATGCCCCGGCTCATGGCCCAGAAGTCCACGATGTCGCCGATCAGGAAGAGGTTGTCGGATTCGTGGTGGCGCAGGAAATCGAGCAGACGGTCCGCCTGGCATCCCCGCGTACCCAGGTGGATGTCGGACATGAAGATCGAGCGGACCTTGAGGGGCTCGGGGTGTTCGGCGCTTTTCATCGCCGCCTAGCCTATGGCGGCGGCGTGACAGGCCGATGACAGACCCTAGTCCGCGCGCAGCAGGCGCAGGCCGTTGGCGACCACGATCAAGCTCGCTCCCATGTCGGCGAACACCGCCATCCACATGGTGCCCAGGCCAGCCAGCGTGAGCGTCAGGAAGACCGCCTTGATGCCGAGCGCGATGGCGATGTTCTGCACCAGCAGCCCGTGGGTGCGGCGCGACAGGCGGACGAACTCGGGCAGCTTGCGCAGGTCGTCGTCCATCAGGGCCACGTCGGCGGTCTCGATGGCGGTGCCGCTGCCGGCCGCCCCCATGGCGAAGCCGATGTCGGCGCGGGCCAGCGCGGGCGCGTCGTTGATGCCGTCGCCCACCATGCCCACCGCGGTCCCGGTGGCGGCGTGCGCGGCGATGCGCGCCAGCTTGTCTTCCGGCAGCAGGTCGCCGTGGGCCTCGTCGATGCCGACCTGGGCGGCGATGGCGCGGACGGTGCGGCCGTTGTCGCCGCTCAGCATCAGGGTGCGGATGCCGAGCCCGTGGAGGTCGGCGATGGCGGCGCGGCTGCTGTCCTTGACCGTGTCGGCCACGGCGAACAGCGCATGGGCGCCGTCGTCCTCGGCGGCCAGCACCACCACCGTCTTGCCTTCGGCTTCCAGGGCGTTGAGACGGGCTTCCAGCGCCCCTTCGCACAGGCCCCGCTCGTGGATCAGGCGGTGGTTGCCGAGCAGCCAGGCCCGGCCACCGATGACCCCGCGCACGCCGCGCCCCGGCAGGGCCTCGAATTCCGCCACTTCCGCTGGCTCCAAGCCATCGGCCCGCGCCGCCTCGGCCACCGCATGGGAAACCGGGTGATCCGAGCGCGCGGCAAGGCCGGCGGCCAGCCGCCGGGCGGTGTCCGCATCCAGCCCGGAAAGCAGGGCGAAGTCGGTCTGCGCCGGCTTGCCGTGGGTCAGGGTGCCGGTCTTGTCCAGGGCGATCCAGCCGAGTTCGCGGCCGCGTTCCAGGTACACCCCGCCCTTCACCAGGATGCCCCGGCGCGCGGCGGCGGCCAGGCCGCTGACGATGGTCACCGGGGTGGAGATCACCAGCGCGCAGGGGCAGGCGATCACCAGCAGCACCAGCGCCTTGTACACCCAGGGCAGCCATTCGCCGCCGAACAGCAGTGGCGGCAGCAGGGCGACCGCGAGCGCCACCGCCAGCACCGCCGGGGTATAGACTCGGGCGAAGGCGTCCACGAAGCGCTGGGTCGGCGCGCGCGCGCCCTGGGCGGCCTCGATGGCGTGGATGATGCGCGTCAGGGTACTGTCGCCGGCGCGCGCGGTGACGGTGTACTCGAAGGAACCGGTTTCGTTGATCGTGCCGGCGAATACCGGATCGCCCTCGGCCTTGTCCACCGGCAGGCTCTCGCCGGTGATCGGGGCCTGGTTGATCGTCGACCGCCCGCTCGCCACTTCGCCGTCCAGGGCGATACGCTCGCCGGGGCGCACCCGCACGCGTGCACCGATGTCCACCCCGCGCGCGGGCACGGCGCGCCACGCGCCATCGGGCTGCAATACGGTGGCTTCCTCCGGCGCGAGTTCGATCAGGCCCCGGATGGCGTTGCGCGCCCGGTCCAGGGAGCGCGCCTCGATCAGTTCGGCGATGGTGAACAGCGCCATCACCATCGCCGCCTCCGGCCACTGGCCGATCAGCAGCGCACCCGTCACCGCGATGCTCATCAGCGCGTTGATGTTGAAATTGCCGTGGCGCACCGCGATCCAGCCCTTGCGGAACATGCCCGTGCCGCAGGCCAGCACCGCGATCACCGCCAGCACGGCGGAGACCCACTCCGGCGCCTCCAGCCAGTGCGCGGCTTCCGAACCGAGCGCCGCCACGCAGGCGAGCGCCAGGGGCCACCAGGGCTCGGGCGGTTCTTCCACGGCGGCCGGAGAGGCACCGTCCGCCAGCGGTTCCGGCGTGAAGTCGAGGGAGCGGACGGCGTCGAGCACCGCGTCCAGGCGCTCGGGCCGGTGATCCACGGTGAGCACGCGGCCCATCAGGTCGAATTCCAGGCCGCCCACGCCCGCCAGGCCGCCGAGCTTCTTGCGCAGCAGCGCTTCCTCGGTGGGGCAGTCCATCTGCCGGATGCGGATCGGCGTGCGCACCTCGCCCGCCGCCAGGGGGCGGTTCCCGTCTGCGCGCGCCGGAGGAGGCGCTTCCCCGCCGCAACATGCGGCCACGGGGTGGTCCGCGCAGCAACCCGCTGCCAGGTCCTGCACACTGCCGCAACACGAATGGTCGGCGCGGGAATCGGGGGCATTCATGGCGTGTTCCGGATGGATCGATGGAACCATTGCACACCGTGAAGCTACTATAGGGTCAACCCTCTTCTGACGGAGCATGTTCATGAAAATCGGCGACCTGGCGCGTGCCGCCCAATGCACGGTGGAGACCGTGCGCTACTACGAGCGCGAGGGCCTGCTGCCGCCTCCCGCGCGCACCGCGGGCAACTACCGCGACTACGGCCAGGAACACGCGGAACGCCTGCGCTTCATCCGCAACTGCCGCGCCCTCGACATGAGCCATGGGGAAATCCGCAGCGTGCTCGCGCTGGCGGATCAGCCTTCGGCCTGCTGCGGCGCGGTCAACGACGTGTTCGACCAGCACATCGCCCACGTGGCCGAGCGCATCCGCGAACTGGAACACCTGCGCCGCTCGCTCCTCACCCTGCGCGAACGCTGCCGGCGCGAACGGACCGTGGAGGACTGCGGCATCCTGCAGGGCCTTGCCGAAATGGAAAGCGGGCCGCCAGGACGCCACACCCACCTGGGCTGAGGCGCGCTTGCCCCGCGCCAACGCCCTCTGCTAGGCTGCACCGCCCATGAGACGCTTGGTGTCCATCCTCTTCGTCCTGCTTATGCCCCTGCAGTCCGCGCTGGCGGCACTGGACGCCTGCTGCGCGCTGGACGCGGAAGGGCGCGCGGCCGCCGCCTGCGTCGATGCCTGCCACGGCGGTGAGGCAGGGGGCGACCCCGGCTCGCGCACCCATCAGGACTGCCATCCCTGCCACCTCGGCCACGCCGCCATCGTCGCGGCCCTGCCGGCGATGCCGCTGCCCGCGCGGGTGGAGCTCCTGTCCTCCGTCCCCGCCGGCGCACCCGCCTTCCGCCCTCCGGCGAGGCCGGAGCGGCCCAAATGGGGCGCCGCCGTCCCCGCCTGAGTCCCCGGCCCGCCGCCTGACGCGGCGCACGCCGTCCCCGGCCTTCCGTACTGCCGCGAACCACCGTGCTCGGCATGGGCGGCCGTCCCGCGAGGCCCCCGAGCGAACACCCCCGGAGATGCCATGAACTTCCCGGTCCCCCCCCATTCCGCCGTGCCGGCACGGCCGTGTGCGGCATGAGCGCCGCCACGACCTCCTCGCGCGCCTGGCTGCTGCTTTTCGCCGCCTGGCTGGTGGCCAGCGTGTCCACGCTGGGCGCCCTGTTCTTCAGCATGGTCATGGAGCGCCCACCCTGCGTGCTGTGCTGGTACCAGCGCATCTTCATGTTCCCGCTGCCGCTGGTGCTCGGCGTGGGCCTGCTGCCCTTCGATCCGCGCGCGGTGCGCTATGCCCTCCCGCTGGCGGTGGCCGGCTGGCTGGTCGCGGCCTACCACTGCCTGCTCTACCTCGGCTTCATCCCCGCCGGCCTGCAGCCCTGCACCCAGGGCGTGTCCTGCGCGGACGTGCAGATCGAGCTGGCCGGCTTCGTGACCATTCCGCTGCTGTCGCTGTTCGCCTTCACCCTCATCGCCGCGCTGCTCCTGGCCGCGCGCAAAGGTACTCAAACATGAATCGCACTCTCATCGTGATCGCTGCCGCCGCCGTGCTGATCGCCGGCTTCGCCGCCGGCGCCTACTGGTACAAGAACGCACAGACCGTGCAGCGCGCCGAGGTCGTCCGGCAGCACCAGGGCGCCCTCAGCCGCCCCGGTTCGCCCTCCCTGGGACCGCTGATGGCGCGCGCCCAGGTCACCGAGTTCTTCGACCCCGCCTGCGAGGCTTGCCGGGCCTTCTACCCTTACGTGAAACAGATCACCCAGGCCCATGCCGGCAAGGTGCGCCTGACGCTGCGCTACGCCGCCTTCCACAACGGTTCCGATTACGTGGTGAAGGTGCTGGAAGCGGTGCGCATGCAGGGCGACGAGCCGTACTGGCGGGCGCTCGAAGCGATCCTCGACGCTCAATCGGTGTGGGCCGACCACGGCCGGCCGCAGCCCCAACTGGTGTGGAAATTCCTCGACGGGCTGGGCATCGACCTGGAGCGCGCACGGCGCGACATGGAAGACCCGCGCATCGCCGCGCTGCTCGCCCAGGATGCTGCCGACATCGCCGCGCTGCGGGTGCGCCAGACGCCCACCTTCTTCGTCAACGGTCAGCCGCTGCGGGATTTCAGCCCCGAGGGCCTGAACGCGCAGATTCTGGACGCCCTGGCGCCCTAGACGACCTGCGCCGCCGCGTGTCCCGACGACCACGCCCACTGGAAGTTGTAGCCGCCCAGGTGGCCGGTGACGTCCGTCACCTCGCCGACGAAGTACAGCCCCGGACAGGCGGCGGCCTCCATGGTGCGCGAGGACAGGGCGCGGGTATCCACTCCGCCCAGGGTGACCTCGGCCTTGGCGTAGCCCTGGGTGCCGGACGGCGCCAGCGGCCAGGCTACGAGCGTGTCGGCGATCTCGGCGAGTTCGCTGCTGCGGAACTGCTGGAGGGGCCGGTTCCAGCCGTGCAGTTCGCACCAGGCGTGGGCGAAACGGCGCGGCAGGCGTTCGGCGAGCAGGTTGGGCAGCAGTGTGCGCGCCTGGGCATGCTCGGCGAGCCAGGCGCGGGCGTCGGTGCCGGGCAGCAGGTCGAGCGTGACCGGCGCGCGCTCGCCACCCTCGTAGGCCTGCGCCTGCCAATAGCTGGACACCTGCAGGATGGCCGGGCCGGACAGGCCGCGGTGGGTGATCAGCACCGCCTCGCGGAAGCGGCCGCCGTGGCAGCTCGCTTCCGCCTCGAAGGAAGCCCCGGACAGCGGCGCCAGGCGGGCCAGCGTCTCCGGCGGCAGCGTGAGCGGCACCAGGGCAGGGCGGGGCGGCACCACGGGCAGGCCGAACTGCTCCGCCGCCTTGTAGCCGAAGGGCGTGGCGCCGATTTTCGGGATCGACAGCCCGCCGGTGGCGATCACCAGGCTTGCGCAGGCCAGCGCGCCGTGGGCGGTATGCACCAGGTAGCGTTCCGCGTCCGCGGATTCCTGGCCGGCGATGCGCTCGATGCGCTGCACCGCCAGCGGCATGGCCCAGGCCACGCCGCCGTCCTCGCATTCGGCGCGCAGCATGTCGATGATCCGCTGCGCGGAGTCGTCGCAGAAAAGCTGGCCGTGTTCGCGCTCGTGCCAGGCGATGCCGTGGCGTTCCACCAGGTCGATGAAATCCCGCGAACCGTAGCGCGCCAGCGCCGAGCGCACGAAGTGCGGATTGCGCGACAGGTAGTTCTCCGCGCCCACCCGCAGGTTGGTGAAGTTGCACCGCCCGCCGCCGGAGATGCGGATCTTCTCGGCCAGGCGCTCGGCGTGGTCCAGCAGCAGCACGCGGCGGCCGCGCCGGCCGGCGAGCCCGGCGCACATCATGCCGGCCGCGCCCGCGCCGATGACGATCACGTCGTAGGTCTGCCGCATCGTCGTGATGGTCCGAGTGCAATGAAAGCGCGCGAGCTTACGCGCAGGAATCCGCACCCGCAAACATTTATTTACACCTCGGCGGCCCGCTTTTGAGCCCCGGACCCTGATAGATTTCGCGGTTTGCGTGGACGGACCGGCGTAGCATCCTGCCGTTCGAACCGCTCTTCGCCCACGCCGCCTGTACAACCCCGGAGTCGCCGATGCCCTCGCCTGCTGCCCTGGCCAACCGCCTGCGGCCCTCGCGCAAGCTGCTGAACTGGTCCGCCGCGCTGGTGGCGGCCTATGCGTTGTGTGGTTTTCTCCTGGTGCCGCAACTCGTGCGCGGGCACGGCGAACGCCTGCTGAGCGAGGCCACCGGGCGGCGGGTGAGCATGGACGTGGTCCGCTTCAACCCATTCACCCTCGCGCTGACCGTCGAAGGGCTGAGGGTGGCGGAGGCCGGCCGGGGCTTGACGGCCTTTTCCCTGGGCAGCCTGTACGCCAATTTCGAGATCGAATCCCTGCTGCGGCGCGGACCGGTGCTGCACGAACTGCGCATCCGGCAGCCGAACCTGAAGGTGGTGCGGTACGACGACGGCCGCTACAACTGGAGCGACGTGTTCGAACGCCTCGGCGCGGGCGGGGATGAGGCTGCTGCGGAGGAGGCGGCCGAACCGGCGCGCTTCTCGGTCGGCAACATCCAGCTCGAAGGCGGGGCGGCCGTCTTCGACGACCAGTTGGCGGGCGTGCGCCACGAAATCGGCGACCTGGTGCTGAATCTGCCTTTCGTTTCCAACCTGCCGGTGAAGGTGGACGTGTTCGTCGAACCGGCCCTGAGCGCCTCGGTAAACGGCCACGCGCTGAACCTCACCGGCAAGAGCAAGCCCTTCACCGAGGGGCGCGAGACCGCGCTGGAACTGACGCTGGACAAGCTGGAGGTCGCGCCCTATCTCGCCTATCTGCCCTTCGAGCCGGCCTTCGCGCTGGTGAGCGGGCACCTGAGTACCGAACTGCGGGTGGCCTTCGAGCAGCACGCGGACGGCACGCCGCGTATCGCCCTCAACGGCGAGGTGCGCCTCGGCGCTGTACAGGTAGACGATGCGGACGGCCGCCGCGTGCTGGGCTTCGACGAGTTTGCGGTGGAGCTGGTCGAATTGCAGCCGCTGGCCGGGCAGTGGCATTTCACCCGCCTGCGTCTGCAAGCCCCGCAGGTCGAGCTGGTGCGAGAGCGCGACGGCCGCCTCAACCTCGCCCGCCTGCTGCCCGCAGCTCCGGCACGCAAGGCGGCGCCGGCGGCAAAACCGGCGCCCGCTGCGGAGCCGTTCGATTTCCTCCTTGCCACCGCGCGCGTGCGCGACGGCGTGGTCGGTTTCGAGGACCGCGTGCCGGCCACGCCGTACCGCACCCGCCTGGAGGCGATCAACATCGACCTGCGCGACCTCGCCAGCGACGGCGAGATGCCCGCGGTGATCCGCGCCGACTTCCATACCGATGCCGGCGAAAGCTTCGATCTGCAGGAACAACTGCGCCTGACGCCGTTCGAGCTGGACGGCACGGTGACCATCGAGGCCCTGCAGCCAGTGCGCCTGAGACCGTACTACGCCGATGCGCTGGACAAGGGCGAGGTGCGCGACGGCCGGGTCGACGGCGTGGTGGCCCACAAGCTGCGCCTGAACGAGGGCGTGCCGGAAGTCGAGGTCACGGTGGAGAGCCTGGCGCTGCACGACGTGGTGCTGGGGCTCAAGGGACGGAAGGAAGCGCTGCTCCGCCTGCCCGAGGCGAGCGTGGAGGGCGCCGTGATCGTCCCGGCCCGGCGCAGCGTCGAAGTGGGCGCGGTGGCGCTGCAAGGCCTCGCCGTGGCGCTGGTGCGCGACCGCGAGGGCCGGCTCGACGCCCTCGACTTCGTTGCGCCGGCGCGCGACGCCGGCCCGGCCGGCAAGCCCTGGACCTGGATGCTCACCCGCCTGGGCACGGAAGACGGCAGCGTGCGCGTGGAAGACCGCACGCCCGGCAAGCCGGTGTCGACCGAGGCGGACCAGATCGCGCTCACGGTGGAGAAACTGGGCAATGCGCCGGGGAGCAGCGGCACGCTGGACTTGCGTTCGCGCATCAACCGGCGCGGCCAGCTCGCCGCCACCGGCAGCGTCGCGCTCGAACCCCTGAAGACCGCGCTGGAACTCGATCTGCGCGAAGTGGATCTGCTGCCGCTGCAGCCCTACGTGCTGGAGCAGACCAAGATCGCCATTTCCCGCGGTGCGCTGACCACGAAGGGGCAACTGGCGCTGGAGCAGACGGCCGACGGCAGCATCAAGGGGCGCTTCCGCGGCGATCTCGGCGTGGCCAATTTCGCTTCGGTGGACCGCCTCAACGCCAACGATTTCGTGCGCTGGCGTGCGCTGCGCGTGACCGGCGCCGATCTGGCCCTGTCGCCGTTCGCGCTGGCGATCCGCGAGGTGGCGCTGACCGATTTCCATACCCGCCTGATCCTGGACGAGCAGGGCCGCCTCAACCTGCGTGAGATTCGCCAGGAGGAAGGGCAGCAGGAGGCGTCGGCCGGGACGCCGCAGGAAGGGGCGGAACAGGCACCGGCCGAGCCGCCGCCCATCGCCATCCGCCGCATCGTCGTGCGGCAGGGCAACGTGGCCTTCAGTGACCGCTTCATCCGCCCCAACTACGACGCCAACATCAGCGGCCTCACGGGCGAGTTGACCGGCCTGTCCTCGGACCCGGCCACGCTGGCCAAGCTGGAACTGAACGGCAAGGTGGACCGCTCCGCGCCGCTGACCGTCAATGGCGAGTTCAACCCCTTCCGCGAGGACAGGCGGCTGGACATCGCCGCCGCGGTGAAGGACTTCGAACTCACCGGCCTGACCACCTATTCGGGCAAGTACGTGGGCTACGGCATCGAGAAGGGCAAGCTGTCGGCGGAACTGAACTACAGGATCGAGGAGCGCAGGCTCAGCGCCACCAACCGGGTCTTCCTCGACCAACTCACCTTCGGCCCGCCCACCAACAGCCCGGATGCGATCAAGGCGCCGGTGCAGCTCGCCGTCGCGCTGCTGCAGAACCGCCGCGGCGAGATCGACATCCACCTGCCGGTGAGCGGCACGCTGGACGACCCCCAGTTCAGCATCGGCGGGCTGGTGTTCCGCGCCATCATGAACCTGCTCGGCAAGGCCATCACCGCGCCCTTCGCGCTGCTCGGCTCCATGTTCGGCAACGGCGAGGAGATGTCCCAGCTCGCCTTCGACGCCGGCTCGCCAGTGCTGAACGAAACCGCCCTGGAGCGGGTGCGGCGCCTGTCCGAAGCCTTGCTGGACCGACCGGCGCTCAAGCTGGAGATCGCCGGCAGCGTCGATGCGGCGGCCGACCCGGAAGGGCTGAAGCGGACCCGGATGATCGAGCAGGTGAAGGCGGAAAAGCTCAAGGACATGATCAAGCGCGGCGTCGAGGCGCCATCGCTGGACGACATCCAGGTCTCCGACGAGGAATACCCGGCGCTGCTGCGCACGGTCTATCGCGACGGCGACTTCAAGAAGGAGCGCAATTTCATCGGCATGATCAAGGAGGTGCCGGTGGAGCAGATGGAGGCCGTCATCCTGGCCAACACCGCGGTCGGCGAGGACGAACTCGCCACGCTTGCCCAGCAGCGCGCCCAGGCGGCGCGGGACTGGCTGGCCGAGGAGGGCGGCATACCCGCCGAACGCCTGTTCGTGGTCGCGCCGCAGCTCGCGCCGGAAGGCGAGGGCGCCTGCGGGGCCTGCGTGCGGTTCTCGCTGAAGTAAGGGCGGGCAAAAAAAGAAGGCCGGCCGCCCCCCGCGGGGTGGGCCGGCCTTCTGCCGTCTACGTGGCGGATCAGACCGCGGCGAGCGCCTGTTCCAGGTCGGCGACGATGTCGTCGATGTGCTCGATGCCGATGGACAGCCGTACCATGTCGGGCGACACGCCGGCCTTGGCGAGTTCTTCCGGCGCGAGCTGGCGGTGGGTGGTACTGGCCGGGTGGCAGGCCAGGGACTTGGCGTCGCCGATGTTCACCAGGCGGGTGACCAGCTTGAGCGCGTCCTGGAAGCGGGCGCCGGCCTCCAGTCCGCCCTTGACGCCGAAGGACAGGATGCCCGAGGCGCGTCCGCCCATGTACTTCCGCACCAGCCCGTGGTCGGCGTGGTCCGGCAGGCCGGCGTAGTTCACCCATTCCACCTTGGGCTGCTTCTTCAGGTATTCGGCCACCTTCAGGGTGTTCTCGCAGATGCGGTCCATGCGCAGGGCCACGGTCTCGATGCCCTGCAGGATCAGGAAGGCGTTGAAGGGGCTGAGCGCGGCGCCGGTGTTGCGCAGCGGCACCACGCGGGCGCGGGCGATGTAGGCCGCGGCGCCGAGCGCTTCGGTATACACCACGCCGTGGTAGGACACGTCCGGTTCGTTGAGGCGGCGGAAGCGCGCCTTGTGTTCGGCCCACGGGAATTTGCCGGAATCCACGATGACGCCGCCGATGGAATTGCCGTGGCCGCCCAGATACTTGGTCAGGGAATGCACCACGATGTCCGCGCCGTGCTCGAAGGGGCGGCACAGGTAGGGTGTGGGCACGGTGTTGTCCACGATCAGCGGCACGCCGGCCCTGTGGGCGATCTCGGCCAGGCGCTCGAAATCGGTCACGTTGCCCAGCGGGTTGCCCACCGATTCGCAGTAGATGGCCTTGGTGCGCGCGTCGATGAGGCGGGCGAAGGCGTCCGGGTCGCGGTAGTCGGCGAAGCGCACCTCGATGCCCAGTTGCGGGAAGGTGTGGGCGAACAGATTGTAGGTGCCGCCGTACAGAGTGGCAGCCGAGACGATGTTGTCGCCCGCCTCGGCAATGGTCTGGATGGCATAGGTGATCGCCGCCATGCCGGATGCCACCGCCAGCGCGCCCACGCCGCCTTCCATCTGCGCCACGCGCTGCTCCAGCACCGCGGTGGTGGGGTTCATGATGCGGGTGTAGATGTTGCCCTGCACCTTCAGGTCGAAGAGATCCGCGCCGTGCTGGGTGTCGTCGAAGGCATACGACGTGGTCTGGTAGATCGGCACCGCCACCGCCTTGGTGGTGGGGTCGGGCTGGTAGCCGCCGTGCACGGCCAGGGTTTCGAGCTTCATCGGGATTCCTCCTCTTGTCATGGTGGGGCGGCAGTATAGTCCGCGGCCGGGCAAATTATTCATGACGGCACCGCTGGCTGCGAGTATATTCCTCTGTAATTACCCGAAACGGATAGGCCGGGCCGGTTTGTGAGCATTGGTTATTTCTCCTTGCGATCGCGGCATGGGTTCCCATAATCAAAGTTGCTGCAGAGCAGACGGCATCGCCACCAATACAAGACGAGACCATGGGCGAGATGACGACAGGAGGTGCGGAAATGGGGGTTACACAGCAGGAGGGAGTCCGGATCGCGACCTGGCTGGAACTGGCCGTCGCGCCGGAGTGGCGGCGGCGCAGTTGCAAGGTCAGGGTGCACGCGCTGGGCGAAAAGGACAGCGGCTGCTATGCGCTGTCCATGGACGGGCGCTGGCTATGCACGGGGGATGCCCAGTTGACCGTGTTCAAGGGCCTGGATGCAGCACTGCACTTTCTGAAGCTGGTGCGGATCGAGGATTTCGAGCCGGGCGAGGATGCCGGCATCGCCGAGTGCAGCGGTCAGCGTTTCTGCCTTTGTATCGGGCGTGACAACCATCTGAGTTCGTGCCCGGCCGGCTGCAGCTTCCAGCAGCTCAATTCCTGAAACGGCGTCGGCACGCCATGCCCGGAGCGTCCGTCAGGCCGTGCCGGGTGTGGTCATGTACGCACCGCTTCCGACATCGCCACCGTGCGGTCCGGCCGGCCGATGTAGTAGCCCTGGGCGAAATCGATGTCGAGTTCGCGCAGCATGTCCAGCACCTCCTCGGATTCCACGAACTCGGCCACCACCTTGATGTCGAGCGCCTTGGCCAGCGCGGTGATGCTCTGCACGAACACGCGGTCGCGTTCGCTGTGGAGCATGTTGGCGATGAAATCCCCTTCGATCTTGAGGAAGTCGAAGGGGAAGCGGCGCAGGTAGTGGAAGGACGAGAAGCCGGAGCCGAAGTCGTCGATGGCCAGGCCGAAACCCTCGGACTTGAGATCGGTGATGAAGCGTTCGAGCAGCGACAGGTTCTTCACCGTGTCGCGCTCGGTGATCTCGAACACGATGCGCTGCGGCGGGATGCCCGAATCCCGCACCACGGTGCGCAGCGTGCGGGCGAATTCCGACAGCACCAGCGCGCGCGGCGACAGGTTGAAGAAGATGTAGCCGTCGTAGTCGCTGTCGCGGATCTGGGCCAGCGCGGCCTCGATGACGATGGCGTCCAGGCGGTGGATGACGCCGATCTTCTCCGCGATCTCGATGAACTGGTCCGCGCGCATCAGCTCGCCGTTCACCTCCAGGCGGGAGAGCACCTCGACCGCCGCCAGGCGGTTGCCGTCCAGACCCATGATGGGCTGGAAGAAGGGGATCACCCGGCGTTCGTTCACCGCGGCCAGTACGGCCACGCCCATCTCCGAGACGTCGCGGAAGACCGCCATGACGTCCTCGGTGGAGGGCAGCGCGATGCGCTCCTTACCCTCGGCTTTGGCGCGGTACATCATGTTGTCGGCGAACAGGAAGAGATCCTTGGGTTCGGCCGCGTGATCCGGATACACCGCCAGGCCGATGGACACCGAACCGTGGATGTGTTCGCCGCCCGGCGTGGCTTCCACCGACACCGACTTGGCCGCCGCCAGCACGCGCTGGGCGATGGCGTAACCCTGTTCCACGCCGGCTTCGGGCAGCACCACGACGAATTCGTCGCCGCCGTAGCGCGCCAGGATGTCGCCGCCGCGCAGGGAGGCGTCCACCGCCTCGGCGAAGCTCTGCAGGAAGCGGTCGCCGGTGGCATGGCCGTAGTGGTCGTTGATGAGCTTGAAGTTGTCCAGGTCGATCAGCAGCAGCGTGCACTTGGCGTCGTGGCGCTTGCTGCGGCCGATCTCGTAGCCCAGCAGTTCCCAGAACACGCGCTGGTTGTAGAGGTCGGTGAGCGGATCGCGGGTGGCGTAGTACTCCAGGTCGCGTGTGTACTTGTGGATGGCCTTGATGGATCCGACCACGTTGAGCAGCGTGGACAGGATGCTGTCCAGCACCAGGCTGTGGGTATGGTCGGTGAGCGCGTCGGACTGCACGCCGATGCCGACGATGCTGCCGATGCGCGGGCGGTCCACGAAGAAGGACTTGATGCGCAGCACCATCGCGTCCTGTTCGTCGCGGCCCAGCGAACGCTTGCTCTCCGGTGCATGGTGATGGATGTTGAGGGTGGCCGGCGCGCCGAAGCGGGTGTCGGCGTGCAGCGTTTCGCGGATCGACTGCTCGATCTGCTTGCGCGCCGTGTCGTCGGGGACGAGGTACCAGAAGATCTCGATGTCGAACAGCTCGTCGTCGATCTGGAACACCGAGAACAGCACGTGGGCCTCGATGACGGCGTTGATGTCCTCCAGCAGGCGGCCCACGTAGACGCGCCAGTCGCGGATCACCTCGGAGGTGATGACGAATTTCTCCAGCAGGCCGATCTCGAACAGCAGGATGTCCTTGTCCACGGCCACGGCGCGCAGCTTGGTGGCCAGCGACATGATGGAGCCATGCACCTGGTGGAATTCGTCGAAGGTGTGGCGGTCCTCGTCCACCGCGAGATGGCGCAGGTCGTCGAAGCTGTTGATCGATTCCAGGCTGCGCTCCACCTCGTCCACGCTGCGCCCGATGCGGCGGCTCACCCACCATACCGCACCGACCGCGACGATCATGCCCAGCAGCAGGCTGGGCAGGGCGCTCAGATAGAAGCCGGTGCGCACGTTCCACAGCACGGCCTCATAGGGCTGGCGTACCTCGATCGCACCCAGCACCTCGCCCACCGCGGCGTTGTCGTGACAGGCCAGGCAGCGCTCCTCCGCCTTGAGCGGAAAGGTGCGCCGGAACACGCCGAACTCGGCCGAATCCGCCCCCTGGCCGGTGGCGAGCGTCTCGCGGGCGAGCCTGCCCGGGTCGGGCTGGTCGATCTCCCCGTAGCGCTCGATCACCGTGGGGCCCCGGTAGATCACCACCTGCAGCCGGTTGTCGTTGGCATCGGGCTGGCTGCCGTGTATACCGGCCAGAAAGCGCTCGGCTTCCTCCCGCGTCCAGCCGCGGCTCATGATCTCGTACATGGCGGAGAAGGTCAGCGCGGCCACGTCGTCGGCCTGCTGGCGCGCATGCTCGCTGAAAGCCCGGTCGAACCCCTTGCTGATGGCCCACCAGCTACCACCCAGGAAGACGATGCCGACGGCAGCCGAGGTGGCGAGGATGAAGCTGCGAAGTTTCATACGAGACGGAGCCGTTGCCCAAAATGGGCGAAAACATACCATCAGCGGGGTTTTCCCGCCACGAAGCGAAGCACGACTTTTGGGGTAGGACGTGACGCCTGCAACACTGCGCCGTCCGTCGCCCGAATAGCGATGCTTGCATCGCACGTCGTCGAATTGGATAATAAAGTAATACCGAATTCGGGGCATCCATGAAAATACCCGTCGCGATCGCACTGCTCTCGCAGAAGGGCGGGGCGGGCAAGACCACCATCGCCATGCAACTGGCCGCGGCGCTGAGTGCTGCGGGACGGCGCGTCGCAGTCGCCGATCTCGATCCGCAGGAGAGCGCGCTGCGCTGGGCCGAAGCCGCCAGCGGCGGGCCGCCGCGCGCGGAGCGGGTGTTCGCGGTGGCGGGCGCTGCCGGCGAAATCGCGTCCGCGGTGGACCGGGGTGCGGCAGGCTGCGACCTGGTGCTGCTCGACTGCCCGCCCTCGATCGAACATCCGCATACGCTCGGTGCGCTCGAACGCGTCGAACTGGCGATCGTGCCCATCGTGCCGGGGCCGACCGACCTGTGGTCCACGCGTGCGGTCGAGCGCCTGATCCTGCTCGTACAGCAGCGCCGCCCGGTGTTGCGCGCGGCGCTGCTGCCCAACCGGGTGCAGCACACCACGCTGGCGGGCGACGTGCTGGAAGTGATGCGCGAGTTCACGCTGCCGGTGATGCCGGTGGCGCTCGCGCAGCGCAACGCCTACGCGCAGAGCGCGGTGCAAGGCGGGTCGGTGTTCCACCTCGGGCGCGCCGCGCAGGCGGCGCGCGACGAAATGACGCGGCTCGCCGCCGCGGTACTCAAACTCACAGGAGCGAAGAAAGAATGAGCACCCCTCGCAAGACCCAGAGCGCATTGCGCGCCGCGCTGAAGCAGGAAGATGCCGCACTGGCCGAGCGCCTGCCGGCTGCACCGGCGGCCGGGAAGACCGCCAGGCCGGCTGCGAAGAAAGCTGTATCCGCCCCGGCTGCTGCGCAAAGCGCACCGCCGGCGGCACCGGTCGTGGCGGCACCGGCGGCCGTCACCAAGACCAAGGCTGCGGGGAAGCCTGCCGCGGCCAAGCCGGCGGCGGCGAAACCCGCTGCAAGAACCGTCGCCAAGGCCGCCGCGGCAAAGCCGGCCGCCACCAAGCCCGCGGCAGCCAAGGCGGCCGCAAAACCGGCCAAGGTGGCCAAGACCGCTGGCAAGACCGACAAGCCGGCCAAGGCCGCGCCTGCGGCTGCGGTGAAGAGCGCCGCGGCGAAGCCGGCCGCCGCCCCGGTGGAGACCGCGCGCAAGGACAAGCGTGAGAAGGTCGTGCGCGACTCCTTCTCCATTCCGAAGAGCGAGCACGCGCAGTTGAAGACGCTGCGCACCGCGCTCGCCAAGGTCGGGCGGATCAGCACCAAGTCGGAACTGCTGCGTGCCGGCCTGCAACTGCTGGCCGGCCGTTCGGCGGCGGAGATCGTCAAGCTGGTGGACGAACTGGCGGCGGTGCCCAAGGGCAAGAGCAAGAAGTAGGAGCGGGCTCGCCCGCGATGCGGCCTTCGTTTGTCCATAGGCCGCCATCGCGGCCAAGGCCGCTCCTACGGCATCGGGCAGAATGCGGCGAAGCCGTCGGCGAGGCGCGTCATTCTGCCGTGGGGCTGTACGCCAGGCTGACCTGCAGCAACCCGCGCAAGGCGTTGCCCAGATACAGCGCGCCGGCCGCGCGCAGGTCGGCGCGCGTCAGCACGCGTTCGCGGGCGCGGCTGCTTTCCAGCATGTGGCGGCGCCACACGCCGTCGAGCAGGCCGCAGGCGAGCGGCGGCGTCCACAGCGCGCCGTCGAGTTCCACGAAGGCGCTGCTGCGCGCGCCTTCGCACAGTTCGTCGCGTTCGTTGAAGTAGAGCAGGTCGAAGTGGCCGCCCGCGACGGCTTGCGCCAGTTCCCGGTCGTACAGCGCGCGGGCGGTGGTCTTGTGGCGCAGCAGCAGATCGCCGGCGCGCAGCGGGGTGGCCGAGACAGTCACGGTCGGCGCCAGCGGCGGTTCGTCCAGTGCCGCCGTCGTGATCGCGAAACGGCCGTCGGCTTCCAGTTGCAGGCGTACGCGCTGCGGGCCGGCGAGCCCGTGGGCGCGGGCGAGCAGGGCGTCGCCCACGGACTGCGGATCGCATTCGAAACCCAGGCTTTGCGCAGAGCGGGCGAGCCGTTCCAGGTGAAGCCGGAGCAGCGGGTAGGGCTCGGACGCGGCCGGCTCGCAGCGCAGGGTTTCGACGAGCGCGAAGCCGGGCGGCTCGCGCCGCACGAAGGCGCCCTTGAGGAGGCTCTCGCGCCACTCGTCCTGTGGGTCGGAATCCGCCACGATGCCGCTGCCGATGCCGAGCCGGGCGGCACCATGTGCGTCGATGGCGAGGGTGCGGATGGGCACGTTGAGGCGGAAGTCGCCGTCCGGCGCGAGCCAGCCGATGGCGCCGCAGTAGGGGCCGCGGGGCTCGGCTTCCAGTTCGTGGATGATCTCCATGGCGCGGATACGCGGGGCGCCGGTCACCGAACCGCAGGGGAAGAGCGCGCGGAAGATGTCGAGGAGGCCGGCCGTGACCGGTCCGGCGATGACCGTGGAAGTCATCTGCCACACGCTGGGATAGGCCTCCACCTCGCACAGGGCCTCCACGCGCACGCCGCCGGGCGGGGCGAGGCGGCCGAGGTCGTTGCGGATGAGATCCACGATCATGACGTTCTCGGCGCGGTTCTTGGCGGAGGCCGCGAGCGCCTGCGGGTCGGTCTCCCGCGGTGCGGTGCCTTTCATCGGTCGGCAGGTGAGCCGCGTGCCGCGGCGCTCGACGAAGAGTTCGGGGGAACGGGACAGCAGGTGGCGCTCGCCGTCGGCGATGAAGGCGCCGTAGCGCACCGGCTGGGCGCGGCGGAGGCGTTCGTAGAGGGCGAGCGGAGCGCCCCAGGTGCGGCCGGTGAGGGCGAAGGTGAAGTTGGCCTGATAGCAGTCGCCGGCATGGATGAGGGCGCGGATGCGGTCCACGGCAAGGCAGTAGCGTGTTTCGTCCAGCGTGGGGGCGAGATCGGCGAGGCCGGCCAGGCGCTCGTGTTCGTCCAGCGCGGCGAGTGCCTCGTCGAGATCGGCGGCCGTCTGTAGCGCGCTGCGCCGTTCGCCGCGGGCGAACACCCAGGCGGTCAGCAGCGGCCAGTCACGTTCCTCCGGCAGCAGCGGGGCGAGCCGCGGCTCCAGCAGGTAGCCCAGTTCGTAGCTCGCCGCCAGCGCCACCCAGTGCCCGGCGGCCCGGGCGGTTTCGATGGCGGCGAAGGTGGCGTCGATATCCGCGGCGCACTCGCACGCCAGGGTCTGCCGCAGCCCGGAGAGCAGCAGGTCGCCGGCGGCGTCCTGGTTGTCGTCGAACAAGGCGAAAGGCGGGGCGGGGAGCATGGCGCGGCGGTGAAGCGGGAAGAGGGGCGATGGTAGCCCAAAGCGCCCGCCCCGCAGCCCTCAATGGAAATCCCGGCTGCGCGCCTCCAGGCTGCCGAGCAGGACGGAGTGGTCCACCACCCGGCCGGCCACCAGGTGCACGACCCGGCCCTGGCGGCTGATCTGGCCGTACACGCCCAGCAGGCGGGCGCCGAGGAGTTCGCGGCGCTGGGCTTCCAGCAGTTCGGGGCGGACGATGATGTTGACCAGCCCGGTTTCGTCCTCCAGCGTGACGAAGAGCGTGCCCTTGGCGGTGCCGGGGCGCTGGCGGCAGGTGACCACTCCGGCCGCGCGGGCGAGCTGGCGGTCCTGGCAGTCGGCGATCTGGCGGGCGCTCAGGAAGCGCAGCGCGGCCAGGCGCTCCCGCAGCAGGGCCAGCGGATGGCGGCCCAGCGTGAAGCCGAGGCGGGCGTAATCGGCGACGATGTCCTGGGCTTCCGTGGCCGGCGGCAGGGCGAGGCGCGCCTCGTTGCGCGGGGCGCCGTGCAGTACGCCGGGCAGGGCGACGTCGCCCGCGGCCTGCCACAGGGCCTGGCGGCGGTGGCCGGCGAGCGAGGCGAGCGCGCCGCCGGCGGCCAGCACGCGCAGTTCGGCGGCGGAAAGCGCGGCACGGTCGGCGAGATCGGCCACGTCGGCGAAGGGGCGGCACGCGCGTTCGGCCACGATGCGTTCGGCCGTGGCGGCGTTGAAGCCCTTGACCCGCTCCAGGCCCAGGCGCACGGCAGGGGCGGTGGATGATGACGGTGCCAGCACGCTGTGCCACTGGCTGTGGCAGACGTCCGGGGCGAGCACTTCCACGCCGTGGCGGCGGGCGTCCTGGATGAGCTGCGAGGGCGAGTAGAAGCCCATCGGCTGGCTGTTGAGCAGGCCGCACAGGAAGGCGGCGGGGTGGAAGCGCTTGATCCAGGCCGAGCAATACACCAGCAGCGCGAAGCTGGCCGCGTGGGATTCGGGGAAGCCGTAGCTGCCGAAGCCTTCGATCTGGCGGCACAGGCGTTCGGCGAAGTCGTCGGAATAGTCGTTGGCGGCCATGCCGGCCATCAGCTTCTCGCGATAGCGGTCCAGTTCGCCCTTGCCGCGCCAGGTGCCCATGGCGCGGCGCAACTGGTCGGACTCGCCGGGCGTGAAGCCGGCGGCGGCGACCGCGAGCTGCATGACCTGTTCCTGGAAGATGGGCACGCCCAGCGTGCGTTCCAGCACCGGGCGGATTTCCTCGCGCAGGCCCGCCAGCGGATCTTCGCCGCGCGCCTTGCGTTCGCGCGCGCCCAGGTAGGGATGCACCATGCCGCCCTGGATGGGGCCGGGCCGCACGATGGCCACTTCCACCACCAGATCGTAGAAATCGCTCGGCTTCAGGCGCGGCAGCATGGAGAGCTGGGCGCGGGATTCCACCTGGAACACGCCGATGGCGTCGGCTTCGCCCAGCATGTCGTATACCGCCGGGTCCTCGCGCGGGATGTCGGCCAGGGTGAGGCTGCGCCCTTCCCAGGCGGACAGCAGTTCCAGGCTGCGGCGCAGGGCGGAGAGCATGCCCAGGGCGAGCACGTCCACCTTGAGCAGGCCCATCTCGTCCAGGTCGTCCTTGTCCCACTGGATGACGGTGCGCCCGTCCATGGCGGCGTTTTCCACCGGCACCAGTTCGTCCACCCGGCCGCGGGCGATGACGAAGCCGCCCACGTGCTGGGACAGGTGGCGGGGAAAGCCGAGCAAGGTGTGCACCAGCCCGGTGAGGCGGCGCGCGACGGGGCTGGCCGGGTCCAGGCCGGCCTCGCGCAGGCGCTCGGGGCGGATCTGCCGGCCGTCGAACCATTGCTGGCCCCGGGTCAGGCGTTCGATGCGCGCTTCGTCCAGGCCGAGCGCCCGCCCCACGTCGCGCAGCGCGCTCCTGGAACGGTAGCTGATCACCGTGGCGGCCAGCGCGGCGCGCTCGCGGCCGTACTTGCGGTACAGGTACTGGATGACTTCCTCGCGCCGGTCGTGCTCGAAGTCCACGTCGATGTCCGGCGGCTCGTCCCGCTCGCGGGAGATGAAACGCTCGATCAGCATGACGCCCTGCTCGGGATGCACCTCGGTGATGCCCAGCGCCCAGCACACCACCGAGTTGGCGGCCGAGCCGCGCCCCTGGCACAGGATGCCGGCCTGGCGGGCATGGCGCACGATGTCGTGCACGGTGAGGAAATAGGGTTCATAGCCCAGGTCGGCGATCAGCGCCAGTTCGTATTCGACCAGGGCGCGCACTTTGGGCGGTGCGGGATCGGCGGCAGCCTCCGGCGGCCGGGCCGTGCCCGCCTCGGCGACTGCCGCGCGCCCCAGGGGCGGGGCGTAGCGCCAGGCGAGTCCGCCTTCCACCAGGCGGCGCAGCCAGGAGGCGGCTGATTCGCCGGGCGGGACCAACTCGGCGGGGTATTCATAGCGCAGTTCGGCCAGGGAAAAGGCGCAGCGTTCGGCCACCGCCACGCTTTCTGCGAGCAGGGCAGCGGGCAGGCGTCGGGCCAGTTCCCGCGGGTCGTGCAGGCGGCGTTCGGCATTGGCGGCCAGCGCCAGGCCGGCTTCGGCGAGCGGGGTGCGCAGGCGGATGGCGGTGAGCACGTCGGCCAGTTCGCGCCGGCCGGCGTCGTGCATCAGTGCACCGGTGGCGGCCACCAGCGGCAGGCCGGTCTCGCGGGCGATGCGCTGCAGGCTCTGCAGCCGGGCGCGGTCGTCCGCGCCGCAGGGGCAGTCGGCGGCGATCCAGGCGCGGCCGGGAAAGGCTTGCGTGAGCCAGGCGGCCTGCTGCGGCAGGTCCGCGGCGAGCGTGGCCGTGTCGTCCGGCGGCAACAGCAGCGCGAGGCAGCCGGGCAGGCCGTCGGCCAGATCGGCGCGGGCGAGGCGGTACTGTCCCTTGGGCGCGGCGCGCCGGCCGCGCGTGAGCAGGCGGCACAGGCCGGCATAGCCTTCCCGCGTGGCCGCCAGCAGCACCAGGGCGGGGCCGTCCGCCAGGCGGACGCGGCTGCCGACGATGAGCTTGAGCGGCAGCCGCTGGCGGCGGATTTCGCGATGGGCGCGCACCACGCCGGCGAGCGAGCCTTCGTCGGTGATCGCCAATGCCCGATAGCCGAAGGCGGCCGCCTGCTGCACGAGTTCCTCGGGGTGGGAGGCGCCGTGCAGGAAGCTGAAGCAGGACAGGCAGTGCAGTTCGGCATAGGCGGGGGCAGTCATGGTGTAAGTATATACAGTCGATTTCGCTGTATGGAACCGGGACAGGACCTCTGCCGCGGGCGTGATCTGTCGGCCGGACGCATGAATTCGTGCGATATGGCATGATCCTGCTCACGTGACATCGCGGCCGGCTTGACATCGTCTTGTGCGCTGCGGTATTAGGCTGTAACAAATAAACACACATCGCCAATAGGGGATTGGAATGCGGAGGAGGAGGCCGTTTGCACGGCTCGCGAGGCCAAGTGCGGCCGCCGTGCGGGGGCAGATGACGGGTCCCGCGCCGGATGTCCGGCACGGTTGGCAGGTGTTGCAGGAGATCATGGTGAAGTCGAAGAAGGTCGTCCGCGCGGACGTCGAGATCTTCTGACATGCCGCGCCTGTTCCGCCTCACCCATCGCCTGCTGCTGCTCTGGTTCGCCTCCGTCGCCGCCGTGCTGACGGTTTCCGGTGCCGCCTTCCTGCTGTTCGAGGGGCACGAGGTCGAGGCCGAACGCCGCGCACGCATCGAAGCCGCGTTCGGCACCCTGCAGAACCACCTGGACCAGCGTGCGGCCCTGCTCGGACATTCGGCCGGTGCGCTGGCCTCCCGCCCCGGCATGGTGGCCACCATCGGCCTCTATGCCGACCACTTCGACCCGCAGGCGGACAATGCGGCCATCTTCGATGCCGCGGCCCGCGAGCTGTCCATGGAACTGGGCCAGATGGCCCAGGCTGCCGATGCGAGCTGGGCGGCCATCATCGGCCCGCGCGGCCCGGTCGGCGCGTACTGGCGGCATGGGGAGGCGGACCACCATGCGTACTTCTCGCTGCGCCCGCAGGGCGTCGAAATCTATGTGAGCGCCGCTCCGGGCGCGCCGTTTCGCGCCGCGAGCCAGCCCCAGCCCTTCATCCAGCGCGTGACCGCCGGCCTGGAGGCGACCCGGAACGGCAGCCCGGTGCTGACCGCCTGCGCGACCGCCGGCGGGCCGGCGCTGGCGGTGCAGCGTCCGGTGGAGATCGATACGGCCGACGGAACGCGCGAGGTCGGCCGCGTGATCCTGGGCGCCTGCCTGGACGAATCCTTCGTGGACAAGGTGGCCGCCCAGGCCGGCGCGGCCTTCGGCATCGTCGGCGAGCGCAAGCTGCTGAGCGAAGCGATGCCCGACATCATTCCCCCGGCCGTCGCCGATCCGCTGCCGGCCGCTGCCGACCGCGGCCGCCTGAGCCTGGCCGGCATCCGCTGGCACAGCGACGAGGCCCATGTGCTCGGCGCCGGCGACTGGCTGCTGGGCGACGGCAGCCTCAGCACGGCCATGTTCGTGCTGAGCCGCCAGCAGCTCTCGGAGCAGCGCGACGCCCTGTTCACCGCGGGCCTGGCAGGCATGGCGCTGGCGGCCGCGGTGGTGTTCGTGGTCGGCGTGCTGTACCTGCGCCGCAACGTCACCTCGCCCCTCGAACGCCTGGCGGCGGCGGTGGCCAGCGCGCGCGCGGGGCGCTACGAGAAGGTCGCGGGCGTGCGCTCCGGCGACGAGATCGGCGACCTGGTGGATACCTTCAACGCCATGACCGAGAAGATCCGCGACCGCGAGTACCAGTTGCGGCGGCTCTCGCAGGCCGTCGAGCAGAGCCCGGCCTCGGTCATCATCACCTCGACGAGCGGACGGATCGAATACGTCAACCCGCGCTTCTGCGAGATCACCGGCTATACGGCGGACGAGGCGGTGGGCCAGAACCCCGGTTTCGTGAAAAGCGGCCACATGCCGGAGGCGGTCTATCGGGAACTGTGGGACACCATCCTCGTCGGCCGGGTGTGGCGCGGGGAACTGACCAACCGCACCAAGGACGGACGCATCATCCACGAGCAGACCTCCATCTCGCCGATCCTCGACGAGTCCGGCGCCGTCACGCACTTCGTCGCGGTCAAGGAGGACATCACGCGGCGCAAGGAGGCCGAGGCCCACGTCAATCACCTGGCCTACCACGACGCGCTCACCGACCTGCCCAACCGGCGCCTGTTCCGCGACCGCCTCAACCAGGCACTGCGCCTGCATCAGCGCAACGGGACGGGCTTCGCCCTGCTGATCCTGGACCTGGACCACTTCAAGGACATCAACGACAGCCTCGGCCACACCGTGGGCGACGAACTGCTGCGCCTGGTGGCCGGACGGCTGCTCGGCCTGCTGCGCGACACGGACACGCTCTCGCGCCTGGGCGGCGACGAATTCGCCATCCTGCAGACGGACATCCGCCAGCCCTCGGATGCGGCGGTGCTGGCCGGCAAGATCATCGAATCCTTCCGCGAGTCCTTCGAGCTCGGGCTGATGCGCCTGCACAGCAACACCAGCATCGGCATCGTGGTGCCCACCGGTGACGTGCTGGACGTGGACGACCTCATCAGCCGCGCCGACATCGCGCTCTACAAGGCCAAGGCCGCGGGGCGCGCGGCCTACGTGTATTTCGACGACGCCATGACCGCCCAGGTGCAGAACGACGCCGAACTGGTGCACGACCTGGCCCGCGCGCTCGAACTCGGCCAGCTCACGCTCGCCTACCAGCCGCAGATCGAGCTGACGACCGGCCGGCTGGTGGGCGTCGAATCGCTGCTGCGCTGGCAGCACCCGCAGTTGGGCGGCATTGCGCCGAACCGCTTCATCCCGCTGGCCGAGAGCCGCGGCCTGATGCCCGAAATCGGCCTGTGGGTGATGGCCGAATCCTGCCGCCAGTGGCAGCGCTGGCAGGCGCAGGGGCTGGACGTGGGTCGGGTCGCGATCAACGTCTCGGCCGTGCAGTTCAAGGGCGGCCGCGGCATGGAATCCATGCTCGAGACGATAGAAGGCAGCGGCGTGCCGCCCTCCGTGCTGGAGATCGAATTCACCGAATCCGCCTTCGTGGACGTGGGCAACGACACGCTGGCGTGGATCCGCAGCCTCAGCGAGCGCGGCGTGCATTTCGCCATCGACGACTTCGGCACCGGCTACTCGTCGCTGATCATGCTGCGCCAGTTGCGCGCCCACAAGCTCAAGATCGACCGCGAGTTCGTCAAGGACATGATGTCCGACCCCAACGACGCGGCCATCGTCCATGCCACCGTGTCGCTCGCCAAGACGCTGGGCATGACGGTCGTCGCCGAAGGCATCGAGGAGGCCGCCCAGGCCGACTACCTGCTCCGGCTCGGCTGCGACGTGGGGCAGGGCTACCACTTCGCCGCGCCGATGCCGGCGGACGACATCCTCGCACGCTACGGCGGCGCATCGCCGTCTGCGTGATCCGCCCGGCCGCCGGCCCGGAAGCTGGCGCCTGCCGTGCCATTGCCTTGCCTGATCATTGGTCCCGCATCGAAGAGGCTGAGGCTATCCGAACCATTGGTTTACTTCATGCTGAATCCGGCATCGAAGCGACTATGATCTAGAAAAAGCCGCAAGCATTTCCCCTCCGCGGGACAGGGCGCTCGAAGCGGGCCATGCCGGCCGGACTTCCTGCCTCCTGCGCGCAAGGCATCCTTCTGCTCGGACAACAAAGGAGATCTGCACCATGAGCAACGAAAAGACCGAAGCAAAGTGCCCGTTCCACCACGCCGCCGGCGGCACCGCCAACCAGCACTGGTGGCCGAACCAGTTGCGCGTCGACCTGCTGAACCAGCACTCGAACCGCTCCAACCCGCTGGGCGAGAAATTCGACTACGCCGAAGAATTCAAGAAACTCGACTACGAGGCCCTCAAGGCCGACCTGCGCAAGCTGATGACCGATTCGCAGGACTGGTGGCCGGCGGACTTCGGCAGCTATGCCGGGCTGATGATCCGCATGGCCTGGCACAGCGCCGGCACCTACCGCACGCTGGACGGCCGCGGTGGCGGCGGGCGCGGGCAACAGCGCTTCGCGCCGCTCAATTCCTGGCCCGACAACGTCAGCCTGGACAAGGCGCGCCGCCTGCTGTGGCCGATCAAGCAGAAGTACGGGCAGAAGATTTCCTGGGCCGACCTGATGATCCTGGCCGGCAACGTGGCGCTGGAATCCACGGGCTTCCGCACCTTCGGCTTCGCCGCCGGCCGCGAGGACACCTGGGAACCGGATCAGGACGTCTACTGGGGCCGCGAGACCACCTGGCTCGCCCTCAGCAACGATCCCAAGAACACCGGCAACCGCTACTCCGGCGAGCGCGATCTGGAAAACCCGCTGGCCGCGGTGCAGATGGGCCTGATCTATGTGAACCCCGAAGGCCCGGACGGCAACGGCGACCCCATCAGCGCCGCGAAGGACATCCGCGACACCTTCGGCCGCATGGCCATGGACGACGAGGAAACCGTCGCGCTGATCGCCGGCGGCCACACTATAGGCAAGACCCACGGCGCCGGCCCCGCCGACAAGGTCGGTCCCGACCCCGAAGCCGCGCCGCTGGAACTGCAGGGTTTCGGCTGGAGGAGCAGCTTCGGCACCGGCGTGGGCAAGGATGCCATCACCTCCGGCCTGGAAGTGACCTGGACGCAGACGCCGGCCCAGTGGAGCAATTACTTCTTCGAGAACCTGTTCAAGTACGAATGGGTGAAAACCAAGTCGCCGGCCGGCGCGATCCAGTGGGAAGCCAGGGACGCGGAAGCCATCGTCCCCGGCCCCTCGCCCGATTCGCCCAAGCGCAAGCCGACCATGCTCACCACCGACCTGTCGCTGCGCTTCGACCCGGCCTACGAGAGAATCTCGCGCCGCTTCCTGAACAATCCGCAGGCCTTCGCCGACGCCTTCGCCCGCGCTTGGTTCAAGCTCACCCACCGCGACATGGGGCCCAAGGCCCGCTACCTCGGCCCGGAAGTGCCCAGGGAAGACCTGATCTGGCAAGACCCGCTGCCCAAGGCGACGCATAACCCGACGGCGGCCGACATCGCCGACGCCAAGGCGAAGATTGCCGCCTCCGGCCTCACCGTGGCCGAACTCGTCTCCACCGCCTGGGCCTCGGCGTCCACCTTCCGCGGCGGCGACAAGCGCGGCGGCGCCAACGGCGCGCGCATCCGGCTGGCGCCGCAAAAGGACTGGGAGGCCAACCAGCCCGCGCAACTGGCCAAGGTGCTCGCCAAGCTGGAGGAAATCCAGAAGGCCTCCGGCAAGCTCTCGCTCGCCGACACCATCGTGCTGGCCGGCGGCGTGGGCATCGAGCAGGCGGCCAAGGCGGCCGGCATCGACGTGACCGTGCCCTTTGCGCCCGGCCGCGTGGATGCCACCGCCGACCAGACCGACGTGGCCTCCTTCGCCGTGCTGGAACCCAAGGCCGACGGCTTCCGCAACTACGCCAGCGGCAAGCTGGGCGCGCTCGCCGAGCACCTGCTGATCGACAAGGCCCAACTGCTGACCTTGACCGCACCGGAACTCACCGTGCTGGTCGGTGGCCTGCGCGTGCTGGGCGCCAACGCCGGCGGCAGCACACACGGCGTCTTCACCAAGCGGCCCGGGACGCTGACCAACGACTTCTTCGTGAACCTGCTCGACATGGGCACGGAATGGAAGCCGGTGTCGGAAGCCAAGGACGTGTTCGAAGGGCGCGACCGCAAGACCGGCGCGGTGAAGTGGACCGGCACCCGCGTCGATCTCGCCTTCGGCTCCAACTCCGTGCTGCGGGCGTTGGCCGAGGTCTACGGCAGCGCGGACGGGCAGGCGAAGTTCGTGCAGGATTTCGTCGCGGCATGGGTCAAGGTGGCGAACCTGGACCGCTTCGATCTCGCCTGATGCAACACTGAACGAACCGTTCGCCAACGACGCGCAGCCTGCGGGCTGCGCGTTTGTTTTTGGGATGCGGCCTGCGGCACCGTGTAGACTTCGCTGCGCCGCACGCCCGCGTCAGGGGCCGTGGACGATTTAATCTTCAGCGCCCAGGAGAACAACAACATGGCCGATGGCCCAGCCCGCGCCGCCGACCGCAGCCTCGATCCGGCCCGCCTGCGTGCGTGCTGCGCGCCGGAGAAGCTGCCTTTCGCCACCACCGCCGAACTGGCCGACGTGCCTGGGGGGCTGGGCCAGGAGCGTGCCGAAGAGGCGCTGCGCTTCGGCCTGGCGATGAAGCATCCCGGCTACCACGTGTTCGTGCTCGGCGGCCCCGGCACTGGACGCCATGCCACCACGCTGCGCCTGCTGCGGGAAGTGGCCGCGGCGCGCGACACCCCGCCCGACCTGTGCTACCTGCACGACTTCGACAAACCCCAGTGTCCGCGCCTGCTCGCGTTGCCGGCCGGGCGGGGCGGCGCCCTGCGCGCCGAGGTGCAGACCTTCATCCGCGAGTTGCGCCCGGCCATCGAGGCGGCGCTGGACAGCGAGACCCACTCGAAGCGGGTGGAAGCGCTGCAGGAGGCCCACGAAAACCGCGAGGAATCCGCGCTGCGCGAACTGGGCCAGGCCTGCGCCGCCGACGGGCTGGTGCTGCTGCGCACGCCGCAGGGCTTCGTGTTCGCCCCCAGCCGCAACGGCCAGACCCTGTCGCCGGAGGAGTTCGACGCTCTGCCGGAGGACGACCGCAAGGCCTGCGAGGCGCTGGTGGATACCTGGAGCGACCGTCTGGGCGACCTGCTGATGCAGCTCCCGGACTGGCGCAAGACTCTGCACGAGGCCATCGCCCAGGCCGAGCGCGACGCGCTGGCACCCACCGTCACCCATCTGATGCGCGGCCTGCGCGAGCATTTCGCCGACCTGCCCGCAGTCGGGGAATTCCTCGACGCGATCTGCGCCGACCTGCTCGACAGCGGCACCGTGTGGCGCGGCGCCGGGGAGGAGGGCGAGGAAGAGGAGGAGGACGGCAGCCGTTTCCAGCGCTACCAGGTGAACCTGCTGGTGGACCACTCCGGCACGGAAGGGGCGCCGGTGGTCATGGAAGACAATCCGGCCGTCGGTAACCTCATCGGGCGCATCGAGCACGTGGTGCAGATGGGCATGGCGGTCACCAACTTCACGCTGGTCCGCGCCGGGGCACTGCACCGCGCCAGCGGCGGCTACCTGGTGCTGGACGTGGAGCGCCTGCTGGTGCATCCCTTTGCCTGGGAAGGCCTCAAGCGCGTGCTGCGCAGCGGCGAAATCCGTATCGAACCGCCCACCGAGGCCCAGGGCTGGAGCGCCACGCTGACCCTCGACCCGGCGCCGGTGCCCTGCGACGTGAAGGTGGTGCTGGTGGGCGAGCGGGAGATGTTCTACCTGTTGAACGAACACGATCCGGATTTCCCCGAACTGTTCAAGGTCGCCGCCGACTTCGACGACGACCTGCCGCGCACCGCCGAGAACGAACTGCATTTCGCCGGCCTGCTCGCCAAGCTCGCCCGCCAGTCCGCGCTGCAACCCTTCGACCGGGTTGCGGTGGCGCGGCTCATCGAACACGGTTCGCGTCTGGCGGAAGACGGCGGCCGCCTGTCACTGCACACCCGCCAACTGGCCGACGTGATGCGCGAAGCCGATCTCCTTGCCCGAAACGCCGGCCAGCCCGTCGTGGGCCGCACCCACATCGACCGGGCGGTGGCCGCGCGCGCCCGGCGCTTCGGGCGCTACGCGGAGCAGGTGCGAGAATCCATGCTGGACGGCACCACGCTGATCGCCACCGCCGGCGAGCAGGCCGGGCAGATCAACGGCCTCGTGGTCGTGGAGCTGGGCGGCGAGCGCTTCGGCCACCCCATGCGCATCACCGCCACCGTGCGCCTGGGCGAGGGCGACGTGGTGGACATCGAACGCGAAACCGAACTGGGCGGGGCCATCCACTCCAAGGGCGTGCTCATCCTGTCCGCCTTCCTCGCCAGCCGCTACGCCCGCCACCAGCCCCTGTCGCTTTCGGCCAGCCTGGTGTTCGAGCAGTCCTACACGCCAGTGGAGGGCGATTCCGCATCGCTGGCCGAACTGTGCGCGCTGCTGTCGGCGCTCGCCGACGTGCCCATCCGCCAGTCCCTGGCGATCACCGGCTCCATCAACCAGTTCGGCGGCGTGCAGGCCATCGGCGGCGTCAACGAGAAGATAGAGGGCTTCTTCGACCTGTGCGCCGCGCGCGGCCTCACCGGCGAGCAGGGCGTGGTCATCCCCACCGCCTGCATCCGCCACCTGATGCTGCGCGACGACGTGGTGGAGGCCGTCGCCGCCGGGCGCTTCGCCGTGCATGCCGTCGCCACCGTGGACGAGGCCATGGAAGTGCTTACCGGCATGCCGGCGGGCGTGGCCGACGCCAAGGGCATCATGCCGCGCGACACCCTCAACCACCGCGTGGCCGGCGCCCTGGCCGACATGACCGCGGCCCGCCACGCCTGGAGCGAGGGCCACGAACGGCCGCGCAGGCGCGTGCGGCGGCAGGAGCATTGAGCCCACGATTATCCCCAGCGCCCGTGGGCAGTCCTGTGGACAAGCTGTGGGCCGGCGCTGCAGAAGCTTGAGGCAGCAGGGCTTTTTCCTGCTGCCCAAGAATCGGGCAGGCCGCGAGCCGCAGTGGATAGCGCGTAGAATCGGGCGTTTTCGCCCCGCCTCTTTGCCATGAGCACTTCGATTTCCGCCGTCCACTACGCCATCCGTCCCGCCCGGCCCGCTGCCCACCTGTTCGAGCTCAGCCTGACCGTGGCCGAGCCGGACCCCGCCGGCCAGCGTTTCAGCCTGCCAGCCTGGATTCCGGGCAGCTACATGATCCGCGAGTTCGCGCGCAACATCGTCGCCATCCGGGCCGAGACCGCGGGCCGCGCGGTGGCGCTGGAAAAGCTCGACAAGCACACCTGGCGCGCCGCGCGGGTGCCCGCGGGGGCGGCCCTTACGCTGCACTACGAAGTCTATGCCTGGGACCTGTCGGTGCGCGGCGCCCATCTGGACCGGACCCACGGCTTCTTCAACGGCACCAGCGTGTTCCTGCGTGTGCACGGCCGGGACAACGCCCCCTGCACGGTGGACATCCAGCCGCCGGCCGAACCGGCACTCGCCGACTGGCGGGTGATCACCGCGTTGCCCCGCGCCCGCGGCAAGGGGGCGGCCAAAGCCCACGGCTTCGGGCTGTATCACGCGGCGGACTACGACGAACTGATCGACCATCCCGTGGAAATGGGCCGCTTCACGCTGGCGAGCTTCGAAGCCGGCGGCGTGCCCCACGACTTTGCCATCACCGGCCGCCACGACTGCGACACCGCCCGTCTCACCGCGGACCTGGCGCGCATCTGCGCGTGGCAGGTCAAACTCTTCGGCGCCCCGGCGCCCATGGACTACTACGCCTTCCTCGCCACCGTGGTGGGCGACGGCTACGGCGGTCTGGAGCATCGCGCTTCCACCGCGCTGCTCGCCAGCCGGGCGGACCTGCCATACCCCGGCATGCAGGGCACGAGCGAGGGCTACCGCCAGTTCCTCGGCCTGTGCAGCCACGAGTATTTCCACACCTGGAACGTCAAGCGCATCAAGCCGGCGGCCTTCGTGCCCTACGACCTGGCGGTGGAGAACCACACCCGCCTGCTGTGGGCCTTCGAGGGCTTCACCTCCTACTACGACGACCTGGCCCTGGTGCGCAGCGGCGTCATTGGTACGGACGACTACCTCGCGCTGCTCGGCAAGACCGCCTCCAACGTGCTGCGCACGCCCGGCCGGCTGCGCCAGAGCGTGGCCGAATCCAGCTTCGACGCGTGGACCAAGTATTACCGCCAGGACGAGAACGCCCCCAACGCCATCGTCAGCTACTACGCCAAGGGCGCCCTGATCGCCCTCGCCGTGGACCTGCAGTTGCGCGCGGCGAGCGGCGGCGGGAAGAGCCTGGACGACGTGATGCGCCTGCTGTGGCAGCGCTTCGGCCAGACCGGCCTGGGCGTGCCGGAGGACGGCATCGAGGCCGCGGTGGAGGAGGTCGGTGGCAAGGCGCTGGCGCGCTGGCTGCACCGGGCGGTGAACGGCACCGACGACCTGCTGCTGGCTCGTCTGCTCAAGCCCTTCGGCATCGTCTGGAAAGCCGAGGCGGCGGTCGCTGCGCCCTGGCTGGGAGCGAAGCTCGCCGGCGGCAACGGCGAGGCGAAGCTCGCCAGCGTCTTCGATGGCGGCCCGGCCCAGCGTGCGGGCCTGTCGGCCGGCGACGTGCTGGTGGCGCTGGACGGGCTGAAGGTGAGTGCGTCCGGGCTGGACGCGATGCTGGCGCGCCGGCGAGGCGGCGAGCACGTGGACATCCACGCCTTCCGGCGCGACGAACTGATGCGCTTCGAAGTGGAACTGGCGGATGCCCCCGCCGACAAGGTGAGCCTGAAAACGGCCGCCAGACCGTCGACCGCCGCGCTGCGGCTGCGCCGCGGCTGGCTAGGCGGCTGAAGACCCTTCGTCGGCCTTGGGCAGCAGCTTGCCGCGCCAGTAGCGCCAGGCGAGGAAGGCGAACAGACCGGCCATGATCAGCCAGAATCCCACGCCCTCCCAGAAGGCCACCGGGTCGGTGGCGAGGAAGTAGTCCCGCGGCGGGCGCACGAAATGCACGCGTCCGCTCGCCAGGGCGCGGATCGCCGAAGCGATGGCGGCTGCGGCCGGTGCGAACCAGACCAGCAGGCCCAGGGAGACGATGGCCCGGTCGGCGAAGGGCGAAGCCTGCCGCCGCGGGCGATACACGCTTTCCACCCCGCACCACAGGGCGAGCACGAAGCCGACCGCCGCGATCACCGGCAGCACCGCCATGACCCCACCGAGCGCAGTGGCGGCGAACATGAAGCTGGCGCCTTCCAGCGGCATCACCCGCGCCCAGATTTCGGGCAGGCGGATGAAGAGCCAAGCGGAGCCGGCCGTGCCGAGCAGGAAGGCGACCAGGGCGTAGGCCGCCACGCGGCGGGCGAAGTCGCCGGGCAGTTCGGAGGCGCGGGGGTGCGGAAATAGTGGCATGGCTCGTCGGGGGCGTCGGAAAGCGCCCAGTTTACCGGTTCTCAGCCGAAGTAGCCGTGCACGTACCATTCGCCGGGCGCATCGAGGGGGTGGAACACCCAGCACAGGGCAGCGGCCTCGTCCGCGGCCACGTAGTAGTCGCGCCGCACGTCCCCCCCGTTTATCTCGTCCCACCAGCCGGATTCGATGCGTTCCGGTCCGGCCAGCAGGGTCAGCTGGGCACGGCCGCCCAGGGCTTTCGGCTCGGGCAACAGCCACAGCGGGCGCGGCCCCGCGGTGGTGGTGGCGACGGGCTGACGGGCGCCGGGAGGAAGCGGGCGCCAGGCCCGTTCCGGGCGATGGTCGGGGTAGGGGCGCAGGCCGGTGACCGCGTCCGCGCCGAGCCGGGCGCGCAGGCGGTCGAGCAGCAGGCCGGCGTTTTCGCGCGCGCTGTCCGGGTCGCCGAAGAGGTCGTCCGATCTCGGTGCCAGGGCCACCGGCAAACCGCTTTCCAGGTGCAGGGCCTCGACCGGGGCCGGCAGGGGCAGGGCGGCGAGCCGTTCCCGGGCCAGCAGGCCCAGACGCGCCTCGTCCCGCGACGGGGCGCCGGTGACCAGTTCCAGCACGGTGGCGGGGCCGGATTCATGTTCCAGGTGCAGGTGGCAATGGTCCACCGCCGCCTGGCGGGCGACCAGCCAGGCGGCCAGGCCGGCGAACAGCCGGCGTGCGGCGAAGAGCAGCGGTTCCACGTTGTCGGTGGGCACGGCCATGGCGACGCGGGCGGTATAGCGCGCGGGCGGCACGAACCAGTTGCGCAGGTCGGGCGCCTCGCCACGGGCGCGGGCCAGCACGGCGCTGACCGCGCCGGCCTGGCGGCGGGCGAGCCCCGCGCGCGGGAGGCGCTGCACGTCCCCCAGCGAACGGACGCCGATGCCGAGCAGCAGATCGAGGCTGTCCAGGCCCACCCCGGCGTCCACCAGCACGCCGAGGGGCAGCCCGGCCAGGCGGTCCTGCCAGCCGGTGCGGGGGCGCAGCAGTTCCCCTGGCCGGCAGGCGGCCAGCCAGCGCGCGGCCAGTGGCGTGGGCGCGGCGGCGAGGGCGGCGTGCAGGCCGAGGGCAGCCAGCCCGTCCACCAGCATCCGGGCCAGGGCGGGCAGGCCGCCGAACAGGCGCAGGCTGGCGGAGATTTCCAGCACTAGCCCACCCGGCGGATCGAGGCTGACATGGGGGGTGAAGTGTCCGGCCCAGGCGGCCAGCTCTTCCAGCGTGGCGGCCTCCAGCGCCGGGACGCGCGGGCGCAGCAACAGGTCGGGGGCGACGGCCAGCGCCGCGGCCACGCTGTCGCCCGCGTTCACCCCCAGCGCACGGGC
The DNA here is from genome assembly GCF_004801305.1 of Pseudothauera rhizosphaerae. Taxonomy (GTDB): domain Bacteria; phylum Pseudomonadota; class Gammaproteobacteria; order Burkholderiales; family Rhodocyclaceae; genus Pseudothauera; species Pseudothauera rhizosphaerae. The sequence goes on along the minus strand of NZ_SSOD01000016.1, from coordinate 20,067 downwards.
GGCCGGGCTGGCCGCCACGATGCGCTGGCGGGGGTGGGATTCCACCACCGCCAGCAGACCGGCTTCAGGTGCGCCGCGGGTGAAGACCTGCAAGGGCAAGTCGGGCAGGAGCAGGGCGAGCCAGAGCATGATCGTCGAGTCGTGAAGGGGCCGCGGCGCCGGGGCGCTGCGGCAGAGCCAGTTCCACCGGGGCTGCGGCGGCCGGGCCGCGGCGCTTGAGGATATGGACTGTGAGCCCGCCCGGCCGGCCACTCAGCAGCAGGCGCAGCGCCGCGGCCGAGGGCTGGCGGGCTGCTTCCGGCGGGCGGAACAGGAAGAGAGGGGTGGCGGAATCTTCCGCGGCCAGTTGCAGGCGGCGCAGGCCGGCGCCGTCGATGCGGGCGGGCCAGGCCAGCACGGCGCTGCAGGCGCCCGAGGCGGCGGCCTGGCGTGTGGCCCACAGGGTTTCGGCGGCGTTCGTGGTGCGTACCAGCAGCAGGCGCTCCAGGGGCAGTCCGGCGCTGGTGAGCGCGGGTGCGTAGGGCAGGAAGGGCGGGGCGATCCAGGCCAGCCAGTGGTCGGCCGGGGTGCGGCGCAGCAGGGGCAGCAGCAGGGCGAGTTCGCCCACGCCTGGACGATCGGCGAAGAGTTCGATCAGCGCGCCGCGGGGCCAGCCGCCGCCGGGCAGTTGCGCATCCAGTTCGGCGAAGCCGGTGGGCAGCCCGGCCGCGGCGCTGCCGGCCAGGCGGTCGGCCTGCCACACCAGGCAGGGCGGCAGGGCGGCAAGGGCGAGGGGGCTTCCCATGATGATGTCGGGGCCGGCATCGGCGTGCTGCCGTTCAGTGGCCGTCCTGGCGGATCAGGCCGACCATGATGCCTTCGATGTCCAGCGGCTCGGCACGGGTGTCCACGACGATGGGCTCGAAGTCCGGGTTGGCCGGCAGCAGTTCCACCACCGGGCCGCTGCGGCGGAAGGTCTTCACCGTGACGTCGTCGTGCACGCGGGCGACCACGATCTGGCCGTTGCGCACCTCGCTCTGGCGATGCACGGCGATCAGGTCGCCGTCCAGGATGCCGGCATCGCGCATGCTCATGCCGCGCACGCGCAGCAGGTAGTCGGCGCGCGGCGAGAACAGCGTGGGGTCGAGCTGCAGGCGGCTTTCCACGTGTTCGCTGGCGAGGATGGGGCTGCCCGCGGCCACGCGCCCGACCAGGGGCAGGCCCGGCCCTTCGGCCAGGCGGATGCCGCGCGCACGGCCTTCCTCCAGCAGGATCGCGCCCTTGGCGGCCAGCGCGCGCAGGTGGCTTTCGGCCGCGTTGGGCGAGCGGAAGCCGAAGGCGGCGCACAGTTCCAGCCGGGTGGGCGGGCGGCCTTCGGCTTCCACTGTCTGGCGGATGAAATCGAGGATCTCGGCCTGGCGGGCGGTCAGGGATTCGCTGCGGGGAGGCATGGCGGGTCCGGTGCGGGGATTGTTGTGCTGTAAGTTTAAACAGTCTCTCGACAGGCGTCGAGAGCTGCACCGATGATGCACCGCGTCTTGAGCCAGCCGGCGATCTGGGCTATTGCTTCAGGCAGACGCCAGCGTGGCCCGCGCGCCACGGGTGCCGATTCACGGGAAAGGGGAGAACTGCCATGCTGTTGCGGGAAGATCGTCCGTCGTCGTTCGTTTCCGGTAGAGTTCGCACCGGCTCTCGGATAAAATCCGCCGCACGTCAGGGAGGCCCCATGCTGCAATGCGGAGACTTGGCACCGGTGTTTGCGCTGCCGGATGCGGATATGGAGACTTTCGACCTTGCCGCCGAGCGCGGCAGGCATCATGTGGTGCTCTATTTTTACCCCCGCGACAACACGCCGGGCTGCACGCTGCAGGCCGCCGACTTCAGCGACCATGAAGCGGAGTTCGCCAGCCACGACTGCATCGTGGTCGGCGTCAGTCCCGACGATTGCCTCACCCACGCCGAGTTCCGGGATCAGCACGGTCTGTCGGTGCGCCTGCTCTCCGACCCCGATACGGAGGTCTGCAGGCTGTACCGTGTGTGGCAGCCAAAGGAAGTCGACGGTGTGAAGAAGATGGGCGTGCTGCGGTCGACCTTCATCATCGACAAGCAGGGCATCGTCCGCCACGCCCTCCACGACGTCACGCCCCGCGGCCATGCTGCCGCGGTTTACGAATTGGTCAAGGAACTGGAAGCAGACAAATGCAAACCGAAATCGTCAAGAACAGCGTAGTCACCCTCAATTACACCGTGCGCGACCCGGACGGCAACCTGATCGACGACGGCGCTCATCCGCTGGTGTATCTGCACGGCGGCTACGACGGCATCTTCCCGGTGCTGGAAGAACTGCTGCAAGGCAAGCAGGTGGGCGAGCGCTTCGAAGTGAAGCTGCAGCCCGAAGACGCCTTCGGCGACTACGACGAGGAACTGGTGCTGATCGAGGACGCCAAGCTCTTTCCCGAGAATATCGAGGTGGGCATGTCCTTCGAACGCGTCACCGACGACGGCGATGAAGAGATCATCTACCGCATCACCGACATCGCCGACGGCAAGGTGGTAGTGGATGGTAACCATCCCCTGGCCGGCACCGCGCTGGTCTTCGACGTGACCGTGGCCGAGGTGCGCGCGGCCAGCGCCGAGGAGATCACCCACGGCCACGTGCATGGCGCGGGCGGCCACCATCACTGAGCTTCACCGGGGCCGCGCAAGCGGCCCTTTTCACATCCGCAGTTCCATCCGCCGATGATCGGCTACACCCGCTCCGTTGCCGACTCCGACCCTGCGGCGCCGCTGCTGGCGGTGAGCGGCCTGCGCGTGGCCATCGGCGGCGCCGCTGCGCCGGTTCGGCCCGTGGCCGGCATCGACCTCAGCCTGCGGGCGGGAGAAACCTTCGCTCTGCTCGGCGAGTCCGGCTGCGGCAAGTCCATGACGGCGCTCGCCATCGCCCGCCTGCTGCCCGACGGCGGGCGCATCGAAGGCGGCAGCCTGCGCCTGGCGGGCGAGGACCTGCTCGCCTTCAGCGAGGCGCGCATGCGCACGGTGCGCGGCGGGCGCATCGGCATGGTGTTCCAGGAACCGGGCACTAGCCTCAACCCGGTGATGACCGTCTACACGCAGATCGCCGAGGTGCTCGCGCGCCACCGCGGCCTGCGCGGCGCGGCGGCCCGCGCCGAGGCGCGCAGGCTGCTGGAGGCGGTGGGCATCCCGGACGCGGAACGGCGCCTGGACGACTACCCCTTCCAGTTTTCCGGCGGCATGAAGCAGCGGGTGATGATCGCCATGGCGCTGGCGGGCGAACCCGAATTGCTGATCGCCGACGAACCCACCACCGCACTGGACGTCACCATCCAGGCCCAGGTGCTGGATCTCCTCGCCCGCCTGCAGCGGGAGCGCGGCATGGCCCTGCTGCTGATCACCCACGACCTGGGCGTGGTGGCGCGCATGGCCGACCGGGTGGGGGTGATGTACGCCGGTGAACTGATCGAGACGGGCGAGCGCGCGGCCTTCTTCGCCTCCCCGCTGCATCCGTATTCCCGCAAGCTCTTCGCCGCCCTGCCGGACGGCGCCCAGCGCGGCCGTCCGCTGGATGCTCTGGCCGGCAGCGTGCCGGCGCTGGATGCGGCCTTTGCCGGCTGCCGCTTCGCGTCGCGCTGCCCGCAGGTCTTCGAACGCTGTCGGCACGAGGCGCCGGACTGGCGGCAGCGCGGCGGGCAGGCGGTGCGCTGCCATCTCTACGACGATGCCGAAAACCTGCCCGCTGCGGCAGGGGGGGCCGCAGCGGCGCTGGCCGCGCCGCGCACGCACAGCGATGCGCCGCTGCTGGAAGTGCAGGGACTGCAGGTGCATTTCCCGGTGCGCAAGGGGTTGCTGCGGCGTACCGTGGGGCAGGTGCGCGCCGTCGATGGCGTCGGCCTCGCCCTGCGTGCCGGGCGCACGCTGGCGCTGGTGGGCGAATCGGGCTGCGGCAAGACCACCGTGGGCAAGGCCGTCCTGCAGTTGATCGCGGCCAGCGGCGGCACGGTCCGCTTCGATGGCCGCGAGGTCGCGGGACAGGACGCCGCCGCGCTGCGGCCGCTGCGCCGCGCGGTGCAGATGGTGTTCCAGGACCCGTTCGCCTCCCTCAATCCGCGCATGACCATCGGCGAGATCATCGAGGAAGGCATGGTGGCGCTCGGCGTGGGCGGCAATGCCGGGGAGCGGGCGCGGCGCGTGGATGCGCTGCTGGAGCGCATCGGCCTGTCGGCCGCGATGCGCCACCGCTATCCGCACGAATTCTCCGGCGGCCAGCGCCAGCGCATCGCCATCGCCCGCGCGCTCGCGGTGGAGCCGCGGGTGATCGTGTGCGACGAGCCGACCAGCGCGCTGGACGTGTCGGTGCAGGCCCAGTTGCTCAACCTGATGCGCGAACTGCAGCACGAGTTGGGCCTGGCCTATCTGTTCATCACCCACAACCTGGCGGTGGTGGAATACCTGGCCCACGACGTGGCGGTGATGTACCTGGGGCGCATCGTGGAGCAGGGGCCGGCCGAGCGTGTGCTGGCCGCGCCGGCCCATCCCTATACCCGCATGCTGATGGCCGCCGTGCCGCGCATCGAAACGCCGCAGGCCGTGGGTGGCGCGCCGCCGCCCGCGGGCGAGCTGCCGTCGCCGCTGGCGCCGCCCGCGGGCTGCCACTTCCATCCGCGCTGCCCGAAGGCCGACGAGCGCTGCCGGCGCGAGTATCCGCCGGCCACCGCGCTGGCGGGCGGCCACGAGGTGCGTTGCCACTGGCCGGAAATACACTGAGCCGGAAACGGCCGGTGCGTTCAGGGAAGGCGCGGGACATTCCAGGCGGCGGCTGCGCCGCTTACTTCACGGCGCGCACCTTGAGCGGAATCATGCCGCTCACCGCCAGCGCGCCGCGCGGATCGCCGCCCTTGGGCACCAGCAACGCGTAGCCGGTCGCGGTCCGGCTGCGGGCGGTGAGGCCGTTGAGCTGGCGCAACTGGGCCAGCGTCAGGCGATGGCGCTTGGCGACCGTGGCCAGGGTCTCGCCCCGCTTGAGGCGGTAGGTGCCCCACAGGGGGCCGGCATCGGCCAGCGTGCGCAGGCGCTCTTCGAACTCGTCGGCGCGCTCGGCCGGCACCACCAGGCTGTGTCCGCTGCGGGTGATGGCCGGGCGGTTGAAAGCGGGATTGAGGGCCAGGAATTCGCCGATCGGCATCTCGGCCAGCCGCGCGGCCGTGGCCAGGTCCACGCCCACCGGCGACTCCACGGTGACGAAATGGGGCCGGTTGGCCACGTAGGGCAGTTCGAAGCCGAACTGCTCCGGGTTCATCACGATGTTCTTCAGCGCCTGCAGCTTGGGTACGTAGTTGCGCGTTTCGCTCGGCATGCGCAAGTGGACGTACTCGGTGGGCAGGCCGGCGTCCTCGTTGCGCTGCAGCGCCCGGCTCACGGCGCCTTCGCCCCAGTTGTAGGCGGCGAGCGCCAGATGCCAGTCGCCGTGCAGTTCGTAGATGTACTGCAGGTATTCGAGCGCTGCTTCGGTGGAGGCGATCACGTCGCGCCGCTCGTCGATCCACTTGTCCTGGGTGAGCTTGTAGTGGCGGCCGGTGGAGGGGATGAACTGCCACAGGCCCGAGGCCTTGGCGCGGGAATAGGCGAGCGGGTTGTAGTTGCTCTCCACCATGGGCAGCAGCGCCAGTTCGGTGGGCAGGCCGCGGGCTTCGAGCTCGTTGACGATGTGGTACAGGTAGCGCCCGCCGCGCGCGAAGACCTGCTGCAGGAAACCCGGGCGTTCGAGGTAGTGGCGCTGGTATTTCTCCACCAGCCCGCCATCCAGGTCGGGCATCGCGAAGCCGCGCCGGATGCGGTCCCACACGTCGTTGGCGGGGCGGGTCAGATCCAGCGTGATGACCCGCAGTTGCGGCCCGAGGACGGCGGGCAGGATGTCGGCGTGATCGGCGAAGGATGCGGCCGGCGCCGGCGACAGCAGTGCGATCGGCGCGTCCACCCGCGGCGGCTCAGCCTCGACGGGCTGCGCGAATGCCGAACGGCACAGACACAGCGCCAGGCAGCAGGTCAGGGCGGTGCGTGTCGCCATGGGTGCCGATGCAAAGTGTGAAAAACTTCACAAGTCTATCGACCGGGATGGCGATACGTCAAACTTGAGGGCGAGATTCCTTCCGATCCCCATGCCTGCATGGGTTGCTCCTGCTACGATTACGCCATTCGTCAGATGGCGCCACGTTTGCCGTTTTCATGAAAGCCCTGGTCATCGAGGACACGCTTACCAGCGCGACACTGGTCTGCCACCAGCTTCGCAAGATGGGGCTCGAGGCCGTGCACGCACGCAATGGCGAAGCGGGCATCGAGGCGTTCAAGAGCGAGCGCCCCGACCTGGTCCTGCTCGACGTCATCATGCCGGGCATGGACGGCTTCGAGGTGGCGCGCCGCATCCGCCAACTGGAGAAGGACGGCATGTGGACGCCCATCATCTTCCTTACCGCCCGCACCGGCGACGAGGACCTGGAGCGCGGCATCGAGGTCGGCGGCGACGATTACCTGATCAAGCCCGTTTCCGAAATCGTGCTCAAGGCCAAGGTGCGGGCGATGCAGCGCATCGCGCAGATGCGCTATTCGCTGCTGGTGCTCACGCGCAAGCTCGACGAAGCCAACCGGGAGCTGACCCGTTTGTCCTCCGCAGACGGATTGACCGGCATCGCCAACCGCCGGCGCTTCGACGAGACCCTGCTCAAGGAGTGGCGGCGCTGCGCGCGCGAGCGCCAGCCCCTCGCGCTGCTGCTGATCGACGTGGATTTCTTCAAGCCCTTCAACGACAACTACGGCCACCAGGTCGGCGACGAATGCCTGAAGGCGGTGGCGCGCACGCTGGCGGACTCGGTGCACCGCTCCTCGGACCTGGCCGCACGCTACGGTGGCGAGGAATTCGTGGTGATCCTGCCGGGCACCCATGAAACGGGCGCGGGGATCGTGGCCGAAGCCATGCGCCAGGCGGTGCAGGAGCTGGGGATCACCCACCGCTTCTCGGCGGCGGCGCCGGTGGTGACCATCAGCATCGGCCTGGCCTGCACCGTGCCGCAAGCCGGCGACGAAGACGGACACGCCCGCCTGCTCAAGCAGGCCGACGAGGCGCTCTACCGGGCCAAGAGCACCGGGCGCAACCGCGTCGCCATCGCGCCGCCCCAGGGCGAAGCCGAAAACGTCTGCTGAGGCCGCCGCCCGTCCGGCGGGCAGCGTTCAGAACGTGTCCTTCCACCGCCGCAGGGCGGCGAAGCACGCTTCCGGCCCCGCGGGTGTCTGCCCCGAATGGCGGGCCACGGCGTCGATCACGCCGGGTTCGCGAACCCGCAGGAAAGGATTGACGCGCCGTTCCAGGCCGATCGTGGAAGGCAACGTGGGCAGGCCATGGGCGCGCCGTGCCGCGCACGCGGCCGCGTACTCGTCCCGCGCCGGATTGTGCGGTTCGGCCGCGTGTGCGAAGGCGAGGTTGGCCAGCGTGTATTCGTGCGCGCAATACAGCGCGGTATCCTCCGGCAGCGCCGCCAGGCGTTCGAGGGAGGCGAACAACTGCGCTGCCGTGCCGCCCAGCAACCGACCGCAGCCGGCGGAGAACAGTGTGTCGCCCGGAAAGATCAGGCCCGGCGCGCGGTAAGCGACGTGGCCGGCGGTATGCCCCGGCACGTCGAGCACCGTGAAGCGCAGCGGGAACCCGGGCAGCGCCACCTCGTCGCCTTCCTTCACCGGGTGGTCGACCCCGGCGATGGACTCGCCGGCGGGCCCGAACACCGGTACGCGGTGGCGCCCCAGCAGTTCGCCGACGCCGCCCACGTGGTCGGCGTGATGGTGGGTCAGCAGCACGGCCCGCAGCGCAAGCCCCTGTTCCGCAAGGTGGTTTTCCACCACCTCGGCGTCGCCCGGATCGACCACCGCGGCGTCGTGCCCGGTGCGCAACAACCAGATGTAGTTATCGCGAAAGGCGGGAAGGGGGATAATGTCCATCTCTTTTCCTCAGTAATGGTGCGGCTTCAGCGCTCATTATTTTGGACACGTCTAAAACTCGGCCCATCCGCCTGCGCAACCTTCCTGTCCCGCAGGTAGCGCTCGGTCATCCTGCGGTCTGTGTGTCCGAGTAGCTTCTGCGGGTCTGCGCCTTGGTTGTCGGCTTCGGTGCCGGACATGGCTCGCAGATCGTGGATGACGACATCGTGCACGCCGGCTTGTTTCCTGGCGATGTTGTACGCCTTCCACACGCCGTTGTAGGACGGCGGCCGGCCCTTACTGCCCTTGAGTAGATACATTCCTGCCACGGCACCATGCAGCGCCTTCGCGCGATCCACTGCGGCACGAAGGTCTGCATTCCAGCGCACCAGCACGCGGGCTCCGGTTTTTTGCTGCTCGACGTAGATGCCTTCTTCGCGCAGGTCGGCGCGGGCGATCTTGAGCACGTCGCCGATGCGCTGCCCGGTGAGATAGCACAGGTCAAGGATGACCGCGAGGCGTGCCGGGGCGCGGGCCTTGATGGCTTCCAGTTCGTGCATTTCAACGCGCCGGGTGCGCTTTCCGGGGCGGACCGTCTTGATGCCGCTGCATGGGTTGAACTCGACGATGCGCTCTTCCAGCGCCATGTCGAAGACCATCCGTAGCACGGAGATTACGCCGTTGCACTTCGACGGGCTGCAGGCCAAGTGCCGGCGCAGTTGCACCACGTCGGCCTGCGTGATCTGCTGCGGGGAGAACTCTTCAAACGCGGACTGCAGGTATCGCGCATAGGTCCGGTACTTGCGGACGGTTGCCGGCGCGCGGCCCGCCAGGATGGCCGGCAACATGCGCTCGATCAGGGCCACCATGCCGCCTGACCGCTGGCACTGCAGGCGGGCGTATTCGCGCAGCGCGGCTTCCAGGCCAGTGCCGATCCGCGTCCATTTCCCGTGTTTGACGTAGTAGTAGGCGCCGTGCTTAAGGTAGACGCAGGCGGGGAGCTGACGATCTTTCTTTCGGGGGCGCATGGATGTCGGCCTCAAAGACAACCGGAGTGCCGTCCGGGCGTTGGCGGTAGGGGATTTTGAGGAAGTCGAGCATACGCCGCTGTGCGCTTGGCCGCACGCGCCGCGTGATCTCGATGATCTGGTCGTCGGACAGGATGTGCATGGGCGCCCTCATGAAAACGAAAAACCGCAGCTCGTGGCTGCGGTCTGGTGGGGTGCTGCCTTGATAGGCGGCAGGTGACGGATATCAGGTGTTGTGCGGCTCAGTCATCATCCGTGCACCGCTGCATCCCATGCCGGCAGTTCCTTGTGCAGTCAGCATGTCCCGGTCCGCCAGTGGCGCCGTAGTCGTACTCACCTGTTTTCAGGTCCACGTACACCGGTTGGCTGCAGCCGCCCCAGCCCAGCGGGCAGGCTCGGCCTCCCTCGCTTTGCCACAGTCTCGCGCCACAGCTCACGGCATCCTCGCCGGCAAGTTGCACAGCAGCGGTTATCAGGTCGTCCAGCATCAGCGCACGCACAACACGCCGGTCAACGGCGACGTTCGTTTCACTCACGCGCGTTACCTCCGGCGTTGGGCGGCAGTTTTCGACGTGCTGGACGAAGAACGCCTGGGCAATACTCCATACCGGCGAAAATATGCAACGGGTCAATCTGCCAAGTCTCGCAATCTTCCTGCAGGAACTCGTCGTCGTGATCAATTCTGTCGGCGCGTGTCAGCAGCCGATATTGCCGCCCAACAGTTACGTCAACCGGACCTTGCGCCGGCGGCGGTTCGTTGCTCATTTTCAGTCCTTTCCCGGCGCAAGGCCGGTTACGCTGGCGTTAGCCCGCATAGCCTTGCGCCACCATGAACGCCTTGGCGGACTTCTCGGTGATCGCGTCTTCGTTGGCCTTGTAGTGGTCGGCAAGCTTCCGAGCCAACTCCGCGTCATCCATGCCGAGTGCGGCGGCGATCCCCTGCAGCACCTGGCTCGCGCCCGACCGAGAGAGTTTCGTTCCACCTTCCCCATATCCGGCCAACCCGCGCAAGAAATCGGCAGCGTAGGTGTAGGGGTAGCGAGTGTCGTTTTCCATCTTTTTCTCCGTAGTTGTCTCTGGCATAACATTTCAGTCAACCGGACAGCCCGCCTGCGGCGGGCTTCCGGTTACTTCCAACGTTATGCCTCATGGCCCAGCGCTATCGCAGCCACGGCAGTCGCGTGCCGTAGGTATGTGCTGTGCCGGATTTCTTCCAGCGCGGCTTTCAGCTTCGTGTTCTCCAGCCTCGCCTTGTCTCGTTCGTCGGCAAATTTCTTCGCGCGGCCTGCAGCCGCTTCCGCAGCGCGAAGCCGTCTGATCAGATCGAGCACGACGACGGGGTTGGCGGCGGCGATGAATGCCATGTCGGGCGATCCAGATTCGCCCATGCCGTCAGGCGCGAGGGCGATTCCCTGTCCGCCGTCCTTGGCCTCATCAAGCACGACCGCATCGAAGTATTGAGGATGTGGGGCTCCGTAGTGCGGCCCGCACGCAATCCATGGGCCGGGAGTCGCATCCAGTGCCAGCCGCTCCAGGTCCAGCAATTCACGGTCGATCATTGGCCCACCGAGATGTGGCGCCACAGCCGGCACGGGCGTCGCGGCACCCAGGTACAGCGGCGTCCATGCGCCAGAGTGCTTGCGGACATCCTCGATGCGGTCATTGTGGATCGGGCCTTCGTAGCCGCCGTCGCTGCACAGGCGCACCCAGAACATGGGGACGTAGTTGCCTGACTGAAGCGTAGGGGCGAACTCGACGGCCTGGATTTCGTCGTCGGTCATCGCGAATCGTCCTCTTCATCAGCCAGATGCAGGCGTTTGGCGACATCGGGGTGATAGCCAAGCTGGACCAGAAACCCGCGCATGACGTCGACGATGTCGTCGATGTCGGCCTGGCCCGAGACCGTCACGGTAACAATGCGACCGTTGTCGAATTCGCGCGAAAGGGTATGGGTGGCGGCGGTCATTCTTGGCGCTCCTGCAGTGCGATTTGCGCCGCGGCGATGGGCGTGATGGTGGTCATGATGTTCCTGGTGTTGGGGTTGTGCCGGCCTTCGGCACATTGAACGCGCAGCCCGATGAACTGGGCATGGCCGGCTGTGCGCGTACAGGTGGAGTCGGCGCGGGGTTTCAGCTCCAACCCGCGCCCGCGCCGACCGGCGAGCCCCGGCATGTGCCAGACTGCAGGCCGATGGCCTGCGGGGCGAGCAACCGGAAGTTATGCCGCGGGCTATGTCTTGATGGGCGACCAGAGGCAGCCTTCGCCGCGCCCGGTCGACTTCGCGCGGCCGGCGATGCGCAGCAGTTGCAGCAAGTCGCCGACGCGCTCGGGCGGAATGCCGGTGCGCTCCGATACCTCGCAGCGGCGCAGCGGGTATTCCGCAGCGTCCAGGGCAGTCATGATGGAGTCCTTCTGCGCCGCCACCGTGGGGCGGGCCTTCGGCGTTTTGATCGCCTGGGCCGCTACAGCATCGTCCGGCACGTCGAGCAGATGCGCGCGCACCTTTGCGCGCTTCGGCCGTGCAAGTGGCGGCACCAGCCCGAAGAGCAGCGCGAAGTCATGCGGCACGGCAGCCGGATCGGCAGGCGCCGAGTTCGCCGCCTGCAGTTGAGTGAGGATGCTCATCGTGCGGCCTCCTGTTGATTTTTCTTTTCCGGCATCTGCGCCGCGTTGACGTATTGCGGCAGCAACACCGCCAGTGCCGCGGCGAGCACGGCATCCTGGTCTTCGGTGAGGCTGCATCCGGCGGCGGTCATCAGGTCGTTGATGGCGCGCATCAGTTCGGTGCGGGTCATATCGATTCTCCTTGCGCGACGCTGAGCGCAACCGCCACCGGCCGCACCCAGATTGGTGCACTGGACAGAACGAAGGTCTCCCCGCTCCAGGCGAGAAGCAGCGTGGTGCCCATGACGTTGCCGATGGCCTCGGCGGCGTCAGGCGGTACTGCGTTGCCGATGCGCTCACGCCACGCGCTATCGCTCTCGCCGTCCAGGCGGAGGATGCCGACGGCTTCGGCGATCAAGGCGGAATCGCGCGCCTCGATCGCGCGCTGCGTGATCGGGTCGGACGACCAGATTTCATCTGGGTCGATCAGCGACTGCAGCGCGGCGAGGTCCAGCGTGGTGAATGGTCGGTGCCACGTCCCATCGATGGCACGGATCACCGCTACCAGCTTGTCGGCCGGCGCTGGCATGCAGAACTTGCCAACTTGCACCGAATCGCAAACTCGCGGGTCGGCCACCGACCACCGGCCGTTGTCGTGGCACGCTGCGGCAGAGACTGCGCCAGAGGTATCGCCCCAGCCGACGACGCCGTAGTGTCCACCCGTCAGGTAGTGGTCGCCGGATTGCGGGATGCCGTTCGGGCGTGGATCTGCGACGGCGTAGGCTCCTTGTCCGGTGGTGCTGCCGGAAATCACGGTGCCAGCGGCGTCACTCCAATCCGTGACAGCGTATTTGCCAAAGCCCTCTCGATGGTTCCGCGGATCGGCCACGCACTGGCCGGTGCCGTGCGCGCCGGTCACCGCGCCGGCCTCACGTTCCCACGGCACGATGCGGAACTCGTTGTTGTGCTTGGACGGACCGGTGTGGCGCGGGTCCGCCACGCTGTAGGCACCCTGCAGCGGCCCCTGCTGTCCAGCCACGGTGCCGGTTGGTTCGTTCCAGTCGCGCACACCCAGGGCCTGTCCGTCGTTCCACCTGGCTGACTGGTCGAAACGCGGGTCGGCGACTGAGAATGCACCGTTCGTCGGTCCGCTGTGGCCCTGAACCGTACCGCTGTGGTCGCTCCACCTTCCCACGCCCAGATAGCCAGCGTGGTACCCGGGGACGATCAGATAGTCCTTCAGGTGGCCATTCTCCACCGCCAGCCGGTTCAGCGAACGCCAGTCCCTGCCGGCTTCCACGAACGCGAGCCGCACCCACGTCTTCCACTGCAGGCGAGGTACGCGGTGCATGGGACCGCCGGCTGGGTCGCCAGGCAGTGGCAGGCGGCCCAGCACGGTGCCGACAGCCTGCAGGCGCTTCTGCGGCGGTTCGTAGAGGAACGGTGGCACCTTTTCGAGATGCCTGGCGACGCCAAAGAAGCGCCTACGGCTCTGGGCCAAGGCGCCGATCTCGCCGCAATCGTGCGTCGTTTCGGCCCATGCATAGCCGTAGGCGCGGAACAGGTCGGCGATCCGGTCAAGCAGGTGACGACCCCTGGTCATGATCCGCGGCACGTTTTCGAAGATCACCAGTTCCGGCGGGTTGTCGGAGAATGCCTCAAGCATCATCCATACGCCACGCTCGGTAAGCCGATTGAGCGCCACGTATTTGGCCGTCTTGCTCTTGCCCTCGGACAAGAGGCCGGAAAACCCTTTGCACGGTGCGCTCAGGAAGACGATGTGCGGATATTCGCCGCCGGCTGCAGCGCGGATGTCCGCCGGTCCGGCCTCGCGCCAGCCGGCGGGCGGCTCCACGCCGTGGAAGTCCATGAACTGGCTGCGGTCGAACAGATCCAGCACGGTGCCCCGGGCGCCGGTGAGGCGCTCGAAGTCGCGGATTGCCGGCGCGTCGACGTCGATGCCGCCGATGCAGCGGAACTTGCCTACCATGTTGCCCACCCGGGGCGAAGCCTTGTTGAAGCCCTTGGCGCCGCCGCCGAGTCCGCAGAACAGGTGGAAGTGGCGGATTTCACGCACGTCGGACGGGGCGGTGGTGAAGGAATTCCGGTTCATGCTTGCTTCTCACGATACACCGCGTCCCGACGGGCCGTTCCGACATGGACGAGCGCATACACGTCGCTGCGGCCGGCCCCGCGCGCGGCGGACTTCGCACGCTTGACGGCGGTCTCCGGCTTGGTGACGATCTCGGGCACATCGACACGAACGAGCATCCGCCGATGGTCTGCTCGGTGATGAGGCCGGCGATGCGAAGCGTGGCCGAACAACTCCACGATGGCGTACTGGCGGAATTCCTTGGCGCTGGTGGTCATGGTCGTTCCTCTGAACTCGGCCCCGTTCGCCCACTCGGCGCGGCGGGCGCATTCGGGGCAGGGCTGTTGAAGGGCGGCGATCTTGCGTTCGGCCTCTTCGAGGCGTTCGGCCATCTCTCGCAGGATCAGGGAGTGGGTGGCGGGCATGCGGCCGCGGGCTGATTCGCGGGCGATGCGGTCGGCAAGAGGCTCGGTCATGCTGCGCAGCCTGCGGGCGCCAGTTCGAAGAAGCGGTCGAGGAACCGCTTCCTTGCTTCGTCTGGACTCCACGGAACGATGGTTTCAGGCAGTGGACGCACTTCTTGGATCAGCGCCCATTCGTCATCGTGAGGCGCCATCAGGTCGCGTTGCTCAGTCGCAAGCATGATGATGTCGGCCTCTTTGACAGACAGAGGAATGGCCTCGATACCGAAGCGCACCAGAACTGCTTTTTCCACTCGCCGCTCGATCTCCTTGAAGTCCGGGAGAAGTTGCTTGAGCGGTCTCGTTACGTCGCCGATGAATGCCTCTGCCGCGTCGTGCAGAAGACCGGCCATGGCATCGGACAGCGGCACAATGCGCGACACCATCACGCTGTGTTGAGCGACCGAGTAGAAGAACCGGGTATGGCCGGCGAATCGGCAGACGTGCGAAAGCGCGTGTGCCACATCCTGGATGCCGAAGGTGCTGTTCTGGGGCTGAATGAAGTCGAAGTAGTTGCCCGAGACCGTGAGGATGTCGGGGCGGATACTGTGTCTCATGCTGCTTCCCTCCCGTCCTTGATCGCGAAATACACATCCCGGCAGGCCTGCACGTCGGCCATCGCGCTGTGCGCGTTCTCCAGCTCGCGGCCGGTGAAGTGCCGGTAGGCTTCGCCCAGGTTCGGGGTCTTGTAGTGGAAGCGCTTGGCCGCCTTCATCTTCTCGGTCGGCGGCAGGGCGCAGATCGGCGTCGCCAGGCGGGCGGTGCATTCGGCTGCGCCTTCCTTCCATGCATCGAGTTCGCCGCAGTCGAAGCGGTGCTGGGCGATGCGGATGATCCTGGCGTCGAAGCTCTCGTTGTGCCCGATGCGCAGGCCGGCGCATCCCCACAGGTCCAGGAAGAGCCCGAGCGCGATGCTCTCGGACACGCCGACGGCGGTTGCGCGCTCGGTCGTGATGCCGTGCACCGCGGCAACCTCGTCGGGGATCGTCCAGCCGGCGGGACGCACGATCACGTCCATGCTGGCGATGGTCTCGCGCGACTCTGGATCGACCAGCAGGGCGGCGAGTTGCACGATGTGCGGCTGGTCGGGGTGCTCGGACGGTTCGCTGAAAAGCGGGAGGCCGGATGTCTCGCTGTCGTAGAAGAGGATGTGGTTCATGGTCATTCCTTCGTGTCGGTATCGCGGAGCGGACTGTTTTGCAGTCCGTTCCGGCGCAAGTAGTCCAGTGCCTTCTGCGCAAGAATCGTGTCGCCACTGGGTTTGTTGAGCGAGTGGGCGAGTCGGCGAACGAGCGTCGCCAAGTCGTCCAGCCTCGGATCGGCCGGCGCGTTGCGCTTGTTCAATGCGCGCTTGTTGATGAATCCACGCATCGTGTCGAGTTCTGGCGCTCCGCCACAGAACGGGCACGGCTTGAGGTCGTCGCTCATGCCGCCTCCCGGGCTTTCTCGTTGGTAGCGATGAGGTTGCCGCGCTCTATCCAGCGGCTGGCGATGTGCGCCGGCAGAGCACCGGCCGGCGGGGCGCTCTTGAGCGTCGCCAGCACCAGCGCCGTGTCGATCTGGCCGGCCTCGGCCACGTCGGAGAGCCAGTACAGCGCGTCCTCGCGGCCGGTGGCGTCGAGCACGTCGAGCCGATCCAGCACCACGAAGCGCAGGCCGGACAGCGCGGCGATGGCGACGGCGAGCAGGGCGTCGGCGCGCCAGCGCTCGGACTCGGACAGCAGACCGTAGGCGCGGCCGGCGGCGGTGATTGACATGTCGGCGCCGATCAGCACCGGCGCCCACTGCGCCAGCGCGGCGTGCTCGGCCAGCAGCTTGTTCAGCGGGGCCAGCGCCTCGGCGATCATCTCGGCCTGGATGCCGTCGGGCGACAGGGCGTCGGCGATGGCTGACCACTGCTGCACGTCGACATGGTGGCGGGTGGCCTGCTCGATCTGCTGTGCGCGGCGTGCTGCGGCGCCGGCTGCCTCGCGGTAGCGGCGGGCGTCGGCTTGCCAGTTGTTGCGGCGCTCGGTCAGTTCGGCGATGCGGGCCTCGATGGCATCGAGCACCGGTGCGGTGGCCGCGTTGTCCTGCTGGGCCTTTTCCAGTTCGGCCAGTTCGATGGCTGCCGCCTCGGCCGTGGCCAGGTCGCGGCGGGCGTTCGCGGCGCCGGATTTGGCGGTTTGCAGGCCGCGGCGGATTTCATCGGCGCGGGCGGGGTCGGCCGGCGCCGGCGCAGCCGGCTTGCCGTGCTGGGCGGTGTAGGCGTCCAGCGTGGAGCCTGCCGTCTTGAGCACTGCGCGCTGGTCGGCGTCCATCTCGCCGAATGGGATGGTCAGCGACAGGGAGCGGTCGAGCGCGTAGGCAAGCTCATGGATGAGCCCGCTCTTGCCGTCGGACTCTGCAAGCCGCGCGCGGCAATTCTCGTCGTTCTCCTCCGCCGTTTTCAGCCGGCCCTTGATGCGCTCGACCATGCTGGCCTGCTCACGCAGGCGTTCGATGCGGGTAGCGGCCTCTCGCCGGGTTGCCGCATCCTGCCGGGCAGCGCCGAGTTCCTGCTGTGCCTGGGCAAGTTCGGCTTCGACGGCTTTGGCCTGCAGCTCGGCGTTCTCGGCCTTCTTGTCTGCGCCGGCCGGCGCGTCGATGGCTGGCAGTGCCCAGCCGTCGGCCTTTTTGTCGCCGTAGGCTTCGCCGGTGATGGCCTTCCAGGAGCCGCGCGCCTGGCTCGCCATTTCCTTCGCGTGCTTCTCGCCAGCGCCGAAGCCGGCGCGCAGGATCGGCAGCACAGCAGCGATCTTCTGCTCGGCGAGGCCTCGGCGCGTCATGCGCTCGCCGATGGCCTTGTGGCTGGTCTCGATGCCCAGCAGGCCGAACAGCATCGCGCGGCGCTCGGTGTCGGTCAGGCGGGCGAAGCGGGCCGGATCGAGCACGAAGGGCAGGGCCGCGTGCGGCTCGTTGCCGGCGGCGCTGTCGGTGATCTTGCCGGCCTTCGAGATGGCGACCTCGTAGTCGCGCTCGTCGGTCTGGATGAACACCCGGGCAGCTGCCGCACCTTCGCTGATGAGCGCAGCGGCTTCGCCCCTCTTGCTCACGCGGCACAGGTCGGCGGTCAGGGCCAGGCTGATGGCGTCCCGCAGGCTGCTCTTGCCCGCGCCGTTGGCCCCCGCCAGCAAGGTCACGGGTTGCGCGAGCGGCAGGTCGACGGTACGCGCGCCGAGGAAGTTATGGATTGCGATGTGGTGGAGTTTCATTCCGCACCTTCCTCGGCGCCTTCGGCCTCCTGCTGCTCGTGCCACGCCTTCCAGCCCTTCACCCCGTCCATGCCTGCGGTGTGATCCGCTGCGGCGGCCACGATGACCAGTACGGCCTTGCCCTGAGCCTCGTACAGTTCGTGCAGGCTAGGCGCGGCCGGGCTGAACTTCAGCGTCGCTTTTACGCCGTCCTTGATGACGATCTGCTCCAGGTCGCCGACGACGGTTGCACGACCCTGGGCGGCGAGCACGTGCACCGCCATGCCCACGTTGTGTTCCACGCGGGCTCGCAGGCGGTCGATGATGTCGTTCTGCTTGGCCTCGGACAGCTTCTGCCAGGGTTCGGGCAGCAGCTTGATCTCGGTGACAAGCGCCGAGAGCAGATCCTTGCCGATGGATTGCGCCGTCATGGCGCGAAAGTCCTTGGGTGCGTTCATGGTCAAATTCCTGAAGTAGTGGTTGGCGGTCATGTCTCGGCTGCGGCCGAGCGTCGGAAAGCCCTTGTCGCGTCCCAATCCACGCAATGCCCGCGCTTGCGGGCGGCGTGCGCGATGCGCGCCCGGTCGTGGTGGCCGTCGGTGTGGCGCAGCAGGCCCAGGTAGCTGTTGATGGTTTCCAGGGTCTGGGCTGCCGGCTGATGCTCGATCCGCGACAGAGCGGTGCGAACCGTCCGGCGCCTGGCTTGGCGCCGCCACGGCTTGATGACGTGCCCCGCGAAATCCACCCCGCGTGCAACGGGCTGGATGACGGTCTTGTGCGGATTGAGGGTCAGGCGCAGGCCCGGCAGGAAGGCGTTGATGCCGGCCAGCGCCTCGTTGAGCCACTGCGCGGATTCGTGCAGCAGCACCATGTCGTCGACGTACCGCACGTAGTGTTTGGCGCGGATGACGTGCTTCACGTGCTGGTCCATGGCGTCCAGCAGCACGTTGGCGAAGAACTGGCTGCTCAGATTGCCGATGGGCAGCCCGCAGTATGGGCCTGCGTTGGTGAGGCGCTTGTGCGCCGGCACGGCTGCCAGTGCCCGTGGCTCGCCGCGGACCTCATAGTTCTCGCGCGGGTCGTGGAACAGGATCAGCTTCGCCAAGCCGCGCCACCACGGTTCCGGTATTCGCCGCGCCAGCATCGGCCACAACACCCGCTTGTCGATGCTCACGAAGAAGTTGGCGAGGTCGGCTTTCAGGTAGAAGGCCTGCCGTGACCAGTTCTGCGTCTGGCTGCGAATCTTCGCCTCCAGGCGCTGCGCGGCGTATAGCGTGCCGCGGCCTGGGATGCACGCGCACGAGTCGGCCACGAACCTGGCGATGAAGCGCGGGGCGATGTGGTTGTAGAGCAAGTGATGCACGATCCTGTCCCTGAACATCGCGGCCCACACCTCGCGCGGTTTCGGCCTGCTGATCGCGAAGCAGATGGACTTTCCGGGCCGGTACGACCCGTCCATCAACTCCTCGTGCAGCGCCATCAAGTTGTGCTCCAGGTTCTGCTCGAACCGGAGCGCGCTGGCGGTGTTGCGTTTGTGCCGGCGGCAGTCGAAATACGCCTGCGCCAGCAATTCGAGCGAATAGCCAGCATCCATAGAAACACCCGGTGAGATTTGCGGAAGGGGCGGACGCGGAACTCGTTGTTCCGGTTGTTGTTGTTCACGTTGCCGTTCTCGAAATCCACAGCCCACGGAGATTCGAGCTATTCACGTCAGCTCGCCGAGGCGCGCGGCTTCAGCGGGCAAACTGCGCGGGATCGCTGCGGCGGTGCCGTCGATATCCCTGATGCGCTTGGCGGTGGGCTCGTGGCCCAGCGGCTCGACCAGATCATCTATGCGCATTGGCCCGTCCGCCTTGACGAGCGGGCGACAAGCGCGATTCGGTGTGTTTCTGCCATCCGGTCGCCTGCTTGGCGATGCTCTCCGTGATGGCGATGGCTCTTGCGTACTGGCCGGCGGAGATGAGGCGCAGATCCTTCGCAAGTCGCAGTGAGAGATTCACCGCCTCGACCTCGTGACGCATGCGGCGCAGCACAGCGGGCCGCTCGTCGGCTTCTGCGGTGTTGGCCTCGTAGGTGCGCATCACCAGCCCCATGCAGCGGCGCCGCAACTCCGCACCGAAGTCGGCCTTGTAGTTCCTCGGCATGTTCGCGACGAGTTGCGTCACGAGTTGGCACAGCGAGTACGTGGCGCGGTAAATCTCGGTGTCGGTGTGCAAAGCCATGGCGATAGCGGGCTACGCCCGCGAAGGGTTAAATGGATGAAGCGATGATGCTGCGGAAGGGGCGGACGCGGAACTCGTTGAGCCGGTAGTGGCAGTCCACGTCGCCGTGCTCGAAAACCACAGCCCACGCGTAGTATTCCCCGTAGGGTTTCGACGTGATCTGCACGCTCTCGATGCCCTTGCTCGGGAACAGGTGCGGCACGTTGATGTAGGCCAGCATCACGTCCTTCGGATCACCGTGGAACCAGTCGTTGTGGCCGTTGATCGCGCCCTTCGCGGCGATGCGCTCGGCCGCATTGTTGTGGCTCGCCGGGATGTCGAATTCCGGGCCGCCCGGGATGATCCGGTGGTGAATATCGCCGTCGATCAGGCGGCTGCCGATGAAAATCCCACCCTGTTCGGGCCACGGCTGGCCGATGACAGGCGGGGTGGTGCTGGTGGTGGTTTCGCTCATGGTGTGCTCCTTGGTTGAAAGGGTCGAATGGGTCA
>NZ_SSOD01000015.1 GCF_004801305.1 Pseudothauera rhizosphaerae | reverse complement strand
AGCGGGCTTGCCCGCGATGCGGCGGCTCCGGGTGCAAATGAGGCCGCATCGCGGGCAAGCCCGCTCCTACGGCGGGGCCGGCAGGCCTTCCTTCTTCTTTCGACTGGGCGCTACGGCCGCCGGAATGCCGGCGGCAGCGTGGGCACGGGCTGCGACGGGCGCTGTGGCAGGGTGGATTTGCCGAAAGTATTGCCCATGCGCTGGCGCGTGGCTTCGCGGTTTGCAAGGCCCAGCGCGGTGGCGGGGTGTCCGGCGATTTCTTCCGAGCGCAGTTGTGCGGGCGGTCTGGCGGCGCTGTCCTGGGATGGTGTCAGCAGCTTGCCCAGACAATCGTAGTCGCGGATGCGTTCGCCGTTCACCTCCACGTCGATGCAGTGATGTGCCGGCTTCTGTTCGGCGTCCTCGGCATGCGCCTGCGGGGCGAGCAGGGCATTGCCGCCGAGGGGGAGCAGCGCGGCGATCAGGGTGAGAAGGCGCATGGCGGTCGATTCCGTGAAAGCATGCTCTATTTATGCAAAATGTATTGTTTTGCAATTTCCACTTCGAGCATAGCAGGGAGAGGTGGTTTTCTCCATTGCGGTGAATGGAACCTTCGGTTTGCACGGCGCGGGAAATCGGCATTTTCTTAACGAAATCGCAATATTTTTTTGATAGGCCGAAAGTAAAAAATAAAGCGCAAAAAAATTTGCGGGTTTGGGTATCTGGATTCGTCCTAACGGTAGACCGCGGCACAGCCGGCGTGTCGCGTTGCCTATCCACCATCGTTTTTTATCCGGATACCCGTTTTGATGTCTAGACACAAAGTAAGGCGAATACGGCCGGCGCGGACGGTGCCGGCTGCAGGTCTGATGTTGGCGCTGTGGTGCGGCGCGGTTTCTGCCCAGGAGATGCCTGCGATCGGTGAGGTTGAGGCGCCACCGGCACGCAGGGTGACGATCAACGAATACATCGTGCGCGGCAATACCGTGCTCGATGCACGCGCCATCGAACGCGCGGTGACGCCGTACCTGGGGCCGAACCGCAGCCCGGAGGATGTGGAGGCCGCGCGCAGCGCGCTGCAGTCGGCCTACCAGGAGCATGGCTACCAGTCGGTATACGTGGATGTTCCCGAGCAGCAGGTGACGGGCGGGGTGGTTTACCTGCAAGTGACCGAAACGCGGATCGGGCAGGTTGAGGTGACCGGTGCCGAGTACAACGACCCCGAAGCGCTGCGTGAACGCGTGCCTTCGCTGCAGTCTGGAACCGTGCCGGACTTCAACCGTGCGCAGCAGGAACTGACCGAGCTCAACCGCACCGCCAAGCGCCAGGTTGTTCCACTGGTCAAGCAGGGCGAGCAGCCGGGCACGATGGACGTGCAGTTGAAGGTCGAGGATGAGTCGCCGTGGCGTTTCGGCGCCTCGGTGAACAACGACCACAGCGTGGACACGACGGCGTTGCGCTCGGTGCTGACCATCGGCCACGACAACCTGTGGCAGAAGGAGCATACGGCGTCGCTCACCTTCTTCTTCGCGCCCGAGAACCTCGACGAGGCAAAGGTGTGGTCGGGCTCTTACGCGATGCCGCTGGGCAGCCGCGACTGGACGCTGGAGTTCTCCGGCTACACCTCGGACAGCGATGTGCTCACAGCGGGCAATACCGCAGTGACCGGCCGCGGGCATTCTCTGGGCATCAAGCTCAGCCGCACGCTGCCGACGTCCGGCGCCTGGTGGCACCAGCTCTCCGTCGGCGTGGACTTCAAGGACAAGGACGAGAAGGTGAGCATGGCGGACCAGCCCGTCCAGTACGTGCCGCTGAAATACGCGCCCATCACGGTGGGCTACAGCGGCTTCCTGCAGACCGAGAACCACCAGCTCGGCACCGGTCTGCAGGTCGTGTTCGGTACGCGCAGCCTGTTCGGCTACGGCAGTAACGAGGACGAGTTCGACTGGGCGCGCTACAAGGCCGATCCGAGCTTCTTCGCGGTGAAGGCCGATGCGAGCGACGTCTGGACACTGGGCAGCGGAGCCCAGTTGTTCGGCCGCATCTCGGCGCAGTTTACCGACAAGCCGCTGGTGTCCGGCGAGCAGATTGCGGCCGGGGGCATGTACACCGTGCGCGGCTATCGCTCGGCGGAGGCGCTGGGCGACTACGGCGCGCTCGGCACGCTGGAATGGCGTACCCGGCCGTTCGGGCTGGGCGTACTGCATGACGGGCGCCTGTACCTCTACGTGGATGGTGCCTGGTTGAAGCTGCACGACGCACTGGTGGAGCAGGACGACGAGTTCTCGCTGGGCTCGGTCGGCGTCGGCAGCAGCTTCCGCCTCCAGGACCATTTCAGCTTCCGCTTCGATTACGGCTACACGCTGGCCGACGGCCCGACCACCAAGAAGGGCGCGCACCGGGTGCATTTCAGCGTCGGTGCCAATTTCTGATTCCCGCCCCTAACGCTCGATCTGGAGAACTCCTTCAATGCAACGCTTTTTGACGACCTTGCTGTTCCTGCTCGGCTTTGCGCTGTCTGGCGTGGCCAGTGCCGAAACGCCCTGGTGGCAATCCGACTGGAAGTATCGCAAACCCCTTACGATCAACGCCGCTGCGGCCGGGCTGGGCGAGAGCACCGGCCGGGTGCCGGTGCTGGTGCGCCTGCATAGCGGCAACTTCGCCTTCGACGGCGTGGCGGCGGACGGCAAGGACATCCGCTTCGTCGGTGCCGACGGCCGTTCGGTGCTGGCCCATCAGATCGAGCTGTTCGATGCCAGCGTCGGCATGGCGCTGATCTGGGTCGACGTGCCGGCCATCAGCGCCGGGGCGCCGCAGACGGTGTGGATGTACTACGGCAACGAGAATGCGCCGGTCGGTGGGAACGGGCAACTGACGTTCGACCCGGACTACGTGACGGTCTATCACTTCGGCGAGCAGTCGGGTGCTTCGCGCGATACCACGGCCTATAGCAACCATGCACGCAACACGCTGGCAACGGCTGCCGATGGGGCCGTGGGCCGCGGTCTGCGGTTCGAGGGCCAGCCGCTGGAGGTGCCGGCCTCGCCGTCGCTCGCCATTGCGGAAGGCGGTGCGCTGACCTTCTCGGCGTGGGTCCGTGCGGAGCAGGTGGGGCCGAACCAGGTGATCTACGCGCGCCGCTTCGGTGCCAGCGCGCTGCTGGTCGGCCTGGATAACGGTGTGCCCTTCGTCGAAGTCAATGGTGTGCGTGCCGTTGGCGATGGCCCGGTGAACGTCGGCCAGCACGTGCATCTGGCCCTGACCGCGGGCAACGGCCAGGCAGTGCTTTACGTGGACGGGCGTGCGGCTGCGATTCTGGAAGCGGCGCTGCCGGCGCTCAACAGCGACACGCTCATTGGCGGGGATGTGGCGCTGCCGCCGGTGCCGACTGATGCGGTGGATGCCGCTGCGACGCCGGATGCGGCTGCCGCCACTGCGGCAACCGTCACGTTCAACCCCTTCATCGGCGTGATCGACGAAGTGCGCGTGTCGAAGGTGGCGCGTTCGCCGGCGCTGATCCAGGCCGATGCGCGGTCCCAGGGGCCCGGGGCTCAACTGCTGGCGTTCGGCGAGGACGAGCAGTCCGCCGGCGTGAGCCATTTCGGCTTCATCCTCAAGGCGATGCCGGTGGATGCGTGGGTCGTGGTCGTCGTTTTGCTCCTGATGTTCTTGGTGTCGTGGGCGATCATGATCCTCAAGAGCCGTTACTTCGGTACGGTGGAACGGGCCAATGCCGCCTTCAACGAGCATTACCGCAAGGCCGCCGGCGACTCCATCACGCGTGTGAACGAACTGGCCAACCAGGGGCATCTGAGCTCTGAAGTCCGTGACCAGTCGACGCTGTGGAACCTCTATCGGATGGCGCTCGACGAGGTGCAGGGGCGCCAGATCCATACCGGCAACAAGAAGCTGTCCGATTCCGCCCTCGGTGCCATCCGTGCTTCGCTGGATGCGGAGGTGATCCGCGAGACCGAGCGTATGGCACACCGCATGAACTGGCTGTCGACGACGATCGAGGGCGCGCCCTACGTCGGCCTGTTCGGTACGGTCATCGGCATCATGCTGGTGTTCGCGGTGGCCGCCATCGCGGGCGCGGTGGACATCAACTCGGTGGCTCCGGGCATGGCTGCCGCCCTGCTGTGTACGGCCGCGGGCCTGGGGGTCGCGATTCCGGCACTGTTCGGCTACAACTGGCTGTCCGCCCGTGCGGAGGCGATTGCCGCCGACATGTCGGTGTTCGTGGATGAGTTCACCGCGCGCCTGGCGGAGGAATCCGAGGACGGCACGCTCGGCATCGTCGCGCCCGCCGGCCGCGCCTGAGGGAGGTGCGTCATGGCCAAGCGGGCATTCGGTATCAAGAAGCGGGATAAGGGCATCAACGTCACGCCTTTCGTCGACGTGCTGCTCGTGGTGCTGGTGATCTTCATCCTGACCAGCAACGCGACCATACCGGGGCTGGAAGTCAACCTGCCCAAGGCCAGCTCCAGCATTCCGCTGGAGAAGCCCAAGACCAAGGCGATCACCATCGACAGCGCCGGCCAGGTGTTTCTCGACGCCTACGCGGTGACGCTGCCGGAACTGGAGGAGCGGCTGCGGCTGGAGAAGGCGATCAACGCCGACTTTCCGGTGATTGTGCGCGGCGATGCGCAGGTGCACTACGAGCGCGTGGTGGAAGTGCTCGACCTGCTGCGTCGGATCGAATTGGGCCAAGTCGGGCTGGTGACCGGCAAGGTGAAGGGGTGACCGGGCGTGAAAGTGAATCGCTCCAACCCGGCAGGAACGCGGCGCAGGCTGCCCGGATGGGTGTCGCTGGCGGCAGGCATCGTCCTGCTGCTGGTGCTGCTCGGGGCACTGCTCTGGTACCTGCTGTTCAACGACACGGCGACAACGAAACGCCCGGTGGCCGATACGCCGATGCTGATGCTGCCTCCGCCGCCGCCTCCACCGGAACCGGAACCGGAACCCGAACCGACGCCCGAACCCGAGCCGGAAGAGCCGATGCCGGAGCCGGAGCCGCTGGAAGAGGCGCCGAAGCCGGCCGAGGAGGAAGCGCCGACGCCGGACACTTCGGACCCGGTGACGATGGACGCCGATGCGCAGGCGGGTACCGATAGCTGGGGCATCCAGAAGGGCAGCGGCGGCGGTTCCATCGGCACCGGCGGTTCCGGTGCCGGCAATGCCAGCTATGGCCGTTATCTCGGCTACCTGCTGCAGCAGGCGATTGCCCGTGACGACCGCGTGCGCCGGCTCACCTTCCAGTTGCTGCTCAACGTCTGGCTCGAGCAGGACGGCACGATCAGCCGCGTCGAACTGGTTCGCGGCAGCGGCAACGACGAGGCGGACGAGGCCGTGCTCGATGCCGTGCGCAGCTACGGCAGGGTCGACGAGCGGCCGCCGGCGTCGCTGGCGTTTCCCGCACGCGTGCTGGTGCAGGGCAGGCGGCCCTCGAGTTGAACGCAAGCGCAGCCCCCGGGGATCGTCCCCGGGGTCCCCGACGAATTCAATCAACATTGCGAGAATCACTGATGAAAACTGCAGGACTCAATAAGGCCCCGGGACGGTTCGCGCGGACGGCACTGGCCGGCGCGGTCGGGTTGGCGTTGCTGGCCGGGAATGCGCAGGCACAAGAGGCGCCGGAGCAGGAGAGCATGCTGGTCAAGCTGATCCGCAGCCTCATCGACAGCGGCGCGCTCAAGCCTGAGGCCGGCCAGTTGCTGCTGGAGGAAGCACTGCGCGAGGGGCCCCGGGCGCCGGTGGTGCAGACCCAGCCGGGCGACGTGCGCGTGCCCTACATCCCGCAGACGGTGCGCGACCAGATCCGCGAGGAAGTGAAGGCCGAGGTGATGGCGACGGCCAAGAACGAGCGCTGGGCGGCGCCGGAAGCGGTGCCGGAGTGGACGCAGCGCATCAAGGTCGAGGGCGACGTGCGCGTGCGCAACGAGTCACGCATGTATTCGAGCAGGAACAGCACGATCGAAGTCGACTGGAGCAAGATCAACGAAGGCTCGGGCTACGACGTCAACGGCAATACGAACCTGAGGCTGCCCCCACTGCGCAACACCCGCCAGGACCGCGAGAACGTGTGGCGCGTCCGCGCCCGCCTGGGCATTGTCGCCAATCTGAGCGAGACCTTCGACGCCGGCGTTCGGCTGGCGACCGGCAACGACGACAGCCCGGTGTCGGCCACGCAGACGCTCGGCGGGGGGCTGAAGAAGAAGGACGTCTGGCTCGACCAGGCGTGGGTGGCGTGGGAGCCGATGGACATCCTGCGCTTCGTGGGCGGCCGTTTCGACAATCCGTACTGGTCGACGGAAACGCTGTTCTCCAACGACCTGAACTTCGACGGCGTTGCCCTGCAGTATTCCGACACCTTCGTCGACGACCGTCTGTCGGTGTTCGCAACCCTGGGCGTGACGCCGCTCGAATACTCGTCGGACAGCTTCCCCAGCACCAGCCAGGACAAGGACAAGAGCCGCAACAAGTGGCTCAACGGCGTGCAGGTGGGCGCGGAATGGGCGCTGGCCGACAACCACCGCCTGCGCGGCGCGCTGGCCTACTACGACTTCCAGCGCATTTCCGGGGAAGTGTCCGAGCCCTGCGCGTTGTACTCGGGGGCGGACCATTGCAGCACCGACTGGAGTCGCCCGGCGTTCATGCAGAAGGGCAATACCCTGATGCTGCTGCGCAACATCGCGCTCGATCCCACGAATCCTGCCAACACGCCGATGCCCCAATACGTGGGCCTCGCGTCGGAGTTCGAACTGCTCGACGTGAACCTGCGCTACACCATGCCGGCGTTCGGCGGCTACGGCCTGCGTCTGGACGGCAACTGGATCAAGAACCTGGCCTACGACCCGAAGAAGATGTGGAAGCGGTCCGCCGGCGGCATCGTGAACAACCTTTCCACCGAGGCGGGGGCGACGCCCACCGTCTCGGACATCGAAAGTGGCGACACGGCCTATCAGGCGCAGGCGACGTTCGGCGTGCTGCAGATGAAGAAGCCGGGCGACTGGAACGCCATGCTGGGCTACCGGCGCATCGAGCCGGACGCACTGCCTGACGGCTACAACGATTCCACCTTCCACCTCGGCGGTACCAACTCCAAGGGTTACTACCTGGGCGCTTCCTACATGTTCGACCAGAACGCGTGGCTGACCGGCCGCTGGATCGCCGCCAAGGAAATCTATGGGCCGCCGCTGTCCATCGACGTGTTCCAGTTGGAAGTCAACGCCAAGTTCTGAATGCCGGCCCGGCCGGGCCGAACGTGAATCCGAGACCTAGACATGGAGAAGCAATGAACGAACTGGAAACCGCCGTCGCGGAAACCGCAAACGACACCCCCGCAACCCCCGAGGCGGCGGGGCGCCAGTCCGGTGCGTGGCCGCTGTTCTATCGCCACCCGGAACTGCTGAATGCGGCCGCGCACGGCACGTGGCGGATCAAGCCGGCGGGCGCAGGCTTCGCTGCGCAGGCCAACTCGGTGCCGGTGATGATCGGCGAGTTCGCCGCCGCGGCGCACTCCTATCCGCTGGTCTTCGCCGGCCTCGACCGCACGCCGGTGGCGGTACTGGGCCTGGAGCAGCGCAACCGCTTCGTCAAGGACGATGCCTGGCAGCCCGGCGCCTACGTGCCGGCCTACGTGCGGCGCTATCCGTTCGTGTTCGCCCAGTTGACGGAGATGGGCGAGTCCGACGGCTTCGCGCTGGCGATCGACTCGGAGGCGCCGATGCTGGTGAAGGAGGGCGACGAGGGCCAGGCGCTGTTCGAAGACGGCAAGCCGACGGAAATCACGCGTCAGGCGCTGCATTTCTGCGATGCCTTCACCCGCGAGAGCGCCGCCACGCAGGCATTCGTGAAACTGCTGGTCGAGCAGGATCTGCTGGTCGACCGCGTCGCCAACATCACCCTGCCGCAGGGCCGCCAATCGACGCTGACCGGTTTCTCCGTGGTGGCGCCCGAAGCCTTCGCGAAGCTGCCCGAATCGGTCGTCATCGAGTGGCACCGGAAGGGCTGGCTGGCACTGGTGCATGCCCACCTCACCTCCCTGGCGCGGTTTGCCGACCTCCTGGCGGACTGAGACAGGAATGGCCGTGCCGTTTGCCGGGGAAGGGCGGGCGATGGCGGCTCCATGAAGGCGTTGCGCCGGCAGTGAAAACTGCCGGCGGCGTCAGTTAACCCGAAAGGAGATGTTGGATAGATGAAGACGATCAGAACGTGGGCGATGGCCGCAGTGGCCGGCGTGATGGCGATGCCGCTCGGCACCATGGCGCAGGAGGGTGCTCCCGCCCTCGGCGGGCCGGCCGTGTCGGGCGTTTGCCTGTTGAGCCGTGAAGCGGTCCTGGCCAACACACAGGCGGGCAAGAGCGCGAGCGAGAAGCTTCAGCAGCTTACCCGCGATGCCCAGGCGGAGATCAGCCGCGAACAATCGCAACTGGACCCCGAACTGGAACGCCTGGGTCTGCGCAAACCCGGCCTCCAGGAGTCGCAGTTGAACGAGCAGCAGCGTGCCGGGCTGCAAAAGCTGCAGGTGCTGCAGGAAAAGGCGGCCGAGCGCGGTCGGGAAATCGAGGAGGCCCGGCTCAAGGCCATGCAGCGCATCTCCGAAGAAGCGCAGCCGGTCATCGCGGAAGTTTATGCCAAGCACAAATGCGGCCTGCTGCTGAACCGCAACAGCGTGCTGGGCGGGAACCTGAGCAACGACCTGACCGCTGAAGTGGTAAAGGCGCTGGACGCCAAGATCAGCGCGCTGCCCATCACGATCGAAACCGCTGCGAAGTAGCGTCGGAACAGCGACACGAGCAGGGGCGTTGCCGCCCCTGCCATGGTCGTACATGACAGCCGCCCCCCTTTGTATGCCCCATGGCGTCAACGTACGCAAACCGATCGGCGGATCGCCAGCCATGCACAATAGCCAGCCAACCCGGCGACCCCACCCGGACGACGAAGTCGATCTGCTCGAACTGTGGAGGGCCTTGGTCAAACGAAAGTGGCTGGTCCTCTCTAGCTTTGCGTTCTGTGTCGCTGTCGGCGGGGCCTATGCCTTTCTGCAACCCTCGGTTTACGAGGCCAGCATCAGGCTGCGCATCGGCCAGATCCAGGGCAGCAGTGGCGCTCTCGAGAACGCAGCGGAACTGGGTGCGCGGGTCATGGCCGAGTATGGCGAACGCGTGGCCGAAGGCGTCAAGCGGGATCGCCCATTCGTAACCAAGGCCAGTGTTCAGAAGGATGCGGCCACAACGCTGCAACTGACCGTCGAGGGCGACACCCCCGCGGACGCAGCGCGGCTGCTGCAGCAGGTCACGGGTGGTATTCAGGATAGGCACAACACGGTTTTCGAAGAGAACCTCAAGCCGATGACGGACAGACTTTCGAATCTCGACGAACAAATCGCGGTGCTGAAACAGCAATACGACGAGACGGGAGCGCTGCTCGAAGCGCTCAAGGGGCGCGACAACGTCCAGGCATCGCTCGTGATGCTGGAGTTGGGCCCCATCGCCAACTCGATCAGCCAGCTCGACGCGGAAAGGTTTCGTCTGAGGCAGCAAATCACCCCTCCGCAAAGCCGCGCCACTGAACTCCTCGGGGACATCGTTGCGCCCACGGAACCTTCCAGGCCCAAGAGAGCATTGGCGATCGTACTGGCCGCCATTCTCGGTCTCCTGGGCGGCATGGGGCTGGCCTTTGCCGCCGAGAGCGTTTCAAAGGCCAGGAACACTGCCGGTGAATAGAGGCCGGAACCGGAAAGGCGTTACGTGCGGCTCTTGCAGGCATTCTCATGACAGAGTTTCACGGAAAAAATCAGAAAACAAGGTGATGGTATGAAAGTCTTCAAATCGATTTTCTTCGTTCTCGCGGTGGCCATTTGCACCCACGCTTCGGCTTATTCCGAGTCGGAACGAGAGGCGGAGAGGTTGCTCATCTTGCTCGATATGGAGTCGCTGCTCGAAGAGTCCATGTCCCAGATGCTGGATGTGCAGCTTCAACAGAACCCGGCCTTGATCCCGTACAAGAGCGTGATGATGCAGTTCTTCAAGAAGCATATGAGCTACGAAAGCCTGAAGGGCGAGATGATAGATATCTACGCCGAGGCATTCACGGCGCCCGAGCTGAAGGAAATCAATGCTTTCTATGACTCGGAGGTTGGGAAGAAGGTTGTCCGGAAGCTACCGGGAGTGATGACCCGAGTGTCGATGCTCGGTGCCACCCGCGTGCAGGACGCCATCCACGAACTGCAGGCGATGATCAAGGCGGAGGCCGAGCGTCTGCAGCGGATGCAGCAGTAATGGCCGGAGTTGCCGTTCTTCGGTATTGGAAGTTCCTGCTTTGCCTGGGATAGGTTGCGTCGTCAAATGCTGTTGAAAATGATCGGTGCGATTCTGGCGACGATTTTCGTCGTCCTTGGATGCGAAAAGACATTCGTGATGGTTTCGTCTTCCATGGAGCCGACCATTCCAATGGGAAGCAGGGTAAAGGTCGACTTGAGGGCCTACCGTGAAGCATCGCCTGAGCGGTTCGACATCGTCGCCTTCAGGCCGCCTCTCGATGAGAAGAACGTTTTCTTGTTCCGTGTCCTCGCGCTTCCCGGAGAGCATTTGTTGCTTGAAGGTTCCCGGTTGATTGTCGATGGAAATGCGGTCCCTGGGCCGGGCAGTATCGTCTATTCGCCCTATGCTTCCGGACTCAAGGCGCGATACAACGGAATCACCCTGGGTGCGGACGAGTTCTATCTCGCGGGTGATAATGTTGCTGCGGCAAATGACAGCCGTTTCCTTGGCCCGATTAGAAGGGCGGAAATAATCGGCAAGGTCACGAGCATCCAGCGGAAGCAGTAAGCGGCATTGCGCATTCCGCTGGTGGAGGAGCGCTGCGTGGGGTGGGACAAACGACGGCGCCGTACTACTTTTGTCGGGTTTCCGCAACAAAAGAGTCACGGCCGGCTGTCACGATACCAGCCGATTTCGACATCCCTGCCCAGCCCTTGGCCGCGGCGCTGACCCAGTACGTGGGCGTCACAGGCAGGCGTGCAGCCCCTCGGTCCCGGAATGCGCCGGCGTGCGGGTGAAGTTGAGCCACGCACAGACCAATCCGCCGGGAAGGCTGGAAAGAAGGCCGAAGCCCGTGGCCGTGGCCAGGCTCCAGAGTACCGCCGTGTCGATGCCGGCAACGGCTGCGCCGGAAGAGCCGGAGAAAATACCGGGCAGAAACCCCGACCACCATCCCACCAGCAGCAGCAAGACGCCAGCGGTCACGGTGCTGATACCCCAGTGCCACAGCAGCAGGTGGCTGCGGTGCCGGAAGGGCCTGCGGTGATGGCACTGGTTGGCACTGAGGATGGCAACGAACTGGCTGATGGCGACTGCGGCCATGGCGCTCGGCCAGAACGCGGGATGGTCGCTGCGGGCATCGATCATCAGCATCAGGCCGATTCCCCAGAAGGGCGGTGCCATCAGCGTGGCCGTCAGCCAGGCGAATGCCTGCCAGGAAAGCCACGGCGTGCGCCATGCGAGGGAGCACTCCGCGGCGGACGATGCAACAGCCGTGTCACGGCGTGGGCGTAGGCTGTCGCTCGCAATGCTGTTTCGGCTCGTCGGCGCTTCGGTTCTCGATTGCATGCCAAATGAGTCCATCAAGGGCTTCCCGCAACATCCCGGCATGAATGGGAAGGCCGGAATTGCGCTGATCACAGGGGTTTTTTCTAAGACGGTTCGACGCACCGCAACCCGCAAGGATGTTACATGCTGACACGCGAGAGGGGGAGAACTGTTCGGCCCACGGCGGCGCGGCCGCTCTGCGGCGTTTCACGAATGTGCAATAAATGAACGGTACGGTCCGGGAGTTTTGTTTTCGAGTTCATGGCGGTGCGACCCGGCACCGCGAGCGATACCGATGTATGACCGCTCCGTTTCTTCCTCGACGGCGCCGCGCCGGGTTTGGCGGCCGCTGCCTGCTGGCGGGATGGGCGCCGCTGATGCTGGCGTGCGGCAGTATGATGGCTGCTGACGCCGTTTCCGGCGGCGAGCCCGCCGATGCCAGGCCGCTCGTCTTCAATATCGAGCGTTTGCCCTTGAGGCTGGCATTGGAGCAATACCTCGACACCACCGGGCTGTCGCTGCTTTACGATAACGCCATCACCACGGGCAGGCAGGCGGGGCCGTTGCGGGGTGTATTCACGCCGGATGCTGCGTTGCGGACCTTGCTGGCCGGCACCGGCATCGTTGCCCGGCAGACCGCGCCGGGGGCTTTCATGCTGCTCGATGCGGGCAGCATGTCGGCGGCTGCAAGAAGTGCGGAGGATTTCGCGCAACGCGGCCGAATGGCGCCGACCCCTGCCATCGCCTACTTCGCCGTCCTGCAGGAAACCATCGGCCAGGCGCTGTGCGGCGACCCGCTGACCGCGCCGGGCGGATACCGGCTGGCCGCCCGCGTGTGGGTCGGGCCGGACGGTGCCATCCAGCGCATCCTGCTGCATCCCACGGGCGACGCCGTCCGCGACCGCCGCATCGAAGCCAGGCTGCGGGGGCTGCGCATTCCCGTCCGCGCACCGGCCGGGGTCTCCCAGCCCATCACGCTGCTCATCCTGCCGCGGCCGCCCGCCCATAGCGGCGACTGCGGCCTGGCTCACGTCCGGCCTTCCGGCCGGGTGGCGGCGGCATGACCCGGCCGGCGGACCTGATCCACTTCCTGCTGGCGCACTACGATCTCATCAAGCGCCGCATCAGCTACCGGGTGGGTTCGCTGGAACTGGCCGAGGACGTCATGCAGGACACCTACCTCCGCCTGCACGCCCACGTCCCGAGCGGACCGGTGCGCAACCCCTCCAGCTTCGTCCTGCGTACCGCGCTCAATCTGGCCATCGACCGCATTCGCGCGGACCGGCGCCTGCTGACCGGAGAGGAAGTGGAATTCCTGATCGAACAGGAGATGGACCCGGTCGATCCGGCCGCGGCCGCGGCGGGCCGGCTGGACCTGGATGCGCTGGCCCGCGCGCTGGACCGTCTGCCCGCCCAGCGGCGCCAGCTTTTCATGGCATCGCGCTTCGACGGCGTGCCGCAGAAGGAACTGGCCAGGCACTACGGCATCTCGCTGCGCAAGGTGGAACTGGAAATCCACCGCGCCCACGAATACCTCGCGGAACAGATCCAGCGGAAGAAAACCGATTGACCAGGCCATCAGACAGGCGCCGCGCCTACGATGATTGATGCGGGGATGCGGTTGCCGGTACGCTCGCCCGTCTGACGTGGGAGAGGCCGGGATACGCGTCCGGCCCCGGCCGCATCCGGATGCAATGAAGAAAGACATGTTCGGTTCCCGAGAACCCGCCACCGACCAAGCGACCGACGCGCTCGACGAAGAAGCGCGGGCATGGCTGCGCCGGTTGCGCGGCGGCGGCGCAACGGGCCGCGATGCGCACGAATTCAAGGCCTGGTGCGCGCGCAGCCCCGCGCACCGGCAGGCCCTGACGCGGGCCGAGCGGCAATGGTGCGAGATGGAAGGCGCCCAGGCGCGTTACGACGCGGCGTTTCCGGGGCGGCGCGCGAGCGCCGGAGCCGACCTGCTGCGGGGCAGGGCGGTGAACATGCAGCGGCGCTGGCTGCTGCGCGGCGCGGTGAGCGCCGGGGCCGCCGCCGCGGTGCTGGCCGCGCTGCGTCCGCCGCTGCACCTGTGGCCGTCCCTGCAGGACATGGCCGCGGACCGCCGCACGGGCACCGGCGAGCAGGCGCGGCTGGCGCTGGGGCGGGACGTGGAGGTGTTGCTCAACACCCGGACCAGCATCGACGTGAAGCAGGGCCCCGCCGCCGCCGGCATCGACCGCATTCGCCTGCTCGACGGCGAGGTGGCCGTCCAGCGCCGGCCGGGCGCCCGTCCGGTGGAGATCCTGGCGGGCGCGGGGCGCATCGTCCCGGAACACGGCGGCGTGGAGGCGCGCCGCGCCGGTCCGCGCTACTGCGTCACCTGCACCGCCGGCCAGGCTTGGCTGGAGCATCCGCAGGGGCGCGTCGAACTGCGCGAGCGCGAGCGCGTCTGGTACGACGGCGGCCGCATCGAGCCCGCCGCGGCGGTGGACCTCGAAGTGGCCAGCGCATGGCAGCGAGGGAACATCGTGTTCCGCGCCACGCCCCTGAGCGATGCCGTGGAAGAGATCAACCGCTACCGGCCCGGCCGCGTCATGCTGACCAGCGAGGCGCTGGCGGCGCGGCAGATCAGCGGCCAGTTCCAGATCCACAACCTCGACGAAGCGATCCGGCAGATCCAGCAGATATACGACGCCGACGTGACCTGGCTGCCGGCCGGGGTGGTGATCGTCGGCTAGGGCCCCTGCCACCCGCCGCTCTCACCCACGATCCTACGGTGTCTTGCAGACACAAGCGGCCTTGCCCGCGATACGGCGGTCGTTTCCCCGCAGGCCGTATCGTGGGCAAGCCCGCTCCTACCAAGGGCGGGGCATCCCGGGGTGGGGCAAAAAATCGTGCGGTTCGTCGTCGCTGGGCCGTCTTGTTCTCATCGCCTGCTTGCGGCCGTCCCCGGCGGCCGGGCAGTCAAACATCTTGGATGAGTACAGGAACCCAGTCATGACGCCTTGCACGCCTTCCTCCCGCCATACGCCGCGCCGCCATGCCACGCTCCCGGCGGCGCGCGGGACCGTACTTCCGCGCATGTGCCCGATCGCGGCGGCCATCACGGCGGCGCTGCTGTCCGCCGGAACGCCCGCTGCCCACGCCCAGCAGGCGTTCAGCGCGGCCTGGTTCGCGGCCAAGAGCGCGAACCAGGCGACGGCCACGGCCACGGGCCTGCTGCCCAACGGCCTGCGGGCCGGCACGCTCACCGGTCCGGTGCAGCAGTCGGCGGCTGCCCGCGAGCGCCTGCAGACCTCCATCGCCACCCTCAACACCGCGGCCCAGGCCATCGCCCTGCAGCAGGCGCTGCAGGCGCAGGCGCGCCAGGCGGCGCTGTTGCGCCCCTCGTCGGTCCCCGATGGCCTGGGCGAAGGCGGGTTGAAGATCGACGACAACGAACTGACCAAGGGCTGGAGCAACGCCAACGCCCCGACGCAGACGGTAGCCGCGGGCAAGACCACGGTGACCATCGAGCAGACCGGCGACAAGGCCGTGCTCAACTGGGAAACCTTCAACGTCGGCAGGAACACGACGGTGAATTTCGACCAGCAGGGCAACCGCTCCTGGATTGCGCTCAACAAGGTCAACGACCCGGGCACCGCGCCCAGCACCGTTCTCGGCCGCATCAACGCCGATGGCCAGGTCTGGGTCATCAACCGCAACGGCATTCTGTTCGGCGCGGGGTCGCAGGTGAATGTGGGCGCGCTGGTGGCGGCCGCGCTGCCGGTCCACCTGCCGCTGTTCGAGAGCGGCACGCTGTACGACAACCCCGACAGCCGGTTCACTTTCAGCGCCTATGCGCAGACGGCCGGCGAGCAGGGCACCGCCGCCTTCGACCCGCCGGCCGCGACCGCGGCCTCGCAGACCGCGCAGGTGGTGGTGGAGGCGGGGGCCTCCATCGCCACGAAGACGCCGGTGGGGGAGAGCGGCGGCCGCGTGGTGCTGATCGGGCCGGAGGTGCGCAACGCGGGCATAATCCTGACGCCCGACGGCCAGACCATCCTGGCGGCGGGACAGCAGGTGGGGCTGCTGCCGCATGATTCGAACGATCCCAGCCTGCGTGGCCTGGACGTGTACATCGGCTCGGTTCTGGCGCCGGAGGTGGGCATCGACGCCCCGGACGTGGCGCTTGCCGCCAGCGACGTGCGCACCGGCGTGGCGACCAATACCGGCCTGATCCGGGCCGAACGCGGCAACATCACGATGGCCGGGGCCCAGGTGAACCAGAACGGCGTCGTCCACGCCACGACTTCGGCCACCTTCAACGGCCGCGTCGACCTGTTGGCCGGATACGGCGCGTATACCTACCGGGACGAAAGCGTCGGCGCGTCGTATTTCGTCCGCCAGGAAAGCGGTCTGGTGCAACTGGGGCAGGACAGCCTGACCCTGGTCCTGCCGGAACTGGACAGCGTGGAGCGCGTGGTCGGGCAGGCGCTGTCGCTGAATTCGCAGGTCAACCTCACCGGCGAGGCGATCCATCTGGGCGGGAACGCGACCATCCTGGCACCCAGCGCGGACGTGACGCTGCGGGCCGGCAACTTCGGCTATTCGAGCGGCTCGGCGAACAAGGAAGGCTTCTATTTCAACGACGGCCAGATCTACCTCGACGCCGGCGCCTCGATCCAGGTGTTCGGTTCCATCGTCTCGGCCAACGCCGCGGACAACGTCATCCTCGTGGAACTGCGCGGGGCCGAGTTTGCCGATTCGCCCTTGCAGCGCAACGGCCCGCTGCACGGCAAGAAGGTGTACGTGGACATCCGGCAACTGGGCGTGCGCGAGGACGGCACGGTGTGGATCGGCACGCCGCTGGCGGACGTGTCGGGCTACGCGGGGCTGGTGGAGCGCGGCGTCGGCGAACTGACCATCGACGGCGGCACGGTCACGCTCAACGCCGGCGCCTCGGTGGTACTGCAGGAAGGTTCCTGGCTGGATGTGTCGAACGGCTGGGTGGAGTATGCGGGCGGCCCGATCCGGACCACGCGGCTGGTCGGGGCGGACGGGCTGATGTACGACATGTCCCGGGCCACGGCGGACCGCCTGTACGCGGGCATCTACGGCGGCTTCACCGAGGAGCACGCACGCTGGGGCGTGTCGCAGGACTGGATGTCGCCGGTGCTGAACCTGCCGGTCTACGAGCCGGGCTACACCCATGGCGGCGCCGGCGGCGTAGTGAGCGTACGTGCGCCGAGGGCGGTGCTGGGCGGCGAGGTGAGGGGAGCGGTGATCGTGGGCGAGCGCCAGCGCGAGGCCCGGCCCGACAACAGCGCGCTCGAACTGCTGCTGTTCACGCCCGCGGACGTCCAGGGCAAGCACTTCATCGCTCCGCCGGTCACCCAGGAGGTCATCATCCAGAGCGGGATGGCGGCGCAATCGATCGCCGCCTTCGAGCAGGGCAGCTACGCGCTCGATCCGGCCACGCCGATCCTGTTCGCGCCCGACGTCCTGAGCAGCGGCGGCGTCGGCCGGTTGACGATCGACAGCGGCAACGGCGACATCCGCGTCCTTTCGGCGATCGAAGGGCCGGCGGGCGGCGAACTGCATCTGATCGGCCGCAACGTGGAGTTCGCGGCCGACGTGAACCTGGCCGGCGGCGTGATCAGCGCCAAGGCCGAGCATCTGCCGCCCCGCATGCCGGAGTGGGATTTCGAGGGGGGCACCGCGAATTACTCGACCCCGGAAATGCTCGATGGGCGCGGCCTCGTGCGGGTGGGGGAAGGCGTCGTGCTGACGACGGCCGGCCTTCTGGTGGACGATGCCGACACGGACGCCCTGACGCGCCCGCTGGCGCTCGATGGCGGGCGCATCAGCCTGACGGGCTACCGCACGGTGCTGGCCGAAGGCAGCGTGCTCGACGTTTCGGGCGGCGGCCATGTCGATATCCAGCGCAGGCAGAGCGGCGGCCGGGGCGGCGAGATCCTGATCAGCGCGGGGCAGAGCGTCGTGGTCCAGAGCAGCGTCGACGTCGACCCCGGCTGGGGCCTGGGCCGCCTGGTGATGGACGGCATGCTGCGCGGCTTCGGCGTGCTGGTGGCCGGTGCCGAAACGGCCGAGCGCGGCGGTTCGCTGGCGATCAAGGCGCCCAGCGTCCACAGCGGCGTCGGCGGGGCCAGCGTCCTGATCGGCGGCGGCGAGGCGCCCACCGATCCCAATGCCCTGTGGCTGCAGCCCGATTTCTTCAGCCAGGGGGGATTCGCGCATTTCTCCTTGTCGAGCGCGGGCCATCAGGAAATCGCCGAGGGCACGATCATCGACCCGGTCATCGGGAGCCACCGGCTGGTCCCGGCGGGCGGCGGGTCGTTCGGTATGGAGCAGGTGGTACTGGACCCGCTCATGCGTTCGCCTTTCTCGCTGGAATTCCAGGCGAAATCGTTCCAACACGGCGCCAGTTCCGTGCGGGGCGACGTCGTTCTGGGCGCGGGCGCCGGGATTCACGCCCGGCCCACGCTGGATGGCGTCGGCCGGGTGCTGCTCGGCGGGGAGGCTGCCCGCATCCTGGGGTCGATCAACGCGCCGGGCGGAGACATCTCCATCGTTTCCAGCGCTTCGCGCAGTTGGGAGGGGATGACGATGGTCGATATCGGCCCGGAAAGCGTGCTTTCCGCCGCAGGCGCGGTGATTCCCACCTTCAACGCCCTGGGGCTGGATACCGGGCGCGTCCTGGACGGGGGCTCGATCACGATCTCGGGCGCCTTCGTCATCGAGAGCGGGGCGGTGCTGGACGTGAGCGGCGCGTCCGCCGTGTTCGACGTGCCGGCCCAGGGCGGCCAGTTCACCGGCAATCCCTGGCAGCCGTTGCGCGTCGACGGCGATGCGGGGGACATCACGTTCAAGGGAAGCTGGCACATGCTGTCCCTGGGCACGCTCAAGGGGGCGGCCCAGGGCAGCGGAAAGGGCGGCACGCTCACGGTTTCGTCCGAACGGCACATCGAACCGCCTGCCGGCGAACATCAGGGGGTCCTGCTGAACGTCGTGCAGAGCCTCGCGCCCGACACCGACGTCGGCGGACCGAGCACGCAGTTGATCCATACCACTCCGGGCCAATTGGATCGGGGCGTGTTCGCCGCCGACAGCTTCCTGGAGGGCGGCTTCGATACGCTGGTACTCGACGGCAGCGTACACTTCTCCGGCCCGGTGGAGATCACCGCCCGCGGCGGGATTCTCGCGGGCGATCACAAGGACCCGCTGAAAAGCGGACTGATCTCCGCTGATTCATCAGTGATGCTCAACGCTCCCCATGTGCGCCTGGGGCGCAGCTTGGAGAGCATGCTGGCATCCCCGGAACCGTCGGCGATTTCCGCTCCTGGCGTGGCGTCGAGCCATGGTCCGGGCGCGATCACGGTCCA
The DNA here is from genome assembly GCF_004801305.1 of Pseudothauera rhizosphaerae. Lineage (GTDB taxonomy): Bacteria > Pseudomonadota > Gammaproteobacteria > Burkholderiales > Rhodocyclaceae > Pseudothauera > Pseudothauera rhizosphaerae. The sequence goes on along the minus strand of NZ_SSOD01000015.1, from coordinate 107,660 downwards.
TGCCGCCGAGTTGATCGACCTCGGCCCGGTCGCCCTGCAGGGCATCGGCACCGTCGATCTCCACGTCGCGCACGACCTGCGCGGTTACGGGACGTTCGAAGCCACGGGCGGCATCGTCGTCACGGCGGGCCAGGTGTATCCGGCCAGCGCCGTGAATTTCACGCTGGCGGCGCGCAATCCGGCCAGCGGTTCCGGCTCGGTCACGTTCCGTTCCTCCGGCGCGGCGCGTTCCCTGCCGCTCTCGGCGGGCGGCAAGCTCAACGTCTTCGCCGAGACCATCCACCAGGCCGGCGTGCTGCGCGCACCTTTCGGCGAGATCAATCTGGGATCGACCGGGACGTCCGTCTCCGGCTACGCCATCCCGCCCACCACCCTGCTGACGCTGGGCGCGGGCAGCGTGACCTCGGTTTCCGGCGTGGACCCGGTCACCGGCGAGGGGTTGACGCTGCCCTACGGCATGATGCTGGACGACAAGACCTGGATCGATCCGTTCGGCGTCGACATCACCATCAGCGGCCCCGTGCAGAAGACGATCAACCTGGCCGGCGCGACGGTGGAGGTCGGCGAAGGCGCGCTGGTCGATCTTTCCGGCGGCGGCGATCTCGTCGCCCACAACTGGGTGCCGGGCCTCGGCGGCAGCAGGGACATTCTCGCCTCGTCCGCCAGTTTCGCCATCCTGCCCGCCTATCAGGCGGACCATGCGCCCTTGGTATTCACCGCCGCCGACCAGAGTGTCGTCGGCACCGCGCCGAGCTGGCAGGCGGGCTGGAGCAGCGACGGGCTGGCGGTGGGCGACCGGGTCTGGCTCGATGTCGGCAATGGGCTCCCGGCCGGCTACTACATGCTGCTGCCGGCGCGCTATGCGCTGCTGCCGGGCGCATTCCTCGTCACTCCGAAAGGCGGGTCGGCGCTTTCCGGCTTCGGTCCGACCGCGCAGCCCGACGGCTCGGTGGTCGCGTCGGGCTGGCGGGACAATGCCCTGACCGGCAGCCGCGATGCCCTGCCCGGCGTGTTCGAGGTCGCGTCCCGCGAAGTCGTGCTCAAGCGGGCGCGCTATGACGCCTATTCGGCCAGCCGGGATCTGCCGGCGCTGGCCCGCACGCTCGATGCCGTGCCGTCGCGGATGCCGGTGGATGCCGGGCACCTCGTCATCCAGGCGACCGCGGCGATGACGCTGCGCGGCGCACTGCGCATGGACGTGCCCGAGGGCGGATCGGGCGGGCTGGTGGACATCGGTAGTTCCACCGACATCGTCATCAACGATGCTGGCACGGGTGCGCAGGAAGGGCTGCTCTATCTGAGTGCGGGCGATCTGAGCGGACTCGGCGCGGAGAGTCTGCTGATCGGCGGCATCCGCCGCGCGACCAGCGATGGTGTCGCTGTCGACGTCACCAGTGCCAAGGTCACGCTCGCCAATTCCGGGGCGAGCGTCCTCCACGGCTCCGAACTGATTCTCGTCGCCAGCGACGCCCTGACCCTCGAGGACGGCGCGGCCATCGCGCAGCGCGGCGCGCTTTCCGGCGCGGCCGAAACCCTGATCATCGGCGATGCGCAGACGCCGGGGTCGGGCAACGGCGCGCTGGCGCGCGTCAGCAGCGACACCGGGGCGCGCACCAGCCGGCACGGCGTCGCGTCCGGCGCCTCGGGCGACCTCGTCGTCGGCAACGTCAGCCTGTCGGGTGCGGGCGTCATCCTGGACTCGACCGGAATGGCCGATCTCGACTCCGACATGCGGCTCGTGGCCGACGCGCTCTCCCTCGGCGGCGGGCGAATCAGCCTGCAGTTCGACGATGCGGGGGCCTTGCAGACGAGCGACGGCATCGTGCTGTCGAGTTCGGTGGTGAAGGGCATCCAGTCCCAGGTCGGCATGCTGACCCTGCAAAGCTATTCCACGATCGATTTCTACGGCACGGGCTCGATCGGCGAACTCGACGGCGAGGGCCGTCCCTCGGTCGCGGGGTTGGGCCTGAGCGCGGCGGCCCTGCGCGGCTTCAATGCGGGCGGCGGCGAGGTGACCGTCAACGCCCGCACCGTAGCCATCGACAATCTGGCGGACAACGTCGAGGACGGCACGGCATTGCGCAGCGCGGGCGTGGCCGCGGGGCGGCTGGTCCTCAACACCGAGCGCATCGAGGTCGGCGAAGGGCATTTCGACATCAGCGGTTACGCCGCCGTCGAGCTCAAGGCGCGCGAAGGCATGCTCTTCGCCGGCGAGGGCGGGCTGAACGCACAGGGCGATCTCACGGTGAGCGCGCCGCTCCTCACGGCCGCCACGGCGGCGGACCAGTCGCTCGCGGCCGGCGGCAAGCTGACGATCCTGCCGCGGGGGGACGCGGCTGCGGGGATCGGCAGCGGCATCGGTGCCCGGCTCACGCTGGCGGGTGAGGACGTGGAAATCGCCTCCCGCTTCTACCTGCCGAGCGGCGCGCTCACCGTGCGGGCCGGAAACGATCTCGTCGTGGCTGACGGCGGCGAACTGAACGTCACCGGCGTGGGGGCGGTGTATGCCGACCAGATCCGCTACACGAATGCCGGCACCATCACCCTGGAGGCGGAAGAAGGCGTGGTCGAGGTGCGCAGGGGCGGTCTGATCGACGTTTCGGCATCGCCCTATGCCGGCGACGCGGGCACGCTGACGGTCCGGGCGACGGGCCTGGACCGGGGGGCGTTCATCCTCGACGGCAGCGCGCGGGGCACGGCGGCCAACGGCAAGAGCGGACAGTTCTCCCTCGACGCGCAGCGGCAGGCTGCGCTGGGCGCGATCAACGCCGCGCTGAACAGCGAGGGCGGTTTCGCCCAGGGCCGTTCGTTCCGGGTGCGCACGGGCGACGTGCGGGTGGATGGCCAGGCCAATCAGGCGCGCACTTTCATCGTTTCCGCCGACCAGGGCGCCGTCCGCGTCTCGGGGCGCATCGACGCATCGGGCGAGACCGGGGGGCGCATCGAACTCTACGGCCACGACGGCGTGGCGCTGGAGAACGGCGCCGTGCTGACGGCCGCCGCCGAGCGCTTCGACGCCGCCGGCAAGGGCGGCTCGGTGCTGATCGAGGCCGGCGGCGCGCGGCTCGTGGGCGGCAGCCTCAGGGCGGGCGAGGGCTGGGTCGATATCGGCGCGGGTTCGCTGATCGACCTTTCGGTCGCCGGCGGCCCGGGCGGCACGCTGCATGTGCGTGCACCGCAGATCGACGCGGCGGGAACGCCGATCCCGACCCAGACCAGCATGACCGGCACCATCGCCGCCGGCAGCGATCTGGCCGTCCGTCCGATCGCGGGCGAAATCCGCAATGCCGCCAGCATCGTCGCCGAAGGCTTCCAGATTTTCGACCTCACCGACAACGGCTCGGGCGGCGGCGTGATCGACGTCAACGCCAGGAATGCCATCCGCAACAACGGCCTCGCTTTCACGGCCCACACCCCGGACATCGTGACCCGCCTGCTCGCCGGCAACGCGGGCTTGGCCCCCGTCTTCCATCTTCGTCCGGGCGCGGAGCTGTCCGCCCGTTCGCAGACGCCGGTGACGCTTGCGCAGGCCGGCGACAGGCTCTCCATCGCCGCCGGCAACGCCCTGCGTTTCCCGGGCGGGCTCGGCGCGGACAACAGCGTCGCCTTCACCCGGGCCGGCACGCTGCATCGCGCCGACGGCTCCACCCAGGCCTTCGTCGCGGGCCAGAACGTCGCGATCGGGGCCAGCGACGCCGTGACCCTCGAACGGGGCGGTGAACTGGTCGTCTCCGCAAGCGCGTCGGCGGTCCAGGCCGTCATGGTCGGCGGGGGCACGGCGGAACTCGCCTCGGACACTGCGCTGCAGGTCAGCGTGGAAGAGCTCGGGGCAGCGCTGGAACTCCAGGGCCCCGGCAGCATCGTGCAATTCGCCGGCAACCGCAGCTTCGAATTCAAGGCGGGGGACCCCGAAGCGGTGATCCGCCTGACCAACGCAGCGACCCTGCGCAACGGTTCGGCGCAGATACTCCACGCTTCCGGCGCAACGATCCTCAACAACGGCAGGAGCATTCTGCTGGGCGAAGGCGACAGCCTCGTGCTCACCAGCGCGAACAGCGCCGTCTCCAACGGCGTGGCCCCCGGCATCGTGGTCGAGTTGACGGATGCCCAGCAGATCACCTTCCATCCCAACACGACCACGGCCGTCGATGTCGGGGCCGGCGACACCCTGGCGTTCGCCAGGGCGGGCGTCAGCGTCCACTCCGCGACACCTTTCACGGTGGACGGCGTCACCGCCGCGCTCGACCCGGCCACCGGGCTCTATACGGCCGGGAGCCTCGCGGCGAACGCACCGGTGCAACTGGCGTCGGGCGGCACGGCGACCTGGTCGGTCCCCCGTGCGGTTGCCGACGGCCCGCTGACCTACACCGCCGCCGCGCCCGGGCACCGGGCCAGGGTGGCGCTGCGCGGCCTCGACGGCACCAGCGATCCCAGTGCCCCGGCCTACACGCTGGATCGGAACAGCCGGATCGTGGGGCTCCCGTATTCGGACAACATCCTCAACGGCACGTACAGAATCGAAGGGGACAATACGCGCCAACAGGTGACCGTGGCCGGCGCCAGCCAGTTCTCGGTGCCGGCGGGCACCCGGCTGACGGCGATCTCGTCCGGCGCCACCCTGCAAAGCAGCGCGGGCAACACCTTGACCTGGACGGAGGGCGCGGGCGGTCCGATGTCGCTCGGCTTCGCGGGGACCGCCGGACAGACCTACGCGGTCAACGTGACCGGCGCGGCGCGGGCGCAACTCCAGAGCCGGCCGCAGGACATCACGCTGCCCGATTCCGGCGCCACCGGCGCCGGAAACTGGGACCTCGCCGTGTGGCGCTACGGCCCCGGCGTCGATCCGTTCACGCCGGGTTCCGGCGAGCCGGGCGTGCTCACCCTGCGCGCACCGGGCAACGTGATCCTGCGGGCGTCGATTTCGGACGGTTTCACCCAGGCCAGCGCAGGCGGCTATGGCTGGCCTTACGACAATCTCGGCTATTACCGCGAGGCGGCCGGCACCCTCCAGCCCAACGCGCATCCGCTCTGGCAATGGGTGCTGTTGCCGGCCGGCGCGGAATCCTGGAGCTACCGCATCACCGCCGGGGCCGATCTGGATTCGGTGCGACACGGCGACGTCGTGCCGCTGGAGCGGATGGCTGACGAATACGGCTCGCTGCAGCTCGGCGTGCCCTCGACCTCGCCGGAGCGCAGCAACGTCAGCAACAATTTCACGCTCACCCGGGCCGAGTATCAGACCATCCGCACCGGATCGGGCGACATCAGCATCGCCGCCACGCGTGACGTGAAACTGCTCAACCAGTTCGCCACCATCTACACGGCGGGCAGCCAGGTCGCCGACAGCCAGGGCAGCCGCACCGTCGTCACGTCCGGAGGGGCCATCTCCATCCCGGCGGGATTGCCGCTGCAATTGCCCGACAGCAAGGCGCTCGCAGCCTCGGAGCGCGTCACGATCATCGCCGATCAGGACGGCACGATCACCCGCACGGTGCTGATCGGCGCGGTGGACGCCAGGCAGAATACGCCGTTGCTGAACAACGCCCAGCTCAACGTGAAGCTCGAGGCGGAAGTGAACGGCCTGCCGATCGGCACGGTCATCACCCTGCCGGCCGGCACCGAAGGGCTGCCCCATGGCGCCGAAATGGGCAGGATCACGGGCATCGTCGGGGACGTGCCCCTGCACGGGCACAGTCAGGGCATGCCGTCCCTGCTCGCGACGGACAACATCGTCACCGTCTCCGGACAGGGCGGCGCCTACGGCGCGAACATCAGCTTCAACGGCGCCGGCAGCATCGATGGCATCGCGGCGGGGGCCCTGATCACCCTGGGGAATCTGCGCAGCGGCGCAGGCACGGGCGCGGCCGATCTCGACGCTGTCCTGTCCGGCTATCTGGAATCCACCGCGGGCGGGGTCATGACCGTCTATGGCAACAGCAGCACCAGCCAGCCCGTCACCCTGGCCTTCGAAGCCGGCCGGCTTCCCGACGCACCGGTTCCCGACGGCTCGACGGGCATCGCGCGCGTGACCTTCCGTTTCAACGACACGGCCAAGCTCGCAACCGTCAGGAGCAGCGGCGCGACCAGCTTCGTCAACATTCCCGCGGGCATCTACAGGACGCACAGCGCGGCGGCCGCCACACAGGTCTACCTGCCCGCCGCCAGCAGCATCACCGTCGATTCGGGCAACGGCGGCATCCGCACGGTCGCCACCCTGGCAGGTGAAGCCTACATCCCCGTCAGCATCCGCCAGCCCCTGGAAGCGGGCGTGGCGGCGACGCTGGCCCCGGGCAGCGTCGTCCGGCTCGATGCCGACGGGCAGGCGGTGTTCCAGCGCCCCTCCGGCAAGGCCATCGACGTGCTCCAGCCTTTCGGCACCGATTCCGCCCTGTACGCCTTCGACAGGCCGAACACCGCCTACGCCATGTCGCGTTTCCCCGGCAGCGGTGTCACTGCCAGCAACAACTGGTACGGCACGCTCGGCGGGCAAGGCACCGCAAGCGCCTCCAACCCGAACCAGGGGCTCTTCGTCCCGAACTACCTGCCGCAATGGAGCGAGGGCGGCGGCAACGTCAGCATCACCGCGCAGAACGACATCATTCACCAGGTCCGCACTGCCGGAGAATGGAAGGACGACACGAACCTGCAACTGCCGGTCAACTGGCTCTACCGCCGCAGCGCCGTCGAGAATGGCCGGTTCGTCGCCGGCGGCAACGGCGACATCGCCTCGACCGCCTGGTGGGTCGATTTCAGCAACTTCTTCGAAGGCGTCGGCGCGCTGGGCGGCGGCAACGTCACCCTGATCGCGGGCCGCGACGTGAAGAACGTGGACGCGGTGGCGCCCACGAACGCCTGGATGCCCTACCAGACGCTGCATCTGGACGAGCACGGCCGCATCGTTTCCAGCGATGACCGGGCGTCCAGCCAGCCGCTGTTCGAATACGGCGGCGGCGACGTCACCGTGCTGGCCGGGCGCGACATCAATGCGGGCGTCTATTACGTCGAACGCGGCGACGGCGTACTCGCGGCCGGGCGCGACATCACCACCAACGAGCGGCGCACGCCGCGCCTGACCAACCACTTTCTGTCGCCGTCTCCGGACCCTGCACAGTGGCTGCCCACGCAGCTCATGATGGGCAAGGGCGGCCTGACGATCAGTGCCGTCGGCGACGTCCGCATCGGCGCGGTCACCAACCCCTTCCTGCTGCCGCAGGGCATCCAGAACAGCTTCTACAACCGGGCCTACTTCCTCACCTATGCCGACACCAGCGCCGTCAGCGTATCGTCGCTGACCGGCTCGGTAACGGTCGAAGGCTATATGTCCGACGGCATCCGCGGCCTGGAGAGCGGGGGGTCGCTGGCGCAGTACTTCCAGAACATCCTCGCCTTCCCCACCAGCAATATGGCCACCGCCCAAGGCGCGCAGGCTTCCTACCGGCGCTCCTGGCTGCGCCTGTCCCAGACGGACGATACGCTGGACAGCGACCAGCTCCGTGTCGCCACCAGCCTCATGCCTGCGAACCTGGCGCTGACGGCGTTCACAGGGGACATCGACCTCCTCGGCGTGATCAATCTCGCCCCCGCGCCGGAGGGCAGCCTCGACATCCTCGCCCGCGGTTCGGTCGATGGTTATCAACGGACGGGCCTGTATATACAGCTCAATCCGGACCATGGCAGCCGCTACGTCACCGCGACGATCAACGTGTCGGACGCCGATCCGGCCCTGCTGCCCAGCGTCTGGTCGCCCCTGTCTATCTATTCCGACGGCCTGCCGCGCAGAATGACCGTACGCACGGCGCCGTCGTTCAGCAGCCTGAACCGGCTCTTCGACGAGAGCGGCGCCACCCGCGGCGCCAACGCTTCCGCCCTCGTGCGCAAGAATCTGCACGACAGCGATCTCCTCCATCTCCACGATCCGGAGCCCGTGCGCGTGTATGCCGGCGAAGGCGACATCTCGGGCCTCACCCTCTACTCGCCCAAGGAGACGAGGCTGATCGCGGGCAACGACATCGGGGACGTCGCCCTCTACCTGCAAAACCTGCATGACGACGACGTCAGCATGATCGTCGCCGGCCGCGACATCGTCGCCTACAATCCGGCGACGCCCGCGCGGAACGTGGCGCTCGCGGCCGCCGACAGCACGAAGCTCTCGGACAACTTCGTCAGGGATGCCCGCCAGATCCCCCTGTCGGGCGACATCTTCGTCAGCGGGCCGGGCACGCTGGAAATCGCGGCCGGCCGCAACCTCGACCTGGGCGGCAAGACCACGGACGCCGCCCAGACCGCCCGCAACAACGCCCAGGGCGCGGCCCTCGGCGTGATCAGCCTGGGCAACCAGCGCAATCCCTGGCTGCCCGAGGGCCGGGGCGCCGACGTCGTCCTGGCGTCGGGCCTCGGCGGCTTGGACCTGTCCGCCGACGCGGCGGCAGATCTGCCGGGCTTCGCCGCGCTCTACCTCGATCCGGCCAACCTGGCCGACCCGGCGGCCGCGCTGGAGGATCAGCCGGGCAAAGTGGCCAGGACCTACGAGGCGGAACTGCTGGAATGGCTAGGCGAGCGCTTCGGCTATGCCGGCAGCGCGGAAGACGCGCTGACCTACTTCCGGGCGCTGCCGGCCGAACAGCAATCGGTGTTCCTGGCGGCGATCTACTTCCAGGAACTGAAGCTGAGCGGCCGCGAGTACAACGATCCGGACAGCCGCCGCTTCCAGAGCTATCTGCGCGGCCGCCAGGCGATCGCGGCGCTGTTCCCGGACGGCGGCGGCGAACCGTGGGGCGACATCAGCCTCGCAGCGCGCCGCGTCGTGCGCTCGGACGCGGGAGGCAGCGTCATGCTGCTGGCGCCCAACGGCGGCGTGGACGTCGGCATCGCCCGTGGCGGCGAGGCCAATCCCCTCGACGAAGGCATCATGACGCTGCGCGGCGGAGACATCTCGATTTATGCGCGGGACAGCGTGGAAGTCGGCGACTCGCGCATCTTCACCTTCCAGGGCGGGGACATCCTGATCTGGTCGATGCGGGGCAACATCGCGGCCGGCCACGGCTCGAAGACGCTGAAGGCGGTGCCGCCGGCGCGCTTCCTGATCGACCCCTCGACGGGCCTGGTGCTGCAGGACATCTCGGGCCTGGCGACGGGCAGCGGCATCGGCACGCTGCAGACCCTGCCCGACGCGCCGCCGGGGGACGTGGACCTGATCGCGCCGGAAGGTTATGTGGATGCGGGCGACGCCGGCATCCGCGTCTCCGGCAACGTCAACATCGCCGCGCTCAAGGTGCTCAACATCGATAACATCCAGGTGCAGGGCGAGGCCACGGGCCTGCCGGTGGCGGTATCGGTGAACGTGGGCGCGCTGACCTCGGCCAGCGCGGCGGCCAGCAGCGCCTCGCAGGCGGCGCAGGACATGGCGAAGAACCAGAACCGCCAGGCGCGCCCGTCGGTGATCAGCGTGCAGGTGCTGGGCTTCGGCAGCGACCCGGCGGCATCCCGGACCGTGCCTGAACCGGTGAATCTGCAGTCGGCGTATCGCCCCGGCAGCGCCGTCCAGATTCTGGGCGATGCCCACCTGGACGAGGTTGCACGCAGCCAGTTGACCGCTGAGGAGCGCCGCACGCTTGGGCTGTAACGCCGTCCTGCAGGTCGCCCCAGTTGTTCCGGGGCGGCTACGCAGGATGCGTGGGCCGCAGGGCACCGTCTTCCGGCAGGCGGCCATCCCGTGGGTTTCTTGATCTGACCCAAGACCTCGGCGGATCGGGCGCGAATCGGCGTGCAGAGCGGTTACCATTGGGGGCAGGCGGGAACGCTAGAACGCTAGCGTCCTGTCCTACCGATTCACCATGACCCGCGTTTCGAGGCTATGGCGATGCAAGCCCCCACCTTGCTCCGTTTCCTTTCCCTGCTTTTCGGCCTGGCGCTGGCCGGGTGCGTGGGGGTATCCCGGCCGCCGGCGGTAAGCGCCGATCTGCCGCAGGCTTTTCCCGCCTACGACGATGCGGCCGGCCCCGGCCCCGGCGGCGACGGCGCGTTGCCGGGCTGGCGCAGCTTCTTCTCCGATCCGGGGCTGGTGGCGCTGATCGAGGCGGCGCTGGCGCACAACCGCGATCTGCGCGTGGTCCAAGCCCAGGTGGAGGAGGCGAGGGCGCTGTACGGCATCCAGTCGGCGGCACGGCTGCCGGAGATCGACGTGAACGCCACCGGCACCCGCGGGCGCACGCCGGCGGACCTGTCCCTGACCGGCGTCGCCACGGTGGCCGGGCAGTACCGCGTGGGGCTGGCCCTGCCGGCCTTCGAAATCGACTTCTGGGGACGGGTGCGCAGCCTGGAACAGGCGGCGCTGGCCCAGTACCTGTCCACCGAGGAGGCCAGGACCGCCTTCGAACTCAGCCTGGTGGCCACCGTGGCCAACAGCTACCTGCTGGCGCGGGAACTGGACGAGCGCATCGTGCTCGCCCGGCGCACGCTGGAAAGCCGTGAGGAATCCCTGCGCATCATGCGCCGCCGCGCGGAGGTGGGGGTGAGTTCCGACCTGGAGGTGCGCCAGGTGGAAGGGCTGCTGCTCGCCACGCGCGGCGAACTGGCCACGCTGGAGCGCCTGCGCGCGCAGAACGAGGCGCTGCTGCAGCAACTGGCCGGCCACGCGCTGCCCGCCGACCCGCCGGGCGGGCTCGAAACCCAGGGCCTGCCGGAGGCGCTGCCGGCGGGCCTGCCGTCCGCATTGCTCGCCCGCCGTCCCGACCTGCGCGCGGCCGAACAGCGCCTGCGCGCCGCCGAGGCCAACGTCGGCGCGGCGCGCGCGGCCTTCTTCCCCAACATCAGCCTGACCGGCTTCGCCGGCACCGCCAGCGCCGAGCTGGATGGCCTGTTCCGCGCCGGCAGCGGGAGCTGGAGTTTCACCCCGGTGTTGCATCTGCCCCTCTTCGACGGCGGGCGCCTGCGCGCCAACCTGGATCTGGCCGAAGCGCGCCGTAATGGCGCGGTGGCAGGCTACGAGGCCGACGTGCAGACCGCTTTCCGCGAGGTGGCCGAGGCGCTGGCCGCCCATCACTGGCTGGGCCGCCAGGTGGCGGCCCAGGGCGAACTGGTGGCGGCGGAACGGGAGCGGGCGCGCCTGGCCGAGTTGCGCTACGAGCGCGGCGTGAGCAGCTATCTGGACGTGCTCGATGCCCAGCGCGGGCTGTTCGCCGCCGAACAGGCGCTGGTGCAACTGCGCCGCGCGCGCATGAGCGCCATGGTGGACCTCTACAAAACGCTGGGCGGCGGCCAACTGCCCTAGGAGAACGAAGAATGGAAATCCGCAACGGGCGGCGCTGGGGTGCGGCGCTGATCGTGGTGCTGGCGGCGGCGGGCGGCCTGTGGCTGTATCTGCGCGCGCCGGCCGACGACGGCAGCTTCGCGCGCGGCAACGGGCGCATCGAAGCCACCGAGGTGGACGTGGCGAGCAAGTTCGCCGGCCGCGTGGCCGAGATCCTCGTCAATGAAGGCGACTTGGTGCGCGAGGGCGACGTGGTCGCGCGCATGGACCTGCGCGCGCTGGAAGCGCAGATGGCCCAGGGCGAGGCGCAACTGGCCAACGCCCGCAGCGCCCGCGAGACCGCGCTGGCACAGGTCGCACAACGCAAGGCCGACGGGGCCATGGCCGAGGCGGTGCTGGTGCAGCGCCGCACCGAACTGGACGTGGCGAGGAAGACCGCCGAACGTTCCGCCGCGCTGCTGGCCGACCGGGCCATCTCCGCCCAGCAGGTGGACGACGATACCGCCCGCGTGCGCAACGCGGAGGCCAACATCCGGGTGGCGCAGGCGCAGATCGCTGCGGTGGAGGCCGGCCTGCGTGCGGCCGAAGCCCAGGTGGCCCAGGCCCAGGCCGGCATCGACGCCGCGGCGGCGGCGGTGGAGCGCCTGCGCACCGAACTGGAGGACGGCGTGCTGCGCGCGCCGCGCAGCGGGCGGGTGCAGTACCGCATCGTGCAGCCCGGCGAGGTGGTGGGCAGCGGCGGCAAGATCGTCAGCCTGGCGGACATCGGCGACGTGTACATGAACTTCTTCCTGCCCGAATGGGCGGCGGGCCGGGTGGGGCTGGGGAGCGAGGTGCGCATCGTGCTCGACGCCGCGCCCGGCTATGTATTCCCGGCACAGATTTCCTACGTGGCCAGCGTGGCCCAGTTCACCCCCAAGACCGTGGAGACGGAGAGCGAGCGCCAGAAGATGGTGTTCCGCGTCAAGGCCCGGGTGGCGCCCGAGTTGCTGGAAACCTATGCCGAACAAGTCAAGACCGGCCTGCCTGGCGTGGCCCACGTGCGTCTCGCGGCCGACCGCGCCTGGCCCGACACGCTGCAGGTGAGGCTGCCGTGAGTGCGACCGGGGCCGCCGGGGCCTCCGCCGGCCCGGTCGTGCGGCTGGCCGGGCTGCGCCACCGCTACGGCGATACGCTGGCCGCGGACGGCGTGGACCTGGAGCTTCCCGCCGGCCGCATGGTGGGCTTCATCGGCCCGGACGGGGTGGGCAAGTCCAGCTGGCTGGGGCTGATCGCCGGCGCGCGGCAGATCCAGGCGGGCACGGTGGAGGTGCTGGGCGGCAGCATGGCGGACGCCCGCCACCGCCGCGCCGTGTGCCCGCGCATCGCCTACATGCCCCAGGGCCTGGGCAGGAATCTCTATCCCACCCTGTCGGTGTTCGAGAACATCGACTTCTTCGGGCGCCTCTTCGGCCAGTCCCGCGCCGAGCGCGAGCGCCGCATCGCCGAACTGCTCGCCGCCACCGGCCTGTCGGAGTTCGCCGACCGGCCGGCGCAGAAGCTTTCCGGCGGCATGAAGCAGAAGCTGGGCCTGTGCTGCTCCCTGGTGCACGACCCGGACCTGCTGATCCTGGACGAGCCCACCACCGGCGTCGATCCCCTGTCGCGTCGGCAGTTCTGGGAACTGATCGCGCGCATCCGCGCCAACCGCCCCGGCATGAGCGTGCTGGTGGCCACCGCCTACATGGAGGAGGCTGAACGCTACGACTGGCTGGTGGCGGTGGACGCGGGCCGCGTGCTCGCCACCGGCAGCCCGGCGGAGCTGAAAGCCCGCACCGGCGCGGACAGCCTGGAGGAGGCCTTCCTCGCCCTGCTGCCCGAGGAACGCCGCGACGACCACACGCCGCTGACGATTCCCCCGCTCACCGCCGGCGACGTGGTGATCCAGGCGCGCGGGCTGCAGATGCGCTTCGGCGACTTCACGGCGGTGGACGACGTGATCCTGGACGTGCGGCGCGGCGAGATCTTCGGCTTTCTCGGCTCCAACGGCTGCGGCAAGTCCACCACCATGAAGATGCTCACCGGCCTCTTGCCGCCCACCCGGGGCGAGGCGCGCCTGCTGGGCGAGGTGCTGGACGCGCGCAACATCGCCACCCGCCGGCGGGTGGGCTACATGTCCCAGTCCTTCTCCCTGTACGGCGAACTGACGGTGCGCCGCAACCTGGAACTGCACGCCCACCTCTTCGACCTGCCGGCGGACAAGGCGGCGGCGCGCATCGCCGAACTAGCGCGCCGCTTCGACCTGGCGCCGGTCATGGACGCGCGCCCGGACGCGCTGCCGCTGGGCATCCGCCAGCGCCTGCAACTGGCCGTCGCAGTGCTGCACGGCCCCGACGTGCTGATCCTGGACGAACCCACTTCGGGCGTGGACCCGGTGGCGCGGGACCATTTCTGGCAGCTCATCATCGATTTGTCGCGCAAGGAAGGGGTGACGATCTTCATCACCACCCACTTCATGAACGAGGCCCAGCGCTGCGACCGCATCTCCCTGATGCACGCCGGGCGCATCCTGGCCAGCGACGCGCCCGATGTGCTGATGAAACAGCGCGGCGCGGCCATGCTGGAAGAGGCCTTCATCGCCTACCTGGAGGAGGCCGGCGGCGCGCGGCAGGAGGAAGGTTCCGCCGCCACCGGCATGCCGCCGCCCGCCCACGCCCCGGCGGGCACCGGCTTCAGCCTGGCGCGCCTGCTGAGCTTTTCCAGGCGTGAGGCCACGGAACTGCGCCGCGACCCCATCCGCCTCACGCTGGCCCTGCTGGGCAGCATGATCCTGATGCTGGTCATGGGCTACGGCATCAACATGGACGTGGAAGACCTGCGCTACGCCGTGCTGGACCACGACCAGAGCATCGCCAGCCGGGAATACACGCTGAACATCTCCGGCTCGCGCTATTTCTCCGAGGCGCCGCCGCTGGCCAGCCACGGGGACATGGACGCCCGCATGCAGGCCGGCAAGCTGGCGGTGGCCATCGAGATTCCGCCCGGCTTCGGGCGCGACCTGGCGCGCGGCAGGACCACCCAGGTGTCCATGTGGCTGGACGGTTCCATGCCCCTGCGGGCCGACATCGCCCGCGCCTACCTGGCCGGCGTGCACGGGCAGATTCTCACCGAGACGGCCACCCGCCTCACCGGCAGCGCGCCCGCGGGGCTGGCGGGCATCGAGGTGCGCTACCGCTACAACCCGGAACTGCGCAGCCTGGTGTCCATGGTGCCGCTGGTGATCCCGCTGCTGCTGGTGTTCATCCCGTCCATGCTGACCGCGCTGGGCGTGGTGCGGGAGAAGGAGCTGGGCTCCATCCTCAACGTCTACACCACGCCGGTCACCAAGGTGGAGTTCCTGATCGGCAAGCAACTGCCCTACATCGCCCTGTCCATGTTCAACTTCGTGCTGCTGTTCATCCTCGCGGTGACCCTGTTTCAGGTGCCCTTCAAGGGCAGCTTCGCCACGCTGGCGCTGGGCGCGCTGCTGTACGTCACCGCCACCACCGGGCTGGGGCTCCTGGTGTCCACGATGACCAGCAGCCAGGTCGCGGCGATCGCCGGTACCTCCATCGGCACGCTGCTGCCGGCCATCCAGTTCTCCGGGCTGATGGACCCCGTGTCCTCCCTGGAAGGCGCCGGGGCGGCCATCGGCGCCGTCTACCCCACGGCCCACTTCCTGACCCTGTCCGGCGGCACCTTTTCCAAGGCGCTGGGTTTCGCCGACCTGGGCGGTTCGCTGCTGCCGCTGCTGCTCGCCGTGCCGGTGCTGACCGTGGCGTCCGCGCTGCTGCTGAAGAAGCAGGCGCGCTGAAGCCATGAGCAACGGCGCCCGCGACCTGCTGCGCAACACTTGGCACCTGGGGCTGAAGGAGTTCAGCAGCCTGGCGGGCGACATGGCCTTGATGTTCATCATCGTGTTCATGTTCTCGGCCTCCATCTACGCCGACGCCCGCGCCCGCCCGGAAACCCTGCACCGCGCCTCCATCGCGGTGGTGGACGAGGACGGCTCGCAACTGTCCTCGCGCATCATCGCGGCCCTGCATCCGCCCCAGTTCATCACGCCGGAGATGGTCAGCCTCGACGACATGGACCGGGGCATGGATGCCGGGCGGCACACCTTCGTGCTCGACATCCCGCCCGGCTTCCAGCGCGACGTGCTGGCCGGGCGCGCGCCCGCGCTGCAGCTCAACGTGGACGCCACCCGCCAGAGCCAGGCCCAGACCGGGGCGGGCTACATCCAGAGCATCGTCGGCGAGGAAATCCGCGCCTTCGCCCAGCGCAGCCGGCCCGCCGCCGTGCCGCCCGTGGAACTGGTGCAGCGCACGCTGTTCAATCCCAACCTGAGCAACGCCTGGTTCTCCGCGGTCACCGCCATCATCAACAACGTCACCATGCTGGGCATCCTGCTCACCGGCGCCGCGCTGATCCGCGAGCGGGAGCACGGCACCATCGAGCACCTGCTGGTGATGCCGGTCACGCCGCTGGAGATCATGCTCTCCAAGGTGTGGTCCATGGGCGTAGTGGTGCTGCTGGCCTCGTCCTTCTCGCTGCAGGTCGTGGTCAAGGGCATCATCGGCGCCCAGGTGGCCGGCTCGGCGGTGCTGTTCGGGCTGTGCACCTTCCTGTACCTGTTCGCCGCCTCGTCCATCGGCATCTTCATGGGCACGGTGGCGCGCAGCATGCCCCAGTTCGGCCTGATGGCCATCCTGGTACTGCTGCCGCTGCAGATCCTGTCCGGCGCCATGACGCCCTTCGAGAGCATGCCGGGGATCATCCAGGCGTTGATGTCCCTGCTCCCCACCACCCATTACGTGGCGCTCGCCCAGGCGGTGCTGTTCCGCGGCGCCGGACTGGCGCTGATCTGGCCGCAACTGGCCATGGTGGCGGTGATCGGCACGGTGTTCTTCGCGCTGGCGCACCACCGCCTGCGCCAGACCATAGGGACGATGCAGAGCTAATTCGGCCCCCCCAGCCGCAGTTCCCAGATGCCCGCCGGCGGCGCGTTGCGCCATACTACCGAGGTGCGCCGCCAGCACAACTGGCGCGGGGCGGGGAAGGGCTCCCGGGGCTGGTAGGTGAATTGCACCAGCTTGCGTTCCCGGCCGCGGGTGAGGAAGCGGCACAGGCTGTGGGCGGTTTCGCTGGCGACCGGCACCGGCAGGGAGCGGAAGGGCAGGCTGGAGACGACCACGACCCGGCCGGGCAGGTCCCCCAGTTCATCCACGACCTGCTTGGCGCTCGCGTGGCGCACGTCGGCCTGCGGATAGCGGTGCCGGAGGCGGGCCGCCAGCGCCGGCTGCCATTCGACACAGATCAGCGGCACGCCGGGCAGCATGCCCAGCAGGGCGCCGGTCACCGAGCCGGTGCCGGCGCCCAGTTCGATGACCGTATCCGCCCCCTCGGCTGCCCGGGCCATGGCCGTCGCCAGCGCTCTCGACGAAGGCAGCAGCGCGCCCGTGGTGGCGGGGTTGCGCAGCATGGCGAGCAGCAGGTGCATGGGCATGGCGGGTCCGTGGCGGCGGGAAGCTGTCCTGTCATCATAGATTCGGCGCGTGCTTCCATCGGGCACGAAATGTGTGGACGGCGACGTACTCCACGGCGTCGCATTGTGGCGAATCCGACATGGCCGGCACCGCCGAACTCCCGTCGTTGCGCCGTTTTCGGCATGGTACGCGGCTTGCAACGCCTGCCCCGGACGAACGCATCAGGGGACAGGGGTGAAACTACGCATCGAACGGGAACCGGCGGAGGCGATGCGCCGGCGCTTTCCGGCCTGGGAAGGCCATTGCGAGCAACTCCGCATCGCCAGCCGCGTGGACGTGCCGCTGGAGATGCTGGACGCCGAGCAGTTCGACGCGCTGCTCGGCCTCTACCGCGGCCGGCCCGGCGCCGAGGCGCGCGTGGCGGTGTTCGAGGCGCTGGCGCCGGTGTTCGATCCGGACGGCGAGCGCTTCGGCGAGACCGACATGGAGCGCATGATCCCGGCGCTGGTGGCCTGGCTGGCCCGCGGCGAGCGCGGCTGGCTGTTCCGCGTGGACGAGGGCGGCACGCTCAAGCCCTACGTGGTCTCGCGCATCGACTACACGCCGCCCGCCAGCGAGGAGCGTGCCCGCATGGTGCTGGACCTCAAGGCCAACAGTTGCGGCAAGGTGGTGCACACCAATGTCTTCATCGGCGAGCGCGACCTGGCCGATGGCTCCATCGCCCGGATCTTCGCCGCCAAGGGCTACGTGGCCGAAACGCCGGCCCTGCTCGCTGCCTACGAGGATGCGCTGCAGCGCTACCACGCCTGGCGCGGCGAGTATTCGGCCCAGTTCTCCGGCAACGGGCTGGGCATCCTCGCCGAGGACCCGACCTCCACCCACCGCAACACGGACCATGCGCGCAAGAACGTGGTGGTGCTCTCCGCCAGCGGCCAGCCCGCGCGCCTGGTCAATGACGAGGCGGTGCTGCAGGAGCGGGAGACGACGCTGGAGATCGCCGGCCAGGTGCTGGCGCAACTGCTCAAGCGCGCCGACCGCAATTCCATGTTCACGCCGGAGGTGGAACGGCGCCTGCAGCACCTGGCCGAAACCCTGCCGCCTTCGCTCTTCACCCAGGTGCCGCTGCACGGCTACATCCTCATGTTCCACCTGGAACTGCACCACCACCTGTGGGTGCACGTGGACCACCTGCAGCCCTACCGCTACCAGCCGGAATTGAAGGACAAGCTGGTGCTGCCGGCCGAGCACGTGGACCTCATCGACATCCTCACCGCCGAGATGGACGTGCTGATGGACGACATCGTCGCCGGCAAGTCCGGCGGCACCACGGTGCTGTGTACCGGCCCGGCCGGCGTGGGCAAGACGCTGACCGCCGAGGTCTATGCGGAGATCATCCAGCGCCCGCTCTACCGCGTGCATTCCGGCCAGCTCGGGCTGGACGTGGCGGCCATGGAGAAGACCCTGCGGGAGGCGCTGATCCGCGCCCAGCGCTGGGGCGCGGTGATGCTGATCGACGAGGCCGACGTCTACATCCGCCGCCGCGACGACCACATCGCCACCAACGCCGTGGTGGGCGTGTTCCTGCGCGTGCTGGAATACTTCAACGGCCTGCTGTTCCTGACCACCAACCGCCTGGACGACATCGACGAGGCCATCATCTCCCGCTGCATCGCCATGATCCGCTACGCCGCGCCCTCCGAGGAGGAGCGCCGGCGCATCTGGGCGGTCATGGCCGAGCAGTTCGGCCTGGCGCTGGACGGCGAACAACACGCCGAACTGGCGCGGCGCTTTCCCGACGCCACCGGGCGGGACATCAAGGGGCTCGCCAAGCTGGTGGCCAAGTACTGTGCCCACAAGCAGGTGGAACCCGACGCGGCGGTGTTCGACCGCTGCGCCATGTTCCGCGGCATGGACGGCAGCCGCCCGGCCGCGGAGGCCGCATGAGTGCGGCGGTGCTGCGCGAGCCGCGGGACTGGGTGCGCGATGCCAGCCTCTACCCCGCCGAGATCGACTGCGTCACGGCGGTCATGCTCAAGATCCTGGACGGCAAGTGCCGCATGGCCGAGCTGGAGAAGCCCATCATGGTGGCCCTGTACGACGCCTTGAAGGGGCGCCACGGCCTGCGCCTGGGCGCGGACTTCCACGACATCGTCGCCCGCGCCCGCACCGAGCCGTCGGAGGCCCTGCGGGAGGCGGTGTATGAACAGCGGGTGCTGGCCGAGACCATGATCTCCCGCCCGGTCATGAAGGCCTTCAAGGCCCGCTTGCGCCAGGAGGCGGTGCTGCCGGGCCGGGACGGGCAGGAGGGCGAGGACTGATCGCCTGCCGCCGGGCTCACCCTGCGCCAGCGGGGGCGACCCCCACCGCATAGGGCTCGAAGCGGCTGTGGTCCGGGTCGGCGGCCAGCCGCGTGCCCACCGGCGGAAACGCGCGCTGCGGGCAGGCCGGGCGCTCGCACACCTTGCAGCCGGCGCCGATGGGCGTGCGCGCGTCGGGGTCGTCCAGGGGCAGGCCGCGGGAATACACCAGGCGCGGCGCGTGGCGCAGGTCGCAGCCCAGGCCCACGGCGAAGGTCTTGGCCGGGCTGCCCCAGCCGCCGCGGCGGTGGACCACGGTGCGGGCGATCCACAGATAGGTGCGTCCGTCCGGCATGGCCGCGAGCTGGGTCAGGATGCGGCCGGGCTGGGCGAAGGCCTCGTACACATTCCACAGGGGACAGGTGCCGCCTCCGCGCGAGAAGTGGAAATCCGTGGCCGACTGGCGCTTGGAGATGTTGCCGGCCCGGTCCACCCGCACGAAGATGAAGGGCACGCCGGGCGCCTGCGGCCGCTGCAGGGTGGACAGGCGGTGGCAGACGGTCTCGAAGCCCACGCCGAAGCGGCGGCCGAGGCGGTCGATGTCGTAGGCCAGGGCCTCGGCGGCGGCGAGGAAGCGCCCGTAGGGCAGGATCAGGGCGCCGGCGAAGTAGTTGGCCAGGCCGATGCGGGCCAGCACGCGCGCTTCGTCGCCCAGGAAGGCGCCTTCCGCCACCAGCCGCTCGATGTCTTCGTGGGCCTCCAGGAAGGCGAGCTGGGTGGCCATCTGGAAGGCCCGCTGGCCGGCATCGAGCAGGGGCGAAAGATGCAGGATGCGGCGCGGCCCGTCGAATTCCCGCAGGGGCGCGAACTCCGCCTCGGCGGCCGCGCAGGCCGGCCCGGCGACGGTGATGCCGTGCACGGCGGCGAGCCGGTCGGCCAGGCCGTGGTCCATGGGGCCGGCTTCCAGCGCCCAGTCGTCGAAGCAGCGCTCGGCGAGGGCATCCAGGCTGGCGATGTGGTTGTGCCGTGCGTAGAAGAAGTCGCGCACTTCCTCATAGGGCATGGGCGCGGCCGGCAGGGGCGCGCCGCGCTCCTCGCCGAGCAGGGCGGCGTAGGCGGCGAGCCGGTCCTCGGCCTCGCGCCGGCGCCGGTCGATGGTCAGCAGGGCGCGCGCGACCGCCGGCATCTGGCCGGCGAGTTCGCGGATCTCCGCCAGGGACACGGCCTCGCCGGTGGCCGTGGTCAGCCCGGCGTCACCGAGCACGTCCCGCAGCTCGGCCACCAGGCGGCCTTCGTCGTCGTCCGAGAAGCGCTGCACGTCCACGCCCAGGACCGAACTGATGCGCAGCAGCACCGGCACGGTGAGCGGGCGCTGGTTCTGTTCGATCTGGTTGAGATAGCTGGGGGAGATTTCCAGCAGGCGCGCGAGGGCGGCCTGGGTGAGGCCGCGTTCCTCGCGCAGGCGGCGCACGCGCACGCCGGTGAAGACCTTTTTCATTGCCGTTCCATCGGGAGGGTGATTCGCAATATTCGCAAATTTGCGCTGAGTTGTTCGCAAATCACAACTAATTCAGTGATTTACGAATTTTTTCTGCTGCGTATATTGCGAACAAACGCAAGCGAATGCAAACCCTTCCTGCCCTGTTTCCCTTGGAGCGCCCCATGAACACACCAGCCGAAACCGCCTTCAAGCCGAAGAAATCCGTCGCCCTGTCCGGCGTCACCGCCGGCAACACCGCCCTGTGCACCGTCGGCAAGACCGGCAACGACCTGCACTACCGCGGCTACGACATCCTCGACATCGCCGAACGCTGCGAATTCGAGGAAGTGGCCCATCTGCTGGTGCATGGCAAGCTGCCCAACAAGGCCGAACTGCGTGCCTACAAGGCCAGGCTGAAGTCCATGCGCGGCCTGCCGGCCAGCGTCAAGGAAGCCCTGGAGCGCCTGCCGGCCTCGGCCCACCCCATGGACGTGATGCGGACCGGCGTGTCGGCGCTCGGCTGTGTGCTGCCGGAGAAGGACGACCACAACCTCCCCGGCGCGCGCGACATCGCCGACCGCCTGATGGCTTCCCTCGGGTCCATGCTGCTGTATTGGTATCACTGGTCCACCAAGGGCCAGCGCATCGAGGTCGAGACGGACGACGACTCCATCGGCGCGCACTTCCTGCACCTGCTGCATGGCGAGAAGCCGTCCGCGCTGTGGGAGCGGGCCATGCACACCTCGCTGATCCTGTACGCTGAGCACGAATTCAACGCCTCGACCTTCACCGGTCGCGTCATCGCCGGCACCGGCTCGGACGTGTATTCGGCGGTCACCGGCGCGATCGGCGCGCTGCGCGGCCCGAAGCACGGCGGCGCCAACGAGGTGGCCTTCGAGATCCAGAAGCGCTACGACAACCCGATTGATGCGGAAGCCGACATCCGCCGCCGCGTCGAGAGCAAGGAGGTGGTGATCGGCTTCGGCCACCCGGTCTATACCGTGTCCGACCCGCGCAACGAGGTCATCAAGCGCGTGGCGCGGCAGCTTTCGGAGGCGGCCGGTTCGACCAAGATGTTCGACATCGCCGAGCGCCTGGAAAAGGTCATGTGGGAGGTGAAGAGGATGTTCCCCAACCTCGACTGGTTCAGCGCGGTGAGCTACCACATGATGGGCGTGCCGACGGCCATGTTCACGCCGCTCTTCGTGATCGCGCGCACCAGCGGCTGGGCGGCGCACATCATCGAGCAGCGCATCGACAACAAGATCATCCGCCCGAGCGCCAACTACGTCGGGCCGGACGATCTGGCCTTCGTGCCGATCGAAGAGCGCCACTGATTTCTCTCCCCTCTCCCCTCGCGGGAGAGGGGCCGGGGGAGAGGGGGAGGGCGCCGCAAGTATCCAGCGCAGTGCCCCCTCTCCCCAGCCCCGCTCCGCGCCCCGGCTCTGTGGCCTGCCGGCCACAGAGCGCTCCAGCGGGCGAAGCAGTGCTTCGCTTTTCCGCCTCCGCCCCGCAAGGGGAGAGGGAGCCAGGACAAACCACGCGCCATGAATACACGCTATCGCAAATCCCTATCCGGCACGTCGCTGGACTACTTCGATGCCCGCGCCGCGGTCGAAGCCCTCCGTCCCGGCGCCTGGGCCACGCTGCCCTACACCGCCCGCGTGCATGCCGAGAACATCGTGCGCAAAGCCGACCCGGCGATCATCGACGCCTGTCTGCTGCAACTGATCGACCGCAAGCGCGAACGCGACTTCCCGTGGTTCCCCGCCCGCGTGGTGTGCCACGACATCCTCGGCCAGACCGCGCTGGTCGATCTCGCCGGCCTGCGCGACGCCATCGCCGACCAGGGTGGCGACCCGGCCGCGGTGAACCCGGTGGTGCCGGTGCAGCTCATCGTCGACCACTCGCTGGCGGTGGAATGCGGCGGCTACGATCCCGACGCCTTCGCCAAGAACCGCGCCATCGAGGACCGCCGCAACGAGGACCGCTTCCACTTCATCGACTGGACCCGGACCGCCTTCGACAACGTGGACGTGATCCCGGCGGGCAACGGCATCATGCACCAGATCAATCTGGAGAAAATGTCGCCGGTGATCCAGGTGCAGGACGATAAGCACGGAAAGGTCGCCTTCCCGGACACCTGCGTCGGCACCGACAGCCACACCCCGCACGTGGATGCGCTGGGCGTGATCGCGGTCGGCGTCGGCGGGCTGGAAGCCGAGAACGTGATGCTCGGCCGCGCGTCGATGATGCGCCTGCCCGACATCGTCGGCGTGGAACTCTCCGGCCGGCCGCAGCCCGGCATCACCGCCACCGACGTGGTGCTGGCGCTGACCGAGTTCCTGCGCCGCGAGAAAGTCGTCGGCGCCTGCCTGGAGTTCTACGGCGAAGGCGCCGCCGCGCTCACCATCGGCGACCGCGCGACCATCTCCAACATGTGCCCGGAATACGGCGCCACCGCCGCGCTGTTCTACATCGACCGGCAGACCATCGATTACCTGAAGCTCACCGGCCGCAGCGCCGAGCAGGTGAGGCTGGTCGAAACCTATGCGAAGACCGCCGGCTTCTGGGCCGACGCGCTGGAAACCGCGCAGTACGAGCGCGTGCTGAGGTTCGACCTATCCACCGTCGTGCGCAACCTGGCCGGCCCCAGCAACCCGCACCGCCGCCTGCCCACCTCCCAGCTTGCCGAGCGCGGCATCGCCGGCAATCTGCGGGAAGCGCGCGAGCAGGAAGCCGCCGGCCTGATGCCGGACGGCGCGGTGATCATCGCCGCCATCACCAGTTGCACCAACACCTCCAACCCGCGCAACGTGATCGCCGCCGGCCTGCTGGCGCGCAAGGCGCGCAAGCTGGGCCTGAAGCGCAAGCCGTGGGTGAAGACCTCGCTGGCGCCCGGCTCCAAGGTGGTCGAGCTGTATCTGAAGGAAGCCGGCCTGCTGGAAGACCTGGAGGCGCTGGGCTTCGGCATCGTCGCCTTCGCCTGCACCACCTGTAACGGCATGAGCGGCGCGCTCGATCCGAAGATCCAGCAGGAGATCGTCGACCGCGACCTCTACACTACCGCCGTGCTGTCGGGCAACCGCAACTTCGACGGCCGCATCCACCCCTATGCCAAACAGGCGTTCCTCGCCAGCCCGCCGCTGGTGGTGGCCTACGCCATCGCGGGCACCATCCGCTTCGACATCGAGCAGGACTGGTTCACCATCAGCGCCGGCCAGGGTGTCCGGCTGAAGGACATCTGGCCGTCGGACGAGGAGATCGACGCCGTCCTGGCGCAGGCCGTCAAGCCGGCCCAGTTCAACCAGGTCTATGTGCCGATGTTCGAGAAACGCGCCGCCGAACGCGCTGCGTCGCCGCTCTACGACTGGCGCCCGCAATCCACTTACATCCGCCGTCCCCCGTACTGGGAAGGCGCGCTCGCCGGCGAACGCACGCTGCGCGGCATGCGTCCGCTGGCGCTGCTGCCGGACAACATCACCACCGACCATCTGTCGCCCTCCAACGCCATCCTGCCCGACAGCGCCGCCGGCGAATACCTGGCGAAGATGGGCCTGCCGGAAGAGGACTTCAATTCCTACGCCACCCACCGCGGCGACCACCTCACCGCCCAGCGCGCCACCTTCGCCAATCCCAAGCTGTTCAACGAGATGGTGAGGAACGCGGATGGCAGCGTACGCCAGGGTTCGCTCGCCCGCGTCGAGCCGGAGGGCAGCGTGATGCGCATGTGGGAAGCCATCGAAACCTACATGAACCGCCGCCAGCCGCTGATCATCGTCGCCGGCGCCGACTACGGCCAGGGCTCCAGCCGCGACTGGGCCGCCAAAGGCGTGCGCCTGGCCGGGGTGGAAGCCATCGTCGCCGAAGGCTTCGAGCGCATCCACCGTACCAACCTGATCGGCATGGGCGTGCTGCCACTGGAGTTCAAACCCGGCACCGACCGCAACACCCTCGGCCTCGACGGCACGGAAGTCTATGACGTGGTCGGCGAGCGCGCGCCGCGCGCGGACCTGACGCTGGTGATCCACCGCAGGAACGGCGAGACCGTCCGGGTGCCGGTCACCAGCCGCCTCGATTCCGACGAGGAAGTGTCCATCTACGAGGCTGGAGGGGTGCTGCAGCGCTTCGCCAAGGATTTTCTGGAAGGGACGGCTGAGGCGTCTTGATGATGTTCGGAGGTCTTTTCCCCTCTCCCCCGGCCCCCGCTCCGCGCTCCGGCCCTGTGGCCTGCCAGCCACAGGGCGCTCCGGCGGGCGAAGCGGTGCTTCGCTTTTCCGCCTCCGCCCCGCGAGGGGAGAGGGGAGTGTTCTTGCTGATATGCTATTTGCCTGTTCAACCAGCCCCTCTCCCCTCGCAGGAGAGGGGTTGGGGAGAGGGGGCGCCCATGGAACAACGGCAGTTCGCCAAGAAACTCCGGCAAGACATGACCGACGCCGAACGCCTGCTGTGGCGCCATCTCCGCGCCCGCCGTCTGGATGGACAGAAGTTCCGCCGGCAGCAGCCGATCGGTCCCTACGTGGTGGATTTCGTGCATTTCGGCGTGCGGTTGATCGTCGAGGCCGACGGCGGTCAGCACAACGGCAGTACGCACGACCGGCAGCGGGATGAGTGGCTCAGGGGGCAGGGATTCCGGGTGATGCGTTTCTGGAACGACGATGTGCTGCTGCGGACGGACGATGTGTTGAGCGCCATCTGGGCGGCGGTGGCGGGGGAACGGCCCCCTCTCCCCCGGCCCCTCTCCCGCGAGGGGAGAGGGGAGCCCGATCGGGGCAATGGAAAGCGCATTGCCGATGACTTGGCGGGTGACAAGCACGGAACGCAATAGCGCCGCTACCCCATCACCCCTCTCCCCTCGCGGGAGAGGGGCCGGGGGAGAGGGGGGCGCCCGTACATGAGGACAACTTGCAAATGACCCACAGCCTACAACTCAAGATCCCCGCCACCTACATGCGCGGCGGCACCAGCAAGGGCGTGTTCTTCCGCCTGCAGGACCTGCCCCCGGCCGCGCAGGTGCCCGGCGCGGCGCGCGACCGCCTGCTGCTGCGCGTGATCGGCAGCCCGGACCCCTACGGCAAGCAGATCGACGGCATGGGCGGAGCCACGTCGAGCACCAGCAAGACGGTGATCCTGTCGAAAAGCGAACGGCCGGACCACGACGTGGATTACCTGTTCGGCCAGGTCTCCATCGACCGGCCCTTCGTGGACTGGTCCGGCAACTGCGGCAACCTGTCCGCCGCGGTGGGGCCCTTCGCCATTGCCAACGGCCTGGTGGACGCAGCGCGAGTTCCCCGCGACGGCATCGCCACGGTGCGCATCTGGCAGGCCAACATCGGCAAGACCATCGTCGCCCACGTACCCGTCACCGATGGCGCGATGCAGGAGACAGGCGACTTCGAACTGGATGGCGTGACCTTCCCGTCCGCGGAAATCCAGCTCGAATTCCTCGACCCCGCCGACGAAGGCGAAGGGGAGGGCAGCGGTGCGATGTTCCCCACCGGCAGGCTGGTGGACGACCTGGAAGTGCCGGGCGTGGGCACGCTGAAGGCCACGCTGATCAACGCCGGCATCCCGACCATCTTCATCAACGCGGCGGACATCGGCTACACCGGCACAGAACTGCAGGACGCCATCAACGGCGACGCTGCCGCGCTGGACCGCTTCGAGGCCATCCGCGCCTTCGGGGCCGTGCGCATGGGCCTGATCCGCGACGTGGCCGAGGCCGCCGGCCGCCAGCACACGCCCAAGGTGGCCTTCGTCGCGCCGCCGGCGGAATACACCGCCTCCAGCGGCAGGGCCGTCCGTGCCGCCGACGTCGACCTGCTGGTGCGCGCCCTGTCCATGGGCAAGCTGCACCACGCCATGATGGGCACCGCGGCAGTGGCCATCGGCACGGCTGCGGCCATCCCCGGCACGCTGGTCAATCTCGCGGCCGGCGGCGGCGAGCGCAAGGCCGTCCGTTTCGGCCACCCGTCGGGCACCCTGCGCGTCGGCGCCGAGGCACGGCTGGTCGACAAGAACTGGACCGTCACCAAGGCCATCATGAGCCGCAGCGCCCGCGTGCTGATGGAAGGCCGGGTGCGCGTGCCCGGCGACGCTTTCTGATTCCCCTTCGAGAAAAAAGGAACGAGCATGTCCACCCGCAAGACCCTCAAGGCGCTCGCCGAAGCCCGCCGCGGCGTCATCGTGCCGGGCGCGTTCAACGCCCTGTCGGCCAGGGTCGTGGAAGACCTCGGCTTCGAGGCCATCTACGTCACCGGCGCCGGCGTCACCAACATGTGGTTCGGCCTGCCGGACCAGGGCTTCATGGGGCTGGCCGAGATCGCCGACCATACCGCGCGCATCCGCGACGCGGTGTCCCTGCCGCTGATCGTGGATGCCGACACCGGCTTCGGCAACGCCCTCAACGTCTATCACACGGTGCGCACGCTGGAGCGTGCCGGCGCCGACTGCATCCAGCTCGAGGACCAGGTCGCGCCCAAGCGCTGCGGCCACTTCAGCGGCAAGGACGTGATCGGCACCGAGGAGGCCGTGGCCAAGATCAAGGCCGCCGCCGATGCCCGCCAGGACGAGAACCTGCTCATCATGGCGCGCACCGACGCCGCCGCCGTGCACGGCTTCGAAGCCGCCGTGGAACGCGCCACGCGCTTCGCCGATGCCGGGGCCGACATCCTCTTCGTCGAGGCGGTGACCACCGCCGACGAAATCCGCGCGCTGCCCAAGCGCCTGCCGCGGCCGCAACTGATGAACATGGTCATCGGCGGCAAGACGCCCATCTTCAACGCCACCGAACTGGGCGAGCTGGGCTACGGCATCGTGCTCTACGCCAACGCCGCGCTGCAGGGCGCGGTGGCCGGCATGCAGAAGGCGCTCGGCGTGCTGCACAACACCCGCCAGCTCACCGAGGAGCCGGCCATCGTCGCACCCTTCGCCGAGCGCCAGCGCCTGGTCGGCAAACCCGAGTGGGACGCGCTGGAAAAGCGCTACGGCTGAGCAAGAAGCCTCCCCTCTCCCCTCGCGGGAGAGGGGCCGGGGGAGAGGGGGGCAGCCGGCAGGCTGCATCACCGGGCTGACACCATCGGTCTTACGCCCCTGCGGGGCGTCCCCCTCTCCCCAGCCCTCTCCCGCAAGGGGAGAGGGAGTGGCCGCCAAGGACAAGGGAGCACACGCATGAACGACGATCTGCTGCGCCCGCGGGCGCTCTACGAAGCCATCGCGGATTCGCTGCGCGAACGCATCCTCGCCCACGAACTGCCGCCCGGCGCGGCGCTCGACGAAGCCGCGCTGGCGCACGGCTACGGCGTCAGCCGCACGCCGGTGCGGGAGGCGCTGAAAGTGCTTGCCCAGCAGGGGCTGGTGCTCATCGAACCGCGCCGGGGCTGCTGCGTGGCCGAATTTTCTTCCGCCGACGTGGCCGCACTGTTCGACGTGCTGGACCTGCTCGAAGGCCACGCCGTGCGCGCGGCCGCGCGGGACGGTCTGGCCGCGGCCGGGCCGGCGGGCTGCACGGACCCGTTCGAAACGGCCGGCAACCGCTATGCGGCCGAAGCCATCACCCGCCTGCGCGAGAAACTCCGGCTTGCCCTCGGTCCCGCCTACAGCCGCGGCGAAGCGGAGCTGTTCGTCCGCAGTACGTCCGCCCTGTCCGCCGCGCTGGGCCGGCAGGATGCGGCACGGGCCGAAGGGGCATGGCGCGACTACGCCGCCGCGCGCCGGCGGCTGGCCGGCCATGCCCTTGCCCCTGCACAGGCCGTTCAGCCGTAGCTCTTGCTGGCGAAGAGCGTTTCGTCCAGGCCGCGCCGCCGGTTGATGACCAGGGTCAGCACGAAGAAGAAATTGCACATCAGGTTGCACAGCCGCGGCAGCACCATGGGAATCTCCCGGCCTTCCTGCTCGATCCGCACCATGAGGCGGATCGCCTTCTTGGCGGCCGAGCGGGCCAGATGCAGGTGGGGCACCGGCTGCTGTCCGCGGGGCAGCACGAAGCCGCCGATCCGGTCGCGCACCTCGGCCCGGTAATGGAGCAGTCGCTGCCGCAGCCAGGCGATGTCGGATTCCTCGACGGCCAGGCGGCCGCGCAGCGAACCGTTGACGTGAAAGGCCAGCGGCTGCAGGCGGTCGAGATCGGCGGCGATGTCTCCCATGCCCTCCGGCAGCAGCGAGAAGACCGCGCCGATGTGGCCGCACAGCTCGTCGGTGGCGACCTCGAAATCGCACAGGCAGGAGGTCTCGTAGATGAACGGATAGCAGAGTTCGTCCCGATTGCGTCCGGGTTTCATGGGTCGCGCTCCTTCATTGGGTGGTGATCACCGGCGGGCGGGCCGCCAGGTCCACATGGACCGGAACCCGGAAGACCCGCGTCAGGCGGTTTTCGGTCAGCACTTCGGCCGGCGTGCCGAAGGCGTCGAGCCGGCCGCCGTGCATCAGGCAGAGCCGGTCGCAGTAGCGCGCGGCCAGGCTGAAATCGTGGATGGCGATGACGACGCCGTTGCCCGCATCGGCGTAGCGCCGCAGGGTTTCCATGACGCTGCGCTGGTGATAGAGGTCGAGGCTGGCGATGGGCTCGTCGGCGAGCAGCAGCCGGGGCCGGCCGGCGAGCACCCGGGCCAGCCACACGCGGGCCCGTTCGCCGCCGGACAGGTGGTCGACCTTCCTGTGCCGGAACGCTTCGACGCCGGTCTGCTGCATGGCGAGGCGCATCGCTCCTTCGTCCCGGTCGTCCCACGGCAGCCGGCCCAGGGCGACGACGTCCTCCACGCTCAGCGACCAGGCGCTGTCGCAGGTCTGCGGCAGCAGGCCGATGCTGCGCGCCCGCTGCCGGGGCGGCAGGGCATCCGCCGGCCGGCCGTCGAAATCGATCCCGCCCCGGCAGGGCAGCAGGCCGGCCAGGCAATGCAGCAGGGTCGATTTGCCCGAGCCGTTGGGGCCGATCACGCCGAGCATTTCGCCGGCTTCGAGCGAAAAGGAGACTCCGGCCAGGCGCGGCGGCAGGTCGAGGCCGCGGACGTCGATCAGAGCCATCGCCGGCGATCCTTCCACACCAGCCAGATGAACAGCGGCGCGCCGAGGAGCGAGGTCAGCACGCCGAGCTTGATTTCCCGTCCGGGCGGCAGCAGGCGCACGCACACGTCGGCCAGGCAGACCAGCGCGGCGCCGGCCGCGGCCGAGGGCAGCAGCAGGCGGTCGGGGCGATGGTCCACCAGCGGGCGGACGAGGTGGGGCACCAGCAGGCCGACGAAACCGATGCTGCCGGCGATCGCCACCGAGGAGCCGACCAGCAGCGCCGTGCCGAGCACCACCAGGCGGCTGCCGCGGGTGAGGGTGAAGCCCATGCTCCGGGCGACCTCCTCGCCCAGGCTCAAGGCCGCCAGCAGGCGGCGCTGGCGCCAGACCAGCAGGCCGCCGAGCGCCAGCGCCGGCAGCAGGAAGGCCAGATGGTCCAGGCCGCGGTCGGAGACCGAGCCGAGCAGCCAGAACACCAGCTCCTGCATGGCGAAGGGATTGGGGGCGAAATTCAGCACCGTGGCCAGCGCCGCGCCGGCCAGCGTGGAAATCGCCAGCCCGGCCAGGATCACCAGCGATGGCCGGGCCGAACCGGCCAGCGTGAGCATCAGCAGCAGCGCCGCGCCGGCCCCGAGCAGGCCGGCCAGCGCGGGCGCCGCCTCGCCGGCCGCGGGGAAGAGGCCGAAATAGAACACCACCGCGGCGCCCAGGGCGGCCCCCTGGCTGGCACCGGTGAGGCCGGGATCGGCCAGCGGATTCCTCAGCAGGCCCTGCAGCGCCGCACCGGAGAGCCCGAGCGCGGCGCCGACGGCGAGCGACAACAAGGTGCGCGGCAGGCGGATTTCGCCGATCACCATCGCCGCCGCGCTGTTGATGCCGAGCAGCCAGTCCCGCAGCCCGGCCAGGACGGCGACCGCTGTCGATCCGCTGGCGAGCGAAAGAAAGGCCACGCCGCAGACGGCGGCGAGGAGCAGCGGCAGCGTCAGTCGAGCCATCGGTTCAACTGCCCGACGAGTTCCCAGGTCCACGGGCCGGGGCACTGCCAGCGCCAGTAGTCGGTGGCGAGCCAGCGTTCCGGCGGGACCGTGCGGCGCAGGACGGGGTGTTCCGCGAAGCGGTTGGCCAGCGCCTGGCTGGCCGGCGCGGCCCACAGCACGGCGTCCGGCGGGTCGGTCGCGATCCGTTCCAGGTCGAGGCGGACATAGCCTTCGTCGCGCAGGTAGTTGGTCCAGCCGGCACGCTCCAGGATGCCGTCCTCGAAGGTGCCGCGTCCGGTGCCGATGCCGTTGGCGCCGAGCAGCAGCAGGCGCTTCGGGGGATGCGGGCCGGGCTTCGGCGGTGGCGCGGCGCTGGGCGGCGTATCGGAGCGGCCGACCAGGGCGAGCAGGCGCCGTTCGTACTCGCCGACCGCCGCGAGGGTCGTCGGCAGCGGCAGGATCTCGACGCGCACGCCCAGCGTCTGCAGCCGGCCGCGCAGTTGCAGCGCGTTGTATTCGCCGGTGATCACCAGGTCGGGCCGCAGTTCGAGAATGCGTTCCAGGCTGCCGTCGTGCGCCGGCCAGCCGGCGTCCAGCCAGGCCACCGGGAACCGGCGGTGCATGGGGGAAAGGGCTGCGACCCGGGCGGGGTCCGCGTAGCGGGCCAGCATCCAGTCGGTGCACAGGTCCAGGGAGACGATGCGCTGCGCCGGCATGGCGCCGGCCGGGGAGGACAGGCACAGGGAGGCGCCCAGCAGCAGGCAGGAGAAGGAGCGCCGCATGGCCTCGCCCGATGCGCACCGGCACCGCCACGCGCGGCGGTGCCGGCCGAACACCTTACCGCGGCGTGTAGCGGACACCGACGAAGGCATTGAAGCCGAGGGTGTTGTAGCCCTGCGCCAGTTCGTAGTCCTTGTCGAACAGGTTGTTGATGCGGCCTTCCACGGCCAGGGCCTTGCTGACGGCGTAGCGCGCAGTCAGGTTGACCAGGCCGTATCCGCCCAGACGCCCGGTTTCCGCGTTGGTGTCGTAGCGGCTGCTGGCTCCGACCCATTCGACGCCGGTTGCCAGCGGCCCCCAGCTCTTCGTGACGCCCACGACCGCCTTGTGGCGGGCGCGGCGGCCCAGGCGCAGGTCCGTGTCCTCGTCGGTCGCATCCAGCCAGTCGTAGGCGGCGTTCAGGCCCCAGTCGCCGAACTGGCCGGCGTAGGCGAGGGTGACGCCTTCGAGCCTTGCCCTGGACACGTTCTGGTAGGTGTAAGTGGAGAAGGACCAGTCGATCATGTTCTCGACCCGGTTGAGGTACCAGGTCACCGAGGCGGACTGGTTGCCGCTCTCCCAGATGAGTGCCGCCTCGCGGTTCTTGCCTTCCTCCGGTTTCAGCTCCGCGTTGCCGGACCACTGGTCGTAGAGCTGGTAGAGCGAGGGGGCCTTGAAGGACGTGCCGTAGCTGGCATGCACGCGCCATTGGGGCGTGAACTGGTAGCCGTAGGCGACGGCATAGGTGCTCTTGTCGCCGAACTGGGAATGGTCGTCATGGCGCGCGCTCAACTGCCACCGGTGCGAATCCAGGCTGCCCGTCCATCCGGCGAACACGGAATCGTTGGTGGCCTCGTCGTCGCCGACGAAGCTGTCCCGCGGGGCGGCCTCCTGTTCGAGACGCTCGGCGCCCAGCAAGGCCCTGCCGAGAGGCAGGGCGATGTCGTTCTGCCAGCTCAGCAGGCGGTTTTCCGTCTCCAGGTAGCTGCCGTCCGGCGCCCAAGACGCATAGTTCTTCTGCCAGTCGGTGGTCTGGCCGTACTGCAGCTTGCTGGTCCAGTTGTCGGTGAACCGGTTGCTGGAGAAGAGCTGCCACTGCTTGCTGCGGAAATCCACGTAGGCGTCGAAGGTGCCGTTCGCCGGCACGTTGCCGCTGTCGTAATGGGTACGGCCCTCGTTCTGGCGGTAGATGAGGCCCAGTTCATGGCCGCGGGCGGGGAGGAAGGACAGCGAGGCGGCGCCGCCGCTGTTGCGGTAGGCGTCGTCGTCGGCGTCCTGGCTGGTGGCGTGCTTCTGGGCGGAAATGCTGTCGGACTTCGCGTGGCTGCCTTCGAGGCGGAAGCGCCAGTGTTCGTCGCCGCCGGAAATGCCCGCATTGGCCTGGAAGCTGTCCTGGGTGCCGTAGCCGATGAACCCGTCGGCTTTCAGGCCCGGCGTGCCCCGGCGCGTGAAGATCTGGATGACGCCACCGACCGCGTCGGCGCCGTACAGCGTGGAGGCCGGGCCACGCAGGATCTCGATGCGTTCGACGTCGGCGAGCGGCAGATAGCGCAGCGGCGAACCCGTGAGGTCCAGCGAGTTGATCGGCAGGCCGTCCACCAGCACCTTGGTCTGGTCGGGGCGGGCGCCGCGCACGTAGAGACTGGCCGTCGTGCCCGGCCCGCCGTTGGTGGCGATCTGGATGCCGGACTGCCGCGCCAGCAGGTCTACGATGGTGCCGGCCGCATTGCGCTCGATCTCCTCGCGCTCGATGACCGTCACGTCGGCAAGGACTTCGGATACGCGCGCTTCCTGGCGCGTCGCGGTGACGACCACCGGATCGGCGGTCGCCTCGGCGTGCAGATTGGTGGAGAACAGCAGCGGCAGCAGGGCCCCCAGCGGCTTCAGGCGTGGATGCATCGTCTTCCCCTTTTCGGCAGGCGTCCCCGCATGCCGGTGTGCATTGATGAAGAAATGCGCAGGGGAATCGGCAGGCTGCAACAGCCAGCGCCACCACCCCGTGGCACTTCCGCGTGTCGTCGCAGGCCGGTCTCCGGGCTCGCAAGTCTTGACGCGCCGCCTTCCCGGGATGAACCCAGTGGCATCGTGGCGCGCCCGCACTCGCTTACCGTTGCGGGGGCAGCAGCGGAATTGTCCCGTGGGCGAGACGCACCGCTTTCCCGTTTAACCGCCAGGGAGAACCCCGTGGCGGCACCTGTAACGGGGCGGATTATACATGGGCACCCGGCGGCGGAATTTCCGGGTGTCACGCCAGTGCGATAGTCCGTGGTTCGGAAAAACCTGCGGCTGCCGGCTATCATCGCGCGCCATGAGCACCCATCCCGACCTCCCGCCCGGCAGCCGCTGCGTCCGCAACGTGCGGCGCGACTTCGCCGAATGGCATCGGGGCCGGCCGCGCTACGCGCTGTGGGCGCTGGATGTGGACGTACCGGCGCTGCAACAGCGGATGCACGCAGCGCAGGCGCATCTGGACGGATTGCTGCTCGACGGCTACCGCCGCCAGCCCCACGTCACGCTGAGCCTGTGCGGCTTTCCCAGTGCAGAACCGCGGCATGCGGACGATTTCGGCGCCGCGGCGCTGGAAGCCCAACTGGCGGCACTGCGCGCCGCGCGTCCGGCGCCCTTCGAGATCGGCATCGGCGCGCTGGACAGCTTCGCGTCCGCCCCCTACCTCACGGTGAACGACACGGACGGGCGGATCGCCGCGCTGCGCGCCTGCCTGGCCGCCGGCGACCTCAACCGGCCGGACGGGCGCTACACGCCGCACGTCACCGTCGGTCTGTACGCCGACGCCTGGCCGGCCGAGGCCGTGCGCCCGCGCCTGGCGAGCTTCGCGCCCGGCGCTGCACTGCGCCTGCGCGTCGGTGGCATCGGCCTGTTCGGCTACGCCGCCGCGGACATCGGCGGGCCGCTCGCGCGCATCGCCGACTACGACTTCGCCAGCGGCATGCTGCGCTGGCACGATGCCTTGCCGTTTTCCTGTTGACGGCCATCCAGGCACCGCTTTTCTCCCTCTCCCCTTGCGGGAGAGGGCCGGGGAGAGGGGCGCTCTGCAAGGGCGCAAGAAGGTTTCGTGGCAGTCTGGCACCGCTCCCCCTCTCCCCAACCCCTCTCCCGCGAGGGGAGAGGGGCTATCCGGGCCTAACCTGACCGTATCGAATCCAGGCGGCAGTCCTGCACTTGCCAGCGCCGCACGCCGCGCTGCTTCAGTCCGGCATCCAGGCGGTCGAGTTCGTCCTCGCCGAACAGCCCCGGGTGCCAGGTGGTGCGGCATTCGTGATCGACGCCGCTGGCGAGCAGCAGGTCGAGGGATTGCGCCATCCGTTCGCCGCTGCCGGGCGTGCCGGTGACGGCGTCGTAGTGTTCGGCCGGGGCCTTGACGTCCAGCCCTACCCAGTCGAGCAGCGGCAGCACCGCGGCCAGGCGTTCCGGGTACATGCCGGCGGTGTGCAGCGCGGTCTCGAAGCCCTGCGCGCGCACCTCGCGCAGGGCCTCCGGCAGCGCCGCCTGCAGGGTCGGCTCGCCGCCGGAGAACACCACGCCGTCGAGCAGGCCGCGGCGGCGGCCGAGGAAGGCGAGCACCTCGTCCCAGCGCAGCGCGGGCGGCGCGCCGGCCGGGATCAGGTGCGGGTTGTGACAGTAGCCGCAGCGCCACGGGCAGCCCTGGCAGAACACCACCGCGGCCAGCCGGCCGGGAAAGTCGATGGTGGTGAGCGGCGTCAGGCCGCCCACGCGCAGAGCGTCCATGCCGCAGCGGAGATCAGCCGCCGAGGCCGCAGCGGTGCTCGGCGAAGAAGCGCCGTTCGGCGTGCTCGCCCTTCTTGCCGGTGTTGAAGCTGGCGACCGGGCGGTGGTAGCCCATGACGCGGGTCCATACCTCGCAGGGCTGGCGCTCGTCGTCGCTGAGGGTGACGGGGTCGGCGAGGTGGCGGGTTTCGGTGGCGGTGTGCAGGTTCATGATGGATTCCTTGTGGTTGGAAGGGGCAAATCGGGAGCCCCTCTCCCCTCGCGGGAGAGGGGTTGGGGAGAGGGGGCGTACGGGGCTGGGGTGGGGTTTCACAATGGCACGGCCCGCTTCACGCCCCTGCGGGGCGCCCCCTCTCCCCGGCCCTCCCCCGCGAGGGGGGAGGGAGAAAACCGTGCAGGTAATGGAGCATCGTTGATCAGGCCGCCAGCCGCGCCCGCTTGGCGGCCAGGCGTTCCTCGTCGCACTTCGGGCAGAAGGCGTGCTCGCCGGCCAGGTAGCCGTGCACCGGGCAGATGGAGAAGGTGGGCGTCACGGTGATGTAGGGCAGGCGGAAGTTTTCCAGCGCGCGGCGCACCAAGCGCTTGCACGCCTCGCCGCTGGACAGGCGTTCGCCCATGTAGAGGTGCAGCACGGTGCCGCCGGTGTACTTGGCCTGCAGGGTTTCCTGGCGTGCGAGGGCCTCGAAGGGGTCGTCGGTGAAGCCGGCCGGCAGTTGCGAGGAGTTGGTGTAGTAGGGCTGTTCGGCGGTGCCGGCCTGCAGGATGTCCGGCCAGCGCTTGCGGTCCTCGCGGGCGAAGCGGTAGGTGGTGCCCTCGGCCGGCGTGGCTTCCAGGTTGTACAGGTGGCCGGTCTCCTCCTGGAAGGCGGTGATGCGCCCGCGCACGTGGTCGAGCAGGCGCAGGGCGAAGGCGTGGCCCCGTTCGGTGGTGATGTCCTCGGCGCCGGCGCTGAAGTTGCGGATCAGTTCGTTGATGCCGTTCACGCCCAGCGTGGAGAAGTGATTGCGCAGCGTGCCCAGGTAGCGCTTGGTGTAGGGGAACAGGCCCTGGTCCATCAGGCGCTGGATCAGCTTGCGCTTGATCTCCAGGCTGTCGCGGCCGATTTCCAGCAGGCGGTCGAGGCGGGCGAACAGTCCGGCCTCGTCGCCGCGGAAGAGGTGCCCCAGGCGCGCGCAGTTGATCGTCACCACGCCCAGGCTGCCGGTCTGTTCGGCGCTGCCGAACAGGCCGTTGCCGCGTTTGAGCAGTTCGCGCAGGTCGAGCTGCAGACGGCAGCACATGGAACGCACCATGTTGGGCTGCAGCTCGGAATTGACGAAGTTCTGGAAGTAGGGCAGGCCGTACTTCGCCGTCATGTCGAACAGGCGCGCGGCGTTGTCCGACTCCCACGGGAAGTCCGGAGTGATGTTGTAGGTGGGGATGGGGAAGGTGAACACCCGGCCCCTGGCGTCGCCCGCGGACATGACCTCGATGTAGGCGCGGTTGATCATGTCCATCTCGGCCTGCAGCTCGCCGTAGGCGAAGGGCATTTCCTCGCCGGCGATGATGGGGATCTGCTCCTTCAGGTCGTCCGGGCAGGTCCAGTCGAAGGTGAGGTTGGTGAAGGGCGTCTGCGTGCCCCAGCGCGAGGGCACGTTGAGGTTGTAGATCAGTTCCTGGATGTGCTGGCGGACTTCCTCGTAGCGCATGCCGTCCTTGCGCACGAAGGGCGCCATGTAGGTATCGAAGGACGAGAACGCCTGCGCCCCCGCCCATTCGTTCTGCATGGTGCCGAGGAAGTTCACGATCTGCCCCACTGCGCTGGACATGTGCTTGGGCGGCCCGGCCTCGACCTTGCCCGGCACGCCGTTCAGTCCCTCGTGCAGCAGGGTGCGCAGGGACCAGCCCGCGCAGTAGCCGGACAGCATGTCCAGGTCGTGGATGTGGAGGTCGCCCTCCCGGTGCGCCGCGCCCACCTCGGGCGGATAGACGTGGGACAGCCAGTAGTTGGCGGTGACCTTGCCGGCCACGTTGAGGATCAGTCCGCCCAGCGAATAGCCCTGGTTGGCGTTGGCATTGACCCGCCAGTCGGCGCGGCTGAGGTATTCGTTGACCGAGGCTTCCACGTCCACCTGCACGCTGCGCTCGCCGCGCAGCGCGGCGTGCTGCTCGCGGTAGACGATGTAGGCGCGCGCGGTGGCGAGAAAGCCGTCGGCGATCAGGGTTTCCTCGACCAGGTCCTGGATCTGCTCGATGGCGACAGAGTGCCGGCCGAAGCGGTGGGCCAGCACGCGCAGCACGCGGTCGGTGAGGCGGGCCGCCTCGTCGTCGCCGTATTCGCCGGTGGCTCTACCTGCACGGCGCAGTGCGGAGCGGATCTTGGCGGCGTCGAAGGGGGCGCGGCGGCCGTCGCGCTTGATCGCCTCGCGGGGCTGGGTGGCGATGCCGGGCTGGGGCGGGGTGTGCATGTCACTCACCTCATGGGCTACTAAATATGGCGAGATTATCCATTCAATGCACTAGATATTGATTTGACCTCTCTCAAGAAGGGATCATTTCAGTCCGTCCGCCGAATTCCCCCGGGACGCATAGGCGAGTTCATCCGCTTCGTTCTCGAAGCGGTAAGACACCAGCGATTCGACGTCCACGCCCGCCTCCAGCGGGCGGCCGGCGGGCGGGAAGGCGCGCTGCACGCAGCCGGTGCGCGGGCACACGCGGCAGCCGGGGCCGATCGGCACCACGTTGCGCGGTGAGGCGAGGTCGAAGCCGTCGGCATAGACGAGGTGCCGGGCGTGGGACAGTTCGCAGCCCAGGCCGATGGCGAACAGCTTGCGCGGCGCCAGATAGGCGCCGCCGCCGCGGCCGATGGTGCGTGCGATGCCGAAGAAGCGCGAGCCGTCCGGCATTTCCGCGACCTGGGCGAGGATTTCGCCGGGGCGGGTGAAGGCGTCGTGCACATGCCACAGCGGGCAGGCGCCGCCGTGGCGGGCGAAGTGGAAGGCGGTGGCGCTCTGGCGCTTGGAGATGTTGCCGGCCTGGTCGACACGCACGAGGTAGAAGGGCACGCCCCGCGCGCCGCTCCGCTGCAGCGTCGACAGCCGGTGGCAGACGGTTTCGAAGCCCACCGCGAAGCGCCGCTGCAGGGCTTCGAGGTCGTAGCGCACGGCCCGCGCCGCGGCGAGGAAGTCGCCGTAGGGCAGCAGCAGCGCGCCGGCGAAGTAGTGCGCCAGGCCCTGGCGCGCGAGTGCGCGGCTTTGCGCATCGACGATGCCCGCGGTGTCGATCTCCGCGTCGATGGCGTCGTGGTGGGCGACGAGCGCGAGCTGGGTGGCGAGCTGGAAGGACTGCTGCGCGTCGGTCAGCCCGGCGGCCACCTGCAGCCGCCGGCGGCGGGCGTCGAAGCGGCGCAGCACGCCGGCCGCCGCGTCCAGTGCCGTCACTTCGATGCGATGGCGCTGCCGCAGCAGGTCGCGCAGCCTCGCGGCGCGCTCGCCGGGCTGTAGTGCGAGTTCCTGCGCCAGTGCTTCGGCGAGTGCGTCCAGCGTGTCGATGTGGTTGTTGCGGCGATTGAAGAAGTCGCGCACTTCCTCGTGCGGCAGCGGCGCCAGCGGTGTGGGCAGTTGCTCGCCGTAGAAGCGGTCGACCATCTGCGCATACTCGTCCTGCAGCCGCAGGTGGCGCTGGGCGAGGCCGACGAAGGCGGCCGCCAGTTCGGGCACCTGTTCCACCATGCGCAGGAGCTGGGCCTGCGTGGCGTCCTCGCCGACCAGCGAGCGGTCGCGGAACAGCGCCTGCAGTTCGCCGAGCAGGCGCTTGCCCTGGTCTTCCGAGAACTCGCCGACGTCGCAGTCGAACACTTCGACCAGCTTCAGCAGCACGGTGGCGCTGACCGGGCGCTGGTTGTTCTCCAACTGGCACACGTAGCTGAGTGAGATGCCCAGCCGCGCAGCCATCGCCGCCTGGTTGAGCCTGGCCTGTTCGCGCAGGCGGCGCAGGCGCGCGCCGATGAAGAGCTTGCGGTTCAAGAAAGTCTCCTCCTGGTTCACAACATTCGCGGAATCACGCTCCGGGTTGCGAATTTATTTACAATATTTCTCTTTTACATCAATAGCTTATTGATGATCCGGACGGCTGTAAATATGATGGCTCCGAGCGTGCCGGAAAGTCCCGCATGCCCCGCAGAAAACCGACCGAGGAGACACCCCGTGAGCCAAGCGCCCAACCCGAGCATTCCCACCGTCAAGCTGCTGATCGGCGGCGAATTCGTCGAATCGCGCACCACCGAATGGCGCGACGTGGTCAATCCCGCCACCCAGCAGGTGCTGGCGCGGGTGCCGATGGCCACCGCCGACGAACTGAACGCCGCGGTGGCGGCGGCGAAGAAGGCTTTCGCGAGCTGGCGCAGGACGCCCATCGGCGCCCGTGCGCGCATCTTCCTGAAGTACCAGCAACTGATCCGCGAACACATGAAGGAGGTGGCGGCGATCCTCACCGCCGAACAGGGCAAGACCCTGCCGGACGCCGAGGGCGACGTGTTCCGCGGCCTGGAGGTGGTGGAGCACGCCGCCAACATCGGCACGCTGCAACTGGGCGGGCTGGCCAACAATGTGGCCACCGGCGTCGACACCTACACCATGCTGCAGCCGATCGGCGTGTGCGCCGGCATCACGCCCTTCAACTTCCCGGCGATGATCCCGCTGTGGATGTTCCCGATGGCCATCGCCTGCGGCAACACCTTCGTGCTCAAACCCTCGGAGCAGGACCCGCTGTCCACCATGCGGCTGGTGGAACTGGCGCTGGAGGCCGGCATTCCGCCCGGCGTGCTCAACGTGGTGCACGGCGCGGCGGAGGTGGTGAACGGCCTCTGCGACCACCCGGACATCAAGGCAGTGTCCTTCGTCGGCTCGACCCGCGTCGGCACCCACGTCTACAACCGCGCCACGCTGGCCGGCAAGCGCGCCCAGTGCATGATGGGGGCGAAGAACCACGTCGTCGTGCTGCCGGACGCGCACAAGGAACAGACCCTCAATGCGCTGGCCGGCGCGGGCTTCGGCGCCGCCGGCCAGCGCTGCATGGCCTCGTCGGTGGTGGTGTTCGTCGGCGAATCGGCGCAATGGCTGCCGGAACTGGTCGAGCGTGCCCGCGCGCTCAAGGTGAATGCCGGCCACGAGCCGGGCGCCGACCTCGGCCCGGTGATCTCGCGCGCGGCCAGGGCGCGCATCCTCGAATTGATAGCCTCCGGCGTCGAACAGGGCGCCACGCTGGAACTGGACGGCCGCAACCCGCGCGTGCCCGGCTATGCCGACGGCAACTTCGTCGCGCCCACGCTGTTCTCCGGCGTCAAGCCCGGCATGCGCATCTACGACGAGGAAATCTTCGGCCCGGTGCTGTGCACGATGGCGGTCGAGTCGCTGGACGAGGCCATCGCGCTGATCAACGCCAATCCCAACGGCAACGGCACCGGCGTATTCACCCAGTCCGGCGCGGCCGCGCGCAAGTTCCAGGAAGAGATCGACGTCGGCCAGGTCGGCATCAACGTGCCCATCCCGGTGCCGGTGCCGCTGTTCTCCTTCACCGGCTCGCGCGCGTCCAAGCTCGGCGATCTGGGCCCCTACGGCAAACAGGTGATCCTGTTCTACACCCAGACCAAGACCATCACCGCGCGCTGGTTCGACGACGACGTGGTGGCGCCGGTGAATACCACCATCAGCCTCAAGTAAGCCGGCCCGGAGCATCGCCATGGACTTCGAACTGTCCGGAGACCAGCGCGCTTTCCGCGACACCGCGCGCGAATTCGCCCGGCGCGAGTTCGCGCCGCAGGCCGCGCGCTGGGACGCCGAAGGCATCTTTCCGGTGGACGCATTGCGCCATGCCGGCGAACTCGGCTTCTGCGGCCTCTACGCCCTGGCCGAGTACGGCGGCCTGGGCCTGCCGCGGCTGGACGCCAGCATCGTGTTCGAGGAACTGGCCGCCGCCTGCCCGTCCACTACCGCCTACCTCACCATCCACAACATGGCCGCCTGGATGGTGACCCGCTTCGCCCGGCCCGAGATCGCCGCCGAATGGGGGCCGCGGCTGGCCGCGGGCGAGGTGCTGGCCTCCTACTGCCTCACCGAGCCGGGCGCGGGTTCGGACGCCGCTTCGCTCACCACCCGGGCGCGGCGAGAGGGCGACCACTATGTGCTGGACGGTGCCAAGGCCTTCATCTCCGGCGCCGGTGCCACCGGCGCGCTGGTGGTCATGGCGCGCACCGGCGAGGCCGGCGCCAAGGGCATCTCCGCCTTCCTGGTGGCGGCCGGCAGCGACGGCATCACCTACGGCAAGAAGGAGCACAAGATGGGCTGGAACAGCCAGCCCACCCGCGCCATCACCTTCGACGGCGTGCGCGTGCCGGCCGCCCACCTGCTGGGCGAGGAAGGCGAGGGCTTCGCCATCGCCATGAAGGGGCTGGACGGCGGGCGCATCAACATCGCCACCTGCTCGGTGGGCGCGGCCCAGGGCGCGCTCGCCGCCGCGCTGGCCTACGTGCAGGAGCGGCGCCAGTTCGGCCGGCCGCTGGCGGATTTCCAGGCCCTGCAGTTCAAGCTCGCCGACATGGCCACCGAACTGGTCGCCGCGCGCCAGATGGTGCGGCTGGCCGCCAGCCGACTCGATGCCGGGGCGGCCGACGCCACGCTGTACTGCGCCATGGCCAAGCGCCTGGCCACCGACCTGGGCTTCGCCATCTGCAACGAGGCGCTGCAGATCCACGGCGGCTACGGCTACATCCGCGAATACCCGCTGGAACGCTACCTGCGCGACGCGCGGGTGCACCAGATCCTCGAAGGCACCAACGAGATCATGCGCGTCATCATCGCCCGCCGCATGCTCGCCAATCCCTCCACGGAGACCTTTCAATGAGCAAGCAGACCTACCCCGGCCTCGTACTGGAAAAGCAGGGCCACACGGCCATCCTCACGCTGGCCAACCCGCCCGCCAACACCTGGACCCAGGAAAGCCTCGCCGCGCTGGTCGAGGTGGTCGAGGCGCTCGACGTCGACCGCGAGATCTACAGCCTGGTGGTGACGGGCCAGGGCGAGAAGTTCTTCTCCGCCGGCGCCGACCTCAAGCTCTTCGCCAGTGGCGAGAGAGCCATCGCCGCCGGCATGGCGCACCATTTCGGCCGCGCCTTCGAGACCCTGGCTTCCTTCCGCGGCGTATCCATCGCCGCGATCAACGGCTACGCCATGGGCGGCGGGCTGGAATGCGCGCTGGCCTGCGATATCCGCGTGGCCGAGGAGCAGGCCGTGCTGGCCCTGCCGGAAGCCTCCGTGGGCCTGCTGCCCTGCGCCGGCGGCACCCAGTGGCTGCCGTGGATGGTGGGCGAGGGCTGGGCCAAGCGCCTGATCCTGTGCGGCGAGCGCCTGGACGCGGCCACCGCGCTGCGCATCCGGCTGGTGGAAGAGGTCACCGGGCGCGGCGAGGCGCTGGCGCGTGCGCTGGAACTGGCCCGCGGCGTGGAATACCAGAGCCCCACCAGCGTGGCCGCCTGCAAGCGCATGATCCAGAGCGCGCGCCACATGCCACCGGGCGAAGCCTTGCCGAGCGAGCGCGCCGCGTTCGTCAAGCTGTTCGACACCGCCGACCAGCGCGAGGGCGTCACCGCATTCCTCGAAAAACGCACGCCGATGTGGCGCAACGCATGAGGACCACGCACATGGACGACTGCGTGATCCTGCGCGACATCCCCACCGCCTGCGGGCGGCGCTTCGGCCATGCCACGCTGAACGCGCCTAAGAGCCTCAACGCCCTGTCGCTGGCGATGATAGACCGCCTGGCGCCGCAGCTCGACGCCTGGGCGGCCGACCCCGGCATCGTCGGCGTGCTGCTCGACGGCACGGGCGAAAAAGCCTTCTGCGCCGGCGGCGACGTGGCTGCGCTGTACCGCGCGATCAAGGCCGCGCCGGCGGGCGAAGCCGCTCCCGAGGCGGCAGCCTTCTTCGAGCGCGAATACCGCCTGGACTACCGCATCCACACCTTTCCCAAGCCGGTGCTGTGCTGGGGCCAGGGCATCGTCATGGGCGGCGGCATCGGCCTGATGGCGGGCGCCTCGCACCGCGTCGCCACGCCCACCACGCGCATGGCCATGCCGGAGATCGGCATCGGCCTGTACCCGGACGTGGGCGGAAGCTGGTTCCTGCGCCGCATGCCGGGGCGCACGGGCCTGTTCCTGGCGCTCACCGGCGCGCCGCTCAACGCCGCCGATGCGCGTTTCGCCGGGCTGGCGGACTTCATCGTCGCCGACGAGGAACGCGAACGCCTGCCCGGATTGCTCGCCGACACCCGCTGGGACGCGCCGGACGCGGCCGGCACCGGGGCGAACCATGCCCGCCTGGGCGCGCTGCTCGACCGCCTTGCGCTCGTCGACGGTGTGCCGGCATCGCCGCTGCGCGAACACTTCGACCGTATCGAGGCGCTGATCGGCCACGACGGCCTGGCCGGCATCGGCGCGCGCCTGACCGCGCTCGCCGCCGACGCGGACCCCTGGCTCGCCGCCGCCGGCAGGACCTTCGCCGGAGGGGCGCCCAGCTCCGCCCACCTCGCCTGGGCGCTGTGGCAGCGCGTGCCGCGGCTGTCGCTGGCCGAGGTCTTCCGCCTGGAATACCTGGTGTCGGTGGCCTGCACCGCGCACGGCGACTTCGCCGAGGGCGTGCGCGCGCTGCTGATCGACAAGGACCGCAAACCGCGCTGGCGCCATGCCAGCCTCGCCGAGGTTGGTGGGGGTTTCGTCGCCGACCACTTCCGCCCCCGTTTCACCGGCCCGCACCCGCTGGCCGATCTGGCCTGACACCCTAGAGGAGACACGGACATGAACGACCACACCATCGCCTTCATCGGCCTGGGCAACATGGGCGGACCGATGGCCGCCAACCTCGCCGGGGCCGGCCTCGCGGTGCAGGCCTTCGACCTCGACCCGGCCGCCTGCGCGCGCGTCGCCGAACACGGCGCCCGCATCGCCGAATCGGCCCGTGCCGCGGCGGAAGGGGCCGACGTGGTGATCAGCATGCTGCCCGCGAGCCGCCACGTCGAAGGGCTCTTCCTCGGCAGCGG
Organism: Pseudothauera rhizosphaerae; assembly: GCF_004801305.1. GTDB lineage: Bacteria > Pseudomonadota > Gammaproteobacteria > Burkholderiales > Rhodocyclaceae > Pseudothauera > Pseudothauera rhizosphaerae. The sequence goes on along the minus strand of NZ_SSOD01000015.1, from coordinate 63,576 downwards.
CGGGGAGCCGGGGCTGCTCGCCGGGCTCGCCGCCGGCACCCTGGTCATCGACTGCAGCACCATCGCCCCCGCCAGCGCGCAGAAGCTCGCGCAGGCCGGCCGCGCAGGCGGCATCGCGGTGCTCGATGCGCCGGTGTCGGGCGGGACCGCGGGCGCGGCCGCCGGCACGCTGACCTTCATGATCGGCGGCGATGCCGCCGACCTCGCCCGCGCCGAACCGCTGCTGCGCCACATGGGGCGCAACCTCTTCCACGCCGGCGGCGCGGGTGCCGGCCAGGCCGCCAAGCTGTGCAACAACATGCTGCTCGGCATCCTGATGATCGGCACCGGCGAGGCGCTGTCCCTGGGCGAGGCGCTCGGGCTGGACCCGGCCGTGCTGTCGGGCATCATGCAGAAAAGCTCGGGCGCCAACTGGGTGCTGGAGAAGTACAACCCGGTGCCGGGCGTGATGGAAGGCGTGCCGGCCTCGCGCGGCTACAGCGGCGGCTTCGGCACCGACCTGATGCTGAAGGATCTCGGCCTCGCGGCCGAGGCGGCCATCGCCAGCCGGACGCCCGTGCTGCTCGGCGGGCTGGCCGGGTCGCTCTATGCCGCCCACAGCCGCGCCGGGCAGGGCGGGCTGGATTTTTCGAGCATCATCGGCCTGCTGCGGCCGCGGGGGGCCTGATCCCCGATGCCCGGGGCGGACCCGCCAGTCCGGGTATCGCCTCCGGTTTCAGGCCGCCGCGGATTCGTCAAAGAAACAGAAGGTATTCTTACCGGCGGCTTTCGCCGCGTAGAGGGCTTGGTCGGCACAGGACAGCAGCACGGCGGGGGGCTGCCCGATTTCCGCCAGGCACGCGATACCGATGCTGAGGCCGATGGAGATCTCCGTTTCCTCGTACCGAAAAGGTTTGGTCAAGGAGGCGATCAGGCGCTCGGCCAGACAAGCCGCTTCCGAGCCGTCCATTTCGAGAAGCGCGGCGAATTCGTCCCCGCCCAGGCGCGCCACGACATCCCCGGCCCGCACGAGGGAGCGAAAGCGTGCGGCCGCCTCGCGCAATACGGCATCGCCGGCCTGGTGCCCCAGTTGGTCATTGACGAGTTTGAAGCCGTCCAGGTCCATATAGAAAATCGTGAAACGCTGGTTGGTTTTCCGGATTCTTTCCGCGAGCCTCGCGAGGTAGCGTTCGAAAAACGTCCGATTCGGTAGCCCCGTGAGCTGGTCATGGGACGCAAGATGCTCCAGTCGCGCTTCCAGTTCCTTTCTGCGGCCGATTTCGCGCACCGATGTGACATAGCCGTCCGGCTCCCCCGTGAAAGGATCGTGCGTGAGGCGGATTGCCGCCTCCATCCAGATCCATGAGCCACTCTTGTGCCGCTGGCGCAATTCGATCCTGGCATTCTTTCTGTGCCCATCGCGTATTTCCCGCATGAGGGCGCCGAAGGCCGGCTTGTCGTCGGGGTGGGTGATGTCGATGGCTTGCTGGCCGAGGAGTTCTTCCGGTGCATATCCCAGCAACTCCTGGACGGACGGCGATACATACAGTCGCTTGCCGTTGAGGTCGCCGCGCACGATGGTATCTGTCGATGCCTCGGCGAGCAGGCGGAACAGGGATTCCCGTTTCGCCGCATCGCGGGCGGTTCTCGCGAGACGGCAGCACTGGCCGGCCATTTCCGCGAGGTCTTGCAGCAACCGCATCTTGTCGGGCGCGAGGATGCGCGCGCGGGTATCAAACAGGGCAAGCCGCCCGATTTCAGCCGATCCAAAGGAAATGCCGGCAATGAAACGCACTCCGGGACTGCCGGCCACGTAGGGCAGACTGGAATAGTCGGCACTTGCCAAGGTATCGCCGACCACCAGCACCGGCGCCTCCCAGCCAGGGCAGCCCTCGAACGCGGCCGCGAAATCCCACTCCGGCCTGTTCACGTCGCCGGCAAGGTCGATCCAGTGAATGCCACTGCCTTGCATGCAGATGGAAGCGGCAGAAACGTCGAACAGGGCCCGGGCCGTTCTGCAAAGCGCGTCAAAAGGAAGTTCAGTCATATGAATCGATGTTCCCGGCTTTTCGGCTGGCGCGCCAGCTCGATGAAGGCCGCGAGGTAGTCGATGCCGGTGTCGGACTCGCGGGCGCCCAGGAATATCTGCTTGGCAATGCCCTCGCGCCCCAGACGCAGCGGGACGATCTCCATCCTTTGCGCGTACTCCTCCACCAGCCAGCGCGGCAGCGCCGCCACGCCCCGGCCGCTGGCCACCATCTGCAGCATGATGTCGGTGGTCTCGATGATCTTGTGCCGCCGCGGCGCGATGCCGGCCGGCACCAGGAACTGCTGGTAGATGTCGAGCCGCTCGATTTCCACCGGGTAGGTGATCAACACCTCCGGCGCCAGTTGCGCCGGCTCCACGTATGCCGCGGTGGCCAGGGGATGGCGGCGGCCCACCACCAGCACCTGCTCGTAGTCGAACACCGGCTCGAAAGAGAGGCCCGGCTTGTACAGCGGGTCCGGCGTCACCAGCAGGTCGATCTCGTAGCCGAACAGCGCGCCGATGCCGCCGAACTGGAATTTCTGCTTCACGTCCACATCCACGTCGGGCCAGCGCGCCAGATAGGGCGACACCACCTTCAGCAGCCACTGGTAGCACGGATGGCATTCCATGCCGATGCGCAGTGTGCCGCGCTCGCCCAGGGCGTACTGGCGGATGCGCGCTTCGGCCAAATCCAGTTGCGGCAGGACCCGGTTGGCGACCGCAAGCAGGTATTCACCGGCCTGGGTCAGCCGCAGCCGGCGCCCTTCGCGCAGCCAGATGTCGGTGCCGAGCTGCTGTTCCAGCTTCTTCATGGTGTGGCTGAGCGCCGACTGGGTCAGGCAGAGCACGCCGGCCGCGGCGGTCAGCGACCCCTGCCGGTCCACTTCCCGGACGATGGTCAGGTGCATCCTTTCAAGCATGGCAATCCATGAATGCTATCGATCGATTGTTGAAATAACACCATTTTACGTCATGGACAATCCTCTCTACGATCCGCCCCGACACGTACCCGACGGAATGAGGATCACATCATGGCAAGGACGCACAACCTCGGCTTTCCCCGCATCGGCGCGCAGCGCGAGCTGAAGTTCGCGCTGGAGTCCTACTGGAAAGGGCAATCCACGCGCGACGAATTGAAGGCGGAGGGCGCCCGCCTGCGCCGGCGCCACTGGCAGGACCAGGCCGGGCTCGATCTGGTGCCGGTGGGCGATTTCGCCTTCTACGACCAGGTGCTGGACATGAGCTTCACGCTGGGCAACCTGCCCGAGCGCGTGCAGGGCTTCCACGGCGATGCGTTGGACAACTACTTCCGCGTCGCCCGCGGTAGGTCGGCGGAGGAACATGCCCAGTGCTGCGGCGGCGTGGCCGCCGGCGAAATGACCAAGTGGTTCGATACCAACTACCACTACATCGTCCCGGAATTCACCGCCGCCACCGAGTTCAGGCTGGATGCCTCGCGCCTGCTGGAGCAACTGGACGAAGCGCGGGCGCAGGGCGTGAAGGCCAAGCCGGTGATCGTCGGCCCGGTGACGTATCTGGCGCTCGGCAAGGCCAAGGACGATTCGGACCGGCTGGCGCTGCTCCCGCGCCTGCTGCCCGTGTATGCCGAACTGCTGGAAACGCTGGCCGCGCAGGGTGTCGAATGGGTGCAGATCGACGAGCCGCTGCTGGTCACCGAACTCGACGCCGACTGGCAGCATGCCTTCAATACCGCCTACCACCACTTGAAGAGCAGCCGCGTCAAGCTGCTGCTGGCGACCTATTTCGGCCAACTGGCGGAGAACCAGTACCTCGCCGCCAACCTGCCGGTGGCGGGTTTGCACATCGACGCGATCAACGGCCGCGACGACATCGTGCCGCTGCTGAACCTGCTGCCCTCGCACAAGGTGCTGTCGCTGGGCGTCATCAACGGCCGCAACATCTGGAAGACCGACCTCGACGCCGTGCTGGACTGGCTGGAGCCGCTGGCCGAGCGCCTCGACGACCGCCTGTGGATCGCGCCGTCGTGCTCCCTGCTGCACGTGCCGGTCGATCTCGCCAGCGAGCACACGCTGGATGCCGGGATCACCTCATGGCTGGCCTTCGCCCTGCAGAAGCTGGACGAGCTCAAGCTGCTGGCCACCGCGCTGAACCAGGGACGTGCGGCCGTCGCTGCCGAACTGGCCGCCAACCGGGCCGCCGTCGATGCACGCCGCAGTTCGCCCCGGGTCCACAACCCGGCGGTGCAAGCCGCGCTGGCGGCCGTCACCTCCGCCCTGGGCCGGCGCCACAGCCCCTACCCGGTGCGCGCGGCTAGGCAGGCGGCCCTGCTGAAGCTGCCGCCCTATCCGACCACAACCATCGGCTCCTTCCCGCAGACCGCGGAAATCCGCCAGGCGCGCAGCCGCTACAAGGCCGGCGAGCTGGACGAAGCGGGCTACAAGGCCGCCATGCGGGCCGAGATCGCCCGCAGCGTGCGCGAGCAGGAGGCCCTGGGGCTGGACGTGCTGGTGCACGGCGAAGCCGAGCGCAACGACATGGTGGAGTACTTCGGCGAACAGCTCGACGGCTACGCCTTCAGCCAGTTCGGCTGGGTGCAATCCTACGGCTCGCGCTGCGTCAAGCCGCCCATCCTGTTCGGCGACATCAGCCGCCCCCGGCCGATGACCGTGGACTGGATCACCTACGCCCAGTCGCTCACCGGCAAGCCGATGAAGGGCATGCTCACCGGCCCGGTGACCCTCCTCAACTGGTCCTTCGTGCGCGACGACCAGCCGCGCTCGGCGTCGTGCACCCAGCTCGCCCTGGCGATCCGCGAGGAAGTGCTGGACCTGGAGAAGGCTGGCATGCGCGTGATCCAGATCGACGAGGCGGCCTTGCGCGAGGGGCTGCCGCTGCGCAGGTCGCAGTGGAAGGATTACCTGGACTGGGCGGTCGAATCCTTCCGCATCACTGCCAACGGCGTGGCCGACGAAACGCAGATCCACACCCACATGTGCTACTCGGAGTTCAACGACATCATCGCGTCGATCGCCGGCATGGACGCCGACGTCATCACCATCGAGACATCCCGGTCCGACATGGAACTGCTCGACGCCTTCGACGACTTCAAGTACCCCAACGAGATCGGCCCGGGCGTGTACGACATCCATTCGCCCAACATCCCGGCCACGGCGCACATCGTGCAACTCATGCGGAAGGCCGCCGAGCGCATCCCGGCGCAGCGGCTGTGGGTGAATCCCGACTGCGGGCTGAAGACGCGGCAGTGGTCCGAGGTCATTCCCGCGCTCACCAACATGGTCGCGGCCGCCCGGACACTGCGCGCCTCGACCTGAGCACCGCCGTGGGGGCATGCCGTTCCGGCCGCAAGCTGCCCGGAACGGCTCGCTTGACGCCGAAACGCGGCACTGATTTCCTGAACGGGAATGCGCGGGGGACGGTCAGCCGCCCGCGGCCGCCGCGCGGCGGATCTCCGACAGGCGGTGCAGGGTGATCTTGCGCACTTCGACGCGGCTCGTCTCGATGTGCGCGCGCAGCCGTTGTTCGCCCTGGGCGGCGTCGCCCGCGCCCAGCGCCGCGAGGATGGCGGCGTGCTCGTCGTAGGTGGCGGTGACGCGGGCCGGTTCGGTGAAGTCCAGGCGGCGGACGATGCGGATCTTGTCGCTCAGTTCCCGGTGCACGCGCGCCATCTCGGCATTGCCGGCGGCTTCGACGAGGCCCAGGTGGAAGGCTTCGTCCAGCGCGGCCACCACGGCCGGGTCGGTCAGGCGGTCGGCGGGCGGCACCTGCCAGATTGCGGTGAGCGCCGCCAGCGCTGCGCCGGGCGCGCCGCCCTCGCACAGTTTGCGGGCAGCGGCGCACTCCAGCACGATGCGCAGCTCGTAACAGGCGTCGATGTGCCCGAAGTCGATGGGCCGCACCTGCCAGCCATTGCGGAAACGCACTTCCAGCAGGCCCTCGCGCTGCAGGCGGTAGAGCGCCTGACGCACCGGCGTGCGGCTGGCGCCGCTGCGGGCGGCGACTTCGTTTTCGGTGAAGCGGTCGCCCGGCAGCAGGCGGAAATCGAAGATGTCCGCCTTGAGCCGCGCATAGACGCGGTCGGCGAGGCTGTCGGGGCGGTCCGCGTCGGGCGTGGCGGCACGTGGCATGGCGGGCTGGGGTGGATCAGTCGATGTAGAGCAGCTTATCACCGACGTTCACCGGCGTGCCCGCCCGGCAGCGCAGCACGCCGACCGTGCCGGACGCGGGCGCGTTCACCGCCAGTTCCATCTTCATCGCCTCGACGATCACCAGCGGCTGGCCGGCCTCCACCCGCTGGCCGGGCTCGACGAGGATCTTCCACACGTTGCCGCACATCTCCGCCACCACGGCCTCGCCGCTGGCCTCGCCGTGGGCTTCGTCCGCGGCCGGCGGCGCGTCGTTCACGCTCGCTTCGCTGGCCTGCCAGTGCGCCACTTCGGCGGTGAAGGCGGCCTGCTGGCGGGCCTTGAAGGCGTCGATGCCGGCGGCGTGTTCGGCGAGGAAGGCGCGGTAGGCGGCGAAATCGAACACGTCCTCGTCGATGCGCACGCCGGCGCGGCCGTCGCGGAAGTCCGCGCGCAGCGCGTCCAGTTCGGCCTCGCTCACCGGGTAGAAGCGCACCTGGTCGAAGAAGCGCAGCAGCCACGGTTTGCCGTCGGCGAAGGACGGGTTGACCACGTGCTTGTTCCAGATCGGCAGGGTGCGGCCGACGAGTTGGTAGCCGCCGGGCGAATCCATGCCGTAGATGCACATGTACACGCCGCCGATGCCCACGGTGCCTTCGGCGGTGAAGGTGCGCGCCGGGTTGTACTTGGAGGTGAGCAGCCGATGGCGCGGGTCCAGCGGCACCGCGCAGGGCGCGCCGAGGTAGACGTCGCCCAGGCCCATGACCAGGTAGCTGGCCGAGAACACGGTGTCGCGCACCGCCTCGCGGTCGGGCAGGCCATTGATGCGGCGGATGAAGTCCACGTTGTTGGGCAGCCACGGGGCCTCGGCGCGCACGGTCTCGCGGTAGCGCGCCACCGCGCCCAGCGTGGCGGAATCCTCGAAGGCCATCGGCAGATGGACGATGCGGGTGGGAATCTTGAGCGACTCCACGTCCGGCAGGCCGTCTTCGATGGCGAGCAGGCGGTCGAGCAGGGCGCGCTGGGCGATGCGCCGGCCGTCGTAGCGCACCTGCAGGGAGCGCACGCCCGGCGACAGTTCGTCGACGCCGTCGATGTGCGCGGCGGCGATGGCTTCCATCATCAGATGCACGCGCAGGCGCAGGGCGATGTCGAGCACGTTGTCGCCGTATTCCAGCAGCAGGTAGCCGTCGCCGGCCTGGCGGTAGGCGATGGCCGGGTGGTGGCCGTTGGCGGGCCGGGCGGCGAGCACGGTGGCCGACGCGCCGTTCGCCGGGGCGAGCGATGGCGCGGGCAGCGTCGGGGCAGGGCGTGCCGAGAGGCTGGCCAGCGCGGCGTCCTGCGCGGCTTCGAGCGCGGCGGCCTCGTCCCAGGAGATGGGGTGGAAGCGGATGCGGTCGCCGGGGCGCAACTGGCCGACCTTCCACAGTTCGGCGCGGGCGACGGTCACGGGGCAGACGAAGCCGCCCAGGCTGGGGCCGTCGCAGGTGAGGATCACCGGGAAGTCGCCGGTGAAGTTGATCGCGCCGATGGCGTATTCGCAGTCGTGCACGTTGGAGGGGTGCAGGCCGGCCTCGCCGCCGTCGCTGCGCGTCCATTGCGGCTTGGGGCCGACCAGGCGCACGCCGAGGCGGTTGGAGTTGTAGTGCACCTCCCAGGCGGTGTCGAAAAAGCCGGCGATGGACGCCTCGGTGAAGAAGTCCGGCGCGCCGTGGGGGCCGTAGAGCACGCCGATCCGCCACTCGCGGCCGTAGGCCGGGATCAGTTCTGCCGGCAGCGGCGCGGGCGCGGAGACCGGCGCGGGCGTGGTGGAGGCTGGCAGCGCCGGATCGGCCAGCGCCAGCATGTCGCCGTGGCGCAGGGTGCGCCCGCCGTGGCCGCCGAACTGGCCCAGAACGAAGGTGGAGCGACTGCCGAGGTAGAGCGGCGCGTCGATGCCGTTGCGTACCACCAGGTAGCCGCGACAGCCCGAGGTGGTCTTGCCCACGTCTAGCACTTGGCCGGCCTTCACCGCCACCGGCGTCCACATGGGCAGCAACTCGCCGTCCAGCGTGGCTGGGCTGCATGCGCCGGCCAGCGCGATCAGCGCGTCGCCGTGAAAGCGCAGTTTTGGCCCCACCAGCGTGTATTCCAGCCCGGCCGCCGCGGCGTGGTTGCCGACGATACGGTTGGCGAGGCGGAAGGCGTAGTCGTCCATCGGCCCGGAGGGCGGCACGCCGATGTGCCAGTAGCCCATGCGGCCCGGATAGTCCTGCACGCTGGTCCAGGTGCCGGGTTCGAGCACTTCCACGACTTGTGGGTGATAGGCGAAGCCGTCGAGGACGCGGGTGTGCATGGTCCCGGTGGCGAAGGCCGGCGCGGCGACGATGGCGCGCAGGTAGTCCAGGTTGCAGGCGATGCCGTGGATGCGGGTGGCGCCCAGTGCGGCGGCGAGCTTGGCGCGGGCGTCCTCGCGGTCCTCGCCGTGGACGATGAGCTTGGCCATCAACGGGTCGTACCAGGCGGTGATCTCGGTGCCGGTCTCGACCCAGCCGTCCACGCGCACGCCTTCCGGGAAGGCGACCTCGGTGAGCACGCCGGGCGAGGGCTGGAAATTCTTCACCGGGTCTTCGGCGTAGAGCCGTACTTCCATCGCCGCGCCGCGCGGCGGGCGGGACAGGGCCGCCCAGTCCACCGCGTCGCCCGCGGCCACGCGCAGCATGCATTCGATCAGGTCCGCGCCCGTGACCATTTCCGTGACTGGGTGCTCCACCTGCAGGCGGGTGTTCACTTCGAGGAAGTAGAAGGCGTCGCGCACGGCGTCGTAGATGAACTCGACGGTGCCGGCCGAACGGTAGCCCACCGATTCGCCCAGTTGCACGGCGGCGGCGTGCAGCGCGCGGCGGGTGGCCTCGGGCAGGCCGGGCGCCGGCGTTTCCTCGATGACCTTCTGGTTGCGGCGCTGGATGGAGCAGTCGCGCTCGCCCAGGGCGACGACCTTGCCTTGGCCGTCGCCGAAAATCTGTACCTCGACGTGGCGGGCATGGTCCACGCAGCGTTCGACGAAGGCGCCGCCGTCCTTGAAGAAGTGTTCGCCCAGGCGCTGCACGCTGGCGAAGGCGGCCTGCAGTTCGGCCGCGTCGGCGCAGCGCGACAGGCCGATGCCGCCGCCGCCCGCGGTGCTCTTGAGCATCACCGGGTAGCCGATGCGCCCGGCTTCGCGCTGCGCTTCGTCCAGGCTGGCGAGCAGGCCGCTGCCCGGCGTCATCGGCACGCCCGCGACGGCGGCCAGTTCGCGGGCGCGGTGCTTGAGGCCGAATTCGCGGATCTGGTGGGGCGTGGGGCCGATGAAGGCGAGCCCGGCGGCTTCGCAGGCGTCGGCGAAGTCCGCGCTTTCGGACAGGAAGCCGTAGCCGGGGTAGATGGCCTGGGCGCCGCTTTCCCGCGCGGCAGCGAGGATGCGTTCGGTGGCGAGGTAGCTGTCGGCGGCTTTGTCGCCGCCGAGCGCGATGGCCTGGTCGGCCAGGCGCACGTGGGCGGCGTTGCGGTCGGGGTCGGAATACACCGCCACGCTCTTCACGCCGAGGCGCTTGAGCGTGCGGATGGCGCGCACGGCGATCTCGCCGCGGTTGGCGATCAGTACGGTATGGAACATCGGATTTCCCCTGGATCAGTCGTTCTTTTTCAGGCTGGCGAGATAGGCGCGCCAGCCGCCGAATTCGGTGATGTCGCGCGCGCCTTCCAGCCCGCGTGCTTCGCAGATGAAGCCCTTGACCTCGCGGCCGTCGGCCAGGCTGAGCGTGCCGATGCCCAGCGGCGGCGGAATCTCGGCGACGAAGCTGCCGAAGGCGGCCAGCGGCACGTCCCACAGTTCCACCTCGATGGCGGCGCCTGCCTGCGCCTTCGCCAGCCCCGGCTTGGGCGGCACCGTGCCGGCCAGCGCGTACAGGCGGTAGTCGGCGCTGGTGTGGGTGCGTTCGACGAAGGCGGCGCGGCGCGAGCTGAGCTGGTGGTTGAGCGGCATGCCGCTGAGGTGGGCGCCGACCACCGCCAGGCGGACGACGCCGGCCGCGGGCGGCGTGAGGGACCGGGCTGCCGCGGGGTGCCCGGTGGCGCCCAGCGGCGGCGCCATTTCGGCTTCCCAGCGGCGGCCGAAGTCGGCCAGCGCGCGGTCGTGCCAGGCCGGTGCGATCAGCGTGATGCCGGCGGGCAGGCCGTCCTCGCGCATGCCAGCGGGCAGCGCCAGCGCAGCCAGGTCGGCGAGGTTGGTGAAGTTGGTGTAGGTGCCCAGGCGCGAATTGAGCCACAGCGGGTCGGCTTCGACCTCGGCGATGGTGTAGATGGTCGGCGTGCTCGGCACCACCAGCGCGTCGACCTGTGCCAGCACGGCGGCGATGCGCTGCGCCAGTGCGGCGCGGCGGTATTCGGCTTTGAAAGTGTCGGCGGCGCTGTAGGCGCGGCCGCCCTCGACGATGCCGCGCACCACGGGGTGCATGGCTTCCGGGTGGGCGGCCAGCGTCGCCTCCACCGCCACCAGGCGCTCGGCCACCCACGGCCCCTGGTAGAGCAGGGCGGCGAGTTCGGCAAAGGGAGAGAAATCGATGGGCACGAGTTCAGCGCCGCAATGCTTCAGTTCGCCCAGGGCGCGCTCGAATGCGGCAGCCGCTTTCGCGTCGCCGAAGAACTCGGGGCTGGCCGGCACCGCGAGGCGCGGCGCGGGCGGCAGCGCGGCCGGCGCGTCAGCGGGGAAGGCGCGGGAGTAGGGATCGCCAGCATCGCTGCCGCCGGCCAGTTCGGCGACTTGCGCCGCGTCGGAGACGGTCAGCGCGAACACCGACACGCAGTCCAGCGTGCGGCAGGCCGGCACCACGCCGGCGGTGGATAGCCAGCCGCGGCTGGGCTTGAGGCCGACGATGTTGTTGAACGCCGCTGGCACGCGGCCGGAGCCGGCGGTGTCGGTGCCGAGCGAAAACGGCACCAGGCCGCGCGCCACCACCGAAGCCGATCCGGAACTGGAACCGCCCGAGACGTAGGCGGGATCGAAGCTGTTGGGCACCGCGCCGTGGGGCGAGCGCACGCCGACCAGGCCGGTGGCGAACTGGTCCAGGTTGGTCTTGCCGACCACGATGGCGCCGGCCGCCCTCAAGCGCGCGACCACGCCCGCATCCTTCTTGGCCACGTAGGCGAAGGCCGGGCAGGCGGCGGTGGTGGGCCAGCCGGCCACGTCGATGTTGTCCTTGACCGCGAAGGGCACGCCGTACAGGGGCAGCTTCGCGGTGTCGCCGCCCACTTCCGCCAGCCGCGCCGCCAGCGCCTGGAGCTGGGCCTGCAGGCGCTGCGGATCGAGGCAGGCGATCCATGCCGGGTCGTCCGTCGGCAGGTCGAGAAAGGGCGCAAGCACTTCGGCCACCGGACGGCCGTTGCGGTACAGCGCCCGCCACTCGTCCAAAGTCGTGGCGGGGGACGGTATCGTGGAACGGCTTGCCTGCATGATGGATTCCTCTTGTATACAAGTTGGAATCCAATAGGCAGATTCGATGCCAATCCATGGGGATGCTCGCCTTTCGTGCCCGAAACGTTGAAGCGGCAAGGGTGGGGGACGTTCCGGAGCCCCGGAACGCAGTGCATCCAGGTGCCCCGATTCGGGGCGCCGCGCTGCGGGCCGGCACCGTCGCGGTGCAGCGAATGCGATCCCGGCGGGATGATGCGGCAGGGCGGGGCCCACGGATCATCTGCAGAAGTAACGCCTGTCCGAGCGGCAGGACATCGAGGCGATAATGGCCCGGCCGCTCGACTGCATCGCCGCGTCCTTGCCAGGGCTGGGCGGCCGGTCGGCGATTCCCTCAACCCGATGCCTGCTCACGCCCTTTGTGAGGACAGACATGAAAAGAACATCGCTAGCCGCCGCGCTGCTGTCCTGCGCCTGGCCCGCCGCCCAGGCCGTGGAGCCAGACGAGGTCGCCGCCTGCGCGCGCGTCACCGACGAGGCCGCCCGGCTCGCTTGCTACGACCGCATCGCCTTCCGGCTCGCCGACCAGCTTTCCGACCAGCCCGATTCGCCCCTGGCGGTGCAACTGCAGGCCGAACCGCCGGCCGAGCCGCCGAGCGCCAGCTTCGCCGATCCGGCCCACGATGCGGCGCGAACCACCAGTGCGCTGCAGGCGCGCTGGGAACTGACCGCCGACACCGACCGGGGCACCTTCGGCCTGCGCCCCCACCGGCAGAACTACGTCATCTACAAGGTCACCGACCGTCCCAACAACCGTCCCTTCCAGCCGCTCATCGCCCGGACGTCCACGCCCGACCTGGAACTGGACTCCAACGAGGTCAAGTTCCAGTTCTCGTTCAAGACCAAACTGCTGAGCAACGTGTTCGCCACCGGCAGCAACATCTGGCTCGGCTACACCCAGCAAAGCAACTGGCAGGTCTTCAACGGCGACATCTCGCGCCCTTTCCGGGAAACCAACTACGAGCCGGAGGTGATGTGGGTCGGCCCCCTCAACGGCAGCCTGGGCGGACTGAAGCTGCGCTACGCATCCTTCGGCTACGTACACCAGTCCAACGGCCGCTCCGAACCCCTGTCCCGCAGTTGGGACCGGGTGTTTGCCGAGGTCGGTGCCGAGTACGGCGACCTGGCCCTGTGGTTCCGGCCCTGGTGGCGCATCCCCGAATCGAGGGAGAAAGACGACAACCGGGACATCGAGGACTACGTCGGACGCGGTGAGCTGGTGGGCGTCTACCGCCACGGCCGGCACCTCTATTCCCTCAAGCTGCGCAGCACCTTCAGGAACAGCAGGGGGTCGGTGCATGCGGACTGGAGCTTCCCGCTGGCCGGGCATCTGCGCGGCTACGTGCGCCTGTTCTCCGGCTATGGCGAAAGCCTGATCGACTACAACTGGCGGCAGACTTCCGTGGGGCTGGGCGTCATCCTCACCGACCGGCTCTGACGGTCCCCGGCGGAGTGAGTGCCCCCGCGCGAGGCCGTGCCATGCGGCATGGCCTCGGTGGTGGTCCTAGTGCGACAGCACCCGCGCCAGGAACTGCTGCGCGCGCTCCGGGCGCCCGGCGCGGTTGCCGAAGAACTCCTCGCTGGGGCAGTCGTCCAGGATGGCGCCCTGGTCCATGAAGATGACCCGGTCGGCCACCTTGCGGGCGAAGCCCATCTCGTGGGTCACGCACACCATGGTCATGCCTTCGCCGGCCAGTTCCACCATCACGTCCAGCACCTCGCCGACCATCTCCGGGTCCAGGGCCGAGGTGGGCTCGTCGAACAGCATGCACACGGGGTCCATGCACAGGGCGCGGGCGATGGCCACGCGCTGCTGCTGGCCGCCGGAGAGCTGGGCGGGCAGGCGGTCGGCGAAGCCGGCCAGGCCGACGCGGGCAAGGTACTCCCGGCCGCGGGCATGGGCCTCGTCCCGGCTGCGGCCGAGCACCACGACCTGGGCCAGGGCCAGGTTCTCGCGCACGGTCAGGTGGGGGAAGAGCTCGAAGCTCTGGAACACCATGCCGACCCGGGCGCGCAACCGGGGCAGGTCGGTCCCCGGCGCGCCGACGGAGACGCCATTCACGACGATGGTCCCTTCGTCGAAGGGCTCCAGGCCGTTGATGGTCTTGATCAGCGTGGACTTGCCCGATCCCGAGGGGCCGCACACCACGACCACCTCGCCCTCGGCGATGCGGGTGCTGCAGCCGGCCAGCACGCGGGCCTGGCCGTACCACTTGGAGACGTTCTCGATGCGGATCATGTTTGCTTCTCCGCGCTTCCGTAGCGCCGGGCGATGGCCCCGGCGCCCAGTTCCAGCGACGAACAGATGATGAAATAGAGCAGGGCGACGAAGAGGAAGATTTCGGTCGGATAGACCATCTCCCGGTTGCTCACCTGCGTGGCGACGAAGGAGAGTTCCCCCACGCCGATCACGTAGGCCAGCGAGCTGTCCTTGATCAGCGCGATCCACTGGTTGAGGAAGGACGGCAGCATGATGGGCAGGGCCTGGGGCAGGATCACGTGGCGCAGGGCATCTGCCCGCCGCAGCCCGAGCGCGGCGGCGGCCTGCCACTGCCCCGGCGGCAGGCTGGCGATGCCCGCATACACGGAGTGGGCGAGGTAGCTGCCGCCGATCAGGGACAGGGCCACCACCACGGTGCCCGTGCCCGGCACGTTGAAGCCGAACACGATGGGCAGCAGGAAATAGGTCCAGAAGATCAGCATCAGCACCGGAATGGCGCGGAAGAAGCCGAGCGCCAGCACCAGGCCCTGGTGGGCGGGGCCGTGCGTGGTGGCGAGCGCCACGCCCAGCACCAGGCCGAGCGCGCCCGAGGCGAGTGCGGAAGAGATGCTCAGCACCAGCGTCAGCGCCGCGCCCCCCAGCGGGCCGTGGGGCCAGGCGCCGAGCAGGAAGTAGGACAGGTTGTCGGCGATGACGGAGAAATCCATGTTCAGCGCACCGCCCCCAGCGCCGGACGGCGGCGCTGCACCCACTGCCCGGCCAGCTCGATGACGGCGACGGTGCCGATGTAGAGCAGGGTGGCGATGCCGAAGGCCTGGAAGGTCTTGAAGGTCTCGGTTTCCACCTGGCGCGAGGCGTAGGACAGTTCCGCCAAGCCGATGGCCATGGTCAGCGAGGAATTCTTCACCGCGTTCATGTACTGGCCCAGCAGCGGCGGCAGCGCGATGCGGAAGGCCTGGGGAATGACCACGTAACGCCACACCTGCCACGGCCGCAGGCCCAGCGCGCGGGCGGCCACCGCCTGCCCCGGCGGCACGCCGCGCACGCCGGCGCGGAATTCCTCGGCGATAAAGGCGGCGGTGAAGAGCGTCAGGCCGGTGAAGCCGGCCACGTATTCGAAGGGCGGCCAGCGCACGCCGAAGAAGGCCAGGTGCCAGTGGTGGGGCGTGTTCAGCCATTCCAGCAGGCCCTGGGGCATCAGCGCGGCGAGGCCGAAGTACCAGAAGAAGAGCTGCACCAGCAGCGGCGTGTTGCGGAACAGGGACAGCCAGGCCAGCGCCGGCCACGCCAGCCAGCGCGTGGGGGCGAGGCGGGCCAGACAGAGCAGCAGGCCGAGCACGGTGGCGGCGGCCGAGGCCAGCGCGGACACGGCCAGGGTGACGTAGAAACCATCGATCAGCCAGCCGACGTATTTCGGTGCGAGCAGTTGGTCGAGCATGGGAGAGGCGCGGGCTGCGCGCGGGTGAAGCGGAACTCAAGAAAAGGCTCCGCGCGGCCCGAGGACCGCGCGGAGCCCGGTGAAACGGAAAGCGCGTTCTTACTTGTCGCCGATGCGGAAGATGCGCGTGAGCGGGGTCTTGGTGCTCGGGCCGAACCACGCATCGTAGATCTTCTGCGCCTTGCCGCTGGCTTCCAGTTCGCGCAGGAAGGCGTTCACGTATTCGGTGAAGCGGGTCTCGTCCTTGGGCAGCCCGGCGCCGATCAGGTCGTCGGAGATGGAGAAGGGCGGGATTTCGTAGTTCTCCTTGTCCGGCACGTTGGCGAGCAGGCCGATCAGCTTGGGGCCGTCCTGGGTGATGGCCTGCACGTTGCCGTTGCGCAGGGCGGTGAAGGCGAAGGGCGTGTCGTCGTAGGCCACCAGGGTCGCGCCGGGGTATTTCTCGCGCAGCACGATCTCGTTGGTGGTGCCCTTGTCCACGCCGATGCGCAGGCTGCCGAGCTGGTCGGCAGACTTGAGGGTGCCCTTCTTGGCGATGAACTGCTGGCCGGAGGCGAAGTAGGGGATGCTGAAATTGACCTGCTTGGCGCGCTCTTCGGTGATGGTGAAGTTGGCCAGCACGATGTCCACTTTGTTGGCCGACAGCAGCGGAATGCGGTTGGCGGGGTTGGTCGGCACCAGTTGCAGCTTCACGCCCAGCTTGCTCGCCAGTTCCCTGGCGTAATCCACGTCCAGCCCGACGATCTGCTTGCTCTTGGGATCCACGAAGCCGAACGGCGGGTTGCTGTCGAAGGCGGCCACGCGCAGCACGCCGGCCTTCCTGATGTCGTCGAGGCGATCGGCCTGCGCGACGCCGGCCAGGGCCGACAGGGCGAGCAGGGCGAGGAAGCGGAATTTCCTGATCATGTTTGCAGCTCCGGAAAGTTGTTCTTGCCCATGGGGTCCGGGGCGCCTGCCGGGCTCCATGGTGAGCCGATGATAGGCAGCCCCATAATGGTGCGGAACCATGAAAAACTGCGTTGCTTCGCAGCGCGGACGGGGCTGGCTCGATACAAGAAAAAACCCGCACGGCCTTGCGGCCCTGCGGGTTTCCGATCCTGGTGCTACCGGGTGACGGGGTGGTTCGTCGGTCGGCTCAGGCGCGCCGGCGGCGGCCCACACCGAAGGCCAGCGCCGCCGCACCGATCAGCGCCAGCGTCGTCGGTTCCGGCACGCTGGCCGTGGCGGACGCGATGCCGAACCCGCCGACCGCGAAGTTCACGCTGGACGTAATGAGCAAGGACGCGATCTGCTCTCCCGCCGTGGCCCAGAAGCCCCAGCCACGGGCGCCGGCATCTCCGTGGGCCTCATTGGTGAGCGACGTGCCGTCGTCCGCCGTAATCGTGAAACTGTAGAGGTCGAACGGATCGGGCTCCACGTACAGATAGAACGCCCCGGTGCCTGCCGGCAAGTCGATGGCCAGCGAGAATGCGCCATTCGAATAGTAGACGTCGCCGGTGTAGCCGTGGCTCCAGGTCGCCCAGCCGGATCCGATCTCCCGGGCGTTGACGGCCGTGCCGAACGTGAGGCTGCCGCCGAGGGGCGATGCGAGCGACGTGATGTCGGTGAAGAGACCGATGCCGTCGTCGCCGAACGGGGTAAGCGTGTACCCGCCCAGCGTCGCAGGCGGTGCATCGGTGCCGAGGTCCTGGGCGATGACGGCCGCCTGCACCTGGCCGATGGCGAAGCACGCGGCGATGGCGCACAGGAACCTGGAGAAGGTGCCGCGAACCGCGCGGGTAGAAAATGAGCTCATGAGTGATCCCCTTTCTTGGAAAAGCCAGGCGGGTGCCCGGCGTATGCCAGGCGAGCAGCACGTTCCATGCCAAGCGTGTAAGTCATTGTCGAAAAATGAAAAATGAAATACGACCTAAGAACTATGTAAAGCACGCCGACACCGATCCCGTCGGCGCGCAGAACGGGCAAGGCGGCCGCCATCCGGTATATAGTCCTGTCCGTCATCCGCTCCGCCGCCCGTCATGCAGCCCGTCCTGCAAGCCCCGTTCGTCGTTCGCGCACTGCTTTTGCTGATCCTCGTCGCCGGAGCCTATTTCCTGCGTGGCTTCCTGGTGCCGGTGCTGGCCGCGCTGGTGATCGGCTTCGCCAGTTGGCCGCTGTACCGCCGCGGCGTCGAGTCGTGCAGGGGCAACACCATCCTGGCTGCGAGCGTGGCGATCGTCGTGGTCATCTGCGCGCTGATCGTGCCGCTGACCGTCGCGCTCCACTACGCGCTGAAGGAGGCGGGCAACTTCATCGCCTGGCTGCTGGAAGCCAACCGCACCGGCGCGCCGGTGCCGGCGTGGATCAGTTCCCTGCCGGTGGTCGGCGAGCGGCTGGCGGGCTACTGGAGCGAGCACCTGGGCGAACCGCAGGCCCTCGGGCATTGGGTGCAGGTCTTCAGCGGCGAGCATCTGGGCAACATCTACCGCACCCTGCTCACCGTCACCGGGGATCTGTTCCGCCTCGCGTTGACCACGCTGTTCATGCTGATCACGCTGTTCTTCGTCTACAAGGACGGCGAACGCATCGCCGCGCAGATCGACGTGGTCGGCGAACGCATCCTGCCCCTGCGCTGGCAGCGTTTCTCCCGCGTGGTGCCGGCCACGGTCAGCGCCACCGTCACCGGCATGGGGCTGATCGCGCTGGGCGAAGGGGTGGTGCTCGGCGTGGCCTACTGGATCGCCGGCGTGCCCTCGCCGGTGCTGCTGGGCGTAGCCACCGGCTTCATGGCGCTGATTCCCGGCGGCGCGCCGCTTTCCTTCACGCTGGTGTCCCTGTACCTGGTCGGTTCCGGCAACCTCGTCGCCGGCCTGGGGCTGTTCGCCTGGGGCACGGTGGAGCTCTTCATCGTGGACAAGACCCTGCGCCCGCGCCTGGTCGGCGGCCCGGTGAAGCTGCCCTTCCTGCCCACCTTCTTCGGCCTGGTGGGCGGCGTGCAGACCATGGGGCTGGTGGGCCTCTTCGTCGGTCCGGTGCTGATGGCCTTGCTGGTGGCGATCTGGCGCGAATGGCTGCACGGCATGGAAAGTCCCGCAGGCGCCGTGCCCGAGGCCTTGCCGCAGGCCGCGCCCGCGGCGGGCGAGGCGCCGCCCTCATACCCCGTGGCCGCCCCCGGGACCAAGGCCGCCTCCGACTGAGGCCGCGGCGGTTCCGGCCGGCCGCAGCCCGGTGCCGGGCGGGCTGTCCGGCAAGTATTTCCCGCCAGGGGTCGTTCGTTCCCGCTTCGGGTGGAGCGGATGGGTGCGAATGAGAAAAATGCGAACTCTTCTCATTCGTATCCCTTGCCAGACCGACGACCATGCCGTCCGCTTCCCCCCGCCTCACCGGTGTCCCGGAAACCATGCTGTGGACACTGCACAATCGTGCGAGCGAATCGCTGCGGCCCGACGCGATGCTGCGCGACCCGGAGGCCGAGCGCATCTACCGTGCGATTCCCTATGACTACCGGCAGAGCTTCGGTCCGGCAGATTCCTCCCACGCAGTGCGTTCGCTGATGTTCGACGAAGCCGTCGCGGCGTGGATGCAGGCGCATCCGGGCGGCTCGGTGGTGGAACTGGGCTGCGGGCTGGAAACCCAGTTCCAGCGTATCGACGACGGCAGGGTGCGCTGGTTGTGCGTGGACGTGCCTGAGGCCATCGAGGTGCGCGAGCGCTTCCTGCCCGCGGGCGAGCGCTGCCGGCATGTCCGCTGCAGCGCACTCGACCCGGCGTGGATGGATGAGATTCCCGCCGGCGAAGTCTTCGTCACCGCCCAGGGCCTGCTGATGTATTTCGACGAAAGTACGGTGCGCGGGCTGACCGTTGCGCTGGTCGAGCGCTTTCCCGGCGTGGAATTCATGTTCGACACCATTCCCGTCTGGTTCTCCAGGAAAACCGTGCAGGGCTATTGGCGCACCCCCCACTACAAGGCGCCGCCCATGCCCTGGGGCATCGCGCTGCATGACGCGCCCGCAACGCTGCGTGGCTGGAGCCCGGCGATCGAGGAGGTGCGGGCCATGCCCTACCGCAATTTCCGCGTCGGGCCGGGCCGGTACATGTCCGTCTTCGCGCGCATCCCCATGCTGCGCGCCTTCATGCCGGGCATCGTGCGCCTCAGAAGCCGTTCGTCCGCCCGATGAAGGAATGCGCAGGGGCGTGCCGGCCTTCTGCGAGATCCCCGATTTTCCGCATCCCCAATCCTTGAGGAACATCATGCCCGCAACGAGGAGCCCACGCTTTCCCCTGAACGCCATAGCCGCCGCCATCCTAGCGATGGCACCGGCTTGCTCGCCGGCCGCCGACGCGGGCGGGCAGGCGGATGCGGCGACCCTGTCCCCGGTTACCGTCACCGCCAACAAGATCGAGCAGGACGTTCAGTCCGTGCCCCAGAGCATCACCGTGATCGATGGCGCCACGCTGGAGGAGCGGGGAATCAACAAGGTCGCCGACCTGCTCGGCGAAATCCCCAACATGTACTCGAACGCGGCCGGCGGCCACGGCATGGGCATCAGCTTCCGCGGCCTGAACGCCTCGATGTTCACCAACAACAATCCGATCGTCGTTTACATCGACGGCGTGGCCTATTCCAGCCGCTACGGCTTCGACCCGTCGCTCGCCAACGTCGAGCGCATCGAAGTGCTGCGCGGCCCGCAGGGTTCGCTCTACGGCAAGGACGCCATCGGCGCGGTCATCAACATCGTCACCAAGAAGCCGGAGAACGACTGGCACGGGACCGCCGGCGTGGAGATCGCCGAGGACGACGGCCGGCTGGGTACCTTCAACGCCAGCGGCGCGCTGGTCAAGGATGCCCTGTACGCGGGGATCAACGGACAGTACGGCAGCAGCGACGGCTGGATCGAGAACACCTGGCCGGGCATGAAGAAGGATGCCTCGGCCCACGACAACGACAAGCTGAGCGCCTATCTGCTGTGGACGCCCAACACCGCCTTGAGCGCCAAGCTCGCACTGTCGCAGGAACGCTACACGGCGCGCTGGTACGAGGGCACCCAGGCCGGACCGGGCGGCTCGCCGCTCGGCTTCTTCAAGCGCGACGCGGCGGAAAAGGCCAGTTACGACGTCGCGCCGAAGGAAAAGGGCGACACCGACGCACAAAGCCTGCTGCTGACGTATCGCATGGGCGCGGTGACGCTCGATTCGGTGACCACGCACAAGACCTTCACGCTGGACGGCATCTACGACGCCGATTTCGGGGTCAATCCGCTCTATGCCGGGCTGACCCAGTTCAACCACTCGGAGACGGAAACCTGGTCGCAGGAAATCCGGCTGTCGAGCAGCGCCACCACGGGCCTGCGCTGGGTGGCGGGCGTGTATTTCGAAAAGGAGAGCCACGACCAGGGCCCCTACGGCATGCAGATGCCCGTGCCTCCCTTGGGCAATTTCGAGATGAACGCCGATTCGACCACCGACACGCAGACCCACGCGCTGTTCGGACAGATCATCTATCCGTTCGGCAAGGCCGAACTGACGCTGGGCGGCCGCTACCAGAGCATCGAGAAGGAATTCCAGGTCGATACCTATTACCTGCCGGTGGGCATGGCGGGGCCGGCGATGTACGGCATGGAGGACACGAAGCGCTGGAACCAGTTCCTGCCCCGCGCCGCGCTGAGCTACGCCATCGACCCGCGCTGGACGGCCTACGTCTCCTATTCCAAAGGCTACATGCCCGGCGGCTACAACTACTTCTCCAGCAGCGGCGCGGTGGCGGACAACCGCTTCAAGCCGCAGATCTCGGACAACTACGAAATCGGCATCAGGGGCCGCGGCGAGCATCTCACCGTGGCCGCCAACCTGTTCCACATGGACATCGAGGACGTGCACATCTACAAGGCGGTCGGCGCGCTCTACACCACCAGCAACGCCAGAAAGGCCCATTCCACCGGCGCCGAGGTCGAGCTGACCTGGCACCCCGTCCGCAACTGGGAACTGGGCGGCGCGCTGGGCGTGATCGACGCGAAGTACAAGAGCTACGACGCCGGCACCCACGACTTCGACGGCAAGAAGATCGAGAACACGCCGTCCCACACCCTGCGCCTGAGCGCGGCGTGGCTGTCGCCGGGCGGCGCCTACGCCCGCGTCGACGTCAGGAATGTGGGCCGCGTGATGTTCTACGACGACGCGGTCAAGGGCTTCGCGCGCGAGGACGGCTACACCACCGTCGACCTCAAGGCCGGCTACCGTTTCGCCGACTGGGATCTCTACGCCTACGTCCATAACGCCACGGACGAGGAATACACCAGCGGCTTCATGTCCAACTACGCCATCACCATGGCCAGCTTCGGCGCCCCGCGCAAGATCGGCGTCGGCGCCCGCTACAGCTTCTGAAGCGGCCGCGCCGGGAGGAGATTCCGTGACCGATCGCACCACCACGACCGCTGCCGTCCCCGGCGTCTGGGCCATCATGCGCCCGGTGCGGGGGCAGATACGCTTTGCGATGTTCCTGGCCTCGCTGAGCGCGCTGGCCTCGCTGCTGGCCCTGGGCGCGCTGGCCTGGGTCGTGCATGAACTCTTCGCCCGGCCGGGGGAATGGCCATGGCACGGACTGGCGGCGGCCACGGCGCTGACCGTCGCGGCCTACACGCTGCGGCTCCTCGCCTTCAACCAGTCGCACTACGCCGCCTTCCGCCTGGAGACCATCCTGCGCACCCGCCTCTCCGAACACCTGGCGCGGGTGCCCCTGGGCTGGGCGCAGCAGATGGGATCCGGCGCGCTGGCCAAGATCATGCAGGACGACGTGCGCGCCCTGCACGTGTTCGTCGCCGACAGCACGCCGCTCTACGCCCGCGCCTACGTCGCGCCGCTCGCCACCTTCGTCGCGCTGTGGCTGCTCGACTGGCGCCTGGCGCTGGCTGCCACGGCCGTGCTGGTGTTCGGCTTCATCGTGCTGGGGCTGGCGATGCGCGACAGCACCGAGCTGATGCGCCAGTACAACGAAGCGCGCGAGCGGGTCAGCGCCGCGGTGGTGGAATTCGTCCAGGCCATGCCGGTGGTGCGCACCTTCGATTCGGGCAACGATACTTTCGGGCGCTACCAGCGCGCGCTGGAAGGCTATCTGGAGATGGTCACGCGCTGGTATCGCCAGGCCGGTTTCGCCTCGCGCTTCTCGCTCGCCATCCTCAACCCCATGCCCACGCTGGCGGTGCTGCTGTGGCTGGGCGCCTGGCTCGTCTGGCGCGACGCGCTGGCGCCGGCCACCTGGCTGGCGGTGCTGCTGATCGGCAGCGGCATGGCCGAATCCATGCTGCCGCTGATGTCCCTCAAGCACCTGGTCAACAAGACCGGCATCAGCATCCGGCGTATCCACGAAGTGCTCGCCACGCCGCCCATGCCCGTGCCGGACGCCGCTTCGGCCAGGCGCCCGGCCGACGCCGGCGTGCGTTTCGAGGCGGTGAGCTTCCGCTACACGAAAGATGGCCCGGAGGTGCTGCGCGAGGTGAGCTTCAGTGCGCCGCCGGGCAGCGTCACCGCGCTGGTCGGCCCCTCGGGTGCGGGCAAGACCACGGTGGCGCGGCTGATCCCGCGCTTCTGGGACGTGACCGCCGGACGCATCCTGGTGGGCGGCGTGGACGTGCGCGGGATGGCGCCGGAGACCCTGATGACGCAGGTGGCCTTCGTGTTCCAGGACACCTTCCTGTTCTCCGACAGCATCGCCGACAACATCCGCCTGGGGCGGCCCGACGCGCCGCTCGAAGACGTGATCGCCGCGGCGCAGGCGGCGCAGGCCCACGACTTCATCATGGCGCTGCCGCAGGGCTACGACACGCCCGCGGGCGAGCGCGGCATCTTCCTCTCCGGCGGCCAGCGCCAGCGCATCACCATCGCCCGCGCCATCCTGCAGAACCGGCCGATCCTGGTGCTGGACGAGGCCACCGCCTTCGCCGATCCGGAGAACGAGGCCGCGCTGGTGGCGGCGCTGTCGAACCTGATGCGCGGCAAGACCGTGCTGATGGTGGCGCACCGGCTGTCCACCATCCGCGATGCCGACCAGATCCTGGTCTTCGACCAGGGCCGCCTGGCCGAGGCCGGGCGCCATGACGAACTGCTCGCCCGCCACGACGTGTATGCGCGCCTGTGGGGCAACTACGAGAAGGCCCAGCACTGGGCGCTGGGCGGCACCGCGTCTGCGGATACCGCCCGAGTACCGGAAGGAACGGCACCATGACCGGGATGACATCCCCCGCAGCGGATTCCATGGCGGTGACGCCGCTCGCCGAAACCTGGCGGCAACTGCTGAGAAGCGCCCGCGGCCATGCGCCGCAACTGCGCGCCAGCCTCATCGGGCTGGCGCTGGCCGCGGCGGTCCAGGGCCTGGCGCTGGCCTGCCTGCCGCCCCTGTTCCAAGCCCTGCTGACGCAGCGCGATGCCGGCGCCACGCTGGGCTGGCTCGCCGCGATGACGGTGCTGATGCTGGTCAGCACCGTGCTGCGCTGGTGGGCCCAGGGCTTCGACTACCGCGGCGACATGACGGCCAACACCCACGAGCTGCGCACCCTGCTGGGCGAGCAGTTGCGCCGCATCCCGCTCGAAGTGCTGCAGGACAGACGTGCGGGCGAAATCAACTCGACCCTGCTGGGCAGCGTGGACGAGAACCTCCACTACGTGCTCACCATCGCCAACATGATGGCCACCGCACTGATCACGCCGGTGGTCGTCGCGCTCGCCCTGCTGCCCATCGACTGGCGCCTGGGCCTCATCCTGCTGCTCACCTTCCCGCTGCTGATCCCGCTCTACCGCTGGCGGCGGCCGGCCTTCGGCCGGGGCAAGCGCATGGTGGCCGAGGCCCACCGCCGCACCAGCGCCGACATCCTGGAATACACCCAGGGGCTGCCGGTGCTGCGCGCGGCCTGCCGCGAAGGGGAGAAGTTCCAGCGCCTGCGGCAAAGCCTGGCCCACCTGCAGCAGATTCAGGCCATCGGCCAGAAGAAAGGGGCCAAGCCCAACCTGGTCATGGCCAGTGTCATGGAACTGGCGATGCTGCTGGTGGCCTGCGCCGGGGTGACCTTCGCCGTCATGGGCACGCTGGAGATCGCCGTGCTGGCGGCGGTGCTGGTGGTGGTGATGCGTTTCGCCGAGCCGCTGGCGACCTTCGTACTCTACACCCAGGTCATCGACCTGACCGAAGCCGCGCTGCGCCACATCGAGGCGCTGCTGGCCATCGAACCGCTGCCGCAACTCACCCCGGCGCAGGAACCGCAGTCCTTCGACGTGCGCTTCGAGGACGTCGATTTCTGCTACGCCCGCGGCGACGGCCCGGCGCTGCGGGGCTTCGACGCGACCCTGCCGGCGCGCAGCCTGAGCGCCCTGGTCGGCCCCTCGGGCGCGGGCAAGACCACCGTCACGCGGCTCCTGATGCGCCACGCCGACCCGCAGCGCGGGCGCGTGCTGATCGGCGGCGTGGACGTCCGCGCCATCCCGCCGGACAGGCTCAACGCGCTGATCTCGGCGGTGTTCCAGGACGTGTATCTGTTCGACGACAGCATCCTCGCCAACATCCGCATGGCCAAGCCCGGGGCCACCGACGAGGAGGTGGAAGCCGCGGCCCGCGCCGCCTACTGCCACGACTTCATCACCCGCCTGCCCGAGGGCTACGCAACGCGCGTCGGCGACATCGGCGGGCGGCTCTCCGGCGGCGAGCGCCAGCGCATCAGCATCGCCCGCGCCATGCTCAAGAATGCTCCCATCGTCATCCTGGACGAGCCCACCGCGGCGCTCGACACCGAGAGCGAGGTCGCCGTGCAGCAGGCCATCGACGCCCTGGTGCGTGACCGGACCGTCATCGTCATCGCCCATCGGCTCTCCACCATCGCCGCGGCCGACCGCATCCTCGTCATCGACGGCGGCGGCCTGGTCGAACAGGGGCGGCACGCCGAACTGCTCGCCGCCGGCGGCCGCTACCGCGCCATGTGGGACGCGCAGGCGCGGGTCAAGGACTGGCACCTGCCGGGTGCGACCGCGCCGGCTTCCGCCTGAACGTTTTCCCGACCCCATTCCAAGAACGGAGAGACTCCTCCATGTCCAACCCCTCCGGCCTGGCGATCCGCGGCCTGACCAAGACCTACGGCAACGGCGTCAAGGCGCTCGCCGGCGTGGACCTGACGGTCGCGCCCGGCCTTTACGGCCTGCTCGGCCCCAACGGCGCCGGCAAGAGCACCCTGATGCGCACGCTGGCCACGCTGCAGACCCCGGATGGGGGCAGTATCCACCTCGACGGCGAGGACGTGCTGGCCGCGCCGCAGCGCCTGCGTGCGCGGCTGGGCTACCTGCCGCAGCAGATCGGCGCCTACCCCGGCGTCTCCGGGCGCGACCTGCTCGAACGCTTCGCCTGGCTGAAGGGCCGCACCGACCGCGCCGCGCGCCGCACCGAGGTGGAGGTGCTGCTCGAACGGGTCAACCTTTCCGACGCGGCGGGGCGTGCCGTCGCCGACTATTCGGGGGGCATGCTGCGCCGCTTCGGCATCGCCATGGCGCTGATCGGCTCGCCGCGCCTGCTCATCGTGGACGAACCCACCGCCGGGCTCGACCCGGCCGAACGCAATCGCTTCCACCGCGTGCTGGCCGACGTGGCCGCCGAGGCCGTGGTGCTGCTGTCCACCCACATCGTCGAGGACGTGGAGAACCTCTGCGGCCGGCTGGCGATCCTGGCGCGCGGGCGCATCGTCGCGGAAGGCACCCCTGCGGAATTGAGTGCGGCGCTGGAAGGCCGGTTGTGGTCGCGCGTGGTGCCGCGCGGCGAGGCGCTGCCGGAGGCCGTGCAATTGACCGCGGTGCCGGCCGGCACGCTGGCCGTGGTGGTGGCCGATTCCGCACCGGGAGGGGATTTCGCGCCGCACCGCGCCAGCCTGGAAGACGCCTACCACGTCGCGCTGGCCGCCGCCGGCCTCAGTGACGAGGAGGCCTGAATGGACTTCCTCCTGCGCGAGGCCTGGCACGAATTCCGCGCCGGCCTCAGGAACGGCATCGTGCCGCTGGTCTACCTGGTGCTGACCGGCTACATCCTGCTCGTCATGACCAGCGCCGACAGCCTGCGCAGCATGGGCGCGGTGGACATCCCGCGCAATGCGCCGGCCCTGGTCTACCTGATGACCGCCGGCGACGCCTTCTTCCTGTTCTTCGCCTGGGCGTGGGTGTTCGCCCAGCCCATCGTGCGCGACCGCGGCGTGCGGCTCCAGGAAATCGTTCTGGCCGCGCCGGTCTCCCTGCGCGCGCTGCTGGCGGCGCGCTACGTGGGCGCGCTCGGCGTCGCGCTGGTGCTCGGCACCTCGCAGATCGCCGGCTTCCTGTGCGCACCGCTGCTCGAAGCGGCCGGCGCGCTGCCGCCCGGCTCCGTCGCGCCGCTGCCCTGGTTCGCCTTCGGCTGGGCCTTCCTGATCTTCACGCTGCCGCTGGCGGCGGGCGCCGGCGCGCTGTATTTCGTCGCGGCGATGAAGACCCGCGGCGTGGGCGGTCCGTTCGCCGTCGCCGCCGCGCTGATGGCCTTCTGGATGGTGTCGATGATCGTGCTGAAGGAAGGCCATGCCGACCCCTTCCTGGTCACCGTGCTCGACCCCTCGGGCTTCGCCGAGGTCGAGCACCGGGTCGTGGACCACTGGACGCCCCACGAGAAGAGCACCGCGCTGCTGCCGCTGGTGCCGGCGCTGGCCTGGAACCGGGTGATCTGGGGCCTGCTGCCGCTGCTGCTGCTCGCCTTTACCGTGGCACGGGCGAGCCGCGAGGCGCTGGTGCTCGGCCGCGCGGAGAGGGCCGCTGCGCCGCGCCGGAACGCCCGCGCACCGGCGGCGGAACGCGCCGCGCTACCCGGCCCGGTCGTCCGCGCGACCTGGCTGCGCGCCGCGCTGGCCGAGGCCGTCTGGCAGGTCAGGTACGTGCTCGCCCGGCGCTGGCTGTGGCCGACCCTGGGCCTGCTGGTCGTGCTGGCCGTCGCCGCCGGTTTCGTGCACGGCGTCCAGCATGCCTGGGGGCCGATGGTGGCCCGGCCGGAATTCATCTCGCCGGTGCTGTCGCGCACCTTCTACCTCATCATCGTCTTCATGGTCGCGGCGCTGGTGGGCCTGATCGCACGCCGCGACGAACAGCCCGGCCTGGTCGAGATGTTCGACGCCGCGCCCGCGCCGGACGGCGTGCGCCTGGCCGGCCGCGCCGCCGCCGCGCTGGCGGCGAGCACGGCCTGCGTGATGGTGCCGGCTCTCGGTGCGGCCCTGGTCGGCCTCCTGACCGGCGGCTCGACCAGCGTCGTCCTGCCGCTCGCCTATCAACTCACCGTGCTGCTGCCCCCGATCCTGGAACTGGCCGCGATCACGCTGCTGCTGCACGCGCTGATCCGCCATGCGGGCACCGCCCATGCTGCGGCGGTGCTGGCCGCCTTCATCGCGGTGGTCAATTTCGAGACCGAAGTGATCAACTATCCGCCGCACCAGATCGGCATTGGCGTCCCCATCGCGCTGTCGGGCCTGACCGGCTTCGCGCCCTGGTGCGAAAAGCTTCTCGCCAGCGACGGCTTCAAGCTTGCCGTGGCCGGGCTGCTGCTGGCGGTGACGGCGTTGGCGACCCGGCGCGGCACCGACCTCGGCTGGCGGCCGCGCCTGCGGCACCTGCGCGCCAGCGCGTTCGGCTTGGCCGGCATCGGCGCCGTGGCCGGCGTGGTCGCCATCGGCGGCCTGTCGGCATGGCTGCACCAGCGCTACGTCGTCGAGGGCGGCTACGAGACGGACGAAGAAACCCTGGCCAAGGACGCCGCCTGGGAGAAACGCTGGCTGCCGCGCCAGGGCGCGTTCTCGGTGGCGGGCGGCGAGGTCGCGCTGACCGTCCGTCCGGCCGCGCGCGAGCTGCGCGGCGACTGGCGGCTGGACGGCGTGCGCGCCGCCGGCGGCGAACTCCACGCCCTGCTGCCGATCGGCTTCGAACTCGTCGCGGCGCGCGTCGCGGGCCAGCCGGCGGCGGCGACGGCGGAAGACGATCACCTGTCCATCCCCCTGTCCGCCTGCGCCGGGGACGCCGGTTGCACGGTCGAGATCGCCTGGCGCCTGCCGGCCGCGGGCTGGGACGCCGGGCGCCGGCCCTCATGGCTGGTGGGCGACGCCTGGTGGCTGCGTGCCCAAGACGTGATGCCGCGCCTCGGCCTCGACGCCGGCCGCGTGCCGCGCGTCCCCGCCGACCGCGAACGCCACGGGTTGCCGGCCGGGTTCGTGCTGCCGGCCTACGCCGCATCGCTGCCCGCCGACGCGGTGGCGCCGGCCGGCCGCTGGCGCTGGCGCGTGGGTATCGAAGGCGAGTCCGAGGTCCACGGCGGCGAAATCGACGGCCTGCTCGACTTCGCCGCGCTGCACGCGCCGGAGGACGCACGCCGCACCGAGGCGAACGGCGTGGTGCTGATCCACGACGCCGGCCGCGGCGCCGATGCCGCGGTGATCGCCGACGACCTGGCCGCCATGCGCGCCTGCGTCGCACGGCATCTGGACGGGGTGCCGGCCGTCGCGGCGGTGGCCCAGTGGCCGCGCGGCCTGCCGCCCGGCACGGAGGACGCCGCGCTGGCGGCCAATGTGCTGCTGCTCGCCGAAGCGCCCCACTGGGACGTCGCCGGCGAGGGGACCGGCCGCCAGGTGCGCCGCGTCGATATCGCCGCCGCGCTCGCCCGGCGGGCGGTGCTCGACGCCGCCGATCTGCGCCAGGGCTCCGGCGCGCTCTGGCTGAGCGCAGGACTGCCCGGCGCCCTGGGTCTGCTGTGCGTGGCCGAGGCCGATGGCGCCGCCGCGCTGCAAGCCCTGCTGGGGCGCGGCGCCGTCCGGGTGACCCAGGATCTGGCGGCGGCGGAGGTGCCGGTGGGCCCGCTGTCCACCGCCCTGGCCGACGGCTGGGCCGCGCAATACGCGCCGCTCGCCGCGCTGGCCTGGAGCGCGCGCCAGACCCCGGCATCCTTCGCCGCGCTGCTGGCGGCGGTGCGCGCCGGCCAGGACGTGGCCGGCCCGCTGGGCGAGGCCGCCGGCACGGACCAGGCGGCCCTGTTCCTCGGCCCGCCCCATGCCGTCGACCTGCACCGGCGGGACGGCGCCGTGAGCGGCGAGCGCTGGCAATGGCGCAACGGCGGCTGGGAAGGCGTCGACGCCGCGCCCGTGCCCTGGAGCGTGCCCGCCGCCGCGCCGCATTCCCTGCTGCTCGATGACTGGCCTGCCTACGAGAGGGAGCCCGCGGACAACGCAGAACGGCCCTAGCCCGGCGGCCGGCGTGCCCGGCCTCCATCGAAACGCCGCGCCGGATGAACCGTCTCTGGATTATCCTTAGCCTCCATCGCGTCCCGCATGCTTGCCATCATGACCGCCCACTCGCTGCCCGAATACCCGGCCCGGTGCGAAACCGTCCGCCACAGCCATCACCCCCACGATTTCGGCCAGGGCGGGAAGCACGAGGCGGAACGCCGCACCCTGTGGGTCACGCTGCTCACGCTGGCCACCATGGCGGCGGAGATCGTCGGCGGCTGGATCACCGGTTCCATGGCACTGCTCGCCGACGGCATCCACATGGGCGGCCACGCCCTGGCGCTGGGGCTGGCCAGCACGGCCTACTACCTGGCGCGCCGCCACGCCGACGACCGCCGCCTGAGCCTGGGCAGCGGCAAGATCGGCGACCTGGCGGCCTATACCAGTGCGCTCTTCCTCGGCGCCACCACCGTGTGGCTGGTGGTGGAGTCCGTCCGGCGCCTGATCGAACCGCAGCCCCTGCGGCCCCTGGAAGCGATGGCGGTGGCGGTGGTCGGCCTGGTGGTCAACCTGGCTTCCGCCTGGCTGCTCGCCGGGGGGCACGACCACGATCATGGGCACGCCCACGCCCACCATCACGACCAT
Organism: Pseudothauera rhizosphaerae; assembly: GCF_004801305.1. GTDB lineage: Bacteria > Pseudomonadota > Gammaproteobacteria > Burkholderiales > Rhodocyclaceae > Pseudothauera > Pseudothauera rhizosphaerae. The sequence continues at coordinate 33,428 of NZ_SSOD01000015.1, read as the reverse complement.
GGCCATGACCACGACCACGACCACGACCACGACCACGAGCACGAGCATGACCACGACCACGACGAACACGCCCATGCGCACGCACCGCGCCAGGACCACAACCTGAAGGCCGCGCTGGTGCATGTGATCGCGGATGCGGTCACCTCCGTGGCCGCCATCATCGGATTGCTCGCGGCCTGGCTGTGGGGCTGGTGGTGGCTGGACCCGGTCATCGCGCTGGTGGCCTCCCTGGTGATCCTGCGCTGGGCCGTGGGCCTGCTGCGCCAGACCGGCGCCGTGCTGCTGGACGCCGAAGGCCCGGACAGCCTGCGCAGCCAGGTGCGCGAACGGCTGGAAAGCGTGGAGGGCACGCGGGTGGTGGACCTGCACCTGTGGTCGGTGGGGCAGGGCGCATGGACGCTGGTCGCCAGCGTGGTCAGCCACGCTCCGGCCACGCCCGCGGACTACCGCGCCCGCCTGCACGGACTGGCCCATGTCCATCACCCCATCATCGAGGTGGAGCGCTGTGAACGCTGCACCAACCGGTCCGCGCATGCGTCCTGAACGCCGGCACATCGCAGTCGCCGCCCTTGCACTGGCCCTGCTGGGCGCGGTTCTGGCCTGGATCGCCGTGCGCGCGCCGCAGGCCGCGGCCGCGCCGGATGCGCCGCCGCGGCCCGCGCTGGCCGTCACCACGGCCGCGCCCCGGGCCGAAACCCTGCCGCTCACGCTGGCCGCCCATGGCGACGTGGCCGCCTGGCAGGAGGCGATCATCGGCTCCGACGTGGCCGACCTGCGCCTGCGGGAGGTCCTCGTGGACGTGGGCGACCGGGTGCGCGCCGGGCAGGTGCTGGCGGTCTTCGACGACGAGATGGTGCGCGCCGACGTGGCCCGGGCGCGCGCCGCCCTGGGCGAGGCGCAGGCCCTGCTGATCGAGGCCCGCGACAACGCGGCCCGGGCGCGGAACCTCGCCGGCAGCGGAGCGATGGCGCAGCAGCAGGTGGCCCGCCACCTGGCGGCGGAACAGAGCGCCGAGGCCCGCGTGGAAGTGGCCGGCGCCGAACTGGCCGCCCAGGAACTGCGCCTGCGCCGCACCCGCGTGTTGGCGCCCGACGACGGCGTGATCTCGGCCCGCGTGGCGAGCGTGGGGGCGGTGGTGGGCATGGGCGGCGAACTCTTCCGCCTGCTGCGCCAGGGGCGCCTGGAATGGCGCGCCCAGGTGGGCGCGGCCGAACTGGCCCGCCTGCGTCCGGGGCTGATGGCGCGCGTGGCAGCCCGCGGCGGGGAGCGGGGGGAAGAATGGGTGGAAGGGCGGGTGCGCCAGATCGCCCCGACGGTGGATGCGCACACGCGCTACGCCCTCGTCTACGTGGATCTGCCGCCGCTGCCGGGAGTTGACGCCGGCAAACCGGACGCCGGCAAACCGGACGCCGGGGAGCAGGCCGCCGCCCTGCGGCCGGGCATGTTCGCGCGCGGGGAATTCCTGCTCGGCGAACAGGGTGCCCTCACCGTGCCGCAGCAGGCCGTCGTGGTGCGCGACGGCTTCAGCCACGTGTTCGTCGTGGACGAGCAAGCGGAAAGCAAGCGCGTGCGCCTGGTCCGCGTGCAGCCCGGTCCGCACAAGGGTGAGCGGGTCGCGGTGCAGGGGCTGACGGCCCAGGCGCAGGTGGTGGAGCGGGGCGGCGCCTTCCTGGACGACGGCGACGTGGTGCAAGTGGTGCCGGCCGGCCGATGAATTTCTCCGCCTGGTCGATCCGCAATCCGCTGGCCGCGGCCATGCTGTTCGTGCTGCTCACGGCGGCCGGCCTGATGGCCTTCCGGGCCATGAAGGTGCAGAACTTCCCCGACATGGACCTGCCCATGGTGACGGTCGGCGTCAGCCTGCCGGGGGCGGCGCCGGAACAGCTCGAAAGCGAGGTGGTGCGCAAGATCGAGAACGCCATCGCCACCATCCAGGGGCTGCGCCACATCAGTTCCACGCTGCTGGACGGCAGCGCCACCATCCTGGCCGAGTTCCGCCTGGAGAAGCCCTTGCAGGAGGCGGTGGACGACGTGCGCTCGGCCGTCAGCAGCGTGCGCGCCGACCTGCCGGCGGACCTGCGCGACCCCATCGTCAACAAGCTGGACATGTCCGCCCAGCCCATCCAGGCTTTCGCCCTCACTGCGCCCGACATGGACGTGGAGGCCCTGTCCTGGTTCGTGGACGACACCCTGACCCGGCGTCTGCTCGCCCTGCCCGGCGTGGGTGCGGTGACGCGGGTGGGCGGCGCCACCCGCGAGGTGCGCGTGGCGCTGGACCCGGTGCGCCTGCAGGCCCTGGGCGCCACGGCGCTGGAGGTGTCCCAGCAACTGCGCCGGGTGCAGATGGAAAGCGCGGGCGGGCGGGCCGATCTGGGCGGCGGCGAGCAGCCGGTGCGCACCCTGGGCACGGTGGGGAACGCGGCGGACATCGGTGCCCTGGAACTCACGCTGGGCAACGGCCGCCGCGTGCGGGTGGACGAACTCGCCACGGTGGGCGACACGGTGGCGGAAGTGCGCTCCGCGGCGCTGCTGGACGGCAGCCCCGTGGTGGGCTTCGAGGTCTCCCGCAGCCGCGGCGCGAGCGAGATCGAGGTGGGCGAGGGCGTGCTGCGGGCCCTGGCGGAAATCCAGCGCGCGCATCCCACGCTGCAGCTCACCCAGACCGTGGATTTCGTCGACGTGGCCCGGGACGAATACGACGGCTCCATGCGCATGCTCATCGAGGGCGCGCTGCTCGCCGTGGCCGTGGTCTGGCTCTTCCTGCGCGAATGGCGCGCCACGCTGATCTCGGCCGTGGCGCTGCCCCTGTCGGTCATCCCCGCCTTCATCGGCATGCATCTGTTCGGCTTCTCGATCAACGTCATCACCCTGCTGTCCCTGTCCCTGGTGATCGGCATCCTGGTGGACGACGCCATCGTCGAGGTGGAGAACATCGTCCGCCATCTGAAGCAGGGCAAGACGCCCTACCAGGCGGCCATGGAGGCGGCCGACGAGATCGGCCTGGCGGTGATCGCCACCACCTTCACGCTGATCGCGGTGTTCCTGCCCACCGCCTTCATGAGCGGCATCGCCGGGCTGTTCTTCAAGCAGTTCGGGTGGACCGCCGCGCTGGCCGTGTTCGCCTCCCTGGTGGTGGCGCGCCTGCTCACGCCCATGATGGCCGCCTACCTGCTCAAGCCGGCCCGCGGCGAGGCGCGGGAGCCGCGCTGGCTCGCGGCCTACATGCGCCTGGCCGCATGGTGCCTGCACCACAGGCGGATCACGCTGGCTGCGGCGCTGGCCTTCTTCATCGGTTCGCTCACGCTGATTCCGCTGCTGCCCTCGGGCTTCATCCCGCCCGACGACAACGCGCAGACCCAGATCAAGCTGGAACTGCCCCCCGGCAGCCGCCTGCAGGACACCCTGGCGGCGGCCGAACTGGCGCGCCAGCGGGCCCTGGACGTGGGCCACGTGGAGCGCATCTACACCACCATCGGCGGCGGCAGCGCGGGCGCCGACCCCTTTGCCCTGGGCGATTCCGGCGAGGTGCGCCACGCCACGCTGACCCTGCGCCTGGCCCCGCGCGGCGAGCGCCCGCGCAAGCAGGAACTGGAGCAGCGCCTGCGCGCGGCCCTGGCCGACCTGCCGGGCCTGCGGGTGAGGGTGGGGCTGGGCGGGTCCAACGACAAGTACATCCTGGCGCTCGCCGGCGACGACCCGCGGGCCCTGGCCGAGGCCGCCCGTGCGGTGGGGCGCGACCTGCGCACCATCCCCGGCCTGGGCAACATCGGGTCGAGCGCCAGCCTGGTGCGCCCGGAGATCGTGGTGCGCCCGGACTTCGCCCGCGCTGCGGACCTGGGCGTGACCACCGCCGCCATCGCCGACACCCTGCGCGTGGCCACCGTGGGCGACTACGTGCAGTACCTGCCCAAGCTCAACCTGCCGGAGCGCCAGATTCCCATCCTGGTGCGCCTGGACGACGGCGCGCGGGAAGACCTGGCGCTGCTGGAACGCCTGGACGTGCCGGGCAGCAGCGGCCCGGTGCGCCTGAACGAGGTCGCCCGCGTGGAGATGGGCGGCGGCGCGGCGGTCATCAAGCGCTACGACCGTACGCGCAACATCAACTTCGAGATCGAACTGGGCGAGGTCGGGCTGGGCCAGGCCACCGCCGCCGTGCAGGCGCTGCCGGCCATCCGGGCCCTGCCGCCCGGCGTGCGCGCCATCGACGTGGGCGACGCCGAGATCATGGGCGAACTCTTCGCCAGCTTCGGTCTGGCGATGATCGCCGGCGTGGTCAGCATCTACGTGGTGCTGGTGCTGCTGTTCAAGGACCTGCTGCACCCGCTGACCATTCTCACCGCGCTGCCCCTGTCCCTGGGCGGCGCCTTCGCCGGCCTGCTGTTCGCCGGGCAGGCGCTGTCCATGCCCTCGCTGATCGGGCTCATCATGCTGATGGGCATCGCCACCAAGAACTCCATCCTGCTGGTGGAATACGCCATCGTCGCCCGCCGTGAGCGCGGCCTCTCCCGCATCGACGCGCTGCTGGACGCCTGCCACAAGCGCGCCCGTCCCATCATCATGACCACGCTGGCCATGAGCGCCGGCATGCTGCCCGTGGCCCTGGGCCTGGGCGGGGCGGACATGAGCTTCCGCTCGCCGATGGCGATCGCGGTGATCGGCGGGCTGATGACCTCGACACTGCTGAGCCTGCTGGTCGTGCCGGCGGTGTTCACGTGCACGGACGACGTGGAGCAATGGCTGCGGCGCGTGCTGCGCCGCCCGGCCGGGGGCGAGGCTGCCCGCGGCGCGCGCCCGGCCTGAGGACGCCGGGCCGGATTGATGTGGATGTCAGTCATGATTATCATTCTCATCTTCTCGGGAGGGCGCGGATCATGAGTGACACCATCTTCGAGCACTACCGTTCCGTGCTCCGGGACATCGACGTCTTTGCCGAAACCGCCCATGACGGCGCCCAGGCGCCGCATTACGCGCGCTACGGCGTCACGCCGGATGCGGGTGAGGGCTGGATGGACCTCTACCAGATCGACCACGGCATCGCCATCGGGCGCTGCACCTACTCCTTCCGGGAAGCCTACGACACCACCTATACCGACCGCACCGAGTGGCTGAGCGTGCGCATCCTGCTGTCCGGCTCGATGCATCTCTCCACGCCGGGCAGCGGCGGGCACGCCTATGAGGGCTGCATGGTGGCGCTGAAGCACATGCACGCGAACGAAGACCACGTGGTGCGTTACCGGTACCCGCCCAACGAAACCTTCCAGGGCATTTCCATCGACGTTCCGGCGCCGCTGGTCGACGAACTGTTCGGCGGCCGCCCGCTTGCCGGCCATTCCGGCCTGCTGCGGCCCTCGCCGGACCGCTGCTACGCCGTGCTCGACCGGCGCCACGCCTGCCAGCGCCACGGCATCCGCACGGCGCTGGCACTGCTCGGCACCTCACCGGAATCCGCGGTCGGGCGCCTGCAGATCGAAGGCGCGGCGCTGCAGTTCGTCGCCGCACTGGCCGGCCCCTGCTGCCTGGGCGCGCATTCGCGCACCAGGGTGCCGCGCCCCAGGCATCGCGTCGCGGTGGACGACGCCATCGACATCCTGCGCCACGAATTCGCCCAATCCCATACCATCGCGTCGCTGGCGCGCCGGGTGGGGTTGAACGAATGCTATCTGAAGACGGCCTTCCGCCAGGTCACCGGGCAGACCATCGGCGACTTCCTGCGCCACACGCGCATGGGTCGTGCGCGCGAGCTGATAGAGAACGGGCGGATGACGGTGCTGCAGGCCTGCCAGTTCGTCGGCTACTCCAATCCCGCGCAGTTCGCCGCCGCGTTCAGGCGCATCCACGGCATCGCGCCCTCCAGTCTGAAGTAGTCTCCTGACTAGATATGGGGCTTCATTGACAAATCTGATCAACAGATAGTGTTTCGCCCCTTGCCGACGCCACACTGCCGGAGATACACTGCGCCACGCGACGGTTCCCCACAGGGGATGAGAAGGGAATCCGGTCAGGCCGTGTGCCGATGCCGGAGCTGCCCCCGCAACTGTGAACGGCGAGTCCGCCACCGCAGCACGCCACTGGAAGGCATCGCTTCCGGGAAGGCCGGTGCAGGACGAAGACCCGTGAGCCAGGAGACCTGCCGGCGCGGTTCCGGTCCGCTTTTCTTGTGCGGCCGGGTTTTCTGACCCTGGAGCGGGGTGTCTCCATGGCGGAAGCGCGCGGGCCTGCCCGCCGCGGCCGGTTCCGGCGCCCGCGGCCTCCCGCCTTCCGTCATGCCGGCATGCCGTTCCCGATGCTGCGGGAGAGCAAGCATGCAGGCAGTCGCAGGCGACACATCCACCCCATCCACCCTCCGGCACCCGATCCCGGCCCTGGCCGAACTGCAGTCCTTCGAGGTCATCCGCCGCAACGGCGCCGTGGTGCCCTTCAATGCCGAGAAGATCGCGCTGGCGATGACCAAGGCCTTTCTCGCCGTCGAAGGCGGGCAGGGCGGGGCCTCGGCGCGGGTGCGCGACCTGGTCGCACGCCTGACCGCCGTCGTGGTGCAGGCGTTCGCCCGCCGCCTGCCCGGTGGCGGCACGGTGCACATCGAGGACATCCAGGACCAGGTGGAACTCGCGCTGATGCGTTCCGGCGAGCACGACGTGGCGCGCGCCTACGTGCTGTACCGGGAGCGCCGCGCCGCCGAGCGCGCCGCCGTCCAGACCGCAGGCGAGGGGGAAACCGGCCCGCTGCTGCACGTCACCGACGGCGACCGCCGCGTTCCTCTCGACCGCGCCGCGCTGCTGGCGCGTTGCACGGAAGCCTGCGCGGGCCTCTCCGGCGTGTCGGCGGAAACCGTGCTGGAGCACGCGCTGCACAACCTGTACGACGGCGTGCCGGTGGACGCCGTGCGCCAGTCCCTGGTGCTGGCCGCCCGCACCCTGATCGAGCGCGAGCCGGACTACTCCCGCGTGGCCGCGCGCCTGCTGCTGGACATCCTGCGCGTGGAAGCGCTGGGCGCGGAACGCAGCCACGCGGACATGGCCGCCGGCTACGCCGAATGCTTCCCCGCGCTGATCGGCCGCGGCGTGGCGGCGGGCCTGCTGGACCCGCGCCTGGCGGAGTACGACCTGCCCCGCCTGGGCGCGGCGCTGAAGGCCGGGCGCGACCTGCAATTCGACTACCTGGGCCTGCAGACCCTGTACGACCGCTACTTCCTGCACGTGGACGGCCGCCGCATCGAACTGCCGCAGACCTTCTTCATGCGCGTGGCCATGGGCCTGGCCTTGAACGAGATCGACCGGGACGCGCGCGCCATCGAGTTCTACCACCTGCTGTCCTCCTTCGATTTCATGAGCAGCACGCCCACGCTGTTCAACAGCGGCACGCTGCACTCGCAACTGTCCTCCTGCTACCTGACCACGGTGGCCGACGACCTGGAAGGCATCTACCAGGCCATCAAGGAAAACGCCCTGCTGCAGAAGTTCGCCGGCGGGCTGGGCAACGACTGGACGCCGGTGCGCGCCCTGGGCAGCCTGATCCGCGGCACCAACGGCAAGAGCCAGGGGGTGATCCCCTTCCTCAAGGTGGTCAACGACACCGCGGTGGCGGTGAACCAGGGCGGCAAGCGCAAGGGCGCGGTGTGCGCCTACCTGGAGACCTGGCACCTGGACATCGAGGAATTCCTCGAACTGCGCAAGAACACCGGCGACGAGCGCCGCCGCACCCACGACATGAACACCGCCAACTGGATTCCGGACCTGTTCATGAAGCGGGTCATGGACAACGGGGAGTGGACGCTGTTCTCGCCGGTGGACGCGCCCGACCTGCACGACAAGTTCGGCGCGGACTTCGAGGCCGCCTACACGGCCTACGAAGACAGGGCCGCGCGGGGCGAACTCAAGCTGTTCAAGAAGATTCCCGCCCTGCAACTGTGGCGCAAGATGCTCACCATGCTGTTCGAGACCGGGCACCCGTGGATCACCTTCAAGGACGCCTGCAACCTGCGCTCGCCCCAGCAGCACGTCGGCGTCGTGCATGGCTCCAACCTGTGCACGGAGATCACCCTCAACACCTCCGCCGGGGAAACCGCGGTGTGCAACCTGGGCTCGGTGAACCTGCCCGCCCACCTGGTGCAGCGCGACGGCCGCTGGGTGCTGGACCACGACAAGCTCGCCCGCACCGTGCGCACCGCCATGCGCATGCTGGACAACGTCATCGACATCAACTACTACGCCACGCCCAAGGCGCGCGCCGCCAACCTGCGCCACCGCCCGGTGGGGCTGGGGCTGATGGGCTTCTCCGACTGCCTGCACCGCATGGGGCTGGCCTACGCCTCGGACGAGGCCGTGGCCTTCGCCGACGCCTCCGCCGAGGCCCTGTGCTGGCACGCCTACCTCGCCTCCACCGAACTGGCCGAGGAGCGCGGGCGCTATTCCAGCTACGATGGCAGCCTGTGGGCGCAGGGCATCCTGCCGCTGGATTCCCTGGACCTGCTGGAGCGCGCCCGCGGCGGCTTCGTGGAGGTGGACCGGGGCGCCGCGCTGGACTGGGAGCACTTGCGCGGCCGCATTGCCCGCCATGGCATGCGCAACTCCAACTGCGTGGCCATCGCGCCCACCGCCACCATCGCCAACATCGTCGGCGTGTCGGCTGCCATCGAGCCGGACTACCAGAACCTCTACGTCAAATCCAACCTGTCGGGCGAGTTCACCGTGGTGAACGAACACCTGGTGGCCGACCTGAAGGCGCTCGGCCTGTGGGACGAGGTGATGATCGCCGACCTGAAGTACTTCGACGGTTCCCTCGCCCCCATCGACCGCGTGCCGGACGAACTCAAGGCCCGCTACGCCACCGCCTTCGAGATCGACCCGGCGTGGCTGGTGGAGGCCGCTGCCCGGCGGCAGAAGTGGATCGACCAGGCCCAGTCGCTGAACCTGTACGTGGCCGCGCCCTCCGGCCGCAAGCTGGACGAGCTGTACCGCCTGGCCTGGCGGCGCGGGCTCAAGACCACCTACTACCTGCGCACCCTGGGCGCCACCGCGGTGGAGAAGGCCGGCGCGCCGGACGCCGCGCCCGTGGCGGAGGCAAAGTTCTGCTCCATCGACAACCCGGACTGCGAGGCCTGCCAATGAGCGCCATCTTCGACGACTGGGACACGCCGGCTCCGCCGCGCACGCCTGCCGCGCCCGCCCAGGACCGTACCCCCGCGAGTTCCGCCGCCGGCACCGCGGCAGCCCCCGACCGGCCGGCGCCCGCGGCCCTCGCCCCGGTGCGCGCGGCCGACAAGCGCATCGTCAACGGCAAGGCCGACATCAACCAGCTCGCCCCCTTCCGCTATCCGTGGGCGTGGGAGTTCTTCCTCAACGCCAACAAAAACCACTGGACGCCGCTGGAAATCTCCATGGCCCAGGACGTGCACGACTACCATCACAAGCTCAACGCGGCCGAGCGCCACGTGTTCGAGAACGTGCTGGCCTATCTCACCACCTCGGACATCCTCGCCATGCGCAACATCGGCCTGGCGGTGATGGAGAAGATGAGTGCGCCCGAGCTGCAGATCTACCAGGCCCGCCAGGTGTACGAGGAGGCGCTGCACACCTGGACCTACCAGCACTGCATCGAGAGCCTCGGCCTGGACCAGCAGGAGATCTACAACCGCTACCGGGTCGTGCCGGAGATCCACGGCAAGATCGCCCTCGCCAACCGCCGCCTGGAGCGCGTCATGCGTTCCGACTTCGACCTGGCGAACCGGGACAACCTGCACGAATTCGCGCTCTCCTACCTCTTCTTCGCCGGCATCTTCGAAGGCTGCTGGTTCTACAACGGCTTCACGCCCATCTTCGCGCTGCAGCGCCGCGGGCTGATGAAGGGCACCGCCGAGCAATTGCAGTACATCATGCGCGACGAGGTGCTGCACTGCGCCTTCGGCATCCGCGTGGTGCGCCAGTTGCTGCAGGAGGAAAACCTCGCCCTCGACCCGGTGCGCCTGCGCGAGCTGTGGGACGAAGCCGAGGCCGCGGAGGCCGCCTACGCCGGATTCGTCCTGCGCGAGCCCATCCTGGGCTACAGCGCGGCCCTGCACATGGACCAGTTCCGCTTCATCGCCAACCGCCGCGCCCGCCAGCTCGGCGTGGACGAGCCCTTCCCGGGCGCGCGCAACGTGCTGCCCTGGCTGGACGAGCAGGCCAACCTGCGCAAGGAGAAGAACTTCTTCGAGACCCGGGTCACCGAGTACCAGACCGGCGGCGCCCTGAGCTGGGATTGACGGTCCGGCAGGAACGGGCGACACCGTTCGCCCTGAGCTTGTCGAAGGGCGTTGGCCCAAAGCGGGCTTCGACAGGCTCAGCCCGAACGGTATTTGATTAATAACCCTTCCGGCCCCGGCGGCGTGGGCAGGCCTTGCAGCGTTTGCGCTTCTCGCAGCATTTCTTGCTCATCGTTTCATCCTCGACCGGGCGGGGCGGGCTCGCGCGTGCGGTCCATGATACGTAAACAGGAAGCATTCGCAAGATCGAAAAACCATCGCCATGCGTTGACTAGTTGAGAATAGATCGCAACAATTAACCACTCTGCTGTAATGGTCTATATTGGCAGGCGGGCGCCGACAGTGCGCCCCTTCGATCCCCAACTCGACAAGGAATGGCAATGGCTCGCATCGGCTTGTTTTTCGGCACCAACACCGGCAATACCCGCAAGATCGCCAAGCAGATCAAGAAACGCTTCGACGACGACACCGTGGCCGACCCGCTCAACGTGAACCGGGTCACGGCGGAGGACTTCGCCGCCTACGATTACCTCATCCTCGGCACGCCGACCCTGGGCGAAGGCCAGCTGCCCGGCCTGTCCTCGGACACCGAAGCGGAAAGCTGGGAGGAATTCCTGCCCAAGATCGAAGACGTGGATTTCAGCGGCAAGACCATCGCCCTGTTCGGCCTCGGCGACCAGGTCAGCTACGCGAACGAGTTCGTCGATGCGCTGATCTTCCTGTACGACTTCTTCTCCGACCGCGGCGCGAACATCGTCGGCGCGTGGCCGACCGATGGCTATGATTTCACCACCTCCCAGGCGGTCGTGGACGACAAGTTCGTCGGCCTCGCCCTGGATCTGGACAACCAGGCCGACCAGACCGAAGCACGGCTCAATGCGTGGCTGAAGCTGATCGCGCCGGACTTCGACCTGCCGCTCTGACGACCCGGGAGAGCAAGATGGCGATACGCAGGATTCCGCCGCTCACGGCATCGGGCCAGGCGCGCGAGATCGACGCCGAACTCGGGCGGACCATCGCCCGCACCCTGCACCTGCTGTCCCAGGCGGCGATGGTGGGGGTGTGCCGCGGACGCATGCGCAACCTGGTGCGCCATCTTGCCCAGTTGGCCGAACATCCGGCCGCGGGCAGCGAGGTGCGCGGCGGCGCCGAGACGCTGCTGCGCGCCTGGCGCGAGGCGCAGCAGGAGCACTTCGGCCCCGACGAGAACACGCCCAGACACTGAGCATCACGCCCGGCCGCCGGTATGCGCCGGCGGCCGGGCGGGCACTCAGTCGAGCGTGAGCGAAGCCTTCAGCCACAGGGTGCGGCCGGGCTCGTTGACCCTCACGTCGGTCTCGTAGCCGGGCACGTCGGCGCCGCTCTTCGACAGGTGCTCCGCGTAGCGCTTGTCGAACAGGTTGTCGATGCCGGCGATGAGCTGCACGCGCTTGCTGGCGCGATAGCCGCCATTGATGGAAAACACGCCGAAGCCGTCGCTCTTGCCGATGTCCAGGCCGGCGATGTTGCCCTTGCCCTCGTCCACGCGGTTCTGCGCCGCCACCAAACGCCACAGGGCGCCGGCCGACCAGGTGCCGTCGTCCCAGTTCAGCGCGAGGCGCGCTTCGAGCGGCGGTTGCTGGGCGAGGGGGGTGTCGTCGGTCCGGTTGCGGCCGTGTACCCAGGCGAGCGTGGCATCGGCCTGCCAGTTGTGCGCGAAGCGCCAGCCCAGGCCGGCTTCCAGGCCGTAGCTGCGCGCTTCCACGTTGCGCACCGAGGTGATGCCGCCGCCCTTGGTGACCTTGTCCACGAGGATGTAGTCGTCGATGTCGGCGTAGAAGGCGGACACGCTGCCCGACACGGCACCGGCCTCCCAGCTCACGCCCACGTCGAGCTGGGTGGTCTTCTCGGGCTTGGTCAGGAAAGCACTATTGGTGGTCTCGCTCTGCTTGTTCTGGGAGATCAGTTCCCAGTAGTCGGGGAAGCGTTCCACGTGGCCCAGGCCGGCATAGGCGGTGGCTGCGCCCTTGGCCAAGTCATGCTCCCAGCGTGCGAAGCCGCTCTCCAGCGTCTCGCTGCGGCGTTCTCCGGCGGTCACGATGGCGCCGCTGCGGTGGTCCTTCGCGCGCCAGCGGTCGGCGCGCAGCCCGCCGACGATGCGGTCCTGCTCGCCGAGCTGGTGCTGCAGTTCCGCGAACACGCCCTGATTGCGGAAGGTGGCGTCGGTGCGGCGCTTCGCGTCGTGGTAGGCGTCCCAGGCGTTGGCGCCCATGGCCGAGCGCGCGGTGTGGTCGTTGGACTGGGCATCGACGCCGACGGTCAGCAGCGTGGGGTCGGCCAGGCGCAGGTCGGCGGCCACGCGTCCGCCGCGGGTCAGGCGGTCCGGGTTGCTCACCATGCGCATGCCGGGCATGGCGGGACCGTCGCGCAGCGTGAAGTTGTCCATCACGTGGTCGATGTAGTTGCGGTAGACCTGCGCTTCCAGCTTCTCGACCACGGGCGACAGATTGCGCTTCTCGAAGCGCAGGCCGACGTTCTCGCGGTCGAACTCTGACCCGTCCATCATCCGGTCGGCGTAGGCGGCCTCGCCGTCGCTGCGGGCATAGGTCAGTTCCAGCACGGTGTCGTCGTCCGGCGTCCACCCCAGCGCCACGGTGCCGCTCCAGCGCTTGTAGGCGGAATGCACCTCGTTGCCGTCGCCGTCCTCGTAGTCGTCCGCGCGGGTGCGGGTGGCGGTGGCGCGCACGTAGAAATCCGGCGTGGCGTAGCGGCCGTCGCCCAGCAGGTCGAGGCGGCCGAAGCTGCCGGCGGTGAGGCTGGCGTGCGCCTCGCCGCCCGCCTCGGCGGCGCGCCGGCGGTCCCGTTCGAAGAGCACGGTACCGGCCGAGTTGCCGGGGCCGTGGGCGACGGTCTGCGGGCCCTTGAGCACGGTCATGCGGTCGTAGGAGTCCGGGAACACGTAGGCGGTGGGCGGGTCCATGCGGCCGCCGCAGCCGCCGAGGATGTTCTCGCCGTCGAGCAGGATGTTCAGGCGCGAGCCGGCCATGCCGCGGAACACGGGATCGCCGCTGGTGCCGCCCTTGCGGATCACCGAGAAGCCGGGAACGGTCTTGAGGATGTCGGCGCCGTCCAGGGCCGGGATGGGCTGGCGCGCGGCGCGCGGGTCGGTGACCACGGTGAGCGGTTCGCTCATGGGCGCGGCGGTGACCACCTGGGGTGCCAGGGTGGGTTCTTCCTCCGCCGCGGCGGGGAGGGCGAAGGGCAGGACGAACAGGGCCGCGGCAAGGCGGGTTTGACGATGTTGCATGAATGGAATTCCTGAGTGCGTGCGCAGGCGTTCCGCGGTCGGGCGGGGCTTGCGCAACGAATGGCTGGAGCGTTCCGCAGCGCGCAGGTGCGCGCGGCCCTGCCTAGGGCAGGCGGCGGAACGGATCGGAGGATGGACTCAGGAAAGGGCGGGCGGAGCGCGCGGTGGCGGGCGCAGCGCCAGGGCCGGCGCGGGGAGGGCGACGGCGGGAATCGGCTGCGGCAATGCGGCCGCAAACGGCTCGAAGGGGGCGAATGCGGGAGGCTGGGCGAGCGGAGCGGCCGACAGGGCGGCCGCGGCGCAGACCGCGCACTGCATGCCGCCGGCAAGCCGGGCGGCCGCGTCGTCGAGGGGCGGTTCGCCCGTCAGCGCGTCGAGGTCGACGTACTCGATGCCGGCAGGCGTACAGATCGCCTCCCAGGCCTGCGGGCCGGCGGCCAGCATGCGCGCCTGGTGCTGGGTGCTCGCGATGCCCAGCGCCAGTTGGGCGAGCACTGCGAACAGCGCCAGCCGCAAGGCCAGGCGCCAGGAGCGGGAAGAGCGCACGCTGGGGTTCATGACGGGGCGGAGTATATCAGGCCCCCGCCATGGCCTCCGTTGAGCCTGGTCAAATCGGGCGCGTCAGCCGGCGCGCCAGTGCCCCGACTTGCCGCCCAGTTTTTCCAGCAGGTGCACGGACTCCACCGTCATGCCGCGGTCGACCGCCTTGCACATGTCGTAGATGGTGAGCAGGGCCACGCTCGCGGCCGTCAGCGCCTCCATCTCCACGCCGGTGCGGCCCACGGTTTCCGTGGTGACGGTGCAGCCCACCGTGCTCGCGGCCGCGTCCAGTTCGAATTCCACCGCCACCCGGGTGAGGGCGATCGGATGGCACAGCGGAATCAGTTCCCCGGTGCGCTTGGCGGCCTGGATCGCGGCGATGCGCGCCACGCCGAGCACGTCGCCCTTCTTCGCGCTGCCGGACTGTACCATGGCGAAGGTTGCCGGCTGCATGCGGATGCGCCCCGTGGCCACGGCCACGCGGCGGGTTTCGGCCTTGGCGCCCACGTCCACCATGTGGGCCTGGCCGTCGGCGTCGAAGTGGGTCAGGGAGTCGCTCATCGGACGTATGGAGATGGGGAGGGGAGACGAGTCCGGGCACGCGTCTACATGTCGATACATGCCGTGCGGAACCCCGGCCGATCGGCCTGTATCATAGCACCCGATGATGCGCCGAACCCTTGCCCTCGTGCTCAGCTTCGCGCTGGCCTTTCCCGTTTCCGCGGTCGACCTGCCCGACCTCGGCGACGTGGCCGCGAGTGAATTGTCCCCGCTGACCGAACGGCGCATCGGCAGGAGCATCATGCAGGACATCCGCGCGCGCGATCCGGCCTGGCTCGACGATCCCGAGGTGGAAGACTACCTGGAAGGACTGGGCCGCCGGCTCGCCGCCGCCAGCCCCAATCCGCAGCAGAGCCTGGAGTTCTTCGCCATCCGCGACCGCACGCTCAACGCCTTCGCGCTGCCGGGGGGCTACATCGGCGTGCATACCGGGCTCATCCTCGCCGCGGAGAGCGAATCCGAACTCGCTTCCGTGCTCGGCCACGAAATCTCCCACGTCACCCAACGCCACATCGCCCAACTGGTCGGCAAGCAGAGCCAGGCCAGCATGGTGATGCTGGCCTCGGTACTGCTGGCCATCCTTGCCGCGCGCAGCAACTCGCAGGTCAGCGAGGCGGCGCTCGCGGCCGGCCAGGCCGGCGCGCTGCAGTCGCAGTTGGGCTATACCCGCGAGCTCGAACAGGAGGCCGACCGCGTCGGCCTGCAGACCCTGGAGCGCGCGGGTTTCGACGTGCGCGGCATGCCGAGCTTCTTCGAGCGCCTGCAGCGCGCGGGGCGGCTGTACGAGAACGACGCGCCCGACTATCTGCGCACTCACCCGCTGACGACCTCGCGTATCGCCGACATGGGCAACCGCGTCAGTCAGATGCGCTACCGTCAGGTGGTCGATTCGTCCGGTTTCCGCTTCGTGCGCGCCAAGTTGCGCGCGGCCAGCGGCATGCCGCTCGACACCCTGAAGGCGCTGGAGGTGCAGGCTGCCAATGATTCGGCCGATGCCGCCGCACGCTACGCGCTGGCACGCGCCCAACTGCGGGCCGGCAAGGTGGAGGAGGCGCGCCGCGGCGCGCAGGCGCTGCTTGCCGAAGAGACGTCGCCCTTCGTCGCCACGCTGGCGGCCGAGGCGGAACTGGCCGCGCGCCAGCCGGCGGCGGCGATCGGCATCCTGCGCAAGGCGCACACGGCCCATCCGTCCAGCCGCAGCCTGCGCTATGCGTTGGCCGACGCGCTGCTGGCCGGCGAGCAGGCCGACGAGGCCGCGGCGCTGGCGCGCGAGGGACTGCAGTCGCGCAGCGAGGATCTGCGCCTGTGGCAGACGCTGGCGCGCGCCAATGCGGCGCTGGGCAAACGGGCCGCGCAGCATCGCGCCCAGGCCGAGGTCTACACGCTGCAGGGCGCGCTGCCCGCAGCCATCGAGCAACTGGAAATCGGCCGCCGCGCCGGCGATGCGGATTTCTACGAACTCTCCGCGATGGACGCGCGGCTCCGCGAACTGAAAGCGCTGCACGACGAGGAGCGGCGCCAGCGTCAGCAGTGAGCACGCCGCTTCCTGCACGCGGCACGAGCCATTAGAATCGGGCGATTCGCTGATCCACAGCAAGGACGAGGACCGATGGAATTCGACAAGGAAGTAGACGCCCGCGGGCTCAACTGCCCCCTCCCGATTCTGCGCGCCAAGAAGGCGCTGGCCGAGATGCTGCCGGGCCAGATCCTGCGGGTGCTCGCCACCGATCCGGGCTCGGTCAAGGACTTCCAGGCCTTCGCCAAACAGACCGGCAACGACCTGGCGCGCCAGGGCGAAACCGAGGACAAGGCCTTCGAGTTTTACCTCAAGCGCAAGTAAGTCGTTTCCGCGCCGTCGATGCGGCGGCAGAAAAACACAGGCCACCCGCGGGTGGCCTGTTCGCTTTGGGGGATGCGCCGATCAGCGGCCGGCCAGTTTCGCCAGTTGCGGGCGCAGGGTTTCCAGCGTGGAGCGGAAGCCCGCCAGGCGCTCGCGCTCCTGGGCCACGACCGCGGCCGGAGCACGCTCGACGAAGCTGGCGTTGCCGAGCTTGCCTTCGGCCTTGGCGATCTCGCCTTCCAGGCGGGCGATTTCCTTGCCCAGGCGTTCCCGCTCGGCGGCCAGGTCGATCTCCACCTTGAGCATCAGCCGGGTTTCGCCCACCACCGCCACCGGTGCCAGGGCGTCGGCCGGGATGTCGGGCACCAGCTCGACGTCGGCCAGCTTGGCCAGCCCGGCGAGGTAGGGCACGAAGGGCCGCAGCGCGGCGGCATCGCCCGCGGCCACCAGCGGCAGGCGCTGGGCGGGGGAGATGCCCATTTCGCCGCGCAGGTTGCGGCAGGCGTAGACGAGCTGCTTCAGTTCGGCCACCTTGCCCTCGGCGGCGGCGTTGAGGCGGCCCGGATCGGCCTGCGGGTAGCGCACCAGCATGATGCTGTCGGCCTCCTTGTGGCCGGCCAGCGGGGCCACGGTCTGCCACAGCTCCTCGGTGATGAAGGGGATCAGCGGGTGGGCCAGGCGCAGCACGGTTTCCAGCACGCGGATCAGCGTGCGGCGGGTGGCCCGCTGGACCGCTTCGTCGCCGCCCTGGATCTGCACCTTGGCCAGTTCCAGGTACCAGTCGCAGTACTCGTCCCAGACGAACTCGTAGATGGCCTTGGCGGCGAGGTCGAAGCGGTAGGCGTCGAACTGTTCGGCCACCTCGGCTTCGGCCCGTTGCAGGCGGGAAACGATCCAGTGGTCGGCGAAGGAGAAGCTCAGGGGGGCGCTGCCGCCGCAGGCGGGGCCGGTGGCGGCGAGGCCCGTGTCGTGGCCTTCCACGTTCATCAGCACGAAGCGGGTGGCGTTCCACAGCTTGTTGCAGAAGTTGCGGTAGCCCTCGCAGCGGGCGAGGTCGAACTTGATGTCGCGGCCCGGGCTGGCGAGGCTGGCGAAGGTGAAGCGCAGCGCGTCGGTGCCGAAGGCGGGGATGCCTTCGGGGAATTCCTTGCGCGTCTTCTTCTCGATGCTCTGCGCCTGCTTGGGGTTCATCAGGCCGAAGGTGCGCTTCTTGACCAGGTCTTCGATGCCGATGCCGTCAATGAGGTCGATGGGGTCGAGCACGTTGCCTTTGGACTTGCTCATCTTCTGGCCTTCCGCGTCGCGGATGAGGCCGTGCACATAGACGTGCTTGAAGGGGATCTTCCCGGTGATGTGCTTGGTCATCATCACCATGCGCGCGACCCAGAAGAAGATGATGTCGAAGCCGGTGACGAGCACGGTGGAGGGCAGGTAGAGGTCGAGCGCGGGGTTGCTCTGCGCGGGCCACTCCGGCGTCCAGTCCAGCGTGGAGAAGGGCCACAGCGCGGAGGAATACCAGGTATCGAGCACGTCCTCGTCGCGGTCCAGTTGGCCCGCGTAGCCCGCTTCGTCCGCCAGCGCGCGGGCTTCCTGTTCGCTGCGGGCGACGAAAACCTCGCCATTGACGCCGTACCAGGCGGGAATCTGGTGACCCCACCAGAGCTGGCGGGAGATGCACCAGTCCTGGATGTTGTTGAGCCACTGGTTGTAGGTGTTCACCCAGTTTTCCGGGTAGAACCTGATCTCGCCCGAGGCCACCACGTCCAGCGCCTTTTGGGTGATGCTCTTGCCGTCCGCGCCGGGCTTGCTCATGGCGACGAACCACTGGTCGGTGAGCATGGGTTCGATGACCACGCCGGTGCGGTCGCCGCGCGGCACCTTGAGCTTGTGCTTGTCGACCTTGGCCAGTATTCCCTCAGCTTCGAGGTCGGCGACGACGGCCTTGCGTGCGTCGAAGCGGTCGAGGCCGCGATATTTTTCGGGCGCGTGCTCGTTGATCGAGCCGGTGAGCGTGAGGATGGAGATCACCGGCAGACCGTGGCGCTGGCCCACGGCGTAGTCGTTGAAGTCGTGCGCCGGCGTGACCTTGACGACGCCGGTGCCGAATTCCCGGTCCACGTATTCATCGGCGATAACCGGAATCTCGCGCCCGGTGAGGGGGAGTTTCACCGTCTTGCCGATCAGCTGGGCGTAGCGTTCGTCTTCCGGATGCACCATCACGGCGGTGTCGCCGAGCATGGTTTCCGGCCGCGTCGTGGCCACCGTGAGCGAACCGGACCCATCGGCCAGCGGATAGGCGATGTGCCACATGAAGCCGTCTTCTTCTTCCTGCACCACTTCCAGGTCAGACACCGCCGTGTGCAGCACCGGGTCCCAGTTCACCAGGCGCTTGCCGCGGTAGATCAGGCCTTCGTTGTAGAGACGGACGAAGGTTTCGGTGACGGTCTTCGACAGCCCCTCGTCCATGGTGAAGCGTTCGCGCTTCCAGTCCGGGCTGGTGCCCAGCCGCCGCATCTGGCGGGTGATGGTGCCGCCGGAGTATTCCTTCCACTCCCACACTTTTTCGAGGAACTTCTTGCGGCCGAGGTCGTGGCGGGAGATGCCCTGGGCGTCGAGCTGGCGTTCGACGACGATCTGCGTGGCGATGCCGGCGTGGTCCGTGCCCGGCTGCCACAGGGTGTTGTCACCCTTCATGCGGTGGTAGCGGGTGAGCGCGTCCATGATGGTCTGGTTGAAGCCGTGCCCCATGTGCAGCGTGCCGGTGACGTTGGGCGGCGGCAGCAGGATGCAGAAGGCGTTGGGGTTCGACTTGTCGAGGCCGGCGTCGAAGTAGCCGCGGGATTCCCATTCCGGGTACCAGCGGCGCTCGATGTCGGCGGGCTCGAAGCTTTTGGCCAGTTCCATGGTGTTCCAGAGCGCGTTGAGGCAAAGCGCGGATTATAGCGGATGCGCCCGCTCCGCCCGGTGCGCGCAGCGGCGGCATCGGAGGAGGATCAGCGCCGCGCCGGCGGTTCCTGCGTCTGGTGGTCGAGCAGGTTGCTGATGCGGTCGGACAGCTCGGAGAGCAGGGTGGCGCGCAGATGGGCGAGCATTTCCGTCTGCATGCGCTGGGTGAGGCGGTCCAGTTCGCGGGCGAGGATCTGCGGGAACTCGACGTTGACCCAGCGTTCGACTTCGCGCGAGAGCTCGGTGTCGAGGCGGATCAGGCGCTCGGTCAGGAGATCGGGGGCGGGCGCTTCGAAGCCGGTGCCGGCGGGGGCCGGCGCTGCCGGGGCGGGAGCGGGGATCGCGTCCGCTGCCGGGGCAGGCGGCAGGGCCTCCGGCGGGGCACCGAAGTCGGGGGGCAGTTCGGTGGGCGGAGCTTCGGCCACCAGCGGCAGATCGAGTTCGGACTCGTCCACCACGTCGGTCAGGATGGGCAGGTCGTCGCCTTCCGCCGGTTCCGGCCCGGCCGGCGAGGCATCGCCGGTGCGATGGCGGCGGAGCAGGGCGTCGGCCTGGTCGAGCAGGCGGTCGGCCTCCTGGAACTCGTCCTCCTGCAGCGGGGAGGGGGAAGAGGGGGGCTGCCAGGGGTTCACATCGCCTCCCGGCGCACCGCGTCGAAGGGCTGGATGGGCAGGCCGAGCTGCTTGTAGTGGCGGTAGCGCTGGCGGGCGGGGGCCTTCTCGGCCTCGCTCTGGCCGACGATCTCCACCACCACGCGGAAACGTTCCAGGTCCGGCGGCAGATCGTCGGCGAGGTTGAACAGGATGTCCCCGTGCGGCCAGGCGGCGGGCGCGTCGCCGCGGCCGATGACCACCGGGGTCTCGGCGGCCAGCGGCGAATCGGCCATCACGTGGGGCACGAAGGCGAGCTGCTCGAAGCTCCACAGGGCCTGGTCCAGCCGTCGCGCGAGGGCGCCGTCGGCCGTGCGCAGCGCCACCTGCCGCCCGCCCGCATAGGCGCGCGCAGCCAGCTCGCAGGCCAGCGCGATGCGGTCGGGAGCGTCGTGGTAGAACTGCACCCGGGGCACGGGGCTCAGGCTCCGGCGCCGCTCGCGCGGGCGATCAGGAACTGGCTCAGCAGCGGCACCGGGCGGCCGGTGGCACCCTTGTTGTCGCCGGACAGCCAGGCCGTGCCGGCGATGTCCAGATGCGCCCACTTGTAGGCCTTGGTGAAGCGGGCGAGGAAGCAGGCCGCGGTGATGGTGCCGGCGTAGCGCCCGCCGATGTTGCCCATGTCGGCGAAGTTGCTCTTCAGCAGTTCCTGGTATTCGTCCCACAGGGGCAGTTGCCAGGCCCGGTCGCCGGATTCGGTGCCGCGCGCGAGGAGTTCGGCGGCCAGTTCGTCGTCGTTGGCGAGCAGGCCGCTGGGGATCTTGCCCAGGGCCACCACGCAGGCGCCGGTGAGGGTGGCGATATCCACGACGCAGACGGGCTTGAAGCGCTCCGCATAGGTCAGCGCGTCGCACAGGACGAGCCGCCCTTCGGCGTCGGTATTGAGGACTTCGATGGTCTGCCCGGACAGGGAGGTGACCACGTCGCCGGGTTTGGTGGCGCTGCCGCCGGGCATGTTCTCGGTGGTCGGGATCAGGCCGACCACGTTGATGGGCAGCGCCATGCGGGCGAGCGCCTTGAAGGTGCCCAGCACGCTGGCCGCGCCGCACATGTCGAACTTCATCTCGTCCATCTCGGCGGCGGGCTTGATGGAGATGCCGCCGGTGTCGAAGGTGATGCCCTTGCCCACCAGCACCACCGGCTTGTCCTTGGCCTTGCCGCCCTTGTACTGCATGACGATGAAGCGCGGCGGTTCGTGGGAGCCGCGCGCCACCGAGAGGAGCGCCCCCATGCCGAGCTTTTCCATGGCGGCGCGGTCGAGCACCTCGACCTTGAACTTGAACTGCTTGCCCAGGGACTGGGCGGTTTCCGCCAGGTGGGTGGGGGTGCACACGTTGCCCGGCTTGTTGCCCAGGTCGCGCGCCAGAGCCATGCCTTCGGCGATGGCCTGGCCGCACTTGACGGCGTTTTCCAGTTCGGCGTTGACCTTGTCGGCGATCGCCAGCGTGACCTTGCGCGCGCCGCGTTCCCTGGCGGCCTTGCCGTTGTTCGCCTTGGGGGCGTCGTAGCGGTAGGCGCCGTCGGCCAGCAGGCGGGTGGCCTGCAGCAGGCGCCAGGCGAGGTCGCGGTTCGGCAGGTCCACGTCGGCCAGGCATACGGCGGCTTCCTTCGCGGGGCCGGCGGCGAGTGCCTTGGCGGCGGCGGATACCGCATCGCGCCAGGCCTTGTCGCCCAGGTCTTCCTTCTTGCCCAGGCTGACCAGCAGCACCCGTTCGCTCGCGGTGCCGGGCAGATCGTGTACCAGCAGTTGGGAACCGGCCTTTTCTTCCAGGTCGCCGCGCTTGATCAGGGCGGCGAGCTTGCCCTTGGCGGCCTTGTCGAGGGCGGCGGCGGGGCCGGTGAGCTTCTCGCCGGCGAGCACGCCGACCACCAGGGTGCCGGTGGCGAGCTTCTCCGGCGAAGCCGTCTTTATGGTAAATTCCATGCGCTGTTCCTTGGGAAGGGGCGTGTCGCGAAACGTCGCCGATTATGGCGCTTTCGCGTCGAGGCCGTCAAAAGTCCAGTCCGCCGCCACGCCCTTTCGCACAACAAGAATCCCCGGTTCCCCCTCGGCCTCCTTTCCTCCCGCGCAATGATCTTCCGGCGCGCCTTGCAGCGCGAATTCGCCCATTCGGCCGCCGCCGTGTTCGTGGCGCTGTTCGCCATCCTCATCACCACGGTGCTGATCCGCATGCTGGGCGATGCGGCCGGGGGCAAGATTCCCTCCGACGCGGTGCTGGCGCTGATCGGCTTCGGCGCGCTGGCGCGCCTGCCGGTGGTGCTGTCGCTGACGGTGTTCATCGCCGTGCTGATGTCCTTGTCGCGCTCCTACCGGGATTCCGAGATGGTGGTGTGGTTCGCCGCAGGCGTGCCGCTCACCGCCTGGATCCGTCCCGTGCTGCGCTTCGCCGTGCCGCTGGTCGCCGTGGTCGCGGCGGCCACGCTGTTCCTGTCGCCGTGGGCCGAGCGCATGAGCATCGACTATCGCGACCGTCTGGAGAGCCGCGACGACAGCTCCCGCGTCTCCCCGGGGGTGTTCCGCGAATCGGCAGGGGCGCAGCGGGTGTTCTTCGTCGAGGTGGGTGCCGGCGAGGGGGAGAAGGTCAAGAACGTCTTCGTCAGCAGCGAAGGCGAGAACGGCCGTCATGGCGTGATCGTTTCCGCCGAAGGCTCGGTCCTCGTGGACGAGGACGGCGACCGCTACGTGGTGCTGGAACAGGGCCGCCGCTACGAGGGCGTGCCGGGCACCGCCGAATACCGGGTGATGGAGTTCGACCGCTATTCGGTGCTGGTCGAGCCGCGCGCCGTGGCCGGCCGCGCGCTGCGCACCCGCGCCATGCCCACCGCCGAACTGCTCGCCGAACCGGATGCGCGCAACCTGGGTGAGCTGCTCGGCCGCATCGGCATGCCGGTGGCCGCGCTGCTGCTGGCCTTGCTGGCGATTCCGCTGTCCTTCGTCAATCCGCGCGCCGGGCGCACCAACAACCTGATCGTGGCCGTGCTGACCTACCTGATCTACAGCAACGCGGTTTCCATCTGCCAGGCCTGGGTGGCGCGCGGGCGCATTCCGTTCGAGGCCGGCGTGCTGCTGCCGCACCTGGTGGTCGTCATGCTGCTGGCACTGATGTTCTACCGCCGCCTGGCGGTGTCGCCGTTCTGGCGGGCGCGCGCATGAGCCGCGTGCTGTGGCGCTACCTGGCGCGCGAGATCTTCGCCGCGACCGCACTCGTGCTGGTGGCATTCCTGGGCCTGTTCGCCTTCTTCGATTTCATCAACGAACTCGAGGACGTGGGCAAGCAGGGCTACGAGCTGCATCACGCGCTGATCTACGTGCTCATGACGCTGCCCAGCCGGGTCTACGAGCTGATGCCCATCGTCGTGCTGATCGGCACGCTGTATGCGCTGACCGCGCTGGCGCGCCATTCCGAGATCACCGTGATGCGCGCCTCGGGTCTGTCCAACGCAGCGCTGGTGCGCATTCTCGGCTTGATCGGCGTGGTGTTCGTGATCGTCACCTTCGTGTTCGGCGAATACCTTGCGCCGCCGGCCGAACGTGCGGCCCAGCAGTGGCGGCTGATGGCCACCCAGGCCACGGTGTCCCAGCAACTGCGCTCCGGCCTGTGGGTCAAGGACGGTCCGCGCGTGGTCAATGCGCGCACGCTGCGCCCGGACCGCAGCATGGAGCGGGTGCGCATCTTCGAGTTCGACGAGCACAACCAGATGGTCTCCATCAGCGAGGCCGAATCCGGGCGTTACGACGTGGCGGCCGCCAGTTGGCGGCTCACCGGCGTGCGCCAGACCCGCTTCGGCGACGACGCCACTGCCGTGGTCGAACTGCCGGAGATCACCTGGCGTTCCGAACTCACGCCGGAGGTGCTGAGCGTGCTGATGGTGGCCCCCGAGCGCATGTCGGTGAATGCGCTGTACGCCTACATCCGCCACCTGGAGGAGAACCGGCAGAGCACGGAGCGCTACGAGATCGCGCTGTGGAAGAAGCTCACCTATCCGCTCGCCGCGCTGGTGATGATCGCGCTGGCGCTGCCTTTCGCCTTCGTGCACGATCGCCGCAGCAGCGGGGTGAACGTGCGCATCTTCATCGGCGTCATGGTCGGCGTCGGCTTCCACCTGCTCAACGGCCTGTTCTCCAGCCTCGGCGTGATCAACGCGTGGCCGCCGCTGATGGCCGCGATCACCCCCAGCTTGCTCTTCCTGCTCGCCGCCGGCGCGCTGCTGTACGCGGTGGAGCGGCGCTGAAGGCCGCCCGCCTGCGCGGGCGGCGTAAACGACGAAACGGGCCCGAAGGCCCGTTTCGCATTACCTGCCTGCAGCCGCTCAGGCCTGTTGCTGCTTCTTCGCCGCAACCGCCTTGTAGTCGAGCTTTTCCTTGATCCGGGCGGACTTGCCGGAACGCTGGCGCAGGTAGTACAGCTTGGCGCGACGCACGTCACCGCGGCGCTTGACCTCGATGCTGGCCACCAGCGGGGAGTAGGTCTGGAACGTACGTTCCACGCCTTCGCCGGAGGAGATCTTGCGCACGATGAAGTTGGAGTTGAGGCCGCGGTTGCGCTTGGCGATCACCACGCCTTCGTAGGCCTGGAGACGTTCGCGGTTGCCTTCCTTGACCTTGACCTGCACCACCACGGTGTCACCGGGGGCGAACTCGGGGATGGTCTTGCCTTCGGTCAGGCGGGTGATTTCTTCCTGTTCGAGCTGCTGAATCAGGTTCATCTGTGACTCCTGTCGTATCTAACGGCCTTTGGCCTTGCATGCAGAGCAGGCGTACCTGGTGCGATGCGGTTTGTAAGGGAACGCTCAGTCCGTGCCGGCGCCGGGCGTTCCTTCCTGCTCCCGCTCGAACTCGTCGAGCAGGTTTGATTCTTCCTTGCTCAGCCGGCGCCCGGCCAGCAGGTCGGGGCGCAACAGGCTGGTACGGCCCAGGGACTGCTTGAGCCGCCAGCGGCGGATGGCCGCGTGGTTGCCGGACATCAATACCGCCGGTACCGCCTCGCCCTGGTACACCTCCGGGCGGGTGTAGTGCGGACAATCCAGCAAGCCGTCCGCGAACGAATCCTCGCGCGCCGAATCCGCATCGTTCAGCGCCCCCGGCAACTGCCGCACGATGGCGTCCAGCAGCACCATGGCCGCCAACTCGCCGCCCGACAGCACGAAGTCGCCGAGGGAAACCTCTTCATCGACGCAGCGGTCCAGCAAGCGCTGGTCGATGCCTTCGTAGCGGCCGCACAGCAGCACCAGGGCGGGCTGCGCGGCAAGCGCCAATACCTTTTCGTGGTCCAGCCTGCGCCCCTGGGGCGACAGGTAGATCACCCGTCCAGCCTGGCCCAGCGCATCCTGCTGCGCCCGGCGGGCCTGACGGATCGCCTGCTCCAGCGGTTCCGCCAGCATCACCATGCCCGGCCCGCCGCCGTAGGGACGGTCATCCACCGTGCGATGCACGTCGGTGGTGAAGTCCCGCGGGTTGTGGAAAGCGATCCGGTACAGACCGCGATCCTGCGCCCGCCGCGTGATGCCGCTGCCGGTGAGGGCGGCGAACATCTCCGGGAACAGCGTCACCACGTCGAAGCGCCGCATCGGATTGCTGCCTGCCCCGCCTGCCGCCTCGCCGTTCGCCAAGGCTGTTCCTCGCTACCAGTCTTTCTCCCAGCTCACCCGGATGCGCCGGGCGGCGGGATCCACTTCCTGCACGTAGGCGGCGACGAAGGGAATCAGCCGTTCGGCTTCGCCGTCCTGCACCTGCAACACATCATGCACGCCGGTCGAGAGCAGGCCGGAAACCGTGCCCAATGCCTCGCCGGCCTCGTTCTCCACCGCCAGCCCGATCAAATCGTGCCAGTAGTATTCGTCCGCCCCGGTGGCCGGCAGCGCCTCGCGCGGGGCGCCGATGTACCAGCCATCCAGCGCTTCGGCCGCGTTGCGGTCCGCTGCCTCGGCAAAGGCGGCCGCCAGCCCCTTGCCGTGCGCCCGACAGCCCGTCAGCGTCATCGGGCGCCACGCTTCGTCGGGCACGTCGTCGGCCGGAGCCAGCCACCACTGCGGCATCTTGCGCCAGGACAGCGGATCATCCCCGAAAGGGTGGATCCTGACCCAGCCCTGAACGCCAAAAGGGGCGACGATGCGCCCCAGTACGATCATGGTGCTGCCTTGCGTACCGCTCAGGCGGCCGCGGCAGCCTGCTTCACCAGGCGGGCGACGGTGTCGGAGAGCTGGGCACCGTTCTGCTGCCAGTAGCTCAGGCGCTCGGTGTTGATCACCAGGCTCTTCTCGGCGCCGGAAGCCACGGGGTTGTAGAAGCCGACGCGCTCGATGAAGCGGCCGTCGCGGCGGTTGCGCGACTCGGCGGCGACGATGTTGTAGAACGGGCGCTTCTTGGCGCCGCCACGGGCAAGACGAATGACGACCATCTGGGTATCCTGATCGGAAGATTCGGAAAACGCGGAACTATAGCGGATCGCGCCCGGGCAGACAAGTACGATCTTGGCCCCGGCGCCCTCGGGGATGCCCGTCGGCAGAGGTTTTTTCGCCCGGCGGCCGGGCGATGACCCGCGAGGCATGGCGATTTTGAATAGAATGCGCAGATCACAGCGGAAAGCCCTTAACGATGCAGGCGCCAGAACAACAATCTTCTTCGGTATCGGCCGTGACGGCCTGGCTTGCGGCCGAGCCGGCCGACGATCCGGCCGCCGACCTTGACGCGCTGCGGGCGCATGTCCGCGAACTGCGCGGGGCGGTACGCTCCGCCGACGAGTATCTGGACTGCCTGACGCAACTGGACTGGCGCGCGCGCGACATCGCCGAACGCTTCCGCGCCCGCCTGCTCAACGCACCGCTGCCGCTCGGGCCCGAATTGCGGCAACCGGTCGAAGGGTTGGTCGATGCCCTGCTCGATCTGGCGGCGGGCTTTCAACTGGGGCTGGAAGACGTTCGCGGGCGCTGGTTCGGGGCGCCGCGCGCCGAGCGCGGCGCACTCACCGAGCGTGCATTGCGTCTGTCCGGCGAGGCCTACCTGTTTGCCTGCATGATAGGCGCCCAGCCGCCGACGGGCTTCTGGCTGCAGGTGTATGCGCTGTTCGGTCTGGCCGAACTGTTCGGCGGCGGTGCCGAGGGCGAAGGCGCCGCGGCGCTGGCCGCGGCCAGCCGCATTCTGGCGGTCGCCGCGCTGCAGCCGGAGAGCCTGACCGGGCGCGAGCTGGTCTGGGTGCACGACTACCTGGAGAATGCGGAGGCCGACGGGCGGGTCGGGCGGGTGCGTTCGGCGCCGGAATCCTCCCTGTACTGGATGGACCCGGCGCGGGACGAGGCGCCGGTGGCGGCGTCGCGCCGCGGCTCGGGCGGAGCGCCGGGCCTGTTCTATTTCAATTCGGATGCCCTCGCGCAAGCCGTCGCCGATCGCCTGGAATGGCTGGAACTGCGCATCGCGCAGGCCGAAGTGCTCGGCCTGGAACGCGACGTGGAACTGCTCGATTCGGAGCATTCGGGCCTGCCCGCCGGCCTGACCCCGGTCGAGGTGCTGTCCCTGCTGCGCCGCATGCACGAGCGCTGGAATGCGCCGCCGTATCGCGAGAGCCCGCGCCAGCACCAGGAATACACGGTGCAGGTGTGCGCCGGCCTGCGCGCCATCTGGGAACTGTTCCAGCGCGGCGAACAGCACGCCCGCATCGCCGAGTGGATGGTGTACAACGAAAGCCCCGGCGGTTACGCCATCATCAGCGTGTCCGGGGTGTCCGGCGTGCTCAGCGCCGGCATGGTGCTGGCCTTGCGCCCCCATGCGGGCAAGCCGTGGTCGCTGTGCATCGTGCGCTGGATTCGCAGCGACGATGCCGAGCAGGTCGAACTCGGCCTGCAGGTCATCGCCCAGGGCGGAGAGGCCGCGACCGTGGGTTTCCGCGGCGGCGACGTGAAGACCATGACTCCGGCACTGGTGCTGCCGCCGCTGCCCGGCGTGCGCCACGGTCCGGCCATCCTGGTGCAGACGGGCTCCTACACGTCGCGGCGCTTCGTCCTGATCAGCGACGGGGGCCGCCTGTACGTGGCCCAGGGCAGGGTGACCAGCCTGGACATGCAGACCGCGAACATCGAACTGCTGCAGTACGAGATCGACCCCTACCCGTTGTGAGTTTCGGCGCCGCCGGCAAGCAGTTCGGCGAGCGTGAGGTCCGCCTGGCACAGGGCGGCGGCGAAGCGTTCGGCCGCCCGCTGCGCGGGCGAACCGGCGGTGGCCTGCAGCCAGGACTCGGGCGCCAGCGCGAAACGGGCGATCACGTCCGACAGGCGCAGGCGCTCGGGCGCGATGCCCAGCACCCACTCGCCGTTCTCGGTGCGCGCCACCCAGCCCGCATCGCACATCGTGCCCAGCACGTTCTCGCACTGGTCGTCGGCCAGGCTCGCGCCCGTGCGCAGCGTGGCGAAGGACTCCGGGCGGCCGGCGTGCTGGGCGTGGGCGAGATCCACCAGCATGTTCAGGGCGGCATGGGTGCGGTCGCCGGGAAAGGGCGCTGCCACCCGGCGCCGTTCGAGGAAGGACGGCAGCGTGGCGGTGACCAGGGCGCCGAGCAGCACGATGACCCAGGACAGGTAGAGCCAGACCAGGAAGATGGGCAGGGCCGCGAAGGCGCCATAGACCAGCGTGTAGGTCGGAAAGCGGGTGATGAACAGGCCGAAGGCGCGCTGCATGAGCACGAAGGCGATCGCCGCGGCGATGCCGCCGGCCAGGGCATGCAGCGGGCGCACCGGATGGTTGGGCACGGCGAAGTAGAGATAGCTGAACAGCGCCGCGAGCATGACCGGCGGCAGCAGGCGGGCCGCCAGTTCGCCCAGGTAGGGCACGTGGTGGCCCAGTTGCATGGAGGCGCTGATCAGGTAGCCGGAAGCGAACACGCTGCCGCCCAGCACCAGCGGGCCCAGGGTGAGCGCGAACCAGTACACCGCGATGCGGAACAGCAGCGGGCGCGGCTGGCGCACGCCCCAGATCTGGTTGAACACCCGCTCGATGGTGGACAGCAGCATCAGCGCGGTGACCACCAGCAGGGCGGTGCCCAGCATGGTCAGGCCGGCGGCCTTCTGGGAGAACTGCAGCGCGTAGTTGGTGACGATGCGGCCGGCGCGCTCGGGCAGCAGGTTCTCCAGCAGGAAGGCGCGCAGGGAATCGCCCAACTCGGCGAAGCCGGGGAAGTTGCTGAACAGCGCGATGGCCACGGTGATCAGCGGTACGAGCGCGAGCAGGGTGGTGAACACCAGGCTGCCGGCGACCTGCGTGCAATGGGTGGCCCGGAAGCGGGTGAGCAGCAGGCCCTGGAGGTCGCGGGCGGCGTACAGGAATTTCATCGATGCGGGTTCCGGCGACCCGGGTGGGCTGCCGGCGAACGGTATAATCCCGGCATTCTAGCCGGCATGCCCCGACCGGCGCAGCGCCGGCCCCGTCTTTTTATCCCGTTCCGATGAAAGAGATTCTGATCCTCTACTACAGTCACCGCGGCTCCGTCCGCGCCCTGGCCGAGCAGATCGCCCGCGGCGTGCACCAGGTGCCCGGCGCGGCCGCGCGGGTGCGCACCGTGCCGCGGGTGTCCACGGTGTGCGAGGCGGTGGAGGAGGCGATTCCTGCCGACGGCCCGCCCTACGTGGAAGCGTGCGACCTGGAGGAATGCATCGGACTCGCCCTCGGCAGCCCGACCCGCTTCGGCAACATGGCCGCGCCGATGAAGTACTTCCTCGACGGCCTGGCCGGCCCCTGGGCGAACGGCACCCTGGCCGGCAAGCCGGCCTGCGTGTTCACTTCCACCGCCAGCCTGCACGGTGGGCAGGAGAGCACGCTGTTGTCCATGATGCTGCCGCTGCTGCACCACGGCATGCTGATCGCCGGGCTGCCGTACACCGAGCCGGCCCTCGACGCCACGTCCGGCGGCGGCACGCCCTACGGCGCCAGCCACGTGGCCGGCCAGGACGGCAGCCCGGTGCTGAGCGCGGACGAAGCGGCGCTGGCCCAGGCCCAGGGGCGCCTGCTTGCGCAATACGCGCTGAAGCTGGCGGAGGCGCGATGAGGCCTGCCGTACTGCAACTGGTGGCCAGCGCCGCCCTGATCGCACTGATCGTGCTGTGCGTGCTGTGGGAAGGCTGGCTCGCGCCCATCCGTCCGGGCGGTTCCTGGCTCACGCTGAAGGCCCTGCCGCTGCTGGCGCCCCTGTTCGGCATCCTGCGCGGCCGGCGCTATACGTACCAATGGACCTCCATGCTGTCCCTGCTGTACTTCACCGAGGGCGTGCTGCGGGTCGGCGACCCGGGGCTGACGGGGGTGTTCGCGGCGCTCGAACTGGCGTTGGCGCTGGTGCTGTTCTTTTCCACGATGTTCTACTCGCGGCTCACCGCCCCGTCGCGGCAGAAGCTGGCCGGCGAATGAAAACGGGGCGGGCCGGCATGGGCCGATCCGCCCCGTCGGTCTGCGCGAGATACGCTCAGACCTGTGGATTCACCCTTTCCAGCTTGCTGTGCAGCTTGTTGAGCGCGTTCAGGTAGGCCTTGGCCGAGGCGACGATGATGTCCGTGTCCGCCCCCTGGCCGTTGACCACGCGGCCGTCCTTCGCCAGGCGCACGGTGACTTCGCCCTGGGCGTCGGTGCCGGTGGTGATGGCGTTGACCGAGTACAGCAGCAGTTCGGTGCCGCTCCCGGCCACGCTCTCGATGGCCTTGAAGGCCGCGTCCACCGGGCCGGAGCCCTCGGCGCAGGTGTGGGTCTCGTTGCCGCCCACGGCCAGCGTGATCTCCGCCTGCGGCGTCTCGCCGGTTTCCGAGTGGAAGCGGGAGGACAGCAGGCGGTAGTGCTCCAGTTCCGGCGTGGTGGCCTCGTCGCTCATCAGGGCGTGCAGGTCCTCGTCGAAGATCTCGTGTTTCTTGTCGGCGAGTTCCTTGAAGCGGGCGAAGGCGTGGTTGAGGTGGTCCTCCGACTCGATCACGATGCCCAGCTCTTGCAGGCGCGAGCGGAAGGCGTTGCGCCCGGAGTGCTTGCCCAGCACCAGCTTGTTGGCGCCCCAGCCCACGTCTTCGGCGCGCATGATCTCGTAGGTTTCCCGGTGCTTGAGCACGCCGTCCTGGTGGATGCCGGATTCGTGGGCGAAGGCGTTGGCGCCGACGATGGCCTTGTTGGGCTGCACAGGGAAGCCGGTGATGCCGGACACCAGCTTGGAGGCGGGTACGATCTGCGTGGTGTCGATACCGGTGTCGCACTGGAACACGTCGCGCCGCGTGCGCACGGCCATGACCACTTCCTCCAGGGATGCGTTGCCGGCACGCTCGCCCAGCCCGTTGATGGTGCATTCCACCTGGCGCGCGCCGGCGCGCACGGCGGCCAGCGAGTTGGCCACGGCCAGGCCCAGGTCGTTGTGGCAGTGCACGGACCACACCACCTTGTCCGAGTTGGGCACGCGCTCGATCAGCGTGCGGAGGGTGGCGGCGAACTGCTCGGGCACGTTGTAGCCCACCGTGTCCGGCACGTTGATGGTTGTGGCGCCAGCGTGGATGACGGCCTCGAAGATGCGGCACAGGAAGTCGATCTCGGAGCGGCCGGCGTCTTCGGCGGAGAATTCGATGTCGCCGGTGTATTCCTTCGCCCAGGCGATGGCCTTGACCGCCTGCTCGACCACCTGGTCGGGCGTCATGCGCAGCTTCTTCTCCATGTGGATGGGGCTGGTGGCGATGAAGGTATGGATGCGCCCGCGGGCGGCCGGGCGGATGGCTTCGCCCGCGCGGCGGATGTCGTTCTCGTTGGCGCGGGCCAGCGAACAGACGGTGGATTCCTTGACCGCTTCGGCGATGGCGCGCACGGATTCGAAGTCGCCGTTGGAGGCGGCGGCGAAGCCCGCTTCGATCACGTCCACCCGCATGCGTTCGAGCTGGCGGGCGATGCGCAGCTTCTCGTCGCGGGTCATGGAGGCGCCGGGGCTCTGTTCGCCGTCGCGCAAGGTGGTGTCGAAGATGATCAGTTGGTCGTTCATGTCGGGCTCCAGCGGGGAAGGTCTCGTGCGGATGAATACGGACGTTCCCTGCAGCGGATGCAGGGAACGGGCAGCGGAGGAGGGGGATGTATGGTCAGCGCGCGGGGCGCAGCAGCGGGCCGAGCGGAAGCAGGCTCGCCGGCAGGGGGCGAAGCGACGGGGGGAGGGAGTCGCGTTCGGAAATCATGGGCCGACTATAGATCAGCTCTCGCAGCGTGTGCAAGCGTGGGGCCCGCCCCTCAGCCGTCGTGGGGTTCCTGGCTCGGCGGCCCGTTGCGCTGGGCCTCGGCGCGCCGCCTGCGCCGGTTGAGCCAGCGCCAGCCGTACAGCGCGTAGCCGGAGAAGGCATAGCCCAGGAAGAGCGCGAACAGCACGCCCGGCGGATAGCTGGAGACCAGCGCGAAGGCCAGCACCAACGCGATGAGCACGATGAAGGGCACGCTCTTGCGCAGGTTGATGTCCTTGCCGCTCCAGAACAGCACGTTGCTGACCATGGAGATGCCGGCGAACACGGTCAGGAAGCAGGCGAGCCAGTTCACGTCCTCGCCGGTGAGGCCGTTGTCGATGACCACCCACACCATGCCGGCGATCAGGGCCGCCGCGGCCGGGCTGGGCAGGCCCTGGAAGTAGCGCTTGTCGATGACGTCGATGTTGGTGTTGAAACGCGCCAGTCGCAGCGCGGCGCCGGCGCAGTAGATGAAGGCGGCGATCCAGCCCAGCTTGCCCAGGTCCTGCAGTGCCCATTCGTACATGACCAGCGCCGGGGCGGCGCCGAAGGACACCATGTCGGCCAGGGAATCGTACTCGGCGCCGAAGGCGCTCTGGGTGTGGGTCAGGCGCGCCACCCGGCCGTCCAGGCCGTCGAAGATCATGGCCACGAAGATGGCGACCGCGGCGTATTCGAAGCGGCTGTTCATGGCCTGCACGATGGCGTAGAAGCCGGCGAACAGGGCGGCGGTGGTGAACAGGTTGGGCAGGATGTAGATGCCGCGGCGGCGTTTTTCGATCGGGATTAGGGTCATCGGTGCAGTGGATCCGCCAGGAGCGCGGCCGCGCAGGCCGCAGGGGGTCGATGCAGGATTCTACCGCAAGCGCGGCCCGGCGGCCGGTACTGCAATGGACGAGGGCCGGTCTGCAGAAAACCGGGCTTCGCCATGCCACTGTCTTGCGATTATCGCTCGCTGCACGGGCTGGCGGCTGCCAGGCCGAAATCGACGCGCTTCTGATCGACCTCGCACAGCTGGCCATCGTGCTGATACCGCCTAGGGAATCGCTGATTTATTCCTCCGCCGGCGCCCCGGCACAGAGATGCGCTTGAGATAATGGAGGCTGTGTTCGAATGACAGGACGTGGGCCGATGCAATCGAGCTTTTCCGAGTTGGAGTAC